>NZ_KB899332.1 GCF_000378145.1 Saccharibacillus kuerlensis DSM 22868 | reverse complement strand
GTCTCTTCACGTCCAGAGAACAAACCTGTACGCTCATTTTCATAATCAAAGGGTTTCGTAGACCTCATATGCTCTATTCCACTCTGTAACTGCTTATTTGCCTTCTGTAACTCATCCTTAACTTCTTGCAGTTCCTGTTTATGAAATACAGTATCTTTCTTGTACTGATCCATCGCTTTATGTTCTCGTTCTGTAACCTCTTTGGACGTGCCTCTTTCAAGTTCATAACCTTTCTCATTCACATACTCATTAAATCTATCTTGTAATTGAGTAAAGTCTTTCTTGTTGCCTAACTGTTCTTTTGCAGACAATCTCCCGTCCTCTGTTAAAGGGACAAAACCAAAGTGCATATGTGGGACTCTTTCATCCAGATGGACAGTCGCATACAGCATATTTTCCTTACCGTATTCATTTTCTAGAAACTCCAAGCTATCTTTAAAAAATCGTTCTATTTCTTCTCCGCTTAAATCATCAAAGAAATCTTTATCACTTGTAACCAGTCCGTCCACATGTCGAATTGCATCTGACCGAATTTTACGTTTCCCTGAATAATTCTCATCAATCGTTTCATCAATTTTATCTTTATACTTTATATTTTGTGCGTTAATCAAATCATAATTTTTATATGTTTCCTCATGATTTATGTCTTTATTATTATAGTTTTTATTCTCTCTTTGATTATGTCTTTGTATCCCGTTTGTATTACTTGATCCTTTAACTCTGGCAACCCTCAAAATTGAATGAGACATGCTACACCTCCGGATAATAAATATATATAAACGTATATAGATTTCATAAAGTCTAACACACTAGACTTATTTACTTCGTAATTAAGTCGTTAAACCGTGTGCTCTACGACCAAAACTATAAAACCTTTAAGAACTTTCTTTTTTTACAAGAAAAAAGAAATTAGATAAATCTCTCATATCTTTTATTCAATAATCGCATCCGATTGCAGTATAAATTTAACGATCACTCATCATGTTCATATTTATCAGAGCTCGTGCTATAATTATACTAATTTTATAAGGAGGAAAAAATATGGGCATTTTTAGTATTTTTGTAATCAGCACAGTTCATTATCAACCAAACAAAAAATAAGTGGTTATAATGAATCGTTAATAAGCAAAATTCATATAACCAAATTAAAGAGGGGTATAATGAACGAGAAAAATATAAAACACAGTCAAAACTTTATTACTTCAAAACATAATATAGATAAAATAATGACAAATATAAGATTAAATGAACATGATAATATCTTTGAAATCGGCTCAGGAAAAGGCCATTTTACCCTTGAATTAGTAAAGAGGTGTAATTTCGTAACTGCCATTGAAATAGACCATAAATTATGCAA
>NZ_KB899331.1 GCF_000378145.1 Saccharibacillus kuerlensis DSM 22868 | reverse complement strand
GGATCGATATACGACACCGGATTGCCGTTGACGTACGCATACCGGTTCATCGTCAATCCATTCCCGATGCTTCCGCTCAGCACGTCCCGGTTTACAAAGCGCTCGATCTCCGGATTGTAGTAGCGGACTCTCATCATGTATAGACTCTTTCACCTTCGCAACTGTATCAACCTTGGTTATCATTTCATTGTTATGTTCTAAAAAAGAAACCTTGAAAGGCAATTAAGCCATTCAAGGTTAAAAAAACTAAAACTCAATCTTCTCTATTATTTTCAAACTTGTGAAGTCAGATGTCTGATTCACTTTGGAGCAATAAATCAAAGGACTTTCAAGTACTGACAATTCAAACACTTCATATTTTTCAAGTTTGATAAAATCCCCTGAATCATTTATTATTTTGGTCTTATTGATTTTGCTGAAATCTTCACTTGGAACTGTAATAACTATGAATTGATTATTAAAACTTTTATTAATACTAACGAATGAACGATAATCAAATGCTGCTTGACTAAAATCTTGTGGTAAAGCATAGATAGATATAGTTTCGATATTCTCCTCATTATCACAAGCCTTCTTAAACTTTGCTTCTGTTCGCGTAATAGGAGTTAACTTTCCTGATTTAAATTGATCTCCAATAATACCAAGGTGAGTCGAAGTATATCCTAACTCTTCATTTAATTTCAAAAAATACTGATAAGCTTCCCATAACTCTTTTTTTTGAATTCCAATTGAACCATATAAAACAATCGATGTCATTAATCTATCTTTCAAAACGACCACCTCTACCTTCACTTTTTCACTGGAAGTATTTGTATAACCCCTGCTCTGTCATTAAGATGCTTTTGGTTCTCAATCATACGTTTTATCAACATAGCAGGGTCATCTGTTTTGCTTGGTACTTCATATTGATTTATTTTGCCATTAGATTTAACAACCATAACATCAGGTCTATTAGGTTTCGCCCTAGGAACCTCATTTTGCAATCCCTTATTCAAGTATACTCTTGTAGTGTCAGTTTTTTTTGCTTCCTCAACAGCTTTTCTCATACTTGCAAACCAATGACCTTCTGTTTTATTTGTATGAGGTCTACTAGGAAGTACAATTTTATCTTTCCAAGCTTTATCCGCACCGTCAGCAAACAACTGCAAATCCAGCTTCAAACGGAAGTCTCTCGGCTCTGTCGTCTGCACAGGAGGTTTCTTAATCTTCCCTACCAGCCAAGCCCCGCCTTCAATCCCTTCCTTCGCCACGTACTTCCCGATGTGCTTCCCGAACGGAATCACGCTCGCAACCGTTCCCACTCCGTTTGCCACACGATCGGTCACCGAAAGCTGCTGTCCGGTAATCATGTCCACGCCGGTGAACACTTCTTGGATCCCTTTGAACGTCCCGACAAACGGCAGGGAATCCACTGCGAAGCTCAGCCCTGTCTGCCACCATGTTGCGCCATCTGCACTCAGGCCGAACGGATCGATATACGACACCGGATTGCCGTTGACGTACGCATACCGGTTCATCGTCAATCCGTTTCCGATACTTCCGTTCAGTACATCCCGGTTTACGAATCGTTTAATCTCCGGGTTGTAGTAGCGGGCTCTCATCTGATACATACCGTTGGTATCCGTCTGTACGCCGTCGCGTCCATTGTACTGGAACGGCTGGGTTGTTGCACCTTCATGGCCCAGCTGTTCGCCGTACGTGTCATAACTGTACGTATCGGTTAC
>NZ_KB899330.1 GCF_000378145.1 Saccharibacillus kuerlensis DSM 22868 | reverse complement strand
ATGCGTTATTCCACCCAGTGTTTTCTCCAGTATAAAGAAAAAGTTCATCCCCGAACTAGCCGGGGATGAACTGAGAATACCAACATAATATTCACGCTACGGGCATACGCCCTGGGTCCGGGATACGCCGGACACTCAGCATGCGCTGAGTCGTAAATACAGGAACGTTATAGGAAATTGACAAAAGCATGGACAACATTTTTATAAGAAGGAGAGTTCAAAATGCCAGATAAAGATCTCGAAGAAAGAGTCGATCGAATGGAATTCTATTTGTCCTTAATGAGAGATATGGTCGTAGATCCAGAATCTTATGCACTATGGGATTACATTATGAGTGAGGAATTGAACGAAGAGCAGGCCAATCAAATGCTTAGTATATTAAAAAAGCACCATGCCAAGCTGCAGCCTGGTGAAAGTGAGTTGAATAAGGATGTGAAATTAGAACTTGATATTGATTTAAAGCAGCTCCTTCATTTGTTTGAGAAGCCGGCCAATGAAGCCGGTGTCTATAGTATTCTTCTTCGAGCATCCAAGCTGCCGCAATACCCTCTGTATGCTTCTCTATTGGAGAAATGAAAAAGGAATGATCATAATTTTGAATAAGGACTTTAGAACATTATTAATCACTGATTATAAAGGGACTAAAGAGATTGAAAAGTACGTCAGTCAATGGAAAGAAGAAATAAGGGATTAAAGCTTCTCCTAATGAAATACGAAGAATAAGACATGGAAAGTATGAATAAAGCTTGATTTGAATGGGATTCGAAGAAGAAGTCAACATCCTATAACATAATATTCACGCTGTGGCATACCCCGGACACCTAGCATATGCTGGGTCTTGAATACAAGAACGTTATGCGAAATCCCCCTGCAAGGAGTATAACAATAAAGGAGAAATTGATGTATCACTGGAGAGTTACAAAATACAATCCTAGCAATCGTAATTCTCAAGGTCATTACTTGAAAGATGAATGGACATGCCCTTCAGAAATTGGGAAAGTTTTCGATGGTAAACAATTTACACTTGAGGAATATTTGAATGTAGAGAATGCGTATGTTGCTACAGTTTTTTCATTTATAAAAGAAATTGGGTTAGACCTTGTACGAGTAATAAATCCTACAAAACTATTAAGTAATAATAATGATAGATTATTCGAACCGAAATTTGAACAAATTCATTTATATGAAGATCAATTGATAGATATTAGTTTAGTTCCAGATATCTGTAGAATGGTTTTGCGAAACATCATAGGATGTAAATTAGTACGTAAAGATAAATTTTATGTACACTTTGGTTGGGATTATTATATGTACATCGGAAGCATGCTGCCTAGTGAAGAAACTATAAGATTAGCTAAATCGAATGGACTATATGTGGAAGAAGACGTATCTCCTTATTTATTTAGTGGCGGAATTCCAACTTTATCATGGTCAAAGAAAGATGATTTTATAATACATGAAGAAGAACAATTAGATGGACTGTCTTTAGAAGAAATCCGGACATTATTATGTTTGTCAGAAGATCACCCCATGACCGGTCATTTTGTAATAATGGAACAACGTATAAATCAGTTACAACAGAAAGCAACACATATAATCGATACTGAAAAATTCGATTATTTTATTTCTTGTGAGTGATTCAAGGAAGGCAGGGGGACATCACATAACACCGTATTCAAGCTGTGGGCCATACCGCCCTTGGTCTGCAGGGCATTTCGGGAAAGTTGAATTCAGCAGACAACCCTTCGAGGCTAAGTGACAGAGCCACCACCGGGCAGCTTACTCTGCCTTAAGCCTCTCGGGTTCGTGAATACAGGAACGTTATAAGAACTCGGCGAGTAGGCCTGTTGATTAACCAAAAAATAGCAAAAAGGACGCCTGTTTGTTAAGCTGTTTGTACCCCTACAAACATCGAAACGAGGCGACCTCATG
>NZ_KB899329.1 GCF_000378145.1 Saccharibacillus kuerlensis DSM 22868 | reverse complement strand
TTTAATGGCAGAAGTTGATATTTCTATATTAAGTATGGTTCCAAGAGAATATTTTCATCCTAAACCTAAAGTGAATAGCTCACTTATCAGATTAAGTAGAAAAAAATCAAGAATATCACACAAAGATAAACAAAAGTATAATTATTTCGTTATGAAATGGGTTAACAAAGAATACAAGAAAATATTTACAAAAAATCAATTTAACAATTCCTTAAAACATGCAGGAATTGACGATTTAAACAATATTAGCTTTGAACAATTCTTATCTCTTTTCAATAGCTATAAATTATTTAATAAGTAAGTTAAGGGATGCATAAACTGCATCCCTTAACTTGTTTTTCGTGTGCCTATTTTTTGTGAATCGATTATGTCTTTTGCGCAGTCGGCTTAAACCAGTTTTCGCTGGTGCGAAAAAAGAGTGTCTTGTGACACTCTTAAATTCAAAATCTATCGGTCAGATTTATACCGATTTGATTTTATATATTCTTGAATAACATACGCCGAGTTATCACATAAAAGCGGGAACCAATCATCAAATTTAAACTTCATTGCATAATCCATTAAACTCTTAAATTCTACGATTCCTTGTTCATCAATAAACTCAATCATTTCTTTAATTAATTTATATCTATCTGTTGTTGTTTTCTTTAATAATTCATCAACATCTACACCGCCATAAACTATCATATCTTCTTTTTGATATTTAAATTTATTAGGATCGTCCATGTGAAGCATATATCTCACAAGACCTTTCACACTTCCTGCAATCTGCGGAATAGTCGCATTCAATTCTTCTGTAATTATTTTTATCTGTTCATAAGATTTATTACCCTCATACATCACTAGAATATGATAATGCTCTTTTTTCATCCTACCTTCTGTATCAGTATCCCTATCATGTAATGGAGACACTACAAATTGAATGTGTAACTCTTTTAAATACTCTAACCACTCGGCTTTTGCTGATTCTGGATATAAAACAAATGTCCAATTACGTCCTCTTGAATTTTTCTTGTTTTCAGTTTCTTTTATTACATTTTCGCTCATGATATAATAACGGTGCTAATACACTTAACAAAATTTAGTCATAGATAGGCAGCATGCCAGTGCTGTCTATCTTTTTTTGTTTAAAATGCACCGTATTCCTCCTTTGCATATTTTTTTATTAGAATACCGGTTGCATCTGATTTGCTAATATTATATTTTTCTTTGATTCTATTTAATATCTCATTTTCTTCTGTTGTAAGTCTTAAAGTAACAGCAACTTTTTTCTCTTCTTTTCTATCTACAACCATCACTGTACCTCCCAACATCTGTTTTTTTCACTTTAACATAAAAAACAACCTTTTAACATTAAAAACCCAATATTTATTTATTTGTTTGGACAATGGACAATGGACACCTAGGGGGGAGGTCGTAGTACCCCCCTATGTTTTCTCCCCTAAATAACCCCAAAAATCTAAGAAAAAAAGACCTCAAAAAGGTCTTTAATTAACATCTCAAATTTCGCATTTATTCCAATTTCCTTTTTGCGTGTGATGCGCTGCGTCCATTAAAAATCCTAGAGCTTTGCAACCGAAAGTTAATAGCTGTCGCTACTACTTTCGCTTACGCTCTAAGTATATTTTAAGGACTGTCACACGCAAAAAGTTTTCTCGGCATAAAAGTACCTCTACATCTCTAAATCGTCTGTACGCTGTTTCTCACGCTTTCTATCGACCTTCTGGACATTATCCTGTACAACATCCATAAACTGTCCCACACGCTCGAATTTGGAATCATTAAAGAATTTCTCTTTAAGCCTATTAAACCCTTTCTCAAACCCAGGGAAATTCGCCCTCGCAGCACGATATAAAGTCACTGTACTATCTTGAAATTTCTCTGATACATTCAACTGCTCATTCAAACTATCATTCTCTCGCTTTAATTTATTAACCTCTTTACTTTTTTCGTGATACCCCTCTTTCCATGTATTCACTACTTCTTTCAAACTCTCTCTACGTTTTTTTAATTCTTGATTTTCTGTGTAATAG
>NZ_KB899328.1 GCF_000378145.1 Saccharibacillus kuerlensis DSM 22868 | reverse complement strand
TTTTTTACTTCAGTAACCAGATTTCATTTCCAGAAAATAGCTAATCAACAGGCCTACGCAGCAGGATCTTGTAGGCTTGTTCGTCCTGCTTCTGCTGCTTTTGCCTATTGAAAACAGCCTGCTCGCTAAGATACGCATAGTAACCGGAACGAGAGACTTGAGCGAGAAGGCACAGCCACCGCACCTTACGTTTGAACGGGGGGCGATTTGTGATCTGCTGAATCCATTCGAACTTCTGCCCCGTACTTACTTGAATTTTGGTTTCTTCGCCTGCCTTTCGAGCCATTCGAGCTTTTTTAGAAATTCATTCTCCACTTCGAGCCATTCCAGTTTGGCTTCCAGCCGAGCGATTTGTTCCTCGGGGCTGAGTGCACGCGTGGAAGGACGTCCGGAAGCCTGCTTTCTCGCGTCCGCAAGACCGATGATCCCCTTCTTCTCATAAGCCGTACGCCAGCGAAGGGAAGCCGTTTGAATGCGTTTGATTCCTAAGCTGTCTACGTCAAAGCCAGCCTCTTGAAAAATCTCACGAGGGCGTTTACCTTGCCCGTAAGCTTGGATGAAGTGTTCTTTAAACGCATCCGTGTAGGTGATGGCTTTGTTACTGACCTGTTTCACATACGGATTCTTTTTCAGCTGTTTTTGTTCTAGACTTGTGAATAACTTTTTGGACATTTGTTTTAACCACCGCTCATTTTTTCTTTATTGTACACAAAAAGACCCTACAAGATGACTTTTTTCAAAGTGTCCATCTTATAGGGTACAGTTTAAAGAGTCTTCTCCTTTTTTTTCTATTTCTTTCTCTCCAATAACCTTGCCTTCTTCATCAGTGATTTTTGCTAAACCATTACGTTCTACTTTGTAATTAGGAAGGTTTTCTTGTTCACTAGGATTGATCATTAATGGCGAATGGTTGAGGTTCTCGTGTTCCTGAGCAAAAGTAGCAGGGGCAGAAGTTGTTGCCAAAACAAAAATAATACTAGGGCCTGTACGCAAACCTATTTTAGCTAGTTAAAAGCGGAATTAAATATTTTTTCATTAAAGAAACCTCCTAAAAGATGAAAATTGCAAAGAACTCTATGTTCATCAACTATCTTAATTTTCTGTAACTTTTTTCAATCCCATCCATCCGCCCTGATTTATAAATACCACTTCTGGATTCTCAGGATTTACGAAAACTTTCAAACCTGGCGTGAAATCCTTTTTTTGCGTAACATGGTCTGAGAATATTATGTTTTTCGGTTTTCCGGGATATATTTCTGTACCTACATATTTACTTCCCTCGTAGTAGATCCAAATAGGTGGTGAAGCATTTGGATTTTCAGATTTATTGCAACCTAAAGGAAAGATCATTAAAAAAGCCAATAAACCAATTAATATAATCTTTTTCGTAAGCTCACCTCCTATATATCTTTTTTATCTTATCTTTTTCGGGATTTATTTCAAGTAAATTCAATTAAATGTATAATTTCGTTTTATTTCATTCAAGATAGAGTGTAGTGCAAATGAAATGCTTGGGATGTTGATCGCTAACCGTATCGAATCAATCTGAACATTGTTTGCAAAAATAGACTGAATACGTGTGCTAAATAGTGCTCCTTTCTAGATATTGCTCCTTTTATGAAGAAAATAGTTTAATCCTCCCTAGGAAACATTATCTTGAAGTAGACGAGATCAAGCTAAAGACTGCATGCGTAATCATAAATGCCTCTTATTCAAAGATATCAAGGTAAAGGTTTCACTTGGTGTGAACCTATACATTCGTATGGTGCTGGAAACTGACTGAGACAAACTAAAGAAAAGATTTTGAAGGCATTAAGCAAAGAATGGAAATTAAATTTAAAGATAATTAAAGCATATGCAAGTTAACTAAAGAGGATAGATGGCATCAGATAAACCAGCTAATCAAAGTCAAGCCTTTCATAAAACAATCGTTGAGCTGTCTAAATGGAACATACTGAAATAAACCTACCTTGGAAGGCAGATAAAAAATGGATTCTATATCCAATTTCAGTACTTAATGAGCTTGAAAGGCCGATCCGGAGTTCCACATGCCAAAAATAATGCGTAAAAGCTTATGCG
>NZ_KB899327.1 GCF_000378145.1 Saccharibacillus kuerlensis DSM 22868 | reverse complement strand
TGTCTGCCACCATGTTGCGCCATCCGCACTCAGACCAAATGGATCGATATACGACACCGGATTGCCGTTCACATACGCATACCGGTTCATCGTCAGTCCGTTACCGATGCTTCCGCTCAGCACATCCCGGTTCACGAATCGCTTAATCTCCGGGTTGTAGTAGCGGGCTCTCATCTGGTACAAACCGTTAGCATCTGTTTGCACGCCGTCGCGTCCATTGTACTGGAACGGCTGGTTCGTTGCACCCTCGTGGGTCAGGCGTTCACCATACGTATCGTAGCTGTACGTATCGGTCACTTGTCCCTGCTCGTCGGTCAGGGCCGTCGTGCTTCCGCGTAGATCATAGTGATACGTTTGGTACTGTCCTGCCGCATCTTTGTGTCCAATCAGACCCAGACCGTAGACGTATCACTTAAAAAACCTTGAATGGCATAAAGCCACTCAAGGTTTAATAAAAACTATTTGTAAAGGGAAAAGCGTTCTCCATCAATAACAAGAGCACTGCTTCTGGTCAAATTGAAGTTTCTCAAAGCCGATTTGATTTCTTGAAAAACATATTTATCGTTCTCGTCCAAAACCTCAATTTGCTCAAATTTTTGCTGCTGGTAAAATTAAGTCCAATATTCCGCCCTACTATATGCATTAAAAGTCAGCACTATCAAAATTTATAGATTATTAGCCTTTACCAACATTCCTGATGAGTCAAGAATCGTATTACCAGCTAGCCCGCGCAAATTAGATTAAATTCATCACTTAACCTTACCGTTCGCAAGTGCTCTATGAATCTCAGGATTTTTTCATACCTAAAACTTCATTCACAGAATCTTCAAACTCTTCAGGGTCTTCTTCTTTTATTTCAATTAGAAATTCAAATATTTCTTTTCTTGTCTTTTCATCAATTATCGAAAGAACGTGTGCGTAGCTTTTTCTGACTTGTGGATGATTCAAGATTCGATAATGCATGATCTCAGCCCAATCTTTTGCGTGTCTTATCATACTAGGTACTGAGAATGCTATAAGATAAAGTCCCTCATCAACATTTTGTTGATACAAATATTCGATTCCATGAACGAGACCGAACATGACTTCATGATGCTCAGTTGCATCGTCAAACCCTTTACACAAGTCACCAATTATTGAAGCGTCTTTTAAAGAAATAAGATTTTCAATTGCTTTTTCAAATTCACGAATTTCATTCTCGGTTCTAAGGAGTCTATTATCATATACCTTTTCCAATTCAATTTGGACGTCCAAAAGCCTCACCTGCTTTCTTACTTCTTATAAAGTGCCGGATGCAACTGCCTATTCATTTCAATAACATTCAGAAGGCTTTCTTTAATTTCCGGAATATATAGCCCATTTTTCATATAGATTCTTCTTGAATCCCAAATATCATGTGCTAATGCATCTCGATAGCTTAAATTCAAATATTCATCAAGTTTATCACCAGTTAACCCATAGGTAAACGTCTCCCGATGTCTTCCTCCTGTCCCAGGATGAGGTTGTTCCATGTTCATGCTTACCCCATCTTTTGTTTTGACACCTGCTTGAATCATTTTCTTGTCAGAAGGCATATGATGGGGGGTAATGTTATCAAAAGGCTTTCCTTTCTTGATTAACTGCCTATATGTGCCGACCTTTCCTTCATTCGGCAGAAGAGACTTGCTCTCTCCAATAATACCTTTAAGATTACAAGCATCATTATTCGTGTTATGCACCCAGATCCCCAGGTCACTCACGAAGTACGTATGGAACTCATCCACCGTCATGTTATACACGCGGGCCGAGCGATGCTCAAGCTCGATCTTCTCGATCTCAAGCTGCGTCCCATCCGCTTGGGTCAGCTCGTCTCCGACCTTGAGGTCTTTGACATACGTCCAGCCTTTTCCTTCGACCCAGAACGGATGGTTGTACGTCGACTCGATCTTCTGACCGCCTACATGAATCGTATAGATTTCCTCAGCGATATGGTTGAAGGTCGCTGTTACGGTCTTGTAGCCTTCTTTGCCGGTAACATCATCTTTGGAAAGGACCTGATCGCCGACTTGGATATCTTCGATGTTCTTGTCGCCTTGGTCGGTTTTCACTTGAGTGCCGGCGGTAAAACAGTTACATCCATTTACTAACTTGGAAGCCCGAGAATTACTTTCTTTTCCCAGCTTTCCAATCAACCAAGCCCCGCCTTCAATCCCTTCCTTCGCCACATACTTCCCAACATGCTTACCAAAAGGAATCCAGCTCGCCGCCGTTCCCACTCCGGTCGCGACGCG
>NZ_KB899326.1 GCF_000378145.1 Saccharibacillus kuerlensis DSM 22868 | reverse complement strand
TTCGCAGCGTGCTGCTGCGTGCTGCCTTTGGCTTCGCCCTTCGCAGCGTGCTGCTGCGCGCCGCCTTTAGGCTGAACTTTCGCAGAGCTGCGCTGTGCACCGCTTCTGGCTTCGGGTTTCGCGCCCTCTTTGCGTCCGCGTCCACCTCTGCCTTGACCGTCCTGCTGCGCAGGTTCCGCTGCCGACACGGCCCCAGTCATCGGATAGGCGTGGTCTTTGACTTCCGGGATAGTCTTGCCGATCAGTTTCTGGATGTCTTTCAGATACGGCAGCTCTTCTGTTTCGCAGAACGAGATAGAAATACCGTCTCTGCCTGCACGGCCGGTCCGGCCAATCCGGTGCACGTAGGTCTCAGGGATGTTTGGCAGGTTGAAGTTGATAACGTGCGTCAGTTCGTCGATGTCGATGCCGCGCGCGGCGATGTCAGTCGCAACCAGAACGCGGGTCACGCCGTTCTTGAAGTTGTTCAGTGCCGCTTGACGGGCATTCTGCGATTTGTCGCCGTGAATGGCCTGCGCCGAGATGCCGGCACGGTCAAGCAGACGCGCGACGCGGTTGGCGCCGTGCTTGGTCCGTGTGAATACAAGCGCGGATTCGATTGATGCGTCCTGCAGAATATCATTCAGCAGTTTCTGCTTGTTCGGCTTGTCGACCAGATAGACTTCCTGCGTAATCCGGTCTACTGTAGACGAAACCGGTGTAATTTCAACCTTGGCCGGATTAACCAGCAGCGAATTAATAAGGTTGGTGATTTCCGGCGGCATAGTAGCCGAGAAGAATAGCGTCTGCTTTTTGTCCGGAGTTCTGGCAATGATCTTCTGCACGTCGCGAATAAAGCCCATATCGAGCATGCGATCGGCTTCATCCAGAACGAGAACTTCTACAGAGTCCAGCATAACGTGCTTCTGGTTCATCAGGTCGAGCAGACGCCCAGGCGTAGCGATCAGAATATCCGTGCCGCGCTGCAGCTCGCGCTCCTGCGGAGCTTGTGAGATTCCGCCTACGACAACCATACTGCGCAGATCGGTATACCGGCTGTAAGCGCGGATGTTATCGTAAATCTGAATTGCCAGTTCGCGCGTCGGCGTCAGGATCAGCGAGCGGATCGGGCGTTTGCCGGACACAGCCGGATTTGCCGAGAGGCGCTGGATAATAGGCAGCGAGAAAGCTGCCGTCTTGCCAGTACCGGTCTGGGCGCAGCCCAGCACGTCGCGGCCTTCCAAGGCAACAGGAATGGCCTGCTGCTGAATAGGCGTGGGAGACGTGTAATTTTCTTTTTGAAGCGCCTTAAGAATCGGGGGGATCAATTTCAGATCGTTAAATGTCATGATGGCTCCTTTGTATATAAAGAAAAATCTATAAACTTCCGCTAATAGGGGGAGGAAATATTCCGAAAAAACAATAGAGTGATGCAACGTACAAGTCTAACATACAATTGGAAATTTAAACAGGGTCGTTTCAGGAAAATAAGGCATACGTTAAAATTCGTCTTCGCTAGGGTCTGTACGCAAACCTATTTAAGCCAGATCCCAATCGAGATCAACGCCAAAAAAAGTCTTAACCATGCTCACTGCCTTGTCATAACGAGTCGTTAGGCGCCGGTTCCATGTTGATGAACATGGATAATCATTACATCCAAACATCCAAACATCCAAACATCCAACCTCATCACATCCAGTATCATCACATCCAGTATCATCACATCCAACCTCATCTGTTTGAAGTTTGGTTCGATGGCGACATGCTTTGAAATTTTGTACCAGATTCCTGACTTTTGCAGCCTCCTCCAGAAAAAGCGGTAAGCCGAAGACCAAGGCTTGCAGCAGCCTGACAAATCATGCCGATCCGCTCCAGTGCATGCGACCCAAAGTGCTGCATTTAGTCGATGTCTCCGTTCTTTTGGAGGCCGTCTTCCTTATCTTTTTCGGGCAGAAGCAGGAAAGATTCAACGACATTCCATTCTTCGTCGGTCAAATCGTATCATCGTCTCATTTCTTTAATTTAACGGATTTACAGGCATTCTTGAATTTTGCGTACATGTCCTAAAAAGAGTATTAAACGTATGAGAAAGAGGCCTGCGAGAGTTTTCTGAAGAGTTTATTGAAGGTGTAAGAAGGAAGAAAAGAAAAAGAAAAAGAAAAAGAAAAAGAAAAAGGAAACAAAAAGAAAAATAAGTGCACCTATACACTTATTTTTCCCGATTTTTTAAATTTCGTTGAAATAAGTGCCTCCATACTAGGCCTGTTGATTAACCCCAAAATAGCAAAAAGGACGCCTCTTTGTTAAGCTGTTTGTACCCCTACAAACATCGAAACGAGGCGACCTCATGACAAAGTCTACGACATTCTCGA
>NZ_KB899325.1 GCF_000378145.1 Saccharibacillus kuerlensis DSM 22868 | reverse complement strand
GTTGTCATACGTGTAACGAGTGACGCTGCCCATTGCATCGGTTACGCTCGTCAGATTGTTCTGGTCGTCGTACGCATAGCTGCTCTGATGACCCAGCGCATTGATGACGGCCGTCAACTGATCGCCATCGTTGTACACGATTTTGGACGTGTTGCCGTCGCCATTGGTCTGGCTGGTCATCCGGCCCGCGGCGTCGTAACCGATGATATCGACTTCGCCGGTTGATTGAGTCACACGAGTCAGACGGTTACCCTCGTAGCCATATTGGGTCTTCCCGCCTTTAGGATCGGTCGCCGAAAGGAGCTGTCCTTTATTGTTGTACGTGTAGGTGACAGTATTCCCTTCCGTATCGGTCGTACTCAGCAGGCGACCGCTATCGTCATACGTGCTGGTGACGCTGCTGCCGTCCGGTCCGGTTGCGCTCATCAGATCGCCGCGAGCGTTGTAAGTCATCGAGATGGATTCTCCCGACGGATCGGTCGCCTTTGTCACATTGCCTTTGTCATCGTACTCGAATGTGGTTTTCTGGCCCAGCGCGTTGGTAATGCTGGTCCGGTTTCCTTTTTCGTCATACGTGTACGTCGTCTTGCCGGCCAGCGCATCCTGGACTTCGACCAATTGGTGATTGGCGTCATGGATGCGTTTCTGTACATGACCGTTGCGGTCGGTAATTGTCGTCGTGAACAGACCTTCGGCTTCGCTGTAAGCAAAGGAAGTGGAGTTGCCTTCCAAACCGTCGGTTTGCTTCAGCACTCGGCCGTTGGCGTCGTAGGTATTGGCGAAGCGTTCTTTGCCGGCCAACGCACCCGTAACGATCCGGTCGTCCTCGTTATACGTGTATTCCGTTTTTTGCCCCGCGGGGTCGGTAAGCGTGATCAAGCGTCCGGCAGCATCATACGGGAAGCTTGCCGTACGATCCGCCTGATCGCTAACGGAAGATACAAGGCCCTCATCGTTATACGTGAACAGCAGTTTCGCACCGGTTGCCGGTTCGGTTACGGAAGACAACTTGCCGTCCGTGCCGTATTGCAGGGTCAACTCGATGCCGCCTGCGGTGTTCATCGATTGCAAGGCGCCTTCCGCCGTGAAGCGGTACGTCGTGCCTTCGTAACGGTTCAGCGTGTAGCTGCCGTCGGCGTTCTGTTGCAGCAGATCGTCGCGGGCCGCTTTGTCGAAGGAACTGTACGTGCCGTCCGCATTGTGGATAAACGTATTGTAGCGGAATGCGCTCCAATGAACGCGAACGGCATCCTCTTCTGCAAGTTCCTGCAGACGAATCTCGTAGTTATGGCTCCATCCTTTGCCCAGATCTCCGTCGCCTTGCAGCAAGGAATAATACTGAGCCTGGAAAGGAATCTCGACGCTGCCGTATGCGGCAAGCATCGTGTTCGTGATGATCTGCGCACCCGTCGAAGTATCGATCGCATCGGCATAGAAGGTCTGCTCGTCGCAAGCGGACGGATTCAGGGAAGCAATCGGCGTTCCCAAAGTCGGCGGAGCCGTTGGCTTGGTCGTCTCTTCCCAGCAGAAAAACAGGTTGTAAAAGATAAATCGGATGTAAAGAGCTTGCCTATCATGCTCTGCTGAAGCAGGTTCATGACGTGGACGTTTACTTGACCGATCGTATTCTTGTTGGTAACAAAGCTCTGACGAAAACACAAAGGGCCTTTCGAGAATTCTTCCCGAAAGGCCCTGATTTTACCCAAGTGTCTGACGTTAAGCTTCAGTATGCCCTCCATCCCATCAACAATTGGCCATGCAAATGCTTAGGCTGGAAGTCCACAAATGCATCGTTTCAAGAGGAACTGTTGCACTTGGATTGACAATTCGTCATTAACAGAGAGTATTAAAACCTACATGTCCTAAAAAAAATCAGAGTACAGAATCTCTGCGAATATGGAATGGATCTACATCTTTTGATTCAAGTATTTCTTCAAACAGATCAGCTCCGTGCTTAGAAAAATATTCATACTCCGATGTTGTGATAAAAATAGCCAGAAGGATTCTTCCATTTTTTTCATGATTATCAGTTAAAACTGTGCTATATTCTTCCGGAAACGCAAATGGATCTGTGAAGTAAATAGCATCTTTGTTGTAGAGTTGGGCAAATTCATGATCAACATTTTTAATGCCACTGATTGCAACTCCTCGTCCCATTTGCATCTGGTTAGCTAGACAGTAATACAGTGTGTTTGCCAAAATGTACGCTGCGCTATCAAATCCTTCGTCAACTACCATAGAGACCTCTAGATTGCTTCCTATTACATCATCGTATTTACTGAGTCCAAGAGTGTTATAAACATAACACTCTTCAAATACATTTTTGTATTTCAGAACTTGGATGTTAGGCATACATTTATTATTCTCAAAAATTTCTCTATCAAATGGCTGACCTAAAAACTTGCTGTATTGATCATAGTAGAGTTCACCATAATTAATCATCATTATTCACCCCTTTGTAAGTACCTTCTACCCCTTCATATTTATGACTTATATTACATTCATGGCATTGAACTCTTAACCTTGCATTATATTCATCCAAAACTTCTTTTCTTGTAGGCGGTAATTCACCAGATTTCATGATTGAAATCCTCTCTGCCCAAATATCTGGATAATGATCTAGGTCATATCCAATTCTTTTCACTGGACCGTTTTTAGTATTAACAGTAATACTATCAGGTATACCTTTCCCACAAGTGGGACAAATCATTTTTCCTACTTCATTTTTAGGAGCTTCACTTTCTGCCTTAGTACGTGATCCTTTCCTAAAATTGCTTCTCTTGTATAAACTTTCAACAATGTCTTTATTCGGTTCCTGAATCAAACTACCAATATCACAATTCTCATTATTCGTATTGTGCACCCAGATCGCTAGGTCACTTACGAAGTACGTATGGAACTCGTCCACCGTCATGTTGTACACACGCGCGCTACGCTTGTCCAACTCGATCTGCTCGATCTCAAGCTTCGTTCCATCCGCTTGGGTCAGCTCGTCTCCGACCTTCAGATCTTTGACGTACGTCCATCCTTTCCCTTCGACCCAGAATGGATGGTTATACGTAGATTCGATCTTCTGACCGCCTACATGAATCGTATAGATTTCCTCGGCGATATGGTTGAAGGTCGCTGTTACGGTCTTGTAGCCTTCTTCTCCCGTGACGTCATCTTTAGACAGAACCTGATCGCCGACTTGGATATCTTCGATGTTCTTGTCGCCTTGGTCAGTTTTCACCTGTGTTCCGGCGGTAAAGCAGTTACAGCCGTCCAGCAATCGGGAAGCTTTGCTCTCTTTTCCCAGCTTTCCAATCAACCAAGCCCCGCCTTCAATCCCTTCCTTCGCCACGTACTTCCCGACATGCTTACCAAACGGAATCCAGCTCGCCGCCGTTCCCACTCCGGTCGCGACGCGATCCGTCACCGACAGCTGCTGTCCGGTAATCATGTCCACACCGGTGAACACTTC
>NZ_KB899324.1 GCF_000378145.1 Saccharibacillus kuerlensis DSM 22868 | reverse complement strand
TACGTATCGGTTACTTGCCCCTGCTCGTCGGTCAGGGCCGTCGTGCTTCCGCGTAGATCATAATGATACGTTTGGTACTGTCCTGCCGCATCTTCCCGTCCGATCAGGCCCAGGCCGTAGACGTACCACGCTTGAGGTGTTCCGGCAGCGTCGGTTTCCATTAGCACTTGGGACAGTACGGCGTGCGGGTTGATGATTTGTTTCGTCGCCACGCCGTTCACGGTGATCGAATTGCGGTTGTTATCGTTGTCGTAGCTGACACCGCCAGCTTCGATCAGGCGCTTGCAGATAATTCTGCATGCTGCCGGTCAGCATATTGCCTTCCGCGTCGTACGTCATTTGCAGATCGTCGTACAATCCTTTACTACGAGAAATTGTCGATTACTTTTAATGCATTGCATAAAAAGAAACCTTGAAAGGCATAGTGCCAATCAAGGTACATACCTTTAAATAAACTGAACACCTTTAATATTATTTCTTTCAAATGCTCCTTTGAGAACATCAGATACCAGGACATAAAACTTATAATCAAGATTTCTAACTATGTGATGGTTATTGGGTAACACGTCGAATTTATATAAGATTTTCTCGAAATTCAGAATTGCTTCAGTTCCTTTACTTGTAGTATATTCCGATTAACTTTTGTTTATTGCCTTAATAGTGTTTACTATATTTAAAAGACAGTAATTAGGAATCCTCTTTTCTCTTACATAAACATTTGCTTCAAATACCTGAATATTGAGGACAGATTTTTTTTAGAATTTCTATTGTTTTTTCGAAATGATCAATAATGCTTCACTATTCGACAGTACATTATTTGGGAAGCGCTCCGAAACAGACCAGATCTACAACAGACCTATTACCTCACTGTTGATCATCCCGAGGACGTTTACTTTTAGATAAGCTTTACCTTTATCTCTTAAAAACTAGCTTGAGGAATAAGCTTTCATAAGTTTATTGATTTACATTAGTAGCAAACTGAAAGGAAAAAGCGATAGCAAGATTATTTTCAGTTTGCTATCGCTTTCCTTATTTAAGTGTTCTGTTCTCTACAGTTCAACATATTCAGCGTAAATCGTCACATCTTTTTGTTTGTATCTCAATTCGCAAAACTCTGCTGGGTAAAACACTTTTTCAACTAAACAAATTTTCAGACGTTCAATTACATATTCTATTTCATCTGAATCCATTGTCATTGTAATAGAATTATTCTGAAGTAAATTCATTGTACTAGCTTCTTCGTTTCTTATAACTTTTAAAATTCTATCTTCTGCAATTCTAGTCCACGCTTCATTTGAATCTAGAACCTCTGAAAAAAGGGTGATTAGCTCTTCAATACCACTATCATCAAATACTATTTTAGCTGATATTTTACCTGTAAGTTTAAATTCAATCATATTCCTCATCCTTTAACGTAATGGAACATGGATATTTTTAACTACTTCAAATTTATTTCCTTTAGGATTAAGAAATTCAAAGTGAACATGAGGAGTGTTAGGAATTAACGGCCTGCCAATACCATGATTACCCAAATAATCATCAGGTTTTACTCTAAATTGCCTAGCACCATCTAAACTTCTCCATTTTCCATCGCCTACTTTAACATGATCTTCACCAAGAAAAAGTTTTCTTTGATTTCCAATATCAGATTTATTGATAAGCCTTCTCCACTCCGTCAATTGTTCTGTTTTCTTTGTAAACCTATCCTTTGCAAGAAGGTTGGTTGATCTTGCACCTGATTGATATCCTTTTCTAACGCTATTAACAGTTTCATTCGTCTCCTTAGCAAACAACTGCAAGTCCAGTTTCAAACTGAACTCTCTAGGCTCCACCGTCTGCACCGGAGGTTTCTTAATCTTCCCTACCAGCCAAGCCCCGCCTTCAGTCCCTTCCTTCGCCACATATTTCCCGACATGCTTGCCGAACGGAATCACGCTCGCAACCGTTTCGACTCCATTTGCCACGCGATCCGTCACCGAAAGCCGCTGTCCGGTAATCATGTCCACACCGGTGAACACTTCCTGAATCCCTTTGAACGTCCCGACAAACGGCAGGGAATCCGCTGCGAAGCTCAGCCCTGTCTGCCACCATGTCGCGCCGTCCGCACTGAGGCCGAACGGATCGATATACGAGACCGGATTACCGTTAACATATGCGTACCGGTTCATCGTCAATCCGCTGCCAATGCTTCCGCTCAGCACGTCCCGATTCACAAAACGCTTGATCTCCGGGTTGTAGTAGCGGGCACATGATAATACCTTTTACAGAAAGATAGTAAAAAGGCCTGGATAAGCGTTATGCTTATCCAGGCCTTCACGATTATAACTTTTTCTCTTTAAAATGATTAGACATAGTCAAAAGATATTCTTGTAACTTATCTGGTTCATCCAAAAAATCAACAATGAGTCGTAGCTCTCCTTTTTTACTTATTGCATAAGCTCTGCCCCACCTAAGATTCTGTTCAGGAGGACCCTCAATTTGTCTATTTCTGAAAAAGAACCAACAACACTCTGCTTCAAAAAACTTCTTCTCAAGTACATCAATTGTTGAGTTGTTCATAAACGGTTCTAACTGTTCAAAAGCTGCTCTTTCCGCAATCTTTTCTGCTTCTTCAAAAGAGATTGTCTGAATATAATCACTCATGATTATCTTATCCCCAATTCTAATTTCAAACCTGGATTAAGCTATGTTCTCCCTAGTAATCTATCAGCTTCAACTTGGAGCTGTGTCGTTTTAAGTCCCATATATTTCTTTGCAGCCTTTAGAACATCTTTATCATCACCTAACTTTTCTAAAACTGTAGATGATAACAGGTTCCTTAAATGAATATTTTGATCATTAGACACTTCCTCAAAATAGTCAAAAATACGTTTTACTAAATTGATGTTTTGTTCTTTTCTTAATAATTCAATTATTTCAGGCATAAAGATATCCTCGATTACTACAGTTTCCAATACCTCACCATAATCCAAGATTGATTTTCTATAAGCTTCATCAAGCGATGGGAAGAAGTTCAACATTCTTTCAAAAAATTCTTCCTTTTTCTTATTCACCATTATCAACTCCTTATTTAAAAAGTCTTATTGCATTTTCTAAATCATTTCTTAAAGCATCGAGTATATCTAAGTCATTAAGACCAAGTTTTCCGGACTTCGCTACCACATTTAATTGTCTTACCCGATCCTGAGCTTTTTGTAGGTGTGTTGAAGAACCTTTATAAAACTCTTCTACCAATATAGAAGCAGTTCCTCCATCTCCAAATGTAGCACCCGGTCTATAAAGCTCGTTTACTATTTTTTTGAATTCTGCGTCTTGAACTGCTGATAATAACTGTTCTCTAGTCGAACCAGAAAACTCGGGCATCTTTACCAAAAGATTAGTAACTTCGTTTATACAATTAATATTACAGTTACTATTATTCGTATTATGCACCCAGATCCCCAGGTCACTCACGAAGTACGTATGGAACTCGTCCACCGTCATGTTATACACGCGAGCCTGTCGCTGCTCCAGCTCGATTTTATCGATCTCAAGCTTCGTTCCATCCGCTTGCGTCAACTCGTCTCCGACCTTCAGATCTTTAACGTACGTCCATCCTTTCCCTTCGACCCAGAACGGATGGTTATACGTCGACTCGATCTTTTGACCGCCAACATGGATGGTGTAAATTTCATCCGCGATGTGGTTGAAGGTCGCTGTGACTGTCTTGTAGCCTTCTTCTCCCGTCACGTCATCTTTGGATAGCACCTGATCGCCGACTTGGATATCTTCGATGTTCTTGTCGCCTTGGTCAGTCTTCACTTGGGTTCCGGTCGTAAAGCAGTTGCACCCATGCGCTAACTTGGAAGCCCGAGAATTACTTTCTTTCCCTAGCTTCCTCACCAGCCAAGATCCGCCTTCAATCCCTTCCTTCGCCACGTACTTCCCGATGTGCTTCCCGAACGGAATCACGCTCGCAACCGTTCCGACTCCGTTTGCCACGCGATCCGTCACCGACAGCTGCTGTCCGGTAATCATGTCCACACCGGTGAACACTTCTTGGATCCCTTTGAACGTCCCGACAAACGGCAGGGAATCCGCTGCAAAGCTCAGCCCTGTCTGCCACCATGTTGCGCCATCCGCACTCAGACCAAATGGATCGATATACGACACCGGATTGCCGTTCACATACGCATACCGGTTCATCGTCA
>NZ_KB899323.1 GCF_000378145.1 Saccharibacillus kuerlensis DSM 22868 | reverse complement strand
AAGGATTCGACAGACAACTACTATACGACAAACTATCCGGAGCAGATCACGGCGAACTACAGCGAGCCGGTGAAGAAAGCACTGGAAGCTTATGGCGCGACGACATGGAAAGATCTGTTCCCTGGCAAAGAAGAATTCCCGGTCAAAGAATGGGGCGCAGCATACAACCTGCCATCGCCAAGCACGCCGGACTTCACGGTGCCGTTCCAAAAATCGCAGGACATCGTTCGTAAAGCAATCCCAGCCGCAATCGTAGCTGCGCCGGAACAATTCGATGCTATCTACGATCAGATGCTAGCGGATCTTGAAGGCAGCGGTATCCCGGAAATGGAAGCGATGTATACACAGGTAATCAAGGATACGGTAGAGGTCTGGTCAGCCGAATAAATTTATAGTAATCCTAATAGGTACTTGAGAAGCAGCCTTCATCCATACTAGGTGAAGGCTGCTTTTTATGTGAGCTTGCTATACCCAGGTTTTCGGCAAAAGGATAGAAGTGAATATCTAAATCTTCAATCGTATTTTCAGGAATGAATTGACGCTTATTAGCGGCTGACTTATACTAAAAACGTGTGTGTAAGCATTTTCACTGCGAATACGACGGCGCGGATCTAAAACGTTTTCCGAAGACGGAGGTTAGTCGGAATGAAACAAAATCAAACGTATAAATTATGGTACAAACAGCCGGCACAGCGTTGGGAAGAAGCATTGCCGGCAGGTAATGGCCGCCTTGGTGCTATGGTATTTGGCGGCGATCGTCGAGAGCGTCTCCAACTAAACGAAGACACACTGTGGTCGGGCTTTCCTCGAGACAAGGTCAATTATGATGCTCAGCGTTATTTGAAGCAGGCGCGGGAACAAATCTTCGCCGGCAAATACGATGAAGCGGAGAAGCTGATCAATCAACGAATGTTGGGTTGGAACACAGAAGCTTACCAACCGCTGGGAGACCTCTATATCGACCGAATCGGCGGCGGAGAATCAGGGGATTACGAACGGGATCTCGACCTGAGTACGGGCGTACTGACGACAACTTTTACGGCAGACGGCGTTCGCTTCACCCGTGAAGTCTGGATCAGCGAGCCTGATCAGATATTGGCTGTTACCTTAAGTGTGGACCGTCCGGGAAATCTCGACATTGATGTATCCCTGGAGAGTCTGCTGCCCTATGAAACGGCAGCATTTACAGACGGCCGCCTAACAATGAGAGGCATGGCGCCGAGCCATGTGGAATCAAACTATTTCCGCGATCATCCGCAGGCGATTTTGTTCGAGGAAGGATTGGGCATGCGTTTTGAAGCCCAATTAAAGTCGGTTGTCGAAGGCGGAGAAGTTCGCGCAATAGATGGTCGAATTGAAATTCGGGGCGCTGATCGGGTTATGCTGCTGCTGGCGGCCGCGACCAACTTCGAAGCTTACGATAAGCTGCCTGAGAACGGCAGCCGTCGGCCGGACCGATTATGTGAAGCATGGTTGAAGGATGCTTTGGCATTGGACAGGCACGTACTGCGCGAACGGCATATTCGCGAACATACGGCGCTTTTCAGCCGAGTAGAACTGGATTTGGGCGGTACAGAACGTGCCGGGATTCCGACAGACGAGCGCTTGGAAGCCTACAAGCAGGGAGCGGCAGATCCGGCGCTGGAGGCGCTGTACTTCCATTACGGCCGTTATCTGCTGATGGGCAGCTCGCGTCCGGGTACACAGCCGGCCAATTTGCAGGGGATATGGAATGATCAGATCGAGCCGCCGTGGAACAGCAATTATACCTCCAACATTAACGTACAAATGAACTATTGGCCGGTCGAGGTGGTCAACCTGAGAGAATGCCATCAACCGATGCTGAAGATGATCGGCGAACTTGCGCAGGCAGGCCGCCGTACGGCAAGCATTCATTACGGTGCACGGGGCTGGACGGCGCACCACAATGTCGATCTGTGGCGCATGACAACTCCATCTGGCGGCGACGCCAGTTGGGCGTTCTGGCCGATGGGCGGTCTCTGGATGAGCTCGCATTTGTGGGAGCACTATTTGTTTACTCGCGACAAAATTTTCCTGCGCAATGAAGCTTATCCGATCCTGCGGGAAGCTGCATTGTTCGCGATCGACTGGCTTGTGGAGGGACCGGACGGCATGCTGACGACTGCTCCGTCCACCTCGCCGGAGAACCGTTTCCGTACGGATAATGGAGAGCCCTGCAGTACGGCATTTGGTTCGGCAATGGATCTCACGCTCATCCGAGACGTTATGGAGCAGGTGATCGAAGCGGCTGGGATACTGGGTCTTGAGGAAGACGAAACAGCCGAGTTTCGCACGGCATTGGAGCGGCTGCAGCCGCTCCAAGTCGGTCAAGACGGACGGCTGTTGGAATGGGGAACGGAGCTGGAAGAGGAAGAGCCGGGACATCGGCACGTCTCTCATCTGTACGGCGTTTATCCGGGGCATTCGATTAATCGGGAACAATCGCCGGAACTGCTTGAAGCGGCGAAAGCTTCGCTTGCGGCCCGTATTTCAAACGGAGGTGGCCATACCGGCTGGAGCTGTGCATGGTTAATCAACCTTTACGCCCGCCTGCTGGATGGCGAGAGCGCCTACCGCTTCGTCCATACGCTGCTGGCGCGTTCAACGCATCCGAACCTGTTCGATGACCATCCGCCGTTCCAGATCGACGGCAACTTCGGCGGTACAGCCGGCATCGCAGAGCTGCTGCTGCAGAGCCATCTGGGCGAACTTCACCTGCTGCCGGCGCTGCCGGAAGCTTGGGTCGACGGCTCTGTGCGCGGACTGCGTGCGCGGGGAGGCTTCACCGTCGCGCTGGAATGGCGCGGCGGCCGGATTCAGTCGGCCGAAATTACGGCCGACCACTCCGGTCCGGTCCGTCTGCGTACGGACAGCGCCTTTGAAGGATCTTCGCCGGCAGCGGCAGGCGAAGCCGGAGCTTTCATCGGCAACCTAAACATCGCCGCCGGACAAACGGTCCATCTGGATTTCAATTAAGTAGAGGGGAAATTATCGTGGAGCAGGGATAGCGCTCGTCTTTGAAATCGGGCAGCTCCCTTTTCCTTCTATTCAAGTTTCCTGATTGCATTAAGCTTCCCGATTGAAACAGCGGCCAAAACGAAGTCATGCCGCTGCTCCGCAGTTATACAGCGAACTAGACTTTATTAGAGTCCTGCCGAGCCAGGATCACCTACACTCAACTTATGGAGGAACGATAACCATGACCATTTTTCAATTTCCAAAAGACTTCAAATGGGGAACGGCAACAGCGGCCTACCAGATTGAAGGAGCTGCACAGGAAGGCGGACGTGGACCGTCGATCTGGGATACGTTTTCTCACACCCCAGGACGCGTTTACAACGGCGATAATGGCGATGTAGCTTGCGACAGCTACCATCGCTATGAAGAAGACATCGAGCTGATGAAGGAGCTTGGTATCAACACGTACCGCTTCTCGATTTCTTGGCCGCGGATTATTCCTACCGGCGACGGCGAAATCAACCGTGAGGGTCTGAATTACTACCATCGCTTTGTCGATAAACTGCTGGAAGCCGGCATTGAGCCTTTTTGCACGCTGTATCACTGGGATCTTCCACAGGCGCTGCAGGACGTTGGAGGCTGGGAGAACCGCCGCAGTATCGATGCTTTTGTCAAATATTCCGAAGTGATGTATCGCGAGTTTTCCGGGAAGATCAAATATTGGCTGACGTTCAACGAGCCATGGTGCATCGCGTTCTTGTCCAATGTCATTGGTGTTCACGCGCCGGGCAAACAGGATCTTCAAGCAGGGCTTGATGTCGCTCACCATGTGCTTGTCGCTCATGGTAAGTCCGTATCCAAATTCCGCGAACTTGGTATCGAAGGCAAGATCGGCATTGCGCCGAACGTAGCTTGGGCTGTACCTTACTCTAAGAGCGCGGAGGATCAGGGCGCAGCAGACCGCAATATTCAGGTTTATTCCGACTGGTTCCTGGATCCGATCTATAAAGGCAGCTATCCAAAGCCGCTGTACGAATTCTTCGAGCAGTCCGGCCATGTGCCACCGATCCAAGAAGGCGACATGGAAGCCATCGCGCAGCCAATCGATCATATTGGGATCAACTACTACGCAATGAGCGTCAATCGTTTCGATCCGAACGGCGGTTACCTGCAGATGGAAGAAGTCGATATGGGTCTGACCAAGACCGATATCGGCTGGCCGATCGAGTCGAGAGGCCTTTACGAGGTTATCCATTACCTGCAGAAATACGGTAACATCGACATTTACATTACCGAAAACGGCGCCTGCATCAACGACGACGTCGTAAATGGTAAAGTCAACGACATCCGCCGTATTGCTTATCTTCAGCAGCATATTGCCCAGGTTCACCGTGTAATCGCCGATGGAATCAACCTGAAAGGATATATGGCTTGGTCTTTGATGGATAACTTTGAATGGGCGGAAGGCTATCGGATGCGTTTTGGACTGGTTCACCTCGATTACCGCAGCCTGAAACGTACGCCGAAGGAAAGTTTCTATTGGTATCAGAATGTAGTGAAAAACAATTGGATGGAGACTCGCAAAGAACAGTGAAGCAGCGAAGCGCGAATGTTTGCGAGTAACTCGCAAAGAACAGTGAAGCAGCGAAGTGCGAACGTTTGGGAGTAACTCGCAAAGAACAGTGAAGCAGCGAAGTGCGAACGTTTGGGAGTAACTCGCAAAGAACAGTGAAGCAGCGAAGCGCGAATGTTTGCGAGTAACTCGGAAGGGATAACGTAGGGGACGCAGTCCCCAGTGGCTCCCGAGTAACCCGCAAGGAATAGTGTAGGGGACAAAGTCCCCAACATCACTCAACTCTCTTTTTGCATGTCCAGAGGGCGCGGGAAGCCGCGTCCTTTTCGTGTTTCCGTCCCAGTT
>NZ_KB899322.1 GCF_000378145.1 Saccharibacillus kuerlensis DSM 22868 | reverse complement strand
AGCAGAATCGTGTTCATATTGCTTCTGTAGCCGATACGTCCGGCCGCACAATCGGGCTTGTGACGATGGAAGACATCTTGGAAGAAATCGTCGGCGATATCCGTGACGAGGCAGACGGCGTAAGACTGCCTTCCGTCGTTATGTAACGGCCAACCGTTCTTGCAACAATCGCAACAATCGCAACAATCGCAACAATCGCAACAATCGCAACAATCGCAACAATCGCAACAATCGCAACAATCGTTAAAATTATGTTGGATAGAGACTTCGGTTTTCGCTGAACTGGCGGGAACCGGAGTCTTTTTCATATGCAGATCGAAAAGAAAACCAAGCCGGAGAAGTAATTGCAGAAAGGATTAGATTTAATGAGCGAAAGTCGTGTGAAATTGGGTAATACAGTTATTAGGCAGGAGTTATCAAAAAACCGGAAGCTCCCCAGTCGAACGAGGCCAACACGCCTTTATCCTTAGATTTTTGCGCGGCCGTTCGGTCCGGTCTCCCCGCTTCCCATGAGGGGCCGACCGCTGCAAGTTTGACTTTGGGCCTTTAGAAGCCCTATATTTTTGAGAGAATGGATATATGGTGAATTCTGGTTTTCGCATTTCATCCCCGAGGAGGTCAATACGTATGATCGCAAAGGACACGTTTGCAAAAGAATGGAATAAAGAAGAAGTCTCGCAGATGCTCGAAGAGCATCGCGCTTTCTACGACACCGACCGCACGCGCGGCTATAAATTCCGGATGCGCCGACTGGAGAAACTGAAAGCGGCGATTCTGCGCTACGAGCCTGCGCTTATCGAAGCTCTTCAAGCGGATCTTGGCAAACCTGCATTCGAGTCGTACGCGACCGAAATCGGCTTTGTTCTGAATACCATTACGGAAATCAGCAAAGAGCTCTATCGTTGGTCCAAGCCGCAGCGTGTGGCGACACCTACTATGCTTGCGGGTGCAAGCAGCTTCGTCATCAATGAACCTCACGGTACCGTTCTCATCATCGGACCGTTCAATTATCCGTTCCAGCTCGTGATGGAACCGCTGGTTGGTGCGATCGCCGCAGGCAACTGTGCAGTGGTCAAAATGTCTGACAGCACGCCGAACGTTTCCGCTATTGTGAAACAGCTGCTTGGAGACGTATTCGAAGACCATTATGTTCGCGTATTGAACGGAGGCAAAGATACGGTTAACGCGCTGATCAACTCGCCGTTCGACTACATCTTCTTCACTGGCAGTACGGAAGTCGGCCGAATCGTTGCGGAAGCGGCAGCCAAGCAGCTCATTCCGGTTACACTGGAACTTGGCGGCAAGAGCCCTGCGATCGTCGACAAACAGGCCGATATCCGTATGGCGGCCAAACGAATTGTATGGGGCAAGCTGGTCAATGCCGGCCAGACCTGCATTGCACCGGACTACGTGCTCGTACATGAAAGCAAGAAAATGCAGCTCCTGATCGCCATGAAAAACGCCATCCGCGAATTCCTTGGTGACGATATGTGGAGCAGCCCAGACTTTGGCCGGATCGTTACTCATGAGCATTTCGACCGTTTGACTGCGATCTTGGAGAAAGACAAGGATAAGATCGTATTCGGCGGCACGGGCGACCGTGTAACCAAATTCATCGAACCTACGCTGCTGGATATTGATTCCTGGGATGCGGCCAGCATGCAGGAGGAAATCTTCGGACCGATTCTGCCGGTGCTGACTTACAGCGATCTGAATGATGCGATTCGTCAGATCAACTCGCATCCACGTCCGCTCTCACTGTACCTGTTCACGACCGACGAAGAAGTGCAGGAGCGTGTACTGGAGAAAGTTCCGTTCGGCGGCGGCTGCATCAACGATACGCTGCTGCATGCGATGAATCCGAATCTGCCGTTTGGCGGTACAGGAGCTTCAGGTATGGGCGCTTATCACGGCGTACACACCCTGCGTACTTTCTCGCATCAGAAGAGCATCTTGAAAAAAGCTTCGGCCGAAAGCGGGACGACAATGTTGTTCCCTCCACACGGCGAGGAAAAGCTTGAGATGATGAAAAAACTGCTGAAGTAACGACATCATGATACTTCGTTTTATATTATTAAGCGTGCTCCTATAAGGAGCACGCTTTTTAGTTATTAATAAAGCCGCTGCATCTATACATCTACGTCTATATCTATATCTATATCTATATCTATATCTATATCTATAGGAATTCTAACGAACCCTCATCACGCTATTCATTCTCCAAACAGCTTATATGAATTCTAACGAATCGTAATCACACTATTTGAGTCGAATTGGCCACAAATAGAGTATTTTCGGCAAATAAAGTAATGAGGATTCGTTACATTTCAAAAAAGGCTGAAGAATGGCGAATAGCGATAACAGGGTTCGTTAAAGCACCGAAAAACATAATCGTCCGGGTTCGATGATCAGTTGAATATCATTCGTTAGATCAGACTCCTTCCTACGCCGATTCGCATCGTTTTAAATTAGGCTTTCTCGACATGAAAAGCTGTTCTTTTTCGAAAGAACGGCTTTTCGCTGAGATGATGAACAGAACAGAGCTGTGCAACTTTTCCAATTAAAGGATCGTCTGAAAGAGTAAGAAATACAATTGAAAAGGAGGAACGAAAATGAACAGGAAACGCATAACTTCCGTATTTTCCATGTCGGTACTGTCTCTGTCTCTCAGCGGCCAGCTGTTTGCAGCAGAAGCGGGCTTCAGTGACCTCAGCGGCGTAGCCGAACAGAGTAAAATTAATTCACTCAAAAGCGAAGGTCTGGTCAAAGGAGTAAGCGCTTCATCCTTCAAACCGCAGTCAGTGCTGACTAATGCGCAGGGCATTCAGCTGATTGCAGGCGGTCTGCAGCTCAGTCTTGCTGCTGTTACGTTTGAGGCTGGAAAGGTACCGACTGCCAACGATCTGTTCCCGGCAGTGGACGACGATGCCTGGTATGCCGAAGCATTCCTGAACGCGCATTTCAATGACTTGGATATTCCGAAGTCGATTGATCCTTCAGCACCGATGACCAAAGAAACGTATACGCATTACCTGATGCAGGCAGCGGAAAAAGTCGGAAATCTGCCGCTGATCAATATCAAGCCCCAACCGATCGCCGATGAAGACGAGATAAGTATTCAATACCAGGGTTCGATCCAACGCGCGCTCTCAAGAGGTATCGTACAACTTGATTCAGATGGCGAATTTGACCCGAAAGCCGAAATCACCCGCGCCGAAGCCGCCGTTATGCTCTATGATACGATAGAGTTCTTGAGAAACCAGCCTGAACGACCGGCGCCGATACCAGAAAACCTGGACAGCTCGGAGCAGCCGGCCGAGTAAAGGATGAATGAGTGGATACAAGGTGTGAGAACTGCATTATGGATGAAGACTGATCAGTCATTCCAATAAACGCAGCAGACTCTCCTCTTCAAGGAAACGGCTCCCTCTCGGGAGCCGTTTCTTTTTACAATTCGCCTACTTCCGCCATCGCTTCGCGCAGCTGTCCATCCAGCCGATTCCGGAAGCGATTCCAGCTCTCTTCATCCGCTCCCAGCGCCTCAGGCCCGTATTCATCGGCAATTTGAATGCGTACATGCCGATCATTCACGTCCCCGAGCTGCTTCTGGATCATTTTGAAATGTTCCGCTTCTTCGGCCTGTTTGGCATCGATTGCGAATTCGGCCGCTTCTGCCGTATACCGGCAGCGCTTCGCCGCAATACGGACCTGATGCAGAGCATCAAGCGCTTCGTCGCTGTATACACCTTCACGGTCCGCTGTCACTTGATAGAAATGACGACGTTTCCGGTAATCATCCTTCAGTTCACGCAGGCCGCTTTGGATATTGGCCTGGCCAGCAAGTTCAGGCAGATCTTCTTTCAAAAAAGCTTTCCATTTGCGATCCAACTTGCCGTTTACGATCTTCGGCAGTTTGCGGCTCAGTTTTTCACGCTGGGTCCGCCGCTCTTCTTTTTCCAACTTCGCCATTCGTTTGAACAGCTGCGCTTCTTCGGTTCTGTCCGCCTGCTTCGCTTCTTTCCGCAGGTCTTTGAATTCGCCAATCAACACGTCCGCGTCCCGTACTCGCCCGAAACGCTTCTGCGCCTGCTTGATCGGCCGGTACAACCCTGTCTTGTCTTCCGGATCCAGCACAGGAAGCAGTGTCAACAGCTTACGTGCGCTTACTCTGGCTTGGTGAACATCTTCCACGTCATAATTTTTCAGAGCGGCTCGGCTGCGTTTGCGGAATTCCGCATAGAGCTCATTCAGCGCTTTTCTCCATTCTTCGGTCTGATCTGCTACGGCGACTGCGCCGGCTTTTTTCTGTTCGTTTGTCATAATATCCGACTCCTTCACTGTGAACTCCTTCTGCAGTACCCTTTGCTTTCTTTCTCATTATTACCCGAAAAGGCAGTCGTGCCGTGATATTTTGTTAATATTCAACTAAATCAACAGAAAAAAGTGGACGATGAGAATGAACTCACGAGGTATCGGAAAGCTTAAGTATGCGTAAACAATAGTTTTCATGATGCGTTCGTTCAAAATCCGAAAGTTTTAATTCGGGACGCAGCAGCGTTTGACGATAGATAGGCTCATCCTCGAAATTGTAACCCGTCCATAAATGCCAGATTTCAAATTCCGTTTCTTCGTCTAAAGTCGTTATGTAAGCAAATAAGTCTTTTGCGAAATCCGCTGCCAACACATCTCCTGAAATTTCAAGCCGATATATGTGTTCAAGAGCTGTGTGTTTTTGCATCCAGTTTGTAGCTTCCGGAGTACTTATAATCGAGAAAGATCCTACGGCTTTAGGATCGGCTGTGTAGACAACTGCGGCATTCTCGTTCATTTCTTCCCAGGGAATAATGCCGCTCGGCACTCCCATTTCCACTGCATCTTTTACGGTTATACACTGTAGGCCTTCAAGCTCCACCTCGGGAATCGGCCGGTCAGCAGCTATCCGGTATTCAAAGCTCATGCAGCTTCGCCCCTTGATTACGAATTAGTTGGTGTGTATCACAAATCATAATGAAAAAGCACAGCTTCCTCAACCGAATAGGCAGAGGAAGCTGTGCTTCTATGCTAGGGCCTGTACGCAAACTTCAAGAATATGATCAAATCTGTTAAATTAAAGATATGAGACGACGATACGATTTAACCGATGAGGAATGGAATGCCATCGAATCTTTCTTGCCACCGACTCGAAAAACTCAGGGAGGACGTCCACCTAAAGACCGAAGACACCGACTGAATGCCGTTCTTTGGGTCGCTCGTACCGGAGCAGCTTGGCGAGATTTACCGGATTATTATGGGCCTTGGTCTTCGGCTTATAGTTTCTTTTGGCGATTGCAGAAATCGGGAACGTGGGACAAAATCTTGGAACATGTCGCGATTGAACCGGACTTCGAACAAATGATGCTCGATACGACGATTGTGCGCGTTCACCAGCATGGAACAGGCGCAAAAGGGGGCAGCACAAGCAAGCGATCGGAAGATCAAGAGGCGGATTGACAACCAAAATCCATGCAGTCGTCGATGCGCTGGGCAATCCGCTCAAGTTCGAACTGACGCCTGGACAAGCTCATGACTCGGTCAAAGGATACGAAATGCTATCTCAGTTCGACCTGTCAAACCGTGAGGTTTTAGCCGATCGAGCTTACGATACCGATGCGATTCGAACTCTTTTAAGGGAACAAAATGCAGTCGCTGTAATTCCCAGCAAGAAGAATCGCCGAGTGCAGCACGTCTATGACCGTACGGTATATAAAGAACGTCATCTGGTCGAATGCTTTTTCAACAAAATGAAAAACTACCGACGCCTGGCCACTCGTTACGACAAGACAGCGAGCATGTTCAAGGCTTTTTTGGCTTTGATTTCGATTCGAATCTGGCTTAAATAGGTTTGCGTACACGCCCTA
>NZ_KB899321.1 GCF_000378145.1 Saccharibacillus kuerlensis DSM 22868 | reverse complement strand
TGCAACTATTTCACATAAAAGTAAGGTTAGAAACGCGAAAACGCTGAAATAAGTGTATAGGAGCACTTATTTCAGCAAAAGTTAAAAATGTGAGAAAAATAAGTGTACAGGCGCACTTATTTTCTTTTCCCCCCTATTACATCTTCAATAAACTCTTTCGGATTTTGCGGAAATAGGTTTGCATACAGGCCCTAAGCATCCATAGATCGAAATCTCGGAACCTGTCAGGTTCCGAGATTTCCGTCTATGGATTTTTTTGCGTTACAAGGTCTTACAAGTTCTTTCCCTACTGCCGATATAACAAGCAAAAGCAAAATTCGACAAATTTAGACTTCCGAAACAAGAGATCGATTCTGTCTTTTCTTGTACTCGAAGTCCAACCAAGGAGGGTTACACAATGAAAAACTTAAATGTGCGCTGGAAAATTTTAATCCTGACCGTTATTTCCGCAATTCTGATTGCTGCGGTCGGTTACAGCGGATTTGATGCTACAAGAAAGGTTGCCGATGCTTCCGAACGGATGTACAACGAAAATGTAAAAGTCATGACCATTATTGACGAGGTTCGCGCCAACAATATTGCCAGACAGTCGTATGTGCTCGAAATGATTGTCACTACGGACTCCGCTACCATGCAGCAGCTGCATAACGAACTTCTTCAAGCCAAGGAAGCAAACAACGCTTTTTACGTACAGCTTGAAGAAATGCAAATGTCTGAGGAAATGCGTAAGCAATACGACATTTTTCAATCTATTCTGCCGGACTATCGCTCTGCTGTAGATGAAGTTGCCGATCTTGCCGAAGCCGGAGAAAACATTGAGGCATACAGTGTCTTCGCAGAAAAAGTACAGCCGATCCGCCAAGAAATGAACGAAAAGCTAAAAGTCATTCTGGAACTTCAAGCCCGTGAAGCGGAAATGAATAGCGATCGATCTACCCATCTTAAAAATGCTTCTATGATCCTGATCCTTTCTCTGCTTGTTGGCGGTACCTTACTGCTGCTTGCAGCCGGTTACGTGATCGCTCGCGCCGTATCAAATCCGCTGCGCCGTATCCAACAGCTGATGCAAAGCGCGGAAAACGGCGATCTCACTGTGCGAGCCGATTACGATTCCCGCGACGAGATCGGTCAGCTGTCATCTTCATTCAACGGAATGATTGCCGGTCTGCGCAGCATCATCCAGAAGGTGGACGAAAGTGCACTCACACTGTCCGCTTCTTCGCAGCAGCTGACCGCAAGTTCCGAGCAAACGTCCATTGCTTCCGGACACATTGCCTCTTCATCCAGCCAGCTGTCAGATGGCTTTGAAGAGCAGACTCGCACAGTGGCGGAAGTGAAAACTTCTGCCGAACATCTCGCCGACAATATGAGCCAAATCCAAGGCGGCAGCGAGTCGATCGCAGAGCTGGCCGGCCAGACCGAGCGCTCCGCCAACGACGGATTGAACGAAGTGCATGACGTCCTGCAGCAGATTCAAAATATCGATACAAGCGTCGAACATACCAGTTCCGTTATCGCCTCGCTGGAACGCCGGATCGAAGACATCGATGCGCTTGTCGCAGCAATTCAACAGGTCGCCAAACAAACCAATCTATTGGCGCTGAACGCTTCGATTGAAGCTGCCCGTGCCGGAGAAGCCGGCAGAGGCTTCAACGTAGTCGCCCAAGAGATTCGCAAGCTCGCCGAGTCGGCAGCCGAATCGGCCTCGCAGATCACCGAAACGGTTCACTCCGTTCAGGAAGAAAGCAAAAAAGCTGTCGTTTCAATGAAAGATGCTTCCGGTCTGGTCAAGCAGGGAGTCAAAGGCGCCGGCCGAGTATCCGAGTCGTTCACTTCGATTCGGGAATCGATCTCCGACGTTTCGGGACAGATCAGCGAAATTTCACGCTCGATCGCTTCCGCTTCCACTCAGTCTACCGAAATCGGACACGCCATGCAGAGCATCAGCCAGATCACCGAGCAGGGAGCGTCAGGCCTGCAGGAAGTCAGTGCCGCAAGCGAAGAACAGCTGTCTACGATGGAAGAAGTAAGCGAATCCGCTCGTCATCTGTCCAAGCTTTCCGAAGAGCTGAAGCAGGAATTGGCAAGATTCCAGCTGTAAGCGTCTGTGCTTCTATCCAACTGCATAACTGCATAACCAAAACCGCCGGATATATCCGGCGGCTTTTCCTACTATTACTGTGTCAACTTTAACTTCAACGATATGCGCAAAGATTACTTGAATTCATGCCGCAGAATCGAGTACAGCTCCGAATCGTGGAATTGGCCTTTGAAAAACAGATGCTCCCTTATCCGTCCTTCCCGCTTCATCCCAAGACGTTTCATAACTTTTGCCGAAGCTTCATTCTCCGGTCGGCAGGTCGCATAGATCCGGTGAACGTCCAATTGTTTCAAAGCCGAACTGCAGCAGAGCAAAAGCCGCCTCGGTGGCATATCCCTTCTTCCCGAAACGGGGATTAAAAGTATAGCCGATTTCCGCATTAAATCCTGCTTTGTGAATACCGCAGCCTCCGATCAGCCGACCGCTTTCTCGCAGGGTAACGGCCAGCTCATAGTTCATTCGCGGCCGTTCGCGCTGCATCTCGATGACCTGCGCTATGTATTCTCGGGTCTGCTCCTCCGTATTCGGTCCCCACATGGAATACTTCACGACCTGCGGATCCGAAGAATACTCGTGAATGGCCGCCCAGTCTTCCGGAACGGCGTCTCGTAGAATTAGGCGTTCGGTCTCGATGGTCATGCCCATGCTTGATCCTCCTTTTTTGCTTACGATTATGAACCAGCAGCGCACAGCTGGCAAGTATAGTTGAAGCTGCATAAGCTTTCAGCTTCATTTCAGCTAAGCTTTATAAACTAAGGCCAAGGATCTTATGATTCTTTGGCTTTAGTTTTTTGGAATTCAATCAATTTCTAAATAGTTAACAAACTACAACTAACTAACTACAACCTTGGAGGTCTATGATGAAAAATTTAAGTGTCCGTTGGAAAATCCTCATTTTAACCTGTGTTTCTGCTCTTCTGCTCGCTGCCGTCGGCTACAGTGGCTACGATGCCACGAAAAAAATGTCTGGAGACGCTCAACGCCTGTATGATGAAAACGTTCAGACGATGGCCCTTCTCAATCCGGTGCAGGCCAACAACCTTTCTATGCAGTCAGTTGTGCTCGAACTGATGATCTCTACCGATAACGCCCAACTGGACAAGCTGATTGACGCATTCTCCAAACTCAAAGAATCGAATACCTTGCTGTATACCAATCTGGAACAGCTGACCATGTCGGAGGCTGTGAATGAAAAATACGAAGCTTTCCTCGCAGTCGTACCGGATTACCAAAGCGCTCTCGACGAAGTCGTCCTACTGATTGAAAACAACCAAAACGTGCAGGCCTACTCTGCTTTCACTCAAAAGGTACAACCGCTTCGACAGGAAACAAACGATATGCTGCGTGAAATCACGACGCTGCTCACCGACGAGGCCAAAGCAAGCAGCGAAAAAACGCTTCTGCTCAAAAACGGTTCTCTGATTCTGATCCTTACCTTGCTGACCGTCGGTATCGCGTTGTCACTGCTCGTCGGCTATCTCATCGCCCGCGCTGTCTCCCGTCCGCTGCGCCGCATCCAGCAGCTGATGCAGGAAGCCGAAAATGGCAATCTAACCGTACGGGCCGAGTATGTGTCCCGGGATGAAATCGGTCAATTGTCGGATTCGTTCAACGGCATGATCGCCGGACTGCGCGGTATCGTGCGGAAAGTGGACGAAAGTTCCATGACGCTGTCCGCTTCCTCGCAGCAGCTGACCGCAAGCGCTGAACAGACGTCGGTCGCTTCGGGGCACATCGCGGCTTCTTCCAGCCATCTGGCCGACGGGTTCGAAGCGCAGGCGCAAACTGTGGCCGAAGTGACCCGTTCCGCCGAACGGCTCGCCGACAGCATGGACCAGATCCGTGGCAGCAGCGAATCGATCACGTCACTGGCCGGGCGTACGGAGCAGGCAGCTCATGCCGGTATGGAAGACGTGAACGACGTTATGCAGCAGATCCGCGACATTGACAGCAGTGTAGGCCGCACCGGCTCCGTTATCACATCGTTGGAGCGCCGCATTGAAGACATCGACCAGCTTGTCTCTGCAATTCAGCAGGTGGCAGAGCAGACTAATTTACTGGCGCTGAACGCTTCCATTGAAGCGGCCCGCGCCGGTGAAGCCGGCCGCGGCTTTGACGTAGTTGCCCAGGAAATCCGCAAACTCGCCGAATCGGCGGCCAAGTCGGCTTCGCAGATCACCGATACGGTGCGCGCTGTGCAGGACGAAAGCAAAAAAGCCGTCGCTTCCATGCAGGAAGCGTCGGGACGGGTCAAACACGGCGTCGATGGTGCCAGCCGAGTCTCTGAATCGTTCGCATTGATCAAGGAATCGATCGCCGACGTGTCGGGGCGGATTGGAGAGATCTCCCGCGAAATCGTCTCTGCTTCCGGTCGCTCCTCGGAGATCGGCCATGCTATGCAGAGCATCAGCCGCGTGACCGAGCAGGGCGCCGCCGGCCTGCAGGAAGTCAGCGCGGCGAGCGAGGAGCAGCTGTCTACTATGGAAGAAGTCAACGGTTCTTCCCGCCACCTGGCGCGCCTCGCGGAAGACCTGCAGCAGGAGCTGACCAAGTTTGCCCTGTAAGTTTCGCTTTCGTGACCTTTTATCTATATAGGGAAAACCGGCAGGATTTGCTGCCGGTTTTTTGCTGCCTGGAAATTCCGATTTTAAAAAGATGTAACGATCTGCTCAAGAGGATTGTTCAATAGATGAACAGTCATGAGCACTAGTTGATTTCACTTCTAAATAACTTTTAAAGGAGAGGTGACAATGTCGAATTTGAGCTTAGTAAGTTCCCAGATCATACAACTTGGCAGCTCGGATACCGATGAAGCAATGAGCGCAATACAAGGGTTGAAACATCAGGGAGAACAAGTGATTCCGATGCTTCTTGAGAGGCTGAAGTCAGAAGATGACTCTATACGTACTATGATTATTTTGGTCTTGGGAGAAATTGGCCCTAAGGCTGCCAAAAGTGCTGAACAGGTGGCAGGCTTTTTGCTCGAAAACGATGAACAACTTAAAATGGCCGCAGCTTTAACTTTAACAAGAATAGGAACAGAGAGCATTCCTCCATTAAAAAAGCTTCTTTATTCAGATAATCATAAAGCGCGCTTCTGGGCAGCATGGTCCATGTCATTTCTGGATCCAGCACAGCTTGATGCTCAAAGTATGGAATGCTTGAAGCAGCACCGTGAAGCGCCTGACAGTCCAATCGAAGGATTTGCTGCTGAAGAAGCGATTGCCAAAGTTTTAGCGCACAAAATTAATCTCTGAATTCAAATAACAGAGAACAAAATGGCTCAATAAAATGAAAAACCCCTTCGTTAATTAATCCGTAATCGGACAATACGAAAGGGTTTTTCGATTTTGAAGGAATTTAAGCCAATGTCCGCTCCACGGCCGGACGTCCAACTGCACCGGCCTTCTTCACCATACCGCGCGCGATATGCACGCCTGCCGCGCCGGCCTGTGCCAAACCGCGCGTAATTCCTGCGCCGTCGCCGCCGCAGTATAGACCGCGAATCTCGGTCTCGAGCGTCTCGTCCAGCTTCGGACGGGCAGAGTAGAATTTCGCTTCTACGCCGTAGAAGAGTGTATGCTCCGACGCGATGCCCGGCGTTACTTTCTCCAGCGCTTCCACCATCTCGATCAGACTCTTCATTGTGTTGTACGGCAGTACCAGGCCAAGATCACCCGGTACGGCTTCCTTCAGCGTAGGCTCCAGGAAGCCTTCGCGAATACGGTCCGGCGTAGAACGGCGTCCGCGCAAAATATCGCCGTATTTCTGGACGATCACACCGCCGCTGGACAGGTCGTTGGCGCGTTCGCAGATTTCGCGGGCATATTCGTTCGGCTTATCGAACGGCTCCGTGAACTTGTGCGACACAAGCAGGGCAAAGTTCGTGTTCTTCGAACCAAGTGCCGGATCTTTGTAGGAGTGGCCGTTTGCCGCCATAACGCCGCTGTGATTTTCTACGACAACGTGACCGGACGGGTTGCTGCAGAACGTACGTACGCGAGTGCCGACCGACGTGTTGAACACGAATTTGCCTTCATACAGATGCTCATTGATCTGGCGCATGACAACATCGGATGTCTCGACACGTACGCCGACGTCTACTTGGTTGTTGGTCAGCTTGAGACGGCGTTTTTTGAAGACTTCTGACAGCCAAGCTGAACCGTCACGTCCCGGAGCGATCATGACACGCGGCGCATGGTATTCCTCACCGTTTTTCAACCGAATGCCAGTAACCGTATGCTCTCCGCCTTCTTTGACAGTGATCAGGTCTTCCACTTCCGCTTTGTACTTCATCTCGACGCGCGGCTTCAGATATTCGAAGATCGACTTCAGAATCTCCAGATTCTGTTCCGTTCCGAGGTGACGAACTTCGGCGCGCAGCAGCTTCAGTCCCGCCGAATAGGCTTTCTGCTCAATATCGCGGATGGTATCGGTCGTCGGGTCGGTAATCGACTCCGTCGCACCGTGCTCCAAGTTGATGGAATCAACATATTGGATAAGTTCCAGCACCTGCGAAGGAGCCAGGTAATCCGTCATCCAGCCGCCGAACTCCGTTGTGATATTGAATTTGCCGTCGCTGTATGCGCCCGCACCGCCGAAGCCCGCCGTGATCGAGCAGGCCGGCAGACAGCCCGCGAACTCTTTGCGTCCCGCAGCCGGAGGACAGAACTGGACTTTGTTTTCCAAAATCGGACAGCGGCGTTTGTAGATATCATGGCCTTTGTCGACCAGCAGCACTTTCCAATCCGGCGCCTGGCGCGTCAGTTCATAGCTGGCAAAGATGCCTGCCGGACCTGCGCCGACGATGATGCAGTCGTACTGGGCGGAACTTCCGGCATTCTGTTCGTTGAGTTCAAGCGTAATGGAATCGGTCATGATCTGTAGTCTCCTCCTCTGATGGGCGCATACCGTGCTTGAGATTTTGGCAGACGGGTAGACGAATGCGATCAGAGCTCAAATTCTGAACGCGCAAAAAAGCCCGGCTGACGGCAGGTATGCGAAAAGCATCCTATCCGTAGCCGGGACTTTACGGTTCCCTGGTAGAGACTCCCGAACCTTATCTTCGAGAATATACGAATGATTATATGAATTAATTTGTTATTGTTCGCCTTTTAACAAAAGTAATCATAACCGATGAAGGTAAGTGAGTCAAGGTTGAATTTGAAATAATATTCGGTTTTCACTCTATATACACGATAGTCCTTATCTACTTCCATTTATAAAAACTAAAAATCACGAACATTTTTTATAAATTTTTAATCAAATATGTCCTTTTCAACATTTCCGCCCTGAACAGGATCTCTAAGCGAATCTTTAAGTAAATTCTGCCATTCGCCAAGTTCCTCTTCCTTTTCACCTTTGCGCAAAAATTCTACAACGAGGAACAGACGATCATCTCCGTGCATTGCCGTGTATTGCCGTGTATTGCGTTGCCTTGCCTTGCATTACTTACCGTGTATCGCAATCCGCCGCCGATGTATGACAATTTATTTCCAAGATCGGGCAGGACGTGCTTTTCGTGCATCGAATAATACCGAACAGCACCAAATAATATTGAATAACGTTGAAAAGATCGAAACCGGTACAATGCCTATCGCATATGCCGTTAAGTTTCTTATCAAGCAGGTTCGTTATTGAAAGGAGGCTTCCTAATGCAGGTTCGTTTATCGCCATACGATCCGGACTGGGTTCGACGTTTCGAGAAAGAAGCCGAGTTTCTGCGGACTGTATTTGGGGAAGAGATCGTTTCTTTCGAGCATTTCGGCAGTACATCTGTACCCGGCATGCAGGCCAAACCGGTAATCGACATGATGATGCTCGTACAGGATATTGAAGCGATAGATGGTTATAACGCCCAAATGACCGCGCTCGGATACGAGGCGGCCGGTGATTGGGGCATCCCGGGCAGACGGCTTTTCCGCAGAGGCGGAGAAAATCGGACTCATCACATCCATGTGTATGAGAAAGACCATCCGCAGATTACGCGCCATCTCGTGCTTCGGGACTATCTGCGCAGTCATCCGGATGAAACGGCGGCCTACAGCTTATTTAAAGAAAATTTGGCGTCAGTGCATGCGGAGACAAGCGGCTACAGCCCAGCTAAAAAAGCTTTTGTGAGCGACTTGGAAAAAAGGGCTCTGGCGTGGAAAGAGAAGCTTGGGAGAACTGAAGGTAGGTAGCTTATGGACCAGATTGTGCCCAGCATATCTCCCAAACAGCACTTCAACATCGATATAGGCATAAGTACGCAGCAGCTGCCAAATTGGCATCTGCACGATGCAAACAGTCGATACGCAAACAGTCGATACGCAAACAGTCGATACGCAAACAGTCGATACGCAAACAGTCGATACGCAAACAGTCGATACGCAAA
>NZ_KB899320.1 GCF_000378145.1 Saccharibacillus kuerlensis DSM 22868 | reverse complement strand
ACCCAACGACCCAACGACCCAACGACCCAACGACCCAACGACCCAACGACCCAACGACCCAACGACCCAACGACCCAACGACCCAACGACCCAACACCCCAGTAATACATGAATTTCGAAAATTAAGAACTATGGTTGGAATCCGTTCATCCACAGGCAAACGATGGTATAATGAACGAATCGAAAAAATCAGAAAAAGCGTTATCGGCATATTAATAAAGTTGTTGGAAAAAGGGGGAGGGGAGTGAAGTGAGCGATTTTTTTGCAAGACCGGCGGCTTATTCTTACGACCTGTACTTAAGTGCGGACGGAGGAGGCAAGTTCTGGCTGAGCGCAACGGATGGAGAAGGCCCCGTTCTGCTTCGGGATGCCTTGATTCCACTACCGCGTTATATGCTGCCTGAGTATCGACTGAACCGGGAAGAGGCCCCAATCCGTGCTTCCCGGTTGCTTGTTGTACGCGATACGCTGCTTAGGGCAATCGAACGTGAGGATGCGCCGGGGCTGTATCTGCATATGGACGACAAGGTCGAATTGGCAATGATGGCGGACCCCGATCAAGAACCGGACCTGACGTTTTTCCTCGATGGAGAACGTTCTTCATTGATCGGCCGCCTCCCGGAAGGAGCACTGTATCTGGAACCCGGGTGGTTCGGGCGCTTTGGGGATGCCGGTTATGAGCTGATCGATATGCCGGGCTTCGAGGAGGATGACCTGGATTGGATCGGGCGGCGAATTGGGCCGGATGAATGGGAAGAGCTGCTGGTCCGAGTAATTCCGTCTATGCGTGAACGCCGGATAAGAGTACGAAGCGAGATCGAATACTTGTCGGAACCGGCAGGAAGTCTGGAAATTCTGGACTGCGGCGAAGATTACGCAGCGGTTCGGGTATTCGGAGGCGAACAGGCACTGCGCATGAGGGAACTGAATGGATATGTGCTGACCGCGTCTTGGATCTCGGAGAAGAGCGCAGGGACAGAGAGCGGAGAAGCGAAGGGAGAAGGAATCCCGGAAGCAGAGAAACCCGAAGGACTTGAGAAGGGCAAAGAGTCCAGGAATACTGAAGAATTCAAGAATCCTGCAGAATCCGATAAGACCGGGAAATTCGAGAAGACTGAAGAGTCTGTGAGGACCGGGAGATCTGAGAAGACCGAGGAGCCGGAAGAATCCGGAAAAGTCTCGGATGCGGGGAATGTTGAGGACTTGGGAGTCCGTCTGGTAGAATCCCTGCCTGTACCTCCAGATTCCGGAGAGAGTGCCGAAGGTGCCTTTGTCATGCGTCCCGCGCTGGAAGGCGAGATTGTGCAGCGCCTGTTCGGCTGCCCGACCGGCGGAACGGCTCGTGGAGATGAGCTGGCGGAGTTCGCCCGTCTGTCCGAGCGGGAATGGGGATCGCTCGTAAAGGGGGAGGCTGCGGCGAAGTTCCGCGATCTGCATCGACTCTACGACACGGCTGACTGGAGCTGGTCGCTCCGAGGAGGCCCTGTTGTAGAGCGCGGCGTAGGCGTTGTACGCGCCGAGCCCGTGCTGAGCGCAGGCGGGCGGCAGTTTACGGCCGCCGAGCTTACCGGCGCCTGGAGCGAAGGGCGCCGGTATCTGCGCCTCGAGGACGGATGGATCGACCTCGAGGCGCCTGAGTTTGCCCGAAGCCTGCGCGAACACGGCGCGGGCGGAGGATCTGCCGGCTTGATCACGGCCGGCTTCTCGTACCGGCAGCGTATCGGGCTGCCGGGGGAAGGGGTAGCCGGAGAGCTGCTGCTCGTGCTCGAAGGGCCGAAGCCTGCTAAGGCCGACGAAGAGAGGCCGGCGCTGGCGCATCTGCGCTACCTGGCCGGCTGGGGCATGAACGGCGGCCTGCACGGCGGAGCCGAGCGGTGGCTGGCGGAGCTGGGAGAATTTGCGGAGGAGACACTCGCCGCTTCGCCGGACTGCCGGCTCGTTGTTGCCGGGCGGCGCGAACTGCTGACGGCGCTTGCCGAAACCGCAGGCGCTGTCTCGCCGCTTATGCTGGGCGCGGAAGGGGCAGGCGAAGGCCGCAGAGAGGCTGATGAAATCGGCAAGTTCGAAAATGCCGATAGCAGTGACGTAACCCATGCAGCCAATAGAATCATTGGAACCGCTGAAGCAGTAGATGCTAACAATACAGGCAATGCTGGTCATGCCAGCGGCAACACTGACAGTCTGCCGGCTGCGGACGGCGGAATTGCACTGCCTCCGCGCGGATCGGATCGGTCCGGCACTGGTGCTTCGGGGGCTGCCGAAATCAGCGCAGCCGCTTCTTCATCCGGCGAAGTGGTGGAATCCGGTACGCTGATTCTGGCTCCGTTCTCGCTGCTGCAGCGGGCAGATTTCGAAGAGAAGTTGCAGGCGGACATTCTGCTGGTGCTGGAACCGGACGCTGCTGTCCGTTCGGACGAAACGCGTTTGTTCAGCCGGCTCGATGCGGCGGAAGCAAGAGTGCGAATAGCCGTTTATTCGGCAGAAGGACATATGAACGATGCTCGGGTTCGGGCTGTGCAGATCCGTCTGCTGAAGCTGTACGATTCGCTGACGCGCAGCTTTCTGCTGTTGGAACCGGACCGGGGAGCCGTTTCGCCGGGAGCAAGACCGCCGCTGCGTGACGTCCCGGATCTCAAGCTGCCGTCTTGGAGGAAAGGCGCAGGAGGGATGGCTGAGATGTTTGTGGACGAGCCCGAAGCAGCGCCGAAGGCGCCGGTTCGCAGAGGGATGGCGATTCCGCCGCGTCCAAGCGTTGGCATGACCGAGAGCGACCCAGGAGCTGCCGAAGGGCAGGAAGCCGATACGGAGAGCAGATTCTCCCAGAGGTGGGGCGGTGCGTCCGTTCCGGTTAGGCCGGACTTTTCCAAGGAAAAGCCCGAGCCGGACTCACGTGATACAAGATCGTCACACCTTGAGCCAGACTCGCGTGATATGAGATCATCACACCTTGAGCTTGACTCGCGAGATACAAGATTGTCACGGCCTGAGCCGGATAGGAAACCTTCGCCTCTGCAGCCGAAGCGCCGTCCGCAGGATCGCGGCGGATTGGAGGCTCGTCCGGTTCGGCCTGTACAGCAGCAGTCTGCAGAACGCGAATTTGTGCGCAGAGCCAGAGAGAATGCCAACCGTACGGAATCCGAGGTTCCTTTTGTGCCGTTCTCAAGCTACTGGCCGACTTACGCAGCGATGAAGCCGGAGCAGGAACAGTGGTATTTCTATTGGAGAAGCCAATTCCGCAGCGGCGAGAAGGTTGAGACCGATCTCTCTTATCTATTCATCTATATTTATGAGCTGATTAACGGAATCGGTTGGGAGCAGCCGCAGGAAGGCATGGAAGCGATGATCCGCGTCTGGGAGAGTTACCGCGCCCGGTTCCGTCGTCTGGACGGATACATGGCCGACTGGGTGCGCGAATTCGCACTGGTACATGCGCTTGACCTGCCGGAATCGACTGCATTGGAGCAGACGTCCGGTCAGCTCAAAGGCGAACTGCTGGATCTTGAATTGGCCCGTCGATTCGAAGAGACGCCTGCCGATCTGACTTGGGAATTGATCGCCCGGCTGTCAGATTACGACATGACGACAAGCCGTTTCTATAAGGAAGCAGGCAAAAAAACAATGCCTCGCGTTCTGCCGCATATCGTGCGTGCGATCGACGACTATCTGGTTCGCACGCGGGGGATTCGGCTGACGGGATTGTTCCGGGAAGCGGATATCCGGATTACGGAACGCTATCTGTTCCGCAGCGCCGTCTATGATCCCGAATTATACGGCCGGACGTTTCTTGTTCGTGCGCCGAAGCTTGGACTGCATGCGCAGCTGCGCGATTTCATGACGCAGTTGGTGAGGCAGACGGAGAATGAGCTGCGAGCCCGCTTCAAGTTCGGCGGCCGGCTTCGGGGGATCAAGCTGGACCCCGAGATTGCCGAAGTGATTGCCGAGGCGGCAGAGCGGGAATTTCTTCCGCCGGAAGATCGGGTGCTGCCCGAGCCGCCGAAACGCCCAGAGGTCAAGCTTGATTTGGAGGAGTTGGAGAAGCTGCGGCGTGACTCGGAAGAAGTACTGCGTATGCTGACGGGCGAGCTGATGACCGGCGGAAGTTCGGAAACTGAGCGGCAAGCGAATGTAAAGGGCGAGGAATTTTCAGAAAAAGGTACGTCGACCGCTGAAGAAGCGTTCGAACAGCAGGATAGTTCGTTTGGCGAAGTTCGAAGTCGTTCAGAAGAGCCGCAGGATGGGATTCATTCGGAAGCGGCAGATGCCGCGGTTGAAGAGCCGATCGCAGGGGAAATGACCAGCGAAAGCACGATTGACGAAAGCACGATTGACGAAAGCATAATTGACGAATATGAAGGATTTGAGATGCTTGAACTTCCGGAAGACGTCGAAGAAAGCTGGAGCGGCGAACCGGTTCCCGGTGCCTTGTCTTTCGACCCGGCGGCTGAGCCAGGAGGAGCGAACGGGGGCGGAGACAGGCATCCGAGAGCCGAAGCAGAGGAGACTTCTTCCAGACAGGCAGAGGGCGACTTGCTGTCATGCGCCGAAGGGCAGACGGAAGAAGTTGATTCGGGCTCCCAGGCGGAGGGTCGAAACCGCGCAGAAGAATCCGCTCCGACAGTTCCTGCTGCGGACACCGTGGAAGAAGCGGATTGGGACGTTTCGGAGTTGGACGAAGATTGGCAGGCGTTCGCTGCTGCGATTGGCAGTGCCGAGCGGGATATGGTGCGTGCCGTGCTTCTCGGCTTGAGCGAGACGAACAAAATGAGTATTGCTGGCGCATCCGGCGAGCTGCCGGAAACTATGATTGACCGGATCAACGAAGCGGCAATGGAAACAATCGGTGACCTGCTGATCGACGGCGGCGAAGTGCTGGAAGAATATATTCCGTATCTTGAGGGGCTTCGAGGGAATTGAAGTTACAATCGAGAAGGAACGAAGGAACGAAGGAACGAAGGAACGAAGGAACGAAGGAACGAAGGAACGAAGGAACGAAGGAACGAAGGAACGAAGGATGAAAGAGCAAAGAATGCAGCGATGAGGAGATTGAAAAATTAGCTATATGAAGCAGCGGAGTGACGAAATAGCGAAGTAACGAAGCGGCAAATGACCGATCTGATCGTCTGCTGCACCCACACGGCGGCTTGAAATCCATTCATTTTTCATTGATTCAAAGAAAGGTATTTTAAAGCGGAAGAATAGAAGAGACTATGGTATAGTGTGGGCGTGCCGAATATGGGTTTGAGCCACTATAGGTCTGAATCAATATAGCCTAGACCGAGCACGGCTCTGCATAAAAGAAATTCAAATAAGTGCGCAGATACATTTATTTTAGGATTATGACTTCATTTGAAAAAATAAGTGCGCAGATGCAATTATTTTTGCGAAATCGATGCTGCACAGGAAGATTTGTCCGAATTAAGTGTATCCTGGCATCTAATCGTTGAAAAAAGGACCATAGGCCGGAATTAATTGCATTGCTGCACTTATTATCGCCTAACTGCTAACTGCTAACTGCTAACTGCTAACTGCTAACTGTTAACTGCTTCATGAAGCGAGTCTTCTGGTCGATGGATTTAAGAGTTCTTTTCAGACTCATTTTCAGACTAGTTTTAGACTTCGAGGAATAACAACGTAGAACGAACAACCAGATGTAAAAAGGTTTGTACGGCAATATTCGGAGGTGACTGACATTGAATCAAACGAAGATCCCCAAGCGGATTTCGTCTGCGCTGGTAAACTCGCTGAGCGCCGGCGTGGTGCCGCGGATCGGACTTGAATATATAGCGGTCGGGCGCAAGCTCGAGATCGAATCGGTGCTCAGGGAGTTGGGCAGCGTAGCGGAAGGCGGCGCGGCTTTTAAGCTGATTACGGGCCGGTATGGCAGCGGTAAGAGCTTCCTGATCCAGATTCTGCGCAATTATGCGATGGATCGAGATTTTGTGGTGGCGGATGCGGATTTGTCGCCGGAACGGCGTCTTGTAGGAACGAAGGGACAAGGCTTGGCCACATACCGCGAACTGATGACGCACCTGTCCACGCGGACCCGTCCCGACGGCGGCGCGCTGGAAGCGATCCTGCAGAAGTGGTTTGGTTCCCTACAGCAGCAGGCAATGGCGGAGCTGAGTCTGCGTCCGGACGACGAAAAGCTTCCGCTTGAAGTAGAGCGCCGTATTTTCGAAGTGACAGGCAATATGGAACATATGGTGCACGGATTCGATTTTGCAAAAGTGCTGGCTGCTTACTGGAACGGCTACAAGCTGGCCGAAGATGAGCAGAAGCAAAATGCGCTGCGCTGGCTGCGCGGCGAGTTCCCGACCAAGACGGAAGCGCGCAAGGCACTCGGTGTCGGGGTCATTATCGACGACGACAACTGGTACGATTATATGAAATTGTGGGCGGAATTTACGGCTCGCATCGGATATAAAGGACTGCTGCTGTTTATCGACGAAGGCGTCAATCTGTATAAGATTACGAACACCGTTTCGCGGCAGAGCAACTATGAGAAGCTGCTGACAATCTTCAACGATACGATGCAGGGCAAAGCGCAGCATCTGGGCATCTTCCTCGGCGGTACGCCACAGTTCGTGGAAGACCAGCGGCGAGGATTGTTTAGCTATGATGCGCTGCGTTCGCGTCTTGTCGCCGGGCGTTTTGGCGAAGGAGCGGGTATGCTGCATTACGCCGGTCCGATTCTCCGACTGGAAATGCTGTCGCACGCAGAGATTCTCGTACTGCTGGAGAAGCTGCGCGATCTGCACGCTTCGCACTACGGCTATGAAGCGAAGCTCGATCAGCATCAGCTTATGCGATTTATGGAATCGGAGCTGGGCCGGATGGGAGCCGATGCCCTGCTGACTACCCGCGAAGTCGTACGGGACTTCATGGATCTGCTGAATACGATGCATCAATATCCGGAACGCGGCTTCGATCAGCTGCTGCCGGAGACGATGGGTCGTTTGCAGCAGAGCGGAGGATTGTTCGACGATCTTGGCGGCGGGAAACCAGGGATAGGGACAGGCCCAGTCTCCCCAATGCCGACATCCCCGGTATCTGCATCTCCAGCATCGCCATCCTCAGCGCCCGCATCTCCGGTATCGCCATCTCCAGCGTCGGCTCCCTCAGTACCGGATACTTCCGGCGGAAGCCTGAACAACCTCGGTACAGCCGGACTGTCCGGCAGCGCAGGCGGACAGGGAGAAGAGTACGGAGCCGGCCGCGGATACGGCGGGTATGAGAGAGTTTCACCGGCAGCCGGGGCAGCCACGGCTGCCGAGGGTATGCCGGCAGGAGGTTCTCTGCCGGACGAAGGCTTACCTGCCCCGCGTAAGCCGCGCGGCAGCGGCTTTGGCCGCAGCGAAGAAGTCGAAGCGCTGCGAAGCACCGATGTTCACCGTGCAGTCGCTTTGTACGGAGATGACGAGCCTGGCGCTTCCTGTTACAATTCCGGATCTGCACCAAGCGATCTGTCGGAGGTTTCAGGTTCCGGTTCTGCCTCGGAGGAGCGTGCCGGACTGTCCCTTCGAGGTTCCGTCTCTGCCTCGGACGAGCTGTCCAAGCCATCCCGTCCGGACACCGACAACCCGGACGATATTCTGGCGGAGCTTGACCTGTGAGCGCGGAACATCCGTTTTATCGGTTGGCTCCGTTTATTCAGGAATATATTTATCGCAGCGGCTGGGAAGAACTGCGCGAAGTGCAGGTGGAAGCCAGCCGGGTTGTGCTTGACACGAATCATCATATGCTGATCGCTTCCGGTACGGCTTCGGGCAAGACCGAAGCCGCCTTTTTTCCGGCATTAACCCTGCTTGATCAGGAGCCTTCCTCGTCGGTCGGTATTCTGTATATCGGACCGCTCAAAGCGCTGATCAACGATCAGTTCCAGCGTCTTGAAGGACTGATGCGCGATGCGCACATCCCGGTCTGGCATTGGCATGGCGACGTGCCGCAGTCTGAGAAGACCAAAGTCATGCGGAATCCATCGGGTGTGCTCCAGATTACGCCGGAGTCGCTTGAGGGGCTGCTCATGAATCGTCCCAACGCAATTCCGGCATTATTCGGCGATCTGCGCTTTGTTGTAATTGACGAGGTGCATGCTTTTATGGGGGCGGACCGGGGTTCACAGGTGCTGAGTCAGCTGGAGCGGTTATCCCGTATGGCCGGCTGTTCGCCGCGCCGAATCGGACTGTCGGCAACGCTTGGCGACTATGATTCCGTTAAAAATTGGCTGGCTGGTGGCACTCATATTCCGGTCGAGCTGGTCTCGCCGCCGGGCGGACGCAAGCTGCGGCTGTCGATCGAGAACTTTGCCATGCCGGATGCCCGTGACGAGCGGCAGGCGGAAGCGCTGGAGAATGCGAAGAAGTCTTACAACAACTTTATCTACGATCACACTCATCTCAAAAAGGCGCTGATCTTCACCAACAGCCGAACGACAGCCGAGACGACCATCTTGGAGATGCGCCGTATCGCCGCCCTGCGCGAGCAGCCGGATGTGTTTCACGTGCATCATGGCAGCATTTCCTCCATGCTGCGTGAGGAAGCCGAAGCCGCACTGCGTGAAGGATATGGTCCGGCAGTAGCTGCAGCGACACTGACGTTGGAGCTGGGCATCGACCTTGGCAGTCTGGAGCGGGTCATGCAGCTGGGCGCGCCGTATTCCTGCGCGAGCTTCGTGCAGCGGCTTGGTCGTTCCGGACGCCGCGAAGGTGCGGTAGCGGAGATGATGTTCGTCTGCGCGGAAGAGGACGACGAAGAAGCTCAGCTCCCGGCACGCATGCCGTGGACCCTGCTGCGGGCAATTGCAGTCTGCGAATTGTACGTGAAGGAAAAGTGGATCGAACCGCAGGTCGTCCGCAAGCTGCCGCTCGGTTTGCTGTATCACCAGACGATGAGCGTACTGCGCAGCTTTGGCGAAGCGGAGGCGGGCGAACTTGCTCGCGCGGTGCTGACACTGCCGCCTTTTGCGAACTTTACGACGGATCAATATCGTGAACTGCTGGAATATCTGCTTGCAACAGATCATATCGAGCAGACAGAAGAGGGCACACTGATCGTCGGATTGATGGGCGAGCGGGTATCTGGCCATTATCGGTTCTATGCCGTTTTCCCGGATGAAGAAGAGCACTCTGTCTACGACGGTTCGGAGGAGATCGGTTCGATCACGACCGTGCCGCCGGCCGGCTACTGCTTCTCGCTCGCAGGCCGATTGTGGAAAGTTGACGAAGTGGACAATCGGCACAAAGCGGTCTACGTTAAGCATGCCAAAGGCAAAGTCGATACGCTATGGCTGGGAGCGGGCGGTGACATGCACACGCGGATTTTGCGCAAAATGCGCGATATCCTGCGGGAAAACACGCTGTATCCGTATCTGGCACCCAACGCCGCTGCCCGTTTGGAGCGAGCCCGCCGCCTGTCCCGCGAGACCGGTCTGACCGAACGTCTCGTGCTGCCTGCGGGCGGCGATTCCATGTTCGTCATGCCGTGGATCGGCAGTCGGGAATTTCGGACGCTGGAGCGTCTGCTGAAAAACAATCTGTCGCAGCAGCTCTCGCTTCGTTCGATCGTTCCGATGGAGCCGCATTATATGGTCGTGGCCGGACGCACGGATGCAGACGAGCTGCAGCATCTGATCCTGTCGGAGACCGAACGTATGGAAGATTCGATGCAGCTGCTGGACGAGTTCGAAGCGCCTTATCTGGGCAAATACGACGAGTTCACGCCGCCGAGCCTAATCCGTGCAGCTTTTGCAGCGGATGGATTGGATCTGGAAGGGCTGCGGCGGGGACTGCGAATGCAGGACTTGGGCTTGTGAGGAGTTTAGAAAAATAAAAAGAGCCTGCCAGCAGGCTCTTTTTTTATGCTTATAAACCGGTACATTTGCCGATTCCTGCAACCTTTTGCGCAGTTACTCGTCAATAACAGAATAACGATAAGGAAGGGGAGCTGCATTTTGGTCTATTCACGCAAGCAAAGAGAGAGCAGAATGCGCTCAAAATATCTGCCGATTGCGGCTGCTTGTCTGACGGTTTTTGGAACGGCGGGCTGTTCTGGTTTGGAAGTGCAGCAGCCGGCGGCCGCGCAGGTTGAGCAGTTGGAGCGGATCGAGCAGCAGCCCGAAGAAATCGAGCAAAATTCGAAACAAGTGAAAGAGCTTTTCCTGGCAGGAAGCGGATATGTAGTAGATCGGAATGAAAAGGGAAGCATTCTGGTCGTATCGCCGGACCGCCAGAACCTCAGCGCTAATGGAGGAGAAGATTCTTATTACGACGCGATCTGGTTCTCTCTTCCTGAGGAAGTAGCAGGGAACAAGATTGAACTCGGCATGCGGGTAAAAGCTTGGATCGAAGAAGGAACCGGAGTCAACGAGTCTTATCCGGCACAAACGGCTGCGGCCAAAATCGAGATCGAGGAAGATATTCAACCCGATGGTGCAAAATTGCTGCAGTCGGAAGCGGTACGGCAGGCGCTTCAATCGCTGAAGACCGAAGATGTCCGACTGCCGGTTGTGCTTGGCGCGAGTTATAAAGCGGATCAAGAAGTATGGACAATCGATCTGCTGGATGCAGGCAAGTTGAAGCAAGAACCGATGTCCGTTGATATCGAAGATAAGGCTTAAAGTGTGTAGAACTTGAAATTATGATCTGCAAGCGCAAGAGTCTTGAAGTATGTGATTTTGAAGTATGAAAATCTTAAAACATAAGAATTTTAAAATCTATAAATAATGCTGCGGCATTCTATCTTTTCCATAGGCTAACGAATTCTGATATCGCTATTTCCCGATTTCAGATCTTTTTTCAAATCTAACGAATCCTTATATCGCTATAGTCTCGCAAAAGGTCCTTTTACAGCCAATTCGCCTTAAATAACGTGATAAGGATTCGTTAGAATTTGTATTCGCCGCTTGAAGAGCAAATAGCGTGATAAGGATTCGTTAGCGGCAAGGAAAACTACCAAACAAACGTCGTGCGCCTTGAGGCGAATCATTTTCTTGATACGCAAACAGCCCGGACCTCGGTCCGGGCTGTTTGCGTATCGACTGTTTGCGTATCGACTGTTTGCGTATCGACTGTTTGCGTATCGACTGTTTGCGTATCGACTGTTTGCGTATCGACTGTT
>NZ_KB899319.1 GCF_000378145.1 Saccharibacillus kuerlensis DSM 22868 | reverse complement strand
TCGCTGCTTTAGCTGCTGCCTGGAAAGCGCTCAAATCATCTTGGCCATCATTTGCCACAGCGCCGAAGCTGGTGACCGAAAGTGCATTCGCATCTGGTACCGGTGCTGGCGTTGGTTCCGGTGTTGGTGCTGGTGCTGGTGTCGGTGCTGGTTCCGGCGTTGGTGCTGGTTCCGGTGTTGGTGCTGGTTCCGGTGCTGGTGTCGGTTCCGGCGTTGGTGCTGGTTCCGGTGTTGGTGCTGGTTCCGGCGTTGGTGCTGGTTCCGGTGTTGGTGCTGGTTCCGGCGTTGGTGTTGGTTCCGGCGTTGGTGCTGGTTCCGGTGTTGGTGCTGGTTCCGGCGTTGGTGTTGGTGTTGGTTCCGGCGTTGGTGCTGGTTCCGGTGTTGGTGCTGGTTCCGGCGTTGGTGTTGGTTCCGGTGTTGGCGTGATGCTAGCGGCAGTAAAAGTCACTGTCGGATTCCACAACGTTTGGTCGGATACGGTATCACCTTTTTTATTTAAAATGAAGTAAATTTCTGTGCCCTGCTCAACCGGGATGTTATTCAGATCTTTGGCATAGTAAGTTTTGGCACGGACCAGTGTTTCTGTCCAGAGAACCGTATCATCCTTGCGAATGGTTACAATGCCTCCGTCTCCATTCGGCGTTCTTTTTCTTGCCATGGCCGCGATGGAAACTGTTCCAGTCCCTGGAGAAACCCATTTTCTCACAGCATCTGAAGTTTCTCCTGGATACAAGTCGCTGCTTCTTACCCAAGGATAACCGTTTGCCCCTTCCCACTGCTTTCTTGCCGCGTTGTATTGTAGGTCGGAATATTTTCCGTCAATCATTTCTCCATAGTACCACTGCTGATGTCCCTGCGTAGTTGTGCTGTAGTTTGAAGAAGCTCTATACTGTGTAGTAGAAGACGCTTGTGCTTGTTCCATGCCCATTACGCCGCTGCCGCCAACTGCTAAGGAAAGAGCCAAAACCATCTTAATCACTTTATTTTTACCCATTTTAATGTTCCCCCAATGATGTTAGTTTCTTACCCGACTTGTTTCAGCCTTTTTAGAAATAAAGGCTCCTTGAAAGAATGCCCCCACAAAATTCGATTCTAACTTCACTTACTTTTCATTCAATTACGCTCCTTCATTAGTGAAGGAAAATGAAGCATTTAGAAGTAAAAAGAAAGCTGAGCATAAAACCGAACACAAGTGGATTCGAGAAGAGTCTGTGAAAGTGCCTATCCATTCAGGTTCTTGTGCTTACATGCATTTATATCGGTGATTCCTTTTGACAGTTTATAGAAGGGCTTGCTTTAGAATCGTAGGAACTAGCTATTCATAAAAAGCCAGTGACCCCGCAGGACAATCTCCACCTTCTGGCACTCCTTTTAGCCTAGAGCTTTGCTTTTTATAGAGGGATTTTAAGGATTCAATGGTTTGTTTTGCCCGTATCCCGTTTTTTTGATTTTTAGATCAATGGAATATTGGCATAAAAAAGCAGGGACCAGTTGCGAGCTGGTCCCTGCAGGAGCAAATCTTTGTGAGAGAAGATTGAATGATGATCGATAGACTGCAAATGAACAAGTACAACTGGATTGAAGATCTTTTAGAAGCCAATGTTATCGATGAGTTTGATAATCCCGTTAGTAAAGGTGGTTGCTGCGCCGTTGGTATTGATCAGCGTGTTTTGACGGAACGTAATGTTTTTGATCGTTGCAGTTCCCCATACGCCGATACCGCGGCTTGCACCGTCTCTGATCATGTTATTGTTGAATTCTACATTGTCGATTACGCCCTGCGAAGCAAAGACGAGTACATTAGGGTGATTCTGCGGTTGCTGAATTCCTGTGTAGCGGATGGTGTTGTTGTTGACTTTAACCCGATCCACATCCTGCGTGTTATACGAACCCTCTACCGAGATATACACCCCTGCCATTTGTGTTTCCTGGATTTTGTTATTTTCGATCAGTACGTCTGTGCCGCCTACCACCGTAATACCGCGAGCTTTTGAGTAGTAGCCTACATCGTTGCCGCGAATCGTAATGTTTCTTACTGGCAGATCTGCGCCATCTTTGTAGCTGACCACTGCGATGCAGTCGTCGCCGACTGCGCGCACTACGTTGTTTTCTACAGTCATCGCGTTCGTGGAGTTTGTCATGTGAATGCCGTCTGCTCCGGTATTTTCAATCAGATTGTTGCTTACTGTTCCGTTAGCAGAGCCATAAGTGATCATGATGCCTGCCGTGCTTGCTCTGTTCACATGGATATTGTCGATCACAAAGTTAGTAGCGCTGCGTACTGTAATGCTGTTTTTCTCATGTGCTCCGTTTCCTCTTGGAACCGTCGTTTTGTACTCATGCTTCAGATTGCGGAGTTCGACTTTGTCACCCTTCAGATCAATCGATCCTCTTTCCGGGTTTGTCGAGACCAGTGTGGTCGACGCTCTACCTGCACCTACTACTTTGATGCCTTCGATCACCAAGACGTCGCTTAAGATGAATTCGCCTGCCGGAATAGTCAGCGTTTTCCCTTGAGACTTGGCTGCTCTAGCTGCCGTATTGAATGCATTCAGATCATCCTTACCATCATTCGCTACCGCACCATGACTCGTAACCGAAATACTGTTTGTATCAACCACTGGCGTCGTACTAGCCGGTGTAAAGGTTACTGTCGGAGTCCATAAAGTCTGATCAAAGTTTTTTCCGTCTTTTTTATTGATGCTGAAGTAAATGACTGTACCTTGCTCAACCGGAATATTGTTTAGATTATCCGGTGTATTGTCTGCAGTGTTGAGCAGTGTTCTTGTCCACAAAACTGTGCTGTCTTTGCGGATTGTTGCAACAACTCCGTCGCCGTCGCCACTTCTTTTTCTTACTACAGCCGACAGAGATACTGTTCCTTTGCCCGGCGATACCCACTTTCTTGCGGCATCCGACGTATCTCCCGGGTGCATGTCACTTCCATTCACCCAAGGATAGCCGTTCGTTCCTTCCCAACGCTTTACTGTCGTATTATATTTCAGATCCGTATATTGTCCATTAGTCATTTGACCGTAGTACCACTGGCCGTAACCCTGTGTAGTCGTGCTATAGCTCGTGGAAGCATTATATTGTGCAGCCGTATTCGCTTGAGCTTGTCCAACTCCCATTACGCCGCTGCCAAGAGCCAAGGAAAAAGCCAGAACCATTTTAATTACGTTATTTTTGCCCACTCTGATGTTCCCCCAATGATGTTAGTTTTACCCGACTTATTCCAGCCTTTTCTGTGCAAGAAAGAGATTTGGATCAGGTTACTTTCTACATAATACGACTCAAATCGCACTTTTCTTACATGCAAGCATTCTCTTTGTATCAATGAATGAAAATGAAATACTTGAAATAAAAGAGAGGTAAGCCTAGAAGCAAACCTAAGCGGATTTGAATAATTTTCTGTAAAAGAACCTTATAAGTTCGGGCTTTTGCCCTTACATGCACTTATATCGGTGATTCCCTTTGACAGTTTACAAGAAAGCTCACTTTAGAATCTCAGGAACTAGCTGTTCATAAAAAGTTAGTTACCTTGCAGGACTTGCTCCATTTTTCGACATTCCTTTTAGCCTAGAAACCTACTTATTAAAAAGGGGATTTTTCAATTCTAACGAATCAGTTTGGCTGTTTTTACCTACATCTGTGCTTCTTCGTCTTGAATGGATGGAATGCCAATAAAAAACAGGAACCAGTTGCGAGCTGGTCCCTGCGAATTCAAATCTTTATGAGAGAAGATTGGATGATGATCGATAGACTGCAAATGAACAAGTACAACTGAATTGAATTTCTATTAGAAGCCGATGTTATCGATGAGTTTGATAATCCCGTTAGTAAAGGTGGTTGCTGGACCGTTGGTATTGATCAGCGTGTTTTGACGGAACGTAATGTTTTTGATCGTTGCATTCCCCCATACGCCGATACCGCGGTGTACGCCGTTCGTGATCATGTTGTTGTTGAACTCTACATTGTCGATCACACCTTGCGAAGCAAAGACGAGTATATTCGGGTGATTCTGTGGTTTCTGCATTCCCGTATGGTTGATTGTATTGTTGTTGACTTTAACCCGGTTTACGTCCTGTGTGTTGTATGAACCTTCGACCGAGATATAAACCCCTGCCATTTGCGTATCCTGAATTTTATTGTTTTCAATCAGCACATCCATGCCGCCTACAACTGTAATACCGCGAGCTTTCGAGTAGTAGCCCACATCATTGCCGCGAACCGTAATGTTTCTTACCGGCAGATCTGCGCCATCTTTGTAGCTGACTACTGCGATGCAGTCGTCGCCTACTCCGCGTACTACATTGTTTTCTACAGTCATCGCGTTAGTGGAATTCGTCATGTGAATGCCGTCCGCTCCGGTATTTTCAACCAGATTGTTGCTTACCGTTCCGTTGGCGGAGCCGTAAGTAATCATGATGCCTGCCGTACTCGACTTATTAACATGAACATTGTCAATTACAAAGTTAGTAGCACTGCGTACTGTAATACTGTTTTTCTCGTGTGCTCCGTTTCCTCTTGGAACCGTCGTTTTATACTCATGTTTAAGATTGCGGAGTTCAACTTTGTCGCCCTTCAGATCGATCGATCCTCTTTCCGGGTTCGTCGAAACGAGTACGGTCGACGACTTGCCGGCGCCTACTACTCTGATGCCGTCAACAACGAAGAGATTGCTCAAAGTGAATTCTCCAGCCGGAATCGATAAACTTTTCTTTTGCGACTTAGCAGCTTTTGCTGCCGCATTAAAGGCCTTCAAGTCATCCTTGCCGTCATTGGCTACAGCTCCAAAACTTGTAACTGAAACCGTGTCAGCAGCCGGTGCTGGTGCTGGTGCTGGTGCTGGTGCTGGCGTTGGTGCTGGTGCTGGTGTTGGTGCTGGTGCTGGTGCTGGTGTTGGTGCTGGCGTTGGTGCTGGCGTTGGTGCTGGTGTTGGTGTTGGTGTTGGTGTTGGTGTTGGTGTTGGTGTTGGTGCTGGCGTTGGTGTTGGTGTTGGTGCTGGTTGTGGCTCTGGTTCTGGTGCTGGTATGCTCGATTCGGTAAAAGTCACTGTCGGATTCCACAGTGTTTGATCAGAATCAGCATTATCTTTTTTATTTAAAATAAAGTAGATTTCTGTTCCCTTCTCAACCGGAATATTATTCAAATCGTCGGGTCTAAATGTTTTAGCGCTCACTAACGTTTCCGTCCAAAGAACCGAATCGTTTTTGCGAATAGTGGCAATGGCTCCATCTCCATTTTTATTTCTTTTTCTTGCCATTGCCGTAATAGAAACCGTTCCTTCACCTGGAGAAATCCATTTTCTAACGGCATCCGAATCTTCGCTTGGATACAGGTCAGTTGAACTTATCCAAGGATAACCGTTAGCGCCTTCCCACTGCTTTGTCGACGCATTGTAGGTCAAATCTGCATATTGTCCATTGGTCATCTGGCCGTAATACCACTGCTGGTAGCCTTGCGTATCTTTGCTGAAATTGGAAGAAGCTTTATACTCTACAGGAGCAGCCGCTTGTGCTTGTGCCATTCCAACTGTACCGCTTCCGACTACCAAAGAAAGTGCCAAAACCGCTTGAATGACTTTATTTCTTTTCACTCTGATATTCCTCCAATAATGGTTGATTGTTTGCACCATACGAACTAACTATTCAAAAAATTCATTCTTTCTCAGCACACTTTTCTAACTCAATCATTTGTTTAAATTGAAGATTTATAATTAAGGTTCAAGATTTATTCATTCAACCGGATCACCGATCTGCCTGTCCCCTTTGACTTCTTTATCATAGCTGGAATTGGATGGAAAAGAATGAGAAGAAGGTATAGACTCAATAAAAAACCTCCAGGGGCTTTTTGGGAGTAACTTCTATTCATTCTGTGAGTCTTCTTCTACGAGTGGGCTTTTACTTCAGTTTTGCTTACCGCAGCTTGATTAAGGTCCTGCTCGTCCTAAGTTCTAGAATTTTTCTTCCTATATAAAGCCTAAATCATGCTTGTTAGTCCTTATTTATACGTAACTTCACTCCTGGATCGATCGTTCCCAGCCTAATAGGGCTACGGGAAAAGAAAAGGTAAACCGTACTGCAGGAATGGCAACATTCTATTCACTGTTGAAAACACAAAAGAGCCTCTACCGTATTCACGGTAAAGGCTCTTTTTCATCGGCTTGGCAGCTTCCCACTCTCCCAGGACCTTGCGGTCCAAGTACCCTCGGCGTTAGAGGGCTTAACGGTCGTGTTCGAGATGGGAACGTGTGGAACCCCTCTGCCATCACCAAACCATAGGCGCTCCATGTTTGCCTTCTCGCTCCACTTGGTTCTTGCCTTCAGATCAAAGATCCTCGGTTGGGAAATCCAAAAGTCGCTCCAATTCAAACATTTCGCTTAGCGGCTTTATTACTAAAGCCAAGTTCAAAGGCAAATCTTGTGTCGGCAAAGCCGAACAATATTTGCACCCTGAAAACTGGATCCTAACGATCTACCTTTGCGCCAACACGGAGTCGAGATGAAAAGAATGAGAAGAAGGTGTCGAATGAATACAAAGCCTTAGGGCGTTTTTTGAGAGTATTCACTCTACGGTCTCCGGGTGATTTAACCCAAGCAGGATTTCAGTCGTGATTCGTTCGAAAATCGCAGCATATTTATTTCGCTTTTATATTTTCACGATTTTGTTTTCTATAAGAGAAATTATTGCGATCATCCTGTCGAATAATCTGCCGTACCTCCTATTCCTCCTATCCAGTCTAAATCATGCAAAAAAACCGGCATTGTCGTTTCGACGATGCCGGTTTTTCTATTTTCAGGGTCGATCGAATGCGTCTTTCATCCTGACATTCGAATTACCCCTGTCTTCATGCTGCAGCGTAACCTTCCTCCTTTTTTCATCGCTTGGCTCGTGCGCTCCGATTACGTTAGCCTTTGACGGAACCGGCGGCCATCCCTTCCACGATTCGGTTGCTTAGAATAATGAAAGCGATCAAAATTGGAATAATGCTGATCATAAGTGTCGCTCCAATCGCGCCCCAGTCTGTCAAGTACTGCCCGACGAAGCTGTTGACCCCGACCGTCAGCGTTTTCCAGCGATCCGAGTTGATAAACGTGTTAACAAACACAAACTCGTTCCAATTGTAGATCATATTGATAATGGCCGTTGTCGCAATAACCGGCGTTGTCAGCGGCAGTGCGATCCTAAAGAAAATACGATGCACCGAACAGCCGTCTATTACGGCCGCTTCTTCGATCTCCCGGGGGATCGTCTGATAGAAGCCGAGCAGGATCATGATCGTCAGCGGTAAATTGAAAGCCGTATAAGACAGGATGATGGACAGCGGATTATCGATCAGTCCGATGTTTTTGAAAAAGCTGAACAGCGGGATCAGCGTCGAGTGCAGAGGAATCATTAAACCGATCATAAACAAGCCGAGCACCAGCCGATTCAGCTTCCAGTACATGCGGGTGATGGCAAAGGTAACGAAGCTCGCGAATAGGATGGTCAGCACGACTGCGGCGACCGTATACCAGACGCTGTTCCAAAAATAAAGGTTAATATGTCCCTGCGTCCAAGCTTTGGCGTAATTGCCCCACTGCGGGTCCTGAGGAAAAGAAAACGGGGAAGCGCTGAAGACTTCCTGATTTGTTTTCAAGGAGAATAGGAATAACCAAAACAAGGGATAGATTTGAAAAACGGCCAGGATACTGAGTATCAGATAGAGCAGTCCTGTTCCCAGCCTGCTGCCGACCGAACGTCCACTCTTCGACATCTCCTTACCCAAGTCCGACTGCTTCTTTGCTGCAAACTCGCTCATAAATTATGCCTCCTTTCAGTATTGGTAGTCGTCCTTGGACGTAGTAAGCTTACGAATCAACCAAGTCACAATCAGACAGATGACGAGCAGGGCGAATCCGATGGCGCTTCCGTAGCCGAAATTGTACTTGGTGAAAGCTTCTCCGTACATATACGAGGCCATGACTTCACTAGCGCGATTTGGGCCGCCGCCCGTCATGACATAAATCAGGTCGAAATATTTCAGGGAGCCGACCAGCGCAAGCACAATGGTTACCTTGAATACGGAAGAGATAAGCGGAAGCTTGACTCGAAGAGCGATTTGCAGCGGCGTAGCTCCATCGATCCGGGCAGCTTCGACAACTTCTTCCGGTACGTTCTTCAGCGCAGCGGCGTAAATGATGATATAGAATCCGGCATACTGCCAGATGATCGGTATGAAAATCGCAAAAAGGACGATATTCGGATCCGACAGCCAGAGCGGCGGGTTCTCTACGCCTAATGAAATGAGCAATCTATTGATCATTCCGTTGGATGGGTCGAAAATCTTAGACCACAGCTGGGCAATGGCAACCGAGGAAAGCAGCATGGGAATCAGATAAATTTTGCGAAACAATTCTGCCCCTTTGATTTTGCTTGCCAAAATCAAGGAGACGGCTAAATACAGCAGCAAGCTGGCCGTAGAGAAAAGACCCAGCAGAAAAGAATGGTAGGCGCTTTTCCAGAACATGCTGTCCTGCATCAAGCGGCTGTAATTTTCCAAACCAATAAACTCCCTAGGCCCGAATCCGTTCCACTCCAGCATTCCGTAATAGCCGGTCATGATAAGCGGAATATAAATCAGGCAGCCGATCAGCAGCAGTGCCGGCCATACATAAAGTGCAATCGTCCATTTATTGGACATGACAGTTTTCATTGCCTCGTTCCCTCCCTTGGGATAAAAGAAGAGGGCATATGAGCCATATGCCCTCTTCAATGAAGAGATACGGGACGTTCCGAAGAATGATTATTCGGCGTCCAGCGCATCCTGCGTCTGCTTGACGAATTCTTGCGGAGTGATCTGCTTGCCGAACAAGGCGGCGATCAAATCATGATGCAGTTCGGCCACATTCGGACTTGCTTGGGTATCGAAATAAGTTGTGACATTGGATGCGCTGTTCAGGTCGTTGAGAATTTCTGTATACATCGGGTTGAGATCCATACCTTCCGTATCAACCTTCGTCGCTGGAATGACACCGGCTTCGGTGACGGAGCGAGCGCCCCATTCCTTAACAAAGAAAGCAGCGAAATCTTTGGCGGCATCTTTTACTTTCGAATTCTCCGCCACAAACAATCCGACTCCAGGGCCGCCTACGTAACTGTTGATATCGGTTCCCTTTCCGCCTTCATACAGCGGAAATTTGAAGTAGCCGATCTTATCCTTAAAGGCTTGGTCAACGTCGGGACTGGTCGTATAGTTTGGCAGTTCCCAGGTTGCCGTCAAGAACATAGCCGCTTGTTCGTTCATGAAGTAGCCTTTCGCTTCGTCATTGGAAAGCCCGCTGTTGCCTTTTTCAAAAGTATTCATATCCACCAGATTTTGCACTTCGGTCGCAGCCTGTACGATAGCCGGATCGTCGAACTGCAGTTTGCCGTCAATGACGTCGGTCAGGATCGTTGGGCCTCCGATCCGATCGGCCAGATACATGAACCAGAATGAACCCGGCCAGCCTTCTTTATTGCCTACGGTTGCAGGAATGACACCGTTATCATTCAAAGTTTTGACTACATTTTTGAATTCCTCGAACGTTTTTGGTACTTCCAGATTGTGATTTTCGAAAATTTCCTTGTTATAGAATATGTAGGAGATGTTCAGCTCAAGCGGCATGCCGTACGTTTTGCCGTCGATCGCATACGATTCTTTCACGCCCGGGATAAAAGCGTCTTTCAGGTTTGTCTCGATAACGTCGTCGAGCGGCGTGAACAAGTTGCCCTGAACGTAAGGCTGCATGAATCCGTCCGACCATGTCATTCCGACATCGGGAAGCTCGTTGGAAGAAGCCAGGACTTTAATTTTATCCCGGTACTGATCGTTGCCCAAAATCTCGGTCTGAATCTTCACGTCCGGATGATTGCTTTCATATTCCTTGACGATATTGTCGGCGATCGTGTACTGGGCGTTCGAACTGCCTTCCGGCCACAAATGCATGAATTTGACGACCGTTTGACCGCCGCTTGCGTTATTTGCCCCGCTTCCGTTGGCCGTCGGTTCCGAAGAAGAACAGCCCGACAATACGAAAAGGATTAGCGTAGCCGCGGACAATAAAATATAAAGCGCTCTCTTTTTAGCCAATTCGATTACCCCCTTGAAAGATATGCAGTACGTTGTGCGTAGTTAAAGTCTATCATTCGGAGGATAAGGGCGTAAGGTAACAGCGATTGGCTAAAATTCTCTTTTTTTTAGAAAGCCCTTTCATTTTGGAGTTTGCGATAAGTGCTTGGAGTAATTCCTTCGAATTCTTTGAAGACTTTGATAAAATATTTAGCCGTTTTATAACCGGATTCCTCCGCTACTTCGCCGATTGGCAGGTTCGTCGTAATCAGAAGCTGCTTGGCATGCTGAATTTTGCGGCGCGTTACGTATTCACTGAAGGTCATCCTTGTTTGTTCCTTAAACAGCGCGCTGAAGTAACTGGGATTTAGATGTACATGATCCGCCACTTCTTTTTGGGTGATTTCCTGTTGGATATTCTGATCGATGTATTGGATAGCATCGCGAATTGGTTCTCTGGCCTCCCGGCTGTTCTCGTTTGCTTTTACCAACCGGTCATCCACTACCTTCTCGATCATTTCCGTACGCTCCTGCTTCTTTTCAACGCGTAGTGCATCCTCTACCGCTTCGATCAGTTTGGTTCTGCTAATCGGCTTAAGCAAGTAATTGACAACGCCTAGACGCAGCGATTCCCTGGCATATTCGAATTCGGAGTAGGCAGAGATCACGATCACGACCGGAAAAAGATTTTGTTCTTTCATCGTTTGCAGCAGCATAAGCCCTGTAACTTCCGGCATGCGTATATCGGTGAGCAGAATATGGACCTTCTCCCGCCTAATGATCTCAATCGCCTCTCTTCCGCTTTCCGCAGTCAGAATATAATGCCTGCCTTCTCCCCAGGTATCAAGCATCTTCTTGATTCCCTGTCTTGTTCTCGGTTCATCATCAACGACCAATATCGTCTTGGCGTGCATCATACATCCCTCCGTTAATCGGTATTTCAAAAAATATGCGCGTTCCGCGATTTAACTCGCTCTCGATCGACAAAACCTTCTCCTGCGGCTGATTCGGATAGTATAAGCGCAGCCTTTTATACACGTTAGAAATCGCCATGCCTTGACCATAAGTCGAACGTACGCCTTCTTTCTCCATCGAAGCCTCCACTTCACTCCGCTTCTGTTCATCCATTCCCGGGCCGTCATCCTGTACGACGATTCGAAGACTCTTCTTCTCAGCTGGCTGTATCGTTACACTGACCGTACAGTCGCCTAACTTGTTTCCGGCTCCATGCAGTACGGCATTTTCTACTAACGGTTGAATGAGCAGCTTCGGAATTTCGATCTGTTCCCATTCGGAAGATATCGAAATTCGGCACTTTAATCGCTCTCCAAAGCGCATTTTCATGATTTCCATATAATCTTCGATATGCTGAATTTCATCTTTGATGGGTACCCAATCTTCGCCGGACTGCTTGGTAATCGTATACCGGAACAAATTAGACATGGCAACGACGTGCTCAGCCAAGTCCCGTTGATCGTTGTCCTCGAGCGACCAGCGCAGCGCATCCAGAGCATTGAATAAAAAATGCGGATTAATCTGTGCTTGCAGAGCTCTGAGTTCACTGTGGCTGCGTATGATCTCTTTTTGATAGACCATGTGAATCAAGTGATTTGTCTCTTTTACAAGCTGATTGTATGTACTGTTCAGTTCATTGATTTCATTGACTGTAGAAACTCCAGGATTCAGTGTCAGCGTACCTTCCCCGGCCTGCTGCATCGTTCGGGTTAATCTGAGAATTGGAGTCGTAATCATTGTTGAAAGAAAGAAGGAAAAGATGGAGTAAATCGCAAAACCGATAAAGCCGGAAAAAACGATGCCGTAGCGCACAACGTTAACCCCTTCGGTAAGAGCGCTTACAGGAGTCAAAATCAAAACGGTCCACCCGGTTGCTGCGGAAGATTGTTTGGTCATAATATAATCCATATTGCGAATCTGCACCGTTGTATCCGGAATACTCAAAAGAGATTCCACCGGGCCATCATAATTCGACGTTAAAGGCTGCGTCTGCCGATCCAAAAGAATGGAGTACTGATTCGTCTGATCGGCAAGCTCTTGATTGGCAAATTGGAAGTAAGAGCGATAAATGCTGATCAGCAGGTATCCTCCTTTGACGTAATTATGCTCCATCAAATTCACCCTGCGAATCGCAAGAAAATAGTTATGATCACTGGGATCCGATCCGAGCATCACCAGCTGCCCCTTTGCTTCATCCGCTTTTCGGATCCAGTCAGCGGTTATTCGAGCGCTTAACCGGGAGTCGTCAAGCGGCAGCATTCGTTCCAATCCCCCCGTATAGAGTTCGAACGAAAAAATGCCTTCGGCATTAGCTTGAATCGTATTCACGACTCCCTTCAACCGCTGTCGTTCTTTGAAGCTGACCGGCTGATCATAATGATTTTGCGCCAGCGCCTGCTGCACCTGTCCGTTTGTGGTGACCAGTTTCGATACCATATTAACCTGTTCGTACAGCGAATCGAATCGTCCGCTTGCCTCAATGGCAACCTGTCGAATTTGCATTTCCGCATTGTTTTTTAAAAGCGAGGAAACCGATCTAAAGGTCAGAAAACTTACGATCAGTAGTACCATCACCATAACAACAAGGAATACCGTCAAGATCTGATTACGCAGCGTATTCCATTTTTGAAGACGCGAGAGCATCGGCATATCGCCTTTCTTTTTTGAAGTAAGTAATTTAGAAGCAGCTAGGACTTCGAATAGAGCCATTATAAGCGCGAAGTACCAAGGTGGCAATCCACCCAGGCAAAACATTTCTTCAAAAGAAAAATACCCTATAACAAAAGAGCCTTCTCCGCTGTTCACGGAAAAGGCTCTTTTTCATCGGCTTGGCAGCTTCCTACTCTCCCAGGACCCTGCGGTCCAAGTACCATCGGCGTTAGAGGGCTTAACGGTCGTGTTCGAGATGGGAACGTGTGGAACCCCTCTGCCATCACCACCAAACCATAGGCGCTCCATGTTTGCCTTTTCGCTCTGCTTGGTTCCTTCCTGCGGATGAGACATCCTCGGGTAGGGAATCCAAAATTCGCTCCAATTCAAACATTTCGCTTAGCGGCTTTATTGCTAAAGCCCAATCAGGATT
>NZ_KB899318.1 GCF_000378145.1 Saccharibacillus kuerlensis DSM 22868 | reverse complement strand
GTCCTTAGTACGAGAGGACCGGGATGGACGCACCGCTGGTGTACCAGTTGTTCCGCCAGGAGCATCGCTGGGTAGCTACGTGCGGAAGGGATAAACGCTGAAAGCATCTAAGCGTGAAGCCCCCCTCAAGATGAGATTTCCCATACGCAAGTAGTAAGACCCCTTGTAGACGACGAGGTAGATAGGCAGGAGGTAGAAGTGCAGCAATGTATGGAGCTGACCTGTACTAATCGGTCGAGGGCTTATCCTATCGCTTTCTCAAAGAAAGCACACTTTGTTGACGCAAAGATAGATTGTTTCGGATCCAGTTTTCAGGGTGCAAATCCTGTAACTGCAAGATGCATGTCCTTTCTGGTGAGGATTATTTTCCTGGATGATGTTCGGTGAGAATAATCACACGGAAAAACCGGTTTGGAGAGATACCCAAGTGGCTATAAGGGGACCCTCTGCTAAGGGGTTAGACTGCGTTAGCGGTGCGAGGGTTCGAATCCCTCTCTCTCCGCCATTTCCTTCTTATAATAGAAGAGAAATTGGCACTTGTAACATGGCGGTGTAGCTCAGCTGGCTAGAGCGTACGGTTCATACCCGTGAGGTCGGGGGTTCGATCCCCTCCGCCGCTATCTTTAATCTTTATTCCCATGGAGGCTTAGCTCAGCTGGGAGAGCATCTGCCTTACAAGCAGAGGGTCGGGGGTTCGAGCCCCTCAGCCTCCACCATCATATGCCGGTGTAGCTCAGTTGGTAGAGCAACTGACTTGTAATCAGTAGGTCGGGGGTTCGAATCCTCTCGCCGGCACCATTATTTGGTCTGGAACCGTGGTGTAGGGGTTAACATGCCTGCCTGTCACGCAGGAGATCGCGGGTTCAAATCCCGTCGGTTCCGCCATTTAATTTAATTGAATAACAAGATTCATGGAGTATGGCTCGGTAGCTCAGTTGGTAGAGCAAAGGACTGAAAATCCTTGTGTCGGCGGTTCGATTCCGTCCCGAGCCATCTTTATATTTTGGAGGCTTAGCGAAGTGGCCAAACGCAGCAGACTGTAAATCTGTTCTCTCCGAGTTCGGTGGTTCGAATCCATCAGCCTCCACCAGTTTTTATTATGAGAGCCATTAGCTCAGTTGGTAGAGCACCTGACTTTTAATCAGGGTGTCGAAGGTTCGAGTCCTTCATGGCTCATCAAGAAGCCGTGTCCCGTATTAACGGGATGCGGCTTTTTTGCATATTCAGGCTTATGTTAAGATAAAAAGAAACGGGTGTTGGAGGGCGTGCTATGAATGTGCAGGAGATCAGGGGACGGTTGGAGTCGATTGTTGGCAAACCGGTTGTACTGTTGAAGTTAAAGAATGCCCGTTGGCAAAATATGCTTAAAGCTGCTGAGCATAAAAACTCCCAGAGGGTAATCGAACAGCCGGAATCTGAACTTTGGAACCGTAAAGGAATAGTCGAGTCCGGAGCAACCTGGTTTTTGATACCTAATGTCCATTCGAATACGGAAGAACAGCTTGTTTTCAAAATTGAAGATGATCGGATGGATCCTGCTATTTGCGATTTGATTGCTTTGCTGCTGGATTCAGCGGTTTCGGATGCCGTAATTCCTCTTCCGGAAGAAGAATCGGGAGTACAGCAGTTAGGATTCTGGCTCTCTGAGAAGTTGGAACATGCAGAATCGCCTCAAGAGCTTCCGGACACGCTGCTGTTGAAGAACCGTCTTTTTACGGAAATGATTCCCTTCCTGCTGATCTGTGAAGGTACACAGAATTCGCTTGGCGGCTATGAAGAGCTGCATCAGCTGCTATCTACATTTTTGGAGCGGGAGGTGCTGGTTGTACCGCTGCGCAGTCGGGAGTGGCTGCTGCTGGTCGATCGTCTGGATGTACTCGAAATATCCGAAGAGCGAAGCGAAGAAGACGAATCTGTTCATGAACTGCTGGAAGCTTTCGGTCTCGGTTTGTACGAATTGATTGCAAGTGAGTGGAGGGGCATTTTCAACTTGTCGGTGTCCGAACCGCTGCAGCCTGCGCATGGTCTGGTGGCGGCTCTGCGTTTGCTGAGAGAGAGCGTATTTCTGGGGAAAACTTTCCATGTAACGCGCAATGTACATCTGCCGTGGGAGTTGGAAGTGGAGCGTCTGGTCTACAGTATCCCGACAGAGCAAAGAGAACGATTCATGGAGCAGATTGAAGGGCGCTCAGTCATTATGGAGGATAGCGAGACACTGACAACACTGGAGACATTTTTTCAGATGAACTGCAACGTCAGTGAGACGGCGAAAAGGTTGTATATTCACCGGAACACGCTGATCTATAGATTAGATAAAGTAAAGCAGGAAACAGGACTTGATGTGCGGAACTTTAGAGACGCGGTATTGATGAAGCTGGCCTTGCTATTGGATAAAGTGACAAAAGACTGAGCGGATTTTTGTGCAGTTTGTAGATAGCCAAGAAAGCGCATACAGGTTACTATGGAAACAGGTCACAGAAAGCAGTTTAGCGCTATACACATATCCTTAATACAGGGAGGCAACATTCAATGGCTGGTGTACGCTTAGAACATATCTACAAGAAATACGCAGGTTCCGACAAAGCAACGGTAGTCGACGTTAACCTTGACATCAAAGACAAAGAATTCCTCGTCCTGGTCGGTCCTTCCGGCTGCGGAAAATCGACGACACTGCGTATGATCGCGGGTCTTGAAGAAATTTCCGAAGGCAAATTGTATATCGGTGACCGCGTCGTAAACGACGTTGCTCCGAAAGACCGCGATATCGCGATGGTATTCCAGTCCTACGCCCTTTACCCACACATGGACGTGTACTCGAATATGGCGTTTGGTCTGAAGCTGCGTAAAGTGAAAAAGGACGAAATCGAGAGACGCGTACGTGAAGCGGCGAAAATTCTCGATATCGAACATCTGCTTGAGCGTAAACCTAAAGCCCTCTCCGGCGGTCAGCGTCAGCGGGTTGCCTTGGGACGCGCTATCGTCCGGGATCCGCAAGTCTTCCTGATGGACGAGCCTCTTTCCAACCTGGATGCTAAACTGCGCGGTCAGATGCGTGCCGAAATTACAAAGCTGGTTAAACGCCTTGAAACAACATGCATCTACGTAACACACGACCAGATCGAAGCCATGACAATGGGCGATCGCATCGTCGTTATGAAAGACGGCATCATTCAGCAGGCAGCTCCGCCGGAAGAACTGTACAACAATCCGACGAATATCTTCGTTGCCGGATTTATCGGTTCCCCGACAATGAACTTCATCAACGGTCAACTGGTTGATAATGGAACTGCACTGCACTTCCAGGCTCAAGGACTTGACGTTGAAGTGCCTCGCGGCAAAGCTCAAATTCTGCGTGACAAATCCCTGGTCGGTAAGGAAGTTATCATGGGCCTCCGTCCAGAAGACATTCACGAAGAGCCAGTATTCCTGGAAGCTTCGCCAAACACAATCTTTGCTGCAAGCGTAGAAGTTACCGAGAACCTCGGTCACGAAATGCTTCTGTACTTGAGCGGTTTGGGCGTTGAAACGACAATCGCGCGTGTAGACGGTCGTTCGAGTGTACGTGAAGGTTCGAAAGTCAAATTGGCTATCGACATGAATAAAGTGCACATCTTCGACAGAGATTCGGAAATGAACGTCTTTTACGATATGAAATAATTTTGTTTGCTGAACAAGCGAGCATAGCAAGCCGCCCTCTCGGGCGGCTTTTTCGTATGGTCGGCGGGCGAACGAGCATTGCTTTCAACGGGCATTTCCTTTACGATGAATAAGATAGTGTGTAAACAGCTGGTTGACGATTCCATATCAGAATGACCATGAGAAGGGAAGAATACGGAATGGCTAAAAAGGTAAAAGTAGCCGAGTTGGTCCAACAATTTCAGTTCGAAGTCGTATCGGGCGAAAAAGGACTGCGACGCCTAATTGTTGTCGACGACCTGAACCGACCAGGGCTCGAAATGGCCGGGTACTTCGAGTATCATTCGCCGGAGCGGATTCAGCTGCTGGGTAAGACCGAGCTGACTTTTTATCATATGCTCTCGAAGGAAGACAAGTTGGATCGCATGAGCAGGCTCTGTAATGAAGACACGCCGTGTATTATTGTGACTCGATCTTTCGATGTACCCGAAGAACTGGTTCAGATCAGTTCCGAACGGGATATTCCGGTATTGAGAAGCGGGATGTCTACGACCAGTCTATCCAGCCGCGTGACTGGTTTCCTGGAACGCAAGCTTGCTCCGACAACAACGATTCACGGTGTGCTGGTAGACGTCTATGGCGTAGGGATTATTATTACGGGCAGCAGCGGCATCGGTAAAAGTGAGACGGCGCTGGAGTTGGTCAAGCGCGGCCATCGTCTGATCGCCGATGATGCGGTCGAAATTCGTCAGAGCGCTGACAATCAGCTCGATGGAACAGCGCCGGAACTGATCCGTCATTTGCTTGAGATTCGCGGCGTAGGCATTATCAACGTTATGACCTTGTTCGGTGCCGGCGCAATCCGCAATCATAAGCGTATTACATTGGTTGTACGTCTGGAGAACTGGCAGGCGGACAAGCAGTATGATCGCCTGGGCCTTGATGAAGAGACGACACGCATTATCGATACGGACGTTCCGCTCGTTACCGTTCCGGTTCGCCCCGGCCGAAATCTGGCTGTAATTATCGAGGTAGCGGCAATGAACTTCCGTCTGAAGCGTATGGGTTACAATGCGGCGCAGCAATTTACCCATAAATTGACCGCGACCATTGCTGACGACATGGACGATCTGGACTAGGAGGATTAAGGAATGGGAGCATTACTGGCGATCGATCCGATCGCATTCAAAATCGGACCTATAGCGGTACATTGGTATGGGCTGATTCTTGGTCTGGGTGCTGTAGCCGGCCTGCTGCTCGCGATGCGCGAAGGTAAACGGTTCGGACTGTCACAGGAGCTGTTTATGGATATTCTGCTGTTCGGCGTTCCGTCGGCAATTATCTGTGCCCGAATCTACTATGTGGCTTTCCAATGGGATCAGTACAAGAACAATCCGATTAAAATTTTTGCTATTTGGGAAGGCGGCATCGCAATCTATGGTGCGCTGATCGGAGCCGTATTGTGCGGAATCATCTATACAAGGATTAAAGGGTACAGTTTCTGGCGAATCGCGGATATTTGCGCGCCGGGCCTGCTGGCCGGTCAACTTATCGGCCGTTGGGGCAACTTCATTAACCAAGAAGCCTACGGTGGCGAGACGACAGAAAGTTTCCTCCGGGGAACGCTGCATCTGCCAAACTTTATCGTCAATCAGATGAATATCGAAGGCATATTTCGTCATCCCACGTTCCTGTACGAATCGTGCTGGAATCTTCTCGGTATTATTTTGATCTTTATTATTCGCCGACAGAAATTTGTCCGTGCGGGTGAAATCTTTATCGGGTACTTTATCTGGTACGCGATCGGCCGTTTCTTTATCGAAGCGCTGCGTACGGACAGTCTGGCATTTCAGGGTCCGGGTTGGTTGGTTTCGCTGATCGACGGGTTGTGGACTCCGATGACTTGGCTCGGATTCTCGGAAGGCTACCTTGATCCGGCTTACGGCAATATACGGATTTCTCAGCTGCTCGCGATTGTATTCTTCGTTGTCGCGATTGCACTGATCATTATTCGCCGCAAGAACGGTCAGGCGAATATCCGATATTCTGATCCGATCGTTTCGTCGAAGTTGGAGAACGCACCTGCAGCGGTGGATGAACATCATCGTCCGGAAGCTTCTTCTGCGGTAGAGCGTCCGGCTGTCAAAAAAAACAATACGGATCGAGCTTCATCGGTAGATCGGAACGACACACCGCCCCAAGGCGAAGATTCTGTGCGTAAGGAGTGACAGCATGAGTTCTGCAATCAAGACAGTATTGTTCGATCTGGACGGTACGATTATCGATACAAATGAGCTGATCATCGATTCTTTTATCCATGCAGTAAGCGGCGTCCAGTTGACCAGGGAAATGATCATTCCGCATATGGGCACGACACTGGAAAACCAGCTGCGCGTATTTTCCGGTCTGGAAGATGTGCATGAATTGGAAAAAGCATATCGCACTTATAATCTGACGCATCACGATGCGATGGTCAATCCGTTCCCTTACGTGCAGGAGGTTGTACAGAATCTGCATTCGGCAGGCATTCGGCTTGGCATTGTGACAACAAAGATTCGGCCGACTACGATGAAGGTGCTGGAAATGTTCGACCTGTATCGCTATATGGATGCGGTTGTGACCGTTACAGACATCACGAATCCGAAGCCGCATGCCGAGCCGGTACTGACGGCGCTTGAGATTATGGGAGCCGATCCGAATACTACATTGATGGTTGGCGATAGTCCGGCCGACATTCAATCGGCTCAAAATGCCGGAGTACGTTCCGCAGCAGTCGCCTGGTCGCTGAAGGGTGAACAGGTGCTCTCGGGCTACGGACCGGATCACATTCTGTATGATATGCGCGACTTGTACAAGCTGACCGGAACGGAGCGTAAAGAAGCATGAGAAAAACGGAGCGACACTTCGTTGAAGACGGTCCGAATGCTTTACGCCAGATCTACAAGACGGTCAGCCCATGGAAGGGCGTCAAAAACTTTATTTTTATCCAGATTGCGCGTTACTGCCCGGCTCTGGAATTGAAAAACTGGATTTACCGCCGTATCCTCCACATGAAAGTGGGTCGGGATACGGCTTTCGGCCTTATGGTTATGGTCGATGTCTTTTTTCCGGAAAAGATTACGATTGGACGCAACACAGTCATTGGCTACAATACGACTATTCTGGCACATGAGTATTTGATTCGTGAATACCGTCTCGGCGAGGTCGTCATTGGAGATGAAGTCATGATAGGTGCCAATTCTACGATTCTGCCCGGTGTAACAATCGGTGACGGTGCAGTGGTGGCTGCCGGTTCGGTTGTCCATCGCGATGTGGAGGCGGGAACATTCGTCGGCGGAAATCCGCTGCGGACGATCGAACGAAAAAATCCTTAAGTGATAACCTGGAGAAAAAGTGCTCGCAGCTTAGCTTTTTTCGGAACTCATTGAGAAGGAACATATGGCGCACATGTCGGATATTATGCGAGATGGCGCAGAGCGGGGGGCGATACAGCCGTCCCGCTTTTCGTTTCGATAAGCAGAGACCGGAGCAAGCTAGGAGACGAGCCGGATCGCTTTTAAGAAGACAATTGAAACAAGCGGCCGGAGAAGGGAGTAATTAATTTGAGTTCTGTATCTGTAAAGAAAGAAAGGCTGCCGCAGCTGGATACGTTCCGTGCGCTGGCCATCCTGGGTGTGCTGCATGTGCATGCCACATCGTTCGCAACGATGGCATCGGTTCATCTGAAAGGTTTTTATTTGATCAATTTCATTAATGTGTTTTTCCGTTATGGTACGCCTTCGTTCATTATGCTGAGCAGCTTCGTACTGTTCTACAACTACTATAACCGTCCACTCAATGGAAAGCTGGTTGGAGGATTCTACAAAAAGCGAATGCTTTACATTCTCCTTCCTTACGTGTTGATCTCGGCCGTGTATTTCATCTATAAGATGCATGTGGCGGGTACGCTTGGAACAGGTGCAGAGACTTACAGCGATATGCTCGCTCGTTATTGGAAAAACTTGACGGAAGGCAAAGCTTATACGCACCTCTACTTTGTGTATATCAGTGTTCAGTTCTATATTCTGTTCCCGCTGCTGCTGCTGCTGTTCAAGTCTTCCAAATGGTTTACGCGTTGGGCTATTCCCATTGGTCTTGTTCTGCAGTGGGGATTTGTGTTGTGGAACAAATACGAGCTGCACTACCCATCCAAAGGGAATCTTGCAATTACATACTTGTCCTACTACATGATTGGCGCTTTTCTCGCTATCCATTTCGACAAGATACGTGGATGGCTGATGAATGATGCCAAAGATTTGTCTCCCAAGGCCAAGTTCTGGAACACGACATTATGGGTGTCTTGGGCAGTCGTTGTTGGTGTTCATGTATGGTTCTATCAGGAAGTTCGACTGCACCAAATGGTTGCCGACTCGCTCTGGTATGAACTGCTGTGGAATCTTCATACGATGCTAACCGCGATGGTCCTGATGCGAATTGCATTTGTCCTGTTCCGCAAGGGACCGAAATGGCTGGTCAAGCTGCTGACGCGGCTCGGCGAATTGTCTTTTGCCGTATATCTCGTTCACCCCCTGGTACTCGGTTATTACCGGGATACGTATGACTGGTTTTTCGAACGTTTCCATTTGGGATCGGTCACGTATTTTGCTTGGGTCTATGGCGGTCTGCTCTGCGCGCTTATTGTATCCTGGATCGTCACACAGTTGATTCTACGCTGGATTCCAGGGGCATGGGTGCTGCTGGGGAATATTCCGGCTTCTCTGCGTAAAAAGAAAACGGGTCCGTCCGCACCAGCCTCGGCAACCAATCGCAACGTGTGAGCGGTGCGCCGTGCGTTCCTCTTGCGGCCGTAAGCCACAGCGCGCAAAGCACAGGGAGCCGGCGACAACAATGACAGGTCGGCGGGAGGGATCCGCCGTCCAATTCTCGGATGCTGATCCTCCGGGTCGGGGCAGGCATCCGGTATGTAAGATGAGAAAGAAAACCCTCTCCTTATACTTTGGGAGAGGGTTTTTCTGTATTTCTTTTTTGGACGATTCAATAAATGTGCTCGTTGACTCTACCCGGGGAAAAGTGCTAATATATCCGTACGCTTTATTTTACTACCATGTTATCACTGTACCATGGTGAAGCAAACGATGTTATCGTTTGCGAAGGGAATTGTCGAGGATTTCGGATGAATCCGATAAGATACAGGCCTACCCTGATCGAAGGGAAGAAGAGCCTGCTCCGAAATCGGGTATAAATAGATCAAGCTGGGTAGTAACTGGAGAGTAATTAGATTGTGAAATAACTGGATAGCCATTAGAGACGAACCATAGGGGTGAACAAAATGTCCAAACCGAAGGGATTTGAAAAACCGGTTGGCGTTCGGGATTATCTGCCGCGCGCGACGAAGCGACTGCGCCGGATTGAACACAGTGTGCTCGACTGTATGTCGCGCTGGGGCTATGAGCCGATCAAAACGCCGACGATCGAATATTACGATACTGTAGGTATCGCCAGTTCGACATCGGACCGCAAGTTGTTCAAGCTGCTTAACAACCGCGGTCAGACGCTGGTGCTGCGTTCGGATATGACTGCGCCGATCGCACGTGCTGCTTCGTCGCTGCTTCGTGACGAACCGCTGCCGCTGCGGCTGTCGTATCATGCGAATGTGTTCCGGGCCATTGAAGAAGAGGCAGGACGCGAAGCGGAGTTCTTTCAGACGGGAGTCGAGCTGATCGGCGACCGTTCGCCGGAGGCGGATGCGGAAGTGGTCGCGCTGGCGATCGCTTCACTGCAGGCTGCCGGTGTGAAGACGTTCAAGTTTGCACTGGGACATGTCGGGTTCCTGAACGGACTGTTCGCCGAGGCGCTGCCGGATCGCTTGGAAGACCAGCTTGCGCTGAAAGAGCGCCTGCTGCACCGCGACTATGTCGGCTTCCGGGAAGCTGCGGAAGCACTTGGCTTGAACCGGGAGCAGCAGGAGGAGCTCGAGGGCATTCTGCGGCTGCGCGGCGGCCGCGAGGTATGTCAGTTGGCGGCCGGGCTGAGCCGCCATCCGCTTGCACTGGAGTCGCTGCGGCATCTGTGCAGCGTCTGGGAAGCGCTCGACGACTACGGCGTGTCGGAGCATGTACTGATCGATCTGACCATGATCGGGGATTTCTCCTATTATACGGGCATGGTATTTGAAGGCTACGCCGCCGAATTGGGTTTCCCGGTCTGCAGCGGCGGACGCTACGACAATCTGCTGCGGCAGTTTGGGCGCGATATACCGGCAACCGGATTCGCGCTTAAGACGAATCGGATTCTCGACGGCGTCGAAGATCCGGAGTCGGAAGAGGAACTTCCGGTGCTGATCGTTTACGATACGAACCGGCGGGCAGAGGCATTGGCCGAGGCCGGACGGCTTCGTGCGGAAGGACGTACGGCGGTTACAAGACTTTCTGCGGAACGTGAAGAGTCCGCCATTTCGACACAAGAAGCTGCTAACGCCGATGGGGAGCAAGGTGGCCGATACAGCCGAGTACTTCGTTTCACCGGTGAAAATCAATCGGTAAAATAATCCTGACAAGAGGAGGAGAGAGACATGGCAGAAGTGCTGAAGGTAGCGATGCCGAAAGGGCGCATCTACAAGAAAGCGGCGCAGCTGTTCCGCGAAGCCGGCATCTTTATTCCGGACGATGTTGACGATTCGCGCCGGCTGGTTATTCCGATTCCGGAAGCGAACATGGAATTCATTATGGCAAAACCGGTTGACGTGCCGACATATGTAGAATATGGCGTAGCCGATATCGGAATCGTCGGTAAGGACGTGCTGCTTGAGGAGAACCGTGATGTATACGAACTGCTGGATCTGGGCATCGCCAGATGCCGGATGTCGGTAATCGCACTGCCGGATTGGCAGCCGGGCATCCATCTGCGGGTGGCGACCAAGTATCCGAACGTGGCGACGCGTTATTTCCGTGAACAGGGCGAACAGGTCGAGGTTATTAAGCTGAACGGTTCGATCGAGTTGGCTCCGCTGATCGGATTGGCCGACCGAATCGTCGATATGGTGGAAACGGGGCAGACATTGAAAGATAATGGATTGGTCGAGCGGGAAAGCATCTTCGGCATTACGAGCCGACTGATTGCGAATCGGGTCAGCTACCGAATGAAGAATGATGAGATTCAGCAGCTGTGCAGCCAATTGGAAAAAGTAATGGCCGGGAACGGTGAAATCCTGAGCAATTCTTAATGAATAGAAGCAGATGAAGAGCGGGAGGAAAGACCATGAAGATTGTAGCAGCGGCGCAGTTCGATCTGCGTCGGGACGTGGAATACGGCTCGGAGGAACAAGTGGCGGCGGTCAAGGCAATCGTCGGCTCCGTCAAAGCGGAAGGCGATGCGGCCCTGCTGCGCTATACGGAAAGTTTTGATCGGACGAAGCTTCAGGCTTCGGAGCTTCGCGTAACGGACGCGGAACTGCAGGAAGCGTACGGCCGGGTCGAAGCATCGTTCGTGGACGCGATCAGAGCCGCTGCAGCAAATATCCGGGTCTATCACGAACGGCAGAAGCGCAACTCGTGGATGGAACTTCAGCCAGATGGAGGCATGCTTGGACAAATTATTCGTCCGCTGCGCCGGGTCGGCGTATACGTGCCGGGCGGCAAAGCTGCTTATCCGTCTTCGGTCCTGATGAACGTGATTCCTGCTCAAGTAGCGGGCGTGCCGGAGATTGTGATGGTAACGCCGCCGGCAACGGGCGGTCGCGAAGGCATCGACCCGTATATTTTGGTTGCCGCTGCGGAAGCGGGCGTAACCGAAATTTATCGGGTTGGCGGCGCGCAGGCGATTGCGGCGCTGGCTTACGGAACGGAGAGCATCGAGCGGGTCGACAAGATCTGCGGACCCGGCAACATCTACGTTGCGCTGGCGAAGCGCGAAGTCTACGGGCTGGTCGATATCGACAGCCTGGCCGGTCCAAGCGAAATTATCGTCCTTGCCGACGAAACGGCCGACCCGGAATACGTGGCGGCCGATCTGCTGTCACAGGCGGAACATGACGAACTGGCGTCGGCTATTCTGGTGACGACATCGGAGCGGCTGGCGGAATATGTATCGGCGGAAGTGGAGCGGCAGCTGTCGCTGCTGCCGCGGGAACCGATCGCGCGCGCTTCGATTGAGAACTACGGCGCAATTATCGTTACGGAAAGCATTGAAGAAGGGATCACAATCGTCAATCGGCTGGCGCCAGAACATCTGGAGGTTATGGTGCAGAATCCGACCGATTACCTCGGCCTGATCGAGAACGCCGGAGCCATCTTCTTGGGACCTTACAGTTCAGAACCGGTAGGCGATTACTTCGCAGGTCCGAACCATATTATTCCGACCAACGGTACAGCACGTTTCGCCTCGCCGGTTGATGTGGACGATTTTATTAAGAAATCGAGCCTGATCCAGTACAGCAAGCAGGCGCTGATGCAAAATGCAGCGACGATTATGGAGCTGGCACGACGCGAAGGACTGGAAGGTCACGCAAGAGCGATCGAGATCCGAGTGCAAAAAGAAGGGCCGGAGCGTCCGCAGGGCGAATAAACGATAATAATAGGCAGCAACGATAGTACACAATAATAAATAAAAACGGTAGTAAACAATAATAATAGATAACTAATGATAATAAGGATAGTAAATGATATGGAACGACACTGTGATAGATTGATCGGAAAATGGAGAAGAGGACGGAGGACGGATCATGACGGAAAACAACCAAGCCAATGTGCGGAGTGCGAGTATCGCACGCAAAACGAACGAAACGGATATCAAGCTGTCGTATGGAATTGACGGCACAGGCGTATCGGAGATCTCGACAGGGGTTCCTTTTCTCAATCATATGCTCGACCTGTTTGCCAAACACGGACAGTTCGATCTGAAAGTGGACGCGGACGGAGATATTGATATCGACGATCACCATACGGTCGAAGATATCGGCATCTGCCTCGGCAGCGCACTGCTGGAATCGCTTGGTGACAAACGCGGGATCAAGCGTTATGCCAATGTATTCATTCCGATGGACGAGGCATTAGCCCAAGTCATTATCGACGTAAGCGGACGGCCGCATTTCGAATACCGCGCAGAGTATCCGTCGAATCTGGTTGGTACATTCTCAACGGAGATGGTACATGAATTCCTATGGAAGTTTGCGCTGGAATCGCGGATTACGCTGCATGTTATCGTGCACTACGGCCGCAACACGCATCATATGATCGAAGCGATATTCAAGGCGCTCGGACGCGCACTCGACGAGGCAACCTCGATCGATCCTCGCGTAACCGGTATTCCGTCGACGAAGGGAGTGCTGTAGTATGACGATCGCCATCGTCGACTACGGAATGGGCAACCTGCACAGCGTCAGCAAGGCGGTCGAGCGGCTCGGCTACGATTATCTGATCACCGGTGACGAGGTGGAGATTATGCGGTCGTCCAGCGTACTGCTGCCCGGCGTGGGCGCGTTCGGCGATGCGATGAACCATCTCCGGGACACCGGTCTGGATCTGGTTATGCGCCGCGCTGCGGGTGAAGGCAAGCCGCTGCTCGGCATCTGTCTCGGCATGCAGCTGCTGTTCGACGGCAGCCATGAGCACGGAGAGAATGAAGGGCTGGGTCTTCTGCCGGGACGCGCTGTACGTTTTGAAGCCGGAGAGCTGAAAGTCCCGCATATGGGATGGAACCGGCTGAACTTTACACGTGCTGATGAGCCTATGCTGGACGGGCTGGAGCAGGGGCATGTCTACTTCGTCCACTCTTACCATGTAGAGCTGACTGAGCCGAACGATCTGATCGCATCGGCGGATTACGGACTGCCGGTCACGGCAATTGTCGGACGAGACAACGTCTACGGCATGCAGTTCCACCCTGAGAAGAGTGGAGAGCTGGGAATGAGTCTGCTGCGGAATTTCCTAAAGCTGTCCGAAGGACAAGCGAGCGTATAACGAAGAGCGAACAATTTTGGATAAGCGAAAAGGAGAGCTGTATATGACGGCATTTACAATATATCCGGCAATCGATATCCGCGGCGGCAAATGCGTGCGTTTGCTGCAGGGCGATTACGCCCAGGAAACGGTATTTAACGAAAGTCCGCTGGATGCGGCGAAGCAGTGGGAAGCGCTCGGCGGCAAATACGTCCACCTGGTCGATCTTGATGGAGCAAAAGAAGGCCGTCCGGTCAATCACGAGCTGATCGGAAACATCGCTTCGGCGCTGAATGTTCCCGTACAGATCGGCGGCGGGCTGCGTACGTTTGAAGACGTGAAGCTGCTGCTGTCGCTCGGCGTCAGTCGGGTTATTCTGGGCACGGCCGCGATCGAAGATAAAGCTTTTACGGAAAAAGTACTGGCCGAATACGGCGACCGCGCGGCAATCGGGATCGATGCGAGAAACGGCTTTGTCGCGACACGCGGCTGGCTGGAAACGTCCGAAGTTAAAGCGGAAGATCTGGCGAAGGAACTGGCGGCAAAAGGAGCGGAAACGTTTATCTTTACCGACATCTCGCGTGACGGCATGATGCAGGGGCCAAACGTGGAAGCGATTTTGAGCCTGGCGAAAGCGTCTGGCAAAACGGTGATCGCTTCCGGCGGCGTTACCGTGCAGGGGGATTTGGAACGTCTGGCGGCACATGTACAGGAGGGAATCGGGGGCGCTATCGTCGGCAAAGCGCTGTACACAGGAAATATCGATCTGGCATCGGCACTGGCCGCGGTTGGACGTTAAGCGATAGAATAGTAAGCAAAAGGTATTCGGAAGGGGGAGCCGCATGCTCGCGAAACGAATTATTCCGTGTCTGGACGTAAAAGACGGACGCGTGGTCAAAGGGGTTAATTTCGTCAATCTGCGCGATGCCGGCGATCCGGTCGAACTGGCTTCGGTCTATGACCGGGAAGGCGCGGACGAGCTGGTATTCCTCGATATTTCCGCTTCGGTGGAAGGACGGGCAACGATGGTCGAGGTCGTACGTCAGACGGCAGGCGAGATTACGATTCCGTTCACGGTCGGCGGCGGCATCTCGCAGGTGGACGACATGAAGCGTATTCTGCGTGCCGGTGCCGACAAGACGGCAGTCAACACGGCGGCAGTGCTGCGGCCAGAGCTGATTTCCGAAGGCGCTCGCCGATTCGGTTCGCAATGTATCGTGCTGGCGGTGGACGCCAAGTACAATCCCGAGTGGAAGGAATGGGAAGTCTACACGCACGGCGGACGCAAGCCGACAGGGATTCGGACACTGGAATGGGTACGAAAGGCGGAATCGCTTGGAGCGGGTGAAATTCTGCTGACAAGCATGGACGCAGACGGTACAAAAGACGGGTTCGATCTGGACCTGACACGTGCGGTATGCCGCGAAGTGTCGGTGCCGGTCATCGCCTCGGGCGGAGCCGGCAGATCGGAACACTTCTATGATGTATTTACGGAAGGCGCTGCGGATGCGGGACTTGCGGCGACCATTTTTCATTATAAAGAGATCGCGATTCCAGACCTGAAGAACCAATTGAAGCAAAAAGGAGTCGAAATCAGATGAATCGAGACACGGATGTAACGGTTTTGCCGGAAGAGTTCGCGGCGAATGTGAAATGGGATGCGCAGGGACTGGCCCCGGTAATTGTACAGGACGCGGAGAGCGGGGAAGTACTGACGCTGGCCTATATGAACGAAGAATCGCTGCGCCGTTCGATTGAATCGGGCGAGACATGGTTCTGGAGCCGTTCACGTCAGGAGTTCTGGCACAAAGGCGCTACGTCAGGCAATGTGCAACGGATCGTTTCGCTGAGCTACGATTGTGACGGCGACGCGCTGCTCGTTGGCGTGCAGCCGGCCGGACCGGCCTGCCACACGGGACGGGTAAGCTGCTTCTTCAATAAGACAACGTTGGAATCGGCGGCTGAGAACGGTGCTGCAGTGACATCGGCGGAGTCGATTGCTGCCGCTCCAAGTCAAGCCGGCGCAGAGAGCGAGCGGGTGCTTGGGATGGAACCGGAATCGGTGAATCCGTCTGTCGGCGGAAGTTCCGCTTCCAATGGACGCTTTGAAGTGCTGGCCGAGCTGGAAGGAATTATCGCAGAGCGGTATATCGAACGGCCGGAAGGCGCCTATACGACCTACCTGTTCGAGAAGGGCATCGACAAGATTTTGAAAAAAGTCGGCGAAGAAACGGCAGAGTCGATTATCGCAGCCAAAAACGGCGACAACGCCGAGCTGCGGCTTGAAGTAAGCGATCTGATCTATCACCTGCTGGTGCTGCTGCAGGAGCGCAAGCTGCCGCTCGACGAGATCATGGACGAACTGGCCCGTCGCCACGAACGTCCGCGCCGCGACTAGAGCGGAAACGTTTGTCGAAGCAGGAGTGGTCAGCAGATTGGGAATGTCCGGCGGATCCTGAATCGATGGGCAGAAAAAGGAGTGCGGCGGACGCCCGGGGATAGGAGACCGGAGCGGATCGCCGCTTTTCTGCATCTTGAAGACTTGAATATTTGGACGACCTGAATATTAGACGACGGGAGAGAATTTGTATGCTGATCGATTATCATACGCATCATGAACGCTGCGGGCATGCGGTTGGTACGCTGGAACAGTACGTACTGCAGGGCATCGAGCTGGGTCTTGGACAGCTGGGATTGTCGGACCATATGCCGCTGATTCACATTAATCCGGCGAATTATTATCCGGAGATGGCCATGCCGATGGACGAGCTGCCGCGCTATGTCGAGGAAGTACTGGCGCTCAAAGAGAAGTACCGGGAGCAGATCGATATCCGATTAGGGCTCGAAGGCGATTATATTGAAGGCTATGAAGAGGAGATCGAGCGAATCGTAAATGCTTATCCATGGGATTACGTGATCGGTTCGGTACATTTTCTCGGGGAATGGGATGTCACTGATTTCCGTCAGACGGCGCAGTGGGAAGGACGCGATCCGCTTGAAGTATACCGGCAGTATTATGATGCAGTCGGACGTGCGGCGAATACGGGCTTCTATGATATTGTCGGTCATTTCGATGTGATCAAGCGTTTTGGATTCGCTCCTGCTCCGGAACAGAATGCAGAGAAAGCCGAGTTTGAAAACGCAGCGCTGCGCCGAATCGCGGACAGCGGTATCGCAATGGAATTGAATGCGTCTGGCTTAACCAAGCCGTGCGCCGAGATGTTCCCGTCTGAAAATCTGCTGCGACGGGCGATAGATCTGGGTATTCCGCTGACATTGGGATCCGACGCTCATGCTCCTGCCAAACTGTCGGAGAATCTGGACCAGGCACGTGCTCAACTGCGAAGCCTCGGTGTGCGCGAAGTCGCAACGTTTGAACGCCGAGTGCGGACAATGATTCCGTTGGCCGACAAATAGCGGGTAAATAACAGAAAGACAATAGAAAAAAAGTGAGGTAAGGGTAAGACAAGGAAGAAAGCTAAAAGCAAAAGCAAAAGCAAAAGCAAAAGCAAAAGCAAAAGCAAAAGCAAAAGCAAAAGCATAAGCATAAGAGCTAAGAAACGATAGAGCGTGTCAGAGCAGCGGAAGAGAATGGCAGAGAAACGATAAGTGAGTCACAGAAATAATGGAGAAAGAACAAGGGACAGCAAAGTAGCAGCAAATATAATAATTAAGTGCGCATATACACTTAAATAGCTCCTTTTTCACTTCGACACTCTTTTTTCAACAATTAGTTGTATATCAGTAGGCCTGTTGATTAACCAAAAAATAGCAAAAAGGACGCCTGTTTGTTAAGCTGTTTGTACCCCTACAAACATCGAAACGAGGCGACCTCATGACAAAGTCTACGACATTCTCGAGTGTTCTGCAAACTGTATTT
>NZ_KB899317.1 GCF_000378145.1 Saccharibacillus kuerlensis DSM 22868 | reverse complement strand
ATCGATCGGCTCTTCCGATACCTCTGGCTCTTCCGGTTCATCGATCGGTTCTTCCGGCACTTCAGGCTCTTCCGGTTCATCGATCGGCTCTTCCGGTACCTCTGGCTCTTCCGGTTCATCGATCGGTTCTTCCGGTACCGCTGGCTCTTCTCTTCCATCTACCGGAGCTTCAGGCTCTTCCGCTAATTGTGTGGGAACAGCAGCATCAGCCGAATGAACCGGCAGCAGCCAGATTCCTCCTACAAAACCCAGCGCTGCAATGCCTGTCACAAACTTTTTCCTGTTCATCGTGTTAATAACCTCCAATGATATAGTTTGTATAGGAAAATCATAGCTGGGCTTGTAGGATTTATGCAGTGTGCTCCTTAGCTATACCTTATTTTCCCACACTTTTATTTGGGTTAGAAATCAATTTCTTATTTTCCGTTCTAAATACCTAATTTATATGTAAATATATAGAGATAGACAAAATAGGAGAGGGATTTTTCTGAAACTCTAATGAATATTTAGCTTAGTAAATGAATGATGATGTGGCGTCAAATAGAGCTTTCTACCCAAGTCTTTACCCAAGTCTTTTCTTGTCTTCAAGACATCCAAAACCAGACACCTATTTGGCAAACAGACAAAAATAAAAGGGAAATAAAACAGCCCCTTCCAGAAGGAAGAGGCTGTTTTATTATACTTTGACCAGCTGTTTGCCCAGATTCTCTCCGCTAAACAAGCCGAAGAACGCTTCCGGAGCCTTATCGAAACCTTCAATCACGTTCTCTTTATACTTCAATTTTCCATCCTTCAACCATCCTGCCATTTCGGGAATCGCCTCGCTGTAGCGGTCCTGATACTGATTGACAAGGAACCCTTTAACAAGTGCTGTTCTTGTCAACAACAATGGAAGGAAGCGAGGGCCCGGCTCCGGATTTTTCACATTGTACTGAGAGATCTGACCACAGATCGGAACACGCGCATTCGAGTTCAGCAGTTGGAATACGGCGTCGCTTATTTCTCCGCCTACGTTATCGAAATAGACATCGACACCGTCCGGGCACGCTTTTTCCAAAGCTTCAGGCAGCGAATCCGTCTTGTAGTTGATCACAGCGTCGAAGCCGAGCTCTTCGGACAGATAGCGATTTTTTTCTTCCGAACCGGAAATGCCGATGACTCGCGCTCCCTTAATCTTCGCAATTTGGCCGACAACCATACCGACTGCACCACCTGCGCCGGATACGACAACCGTTTCGCCTTCTTTCGGCTGCCCAATGTCCAACAAACCGAAGTAAGCAGTGAGGCCCGGCATTCCCAGCACACCGATCGAAGTCTGAATCGGTGCCAGATCGGGGTCGACCTTAACAACCTGATCGCCGTTGACCACCGGATGTGTCTGCCAGCCCCAGCCTCCCTGCACGGTATCGCCTTCCTTATAGGAGGCATGACGGCTCTCTGTCACGCGTCCAACCGCTCCACCACCGAATGTACCGCCGATCTCGTAAGGTTTGGCGTAAGACTTACTGTCGTTCATCCGTCCTCGCATATACGGGTCAACTGACAGGTACAGAGTTTCGATCAAAACTTCTCCTTCCTTCGGCGTACCGACTTCTTCCGTCTTCAGCTCAAAGTTGTCTCTCGTTGGCATTCCGTCGGGACGACTTGCCAGCACAAAGCGTTGATTCTGTGTCATAAGTGATCCACCTCCGTTAAAGTTTGCTCTTCTCCGCTGCACCGGATGCTTCCCGGCGTTCCATGCGGCAAAAAAGCACCATGATCTATTTACCCTTTAACAGTTCCAGCGCCCTTTTCCCATTTTCATTTCGTCTTTCGTGTTGTTTGCTGCCATATCGGGCTTATTTCGTTTATTGCCGCGCATGATATGTCACCTTTTGTAACATATTTGTTTATTTTAAGGCTGACAATCGCTCTTTCATCGGCTAAAATGAAAAAGGAATATGTTTTCTAAAGTTTCATGTAAGAAAGTAAACAACAAAACTTTTCACTTTATTATATTCAATACAAAATATTAATAGGCAAGAGGTGTATAAATGGGAAGAAAAAATCGGAAAGTCGCTATTATCGGATCAGGTCTCGTTGGCTCAAGCAGCGCGTACGCTATGATCAATCAATCGATCTGCGATGAAATCGTCATTATAAGCCGCAATTATGAATATGCACTGGCTCAGGCGCTTGACCTATCCCACTGCGCCGATTTCACCTCCACGCGTACGCGCGTCCGGGCAGGGCTGTATGCGGACTGCGCGGACGCGGATATCGTCGTATTGACAGCCGGCGCCAATGTCAAACCCGGACAGAAGCGTATGGACATTATTGCCGAAGCGGCTTCGATCACGCGCGAAGTCGTCACTTCCGTCATGGACAGCGGCTTCGATGGTATCTTCGTCGTAGCGGCCAATCCGGTCGATGTCGTCACACAGATCGCTGCCCAAGTGTCCGGACTTCCTCGCCACCGGGTCATCGGCACAGGTACGTCGATCGACTCTGCTCGTCTAAAGACGCTGCTGGCCGACGTTTTCCAGGTTGATCCTCGCAGTGTGCACGGTTATGCGATGGGCGAGCACGGCGAATCGCAGTTTGTCGCCTGGTCGCATGTTACGATCGGCGGCAAGCCAATTCTCCATATCGTCGACGAGCACAAGCTGCGCTTTCCGGATCTCGATCTGCAGGATATCGCACGTAAGACCAAGGATGCAGGCTGGGAAATCTTCACCCGCAAAGGCTCGACGCAGTTTGGCATCGGCAGCGCAATCGCTTATATTACCCGTTCCATCTTGAATGACGACCATCGCATTATCGCCGTATCGGCGATCCTCGACGGCGAATACGGCCAGAAGGATGTCTGCGTTGGTGTTCCAGCGATTATCGGCGACAGCGGTATCGAAGAATTAATTGAGTTTAACTTGAACGAAGATGAACAAGTGCTGTTCGAGCGTTCGTGCGATATTATTCGTGCGGGAGTTGCGAGTGCAGCTCAGCCTTCTTGATTAGAGTGGAATTAATGGCTATCAACTATCTAAAAATTAATCAGAAGCGGCCCGGAGAAAGTCTCCGGGCCGCTTCTTCCATTTCTCTCTCGACTTTTCCACATTTACTTCTACTTATCGGCCTTCGTATCAGCTTTTACTCATCAGCCTTTAACCTTTTAGTCAGCTTCCAGATCCTTTTTTGCGAAAAAACAGGCCAAAAATGCCGAGCATCAGCGCCAAAGACGTGACCAGAGAGACGCAGAACACGGAAAATCCTCTGCCCTCTGTCGTTGGCTGCATGCCCGACGCTTCCATTCTGACCTCGTTATCACTGATACTGTCGCTTCCTCCATGGCCTTCCGTGCTGCTGCGATTTCCGCTGTACATCTCCAAAAATCCAGCTTCTGCAGCAGCAGCGTTTGTTCCTGCAGTCTCTTTCGCATCGGCCAAGCTTCGGTCAACGGTCGCGTACGTCTGCACCCGGCTCGGGTTGTTCGACGCATTAACGGTCACTGCAGCCTGTCCCGGATTGCTCAAGTTCGGAGCGAGCAGCAGGAATGCCGCCACCGCAGTCGCTCCAGAAATTCGTATCAAACTCATGAACCGTACCTCCTTATGTAAGCAGGAAAGTACTGCCCCAGCCTGGCATAGCGACTGGAACAGCATGCACTTCCTACAATCTTTCAGACTTGCTTGTCTTATTGCTTTCATTTATGCTCGTCTTCTTGCCTGCCTACTTATCTCGCTTCTTGCCTATCTTCTTTTAATTTCTCTTCTTTTAATTTCGTCATACTGCCTGCTTTTTATGAACGCAGCATCGGAACATTTCGTTGGAGATTTTTTTGCTTATACCGGCTTTCGATTGAAATACATAAGTCCAGCTGTCAGGAACAGCAGGAAGCTGGCTCCGACAGTAATCATTAGACTTTGCGTAGGCAAATTGAAGGCACCGAAATTGTAATCGATATTCGACTGCATCATGGCCAGCATAGGCTGTGCCCACGGATAGTACGGACCTACAGTCGCCGAGTTGACAATCAAAATATTTGGCACCGTGAAAACCATATTCAGCACAAGTGGGGCAGCGAAACTGCTCCACATGGTGGAGACAAACAGCTGCAGCGCAGCCAGCGGCAGACAGGCTGCAAAGCCACCGAGCAGGCGGGTCGCGAACAGCTCCCATGGAATGAGCGATAGATCGAAGCCCTGATACAGACCGACCAGAACTACAGAAATTGCGAACAAAATCTGGGCCAGCGCCAGTGCTCCGGCTGCGACGAGCAGCTTCGCCAAATACAAGGCAGGCCGCGAAATGGGTAGGGAGAGAATTTGCTTCCATCCTCCGCCCTCATGCTCGTAGCGGCAGACAAAGGCAGAGAAAATGCCCGTCAGCATCGGCAGAAAGAACATGGCATGAATCAGGCTCATCGCAAGCAGCAGACCCATCCAGTCCCCTTTTTCCATGCCGGCGGTCAGACCGATCAATACACACAGCAGCGGATCAATCACCGCCAGCAGCAAAATTCGGGAATGCCCCAGCTTGATCCGTTCGCTGCGCAGTGCCGCAATCCATTGATTCATATCAGGCCACGTCCTTTCGCGAAAAATGAATGGAACCGATCAGGTATAAGACGGCAAACAGCGCAATGCCACATCCTGCAAAAGTCATGACTTTATATCCTCCAACGACCAGCGACGGCCAAGCCAACGGGAAGATTTCCGGCATCGAAGCTCCGAAAACGGACATGAGGGAAGCCGCGATACCGATTGAAATCGGGATCGCCTGATTACGCAGCGTCAGTGTGACCCAGAGCATGAACCCGAGCATTGGCAGAGAAGCCAGCATCGGATACAAACCAAGAGTCAGCAGATCCGAATACGGAATAGGAGTCCCGAAGCCAAGGCCCAGCCCTACAGCTGCTGTCGAAATTGCCAGCAGCACACAGGCGACCAACAGTTGAATCAGACAGCACAGAAATTTCGAGGCAAACACGGCGGAGCGGCGCACTGGCAGGGCCAGCGTCTGCTTCCAGGAGTTCTGCTTGTTCTCGATATTGGCGATCATCGCCATCAGCAGCGTCATAGCCAGATAGATCGCGATCGGTACGAACAACCCCGTATTGTGCAGCAGCCCAGCCCAAGGATCGGCTGCATACTGATCCCTTACCAAATAATCGTAACGCATTCCGAAGTTGAGCGCCTGCATGGCCGCCAATCCGATAGGGCCAATGAAGACCACCCACCAAATGCCGGTACGGCGCATCTTGAGCAGGTCGGCTCTCAGCAGTGATCCGATCATTGTGCCGCCTCCCGTCGTAATCCTACCGCTCGCGGAGCTCCGTGTCCCGCATCAATCCGGCTGATATCTGTCTCCGCTCCCCCGCTTCCCGTCATCGTCAGGAACAGATCCTCCAGCGACTTGCGGCGCTCCTCAACACGGTAAATGCTGTGCCGTGCATCGACCAGAGCGGCAACGAGCCGGGCAATCTGTCCATTGTCGAGACCCTTGAACACCAGCCTGCCATCATCCAACCGCGGGAAGCATCCCAGTTCGCGTGCAGTAACGACCCCGGCTTCCGCATCGGACAGCGCGATGTAGATTTCGCTGCCGGCTTTGCGCTGCAGATTGGGCATACTGTCCTGGAAGATCATTCTTCCCTGATTAACAATGCCTACGCTGCTCGCCATCTGTTCGACTTCACTCAGCAGGTGACTGGATACGAGTACGGTGATGCCCTGTTCCTTCGGCATCTTTTTGATCAGCTCGCGGATTTCCAGAATACCCGACGGGTCCAGACCGTTTGTCGGCTCGTCCAGAATGAGCAGTTCTGGACTGCCAAGCAGAGCCGTTGCGATGCCAAGCCGCTGCTTCATGCCGAGCGAATAGCCTTTCACCACACGTTTGGCATCCTTTGTCAGTCCAACCGTAGCCAGCACCTCGTGAATACGGCTTTTCGGCACATTCAGAATGCGGCGGATTGTCTCCAGATTCTCGATCGCGTTCAGATGACCGTAATAAGACGGATATTCAACCAGCGAACCGACACGGCGCAGAATCTGGAGCCGATCCTTTCGTAAATCTTTTCCGAAGATCTGCACCACGCCGCTGTCAGGCTTGATCAGTCCAAGCAGCATCCGAATGGTTGTCGTTTTTCCTGCACCGTTCGGGCCGAGAAATCCGTAAATCTCGCCCTGCGGAATCGCCAAATTCAGCGCATCCACCGCCCGCGTTCCTTTATACTTTTTCATCAAATTCCGGGTCTCAATCATCATATCTGTCACGTCCCTCACCTCTCGTTTTCTTATCGTTGATTCTTATGATAAGGAGGCAAGGTTAAAGGATAGGCGACTTCAAGTTTAAATTTTGTTTAAAAAACGCAAAAACCGCATACCCGGAGGTATGCGGTTCTTCTGTTCTTCTTATTGCAACGTTTACGTAGGACAACGGTCAAGCCTTAATCTCCCGCTCGAAATATAGCTCCATAAACGTCGACGTTCCGTATCCCATAGCCGGTGGAGCAAACAGCTGGACCAGACGCCAACCTTCGCGGGCATGGGCATGAATGATCTCGTGATGATCCTCTTTCGGTTTGCCTTTCAAAGCTCCCATTTCGATTCGGACAATATTGTATTCGTACATAAGTAATCGCTCCTTTTGTAGGTAGTTTGTAGGAATGTAATAGGCAGAAAAAAGTATGGGTAGAGTTGAGCAGAAGCAGATTAACGTTTAGACAGCCCCGCACGCCGCAAGCGATGTTCCTCATATTCGTAGAAGGCGCCAAACGAAGCAATATCACTCCGCATTGACCGGACCGATTCCATGTACGCATCGACTGCCGGCCCAGTTCCTTCTATATAAGCCTTTGCTTTAAGCAGCAGCGGCGAGAGCCTATTCTCCCGACCGCCGATCTGTTCATACAGCACCTCGGCTTTGTCCCGCTCACCCGCTTCGCACAGCCGTACAACTTCTTCACCCAAAATCATCATCATGACATCGCGCCGCATTTTGGGGATTTTGGTTTTCGAAGCCGCTATAGTCTCTCTTTCGGCCCAGCTCGTCCCTACTTCATGGGTTAGCCGGTCTACCACTGTCCCACTGATCTCCATCAGTTTTGCGTCATACAGCAGATACAGATCGTACAAATTTCGTCCCTTGGAGGGAATCGGAGAATCCAATACTTTTTGCAGATAGCGCACGCTGGCTTCTTCCAGAACGTCCCTTTTCTCTGCATCCATCCGCTTATCCTGAACGAGCAGCGTCCAACCGGTCATCAGTGCAAAATTCCGGCGGCCGAGCATGACTGCACTTGTGCCGTCGCTGAACAGTGTGGCCAGCCCGATTGCGACGGAAAATACGCCATATCCGCCGGGCAGACTCCATAAGGATGGGGCCAGGATCAGAGCAATCAGCCCTGTCACCAGACTGAAAGCAGGTCCCCCCGCATAGACGATCTGCTGTCGACGAATCGCTCTGTTAAATGAAGCTTCATCTCTATAAGCCCCGATTTCATTCTGCATGGCACCGAAGAAAAGCTTATTCCTGAAAGTAAAACGCAGCCGGCGTTCCGGGAACAAGAGGATAAAAGGTCCCCAGTACAGCCGTGTAACTCGGCTTCCGACCAGTAGAGCGGCCAGAACATGACCAAATTCATGCAGCAGGATGGTGAACATCGCGAGCACAGCCATTCCGAGCAGCCAAGCGGCAGTCAACCAAAACCCGGTGAATTGAGGCGCTCGGGCTCCGATTTCTTCAAACAGTGACGACCCGCCCATCTCCAGCAAATTCTTGAGTGCGAGAAAGCCGAACCAGCCGATTACCGCACCGATTACGGGTGGCGCAATCTTTTTGAATAAGCCCATTCTTATCCCTCCCGTTTGCTTCGAAAAGTTCAATAACGCAGGAAGACGGCCGGAACTCCGGCCCTCTTCCTGTGTCCATTTTCGTTTCAAGCCGGCAGGGCAGCGGGCATTAGGCCGCGTCGCTCGTTTTACCGGCTTGTGCAGAAGATCCAGCCTGCGGACGAGACGGTTTGTTGGATACGCCTAGCATCTTCAGCATGGTACCGATCGACGGCTTCTGTCCGTACAGCAGCACGCCGCCGCGGTAGATCTTGGCTGACAGCAGTCCGACGAGCAGCGTCGAGACCGCGAGAACTAGGATTGGCAGTACGATCTCCATCAGTGCCGGCTCTCCAGCGCCGACTCGGACCAGCAGGACCATTGGCGTTACGAACGGAATGTACGAGGAGATGACAGCTAGCGTTCCATTCGGATCGCGAATCGTGATCATTGCCATGATAAATCCAACGAACAGCAGCAGCGAAATCGGCATCATAGCCTGGCTCAGCTCTTCGCTCCGGCTGACAATCGAACCGGCTGCGGCAAACAGCGTCGCATAGAAGAAGTAACCGAGTATGAACAGGGCAGCGGCCACAGCCAGCATCCGTCCATCAAAAATTGATAGGTCGAACGAAAGGCCTGCCAGCGATAAGCTTTCTCCGGCTCCGCCGAATGTCACCAGCAGAGCACCCGAGCCGAAAATAATCGCAAACTGCAGCATGCCCGCCAGGCCTACGCCCAAGACCTTGCCCGCCAGCAGCTGTACCGGGCTGACTTTGGTAATCAAAATTTCCTGAATGCGTGATCCTTTCTCCACAGAGACTGAAGTCGCGACAGTGCCGGCGAACAAATAGATCATGAAGAACATGGTCATCAGTAGCGCATACACCGGCATATAGATCTCAGCAAGCGATTTGGCTCCGGCATTCAGCTCATTAAGTTCAAAGGCCGGCTGTACACTCAGCGCCGCGGCCTGTTCGGTCGTCAACGCCAGCGACTCCACACGGTCGTTCACATTCAGACGCTCAACGTAAGCCGACAGATTTGGAGCAAAGGTCACATCATCCTGCCGGTTAACCGACAGTATGATATGCGGGGCCGCTGCAGCATCCGCACCGCGTTCAATGACGACGACAGCCGCCAACTTCTCGTCTTGCAGCAGCTGCTGCTCCGCCGCCAGTTCACTCTCCTGCACCATTTTCCATTCATAGATCGGCGACACGCTAGAGGTCAGCTCGCTGGCTTCAACCGGAAGCGGCGAGTTGTTGACGACCGCGACCGTGCCTTCTGTCAGTGCCTGCCCGCCGAGGAACCTCGGGATCAAGACGATGGCTGCAATGACCGCCACCATAAAAATAGTCATCAATTTGAAGGATTTGGAGCGAACGCGCCCCTTAAACGAGTGTCCGAATACGATTCCAAATGGTTTCATACTGCTTCTCCCACCTTTTCAATAAAGATTTCATGCAGCGACGGTTCCTTCAGTTCGAACTTGAGCATCGGTACACCAGCTTGACCCAGTTCCCGCATCAATTCGTGCGCCTGCGACTCGTCTTGTACTTTGATCGTCCATTCCTGCGCATCGCGGCGAATATCCGACAGTCCTTTCCGTTCCAGAAACGGAGCCAGATCCGTTTCGCTTCGCAGGATCAGATTGTTGCGTCCGTACGAGCTCTTGATATCGGACAGCTTGCCGTTAATCTGCATCCGGCCTCTCTTCATAATGCAGATGTTCTCGCAGAACTGTTCAACCTGCATCATCTGGTGACTGCAGAAGACCAGCGCTTTGCCGAGTGCAATCTGCTCCTTGACGACCGAAGCCAACATGTCCGCATTGACAGGATCCAGTCCGCTGAACGGTTCGTCCAGGATGACCAGTTCCGGATCATGGATCAGCGCCGAGATGATCTGTACCTTCTGCTGATTGCCTTTGGAAAGCTGTTCGACACGCTTGTTTTCGTGTTCAGAGATACCGAGGCGTTCTAACCACATCTTAAGCGCCTTCTTCGCATCGCCTTTCTTCATGCCCTCCAGACGGGCCAGATATGTAAGCTGCTCGCTAACCGTTTCTTTCGGATACAGTCCGCGTTCTTCCGGCAGATAGCCGACACTTGGACGATTTTCGAGAAACGACTTACCGTTCCAGAGCACTGCGCCTCGGTCATATTCCAGCAATCCCAGTACCGAACGGATTGTCGTCGTCTTGCCTGCTCCATTGCCTCCAAGAAGTCCGAATGCTTGGCCGGCTTTAACCTCCAGCGTTACATTGTCTACAACGTAGTTGCCTCCGTACTGCTTGCCCAATTGATTGATTGAAAGTGTCACGTCATTCGCTCCTTCCGAATAATAGCTTAATAGAACCGCATCCGGCTCAAATTTCCCGAGGCTCATCGAGTCGGTAAATTTCATTTCAATTTCCTGTGCGCTCACAGTGATTACTGTGTATGTTTATATGCACACTATATTCCGACTTCGCCTCATTGTCAATCCTTCTTTTGGAAAAATAATCCGATTCGTGGATGTCTTTCTCTGCGGCAAAGCGCAGCGCCTCTTGGCTTAATTTCACTATACCAGCCTGTTCGTTGTTGGAAAACGACAACCGTTTCTGTAATTTCCGCAAATGCTTGTTCCTGATTTTGCGGTCTGCAGAAGCACTTTGCGGTAGGGATTTGCGGAAATTCCCCCTTTAACATAGACGCAAAGTCCCCGTCTCATTTCGAAACGGGGACTGCTTGCCAAGCTTATTAAGGTTAAAAAATAGTGTTTTCGGATAGCAGCCCGATTCGTCTTGCTTCCGCAATCGCTTCCGAGCGAGAGCGTACGCCAAGCTTCTCGAATACCCGCGTCAGGCTGTATTCGACAGTACGCTGACTCATAAGCAGCTTGGCGGCGATGTCCTTGTTGCTGCGCCCGTTGGCCACTTCCTGCAAAATTTCTTGTTCACGTTCGTTGATCGATACGGTCTCCAGCGTCTTGTCCTCGCGAGGCGAGACGCGAATATCGCTGCGCCGCAGCTGCCGCAGCAGCTGCACGGGAATGATCGCTTCGTCGCGCATCACGCAGCGGATTGCGGTAAGCAGCTGCTCCCGGCTTGCAGTCTTGCTGACGAAGCCTGAGACGCCCGAATCAATCAAGACGTTAAAGTGCGGACTAATATCGTAGCCCGTATAAATCAGCACCCGGCTGTTCGGCTGCTCGGCTACGACGCGTTTGGTGAGCTCTAATCCACTGATACCCGGCATATTTAAGTCAAATAACAAAACATCAAATTCCTCCGTCTGCAGCAGTTCCAGCGCTGCCATCGGCAGAGATAAAGAAGTGACCCGTACTTCGGGATCTTGTTCCAACAGCAGCTTGGTTCCTTCCCCTACAGAAGGATGATCGTCGACCAACAGAATTTTAATCATTGGACTACCTCCTCATATAACGAATCAGGACGGCTGCGGAGCGGAATCGTAATCTCCGTCTCCATACCGGCCCCTGGTTCAGAATGCCATTCAAATATCCCATCGAAACTTCTGACTCTTTCCTTCATTCCGGCCATCCCCATATGGCTGAACGAATCGGCAGCGTCCGCCTCGTTCATGCCTACGCCGTTATCCCGGTAGTGATAACGGAGCGATTCTTCATCAGCGAACAGCGTGATTTCCACGCGCGACGCATTCGCATGCTTAGCTGCATTTCGCAGCAGCTCCTGGGTAATCCGGTAGATGGCCAATGTCTGCTCGTCGTCGAGAACGCCATCAATACCTTCCGCCTGGAAATCAACCGTATAATTCGCTCTCATCTGCGCTTCGGCGAACAGCTGCTCCAGCGACTGCTTCAGTCCCATTTCCATCAACAAAGGCGGACGAAGTTCGTTGCAGGTCTCGCGAATCTGATGAATAACGTCGAGCAGTCCTTCCTTGATCTGCTCCAACTCACCTTTTAGCGGAGCGTTCATCTCATAGTCTACGATAGCCGTCTCCAGCCGCCGCAGCCAAATGATCTGATCCTGAAGTGCGGAATCGTGCAGATCCGATGCAAGCCGTCGCCGCTCGTTCTCTGATAGATTGAAGACCAGCCGGAGGACCCAGCCTGGAGTGTCGCCGTGTTTTTTCATTTCCGCTTCTAGGCTCCCGATAAGTCCCTCGACCAGATACAGGTTCTCGGACACAATGGAACTGTAATTAGCCAGCGTCCCCAACCAATTGCGTTCATCGGGATTGTAGCGGGTATGATCGGCTTTATCGTCCAGCCAGAGCAAATAAGCTTGATCGCCTTTGCGACCCATGACTATACAGGCACCACGATGCAGTATTGTCAGCGAACCCGGAACGAGCAGATCTTCTTTGCGGCGAAGCGATTCCGCGATCTCACGGCGCTCCTGAGGATTCAGCACCTCGATTGGCACCTCATCCATAGAGGCATCCCAATCCAAAAATTGCAGAGCTGGCACGCGAATACTTTTCTGAATCTCCTGTTCCAATGCACGCTCCAGATCAGCTCGCTTCATTACACGCGCAATGTTATGGGAAAACCGCTCAAAGCTCCCTCCTATGTTCATCCCGCTTCCTCCGCGCCGAAGCCTGCGATCCAGCGATTCCTTGGCGAATAACAGTACGACCAGCACCAGGTAGAAGATTAGGAACATTCGAGCAGCGCCGAGACCACTCGAGACTTCGCTGCGGACGATCCATATGCCCAGCAATGCCATCAGAGCGGACGGCACGATAGCGATCGACGCATGATAGGATAACCGGCTCAAGACGAAATTTACATCAAAAATGCGTCGGGTCATCAGCATGTACATGTAAGCAATCGGCAAAACTAATAGAAATGCGGTCGCTGCTTCCACCGAAATAAGATGGAATCCGACCAGCCGCGGCAGACTGTATAAGATGATAAACGGCGAAAATGCCAGCGTATGCGTGATTAAAGTCAGCTTAAAGAGAGAACTCAAATCTCCTTTGCGATGCTTGCGATATTTTTGAATAAGCCGAATAACAACAAAAATATTAGGTATAGCAAAAAAAACAGTAAATAATGGAGAAAATACGATAACTAAATTACGATCAACCAAATCTCGAATAAGACTAATTAACATTTGCAAACCTAGACATCCATAGAAGAAAATCAACCAACTTCGGGATGCCAGCTGTTCACCAAAGCGGATAAGATACTTATTCATAAAATGGATAAAAATAATAGGCACCATTAAAAATAAAAAATTGAATAAAATAATACCAAACGGTTCTCTCCGATCAACGATATATCCTCCGAGGTAAGCTGCTCCTGTGATTAAAAAGAATAATGCAAGTAAGAAACTAGATGAGTCTTTGTAGCTGTAACGCCTAAGTATTAGAACAAATAAAAGAAATAAAACAGCTGCAACGAGTGGAGTAACCATCGTCCCTAATGATTCATTTAAAGGTGGTCGATTCAACTCGTAAGTTTGCATTCTATTTTCAGCATTTGTTACCGTAATTGAATGAATACGTTCAATTACGCTGTAATGTCGAATCGTGTAATGCTCAATTGGAGAACGTCCATTTACCTCATCGATCACATCTCCTATATGAAGATTCTTATCCCCCCAATATCCAGGTGTAATTGAATTTACAATATATTTTCCATTTTGTTGCGGTTGAACTTCAGCCCCTATCAACGGAACTGCCGCAGCTGTATATATATATTGTGCCACAATGATTATGTATAGCAGTAAAGCAATTGACCAACCCCATTTTTTCAACATTCAATCCTCCAATTTACAAATACTCAATTTTTAATCCCATACACACAATGCTTTACTTCTCAATAAATCCTCTTCTTCGCTTTTACAAAATATATCTTTTAACGCCCGCTGCTCTAAAGCTCCAAGCCCAGCAAACTGCATTTGTCCCGATTGAAATTCCAGCCATGTACCTTTGTTTTTTGTAAGCATCGCAATCGCTTCTTTTAACACTTCCGATCACCCTCCGTAAATTAGAATGGATACAGTAGGCATTGTCCTTACTTAAAGCTGCCCGCCTTACCGGGGATCGGAAGTAAAATTGCTCTGGGTGGGTCCCGTGCTTGGCTTGACTTCACTATACCAGCGCAGGAAGAAACGGAAAACGACAACATCCACGACAATTCCCGCAAATGTCTTTGCGGTAAAATTGCGGGGACGCAAGCGATCCTGCAAGCGAAGCGAATGGGACTATTAAGCGCGGATCATTTCGTCGAGTGTCCGCTTATAATCAGTTTCGACCGGGAGAGTTTCCACAATTTCCAAGCAGCGGTAATAAGCGATCCGCATTCTTACCGAAGCATAAGCGAGAGCACCCGACTGTTCAAGCGCTTCCTCAAATTCTTTCGATTTGTCTTTCACTTCCTCATAGCTCAATCTGCCTTCGAAGTAATCGGATGCCCAATGATTTTCTCCCTCCAGATAATCGAGCAGCATCAGAACCGGCAGAGTCCGCTTACGGTTCCAAAAGTCGTTCTTGCCTGAATGGTTAGTGATATCGAGAATATCATTCTTCATCTGGGCCGCTATACCGAGCTGCAGAGCAAATTCGGTAGTCTCAATCTTGGTCTCGCCGCAGGCAAGCAGCGTTCCTAACTGAGAAGCCATCACGAGCAGGGAAGCCGATTTGCCGGAGATCATCTCCATATATTCTTCTTCAGTCTGAAGCTTATTTAACAGGTCGGTCATCTGGCCGCCAACCGTTGTGAGCGACTGGGCATTGAGCAGCGCTGCCGCCGCATGCTTGCGCTCAGGCGAAAAATTCGTTTGAAGCAGCATATGTTGAGCCAAAAACACGAATCCAAGCGCGATATTAAGTGCAATATCACCGCGCATTGCGCTCCATGGAACTTTATCGTTATCACCGTCCTGCAGATCATCAATCATGTCTAGCGATAGAACCAACGCTTCGACTGCAGCGGCCGCTTCCCAGATCTCCTCGCCTTCTCCCCCGTACATCCGGTAATGAAGCACGGTCAGATTTCCGAATAAAGTTCGGTTCGCCAGCTTGTACGATGCACATTCGACGGCCATTTCTCGAAGCTGGGCTTGATTAAACCCCTTTTCGATTCCCTGCATCAAAGTTTCCGCAATCTTTGTACTCCAATCCAACGCAAGCTCCCCCTTGTCGTTTGCCATCAGGACTTTCTTGAATCCCTTCCCTATTTTAATTGCAAACCCTCTTTATTCCAATAGCAAGATATCTACTAATTTCTTTATTCTTCTAAACAAAAAGACCTTCCCTAAATGGAAAGGTCCTCTAAAGCAAACGACTCATTCTTTTTCATACATGACAATAGCGGATAGAGCCGCTTCGTATAAGCCATCCAATCCAAGCCATTCGTTAACTCTTTCGTCGTAGAAGGTCGCGATCGGTGCTGCACTTACCGACTGCGGCGCGCAGCTTTGAATTTTCTCGGTCAGACGACCTGCTTCCAAAAGGCTGTAGCGATAACCCCGCTCTCCAAGCAGCTTGTGCGAACGATGCAGGTTTGCGGCGGCAAACCAGATCGCCTGCGGCGTGCCTGTCAGTAGTCCTGGCGGGAAAGCTTCTTCCAGGCTGACAACCCACGGACGACCACAAGGCTGCAAAACACGGGCATTCTCTTCTACATGGTAGCACGCATATTCGTTCTCTTCCGTCCGGCAAATGACATATAAGTCCAACTCATCGGGTAAAAATCCCGCCGATTCTTTCAATCTGAGCACATCCTCGAAAGGTCGGCTTGGCATTGTGTCTTCCGCCTCGGCATAAGCATGCAGCCACTCCTGCAATCCGTTTGGAAGTACAGCCTCGCTTGTCGGCAGCGACAGTGAACCAAAATATCGTTTGGCTGCGGCAGCTTGTCCGTTCATCTGCCGGAACAGACTGCTGAGCATCTTCATCCGAGCTCTTAACAGCACGTCCAATTCGGGATGATGGGCAGAGCCGGAATGATAAACTAGCGAGAGACGTTCTTCGTCGAGCTCCCGATCCGATCTCCAGTCATTAAATTTAAGATTCATCAGATAATCTCCTCTCAAGGAAAAGGATGCGGAGCAGCGTTCAGATCATTCGGTCGGATCGCAGATGTCCGATATCCGCTCAGAACCGGAACTTCGAAAATTCGACGGCTGCCGATTAGGCGCTCGCGTTCACTGCGCGGAAGCTGAACAGTTCCCGGCACGATCATCTTAACTACATGAAGGCCGAGTGCCCGTGCATCTTCGGTTGTAACGTCGGCGCAGATGACTTCCAGTCCCCGGGCTTCAAGCCGGGCTATCACCTGTTGAAGCTGCTCGGCGTGCGACGTCTTGTCGCCGTTTGAAGCTGGTGACAATGTCCGGGTTTTGGGAGCCGCGCAGGTGAACTCAAGTTCCCGAATAGCCTCCGGCTGTTCATAGTAAGGCAGACGCATACCATAATCGATAATTTCATCGGCATATAAGGTCGGAACACCCGAAGCATAGATCTGCGCTTTGTTGCCCATATACAATTGGCTAATCTCCATTAACGTCTTGGATACGGCTTCTTCAAGCGTACAGCGCGCTGCGCCTCCGAAGGAAACTTTGCCGTCACTTGTACGCAGAAGCCCAAAGACGGAAGGAACGCCGATATCCGATGTCGTATCGACCAGATCAAGCCGGAAGCGGCGTTCGTCCAACAGTGCACGGAACGGTTCGCATACCGCCGAGCCGGTAAGGTCAATTCCCGGCATCTGCAGCCGGTTGTACCACATAATCATAAACGAATCTCGCTCGATAATTTCGAGCAGTCCGCCGAGCATCGCCTGCTCGATCGTCGATCCGGCTGCCGAGCCGGTCATCAGTCCGAAGCAAACCGCTTCTTCCTCCGAAGTCATCGGCTGGTAAGAATCCCAAGTTAGTGCTGCCGGTACATATACATTGCGGCCGCGAGTCAAGCTGTGGGCCTCAAACCACCGAATTCTGCTGTCTTCGGTAAAGGGCCGATACGGGAATGAAGGATCGGCATGCTGCTCTGCGGTAAAGAGCGGTATGTCATTCGGATGGAGAGCATCTGTGCCAAGCTCTTTCCATGAAGCCAATACTGTACGGTCCGGCTGTACATAAGCGGAGCAATAGCGCTCTACCGCTTCCGCGACAGCCGACGTATTCGCTTCTTCCGGCGTACGGCCCATGCCGCTGGCAAAAAAGTCGATCAGCCCTTCCTGACCGGGAACGAAGCCTTTAGGATTGCCGGGAATTGCCAAGCTCAGAAACAGTTCGGGATCTTCTGGATCGGGATTGATATTCATCAGCCCTTTGACGATCCCGCCCCTGCTTCCGAGCGTTGCAGCCAGTGCCCGAGGCACACCTGCAGCCGCAGCGGCGGATGCGGAACGGCGAACCAGCGGCCGGCTCATACCTGCACCGCCAGCGAAGCTTCTCTCCACGGCTGCGCAGCCAGACCTGCCACCCGGCGCACTCCGCAGACCGGACATGTCGGAACACGATGCACGGCCGACAATTCACCTTCGATATGGAAAGCATCGAATTCCAGCAGATGCCCCAGCGTCAAGGGAGCAAAGCTGCTCTTATGGCGCGACGACCATTTTACGACTTCAAGTGCGGCAATACCGGCAAAAATTTGCCAGGACAATTCAAATCCAGATTCCGCTTCCAGCACGGATGGACTGGACAGCGACACCATCCGCTGTTTCAAACATTCATGGCAGGCCGTGACGCCTGGTACGACAAGCGGCCCGAGCGAGCCGCCAAGCCGGTTGAAGCGTACCGGCAGCCAGCTGAGTCCTCTACGGTTAGCAACAACATTCCATTCCGACATGCGTTCCTCGCTTCCGAGCACAATCGTCAGTTCAGGCGCTTCGTCCTGCTCGTCCAACGATTTGGCCAACCGGGCCGACAAGCCCGTCCCGCGCAGAATACCTGCGATCTTCTCGGCCTTCACTCGATCTTGTTCGCTATGAAGAATGAGATATCTGCTCATTAGGACACCCGCCCCTTCTCCAGTACCAGGCAGCGGACCGGAGCTTCGCCAGCTGGATAGGTATGCGTTTCAACCAGCTGCAGGGAAGAACGGCGGACACATTCCATAATCTCCGCCTCAGGGAAGAACTTCTTGGAGGTTGAGCCGAAGTAGCGTCGCGTACTTCCATCCCTTACTACTTCCGCGTAAAAGTTCATGACTGCCGTACGAGATTCATGCTCCTCGTGCTCGCCCATCAAGACGAATTGTTTATGATCCGGGCCAAGGTCGATCGTCACGCCGTCTACCTTGCCTCCCCGCATCTCGCGATTATGTACGCTGTTCTCATAAACGTAATCGAACACGAAACGTCCGCCCTCTTCCAGGTGGGCATAGACGGTCTCGAGCATCCGCTCCAGTGCGGCGGTATCCGGCAGCAGGCTGACGCTCGTCGCCGACAAGACGATCAACGGATATTTTTCGTCGCAGGAGAAGTTCGTCATATCCGCTTGGCCAACTTCAATGCGTTCTCTTACGTCCTGCGGCAGGCGGGCTCCTTTGCGGCGATACAAGTTCAGCATATCCGGCGAGAGATCCAGACCGATTACCGAGTGTCCGCGGCCGGCAAGCTGGATCAATACTCTGCCCGATCCGCAGGCCAATTCCAAGATCCGGCCCTGTCCCCGTACCCGTTCCGCTTGATTCGCTAACAATTCGATATCGTACTCGGTCCGATCTGTCAGCGCCTCATAGAATTCCGAGTAATACCCTTCATACAAATCCATATCGTGGCTATCCGGCAGGTTCAGGCTGCGCAGATCTTTGAAAATTCCGAAATACATGATACTCTCCCCTTCTCTTATTGAGATTTAATGATCAGTTGAGACTTAACGTTCCGTTATGATTTAACGATCAGGCGACTGTCCAGCCGCCATCCACGATCAGATTGTGTCCGGTAATCATGCCGGCTTGCTCCGATGCCAGGAACAGCACCGCTTCCGCAATATCCGAAGGCACCGCCAGCTTGCGCAGCGGAATCTTCGGAAGACTCATACGCCGGAACCTTGGATCTTCCACATGCTCCCGATTCGCTTCCGTAGCCACAAAGGTCGGCGAGACCGCATTGACCCGAATCCCGTATTTGGCCCATTCAAGCGCCAATGCTTTGGTCAGATGAACAAGTCCTGCCTTGCTGGCGCAGTACGGCGCACGGTTCTCGTTGGCGACCACGCCGTGCTGAGAAGCTAACATTACGATCGAACCGTTTCTGCGCTTGACCATTCCCTTGGCAATCTGCTGCGTCAGGAAAAAGGTTCCCTTCAAGTTGATATCCATAACCAGGTCCCACTGCTGCGGCGTCACTTCAAGCGCTGGCACAAGCATGTTCACGCCGGCATTGTTCACCAGATAATCGATGTCCAGCGCGTCGGTCTTCAGCCTGCCTGCACACTCGGCAATGGATTCGCTACTGCGAATATCGAGCGCTAAGCTTTTTGTTTCCCTTCCGTACGTCTGCTGAAGTTTATAAGCCACGTCGTTCAGGCGCTCCATTTCGCTAGGAACTTCTGTTATGACAAGTGACGCTCCTTCTCTGGCAAAACTTTCAGCTACCTTGGCACCTATCCCTCTTCCGGCACCCGTGACGAGCACCCGTTTGCCACTCAGTCTGCCGAGGAAGTTATTCGGCAGCCCTTCTTCTGTCGGCTCCGCATCTTGGAATAGTGTCTCTACATCTTTGATCTGATTAGGCAGCGCTTCTATGGTATCCCGCTTCATTGTTTTCCCTCCTGACTATTCGCTATTCAAGCCGGAATCAGACCGGCTCTCGCAGCGTCTTCCAGAACTTCATGGCATGTACGGTCAGCATGATCAGCAGAATCGAAGCGACTCCATAGGCAGCTATCCCGATATAAGGCTGCAGCCGATCGACAAGCTGATATACGCCCCAACCCCAGAACAGCGGAGTGAATGCAGCAGCTGCAATCCCGTACAGAAGAAGTACTCCCTTTTCGAAAGGACGTACCGACTTACGATTATTCTTGCGCTCTTTGCGGGGAAGGAGCCAGCCGAAAACAAAGCGGAAAGCTTTCTGTCTAAGATTGACAATACCCAGCGAGTGACTCAGCATCCAGTACCCGTCGAGTTTGACGAGCGGAATGAGATTTAACAGGCTCATGCCCAGGTTCGCGATCGAGTAGTAGAACAGCAGAGGAACTTCTATTCCTGCGTACAGCAGTCCGTAGAATGCAGCCGCCGATACGGCCGTCATCATCCATTGGCTGTAGATTCCGGCAAACAGGACAGCCAGTTTATGACGTTTCTTCTTGAACAGATAAGTCGAACTGACATCGCAGAACATCGCCGGTCCGAAGTAGAACAGCATCACGCCGGTTTCCGGAACGCTGCCGCCATATTTCTTGCATACCGCTGCATGAGACATTTCGTGAAAAGCCGTCGTTGCAACCATCATCAGATAAATGATAAGCGCTTCTTTTACACCAAGTCCTGAGAGCGAAAGACGGCCAATCAGTCCTGGATCGGACATCATCATGTACATCGCGCCCAGCATCAGCAGTGTGTAAGCACCGATTGCGACTGGATGCAGAAGAAGACGAATTAATCCAAGTCTTCTTTCCAGCCAAGCATCCGGATTGACACGTAAGAGCTTGATCAGCGTCATATCCCTTTTCTTATCAGAGGTTCCCGCAGCTTCTCCTTGAAGAAAGCCCCATTCTTCGAATTTTCCAGCCAGATAGCGCCTTTCCGGTGCAGTCAGCTCTCCGGTATAAAGACGTTCCCGCTCGCTTTCTTGCGGCTCGTTCAGCATCAGTTTCAGAAACTCCGCTTCCCGCTGTCCGACTTTAATGTATTTGTTCAACAATTTATGTTTAATCGTAAAAGAATTATTTTCGGTCTCATGAAATTCGATAAAATCCGCCGCTTGACTCAATTTTCATCACCTTCGATCTTTAGAATAGATACGCGGTTCGCATTCATTCGTTCATTGTGCAATTTTGTTTCTCAACCTTTTAAAAAGAACGGGGCTTTCCGCCGTACGGCTGCCGCTGCTGCGGCGGAATGAGCCCCCTATGCCCCACACGATCCTGCGTTAATAAAGCTGAACGTATCTGTTATTAAGTGAAAGCGACCAAACCTGCTCCAACTGCTACAACGCCCACTCCGGCAATTACGCCCTCTACGAAGTCTCTTGAACTTCCCGGCGCTTCTACGTTCTCCAACAGTTCCAGATCCAGTGCGTTTTGTTCATTCATTTTAAAATTCCTCCTCGGTTTTAATTGAATTTTGATTGGGTTACGAGTATTTCCGTCCCTGCGCTTTGCGTTTGTCGAAAATACTCTTTACGTAAAAGCGATCAGACCGCCGCCAATAAGAGCACCTACAACAACCCCGCCAGCGAACGCTCCGCTTCCCGGTGCCGCTACCTCTTCCAGTTCTTCCAGTTGTACATTCAGCATGCTTTCCATTGTTAATCGCTCCTTTGACTGGATTTAGTGTTTGGTTTTGGTTTTGGTTAAAAATGATTTAAGAAGGGCTTAGGTAAAAGCGACGATCGCTCCGCCAATTGCTACTCCCGTACCAAAAGCGATTCCGACTTCTGTCCATCCCGGTGCATCCATAGATTCCATTTCCTCGATATGCAAGTTTGTGTTTTTTTCCATTTTTAATCTCTCCTTTTTGGGTTTTGAATGTTTAAAAGTTTAATTTTCTTCTACTACTGCTGCTTACTCTCTTCTACTAAGGATTAAGTGAAAGCAACCAGGCCTGCTCCAGCTGCTACAACGCCTACTCCGGCAATTACGCCCGTTACGAAGTCTCTTCCACTTCCCGGCGCTTCTACATTCTCCAACAGTTCCAGATCCAGTGCGTTTTGTTCGTTCATTTTTGTTTCCTCCTCAAATTTAGGTTAGTTTGAACTTTCAAAAATTCGATGCTCTTGATGCTGAAGCGGCTCTTATGTAAAAGCGATCAGACCGCCGCCAATGAGAGCACCTACAACGACTCCGCCGATAAACGCTCCGTCTCCCGGTGCCGCTACCTCTTCCAGTTCTTCCAGTTGTACATTCAGCATATTTTCCATTGTTAATCGCTCCTTTGATTGGGTTTAGTTTTTTAATTTTGAATTTTCAAAAATTCAGTTTTCTGCTGCTGCTCTTCTACTGTGGATTAAGTGAAGGCAACCAGGCCTGCTCCAACTGCTACAACGCCTACTCCGGCAATTACGCCTTCTAC
>NZ_KB899316.1 GCF_000378145.1 Saccharibacillus kuerlensis DSM 22868 | reverse complement strand
CCTGACGACATGCGTACGACATCCGAAGACATCTGTACGATGCCTGACGACATGCGTACGACATCCGAAGACATCTGTACGATGCCTGACGACATCCGTCCGATGCCCTGCCTTACCCATGCTTTACTGCACATCCCTATTTTGTTGTTAAACCCCTAGACGCCAGCTTGGCGGAAAGGGGTTTTCTATATGGAGTCCGCCCGGAACGGACAATCTCAGTGTCCCATATAATCGGAAATATATATTTAAGCTGCATTAGGGCATGTACGCAAACTCATCAACTTTTTCGAATAGAAGATACTTTCAACGCTCAGATCCGGTTTCCAAATTTAAATGAAGCCACTGAGCGTAAAGTACGAAGCCGATCATGGGTTCGCGTATATGCCGGAAGTGGACGCGTCTCATAAGATTTCATCCATAAGATTCAACGTAAAGTCCAATAAGTGCCCATATGCAATTATTTTTCACAAAAGCTCGCCAAATCGTACAATAAGTGCGCAGGTGCAACTATTTCACATAAAAGTAGGGTTAGAAACGCGAAAACGCTGAAATAAGTGTATGGGAGCACTTATTTCAGCGAAAGTTAAAAATTCGAGAAAAATAAGTGTACAGACGCACTTATCTTCCCCGTTAAACCTTTAATTTCTTCTATGACCCCTTCAATAAACTCTATTGAATTTTGCTGAAACAGGTTTGCATACAGGCCCTAGCTTGCACCTGACTTGCATTAACTTACGTTAACGTGCACCTGACTTGCATTAACTTATATTGACGTGGACTTGACGTGCATTTAGCTTGCATTAGACATGCGTTTGATTGGCGTCTGATTCACCTCCCGCTTTTATAGTCGAGCCGCACCAATAAAAATCCTGCTCATCGGCATACCAAACCAAATAAACGGTAATACTCGCTTCTGTCTGGGTAACCATGTAAAAAAGTCGCTTTTTCCACAAGGGATGAACATGAAGAAAGAAACCGTCTCGGACGGTATAGGAGGAGGAGGCTTATGATGACGCAGCAGTCCGAAGCATGGAAAGAGAAGGTCGTATACCAAATTTTCCCCCGAAGCTTTCAGGATTCGAACGGGGACGGAAACGGCGATATTCCAGGGATCATTTCCCGGCTGGATTATATCAAGTCAATCGGTGTCGACACGATCTGGCTCAGTCCGGTGTACGAATCTCCGCGCGTCGATCAAGGCTACGATATTACGAATCATCGCGAGATTGACCCCATGATGGGCACAATGGAAGACTGGGAGCGCCTGCTGGAAGAAGTGCATGGGCGCGGCATGGACCTATGGATGGACTTGGTGCTCAACCATACGTCCGACGAACATCGCTGGTTCAAGCGGGCCCGCAGTTCCAAAGACAATCCGTACCGTGACTACTATATCTGGCGTCCGGGCGAAAAAGACGGCGAACCCCCGAACAACTGGACTTCTTATCTCGGAGGAAGCGCGTGGACATATGACGAGGCAAGCGGCGAATACTATCTGCATCTGTACAACAAAAAGCAGCCCGACCTGAACTGGGACAATCCCAAAGTACGCGAAGAAATACAGAAGATGGTTCGCTACTGGTTGGACAAAGGCGTGAACGGATTCCGACTGGATGCAATCAACGTCGTTTCCAAAGACAGCGAACTGCCGGATACAAATGAAAGCAAACTGGAGGGCAGCGGCTACAAGCATTTCAAAAATGGACCCAACGTGCACAAATACTTACGGGAATTAAATGAAAAAGGATTTTCGCACAAAGAAGGAACCGTTACCGTTGGCGAAGCTTCGATGGTCTCCATGGAAGATGTATCGCGTTATACGGACCCGGAACGGAAAGAACTGAACATGATTTTCATGATGGAATCGCCGAGTATCGGAACCGATCCGGACGATTCGTTCAAGACCCGTGAATGGACGCTGCCCGAGCTCAAGGAAATTGTGACAAGATGGGAAAAAGAGCTGGTCGACCGCGGATGGTTCGGACTGTTCGCCAGCAATCACGATCATGCGCGGATGGTTTCCCATTTTGGTGATGACGGAAAATATTGGGCGGAATCCGCAAAAATGCTCGCTACGCTCGTGCATACGCTGTGGGGTACGCCGTTTATTTATCAAGGAGAAGAAATCGGCATGACGGATTATCCGTTCGAATCGATCGATCAGCTGGACGATCAGATGGCGCGTCATTACTACGATTTTCGAACCCAAAACGGCGAAGATCCGCAGGAGGTGGAGCGGCGCGTATTGGCCGGCACTCGGGATCATGCACGTACGCCGATGCAGTGGGACGACAGCGAGCATGCAGGCTTCACCACCGGGAAACCGTGGATGCCCGTTCACCCCAATTACCGGGAAATTAATGTTCATGCGCAGGAGCAGCATGAGCATTCGATTCTTAACTATTATCGGAAGCTGATCGCCATGCGCCGCGAACACGCGGATGTGATCGTGCATGGCGAATATGTACCGCTTCTGGAAGAGCATGAGCAGGTATTTGCGTATATTCGCCGCAACGAGACGAGTCAGGGACTTGTGCTGTTGAACTTCTCGGATCAAAAAGCGGAATTCGAGCTGCCGGAAGACGTCGGCGTCTGTCTGGAGTCTGCGTATCGGATGCTCGGCAATTATCCGCCGCATACGGAAGGGAGCGGGGAGGAGGCTTCCGGAAACGACAGTGCCGGAGACGACGTTCCGCGCGTTCTTCGTCCGTATGAAGCCATTATCTTCGGCGGCCTGAAGCCGGCACAGAAAGGCTGAATTAAGGACAAAAGACGTAAATTGTCCGCCGAATGCCGCATCATTTGATAGACGGATTCGGCCGGCATAGAATATAGATGTTGTCGGACGCAAATTAATGATATAATTAGCATCGGAATTCAGGAGATAAGCTCAGAGGAGGCGTAATACATGGCAAAAGTATTAGTTTTCGGTCATAAAAATCCGGATACGGACACGATCACTTCGGCGATCGCCTATGCGGAACTGAAGAAGCAGCTCGGAGTAGACGCGGAAGCGGTTCGTTTGGGCGAGATCAACGGTGAGACAGAATATGCGTTGAAGCACTTCGGCGTTGAAGCCCCACGCCTCGTGGAGACGGTAGCCGACCAATCGGAAGGCGTCATCCTGGTCGACCATAACGAGAGCCAACAGAGCGCTTCCGATATTGCGGACGCTCATGTGCTGGAAGTTATCGATCACCACCGCATCGCAAACTTCGAAACGGCTCATCCGCTGTACTATCGTGCGGAGCCGGTCGGCTGCACAGCGACCATCCTGAACAAATTGTACAAAGAGAACGGCATTGAGATTCGCAAAGAGATCGCCGGATTGATGGCATCTGCAATCGTATCCGACTCCCTGCTGTTCAAATCGCCGACCTGCACCGAGCAGGATGTTGCGGCAGCGAAGGAATTGGCTGAGATTGCAGGCGTAGACCTCGACACTTACGGTCTCGACATGCTGAAGGCCGGTGCGGATCTGAGCGGCAAAACGGCGCAGGATTTGATTTCTATTGATGCCAAAGAATTTACAATGGGCGCAAGCAAAGTAGAAATCGCGCAGATCAATGCTGTTGATGTAGACGAAGTCTTGGCTCAGCAGGCTGAATTGGAAGCGGCTTTGAACAATGTGATTTCGTCCAAAGGGCTTGACCTGTTCGTGTTGGCGATTACGGACATCCTCAACAACGATTCCGTTGCGATTGCTCTCGGCAGCAAAGCCGACGCCGTTGAACGCGCTTATGGCGTGACACTTGCGGATAACAAAGCGCTGCTCAAAGGCGTTGTATCCCGCAAATCGCAGATCGTACCAGTACTGACGAAAGCTTTCGAAGAAGCATAAGGTCGCTTGAGAAGGTGTCGAGGATCTGATGAAGTTTCCGGGTAAGCGGATTTTCGCTTGCTCAGAACGAACAAAAAGGCTGTGCCTCCGGGCGCAGCCTTTTTTCACTGTCTACCTTGAGGGGATAATACCATCATGCTTACATTGCCCAGGGCTTTCCCCTTCTTCTCTCATCCACTATACTTGAACAAGAACATATACAGCGATAAGGCCGGATAAGTACAAACGGTCGACGATGAACGAATTGAGGGGATACATGTGCTGGGATTTGAACGCCGGGAGAAAATAATCGAATTTCTGCGCCAAGATCAGAAAGTTTTTGTAGCCGCACTGAGTACGTTGTTTGATGTGACGGAAGAGACGATTCGCCGTGACTTGGAGAAGTTGGAAAAAGAGGGCATCGTTACGCGCACGTACGGCGGAGCGGTATTAAATATTCATACAAACGAAGACCTGTCTTACCAGACCCGTCATACGACCAATCTGCCGGAGAAAAATGCGATTGCCCGCAAACTGGCACGGCTCGTCTCCGATGGCGATACACTAATGGCCGATCCTAGTTCTACCGTATTCGAAGCTCTTCGTGAGCTTGGAAATACGAAGAAGAACCTGACGGTGATCACGAATTCCAGCATTATATTTACCGAATACGCCAAGCTGGGTCATACTGTTATTTCGACCGGTGGCACGCTGCGTCCGCATTCCAACTCGTTGGTAGGAGCGGTGGCCAACGACACGGTATCCAAGTATGTCGTTGATACGGCATTGTTCAGCTGCAAAGGGCTGTCGGCGGAATATGGAGTAACCGATTCCAATGAGCCGGAAAGCGAGCTGAAGAAGCGAATGCTGGCTCAAGCCCGCAAAACGGTGCTGCTGGCGGATCATACCAAGTTTGATAAAGTAGCTTTCGTGAAGCTGTTTGATTTGGGCGCTTTCGACTACTTGGTCACCGATCGTCGTCCTACCGACGAGTGGATAGAGCGTCTGGAGAAGAGTGGAGTCGAAGTGATCTGCTGATCGAATTTAGAAAAATGGGATAGGCGGTGCAGTGAACAAAGCCGGGGAAATTGGCGCCGAATAGCAAAGGCCGCTTGGTCATCGAAAGATGCCGGGCGGCCTATTTCAAGCGGCAGAGATGAATGGATGTACAAAAAGACGGTTTCTGGTTGCCGGATTCCGACTTCCAATATTCAGGAGCTGAGCTGTCGGAAAATATAAATTTCTTCGGCGGCTACTGGCTTGCTGTAGTAGAAACCTTGGGCGACAAAGCAGTGCAGTTCCCGCAGCAGTTCGACCTGTTCCTCGTGTTCGATACCTTCCGCAACGATACGGAGATTGAGCTGGCGTGCCATGGTAAGAATCATTTCGACGATTGCCCGGCTGTCTTCATTTACGGCGATGCCTTTGATAAATGAGCGGTCGATCTTCAAGCAGTCGATCGGCAGCAGGTGCAGGTAGCTGAGCGAGCTGTAACCGGTCCCGAAATCGTCCAGACTGATCGATATGCCGGCCTGCTTGAGCCGTCGTAAGATGGCGATAACCTGCTCCTCGTTGTGCATCATGGCGCTCTCGGTTACTTCCAATTCCAGCAGTCGGCTGTCCAGCCCCGAGTGCTCAAGTGTTGCCAGAATGCATTCGACGATATCGGATTGCATGAGATGGATTTGTGAGAGGTTAACCGCTACAGGTATGGGCTGCCGTCCTTCGCGGATCCAGCTCTGTACCTGGAAGCAGGCGGTGCGCAGCACCCAACGCTCAAGAGGTACAATCAGTCCCGACTCTTCGGCAATCGAGATGAATTTTAGTGGAGACACCATTCCTAATGTGGAATGACGCCAGCGGACAAGCGCTTCAAGACCAACGAGCTCGCCCGTGCGGATGTCCACTTTAGGCTGATAGAACAGTACCAGCTCGCCCTGTTCGATTGCCGACTGCAGATCGCGTTCCAGAATCAGCCGCTCGTGATTTTCCAGTGCTCGGCTTCGGTTAAAGAAAGAGAAGTGGCCGCCGCCCCGATTCTGGGCATCGAGGAGGGCGAGGTCGGCATGCTTGAACAGCGTTTCGCTGTCGGCTCCGTCTTCGGGGAAACAAGTGATGCCGATGCTTGCTGTCATCCCTACCATCTGTTGTCCGACGCGAAAAGGAAGCGAGAACTCTTCGGCAATCTGCCTCGCCGCCTGCCGAGGATCGCAGCCGGGAAGAAGGATGGCGATAAACTCGTCGGCCGTTGAGCGCGACAGCAGCGTTCCTTCGGGCAGAGCACTCTGCAGCTTGCGAGCCAAATTTCGAATAACTTTGTCGCCGAATTCCAGACCGAACATCTCGTTGATTTTCTTGAAGCGATCAAAATCGATAAATAGAAGATGGAACGGGATTGCCTCTCCGCCGTCGACCAGCTTCTCGACATATTCGCGCATGTATTTGCGGTTGGTCAAACCGGTTAAGTCATCATGATAAGCGAGATGCCGAATCTTCTCCTGAGTCTTTTTGCTGTCTGTAATGTTTTTGGCTATGCTGTAAGCTCCGGTAAAACGGTTTTCAATCAAAATGGGTAGTGAGGTCAGGATTAAATGGGTCGGTTCGTCCGAGATCCACAGCTCTAATTCGATTTCATCCGAATGGCCGGCCATTACTCTGTCATAATGCTGCAGAATGCGATCCTGCTGGTCGTCGGTCGTCCAATCCACAAGATTTTGCAGATCGACGCCTTCGGGAAGCCGTGCAAGCATTTCTCGGGCTCGTTCGTTCATGTCTAGGACTCGGCCTCCATCGTCCAGTGCGAAGACTGCATCGGGATTATGGGCGAACAACGACATATAATGAGTCTCTTTTTCATGAAGCTCCAAATATTTTCTTTCCGATTCTTCCTCACGATAGCGGTCCGTCAGGATGGTAAGGCCAGCTGCGACCGCAAACAGCAGGATGTAAGGGGCCAGCCGGTTGGAAGCTCCTGGCATCAGTGCTTCGACCTCCGGCGGCATGGCAGCAATGGTTAGAACGATTGGGATCATTGTCGCCGCTGCGGCCGAGAAGAGAAGACCTGCCGGAGGGAATCTTTTGAATAAAGAGCCTTTCCGGTGCGAGACGAGCAGAGAAAGACGAACCAGCGAGAAGAGGACGGAGAAAAGACCAATTGCTGCGGTAAGCAGTACTTCAGTACGCCAATCAGCGTGTCCAAATATAAAGTAAATATGCGAGTAGTTGAATGCCATGATTAGGAGTGTCAGTATGGCAGCGCTGCTCGAAAAATACAGGGTTCCTCTCCAGCCTTTAGTTTCGCCGGTGATTCGCAGCGTCAGTAGGCAGATCAGCAGTCCGGCCGACGGCAGACCCAGCAGGTAAAACAGTTCATAAGATATACTCTGCGCCGGCATTACGGACAAGGTGCTGAACAAGACCGTCCCGCCAAAAAAAGCGCTCATCAATAGAAGGCGGGGCAGCCGGGAGGGAACGAGAAGGTCGCGGAGGGAACGAATGCTGCCGTTTGTGACCGCTGCAAGCATTACACATGCGGCAATCGAACAGAGCAGCCCGGCCGCGGCAAAGTATTCGTTTAATAGAATTATTTTAGAATAGTTGGTCATTTTTGCTCAGCTCGCTTTGTCTAAGAGTTGCCTTACTCCTATATCGACAAAACGGCAAGCAAGTTATAGGTCTAATTGCATGAAAACATGAATAATTTCGACTAGTTTCGACAATTAAAAAGGTTTTGGATTCGAAAAAATAAATGTATACTATTGGTAAATGACCGCGCGCAGGAAACCGGCCTAACAGCAGTTGCACAGCCGAAGCGGAATATGCGGCAGAACGAGGGGAATTGGGATGAGCAAGCAGCCGGAACAAGAGAACAAGATCTTCAAACAAATTTATGAACAGTCGCCGGTAGGTATTGCAGTCCTCGATGTAGGCGATGGGCGTCTGCTTTATGCGAATGCCAAGTTCGGCCGAATCCTCGGCTGCCGGGCGGAAGAGCTGTCCGGGGTAGAATTGGCAACGCTGATGCAGAATGACGAAACGGTAGAATCCGAGCGTGCCGACACGGAAATCCGGGAGGCGATCGCCAATCTGGGCGAAGGACGTGAATTCGAACGCTTGTTTTTTCGGATGGACGGAGGCCGGGTGTGGATATCTTTCCATATGGCGGAACTGGACCTGCAGGGCATCTATGAGGGCCGACTTATCGTCATGCATACGCTTGATGTAACGAACGAATACAATGATCGGCAGAAGCTTATGGAGAGCAGCGAAGCGTATCAGGTACTGACCGAAAGTACACGGGAACTGGTAACCCAGAGCACATTGAGCGGACAGCTGCTCTATGCATCGCCTTCGGTTAAGACCCTGATCGGATACGAGCCAGAAGAGATGGTAGGACGTCACCGCTCCGAATTTTATCATCCGGAAGAATTGGAGCTGATGGAAAATCTTTCGCTGGAAGATGCGCAGGGACAGATCTTTATGCGGCGGATTCGGCATAAGGAAGGACGTTACCTCTGGTTTGAGACCATGTTTCGGATTTTGCATGGTCCAAACGGAGAAGCGGATACGATTTTGGGAATCGGCCGGGAAGTGACTACGAGCAAAATGCATGAAGACATGCTGGATGAAGTCCAGCGGATCGCTCATATCGGCTCTTGGGAATGGAATCTGATCGAGGAGAGGCTTCATTATTCGGAAGAGACCATGCGTATTTTCGGGAATGAAGTGAAACAAGATGAGAGCTACCCGGAATCACTGCTGCGAATTATTTATCCCGCCGACCGGTCTATTGTTGAAAAATACGTAGAGCGGCTGTTGAATGGCCAGGCTGAACCTATTATCACCTACCGGATTGTGCTGAGTGATCGCACGGTTAAGACGATTCAAGTCCGGCATGAGCTGTGGCGCGATCCCAATAGACGTCCGATACGTCTGGTCGGTCTGGTCCAGGACATCACCCAGCAGGTAACGATTGAGAACTTGATCCGTGAGACCGAACAGCGCTACAAGTCGTTGTTCGAATACAATCCTTCCGGCGTATACGCTTATGATCTGGAAGGACGTTATGTGACGGTGAACGCCAGTCAGGAAAGATTGACGGGATACACTCAGGAAGAGCTGATCGGCATTCCAATTGCCGAATTCACTGTTCCGGAGCACCGCGTTCGAGTCGAATCGGGTTTTGAGAGCGTCCGGCGAGGAGAAGCGCAGACAGATGAAATCTGTCTGATCCGCAAGGACGGCAGCGCGATTGACGTCAGCATTACGAATACGCCGATTATCGTCGATGGCCGGATTGTCGGCGCATACGGGATTGCCAGCGATATTACCGAGCGGAAAAAGCATATCGCCCAAATCGAAAAGCTCAGTTATGAGCATACGTTGATTTTGAATTCCGTATCCGAAGGCATTTTCGGTACCGATCTTGAGGGAGGACTTGTCTTCATCAATCCGGCAGGAGCGGAGATGCTGGGTTCCCGGCCAAGCGAAGTCATAAGCGGGATGAATCTGTCCCAGATCCAGCAGACGAGTCAAGATGGTATCGCTTACGGTCCATACGATTCGCCGCTGGTGAGCGCGCTGCGGACCGGAGAGCCGCATCAAGATACCGATTCGGTATTTTGGCGCATGGACGGTTCGAGTTTTCTGGCTTCTTATCGGGTGACGCCGCTGTACGATCAGGGGGAACGCAAGGGAGCCGTCGTCGTCTTTACCGATATCACGGGTGAAAAAGAGATCATTCGCGCTAAAGAGTCGGCAGAGCGTGCAGACCAGGCGAAGTCCGAGTTCCTGGCGGTTATGAGCCATGAGCTGCGTACCCCGATGAACGGCGTAATCGGTATGGCTGCGCTGCTTGGCGAAACGGATCTCGACGACTCGCAGCGAACCTATGTGGACATTATCACCCAGAGCGGTGAAAGTCTGATGCATATTCTGAACGAAATCCTGGACTACAGCAAGATCGAAGCCGGAAAAATGACGCTCAACGAGGAACCGATGCAGGTTCGAGAGGTATTGGAGCAGGCAATCGACCTGTTCTCGTCGCGGGCTGCGGAGAAGGGATTGGTGCTGACGACGGAAGTTGCGCCGTCTGTGCCGGAAGTGCTGATCGGAGATCCGGCCAAAGTGCGGCAGGTGCTGGTGAATCTGATCAGCAATGCAATCAAATTTACCGATGAAGGCGGCGTAGCGGTCACAATCGAGCCCGGATTTTTCCATCAGCCCAATGCGCTGACTCTGGAAATAGCCGTTCGGGATACGGGCATAGGGATTGCGCCGGAGAAGCAGGGGCTGCTGTTCCAATCGTTCTCGCAGGTCGATCCATCGATCAACCGCAAATACGGCGGAACCGGATTGGGGCTTGCCATTTGCAAAAAGCTGGTCGAGTTGATGCATGGATTTATCGGCGTACACAGCCGGGAGGGCGAGGGATCGAACTTCCACTTCACGCTTCCGTTAAGCGTTCCGTACGATGAACGGCCGGAAGATATAGAGCTGGCGAGAGAACTCGCTCTATCGCAGGATATTTTCGAACGCACACAGAGAGAAGAAGAAGAGCGGAATTCGCTCACGATTTTCGAGACACCGGAAGGCATGCTCCGTGTGCTGGTCGTCGAAGATCATCGGGTGAACCGCCGCTTATTGGAAGAAATGCTGCGCAGATTCGGCTGCGTTTGCGATCTGGCTCAAAGCGGCAGAGAAGCGATTGAAGCCGCTATAAGGCGGCAGTACGATCTGATCTTTATTAGCGTCCAGATGTCCGATATGGACGGGGTAACCGCCGCTGCCGCAATTCGGGGCCTGCCAAATGGCGGAGAGCCGGTGATTGTAGCGGTAACGGCTTTTGCGGATCGGGAAATTCAGGGCCGCTGCCGCGAAGTGGGCGTGCAGGACTTTATCAGCAAGCCGCTGTTCGCGGCAGAAGTCGAATCGCTAATCGAAAAGTGGAGACGCAGAATCGCCCGGACGGGCGACTGAATAAGTTTGGAAAGGCCGCTTCGACAAGACTTCCGGGACTTGATCGAGGCGGCTTTTATCTGTTTCGGCAAAAAACAAGGAAGAGAATAAACTTTTCGGATGACGTCGCCTTCTTCCTCATTTGTGGGTAATAATGCTTAATTCATAACTTGTAAGAGGAGGAGGGCCCCTTGAAGAAAAAGCTGCTGATTACCGGAGCATCCGGTACAGTCGGCTGGAGCGTCACGCAGAAATTGCGCGAGACCGGCCAATACGATATTGTCGCAACCGATCTGGAAGCCGATGAAGAGCGCGGCATCACGGCACTCGATATGACGAATGCGGACGCGATTCGAGATGCGGCTCGCGAGATCGACACGATTCTGCATATCGGGTGGGCGACGGACCACGAGGATTTTCTGGGCATAGTGCTGCCGGTCAATGTGACAGGCGCTTATCATATTTATGAAGCTGCCAGGGAGTGCGGCGTACGGCGCGTCGTATTTGCCAGTTCGAATCATGCAACGGGTTTCTATTCATCAGACAAACACGTAGGCCCGGAAGATCCTTACCGCCCAGACAGCTTCTATGGGCTGAGCAAATGTTATATCGAGCTGTTGGGCCGATTGTACGCGGATAAGCATGACATTTCTTCGATCAACGTGCGGATCGGCAACTACCCGGGCGATCGTCCGCCAGCTTCCAAGCGAGCAATGAAGATCTGGATCTCCGAACGGGATCTGGCTGCATTGTTCGGCTGTTGTATCGAGGCGGACCCTTCTATTGATTTTCTGAGTTTGTACGGAACTTCCGCGAATTCACACAACTATTATGATATTGGTTATCTTAAGGACCTGATCGGCTACGTTCCGCAGGACGATGCGGAAGCGCTTCGAGAAGAGGCAGAACGCTTATATGGTGGTCTCGAAAATGATGAAATGCCGATGCAGGGTGGAGGGCATACAAAGCGCTAAGACGAAGCGAGGGGGGAAGCGTGATGCGATGCATAGAATGCGGAACGGATCTGCCGGAGGGCAGCCGATTTTGTCTCAGCTGCGGTGTCAGACAGCCGGAATCGGCGGCTGGTACCGCTTCTGTCGACTCAGTTCGGCCAGCGGCGGCCGGAGCGGAACGTATAGATGAGATGCCGTCTGCGGACGAAGCCGCTCGCAGCGGGGAAGATCGGCTGAGCTCCTCTGCCGGCTGGGAGCCGTTCCGCAGCGGCGGTCATGCGCAGACTCCGGGCGCAGCAGCTCCCGATGTATATGCAGCCGACACGGAGACAGACGCGCCGCCGCAGATGCGCCCGGTTCTCCAAAGCGAGCCCCATACGCATTCTCATACACCGTCTTTGGAAGCAGAAAACGGATCGCAGAATGTCCGTCAGAATGCCAGACCGGCTCGCCGGACGAAGAGGGGCGGCGCAGCAGTATGGATTGTGCCGCCGCTGCTGGCTGCTTGCACGGCCGGTACGCTTCTGTGGCAGGTGAACTATGAGCAGGGTATCAGTGCCGAGGCAGCAAGTATTCAGCGTTCGGCAGCCGACGCCGCGCTCGGTGGCAACTACGAAATCGCCGAATCGAAGCTTGGCGAAGCGCTGGAAAGACGTCCGGACGATCCAGGTATCCGTTCCGATCTGGAGACGGTCCGAACAATCCGTCGATTGGACGATCGGCTCACCGAGGCCCAGCGTATGCTTGGTGCCGAAAATGCATCCGGAGCATCCACCATACTGGATGAGGTGGACAATGAGCTGGCCGCTCTTGCAGGCAGCCCTTACGACGAACTCAGAACCCGCCTCGATAAACTGCACGGCAAGCTGAGATTGGCCGACATCCGGAATGAAGCGAAAACGGCGGACACGTTGGACGAGTTGGCCGGCCTGCTGAAGACTGCTGCCGCTTATCCGGTGCTGGACAAGCAGCCGGTTGTTCAGCTGATTAACGAACGGATTGTGGAAGTGAGCGGCAATGAAGCGGAGGAAGCGATCGCCAGCGGCAGTTACTACGAAGCTGCGGCTGTAGTCGATGAAGCTCGCAGTTATGTGCCGGAAGCGGAACGGCTGATTGAGTTGGAGAAACGGATTTCTTCGCTGGCTTCGGAAGGAGAACCAGCAGCATCGGAGCTGCTCTACCTTTCGGGAACCGAATTGACGGCGGGAACAGGGGCACTGCGAATGGATGGATTCAAGCAGTATGAGTCCGGCGGAGGGGTTGTCTTTTCCGGTCGGCTGATCAATGTTTCGGCGGAGCCAATGTACGATCTGCTGATTGAATTCCGTGCCTACGATGCACAAGGCTCTTACCTCGGAGAAGACTGGACGGAAGCTGCACCGGAAGGATTGGCGCCGGGAGAGTCCGCCGACTTCTCGGCCAAGATTGCCAAGGCAGGCGCCGGCACGCTTGTAGTAATCGACTCCATCAGTTGGTACAGGGAGTAGAAGGAGGAGCGGCGTTGAAAAAACAAGCGTTAGTCAGCGTGATTGTCAGCGCTGCTGTATTGATAGCCGGTTCCGCCGGATCCTATGCCATTCATCGAAGCTATTCGGTGAACGGGGGAGAAGGAGCGCTGTTGGCCGGAACCGGAGAACTGTCGACAGATCCAGGCAGCAGAGCAGGCAGAGATTCCGCTTCGTCCGCAGAACGGGACATTGGGTCCGAAGTGGACACCGAAGAGAAAGCGGCCGAAGCCGAGGGTGTGGGGGATGCGGTTTCGGATGGCGAACAAAGCGGCCGGACGCTGAAAGAAATTATATCTTCTGTCGGCGAGAAGGTTGTGATGATCGAGACCGCCGACGGTTCGATCGGATCGGGTTTTTTGTATAACGATCAGGGGGATATTCTAACGAATGCGCACGTCGTTTCCGGTTTCAAAAACGTGACCGTCACAGTGTCCGATCTTGGACAGCTGTCCGGCAGGGTGATCGGAATTGGAGAAGAAACCGATGTGGCTGTCGTTCGGGTATCCGATCTTGCCGGGGTAGAGCCGCTTGAATTGAAGCTGAACGCTGAAGCAGAGATCGGCGATGAAGTGTTGGCAATGGGCAGTCCGCTCGGTCTGCAAAATACCGTGACAACAGGAATTGTAAGCGGAGTCGACCGTACTTTCGATATCGAGCCTTATTACTACGAAGGGTTGTATCAGATCTCGGCGCCGATCGCTCCCGGCAACAGTGGGGGGCCCTTGGTCGATCGCGCGACCGGACAGGTGCTTGGCATCAATTCGGCTGTCTCTGACGAAGGAGGGATCGGGTTCAGTATTCCGGTCGTGAACATTGTGGACTCGGCCCGGAACTGGTCACAAGATCCGATGGAGGTACTACCCGATCCCGACCGCGGCTACGATGCTTATGGCAATCTCGAGAGCGACGACGGCGAAATCGCGGACGATTACGATTCCGGGGAGTATGCCGAAGCGACGGAGCTGGAGTACGCCGCAGAAGACGTCTTGTACGACTTTTACGAAGCACTTGCCCTACGAGATTATCGCTCCGCTTATAAATGGCTTGGACCTGATTGGCAAAAAAGACAGTCTTATGAAGACTTCGCGGCTGAATATAAGAATACGCTCGGCGTGTATCTCGATTATTGTGTCGGAGTCGAAAACATGGACGGCACAGTTAGTGTGTACGTATCGCTTACGGCTGATGAACGTGTCCAAGATGACGCGGAGGCCGTTGTATACAATTGGGTGTATCAGGTTGGAAGAGAAGCGGAGGGAGCTTCGGGTTCGCTGGTCATACTAAGCGCCGAACCGCAGGACGAGTGATCCGATAAGAGAGTCTTCCGGTAGGGTAATAGAGAACGAGAACGTTCCCGAGTACGCAGTGGAACCGCAAAAATGAGGAGGGCATATAATGGCAGCTATCGAACAGCAAGAAGATGCTTTCGTTATGATTGAAGATGGTCGTGAGGTTGGGAAAGTGAGCTATATGCCGCGCGAAGATGGCGTACTGCTGCTCGATCATACATTTGTGGACCAATCGATGCGCGGTCAGCATGTCGGTGAGCAGTTGGTCGAGAGCGTCGTAGAGCTTGCACGGGAACGTGGAGTCAAGATTGACCCTGTCTGCCCATTTGCAAGTGCGCTGTTCGAGCGTAAAAAGGAATATGAGGATGTCTGGCAGCGCGATTAAGTCTGTCGACGTCGAATAAAAAAGTCGTGTGCAGCTGCAATCGGGAGTACATCTTCTACTGCGCGATTGGAATTGTTTAAAGCCTTCAATATCCGCTTCTGCGGAGACGGAAGGCTTTTTTGCATATGCAGATGGATAACAATGTTGACTTCCTTATATAAATAGAATACAATTATATTGTAAACAACTTAAATGTTTAATCGGTAAAATTTCAAATTTGTAAGCGAAAAGGAGAGTATTCAAATGAGCGCATTGTACACCGCAACAGCAACGGCAGTAGGGGGACGCGACGGTAAGGTCACTTCTTCGGACGGTATCATTGACATCAGCTTGAAGACGCCAAAAGGTCTCGGCGGACCAGGTGGTGACGGAACAAATCCCGAGCAGCTCTTCGCGGCCGGATACTCGGCATGCTTCGACAGCGCGCTGAACATGGTCATCCGCATGCAGCGTATGAAGGAAGTTACTGGTACCAGCGTAACTGGCGACGTTTCGATCCTCAAGGATGCGGCAGATAACGGCTTCAAGCTTGAAGTCACACTGAACGTAAGCATCCAAGGTGTAGACGCCGACACGGCTCATAAGCTGGTGGAAGCTGCGCATCAAGTATGCCCTTACTCCAAAGCGACACGCGGCAACATTGAAGTGACTTTGAATATCGTCTAAGCTGAGAATGAACGGCGGCGCTCCGGGTATTAAGCGGAGCGGGCCGCCGCCATCGAAGAGGAAGCGGGAGAACGTTACCGTTCAGATCCTGTGGGAGGACGAGATATGCGGCAGAACATTCTATCTTTTCACCCCTATACCCAGTGGGAGACCGGTATCCGGTCTCCCGCTTCCGCATGCGGTCCGGCAGCAATTGCCGGACTTGTGCGTTTCTGGGAAGAGCGGCTGTCCGTGAGCGAAGAGGTGTCGGTACGTCGTCTGCCCGCTGAACCGGCCGAGGCGGTCAACCTCATGTATGCCGCCTGCGGTGGTACCCCGCTTGGAATGAGTGCGCCGGTTCTTGCCTTTGGTCTGCGCAGGCAGCTGAATAGCCGTCTGCGGGAGAGCGGTCTGTCAGGGCGAGCTGTGACACAGCGCTTGAACGGCTTTGAAGCGTACCGGACGGAAATTGATGCTGGTCGTCCGGTGGCGGTCAAATTCGACAAATGGTTCTCCCTGCGCTGGTTTGACAAACCGGCGTTCGATTATCACTGGACAGTCGGCTGCGGTTACCGAATTGGAGACGATGGAACGGAATATTTGATCGTGCATGATGCCGGCACACGGTACAAGGATGGAACGTATGCCAGCAGCCGCGAGCGGCAGATCGAATACGCACCGCATCGCGGCGTACTGGCGATGATCGCTCTGCGGATCGAAGGATTAGAAAAAGTCTAGCATTAAGCCCAAGCCGCAGACTTAATCTGCATACCTAATAAAAGCCCCTTCCGAAATATACATCCCGGAAGGGGCTTTCTGTACATGAGCCTAGTCGATTACTCGCCAGCTTTCTCTGTATCTTCTTCGGTTTTCGTGCTATCTTCCGCAGCTGCATCTTCTTCGGAAGTGGTGCTTTGGGAATCTGCGCCGGCTGTTGCTTCTGCAGGAACAGCAATTTCATTTACGGCATTGTGAGAGGTATAAGTACCGTCGGAATTGGCTGTGATATGCAGGTCCTGCTCGTTTATCTTCAGGGTCGTATCAACCTTCACACTGGAAGAATCGAGCTGATGCGATTCTTTGTTTACGACCATCGTATAGTTGACCGTACCTTCAGAACCGCTCTGGAACAAAGTGGACAATTGGGACGACTGTTCGGAATCGCCGAGCTGACGCTTCAATGCGCTCTGGATCAAAGCGCCGGCCTGTTCACCGCTCGCTTCAAAAGCCAATGTATAAGCTTTGTCGTCTTCGGTCATCTGAAGACTGTCTTTATACTGACCCAGATCTTCAAGCAGTGGGGCGGGATCAAGCATTTCCGTGGTAATAGAAAGTTCTTCGTCCGTTCCTTCCAGCTTTTGGGCAGTCCATACGCCGGAGCTGTCTTTAGTGTAGAGTTCGCTGCCGGCCGCGTAGATCTCGGTCGAACCTTGCTGCCCCTGGGCCAACGTATCGATCTTCAGACCGTACTGTACTTCTGGCTTGGCGATGACGTCGCCGGAAATATCGATCGCCGTTTCCACCGGATCTGGAGCTTTCTCACCTTCTGCTGCAGCATTCTGAGTAACGGTATAGTTGGTTTTCGATTGCACGGAGTAGCTTTTGAGCGCTTGCGCTTGTTCGAACGCCATGTCATAGACCGAGGCAGCCGATTGGCTGGTCTCGCCGGACGGTTTTTCATTGTCTGATGTGCCGCTGTCCGATGTGCAGGCTGCCGAGAACAGCAGAAGCGACAGAGCGCTCATTTTCAGAACATTTGTCAGGTAGTGCCGATTGCGGTTTCCTTTTGCCAAATACATGATGATCCCCTTTCGACTTGTGCGATACTTATTACTTTACCATTTTAGACTTGCGAAGTAAAAAGCTGATGTCTTTCTCGGTTTGCGAATATTTCAAATTGTTGTCACTTAACATCAAAGCTTTGCCGGGATATAATGAAGAGGACAAATTTTAAGGAGAATACGCCCTTATGAGCTCATCCAACGAAAACGAGAAGTACCGTCCGACCACGAATCGAAGCTTTGCCGGACTGATCATTACCGTTTCCGTCATTGCCAATGTTATCATTCTGCTGCTGTTTTTCTCGCCAATCGGTTATCAGGGCAGCGTCCATTTCGATTTGACGATCTTCCCTCGGCTGAACGCCATCTTCAACAGCTTTACGTTTATTTTCTTGGTCTGTGCGCTCGTCTCCATTATCCGAAAGAACGTTCCGGTGCATAAAGCATTTATCTTGGCAGCCTTCAGCTCGACGCTGCTGTTCTTGGTCTCGTATCTGACGTTCCATTACATCTCGCCGGGAACAGCCAAATTCGGCGGCGAAGGCATTTTGCGTTCGATTTACTTCTTTATTCTGATTTCCCACAGCATTCTGGCTGCGCTGATTGTGCCGCTGGCTCTGTTCACTCTGGTATTCGGCTGGACAATGCAGGTGGAAAAACACCGCAAAATTGCCCGCTGGACCATGCCGATCTGGCTGTATGTCAGCTCGACAGGCGTTATCGTGTATCTGTTTATGGCTCCATACTATTAAGGCTCTTAAGAAGGGCATCAAGCGCATCCGCGAACGCGGCTGCGCTTTTTTTGTGCAGATCTTTGATATACCGGAGGCCAGGCGCTAGGCAGGATATTACTTCCCAGGCAAACATTTCATCGCATACGGAGTGTTTGAATTGACCGTGAATTTGGGATATCGACAAAGCCAGTACGTGGACCATCAATTCAGTTGGCAAAGCACAGTCGCTTGATCTTCTGTCCGGTCGTGGCGCCAACCAGTTTGCACCACTTGGTACGACCAACCGTGCGGAAAGTATGAGCGTCATGGACGCTTTGCTGAATAGGGGTGACTGAAGAACACGTTATCGAATTCATCAAATTGAAAAATATTTTTTATTGGTCGGTGTCAGGTTGAATATGATATAAAACATGACAATATCCAAACACGGAAAGTTGAATAACAAAAAATGCCTAAGCGCAGAGGAGGAAGCTCTATGATGGAAAATCGTCTGCCCGAACTGCTGCACCATCTGCCGAAAGTCGATCTGCATCTGCATTTGGACGGAAGTATCAAGGAATCTACATTGTGGGAAATCGCAGTGGAACAGGGCATAAAGCTGCCCGTTGAAAGCGCTGGGGAACTAACTCCTTTCATGAAAGTGACAGAAGAATGCAGAAGTCTGATCGAATATTTAGAAAAATTTGATTTTGTGTCAGTTTTTCTCCACAAATCAGACGTATTGGAACGTATCGCCTATGAATTAGTTGAACAGGCTGCTGAACAAAACTGCCGATACATTGAAGTTCGATTCGGACCGCAGCTGCATCGTGCCGAAGGCTTAAGCTGCGAAGAAGTGATCGATGCGGTACTACGCGGACTGCGAAGAGGTGAAGAGGAATTCGGCGTGGTCGCCCGAGGGATTGCCGCCTGTCTCCGACATCATTCGCCCCATATGAATATGGAAGTGATTGCAGCCGCAGCCGCTTTTAAGAATCAAGGGCTTGTTGCGGTCGATCTGGCCGGTCCGGAAGCCGCTTTCCCTGCTCATCTGCACAGGGCAGTATTCGAATACGCTCAGATACTGGACATGCCGGTGACCATTCATGCGGGCGAGGCAGGAGGAGCCGAAAATATCCATGAAGCCATTGTTCGGCTGGGCGCGACGCGAATCGGGCATGGTGTGCGTCTGCGGGAGAATCCCAAAGTGCTGGAGATGGCACGAAATCTTGGAATTGTTCTGGAGATGTGTCCGGTCAGTAATTATCAGACTAAAGCGATGGAAAGCTGGGACTCTTATCCGATTCGTGAGTATTTCGACGCCGGGCTGAAGCTGACGATTAATACCGACAATTTGACGGTGTCCGACACTTCACTGATTAAGGAGTATCTGATTCTAATCGAAAAATTTGGCTTTACGCTGCCGGAGATCGGTACGCTGATTTTGAACGGAGTGGATGCTGCATTTCTGCGGCCGGAAGAAAAAGCGCGGCTTCGCGCCGAATTTCTGACTCGTTTCTCGGAACTTGGTCTAATGCCCTCGCCCTCACCGTTTTCTATTGTTCCTGCGGCTCAATAAAACGGCTCAACAGCCAAACAAAAGAGTAAAAGTAGGCAGTAAATCATGGCTCCTTACTTGGTGAAAGTCCGATTCAACAAAGGGGATAAAATCAAAAAACCGGCAGCTCCTTATGGAGTTCCGGTTTTTTCACATGTGTACGAATAGTCTCCTGTTCGTACAGGTAGTGTTTATTTAGGCTTTCGCCGCTTCAAAGCGCGAAATGCGTTCCAATTTACGTGTAATTTCCTTCTGCCATTTCTTGTCGCCGACCTGAACGGCTACATTAAGCAGGACGAGATAATCGTCAAGGGTAAGGTTCACTTTGGCTGTTGATGGCTGCATATGATTGTGTTCTCCTTTTGGGGTAAAGTGACCGTGCAAGAATGAGAATCATTATCACGTTTATACTTCTTATTATCCATATTTTCGGCCAGAATGCAACGAGCAATGAGAATAAATTGCAAAGTCGGGGCAAAAAAGTTGCGTTCTATTCAAATTTCAGACATTTATTGTGAGGGAGAATAAAAGTTAAAAGATCATTGCAAAAGATTTATTAACCGTAACGGGACAGCGAATCGAGGCGTTTATTTATGAAAGCAGCAAGTAGCAAGTAGCAAGTAATAAGTAATAAGCAGCAAGTGAAAAAAGCCTGAAGTTGTGCAGACACGTGAAGAAGCAAACGAATGATTTTATTTTGAGTTTTGAGAAAGGAGGGGGAAGATTGAAAAAGCATTATTACTTAATCGGCTGGGGCTTAACGCTGACGGTTATTAACGTGTTTACGAACTTATGGATCGGACGACTGATTGATGCTGCCGCCTATATTATGATATTTGCCGGCCTTTCTAAGATGAGACAGGTTAATTCGGCCTTTGCATCGGGACAGAAGCTGGTCCTAGTCGTGCTGCTGATGATGATCGCCAATATATTTATCCCTTACAATCTCGATTCTGAAGCTTCTTTGGAGGTGCTGCAAACTCTGCCGCTCTGGGCGTGGGTCATTAGCGGTGTGTCGATCTTGGCTTCCTACGGACTGATTTATTTGATCTGCGAGGGGACAAGGCATGAAGCCGAGAAGGAACAAGAAGACGAGCTGTCACGGAAGATGATGACCGGCTGGTGGACGTATCTGGTATCGTCGCTGACGGTATTGGCCGCGCTGATCCTTATAATAAGCACGGAAGGGGCATTTTGGTCGATTGGACTGCTGATCGTCGGTGGACTGGTCTTTATTGTTGGGATAATCTCGATTATTGTTGGACTGCGTCGGGCGGGTCGCGACCTGTATCCGGAACCACATTACGAGACGTACAAATAGAAACGGGTCTTTCTTCCTCTTCTTTTTTAGAGAGTGAGAAAGACCTGTTTGTTTGCTCGGCAGAGCGTAACTTTACGAAACGATTGCGTTTAAATTGGAGGAAATCAGGGACTGCTTCTTCCGGAAAGAGAGGAACAGATGTACCGAAATCGAAAAGCTTTTTATATGATTTTTGCCGGCTTGGCGGCTGCGATTGTTGTCGGTTGGATCTTCAATACGGTGTATTACCGATCTCACCAACTAGCGAAGCCGGTTTTCCTGGAGCACTATGTGGAAGTCGAAGCGAGCGAAGGCTCGATTATGCATTTATATGCGCTGGAGAACCGCAGCGGCTCCAGTCCGATTGCTGAAGTTCGTCTACACGGACTCGAAACGGCACACAGCGTGGCGATTCGAAGGGTCGATTACGGTGCGCAGCAGCTGACAGCCTTCCAGGTCTCGTTCAATCAGAAAGCGGTGTCCGAAGCAGCAGAGAAAATGAAGGGAAATGACGCCGACGTCTTGATCCTGAACAAAGTCGACCTGCTGTACAGCGACGGTACGATTGAACAGGCGAATATTGGAGAAATCCGTTTGTACGCGCCCGAGCATGAAATAGCCGCTCTGTCGGTGCCGGGCGGAGGCGGTTCCAGCGACAATACGGGATATGAAGTGCTGCTGGCGGAGCGCGATCTGCAGATCACGGATGTCGATGTTTTTTATGCGGAACAGGCAGGCGATCGGTTGGAGTTTTACTGGGGAAATAAGGGCCAGAGCAAGGGTAAGAATGAAGAGCGAACTGCCGAACCGGATGAGGATAGGCAGTCGATTGGTATACCATTGGACGAGGTGAAGTTTCCGGTCCAAGTAAAGGCGGGCAGCACGGCTGTACTCAGGTACCGTTTCCGAGACCGCGATCCGAGCGATTGGACGACCGTTTATCATATTCTTCCGGAAATCGGCTTCCAGACGGGCAAGGGATCGTTCCGTATGCGTTCCAATCCGATCGATGACACACCGCATCCGAGCCGAGAACAGGTTCGCCGCTTCGTGATGGAACAGGGGGAGACGTCTTGAAATCCGGATTTCGTCTTATTTTCTATGGTCAGCTGATCGTCTTGATCGACCTGCGCATACCCGGAAGTCTGGATCTGCTGGCTGATCCTATCGGCTATCTGATCACGTTCTGGGGTATGCATAACCTTCATCGGCAGATTGTACTGTTTCGCGGTGCCAGATGGATTGCTCTTCTTGCGGCGCTGCTGTCGATTCCGGAGATGCTTAAGCCTTCGGCGATTTCTCCGTTTGGGCTTCCGAACGAGAGACTCGACGGCTGGTGGCAGCATGCAGGAGTCGAAGCGCTAAACGGATTTGTTTCGCTGCTGTTGATTTACACCCTATGCGAAGGGGTCTGTCGTCTAGCCATTTCGCAGAGCCAAGTCCGTCTGACCAATCGTCTGCGTGGTGCCTGGAAGTTGTACTTCGTCTGTAGAGCGGCAGGGTTGTTCTTGCTCCCTTTCTCGATCAATTTCGGGGCGGATAGTTTTGCGACGTTGTTGATCGTGCTGGGCATTGTCGCTCTGATCGGCATGATTTGGATTCTACGCAGTCTGCTTCAGGCAGGAAATGAACTTAAACCCGTTTCTACCGCCTGAAAACTAGATATCTGAATATAGACTCAGATACAAGCTTGGATAAAAGCTCAGATACAAGTTCGGATAAACGCTCATATACAAGTTCGGATAAACGCTCATATATAAGTTCGGATAAACGCTCATATATAAATTCGGATATAAGAGTAAGCTGCTCGTATTATGCCGCAGCGGTATCATTCTGCCGATGCGGAGCGACTTTGTTTGAGCGCTCGAGGATCGATCGGATAGGGAGTATGTGAAAAGACCTCTGCATTCGCCATGTAGGCTGAGTGCAGAGGTCTTTTTCGTTTGATTCGAGGGATGTCGGATGTCGGGATATGCGGTGTCTGAACTCTTTGCAATGTCTGAACTGTTAAGGAGAGAAGGGAGTAAAGCGCCGGATTTTCGGCTTATTCTCTCTAGGGCCGGTATGCAAACCTGTTTCCGCAAAATTCAAAAGAGTTTATTGAAGGTGTAATAGAAGAAATTAAAGGTTTAACGGGGAAAATAAGTGCGTCTGTACACTTATTTTTCTCGATTTTTTAACTTTCGCTGAAATAAGTGCTCCCATACACTTATTTCAGCGTTTTCGCGTTTCTAACCCTACTTTTATGTGAAATAGCTGCACCTGCGCACTTATTATACGATTTGGCGAGCTTTTGCGAAAAATAATTGCATATGGGCACTTATTGGGCTTTACGTTGAATCTTATGGATGAAATCTTATGAGACGCGTCCCATTCCGGCATATACGCGAACCAATGATCGGCTTCGTATTTTACGTTCAGTGGCTTCATTTAAATTTGGAAACCGGATTTGGGCGTTGAAAGTATCTTCTA
>NZ_KB899315.1 GCF_000378145.1 Saccharibacillus kuerlensis DSM 22868 | reverse complement strand
CCGCCAGACCGCCAGACCGCCAGACCGCCAGACCGCCAGACCGCCAGACCGCCAGACCGCCAGACCGCCAGACCGCCAGACCGCCAGACCGCCAGCACAAGGTAAGCGGCCGATCCACTTCCTTTCCAGCCGATTTTCCGATTAACACTTGAAGTTGTACGTACAACACGTTATGATTAGTTAAGACAAGTGTTTTTGTGAATCATTAACAAATAAATTAACTAAGTTGAAAATTTATTAACGATAGGAGAATGTTCATGACCTCATTCCACGATCGGCTTCTTGTACACTATAAGTTTGACGAAGCTTCGGCAGTCGGACAGGATAGCACGGGAAAAGGACGGAATGCTAAGCCCGCAGGAGACAAGCTTCCCTCAGTATCGGAAATCGACGGCAGAGCCGCAGTGACGTTCGCCGGAGGCCGAAACGGCACTTCGTATCTCGAACTTCCGTCAGATTTGCTCAAAGATGTAAGCGATAACAGCGGTGTTACGGTAGCGGCTTGGGTACGTTTTGATGCGGGCACCAGCAACTGGGAACGCATCTGCGACTTTGGCAGCGGTGAAGGCGGTCCCTCGCTGTTCCTGACGCGGAGTCTGCGCGGCACGCTGTCGGCGGGCGGCGATCTTGTGGCCGATCCGGGACGCGGCTTCGTGCGCGGCGAATGGATGCACGTTGCCATGAGCGTACTGGGGACAGAAGGCGGAACGCTGAGCAGCGCCGGACCGATCGTGTACGTCAACGGCGAGCCGGCTGCAGACGGTTCAATCAGTCAGACGTCGAGCGGCAACTATGCCCAGCTGCGCCGCTGGTTCGAGACGTTTACGGACGAAGGTCATTATGTCCGCAACTATATCGGTCGTTCACAGTATGCGGCAGATGACGATTTCGCCGGTTCGCTGTCCGATTTCCGCGTCTATGCAGCAGGCATGTCGGCAGACGACATCATTGAAGTAATGTGTGAATCGCTGACGGACGAAGAGATTGTACGCCTGGCGGCAGACAAATATCTGTCGTTCCCGACAGATGTACTGACAAGCGACATTTCGCTGCCGGTCTCCCTGATGGGCGGTAAAGTCGAAGTCAGCTGGACATCGAGCGATTCAAATGCAGTATCGAATACGGGACAGGTCTGGCCGCAGGGAACAGGAGAACCGCAGGCTGCGACCCTTACAGCCACGCTCAAAGTCGGCACAAGTTCGACTGAGCGCAGCTTCGACGTCTCCGTTCTGCCTTCGGAGCTTCCTCCGTATACGCTGACCATCCATGGCGAATCGGAGCTTGAAGGTGTGGTTGACGTCAGCGAAGTCATGTACGGACTCTTCTATGAAGACATCAACAACGCAGCCGACGGCGGAATCTATGCCGAAATGGTGCAGAACCGCTCGTTCGAAGCATTCGAATTCGACACGTATTCCCACGCTTCCGGCGCATGCGGCTGCTCCAGCGGACGCAACCGTCAGCCGCTGCTCTGGTGGTACGGCGATATCGACAAGATGACGCCGAAGAACACGGATACGTTGGGACAATTCTTGGGATCCAACGATCCGGATGTGAACAGCTATTATGTAACGGTAGCGGACGGAGCGACGATTTACAACCGCGGCTACAACGATACAAACGGCGGCTGCGCAATGAACATCCGTGAAGGTGCCAAGTACGACTTTACGATCTGGGCCAAAGCCGAGCAGGAAGGCAAAATTACGCTGCAGCTGCGGGATCCGGAAGGCGGAGCGGCAAGTGACGCGATCACGGTTAATGTCGAAGGCGGCGGCACATGGAAAAAGTACGGCGTTCCGTATCCGGCTGACGGCAGCGTATCGTCTTCGCTGGTGCTGACCGGTTCGAAAAACGTACTTGGACAGCTGGCGCTGACTTTTGAAGGCGAGATCTCCATCGAGCTGGTATCGCTGGTACCGCAGCAGGTATGGGGTGCGAGCGAAGAGGAAGGTTCGCCTTCGGCACGCGCCAACTATCTCGGCAATCCGAACTACCGTCTGCGCCGCGATCTAGTGGAAGCGCTGGTCGGCCTGTATCCGAAGTTCCTGCGCTTCCCGGGCGGCTGTATCTCGGAAGGTTCATTTATCTGGGATAACGTATACGACTGGAAGGATTCCATCGATACAATTGAGCTGCGCAAAGAAAACTTCAACGTATGGGGCTATATGATGACGATGGGCCTCGGCTATATGGAATACTTCCAATTGGCCGAAGACTTGAACGCGGTTCCGCTGCCAGTCATGGCCTGCGGCGTACTGTGTCAGGCCCGCTCCGACTATGCCCACCCGGCCGGCGGCGAGCTGCGCGATTACTATATCAAGAACTTCACGGACTTGATCGACTTTGCAATCAGCATGGACTTTGAAGGCAATGAATGGGCTGCGATGAGACGCAAAATGGGTCACGAAGCACCGTTCGATCTCCGCTACCTCGGCGTAGGCAACGAGAACTGGGGAACGGAATTCTTCGCCAACTTTGAAGTGTTCAAAGCCCGGATCGAAGAATATATGGAGAAACATTATCCGGAGCATGAGCTGTACATCATCTCCACAGTGGGTGCGCAGGCGGATGACGATGCGTATCAGCAGGGCTGGAAGTTCCTGAGCGGCGGACTGGAAGGTTCGGCGGAAGTGGAATTTGCAGATCGGGACAAAGTCATTTCGGAAAACGTATCCTGGTATGCCAAGCAGCCGAACTACATGGATACGATCGCGGATGAGCATTACTACCGATCGAATGAATATCTGCTGAACAACGCCGACCGTTACAACTACTATTTCCGGGCATACAACGAAGACGGCAGCATGAACTGGCGCGAGACGTCGAAAGTGTTCGTCGGGGAATATGCATCCACGGACAAGAACACGCTGGCGGGTGCAGTAGCCGAAGCGGCACTGATGACCGGATTCGAGAAAAATGCTGATGTCGTACGTCTGGCTGCCTATGCGCCGCTCTTCAACAAGGTGCTGACCGACGGCACGTACCGCTGGACACCGGACTGCATCTGGTTCGACGACGAGACCGTCTGGTTTACGCCGAACTATTATGTACAGCAGATGTATGCCAAGTACCTGGGCACCAAAGTACTGCCTACATCGTTCTCCACGTACAAAAACGGACGCCCGATCGACTTGAGCCCGCGCGGCGGAATTCAGATTGCGGCAGGGAATGCGGAAGTGACCGTGAAGAGCATTACGGTTACATCGAACAAAGATGGAAGCGTGCTGCTGAATAGCGATTTTGCTTCTGCAAATGAGCTTGATCACATCTGGCAGACGCTTCCGGGTTCGGCCGGCTATACGCTGGAAAATGGACGCGGCCTTGTGCTGAAAGCACAGAATGCCGGTCTGAACGGACTGTACATCATGAACGACGACTGGTCCGACTACAAAGTCGAAGTCACAGCTTCCAAGAGCGCGGGAGAAGACGGCTTCTATGTAGGCGTAGGTGTAACCGATATTACGCCGGAGAAGAAAGATATGTTGGAATACGCAATCGGCTATGGCGGTTCGGCTACCGGCGTGAAGGTGTACAAGCGCGGCGTGGAAGGTTATACGCTTGGCGATTATTCGTCCAGTACGGCAGCCGGCAACATGCGGGCAGCAAGCTACGAGCCGCTTGAAGACAACCGTGAGTATGTTGTTACAGTAGACTTCGGCGGGCAAAATGGACAGAACCTAATCTGCTCCTACGCTTCCGGTCATTGGAACAGCAAGGTGCTGGATTACAAGCTCGAAGCGTATAACCGCGATGTGTTCCATTCGGTTACAGCGGACGATCAGCATGTCTATCTCAAGCTGGTTAACGCCGACAGTGTAGAGAAGGCTACGAGGCTGAATCTGGACGGATTGAATGTTTCGACCGAAGCCAAGATCGTCACGTTAACAGGCGACACTTCGCTGCTGAATGTACCGAACGTGAACAAGAAGAACGCAGAGCAGGTTGTTCCTGTCGAAAGCGGACTTACTTTGGAGAATGGCGAAACCGGACCGACAGCTGTACTGAAGCTTCCAGCGAACTCTGTCAGCGTAGTGATTCTGCAGTTGAAGAAGTAATATTTCGAACAGTCCCTTTCAGAAGCGGAGCGGAAGACAGGGGATAGGGAATGGAAGAATAGCAAGAAGTCCAGAGAAAAGCTAAGAAGGAAAAGGAGAGGCTCCTCGGAGCCTCTCCTTTATTTATTCTTCCTCCGAATTCTGCTGCTTGGGCTGCAAAGAAGTTGGCCCCATTGCATCGGGTTCCTGCGGTTTGGCTTGCGAAGGGGGTGGCCCCATCTCAACTGAATCCTGCTTGGCTTTCGAAGAGGTCCGCCGCATCGCAACTGCCCGATGTCCAGGAATGCCAATCCGTTTCATTGTTTCGGCCCGCTTAATCCGACGCTGTTTTTTTCGCTTCAGTATTGGATCTCTTTCTTCGTTTTCCGCGTAGGCTTCCATCTCTTCGAGATAGTGTTTCTCGGTCTCGGTTGTCGAAGCGAGAAAAGGCTCATGATTGTAATCGATCCGCCGGCCGTAGCGCAGCATCTCGTAGATGATCAGACCGTTGTTGGGTTTGCCGTTCGTCATTCGCATAGGCACGATATCGAACAGCGCATAGTAGAACGAGTAAAAGACGAGCCGGTCCCAGAACGTCTGCTGCCACTGGATTGTTCCGTTCGCTAGCAGAGTGTTGATTGTAAAAGCGAGCATTAAATTGATGAGAATCGGTCCGGCGTATAGGCAGACATAGGCAAAGCGGCTTTTATACTTGAGATCGTCGTAAGAAAACCAGCTGTACAGATGATAATAGCGGCGTACATCGAATAAACCCAGTTTGAACAGCCTAGGGCCCGAACCGAGCGTAATACGTGGGTTGCGTACACCGAAGACCATGCTGCCGAGCAGATAGCCCGATTCCCGAAGGAAAACGACGACCGGAAGAATGACAAACGCCGATACGATCAGCGAGATCAGATCGGACCATTCGAACATCAGGTTCACTCCTATCCGGATCGCTATTCTTACATGAAATGTTCAATTTTACATACCCTTATTCTAACAAGTCGAAAAGGCCATGCAAAATTGCAGCGTTCCGCAGACAGAAAAGGAAAGGAAAAGACAAGGGATGGGAAAGAAAAAGGTGAAGAAAAGTGTGAAGAAAAAAAGGAAGAAAAAAGGAAGAGAAAAAAGAAAACCGGCCGCAGAGGGCCGGTTCAAACAAAAGGATAAGCTGGCGCCGGAAGCAGAATGATTATTCTGCTTCCGGCGCTTCCTGCTGCAGCTAAGCTTTTTGCTGTAGCTAAGCTTCCTGCTGCAGCTAAGCTTTTTGCTGTACTTAAGCTTCCTGCTGCAGCTAAGCTTTTTTGCTGTACTTAAGCTTTCTGTAATTAAACCTTACTGAGTGTTGTCAGTGTGGCCGAGGACAAGCCGCCCAGTCTCCAGATGGCGACGTTATAAATACCGGTCCGGTTTGCTGCCTGAATCCAGCGAAGAAGCGTAATGCCGTCAGCGTACCAGACGGTATGACTCTGTCCCTTATCATCGAGGTACGTATAAGTCATACTGCCGCTTTTGCTGTCGCGGGTAGGGGAGACGCCTCTCAAGCGCGCTGTTTCCAGCGCCTGTACTTCGGTCATAGACGTGACTTTACCCGAAGCTGCCCAGTCGAATCCGCCCATGGAGAATGCAATTGTAGATTCGCCCGGCAGGACGTCCATACGTTTGCCGAGCTTCTGGATGAACGCCAGATCTGCTTTAGGACCCGGACCGCTGTGCAGACCGTACAGGTTGTACGCCATCATTACGTAGGAAGGTCCCGGAGGAAGCTTCATGGTCTCGATCGGCATGCCGGGTTCCAATACGACACGAAGCTTCAAATCTTCCGCGTTTAGCTGCTTCTGCAGTTCTTTGATAAACAGCACCATTCTGCCGTAGTCCGCTTTGGATATTTTTTCGTAGTCGATTTCGATCCCGTCAAATCCGTAGTCCTTCACGGCTCTCATAAGCTGGCTGACATGATTGAGACGGTCCTGCTTGGTGTGGATCAGCCGGGACACGAGCTGCGTATCCTTCTGCACCGCTGTGCCGTCCGTATTGAAACGATCATTTACGACTGTGAGCAGCGTAGTCGGAATTCCGCCATCCTTCGCGGCTTTCCGAATGTGAGACAGCCCTTTTTCGAACTGAGGGGTGAAGTAAAGTTGGTCCCTCGAATCAAAATAGGCGGCGAAAACTTCGAGCTCGTCGAGCCTTCCGGAAAGTCGGGTGAGGTCGGGGAGATCGTTGCTCCAATTCCAGTCAGCCATCCAGGCGGATAAATGAGCGGAAGCCGGAGCCGCATTGAAAGACGGCGACTCTACGGATCCCGCAGTATTTTGAACCTGACGGTTTTTCTGAAAATAATAAAAAGCGGAAGCGGTCAATACGCAAGCAGCCAGCAGGGTGAGTGCAAGGATCGGCTTTTTTTTCATGGATGTAGGGGTTCCTTTCACCTTGAAGCCTTGTAGTTTAGAAAGTATCGATCGCCCAGTTTATCGAATGATCGATACTTCGGGAAAGTGTGCGGCCAACGGATTGCAGACCGCTCGCTTTATTGGTAAACCATACTTGCTCCTCTGCACCGTCATTGGCGGCAGAGCGAATATTTACATCTTGGAAAACAGCGTCGTAGATATTGTCTTTTTTGTTTTTTGAGCTGTAAACAGATTCGAGCGCCAGTGTTCCGTCCGAGATTTTCGGTGAAATACGCAGGTCATTAATCTGTACATTCCCGTCGATGCTGAGCTGAAGCTTGTCTCCCTGAATCGTGAATGTCAGGTTTCGATTCCCCGGGAGGTTGGACGGATAATCCGTTTCATCCAGTGCTTTGGCCTGCATCACTTCACTTTGGGTATAGACCGAAGCTTTGTTCAATTGAATATCGCGGTCGTGCCATTCCACGGGAGGCAGGACAGCAGCGAACAGCTGCTCAAATGGCTTCCCGTCCGTTTTTTGCTCTACGAGCAGTTGGTTATCGGCAAGGGAAATTTTGAGCTGATCGGTAGAACCCAGGGATACTGACTGGCTGCCTACAACGCTGCCGAGCAGCTTGGCCGAGAACGATAGGTTGGAGGCTTCCACGTTCGTGTTGAGATGCATACGTCCCGTTTTGCCCGGACGGGAAGTCAGTACGATCCGGTCTTCGTTAAACTCGGCGGCTCCCTGAGAAACTGTCCAATTCCCGGCTTGTGATACGTCACCGACAACGAAGGTGGTGTCCTGCTTGCTGTCTTCGCGGAGTTTCATCAGCAGATGATTGGTCGACCATGAAGCTCCCGGCTGTACACGCGTCAAATTGTAAATACCGCTTCTTCGGGTGTTATAAGAACTGCCTTCACGGTTGAAATGCATGGAAAATAGCTGTTCGATGTTAGTAGAGTTGGCTTCGGAAACGAGTTTGTTCATATTGCTGCCAAGCGAGTTGGCATGCATGATCATATAAACGCCGGGTACATAACCGAGCGTGTCCGTATAGACGTTCTGCATCCGTGTGTAATCTTCAGCAATTCGCTTCTGCATATCCGCCCGATTTTCGATCGGAATCATGTTTTCGTCGCGGATAAAGTCCATAAGGTAATGATTATAGTACCCGATTTTAGTTTTGTCTGGAAGTGTTTTTTCATCTTTGACACCCAGGGAGATTCCCTGATTATCGAAGACATTGATATAGGACAGACGATATCCGTTGCTGCCCATTTCCCAGAAGCCGCTTTTGAGCATTTTCTGCATCTGCTTGGGCTGCACGAACTTGCCTTGACTGTCGCCCATCTTGTCGGCATACGTCAGGAAGGTCGCTTTGTAATTGTATTTTTCCAAAATAGGCTGCGCAAACAGTGCAGAGTCGTTGCGTCCGTCTTCGAACGACAGGAACAGAGCTTTATCCGGAAGCGCTTTGCCTTTGAAGTAGTAATCGATAATGTCCTGTTGGGAGATTGTAACGTATCCGTCGTCATGCAGCGCTTTGAGCTGGGCTTCCAGCTGCTGCCGGGAGACCGACTTGGCGTCGGCTTTGCGGGCTACGCCGAAGTAAGAAACGGCGGTAAACCCCCGCTGCTGATTCCATTCGGCACGAACCGGTTCGGCGTAATGACGGACAACGAAGATCTTGCCGACAAGGACAAACAGCACGGCGGTCAACAGAACGATTTGTACGATGACTTTGATCGTTTTGTTCGCATTTTTCCTTTTCACATTAAGAGAAGGATTTTTTTTGTGTTTTCGCATTGCTGCGTTTTTCACCCCATGTTTTTGATTTGAAAGTTAAAACGGGAGCCCAAAACGGCGGCCTCTGCTTTTTCGGGCTTCTTTTTTCTCGCGTGCTTCAATATCCTGCGGCGTTTCGCGGGTGCCCCATGTCGACTTCCAGAACGTAACCCAGGCGACAGGCATCTGCCAGAGAAGAACGAATTCGTAGAAGATACAAAAGACGAAGCCGAACAGCCAGAGGCGGCTTTTCCGGAAGAAGAGATGGGCAAGACTCATCAGCGTTGCCATCAGAAGCAGTCCGATCAGGAACGTTCCGGGGAACAACCCATGTACAATCGGAACGTAGATCAGATTGTAGACAACGACAACTGGCGCGGCGATCGGTACAATCAGTCCGACATAGAAGAACAGCGCCATCAGCGGTTCTTTCTTCCAGATAAATCCGCCGGCACGCAGCGATTCGCGCAGCCAGGAACGTTTCCAACGCATCTGCTGTTTCAGGAAGACGCCGGTGTCCGAAGGGACGATCGTCGAGCAGATGGCATTGTCCTGGTAGCCGGTCTGGTGAGTCTGCAGAATAAAGTTCGTCATACTGCGGTCGTCACCGAATGTAGCAGGACGTCCGAGGAACTTCTGGTTCAGCCAAGCGTCCTTATGCTTAAGAATCAATTCTTTGCGATAGCACGACAGCGGACCCGACAGACAAGTGACGCAGTCGAACCAAGATTCAGCAGCTTTCATAATACGGAAAGCGACGTAATAGCGAACGGTTTGCAGCTTGGTAATCGTATTGGTGTATTTGTTCTCCACGTCGGTACGGCCGGCAACACCGCCCATTTTCGGATTCTGGAAAGGCTGGACCAGATGGCGGATCGCATTCGGTTCGAGGAAGCTGTCCGAATCGACGAACACGACCAGATCGTGCTTGGCCAGTTCCACGCCCTTCACGAGCGCTTCGCGTTTGCCTGCATTTCGCTCGAGCACGGTATAACTCAGACGATCGCGAGTTGCGTAGCGTTCGGCTTCCTGGTGAACCAGCTCGATCACTTCCCGGATCTTCTCTACGGAATTGTCCGTGGAGCGATCGTCGACGACAATAACTTCAAGCTTGTCTACCGGATAATTCTGATTGATGCAGCTCAGAATGGTCCGTTTGATCCAATCCGCTTCATTAAAACACGGAATAATAATGGATACGCCCGGGGTGTAATCCGGATTAACAGGCACATTGCGATATAAAGCCCCGAACAAGTAGCGGGTTAGCAAAAAGAGTGCGGCGACAATACTGTATGTATACAACACGGCTTTGTATTCGTAATAAATAATACTTTCCGTTCTCATCAGCAGGATGAACAATGAGACGGCAAACAGCAGAATACTTGCGGCATAGATCGAGTACCCCCAGCGTTTGCGCTGGAAGTATTCCGTCAGCGGCTTAACGAATTTGAGAGCAACCATGTGCCGGACTCTTCCGTCCTGTTCTTCGGTGAAAGTTCGGACGACTTCGGCTTCAAGGTTTACACCGGCTTCAAACCCTTCGGGCATGACGCCTTCCGGGAGACGGAACTTGGATTTGAGCGGAGTGCCTACCGCGAGTTTCGCGTTTTCGGCAGGCAGTTCCATACGGAGTCCCGTAGATGAGATATCACGGACGGTACCTTTCAGCCCATTTTTCTTTTTGACTCCTTGAGGAACGACCAGAATTTCAAAATTCGCTGCATAGCGCAGGCTTAGCAGTCGTTGACTGGCAACGTAGTCTTCCGTCTCAAAGGTAGGGTCAGAGTAACCGGAGGCGCCGCGGCGATCCACGCTTCCCCGAACTTGCTCGGGGTCGGGAACGTAAGACAGGGTGCGCCGGTCATCTTGCGGCATGGACAGAACTTCTTCGGTACGGACTTTCTTTTTCAGTTTTATCACCGTTCGCTTCTCCTATGTTCTTCGCTTTTTTTGTTTGGTCTTAGAGGCTCCAATAGTGGTACCCATTCTGTTCGAAAGAGGCGCGGTCGAAGATTCCTTTGATATCGAACAGGAAGCGGCTTCGATCCGGGCTGAACATATCCGCCATTCCGTAGTGGCCCAGCGATACGAATTCCTCATGCGCGACTGCGACGATCGCCATATCCAGATCGGACAGATCTTCAAGAGCATGGAGTTCGATGCCGTATTCCTGAAGGGCATCCTTCGATTCGACCAGAGGGTCTACAACCATAAGCTGTACGCCGTAATCCTGAAGTTCGCGGATAATATCGATCACTTTGGAATTGCGGATATCGTTGCAGTTTTCTTTGAAGGCCAGTCCGAGCACGGCGATTTTGGCACTGCGCAGATCCAGCTTTTTTTGGACAGCTGTTTTGATAATGCTTTGCGCGACGTATTTGCCCATGCCGTCGTTGATATGTCGGCCGGCCAAAATGATTTTGGAGCGATACCCGGTATCTTCCGCTTTGTACGTCAGGTAGTAAGGGTCAATGCCAATACAGTGACCGCCAACAAGACCCGGACGGAACTTCAAGAAATTCCATTTGGTTTCTGCGGCACGCAGCACGGCATTTGTATCAATGCCCATCTGATTGAACAGCATGGAGAGTTCGTTCATAAAGGCAATATTGATATCGCGCTGAGCATTCTCGATCACTTTGGCAGCTTCCGCTACCTTGATGCTGGATGCCCGGTGTACGCCGGCTTCAATGACCATTTCATAAAGTTTGGCGACCAGATCCAGCGCTTCGTCGTCGCTGCCGGATACGATCTTGACAATGTTCTCAAGTCGGTGAACTTTATCGCCGGGATTGATTCGTTCTGGCGAGTAGCCGACTTTGAAGTCGATGCCGCAGCGCAGTCCGGACACTTCTTCCAGAATGGGAATACATACTTCTTCGGTGACCCCCGGATAAACGGTCGATTCGTAGACAACGACCGAGCCTTTGGTCAATTGTTCACCGACGGTACGGCTTGCACTGCGAACGAAGCGCAGATCGGGTACATTACCGCTTTTGACCGGAGTCGGAACGGCTACCACGAAGCAGCGTACACCCGCAAGACTGGCCGAGTCGGACGTAAAGTCGATCGAGCAGTCACGAATGACTTCATCGCCGATGTCGCCTGTGACGTCCTCGCCGCTGCGGTATTTTTCAATGCGGGATTCGTTCAGGTCGAATCCGATAACGCCTGCGACTCTCGAAAAAGCAACTGCAAGCGGAAGGCCTACATAACCGAGACCGACAACTGCAATTTTTTCCTGGCCGGTGACAATAGCACGATATAATTCAGGTTCGGTCGCCAATTCATAGTTGATATCTAATGCCATTTTTCTCACTCCCATTCTTCTGGATTTTGGATTATAAATTATGGATTTTGATCGATAAGTTCCTGCATTTTGACAAAGGTATAGCCTTTGGCCTCCAGATTTTCCAGTACGCGAGGCAGTGCTTCAATGGTATGGATGTCGTCCAACATGTGAAGCAGGATAATACTGCCTTTCTGGGTCTGGGTCATGACTCCGTTTACGATATCGTCGGCGCTGTTGGATGCATCCCAATCCAGTGTGGTCACATCGTACATCGCAATATTTGGGTAACCTACAGCAGCAATCGCTTTGGCCCGTTCATCGTCGATCGCACCGGTCGGTGGGCGGAACAGCATAACCGGCTGCTCTTGGATCGCATTTGCAATTACTTCGTGGGCTTTAACAATATCTTCTTGGATGGCGGCCGGCGTCATTTTTGTCAGCACCGTATGTTCGTAAGTATGGTTGGCGACGTCGTGGCCTCCTTCGACCATGGCTCTGGCCAGGTTCGGGTTGCTTTCTACGCCTTTTGCCCGAAGGAAGAAGGTAGCTTTGACATTGTGTGCTTCGAGGATATCGAGGATTTGGGTGATGGTCTTGTCGCTGCCAAAGTCATCAAACGTAAGCGCGATTTCTTTGCGATCCGTGTCGACTTTCTCAATCAGCTTGTAGCTTGCATTTTGGTAATCGGAAGTGGCATGAACAGGTTGGTATCCGGGGATTTCTTCGACAGGTTTGCGGAAACCTCCATCTGAGACCATCTGGTCCAATGTAACGGGTTGGTATCCAATATCCTTGGCGTATCTTGAAATGTAGGGGATTGTCTTGATCACTTCCGGGTTGATGTCGGTATTCAGGGAGATGATACCGCCTCTGGAGATGTAGCGTCCGATGTAATGGCCGAGCTCTTCGGCACTTTGCATGTCGCGGTCTTTCGGGTTGATGTTGTAGCTGACTACGCCTTTCATACCCAACTGGGCAGCGATCAGGGGCAGATCTGCGGGGTAGCTTCCTGAACGGGTTCTTATGTATTTGGGCTGCACTCCGGTTTCCCGTTTGATCACATCGTTGGTCAATTTGATTTCCTTGTAAACGCCCTGGTAGTCCAGTTTGTTCAGATCGGGTTGACTCAATGTGTTGTTCTCAATCTCATGACCTCTTTTTAAAATGTCTTTGGCGATATCAGGTTCTTCGGCGACTCTCATACCTGGGAGGAAGAATGTCGCTTTTATCTGATAGCGATCCAGCTCATCCAACAGCTTTGTCATTGTTTCGCGATCGGCCATTCCATTGAAGGTGAGTGCAAACTGCTTTTTGGCGGTATAAACGAAAGGAATTTCGTGGGAAGGTGTGCCTACGTAGCGAGAAACTTTTTGAAGAGGGGCAGCAGGTTCCGAAGCCCTGCCTATGTCGTTGTCGGTTGTGCCGCTGGTCCCATTGCATCCAGAAAGCAAAAAAATAATCCCAAGTGCAGGGACTGCCTTCTTGACCAATTTCATCGTATTTGCGGCAGATAAAAAGCCTACCATAATTCTTGCATCTCTCCTTAAGTAATTTAGGTCTATGGTCTATGTGACAATTTTAGTATCCGATACCATTATTTTGGATCTTTGAATTTTATAATCCTAAAAATTACAAAATAAATATAGAACTAGAAAAGTGATGAAGATCAAGAGATAAAGGAGAAAGGATACGAAAATAGACAAAAGAACGAGCTTAGAGGGGAAAATCGAAGGGTTACCTAGAGATCAAATAATACCAGCCAAATAAGTAAATGACAAGATGGAAAATTTAAAGTTAAGCACACAGGACTTTATCCCCAGAACAAAAGGCGGCTTACTATCTGCTTTGCACGGCTTATAACGTGTATGAAAATAAATGCCGAATAGGCTGCTCTAGACGAATAATTCAAGCGGCAAAAAACAATGATAAAGCAAAAAGTAAAAGGAGAGACAAACAAATACATTTTCGATAACTAAAAGGTTAATCTAAACCAAGCAAATAAAAGAAAACGCTCTCATTACTGAACTTTCGGGCTTACTTAGTTAACATTTTTATTATTTATTTTTAAAAACATGAAGGATATCGGAAGCGAATGACGAAAGGATATAGGGTAACCCCAAGACTCAAGCATTTCAACTCAGAAGGAGGACTACAATTTCATGAAGAGCAACAAGCTTATTCGCAATTCCGCTCTGCTGCTGTCGCTCGTACTGCTTACGCCGCTGGCGGCCGGGTGCCAAAATCAAGCCAGCGCCGCACCGTCGGACAAGGACTTGGACACGCCACCGTCGTTTACGAACGTTTCGGTACACGATCCTTCGATCATTAAGGAAGGCGACACGTATTATGCATTTGGTTCGCATATTGATGCCGCAAAATCGACCGATCTGATGAACTGGACTTCTATTGGAAACGGTTACACAACGCCGGGCAACGCCATTTACGGCGACCTGTCAAAAAATCTGGCCGGTTCGTTCCAATGGGCGGGTGAAAATGACTCGGACAGCAAGAACGGCTTCGCCGTATGGGCTCCGGATGTGTTTTGGAACAAAGATTACGTAAATAAAGACGGCTCTAAAGGCGCATACATGACTTATTACAGCGCTTCTTCCACCTATATCCGCTCGGCAATCGGGTTTGCGGTGTCAAAAGAGATTACAGGACCGTATGAATACGGCGACACGGTTATGTATTCGGGCTTTACGGAGAATGAAGCGTACGATAGAGACAGCAAAGTGAATAAGAAATGGACCAATACGCATATCGACGAACTGATCGGTGCAGGAAAGCTGACAGGGGAAAACGATAATTGGTTTAATGCGGACGGTTCTTATAACAACCAGCAGTATCCGAACGCGATCGATGCCGCTCTGTCTTACGATACGAAAGGTCGGCTGTGGATGACGTACGGATCTTGGTCCGGCGGTATCTACATTCTGGAGATTGACAAGAAGACCGGTCAGCCGATCTTCCCGGGCAAAGACGGTACAACCAAGGACGGACGCATGATCGATCGCTACTTCGGTACGAAGATCGCGGGCGGCTATGGCAAGTCCGGCGAAGGTCCTTACATTGAATACAACAAGAGTACGAAATATTACTATCTATATGTGACCTATGGTTGGTTGGGCGCGGACGGCGGGTATAATATGCGCGTATTCCGTTCGAAAGACATCGACGGTCCTTACACGGACTCGAAGGGCCAGAGTGCGGTACTGCCAGCCGGTACGGAAAACACGGAAATCGGCAACAAGCTGATCGGCAACTTCCTGTTCGAGCGCGAAGCCGGAGATCCGGGTACGGGCATCGGCTACGGTTACGTGTCGCCGGGGCATAACTCCGTCTATACGGATACCAAGACCGGAGAGATGTTCCTTGTCTTCCATACCCGCTTCCCTCAGCAGGGCGAAATGCACGAAGTGCGGGTTCACAAGATGTTTATGAACAAAGACGGCTGGCCGGTTGTATCCGTTTACCGTTATGGCGGCGAAAAGCTGACTACGGTGAAAAAGGCGGATATTGCCGGAGACTACGCTTATCTCAATCACGGCAAAGCGTACTCTGAAGCTATTGAAGAACCGAAGCCGCTGCGTCTGAACGCGGACGGTACGGTAACGGGCGCGCATGAAGGCAAATGGCGCAAAAACGGCAGCAACCTGGCGAAGCTGACACTGGACGGCGTAGAATTCGACGGCGTGTTCATCAGACAGTGGGATCCGGTATCGCAGTCGAACGTCATGACATTTACGGCAGTATCCGAGAACGGCGATATGGGCTGGGGTACGCGTCTGGCCGACATCAGCGACGAACAGGTTGTTGAAAATGTGGCAGCAGGTCTGAACCTGGGCGACACAAGCCGAGTAACAAGCGATCTCGATCTGCCGACGATTGGCAGCCGGGGTACACAGATTTCCTGGAGCAGCTCGGACGAGAATGTAATCACTTCTTCCGGTAAAGTAACGCGTCCGGCGGAAGGGCAGCCGGCAGGTACGGCGACGCTGACTGCGACAATCGTTAAGGGAAGCGCGCAGAAGACGGCGACATTTGAGATAACAGTGCTGCCGTATGAAAGCGCGAAACTGACGGCACAATATTCCTTTGAAAATAATTTGTCCGACAGTGAAGGAACTTTTGCGGATGGAACCGTTATCGGCGATCGCATCGGTCGTGAAGGCGGCAAACTGAGCTATGCAGCCGGCGTACAAGGGCAGGCGGCGGCATTTGATGGCGCGACAGGTGTCAGTCTGCCGGGAGATCTGATTCAAAGTTCATCGTACTCCGTTTCACTCTGGGTGAAGCCTGAGCAGCTGACGGCGTATACGCCGACATTCTTCGGAGCAAAAGACGATTCTCATTGGATCAGTCTGCTGCCGAGAGGTGCGGTAGGCGACCAGACGATGCTGTGGGGCGGCAGTTCCAGTTGGTATGATGGGGTAACGGGCGTCAAAATCCCGGCAAACGAGTGGAGTCATCTGGCGTTCTCGGTAAACGAAGGTACATTGTTCGTCTATGTGAACGGTGAGCGCAAATTTGCCGGCACAGGCTTCCCGGATGTGTTTGCGGAAGGTGCGAACGGTACATTTACACTTGGCGTAAACTGGTGGGATGTGCCGTTCAAAGGTCAGCTCGATGAACTGCGCATTTTCGAAGGTGCGCTGACACCGGAGCAGGCAGCAGAATTGGCACAGTAAGTCCGGCAGCAAAGACAGCGCTCGCAATAGGAAGGCAGATGTTAGCAAACAAGTAGGCGTAGATAAAGATGGGCAATTGAATACACTGAAAGCGGAGGGTCAGCGAAGCTGCCTCTCCGCTTTTTATATTGAGTTTCGACTCATTAAAACGTTAAAGTGTGATATAATAAAAGGACTGGCAGCAGCACGTTCACATCTTATATAATAGGGGGTCGATCCATGAGTACGTTCCAGGATTGGAATTTAAAAGTCAAAAAGACTTTTAACGCGACAAGTAACGAAGAGGTATTGACGGTTACGGAAGCTGGAAATCTGTTGGGTTTAACCAAGGATCAGATGAAGATCTATGTGGATAAGAACAAGCTGACCAAGGTTCCGATCATGCGAAGCACTCATCGTTATCTCGTATTGAAAAAAGAAATGGACGAGATTTTGAGGAAATAAAAATTTCTTAAAAAAAGCTTGCCATCTCGCCAAAAGTGCGATATATTATTTCTTGTGCTCGCGAGGCAATCGCGGTCACCAAGATATGCGGTCGTGGCGGAATTGGCAGACGCGCACGGTTCAGGTCCGTGTGGTAGCAATACCGTGGAGGTTCGAGTCCTCTCGACCGCATCCTATTATTTAAACCAAGGCCCGAGGTTCTGATGCTAATCAGAATTTCGGGTCTTTTTTCGTGTATATTTTTATACATACATATTTGAGTACTCTATGCCGACTGCGCAGCATTCGGTATAGATGCCTGCTGTCACATTCCGCACATGCAAATGGTCTACAAAGCAGAAGAGATTCAAGGCTGGAAAGGAGAAATTCAATATGACGAGAACGAATCGTACCGAATATGCACGGGAAGGCCTGCCTCATATTCCACCTGTGGAGGGGCTGTACACGAAGTACAGGAAATATGCTTTCGCGATCGCCTACCGGATGCTGGGATCGGCGGAAGGGGCGGAGGACGCGGTGCAGGACTGCTTTGCCGAGCTGCATAGGCGCCGGCCGCAGGACGTCACCCATATAAAAGCTTATATTGCCCGGATGATCACCAACGCCTGCTTGAACACGCTGAATTCTGCACGCAGTCGCAGGGAGACTTATATCGGCGAATGGCTGCCGGAGCCGGTAAGCGGCATAGAGGACGATCCCGAGGTGGTCGCCGAGCGGCGCGATATGCTGAGCTACGCTTACTTGGTGCTGTTGGACCGTCTCTCCCCAGGAGAACGTACGGTATTCGTACTGCGCGAAGCGTTTCGGTACGATTATGCGGCTATTGCGGAGATGACCGGCAGAACCGAAGCCGGCTGTCGGCAGATTTACAGTCGGGTTAAGCGTATGCTGCAGGCTGAACCGGCTGTGATGACAGCCGACAGTGGGGCTTTGCGCACAGCCGGACAGAGAGGCGAAGTACGTGCCAGTCTGCTGCGCCGGTTCACCGCTGCTTTTGCCGCTTACGATGTCGGCGGCATGATGGAGCTGCTCGCCGAGCAGCCGGTATTTATCGCCGATGGCGGCGGCCGGAAGGTGCGCACGGTCGTCCGGCCGATGATTGGCCGCAAAGGCGTGCTGGCGCTGCTGACGTCGCGGCGCATTTACGCTCAGCTGCGCGAATGGGAAGCCTCGCCCGAGCTTGTTAACGGCGAACTGCAGCTCGTCTTCCGGCAGAACGGAAGGGTCATGGCTGTACTGTGTCTGCTGATCGCAGAAGCAGCTGCCGAAGAACCGCAGATCCGCGAGCTGTATCTGGTCCTCGCCGACGATAAGCTTGGTGGTATGAATTGACCGGCTGCTGCTGGAGCGGCCCTGACAAACCTGCCGGCGGATAAATTGGAAAAATTCCGCCAACAGCCTTGTCCTATATGGGGAACAGTGTTATATTGGCAAACGTGGCAAAGCTGATAGAAGCTCGTAGGAGTTTGGAAATCGGGCTGGAGAAACCATCAGCTTGCGAACGTATCTTTTAACTCAACGATAGTCAGCCACGCTCTTCAGCCCTTACGGCGATGGAAGAGCGTTTTTGTTTTGGTTTCAAGACATTCAAATCTACGGACAAAGAAGGGTAAGACATGGCAGAAACAGACATACGAATCGGGCGCCGGAGCGCACTGCTGGACAAGTATCTCTCCGGACGCTCTATAGACTACAAGCAGATTATTGCTCTTTTTATTCCGATACTGGTCGATCAGATCTTCATCGTCGGACTTCATATGGTGAATACGGCAATGATCAGTTCGGCGGGTATGGACGCGATCAGCGCGGTCAACATGGTCGACTCGCTGAACGTATTCCTGCTCAGCATCTTCGTCGCGGTTGCGACGGGAGGTACGGTTGTGGTTGCGCAGTACAAAGGCAGCGGCAACGATAAAATGGTGTCCAGATCGACGGCCGGCGCGGCATCCACCGTATCATTGCTGGCGCTGGTCATCGGCCTTGTTATGGTTGTGTTCCACAATCCGCTGCTGAACCTGCTGTTCGGATCGGCGGAACCGGCCGTTATGGAGCTGGCTCGCATCTATATGATCGGCAACGGACTCTCTTACGTGGGCATCGCTTTTGTCGAGGCGGTCTGCGGCGCGCTGCGCGGTATCGGCCGGACGCGGGCGTCGCTGGCTTTGTCGCTCGTGATGAACTTGACCTATGTCGGATTGAACCTGCTGTTCATCAACGGACTCAATATGGGCGTGTTCGGCATGTCGCTGTCGGTTAACATTTCGCGTTATCTGGCAGCCGCCTGCGCGGTATACTATCTGCTGCGAATCGATGCCGAACTGCGGCTGCAGATTCGGGACTTTTTCCGAATTGGGCTTGATATGCTGAAAAGGGTGTTCTCGATCGGCATGCCGTTTGCGGCGGAGCAGATGTTTTTCAACGGTGGGAAGGTTCTGACCCAAGTCTTCATCGTTGGTATGGGCACGCACGCTATCGCAACCAACGCGATCAGCGGCGCATTGGCCGGCGTGATGCAGATTCCGGCCAACGCCCTAGCACTGACGCTGATTACGGTCGTCGGACAGTGCATGGGGCGCCGGGACGTGAAAGATGCCAAAAAGCTGACCAAATCGTTTGTCGTGTTGGGCTCCCTTTCCTACGTAATTATGGGCTTGATCATCCTGCCGCTGTTCCATCCGCTGGTCGGAATCTTCAATCCGCCGTCGGATATCGTAGACGACATTTTCCTGATCGTGCTGATCAACACGCTCGCCCAGATTCCGCTGTGGTCGATCAGCTTCATTATCCCGTCGGCGCTTAGAGCGGCGGGCGATGCCAAGTTCACTTCGCTCGTATCCATGTTGTCGATGTGGCTGTTCCGCGTCGTGCTGGGCTATGTGCTCGGCGTCGTGTTCGGCTTCGGCATCCTGGGCGTCTGGCTGGCCATGAATGCCGAATGGGGAATTCGTGGCATCATCTTCATCTGGCGGTTTATGGGTAAGAAATGGTATCGGCATCGATTGATTTAGGCACCGGAAGATAGAGCGATAATGAAGATGTAGAAAAGCCGTGGAATGGAATGACTAAAGTTTTGCTGAAAAAGAACCGCACTGTAGAGGGCTTGAAATAAGCCGGCAGCGCGGTTCTTTTTACGTAATTATGATACAATCGGGTGATGTAACCGGGCAATCGAGCAAAAGCCGGAAAATCGAAGCAAAAGCAGACGCAAAAGCAGAAGTAGAAATAGAAGAAAAAGCAGCGGCAGAAGCAAGAGTAGAAGTAGAAGCGTAAGAAAAAGTAGAAGCAAAAGCAAAGCAGAATTATGCGAAAGAGGGCTTAATTATGCGAAGCGTAATATAAGCCGTGCTCTTTCCTGCCTCACATAAAATAAGTAAGGGCATACCGATGTGGCTTTTTTATCGGTTAACCTGCGCTGCGACCGAAATGAAGGAGGAAACATCCATGTACAGCTTTATTTTCGACATTGATGATACAGTCTATGACCAGATCATTCCCTTTAAAAAGGCGTTCGATCGCAGCTTCGCACGTTATGCGGAGCTGTCGCTGGACGATCTGTATCGGTATAACCGTCACTTCAGCGATGAAGTATTCGAACAGACCGTGCGCGGGGAGATGACGCTTGAAGACATGCACGCTTACCGGATTACGGAGGCATTTCGTGTCATGAAGGTCAACATCTCAAGAGAAGAAGCGCTCCAATTCCAGCAGGATTACGCAGCGGCGCAGGGTGAACTCGAGCTGACGCCGGACATGCGGAAAGCGCTGGACTACTGCCTCGCCAAAGGACTCAAGTTCGGGGTTATCACCAACGGTCCGGCGGAGCATCAGCGGAAAAAGGTACAGCAGCTTGGCATTTACGATTGGTTGAAGCATGATGAAGTCTTTGTCTCCGGTGAACTTGACTTCATGAAGCCGGATCAGCGGATCTTCCGCCATGTGGAGGAGCGATTGGGGCTTGATCCGGAGAAGACTTATTATATCGGTGATTCGTATGCCAACGACATCGTGGGAGCGAAAGGCGCAGGTTGGAAAGCAATCTGGATCGACCGTCGGGGAACCCAGATCCCGGAAGGCGGCGTGCAGCCGGATATTACGCTGACCGGCAACGATTCGATCGTAGAGACGATTCGGAGGATTTGCGAGCAGTGATGAACGCGACTTTGGCAGAGATAGGGACCGGGAAGAACATAGAATATAACGCGTGAGATAAAGAATGTTGAAGAGTATGAGGAAAAGTATGGGGAAAATTGTGAGAAAGAGGCTTGCGAGAGTTTCCGAAGAGGCTGCTGAGGTAATTCGTTCCGGTCGCGTGTTGAAATCGAGAAAAAGGATCAAATTTTAGCAGAATTTTCTCGATTTCAAAGGCGATCGCTAGCGCTCCTACACTGAATTCCCTCTTCCGCTCATTGGATTCTCACAAGAGAAGAATTTCTCGACAGCCCAAAGAAAATTAGTGCGTATGTACACTTATTTTTCTCGTTTTTTAAATTTCGCTGAAATAAGTGCTGTAATACACTTATTTCAGCGTTTTTTCGTTTCTATTCGCATTTTCCCATTAAATAATTGCATCTACGCACTTATTTTACGATTTAGCGAGTTTTTATGAAAAATAGATGCATATACGCACTTATTGGGTGTCTGCGCCGCTTTTTTAAGCGCTTTGGGACCTTTTGAAGTGCCGTGGGCGCTTATACTTTCTTAAAGTTGTTTCACACCAGCGCCTATGCCTTCCGCATTCGCATCTGTACCTCCCTCACTCGCGTTCGTGCTTTCCGCACTTGCGCCCGTACTTAATGCACTCGACTCCTCCGCTACCATACCCTCCATTTCTGCGGCAAGAACATCACTGTCTACCCTGTCCATACTTCCCCGTTTTTTCGCGATCCGCTCTTCGTGTTCCTGATTCTCCAGCGCCGCCGTCAGCAGCGCTAGTGCCAGTCCCTGACCCCAGCCCTGTGCCCATTTGCGGTCGATGCCGAGGTAGCCTTCGAGGTCGTTCATAACGGCGGTGCCGCCGGAAACGTTCAATACACGGCCTCTATCGGTAATGTTGGCGATTACGCCGTCCAACGCTTTGCGTACGTATTTGCCATGCAGCGGGTTGCCCTGCACGATCATCGCGGCGGCAATGCCGGCGGTTGCAGAGACTTCACCGTAAGCTTCCGGTTGATCAAGAACCGTCCCCCAGAGGCCGTCGTCTTTTTGCAGCTTCTTGATCGCCGCCAATTGATCGCGCAGCGAACTCCAGATATGCATCATTGGCGGATACAGATACGCTTCCGGCAGCACTTTGGCTGCACGGGACATGGTGTACGCCCCCCAGGCATTAGCTCTGGCCCAATACATGCCGGACATATGATCCTGCTTGACGTTGTTATAGCCGTGGTACCAGAGCCCGGTGTCTTCGTCCTGCAGATAGTTGATGTGCCAGAAATACTGATGCAGCGCATCGTGGATCAGGTCTTTGCGATCCAGCAGAATTCCGGCGCGCAGCAGGAAGTAGGCGGCCATAAACAGCGTGTCGGCCCAGGCCTGCTCGGGGAAATCATTATTGGCCGATACGGTATGCTGAAGCACGCCATCTCCGAAGCGCAGAGCGTCTTTTTCCAAGTAGTCGATCTTGCTCTTGATCAGATCCAGATATTTCGGGTTCTTCGTCTCTGCGTATAACGTAAGCAGCATATGGCCCATCGCGCAGGCGTTGACCGTCCAGACGGGAGGAAGTCCCGCTTCGATATATTCATCCACCCAGGCTTCCATACGTTCCAGATAACGCTTATTTCCGGTCGCTTCGTACGCCCGGCTGACACCGTAGTAGGCGACGCCGCACGGCCAATCCCAGGTCAGATCCATATCGAGCGTGTAGTCCGTTACTCGTTCGATCAGCTGCTTCAAATCTTCCGTTTGCGTATGCAGTTTCATCTGTTTTCGCTCCATTTTCGTTGGATTTGTAACGCCTAACCAGCACGTTTTGTAAGCGTTCTATATAAGTTTATGGTAGCATAATGAACTGTACATATTTTGCTGATTTCCACATATTCTTCTTAAATATTGCGGTATTATTGTGAGCTATTATAATGGAAGGAAAGTGGGAAAAAGCTTGATATAGAAGAAAAGCCGGATATGGAATAAGGGTTGAATATGGAGAGGGCGGGGCAGTATGAACGAACTGTACTATGATAATGGCAGGGAAACTTTTCTGGTGCATTATCGCAGCGGACCAAGCTATCAGATGTTCACGAGTCATTTTCATACCACATACGAGTTTTTTCATATGATGTCCGGACAGCGCAAGTTTTTTATCAAAGACCGTACGTTTGTCATCGAAGCCGGAGATATCGTCGTCGTCTCCCCGAACGTGCTTCACCGGACGACCAATGCGGATACACCGGATTACGAGCGGCTGGTGGTCAATGTGCACGAGAGCTATTTGGCGGCAGAAGGGGCATCGCGGATCGATGTGCTGCGTCCGCTGTTCGAGCGAGATTACATCCTGATGCGAAAAGGCTCTTATGATCCGGCAGTCATCGAAGTGCTGTCCGGCGAAATGATCCGCGAGGTAGAAGATGAGCGTCCGGGCTATGAAGATTACGCGCGCGCGCTGACGATCCAACTGCTGATCTCCTGCTGTCGACAGCTGCCAGAGGAAAATGACGAACATCCGGCGGCTTCGAATCCCATGCATGAACGGATTTTCGAAGTGGTACGGTATATCAACGAGCATTATATGGAGGAACTGACGCTGCAGCTGCTGTCGGAGCGGCTGTATGTCAGCCCGTACTCGATCAGCCGTTCATTTAAGGAAGCGACAGGATTTACGTTTGTGGAATACGTGAACAGTGTGCGGGTGAAGGAGGCGATTACGCTGCTTCTGAACTCTTCCCTGAAAGTGAACGTCATCGCGCGAAAAGTAGGCTTCGGCAGTGTGACCCATTTTGGCCGGGTGTTCAAGGAAGTGACGGGGAGAGCGCCCCTGTTTTACCGGAAATAGAGCTTAGAAGAACATTTCTTGCCGAAAACCAAAACCAAAACCAAAACCAAAACCAAAACCAAAACCAAAACCAAAACCAAAACCAAAACCAAAACCAAAACCAAAACCAAAAAGACTGTTCCCTCGTCAGCTTCGATGAGTTCCGGAACAGTCTTTTTTCTATAAATTAATAGCAGCAATCAGATTTGAGAGGCAGTCTGGGCAGTTGCAATGGCATTCCGCCAACCGCCGTAATGCGAAATATCCGCGGCTCCCTGCGCTGCATAAGCTTCGCA
>NZ_KB899314.1 GCF_000378145.1 Saccharibacillus kuerlensis DSM 22868 | reverse complement strand
GCTGAAATAAGTGCTCCTATACACTTATTTCAGCGTTTTCGCGTTTCTAACCTTACTTTTATGTGAAATAGTTGCACCTGCGCACTTATTGTACAATTTGGCGAGCTTTTGCGGAAAATAATTGCATATAAGCACTTATTGGGCCTTACGTTGAATCTTATGGATGGAATCTTATTAGACGCTTTTTATTAGAAGTATCCTATTCATCATTTCTTGTTGAATGCGTCTTATTCAGCATTTCTTATGGGGCGCGTTCCATTACGGCATATACGCGAACCAATAATCGGCTTCGTATTTACGTTCAAGGGCTTCATTTAAACTTGGAAACCGGACCTGGGCGTTGAAAGCATCTTCTATTCGAAAAAGTTGATGAGTTTGCGTACACGCCCTAGTAAGCGAATCGACGATGATATTTTGAACAGTAGAGCGATGTCCCGTTCCGATGCCTCAAGCTTCCGGATCAATATGCGCAGAGTCGACATATCGGCCGCTCGCCGGAACAGCAATCCGATCGAATTCGCTGCTCAAATGTTCGAGTCCCTGTATCAGCTCTTCACCGGCCATCGGTTCACCGTGTCCGGTAACGGCCGAAGAAGGGCGAAGCGCAACAAGGCGTGCGACCGACGTACGCGCCGCTTCCCAGTTGGGTGTGAAATACGTTGGAGGACCGTGGATCTCGCGCCGCTGAGTAAGAACGGCGAGCGCTGATTCCTGTTTGACCGTAATAAAGGCATCGCCCACGATCAGCGTGCCATCCATACTGCGAAAGAATGAGACATGACCTTCGGAATGACCCGGTGTGTGCAGCCAGTGCCAATCCGGCAGGAAAGGTACGCTGCCGTCGGCTGGCAGTGCACGTACACTGGAGCCGATATCAATACCTTTGTTCGGATACAGAGGAGCCGATGCCGCCATCAGGCCGCCTCCGACGGTTGGGTCGCCGGGCGGATAGTCGGCTTTGCCGGTAAGAAACGGTAGTTCAAGCTCGTGAGCGTATATAGGCACATCAGGGAACAGTTCGATCAGATCGTCGATTGATCCGGTATGATCGAAGTGACCGTGCGTCAGCAGAATCGCCTGCGGCTTTTCAGTGCCGAAACGCTCTCTGGCGGCGTTTATAATCTTGGACGCGGAGCCCGGCATACCTGCATCGACGAGTACCCACTGACTGCTGCCGGGCATACCGATCATGATCACGTTGGAAATCATGGTACGCATATAAGTGACGTCTTCGGGAAGTCGACCTTCGGGACGACTTGCATCCGGGGAACCGGCATTTGGATAATCTTGCATAAGATCTGCACCTCCGGGGATTTGAAATGGAAGAATAAACAAGATAGAAGAGTTGCCCTGTTTTACCCTTCAGAGAGAGCGCTGACACACCGGAGGAAAGCCTAATTTGCACGGATTTGTTCAGATGAAGGGAAGCGAAGCTTAGTATTGGGATCACTTTCGCAATAAGAGCATCAAATTGCCGCACATAAAAAAAGACCGGATTCCCTGAGAAAGGAAGCCCGATCTGCATGATCGAAAAATGCGTCTTACAGCGGCGGATTGGCATGACATTTGCGGCACACGGGAAAATAACGGTCGTTACCGCCGATCTGGATCTGCTCGCCCGTATAGAGCGGCTTGCGGTTCTCGTCGATTCTCAGCGCCATCGTCGCTTTGCGTTCGCAGAACCAGCAGATCGTCTTCATTTCCTCGATCTTGTCCGCATACAGAAGCATATATTGACTGCCTTCAAACAGTTCGTTGCGGAAGTCGTTTTTGAGACCGAAGCCCATGACAGGAATGTTCAGCTCGTCCACGATACGCGTCATCTGCAGCACCTGCTCTTTGGTTACGAACTGTACTTCGTCAAAGAGTACGCAGCTGATTTTCTGTCCATGGTAGTTCTTCACTTCGTCGTACAGATTGGTGTTCGGGTAGACCGGAATCGCTTCGCGCTTCATCCCGATGCGGGAAGACACCAGGCCTACTTCTCCACGATCGTCGATTCCGGAGGTGAAAATCAGGACGTTTTTATTCTGTTCTTCGTAATTATGGGCTACTTTCAGGATCTCGATTGATTTCCCGCTGTTCATTGCTCCGTATTTGAAAAAAAGCTGTGCCATCGTATTCGCTCCTTAGCTCTGAAGTCCGACCTCCATTGTAGCAGACCTTTATTGCAGCAGGAATGACTAGGCGGAAAAAGAAAATTCAAAACCCCTTTACATACCCCTATGGGGTATATTAGAATGAGGATAGACAAGATCATACACCGATTCTATGGAACCTTTCAAAAGGAACCGGCGATCGACATGAAGGGAGTGGAGGTATGGCCGTTCGTAACCGTACGGAAACAACTCATGAGCATGAGAGCTGCCAGATATCCGGAGAAGATGGCAAGATTCCGAGAAAAAGTCATCACTCCGAGGAAACCAAGAATAATCTCATTTCCCGATTGAACCGTATTGAAGGTCAGATCCGCGGCATTAAGGGCATGGTCGAGAAGGATACGTACTGCGATGACGTTCTGAATCAGATCGCTGCTGCGCAGTCCGCGCTGAACAGCGTTGGCAAGCTTCTGCTGGAAGGTCATATGCGAAGCTGTGTAATTGAACGGATCGAAGCGGGGGAGACGGAAGTGATCGACGAGCTGTTGATTACGGTTAATAAATTGATGAAATAAAAAGTTCATAAAATCCCCAAAGCGACTGTAATCCAGATTTTCGCTGCAAGACGGTTTAACTTGCAACGAAAATCATCCGGGGAGCGATTTGATCGAATTTATGAACTTCAAGAATGGAAAGCTCCCATACTACAAATTCAAGGAGGAATTATCCATGCAAACTACAACTCTCAACGTTGAAGGAATGTCCTGCAACCACTGCGTGAAAGCTGTCGAAGGAGCGGTCAAGGAAGCCGGAGCCGAAGGCAAGGTCGATCTGGGTGCCAAGACGGTAGACGTGTCGTATGACGAAGCGGCAGTCAGCCTGGACAAGATCAAAGCGGCTATCGAAGACCAAGGATATGACATCGTCTAAGACGAGAAAAAGAAGTCCGGGAGACGCTTAACGAGCTTCGAACGGACTTTTTGTTTGATATTTTTTATACCCCCCATGGGTATGAGAGGAGGTTGTTCGCATGCAGACAAAGACCGAAACACAGCCCGCCAAAGAACAGGTGAATACCCGGCAGGCTGCCCTGCAGATCGGCGGGATGACTTGTGCAGCCTGCTCGGCGCGGATCGAGAAAGGGCTGAAGCGGATGCCGGGCATCGCCGATGCCAATGTCAATCTAGCATTGGAAAAAGCGTCTGTCGATTATAATCCGAAAGAGACCGACCTGACCAAGATCCAGCGCAAGATCGAATCGCTGGGATACAGTACGGTCAAGGAGTCGTCGGACTTTGAGATCGGCGGGATGACCTGTGCAGCCTGCTCGGCGCGGATCGAAAAGGGCCTGAACCGGATGCCGGGTGTACTGAGTGCCAGTGTCAATCTGGCGCTCGAAACGGCGCATGTTGAGTATTCGCCGGGCGCAGTTGAGCCGTCCGATATTATGCGGAAGGTACAGCAGATTGGTTACGAAGCCAAGCTGAAGGGGGAAAGTGGTGGGCGCGATCGCAGCGGCGAAGAACGCAGTCGAATCATTCGGCTGTTGATATCCGTGCTGCTGTCGCTGCCGCTGCTGTGGGCTATGGGCGGACATTTCTCGTTCACTTCGTTCATTTACGTGCCGGAACTGTTCATGAACCCGTGGTTTCAGATGGCACTGGCAACTCCGGTACAGCTGATTATCGGCTGGCCGTTCTATGTCGGCGCGTACAAAGCGCTGCGCAGCGGAAGTGCCAATATGGATGTGTTGGTAGCACTGGGCACGTCGGCAGCCTACTTCTACAGTGTGTACCTGACCGTTCGCTGGGCGGCAGACGGAAGTGACGGCGGAGGAATGGCGGGAATGGACGGTATGTCAGGTATGGCCGGACACGGCATGCCGGAACTGTACTTTGAGACAAGCGCTGTACTTATTACATTGATTCTCGTCGGCAAGTGGTTTGAAGCCCGGGCCAAAGGCCGCTCGTCCGAAGCGATCCGCAGCTTGATGGGTCTGCAGGCCAAGACGGCGATCATTGTAAAAGACGGAGCCGAACTTGAGGTTGCTGTCGAAGAAGTGGTGCCGGGAGATATCGTTCGGGTGCGTCCCGGCGAGAAAATTCCCGTCGACGGCATCGTGACGGAAGGCCGCTCGTCCGTCGATGAATCGATGCTGACCGGGGAAAGTCTGCCGGTGGACAAAGAAGCGGGAGAGCTTGTCACCGGAGCGACAATCAATAAGAACGGCTCGCTTCTGATGCGGGCGACCAAGGTCGGACGGGACACGGCGTTGGCGCAGATTGTACGCGTGGTCGAAGAGGCGCAGGGATCCAAAGCGCCGATCCAGCGAATGGCCGATGTCATTTCCGGCATTTTTGTACCTATTGTAGTCGGAATTGCGGCCGTGACGTTCCTTGTCTGGTATTTCGCCGTGCAGCCGGGTTCTTTCTCCGAAGCTTTGGAAAAAGCGATTGCGGTGCTTGTTATCGCCTGTCCATGTGCGCTGGGGTTAGCGACACCGACTTCGATCATGGCCGGGTCCGGCCGGGCGGCGGAGTTTGGCATCCTCTTCAAGGGCGGCGAACATCTGGAAGCCGCCCAGCAGGTGGACACGGTCGTGCTGGACAAGACCGGTACAATAACCAAAGGCAAGCCGGAGCTGACGGATGTTATCGTTTATGGTAAGGGCGGACTTGCATCGAATACAGCTGGAGCCGTATTAAGTGCTTCTGAAGCTGCCACGAGCGCAGCCGGATCTCTAACTATCTCGGCTGGATCTCTCGCAAGCTCGGCAGGAGCGCTCACAAGCTCGGCCGAAGAAGAGCTGCTGGCGCTGGTCGGCGCAGCCGAAAATGCTTCCGAACATCCGCTGGCCGAAGCGCTGGTGCGCGGAGCGGGAGAGCGGGGCGTTACGCTGCCTCAGGCAGATCGTTTCGAGTCGCTGCCAGGGTACGGTATTCGGGCCATGGTGAACGGCACCGAAGTGCTTGTCGGTACGCGCCGGCTGCTTCAGCAGAACGGTATCGACGCATCCGCTGCACTTCCGGATATGGAACGGCTGGAGAGCGAAGGCAAGACGGCGATGCTTGCTGCCGCAGATGGACGTCTGGCCGGCGTGGTCGCCGTTGCGGATACGTTGAAGGAATCTTCGCCGGAAGCGATTCGCCGTCTGCGCAGCATGGGTCTGCGTGTCGTCATGATTACCGGCGACAATCTGGCGACAGCGCGCGCGATCGCCAAGCAGGCCGGCATCGACGAAGCCGATGTGCTGGCCGAGGTACTGCCGGAAGGCAAAGCGGCCGAGGTGAAGAAGCTGCAGGAAGCCGGCCGTATCGTCGCTATGGTCGGCGACGGGATCAACGACGCGCCGGCATTGGCAACGGCGGATACGGGCATGGCGATCGGCACAGGAACCGACGTAGCGATGGAAGCTGCGGATATTACGCTGATGAGAGGCGATCTGAACGGTATTGCGGACGCAATCGAGATGTCTCGTCGTACAATGCGCAATATTCGTCAGAATCTATTCTGGGCGCTTGCCTACAATGTGATCGGCATTCCGGTGGCTGCGGCAGGATTTCTGGCTCCCTGGCTGGCCGGAGCAGCAATGGCATTCAGCTCCGTATCGGTCGTGCTTAACGCGCTGCGTCTGCAGCGGGTCAAGCTGTCACGGTTGCGGTAAGCTTCATTGCAGCTGTAATAGTTGCGGCAGCGGTAAATACAGCCGTAACCGCAACCGTAATCGTGACGGCAGTCGTAAATACAGCGATAGCCGCAGCTGTAATAGACACGGCAGCCGTAAATGCAGTCATGACCGCGGCCGTAATCGTGACGGCAGTTCCGATCGCAGTTATGACTGCGGCTTCAACTGCAGAGTAGATTCCAACCATAAATGTGGCGAATATGGCGAAAGCTTTTCGGATGATCCCAATTCTGTTCCTCTACTCAAGCTGTACGATAAGGCTCCGGCCTGTTCGTACAGCTTTATTTTTTTAAAAAAGGAGCACCTTTGAACTGACTGAATCCTGAATAAGGCATAAAATTTTTGCATTAGTGAGTCTTTTGCCAAATTCTCGCGTATATACGCAAAAGGCAATTGAATCCGGTTACAAAGTGAAAAAGGCGAAAGAACCGGAAAGAAGGAGGGCTCACAATGAGCGGAACAAGAAATCGGGCACGCAAAAAAATTCCGGCACTGGCTGCTATGGCTTTGATGACGGCACTCACCGGATCGGTTCTGCCTACAGAGCGTGCTGCGGCTGCTCCGGCCGGAAGCGAAACGGGAAAAACCGGCGGGGAAGCGAAAAAGTCTTATAAAGGTTCGAAGCCGCGCCGAGATTGTGCTTCAACGGATAAGGTATCCGAGGCGTCCGGGGTATCCGATGCATTTCTCGAAGAGCATCCTTCATGGAAAGAATAGCCGCTTGCCATTTCTATTAAGATGCGGAGGAAATAAGTCTATTCTGTGACATCTCTATTTTAAAATTACCATTTTATTTCCATAAACCTGAGTCAAAATTACGAAGCAACGTTAAATATACACAAAGCTCGGCCGATATGTAGGAAAAGATGACCCGAAGGGAGAGAATAGGATGAGCAGAAGCCGCCGGGGAATCCAACACCATCTGCCGTTTACCGCCGCTTTCGCGCTCATTCAGGTACTGCGGGAGCCTTTAAGTAGACCAGATGTGGATGTGAATGTGAATGTAGACGCAGCCCAAAACGGATTACGTATAGGAATGGACACGGACACGGGATCGCCAAGTGAGCCGCTGTTTGCTCAATCAGATCCTGAAGAGATGTTCTTGCCACAATCTCACGAACCATTTTGTAATGACTTTATGAATGCGCTTTCTAAAGATCCGTTAAGTGAAGATTTTTTAAGAAAAAAACGTTATGAAGAAAGAGATTGAGAAAAAAGGGAAACGAAATAGAGAATAAGAATGAGAAAGGAGTCGAGAAAGAATCGACTTTCCTTATCCGGCGAGCCTTTATTATATACATCTTCATTTCAGGGCCTGTACGCAAACTTATTTAAGCTAGAATGGAAAGAGTCTATTAAAGGTGTAAGAAAGAAAAAAGAAAATAAGTGCGTATCTACACTTATTTTTCTCGAATTTTTAACTTTCGCTGAAATAAGTGCTCTCATACACTTATTTCAGCGTTTTCGCGTTTCTAATCGTACTTTCACGTCAAATAGTTGCGCCTACGCACTTATTATACGATTTGGCGACCTATTGCCGAAAATAATTGCATATACGCACTTATTGAGCTTTAACGTTGAACTTTAACGTTGAATCTTATTGATAAAATCTTATTATTCATTTCTTATTAGTCGCTGTTTATTAGACGCATTATTCATCATGTCTTACGGAATGCGTCCCATTATGGCCTGTACGTGAACCGATAGTCGGCTTTGTATTTACGTTCAATGGCTTCTTTTAAATTGGAAAACCGGACCTGGGCGTTGAGGGAATCTTCTATTCAAAAAGTTGATGAGTTTGCATATACGCCTTGGTGAATCATCATTGCAGCGAACAGATCAGCGAGAAATTGAAGTTTCTTGAAGGCGAAGGCCCCTGCTTGCTGCAGGGGCTTTTTGTCACGAAACTTTATAAGCATCGGTAGTTTTGTCAAATCTGTCGTGTGCACTTACAGATACGCTTACCGATACGCTTAAGGATACGTTTACGGACACCAATCCTCATAGCCTTCTTCGCTCATACCAAATTCTCCCTCTATCAATGCCGCTTGCGTGTCGTCAGACAGGGTTTCATAATAGATAAAGAAGCGGATAATGTTGGGCATACAACTTCCGTACAGATTCTATTCAGAAAGAAGGCATTCCGAATGAACGATACAATTTCTCTATTAATGAACCACCGCTCGGTGCGCAAATATACCGATCGTCCTGTTACGCAAGAGCAGCTTGAGGCAATCGTCGCAGCTGGTCAGATGGCTTCCAGTTCCAGCAATGTTCAAGCCTATACCGTTGTAGCCGTGACCGAGCCGGAGCTGAAGAACAAGCTGGCCGACTATGCGGGAAACCAAGCATATATCCGGGAGTGTCCGGTGTTTCTCGTCTGGTGCGCAGATCTTTCACGTTTGAAAAATGCTGCCGATACGCATGCACCGGAAGCCCGTTCCTATGAAGGGGCGGTAGAGAACTTTGTCGTAGCAACGGTAGATGTGGCGCTGGCTTCGCAAAATGCGGCTGTGGCAGCAGAGTCTCTCGGATTGGGAATCGTCTACATTGGCGGTATTCGCAATGATATCGAAGGCGTGTCCGAAGCGCTCGGCCTGCCGGACCACGTCTATCCGGTCTTCGGAATGTGCGTCGGTTATCCCGATCCGCAGCATGGAGCGGGTCTTCGGCCGCGGCTTCCGCTGGAAGCGGTGCTGCACATGAACGGTTACAACGCTGAGCAGAGCCGGCGCGGCGTCGAAGCGTACGACGAAACGGTAGTGCGTTATATCAGCGAACGTACCGGCGGACAGCGCACGTCGTCGTGGTCGGAGCAGATGGCCGCCAAGCTGACGGCTCCATCCAGATTGCAGCTGCGGGCTTTTCTGGAAAGCAAAGGCTTCAACCGGGAATAAGGATAGAATGGGCATGTGAGACGACTAGTCGCAAGTAGGTTGGCGCCAAAAATCGGGAGAGTGCGCGATGCTTGAATATGTCAAACAATTCATTCGTAACTGGCGCGATTATCCGCTGCAGCCCGGCGATGTAGTCAGGGGACGCTATGAGATCGCCGAATGGCTGGGCATGGGCAGTTACGGTCTGAGCTACCGCTGTATCGACCGGACGGATGGGAGCGAGGTGGCATTGAAGCAGGCGAAGCCGAGCCGCCGTCGTCTGGCAGCGGCGCTGCTGCTTCGGGAACGCGATGCGCTGCTGGCGATGGATCATCCGTTTATTCCGCGCTGCCGGGAATTTTTTGCGGATCGGCGCAGCCAGTGGCTTGCTGCCGATTATGTTCGCGGACGAACGCTGGAAGATCTGATCTTCGAGGAAGGACAGGTATACGAGGAGGCCGATTGTCTGGGCTGGATGTTGGAGCTGCTGGATCGGATCGCTTATGTGCATGCTCGCGGCTATGTGCATCTGGACATCCGAATTCCGAACGTCATGATGGGTGAGTCAGGGCTGTACCTGATCGATTTCGGACTGGCCCGCCGCATTGGAGAAGAGGAAGGATTGGCTCCGGACGGCTCTCCGCTGCCTGCAAGGATGCCTGCCAGAGTGACCTCCGATCTGGAAGACGCCGGCCATCTGCTGCTGTACATGCTGTACTCCGGATACAGTCCGCCTGGCAAAGGTTCGGAGTCAGGGAGTGCCGAAAAACCTTTTGCATGGTATCGTGCGAAGGGAAAGAGGGACGAAAGTGGAAGAGTCGGCGAAAGTGGAAGAGCGGACGAAAGTATGTCCGGGTCTCTGCCAGAGGCCGGTATGTCTTGGCAGCAGGAGTTGAAGCTGTCCGAACGGACCACAGTGCTGCTTCGCCGTCTGCTGCAGTTGGACCATCCTTACCTTAATGCGGAGGAAGCGTCTGCAGCAGTTCGCGTCTGTCTGGAGCATTTGCAGTCATCTTGACTCCGGATAACAGAACTCTTCACCAGCTTGCAGCTCAAAATTGCCCAACCCAAGACGATAAGATTCAAAACTGTAAAATCAAAAAGGTTTACACGCCAAAAAGGCCGTTTCTCCATCCATTGGATAGGAGAACGGCCTTTTGCGTCTGAATTTGCCGGCCTGATGAGAGCGGCTGATCAACTGGAACTTTTCGATTTTCTTTTGTAATACGAGTGACCGTGATTTCCATGTCTGCCGTGCCGGTAATCGGAAGACGAGGAGCGTGAATATCTAGGGCTGTCGCTGCTGGACCCATAACGGTGACCTCTGCGGCGAGGAGCACTGCTTGATCCGCGTTTACGTCCTGAATGTGAAGAATGACCGGCCGAATGAATGATCTTGTCGACGATTTTTTTGAACATTGATAATTTCCTCCTTGAATGTAGTTGCTGCCTTTTCGTGCGGGGTTCTGGTGATGAGTAAGATACGTACATCTGGGCCGCACGTTTCAAGTCTTTTTGAAGTCGGCGGTAAGATGAAGAGGCTCTGCTGAGAGTTACCCGATTCCGTGTACACAGAACATTAGGCTCAGATAAAAAAGCAATGGCCTTAACAGGTTGAGGGATGCTTGGCATTTCCTGCCCGGTTTACATAGGAAGGTATCTCCCGGTACACTGGATACAGCAAGTTGGTGAAAAAGCGTTCGTGAAATTCATATCCAGGGGGAATTGATATGCTAAGCATGGAGCAGATTCGGGAAGCACGGGACTTTATTGCAGAAAAGACGCAGCATCGGCCGACGGTTGGGTTGATTTTGGGATCGGGTCTTGGAACGTTGGCGGATGAGATTGAAAATGCAGTCGTGATTCCCTATTCCGAAATTCCGTATTTTGCGAAATCGGAAGCGATCGGGCATGCGAATGAACTGGTAATCGGAGAGCTGAAAGGCAAGACGGTTGCAGCCATGAAAGGCCGATTCCATTATTACGAAGGATTCTCGCTGCCGGAAGTAACGTTCCCGGTACGGGTGATGAAGGCGCTTGGCGTAGAAAATGTGATCATTACCAATGCCTGCGGCGCGGTCAATACGAGCTTTAATCCGGGCGAATTGATGCTGATTACCGATCACATCAACCTGGTCGGCAGCAACCCGCTGATCGGGCCGAACAACGATGAGCTTGGCGTGAGGTTCCCGGATGCTTCGGAGGTATACAACCGGAAACTGCGCGAGTTGGCCTCCAGCGTTGCTGCGGAGCAGGGAACAAAGCTGCAGCAGGGGGTATATGCCTGGTGGAGCGGTCCCGCGTATGAAACACCGGCAGAGATTCGCATGATCCGTACGCTCGGCGGCGATGCAGTAGGTATGTCGACGGTACCGGAATCGTTGGTAGCGGTGCACGGAGGAATGAAAGTTCTCGGTATTTCCTGTCTGACGAACATGGCCTGCGGTATTCTCGATCAGCCGCTGAGCCACGATGAAGTGATTGAAGTGGCCGCACAGGTAAGAGAGAAGTTTGTCGGACTGGTAAAAGGCGTGCTGGAACGCATGTAGCAGCCGGAGCTTCAGCGCCAGACACTTCATCTGGAGTCTGGAGTCTGCAGTCTGCAATCGGAATCTGGAACCACGCATTGGAAAACTTCTATTAAAAAAGTCGATGAGGCAGTACATGCCTCATCGACTTTTTCTTTAATTACGATCATAGAAGCGCCGGGCGTTCTCCAACAGCTGTGCACGGGCTTCGGACTCGTCCAATCCGCGCAGCCGGGCCCACTCGCGGCACACTTCTGCTGTCATGGACGGGTGTGTACTGCGGCCCTCAAACGGTCCTTCGAAAGGCCAAGGGCCGTCTGTTTCGCTCATCACGAGAGATTCGGGATAGAGGAGGGCAAGCTGGCGGATTTCTTCTTCGTACAGAAGATCCGGCGTAAACGAGATAAAAAATCCGTTGGCAATCATCCGCTGGACAGTCGCCTCGGAACCTTTGAACCAGTGGAAATGGGCCTGCGTTACGCCGTGACGCTCCAAGAGATCGCATGCGATATCGGCATCCTCGTACACGGCATGCAGCACGATCGGCAGATTATGCCGTGCGGCAAAGGCAATAAACCGCTCCAAGAGGCGGATATAGCCCGCCTCGTCCAGCGTCTCGCCGCGCTCGGCCGCTTCCAGCCTGCTGTAATATGGCAGGCCGACCTCGCCGACCGCTGTCATGCGCGGCGGATCATCTTCTGCGCCGGCATCGCTGTCCACCAGAGGCAGAAACACGGCGTTTCCAGAGTCCGCCGTAGACAGGGATACGGCGTTTATGGTGTCCGCCGCAGACAGAGACACGGCGTCTCCGGTGTCCGCCGCCGATAAAGCCGCGTCAGCCCCGGTATCCGCCATTGACGGCGAAGTACCGGCACTTCCATCAGTACGCGCCTCCATCCAGGCGAACAGGGCTTCCTCTTCCGTGGCATTGGGAAGAGGCTGCTCGGGGTGAAACCCGTAAGCCGGGCGCACCAGGCCCGGGTACTGCTGCGCCAGCCGCTCGGTCCGGCGGGCGGATTCCAGGTTCATCGAGACGGCGACGACGAATTCGCCGCCTTCATTCCGAAATTCGCGGAGCATCCGCGCCGCGTCTTCGGGAGGATACTGCTCCAGATGAATATGCGTATCGGCCAGTTCGGCATTTCTGACAATCTTCACATGGTTGGCGTTCATGACGAATTGGCCTCCTGTTTCGGTCTTGGACCTTATCCTCGGACTCGGACCTCGTCCTCGGTCTTGAATCTCATTCCGGTTTTGAATCTCATCTCCGGTTCTGAACCTCATTTTCGATCTTGGACCTCATTTTGCTCTGTACTTCATGCTCAATCTCGATTTCCCTACAGAATCCCGCTTATATCGGAGCTTCGGGTCTTGCGCTGCTCTTCTTTCATCAGGCCGGTCAGTTCGCGGCGCAGGGCGAGAAACTCTGGCGATTCCGCAATCTCTTCGCGGCGCGGCCGAGGGAACGGAACTTCGATCCGGCGCAGGACGGCAGAAGGACGGCCGGACAGGACATAGATCGTATCGGAGAGCAGCAGCGCTTCCTCGATATGGTGCGTGACAAACAGGACGGAACGCCGGGTCTCTTCCCAGATGTCGAGCAGCCAGGTCTGCATCTCGCTGCGGGTGAAGGCGTCGAGCGCACTGAACGGCTCGTCCAGGCACATCAATCCATGCGGACTGAGCAGGGCGCGAACAAACGCTGCGCGCTGCTGCATGCCGCCCGACAGCATATGCGGATAAGCCTGCTCGAATCCGGCAAGCCCGGCGCGTTCCATCCAGCGCCGGGCTTCGTCCAGCGTTTCCCGGCGCGGTATGCCGTTGACCTCGTGGTCAAGGACGACATTGTCCTCGATCGTGCGCCACGGGAACAGCGCGGGCTGCTGCGGCATATAGCCGATATGGCCGCGCTCGCCGTTGATGACGCGGCCGTCCAAGCGGATCTCGCCTTGTTCAGGCTGCAGCAGACCGCCGATCAGATGGAACAGCGTGCTCTTGCCGGAGCCGGAAGGTCCGATTAGGCTGACGAATTCACCTTCGTGAACCTGCAGCGAGACGCCGCCGATCACCGGCAGCGGCTTGCGCTTGCTGCCGAACGACTTGTGCAGGCCGGACAGCTCCAGCTTAATGGGAGCGTCACTTTCGCTTCCCGCTTCCGCACCGCGCCCGATCCGCCGGTTTTCTTTTTCCGATTTGCTCATCGCAGCTCTCCTCCTTCCGTATTCCCGCTTCGCCGTCCGCCGCGGATAACGAGCCGTTCAACCAGCGTGACCAGCAGGAACAGCAGCAGGCTGAGCACGACGATAATCACGATTGCGGCGAAGATGCGGTCGGTGCGGAACGCCGATTTTTGCAGAATCATATAGTAGCCGATTCCTTTCTGCGCGCCGATCCATTCCGCGATAACCGCACCCATAACACTGTACGTCGCCGCAATGCGCAGTCCCGAGAACAGGGAAGGAAGCGCATGAGGGAACTCCAATTTGCGAAAAATCTGCACCCGATTCGCGCCGATCATACGCATATAGTTCAGCATCGTCCGGTCGGTCTGTGCAAACCCGTCCATCGCCGAGACGGCGACGGGGAAGAAGCAGACGAGCGTAATGACGATAATTTTAGGCAGCAGCCCGAAGCCGAACCAGATCATCAGCAGCGGTGCCAGTGCAATGGTCGGTACGTTTTGGCTCAGGATCAGCAGCGGGTAGAGCGCGGATTTGAGCAGAGGGACCAGATGCAGCACGCAGGCGACGAGCAGACCGACCGACGAACCAATTGCAAATCCGATCAGTGTCAACTGAAGCGTGGACAGCGTATGCATCCACAGTGATTCCGCGCTCTTCGATGCTTCTCCGGCAATTACCGAAGGGGAGGGCAGAATCCAGGCTTCGACGCCGAAAAAGCGTACCGCAGCTTCCCATGCCGTCAAAAAGAAGAGGACCGCCACAAAGGGCGGCCACGCGAAGCGGAACCATTGATTTAAAGTCGGACGCAGGCTCATGGACGGTATTTTGCGGTCAGACGCTCCATGCTGATGCCGTCCGGACTCGGATAATGCGCGATTTTGATCTGCGAGATGACGCTTGGCGCACCGGCTTCGGTGAGCGCTTCGTGCATCTGCTCCACAATCTTCAGCAGCTCCGGCAGTTCGCCTTCAAGCGTCGTTTCCAGTGCGTGAACTTCGTATTTGACGCCGGAGCGCTGGATGACTTCAATTGCTTTGTCTACATAAGGAATGGAATCTTCGCCGTTCGGCGTTTTAGGAATAACCTGAATACTGAGTAGAGTCGTAGCCATCTGTAATCTTCCTCTCATAAGTAAAAGTCTCACGAATAAAACTTGAAAGAACAAAAAGATAAGAGTCAAAAGCCCAAGGTTTTGACATGCAAACATCGGGAACCTGAACTTCTGACCTCTGTACAGAACGAAGGGAGCATCGACATTCTAAATGTGTGGCCTCCGTACAGAACAAAGGGAGCAGCGGTCATCCGAATGTTCGGTCTCTGTACGGTACGGAAGGAACTAAGGAGCCGCCGCTTACTGCGCTGCCGGCAGGTAATCGTTCGTGAACGCCTTGGTGGAATCAAACTCGCCTTCAAGCAGATTTTGCGAACTCATCCACTTGCCGTAGTTCTGCCAGACTTCAGGCTTCTGCCAGCCCCACTGCGCCGCGTCGTCCTGGTATTTCGGGCTGAGCCATTCCTGGCTGGCTTTGACCAATTCGGGATCAAGATCCGGTACCGCTTTGATCAGGATGTCGGCCGCTTCCGCAGGATGTTCAATCGCGTATTGATAACCCTCGGCTGTCGCTTTCATAAACGATCGAACCAGTTCGGGATCGTCCGAGATCTGCTTTTCGTTTGTCACAAGCACTGGCGTATAGTAGTCGAGACTGTCGGAATAGTCTTTGACGTACAGCATGTCGATCGGTTCGTTCCGCAGTTCCGCTTCAATGCCGGTCCAAGCGTAGAAGATCCAGGCGAAGTCGATGTCGCGTTTAACTGCGGTGAAGAAGTCGGCGTCGCCCATATTGATCTTCTCTACTTTGGAGACGTCGCCGCCTTCCTGGTCCATGATTGACTGCATAACGGCTTCTTCGACCGGGGAGCCCCAGCCGCCGTAGCGTTTGCCTTCGAAGTCCTTTGGGGATTTGATGTTTCGGTCGGTCGGAGCGGCAAAGCCCGATGTATTATGCTGGATGACCGCTGCGATCGAGACAAGCGGAACACCTTGTACCCGCGCCTGGGTTACACTTTCCTGATAGCTGACGCCGAACGGCACTTCGCCGGAAGCGACCATCTGATCGGCACCGCCTGCGCCCGGCTGGAGAATCGACACGTTCAAGCCTTCTTTTTCATAAAATCCTTGATCAACCGCCGCGTACAATCCGGTATGGTTCGTATTCGGTGTCCAGTCCAGCACGACGCTTACATCGCGCAGCTGCCCGGTTTCGGTGTTATTCTCGCTTGTTCCTGTTTCTCCGGTACCTGCAGTTGTTCCGCCGCCGGAACCTCCCGAGCACGCGGTCAGCGCCAGCATTAAGGCTGCGATCGGAGCAAGCCATTGGATTCTTTTTCTGTTCCCCTTTTGTGTGCCATTCATGTGTTCATTTCTCCTTTTACCGTATTGCCCGTGTCTTCATGCCCGCCAGAACGCCAAAAAAGCGCCCCGGATTCCGGGACGCGTAACGTCGATGCAAGCTGCGGGCACTTCTCGAGACTGCCGAAAAGCGGACACCGCTTAAACGTTCCTACGCTGGCATTACCCAGATCAGGTATAAGGGTCAGTATCTGCTTGGGATACACTCTCAGCCGGCCATACTTCCGGCACCCCCCGGGGGATATGAAATTTCGGGTTGCTTCCGTGTCATTATATCCCTTGGAGCAGACACTGTCCAGCCAGCAAGCCAACTACAGACCTATTCCAACATGATCCATTCTAAAGTCACCTATGTCAAAGCAAGCCTATTCTAAAACAGCCTCTGTCAAAACGATCTGTTCCAAAACATCCGAGGTTCACTTTCGTCTGTTCGGGTACTTACTATTAGAGAGGCGCACGATGCGCAATCTTCACTTGAATATATTCTATCTGACTTAGGAGGCTTTATACCATGGACCAACAACAGCTGGAACAGAAAATTACGGAAACTCTTGAACGCAACCGTTTCGGGTCTTTCGCCACGGTCGAAGGCGGCCATCCGAAAGTGCGTTATATGACCGTATTCAATGAAGGAATGACAATCTATCTCGTAACGAGTTCCCAAACGCACAAGGTAGAAGAACTGGAGAAAAACCCGAATGTAGCGCTGCTGCTCGGCTTCGAACAGGGCGGTACACAGGATGAGGTTCAGGTTCAAGGTACGGCGGAAATTACCCGTGACGAAGAACTGCGCAAGAAACTGTGGAACGACACGTTCGAACAGTGGCTTGAAGGACCCGACGATCCGAATTATGTGGTGCTGAAGATTACGCCGACTCGTGCAGAGTATGCGAAGAACAAGCATGAGATCGAGGTATGGGAAGCTTAAGGTTCTCTCTATTTGTTTTATCGAAGACCCGGATTCCGAATGGACTTTTGTCTGTTCGGAATCTTTTTTTGGTCTTATTCAAAAAATCCCCTTCAAATCTCGAAAAGAACTTATAAATGGACGGAAAAATCCCGATTCTAATAAAAGGTGTTAGAGCCGTAAGTGAGGATTAATCCCCTGCTTGCTAGGTAAAAAGAATCATTGTAAAGTGATAAGTATACACCGATTCATATGTAAAGAATTACGTTTCGAGAAAATAACGGGAGGTTCCTCAATTGATGAATCATATTTGCAGCAGCTGTCAGCCCGCCAGACCGATCGAGGACTGGGGAACCGTATATCTTCGTCCGATCGGCAAATTGTTGGGCCGACTGTTCGAAGAGCAGAAATGGACAACTGGCAGGGAAAACGGTGAAGCGGATGCCCTTTATGTATCTTATTCAAGCAAGGAACAGTTCCTGGCGCTGGCGGAATGGCTTAACAGCCTGCCGCTTGAATGGACTGAACCGCTTCAAGTTAAAGTCTGCGGCGAGAACGACTCGCCCGCTCTGTTGGAATGGCTGCCATTCTCCCAGCTTGCCGCACGTTTCCAAAACATGCACATGGTCAGCATTATTATGGAGGAGAAATTCACGAGTTTTCTTCAACCGATCGTGGACGAACAGGAAAACGTCGTCGCCTACGAATTTTTGCTTCGCGCCGCACCGGGCGAAGAGCCGTTCAATCCCTTCGAGTTGTTTGATGTCGCGCGCCGTACAGGCATGCATTCCTTTTTGGACCGAGCTGCGCGTATTTCCGCAATCCGGCGAAGTGCCGAGCTTCTGCCGAGAGGCATCAAGCGGTTTATCAATTTTCTTCCGTCGTCGATCTACAATCCGGATTACTGCTTGAAGCATACGTTTGCCGCTATCCAACGGTATAATCTGGACCCGCAGGACTTTGTGTTTGAAGTAGTGGAAACGGAACAGATCAACGATATGGCGCATCTGCAGCGTATTTTCAACGTGTATCGTTCGCATGGCGTATCGGTAGCATTGGACGATGTCGGCTCGGGATTTTCGACGCCTGAAGTGCTCAGCCAGCTGAAGCCGGATTTTGTGAAGATCGACCGCGGTCTGATCGACCGGTGCGACGAATCGGAAGAGAAGCAGCAGCTTATTCTCGATATCGTGCAGCGCTCGAAAGAATTCGGCGGTACCGTATTGGCGGAGGGGATCGAGCGCCGCGAGGAGTACGAGTACTGCCGCAGTGCGGGTATCCGCCTTGCGCAGGGTTATTTCTTCGGACGTCCATCGGCGGAGCCGCTGCCTGATCAAATCAAACGATGAATTAAACGATGAATCAAATGGTAGAAATGAATGACAGATCAAAAGGCTTCCGGAATTTCCCGGAGGCCTTTTGTTGTTCACTTTTTTGAAAAAGCTGAAACTTTCTTGCACAGTTCTGTAGGTTTTTCAAAAGACGGTCACTATGTTACATTAAAAAGGTGTGTCTGCGGCTCTTAACAGCGGGCGAATACATAAGGAAAGTGGGAGAGAAGAAAGATGGAAGAAACCTGGCTATGGCTAAAATATTTGATTCTGGGCATCGTTCAAGGCGTAACCGAACCGATCCCCGTTTCATCAAGCGGACATGTAATTATCGCTCAGCGTTTGCTCGGCACGGAGCAGACGGGTCTGACCTTCGAGATTCTGACCAATACGGCCTCGCTGCTGGCAATCATGTTTATTTTCCGGCACGATATCTGGAGATTGATCTCCAACACTTGGAACTATCTGCGCACGCGGCGCGCGGAATACAAATCCGACTTTATGTTCGCGGTATACGTCGTGGTGGGCACGATTCCGACCGTCATTATCGGGCTGCTGCTCAAGGATTGGATCGAAGCGGTATTCTCGTCGATCAAGACGGTCGGCATCGCGCTGTTCGTGACCGGTATTGCACTCTGGCTGATTCGCAATCTGCGCGGACGCAAACAGGACGGAGACCTGACGATGAAGGATGCGCTGTTCGTTGGCTTCGCCCAAGCGGTCGCTCTGATTCCGGGCATCAGCCGTTCGGGAGCTACAATTGTAGCGGCGATGGGAACCGGTATGAAGCAGGATACGGCTCTCCGTTACTCGTTCATGCTCTATATTCCGGCGAGTCTGGGCGCAATCGTGCTGAGCCTCTCCGATGTCATGGAAGCTTCGGGAGAAACAGGCATGGGCCTGCCGTATACGCTGGCCTTCATCGCCACGCTGATTACGACTTACTTCTCCATGAAGTGGCTGATGGGGATCATGGCCAAGGGTAATTTGAAGTACTTTGCTTATTACTGCTTTGTAGCGGGGATTGTACTGTTGATTGTTTTGTAAGATGGGGAAAAAGCGTGCTTCTCTTAATGAGAAGCGCGCTTTTTTTGGTTGTGGGGAGATAAGCACTGCCTCGTTTTAGGGGCTAATACATACCCTTTATTTCATTCGACAATTTATGCATTGTATTTGTCATACATTCTTATTATAAGGATACCAAATTAGGTACATTATCATAGTCAAAAGTTACATACAAACTATTGTAATCTTATTCCATAAACTATAATCTAACACTGGTTATTTAAACTAATTAAAGGGGCGAAAGCAGTTTATGAAATTAGGGACAAAAAAGTCTACGGCAGTTATATTGGTATTTTCCATGTTAACTGTAGTGGGCTCAACGATATATGCAGCCGATTACCAATATGATTCTCTTAATCGTGTTACTTCGGTAGAAAAAGAAGGTAAGACGACGAATTACACCTACGACCAAGGCGGCAATCTACTTAGCGCAACTTCCACATCAGCAACCTCTATTCAACAAACTAATATTATTGCAGGGTGGACTCCCTTCATGACCCAAGGCATGAGCCCTTATTACGAGACAGAAGCCCTTAACGAGAATGGCGACTTGGCGAGTAACGACTCTGTTTCCGTAACAGACAGCACATACGGAGAGTCTGCGAGCACGGCTGCAGTGCAATTCATCACGTTAAATGCGGATCGTACGGGTGTAGCAAATATTTATCGGGATATGGCAGTGCAAGGCGATGTCGGCTATACCTATCAAGGCCAAGTGAAAACCGAACAAATGAAAGACGCGGCAGTTCAGGTCGTTGTGAACTATTACGACGAGCAAAACCGTCTTATTAAATACGATAATCTATTGAACGTGAAGCAGGATACGGATTGGAAAAGTTATCATACGAATCTGATTGCCCCTCCTCAAGCGGTGACGGCACGGATTCATTTGCAGGTCGTTTTGCTTGAGGCAAATGGTCAAGCTAAAGCAGGGTTTGTGGATCGTACATTTAAGCAGGCTGCATCCCAAGGAGGTCAATGATGAAGTCTCAAAAGTATGTTCGTGCATTCTTGCTTGCCGCGATTTTGCTGCTGCCTCTTTATGTGATGAAAATCCCGTTAGCGGAGTCGGCGGGAGTAACTTCGTATACGCTTGCTCCCGGACGGAGTGTAACAGTCACTCATTCAAATACATCAATGTTTTATCTTTATATGGAAGGTGCGAGTTATGAGTATGCCCATTATACCAGCACAGGAAGCATACGCTCGTATAAGGAAGATTCAGGCAGAAAGTCACGACAAGTTTATAGTGGCGATAGTCTGGACATAACCAATCGCTCCAATTCCAACATGACAATCGAGACAACAACTAAAGAGTTCGATTTATGGGGGAAAAACAGTTCTGCTCTTGAGCGAAAGACTTTGGAACCCGGTGATAGTATGAGAACTCAAAATAGTGACCCTGATCGAAGTCACAGTATTCGCATAGGCGGAAAGAGTGCGAATATAAGAATAGAAGACGGTAATTACGTTCCTACTAGTTTTACGCGAAATTCTGCAGCGGGATCGGATACAATAAGTTCTAACTCTTGGATTTATATCACCAATCGGGATGACAGGTCTTTTGATGTGATTGGTCCTGGAAGAAAATTTTATTTCCAGCATCATTACGGAACGGTTGATTTTCGATATACAGTTCCGAACAGCGGCTCTCTTCAAGCTACCAATACATCTGATAAAAATTACTATGTCTATATGGATGGCAGCGGCACTTATGAATACTCCATATATGACAAAGACGGTTCCCTCGCTTCTTCCGGATCAAGCAAGCTGGTGAGCAAATTGGTTAAGCCGGGACAACGATTTGTTATGACCAACGCTTCAACTGCACCAATGATTGTATCTGGAGCGAATCATGCCTTCTCCACGACTACACAAGTAGAACCGCCGATGATCACCAAAACACTTGCGCCGGGCGCCAGTTTCAAAGTGAAGAACACTTCTGATGAGCAAATTAAATTATTAATGGATGGCTCCTATGAATATGCCGAGTACGATGCTTCAGGCAAAGTAGAGCGCTATAACGACGGCAGCGTATTGTCTACTTATTATGTGCCAGCCGGCAACGTTGTCGTATTTACAAATCGGTATTCGACGACTCCGGTTACCATCAAGGTTCCAAAAGAATCATCAGTATATTCCGATTCTGCTAATCCGGCGCTGTATCATCACAACTTGGCACCGAGAGCATCATTGGAGGCAAGTAATTCAAGCGGTGCTGCGGCAGCATTCAAAGTCAGCGGGCACTACGATTATGCTCTTTACGACACTCTGGGAATATCCAAGTACAGCGCGGACGCTCTAACCAGCAGCTTCCAGTTAACTCCGGGAGAGCGGGTTGCTTTTACCAATGTAGGAGACAGTACAGACGAAATTTACGCGCCTTATGAAGCTTTCCAATTTTCAACCCGTACCGAGCCGATTACCTTCACACGTATATTGGAACCCGGTCAAACGCTCAGGGCAATAAATACCTCTCGTTATTCATTTAATGTTGCTGCTGATAACGCGCATCATTATGTGATCTATCGTCAGACGGATAATCGTGTTGACAGCTTCAGTAATCCGATTAAAGCGGATACTCACTCGGTCACTAAAGACGAAAAGATACTTGTGACTAATAGTGGGACAAGTCGTTTGACAATAACAGGACCCTTGGATGCTTTTGTTTTAGCCAACCGTTCAGAACCGGCTCTTTACAAAGGCTATATGAATCCAGGCGAAAGTATGAAGTTATCCAATAACAGTCCTGGGAATTTTAATGTGTATACAGACGGCACATATGATCAATCCAGCTATAAGACCGATAATTCTTTACGTTCGCTGGATCATGATCGTACGTCAAGTTCACTGCTGCTGTACAGTGGCGAGAGAGCGACAATTACCAATTCAGGAAACACGCAGTTTGTCGTACTTTCTCCATATGACGTTACGTCCGTACAGGCAAGTTCGAATCCAGCGCTGCTCATTAAGCAGCTTGCTGTTAATCAGAGTACGGAATTTACAAGTAAGGCTTCGTCTACAGAATCGATCTATTTCACAGGGCGTCACGATTTGATGGATTACGATACCGCTGGGAAGCCGGATAGTTATGTGAGAAGAACGGTTACCGGTTACCGTTCGGTTGCGTCTGCCCAAAAAGTGGCCGTCATGAATACGGATGAAACGCCGATTGAAGTCTATGGTGCGTATGAGCTGTACACTGCAGAACATCGCGTTCATCCGGTAACTTTTGTGAAAACATTGACTCAGGGACAGAGTTTGGATTTCACAAACACGGCAACCAAAGCATTTTCTATTTCTCCTACCGGTCATTATGACTTGGCGCAGTATGCAGGCAATGAACCTGTAGAAATCCAACGGGAGATATCTTCGACGACACAGCTTATCTCACTGCAAAACCGAATGGCGATCACGAATCCTGTTGTACAGCCATTGGTCATTGAAGGGCCTTATGACGCCTTCGAGATAAAAACGCGCAGTAATCCGGCTCTATTCAAGTACGCACTCGCTCCGCGTCAAAGTGCGGAAATGAAGTACACAGGCAGCGGTTCGGGAGATGTGAGGCTTACCGAAGCCTATGATTATGCCCGGTTCGAAGAGCAGGCATTGGCTCAATACGGGCGTGATATCAGCCCGGCAAGCAAACAGAGCCTTAAGACCTCGCAGCGCCTTGACGTAATGAACCGAAGCGATCAGAATTCCATTGCTTACGGGGCGTACGATGTGTTTGAAGTGACCGCGCGGGCAAACCCTGTAACGTTCCGTCGAACGTTAAATCAGGGACAAAGCGTCGACATGCTGAATACACAATCGAAAGCCTATAGACTTTATTCGGTAGGCGGGAACTTTGATTATGTAGGTCGACTGGCGACTGGTCTGGTGGATCAGATCGGGTTGGACGCTAATCCATCTACGAAAGTACAACAGGCCGATGAGAAGATCGCAATAACGGGTGTATCGTCTACCCCTACAGTCATTGAAGGGTCGTTTGATGCATTCCGTATTACGGCAAGAACCAATCCCGCATTAATCAAACGTACGCTGCAAGTCGGTGATACGGTAGAAGCGACCAATCTGGAATCTATTACATCCGTACTTCGCATGGGCGGAACGTATGATATGACCGAATTCGAAGCGGATGGCAGCTTTAAGCAATATTCAAGAAATTTATCCGCTACGCCAAGTCAAAATATTCCGGCAGGCGGAAAACTAGCTGTACAAAACAGCGATACGCAATCATTTGTAGTGTATGGTCCTTATGAATCGTTCAAAATAACGGATCGTGCTGCGTCTGTAACATTCAAGAAGGTGTTGAACCCAGGTGAGACTGCGGCTTATATTCAAAACGGCCGTTCCAATATGTATCTCCAGGCGCAGGGCGTATACGATTATGCTTTGTTCGATAATGAGGGCAAGGTTAAAGAATATAATGTAAATATGGATTCGACCCAGATGATTTACAAAGGAGACCGTATCGTCTATACCGGAGCATCTAATCAACCGGTGACGATTTCCGGTTCATATGATGCATTCGTACCTGATACAGCGAAGGGCAAGGCTGTCACAGCCAAAGTGCTTGAAGTTGGCGAAACCTACTCACTTCGCAATATTTCGCCAGGATACTTTACTCTTAAAGTCAGCGGTGTTCATTCGTATCAGCGTTATGATGCATCGGGTGCACTGATTGGTTCTAGTGATCGTATACAGTTCAATCAGGGATTCCAATCCTCCGAGCGCTTGGTGATTGGAAATGTTGATGGGGCTCCGATCACAGTATTGGCGCCAACAGAAGCGATCCGCGTCACGCAGGGAGACGACCTGCTGCTCAAATCACTGGCTAACGGCGAGAGCATGAAAGCTGTCAATAACTCTGGCGGTACGGCGCGTCTGAGTATTAATGGCAAATACGACGTTGCCGTATACGATGCTTCCGGGCAGCCGACCGCGAACTATGAGCGTTTGAGTACAGGGGCATCCGTAGCCGTTCCGACTGGTGGACATTCCATCTTAACCGGACGTCAGACTGCGAATACGACCGTTAACGCCAACAAAGACAATTTCTCTTTTGCCGATCATGATCGCGATGCCTTGTCGATCTACAGCCTGGCAAAAGACAAATGGCTGAAATCATTCAATGTAACAAATAATAGTCATACCTTGAACGTAAACGGCAGCTTCACTTACCGAATTGAGAAGCAGGACGAACAGACCGGTAAGGGTCCGCTGGCGATCGGCGGCGGCAACACGGCCACGATTCACAACACAAGTGGCAGAACAGTGGAAGTCTACAGCCCTTACGGATTGTTCCGGTGGGAAGAGACAACCGAACCGACTGAACCGACCGTGCCGCCAACTTCGGGTACGCCGGTAGCCTCTCTTAGTCCGTCCGATTACGACGAGCAGACGTTCTACGCGGATCCGATCGATACATCGACCGGTGCGCAGATCATTACCAACACGATGCTGGTTGCACACGGCAGCGTGGATATTCCTTTCCAAGCCCAGTACTATTCCCTGCTGCAAGGCGACGGGGCGATGGGCAAAGGATGGAGTCACAACTACGAGATCGGTTTGAAAGAGCTTCAGGAAGGAAGCAGCGTCCGAGTTTACTGGAGCGCGTTCCGCTACAATACGTTTGCTCGTCAAGCAGACGGCACGTATACGTCGACCGACAAAGCGGCACAAGACGATCTGCTCACCAAGAATGCCGACGGCAGCTACACGTTGGAACGTTACGAAGGAACAACGTATCACTTTACTGCTGACGGCGTTCTGCAATCAATGAACACCGCAGGCGGTATCGAGCTGACTCTGCAATATGGCTCGGATGGCAAACTGACCTCTGTGACGGAACCGGCTGCAGGAGCAAAACTTGTACTGGCCTATAATGCTGCGGGTCTCGTAGCTTCCGTAAGCGACCAGGCGAACCGGACGGCAAGCTTCACTTATGACGATGCCGGACGCTTGATTACACTCACTGATCCGGCAGGGCAGAATACGGAGTATACGTACAATGCCGATCATCAGATCGTGACAGGTGCGCTGGCTGGCAAAGAACGCTTCGCCAACACGTATGACGCCGAAGGCAGAGTGCTCAAGCAAACCGACGGTTTGGCGGGTAATGTCACGACCTTTGCTTACAGTGAAGCCGAAGGTCTGTTCACGACGACGATTACCGACCGCAACGGCCATGTACAGAAACGGATCCATGACGCCAATCACCAATTGGTCGAAGTCCAGGATGCGCTGGCCGGCAAGACGACGTACACGTATGACGAAAAAGGCAACCGGACCAGCATCACCAACGCGCTGGGCCAGAAAACCACATTCGAGTACGATGACAAAGGCAATGTAACAAAAGCGACCGATCCGTCGGGAGAATCCATCTCGATGACTTACAACGCTCGCGGCGATCTGCTGACCGCAACCGGACCGGACGGCAGCAGCGTCACCAGCACGTATGACGATAGCGGTCGCCTACTGAGTACGACCGATACGGAAGGGAACACAGTCACCTACGCTTATAATGACAAAGGGCAGCTCCTTTCAGCGACCGATCCTCAAGGCGGGAAGACCCAATACGGCTACGAGGGTAACCGTCTGACCCGTGTGACTCAATCCACCGGCGAAGTGGATATCATCGGCTATGACGCCGCCGGACGGATGACTAGCCAGACGGACGGCGACGGCAATACATCCAAGATCGTCTACAATGACGGCGAGCAGTTAACGGCCGTCATCAATGCGTTGGGTCATCAGAGCAGCTATGCGTACGACGACCAGAACAATCTGACGAGCGTAACCGATGCAATGGGCAGCGTCACTCGTTACACGTATGACAACAATGGTCAGTTGACAAGCATAACCGATGCGCTCGGCGGCAAAAGTACGATTCAGTACGATGCCGAAGGCCGCATGACCGGCGTAACCGATGCTTTGAATCGCACAACG
>NZ_KB899313.1 GCF_000378145.1 Saccharibacillus kuerlensis DSM 22868 | reverse complement strand
GGAAGAGGAAATTCAGTGAAGGAGCGCCAGCGTTCGCCTTTGAAATCGAGAAAATTCCAATAAAATTTAATCCCTTTTCTCGATTTCAACACGCGACCGGAACGAATTTCCTCTGCAGCCTCCACGGATTCTCTACGGATGTGACTTTCTCGACAGCCTGAGCCTTGTTTAAAAGGCTTTATTCTTGAACATATTGACTTGTGTAAGCCAACTTCGATAACAATCTTTTCTTGTGGAGCATGGACTTTTCCATCATCATTAACTTTACATCCGCTAAATATATTGCAAATTGTATATTTACGGATTAATCGTATATTACAAATTTCCCTTCTTCACGTAACTTATTTATAGATGCAATCATATGATTTATTTGTTCATCGGAATGTCTTTCCCATGAAGCTAATTCAGCTATTATTTTCAATGCTGATTTAGACCTATAAGAACGTGTCGGGTTCCCAGGAAATTTTTTGTCAGTTACGTTCGGGTCATTTTCAAATTCACCTGATGGTTCTACAATATAAATTCTTTCTTTTGATTTGGATGCTGCTAATTCGGCACCCCATTTAGCAGCATCTAATGTTGCAGTAAAATATATATAGTTAGATTTTTTATCTTGGTAATTTGATATGTATTGCGGTTCTAACAAATCTCCAATTTTTAGTTCTGCTTTAGTACCATGAAAAAAAGGACCATTATCTAAGACATCTTTTTTGTCATTCATACTGATCCACCTCTTTTATATTTTTAGATTTGTATAATAACATTATAGTATCCGAATTGGAATAAATATACTATCCAATCTAGTCGATCACTTCCGCCCGGCAGATCATACCGGCGTGCAAACGGGTATTTATCATAGAAGCGCCCTTCCCGTTCTCAAAGCATAGGCGTAATCAGGGCGGCCATTCCGCTCAGCCAGTACGGCAGCCCTTTCCGAATCGTAAGCAGCTTCGATATGCTGAATACTCCATCTCCCGTCCGGTTCCCGACCAACAATCGCGTAATCGGCATGCGGAGACCCGGATTCCATTACGTGAGGAAAAGGAAGTTCGTCGTTATAAGCCGGCAGCCCAACACTCCCAACATTGACGATCATTTTGCCGCTTGGCAAAGTTTTCGTTTGAAAAACATGACTGTGGCCGCAAAATATATATGGATAAGTAAAAGCCTCCAGTTCGCTTTCCAATTCTTCCGGACTTTTAGCTTCGACTCCTTTTTCGCTCACTTTCTCTAACAGATACCGATCATTGGCTTCAGGCGTCCCATGACAGAAAAAAAGATTTTCGAAAATCTGGAACTTGGGGAAGGCGCCGATCCATTCCAGCATGGCTGAAGTCAACTTCGGCTTCACGAATGTGAAGGTCGCGGAATCAACCTGTTCTTGCAACAGAATCTCATCGCAATTGCCCATAAGGTGAACGATTCGAGAATCGTCCATCAGCAGTTCGACGGTTCCGATTGGATCGATTGGACCGAACAGGCTGTCTCCGAGATTCACAATGCGATCGATACCGCGTTTCGAAATATCTTCCAATACCGCTTGCAGCGCAGGAGCATTGCCATGAATGTCGGAAATGACCGCTGTATACGACGTCATAAAACTCTCCTTTACTTCTTTCATTGCTCGCCCTCCTCCATATACCCGTATATTATGTAATGATCCAATCATACAGAGTTTTCAAAGGCTGTGCCTGCTCCGTTTCTCTTCACGCAGCGTGCTGAACAGCCAGACCATTCCGAGCTGCGGCAGCATGAACAGAAAAACGTAAGCAACATATAGGATGCCCGTCCAAGCCCGCAAATTCATTGCCGATATTGGATTGAAGAATGACACGATCCACCTCAGCAGCATAGCAGGGCTCCTCGCTCAAAATTTTTGTTTTACGAAGACTCAATCAAAGAACTGTCGGTTCTTCAACATCCGAATTCAGCATCAGTGATCCGAAAGAGCAGCTTCGCAGCGCCTTTTCTTCATAAACAAAAAATTCCGCTAAAAAGTTGGTTTCCTCATTTTTTTGTTTTCAAGTACATGTCACAATCGGATGTAATCAGGTACACTTACTGAAAAGCGGCGGATTCAGCAGAGGATAGCAGATTGAATTTGCTTCTACAGTGTTCGGAATATACCTAAAACCTCCCTCTGGAATATAAAAAGAGCCTATGGTTTTAAACCAAAGGCTCTTTTTATATTCATACCGCTTCAACAACCACTTAAGCTTCCTTAATCACATACAGCACGCTCTGGAAATCTCCATGCAGCATCGGCAGCGATAATCCCATATACATCAGCTCGTCGCCTCCGTATACCGCACCGCTCTCACCTACGCCCACACGGCCTTCCACGGTGTACCGCTTGTTCGGATCGAGACCTTTCAGCTTCAGGCGGCGCAGCGGCGCATAAGGCTCGCTCAGCACCTGGAAGTAGGCGGCGAACGCCTGCGAACGGTCTTCGGATACGTAAGTCCAAGCCGTATCGTTGCCTTCGAACGGGCTCTTGATACGGTAGAATTCACCGAATTGGATCAGGTCACGCAGCTCCTTGTACTGCTGGACCTGCGCTTTGACTTCCGTCTTCTCTTCTTCGGTGAATTTGGTCAGATCCAGCTCATAGCCGAAGTTGCCGCTCATCGCCACATGTCCGCGCATCTCCAGCGGCGTCATGCGTCCCACCTGATGGTTCGGCACAGCCGACACGTGTGCGCCCATACTGCTCGCCGGGTACACCATGCTGGTGCCGTACTGGATCTTGAGACGTTCCACCGCGTCGCTGTCATCGCTTGTCCAGGTTTGCGGCATGTAATGAAGCATGCCCGGATCGAAACGTCCGCCGCCGCCCGAACAGCTCTCGAACAGCACATGCGGGAAGCGCGTTACGATGCGTTCCAATACGCTGTACAGACCCAGCATGTAACGGTGCGCCGTTTCGCGCTGGCGTTCCGATCCCAACAGTTCCGATCCGATCTCCGTCATGTTGCGGTTCATATCCCATTTGACGTAGGTGATCGGCGCGGATTCCAGCACTTTTGAGACGGAATCGACGATGTAATCGCAGACGTCCGCACGCGACAAATCCAGAATCAGCTGACGGCGAGCTTCCGTACGGCTGCGATTCGGCACATGCAGGCACCAGTCGGGATGAGCGCGGTAGAGTTCACTGTCCGGCGAGACCATCTCCGGCTCGAACCAGAGACCGAACTGCATGCCTGTTTCCGTAATCTCGTTGACCAGCTGAGCCAGACCTTCCGGCAGCTTGCGCTTGTCTTCGAACCAGTCTCCGAGCGAAGTTTTGTCATCGTCGCGTTTGCCGAACCAACCGTCGTCGAGTACGAACAGCTCAATGCCAAGTTCTTGGCCAGCTGCAGCGATTTCTTTGATCTTGCCCGCATTGAAGTCAAAATACGTCGCTTCCCAGTTGTTAACGAGTACCGGACGAGCTTTGTCACGGAACTGCCCGCGAATCAGACGGGTACGATACAGCTTGTGATACGTACGCGACATCCCACCAAGACCTTCTGACGAACGCACCATGACCGCTTCCGGCGTCTGGAAATGTTCGCCGGCTTCCAGTCTCCATTCAAAATCAAACGGCTGCAGACCGAGCTGTACCCGGGTCGTTCCGAACGGTTCCACTTCCGCTTGTCCAAGGAAGCTGCCGCTGTACACCAGACTGAAGCCGTAGACTTCACCGTGATCTTCGCCCGCATTCCTCTCAAGCAGAGCGATAAACGGATTCTGGCTGTGGCTGCTTGCTCCGCGCTTGCTGTCGATCCGTTGGATGCCCGGTACCAGCTCGCGTCTGTGAATATGACGTTCACGAATCCAGGAACCGGAGAGCTGCAGCATGTCGAACTCGCTGTGGTTGAAGTCGACACTGGCACTGAGTGCGCGGCCCAACGCAATCACGTCCTGGCCTTCGTTGATGAAGCGAACCGAACGGGTGATGGCATCGATCTCATGGAATACCGTATAGCTCAGCTCCGCGCGCAGACCGGTCAGCTCATCGCGCAGGTGAATCTGCAGTGTGTCCGCTTCAGCATCGTTCTCCACATAGGTCGCAGGCAGTCCTTCAAGCTCAGGCTTGCCGGAAATGATCTTATGGCGTTTGTACGCCAATCTGCTGACCGTCGATCCATCGGCGTAACGAGCTTCGAATGCCGGTTCGCGGAAATCGCCGCTGCCATACGCCGGATATTCCTGCGGCAGCGTGTCGAGCGATACGTGCATGGCTTCCGGGCTTAAGTTAGGACTGAACGAAGCGCGCTCGATCGAATGAATTCGTTTATCGAAGAGTTCCTGAGACAGCTTCGGTCCCCAGTATAGATGAGCGGGATGAGCAGATTCCACAAGCTGGATGATATAGCTGGACGCAGCCGATTGCAGGTGGAACGTTTGAGTTTTGGAATCGTGGAAAATAGGCAAAAGAAATCCTCCGTTTCGAGTGGGTTCATGTCACCATACAAGTCTTTTGTTAAAGCTTCATATCCTTATTATAGGAGAACGATGAACTCAATCCATATGTCAGGATGCATGATTCACATGTCATAATACCAGATGAATTTTATGGAAAAAGATTCTCTTTCGAATGTGCCTTCTACTCTCGACCCGCTGGTTTAAGAGCCCGGTTTAGACCGACACCCAGTAGAATATACTTCCAATTACTATCTCACCTCAGCCGACAACCCGCTCCAAATTGGCAAGCGTCGAAGCCAATGCCCCTTCATGCTCGCTTCGTCCGATTCCGCCAGGTACGTGCTCGCAGATCACCGTCACTTGGGTTCCTTCCCCGGCATCCTCGAATTTCCAGGTCAACTTCATCTCCCCGGCATAAGCGGGATCAGAGGAATCAAACGCAACCGCCTGCACGATACGCTCGCCGGGCACCAATTCCACGAATTTTCCTTCAACAATATCCGTATTGGAGGACGACTTGCCTTCGAATGATCCCGAAGTCCCCTTATGAGTCAGTACCATTCGATAAGAGCCGCCGGGCTGCGGTTCGAAGCGCTCTATACGGCCGCTCATTCCGGCAGGCGGAAGCCAGCGCACCAGGACGTCGGGATCGACAAAAGCCCAGTACAGCTTCTGCGGTGAAGCTTTTTTAATAAGACGTGAAGCGGTGTCTGTCCGGGTTCTCTGAATAGTCCGATTTCCCCGAACCGACTCGTTTGCGAACCCGTTCACCAATGCGGATGAACCGGGTGTGGTCTTGCTTGATCCGGAGAGATCGTTTTCCGTGTCCGCATTTGTATGTATCCCCTGATGCATGTTCTGCAGCTCCAACTGAGTCAACGGCCTAAGACCTTGGAACAGTCCTACTCCGGCCAAGATAGCACCGAGTATACGATATGCAGCGATTCCGCTCTGCTGAACCAGCCAGTACCTTGTGCCAGAGCCGTATCCTTCCCGATTTTTCGCAATCGAATCTGCCTGGGCCAGCCCTAATTCCGCACTTCGAAGAACGAGCAGGATGCCCACGATTCCAACCAGCAGCGAGACAATTCTGAGGGCAAACGACAGCGATGTTTTTTTCATCGTACACTCCTTTTTGAAAAAAACGGCTTTGATCCGCTTTTTCCCAAATTAGATACCCTGATCAAAATTACGCTAAAATATCGTGTCCCGAATCACCGATGCGGCAAATCGTCCGTATGCGCTCGCTTGTTTCGATATTTCCTCAAGCGATTCCTACTTCACTCACCTTGAATCCAAATCTTTCCTGCAAGCAGCACGCACAAAATCATAAGGGCGATCAGAATCATGAATAACCATCGATTTCCACGAAAACGTGTGGCATAAGCGCCAAAGAACACCGCAGCGGCCAATTTTGCACCAGCCTGTACATGCACGTTGAACGTACTGCTGCTGAACACAATTGCGGCCGCAAGCGCCGACACGATCAACACCTTATACCATAGAGGCTCTCTTAAAAACATGGCGTACAAACCTTTGAGCTGCTGAATGAACATTGAAATCTCCCCCTTAGGTCGCATGTTCCGTCAAAGCGCTTATCTTTAACGTTTCACAGAGATAAAATACGCGTACGCGAAAAAACGACGAAGGTTCCCACTGCATAAATCGTTTGTTTGTTCGTCAGTTTTCTTTTTCATGTGGTGCAGAGCTTGTGAATACCCTGTCGATCTGCGGACGATCGTAATTCAGAATCCAGCCGTTATACGTCTCGTAAATGCCGCTTATATAAAACTCTTTTGCTTGAAAAATAGCTGCCTTATACGATTATTCGATTCAACATGACGGTTCAATGTGGATGCTCAATCAGAGCGATCCTGTGCATGAACAACAATATAAGACTGTCTGTACAGCAGATTCGTCCGCCAGATCGACTCCAGTTCGGCGATCGGCAGCTTTCGATTATGGTTCGGTCCGTCGTCGTTAGCCTTATGTTCAAGCGACTCCGCCAGATAGAAATTTTCCCGATCGTAGCCGACAACCGGTACAAAATGCAAATGTCGTTTGTTCGGAATGGTTTTGATAAACAAAATAACCGGCACTCCGCGGCCGATCTGCCTTTTCAACGTCTCTGCATCTCCCTGATAAAAAGAGGCTTCGTAACCGAGTTGACGGAATAGGACAAGAATTCCTTTTGGGTCGACCGTACCGTCCAGCAGCTTGCGGGGGTAGCTCTTATACAGCTCGCTGCCGTCCGCTTCCATACCCAGATGCCGCAGCACGTAGGCGCTCGAGAAAGCGGCGCAGTCCCTCCGGCCTTGATAATCAATACGGTTTGAGCCCGGAATCATGTACGACTCCGGAATATCGCCGCCGCTTATCGGATCTTTCTGCGGCCAGGCACGGTAGCGGACGGCTGCAGCGGCCAGTACCGCACCTGCGGCCCACAGCGAAGCATTTTTCATCGTATCCCCCCCCTTTTCACGCATTTTATTCCGGCTTTACGACAAGCATTCCACGGTCGTTCTGCGATCTGTCCCCAGCACAACCTCTTCTCTATCTTCTACCTTACGCTTCACAATCAGCGGATCAAAGATTCTTTCATGCTCCGCCGTGTTCTTCCATGCTCTTTGATGCTCCGCCAAGCGCAGCGACTTAGAACCCGATTCGCTCCAGCATCGGCTCTCCCGCCAAAAACGGCCGGCAGTATTCCGAGCACAGAATCGGCATCTTCTCCCGCATCCAATCGTGCATCTGCTCATTGCCAAATTGAAAGACATAATAGCCGATAATTGCCGCCAGCATAAACCCGTCGATCTCGCGTAGATGTTCATCCGTCCAGCCTTGTTCTCCGTAATACGCTTTCAAGAAAATCTCGCGTTTGTCTGCCGGCAGCACCATAAGCGCCATCGCCGTATCGGTCAGCGTATAGCCTCTGCCATAGAAGCCAAAGTCGATCAACCTGATGTCGCCATCCGACGTGAGAATCGTATTGCCAAGACCGATATCGCCATGGATTAGGTCCATACCGTCTTCACCGCCGCGGTCCTTCAGCCGTTCATTCACCAGACGCAGCGTTTCTTCCACCGTATCTGCGTCCGCCGCCGTGAACAGTCCTTTCTCTACTCCGGAACGAATCACGCCAGCCATCTTGTCGTTATAAGCTCTCCCTTGATGCGGCCGCGCTTCGATGCCCAGAGGCTCGTACTGCCGGAAAAAAGCATGCAGCTCCGCAAGCTGTTCGCCCAGTTTGCGGATAATTTCGATATTCGGCAGATCGTTCTTGACCAGATCGCGTCCATCCAGCCAGGTGAGCAGTGAAGCATTGAGCTTCCGGCCGCCCATCTCGAATACAGTGACCAGTTCGCCCTCCCGGCTGCGTATAGGAACCTGCACGTCCCGATCTCTCCACTGGCCCCACTGCTCCAGCATAGCCAATTCCGCGACGATTCCTTCATAACGGTGCTGAGGACCTTGCATTTCCGGTACAAAAGGATCGTGGATGCGCAGCAGATAATTCCTGCCGCTTTTTTCCTGCACCCGATATGTTCGGTTCTCGTTATGCCGCAAAAAAATCGGCTTCGGTTGATTTAGGTCGTATCGATTCAATAAATCTGTAAGCTGCTCGTTATTCATAAACTTCTCCTAACCATTCTTGATTTCCGTTTGTATACATAGCCTAACGCATCATGGATTTTAATCCGGACCCGAGTCGACTCGTATTTATTCCTTACTGCATCCTATCTTTTCTATTACCCTTGAACAGCTGCGATTCCTTATTTCAGCATAATAGGCATTTCGTCTTTGCAGCAAAAAGGTCAAAAATCCATCTCCTCTAATAAACGTCTGAACGCTCAAAACCGTCTTCCAAACTACACAAAAAAAGACCGCTCCGAAGAGCGGCCTTGCGCGCGGGGGCGCGGAATTTTCCGGCTGAGCCGGAGACATTCAAATTAGTTCTGACGGTTGTTTTGATTGTTCAAGAAATTCACCGTACGCTTGATCGCTTGTTCCAGCGGTTTGCCGCTGAGTACATGCTCGCCGTCTTTAACCGATACCAGCTTGGTGTTTTTGCTGTACACTTCTTGGTATCTTTCCGAGTAGCTCATTGGAACGACAGCGTCTTTTTCGCCATGAACGATAAAGGCAGATCCTGTGTACTGCGATGCAATACCGTAGATGTCCAATCCGATTGCATCTTCAAACCATTTTTTGCCGAATGTGAACATTCCGCCGAAGACCGAAACTTCATCCGGAAGATTGTTGACGTCAACCTTTGTACCGAAAAAGTCGCCTCTTTCCGCATCATCAACAAGAATCGCTGCCGGCGCCCACAGAGCAATGCTGTGAATATCATTCGGTCTTTCTCCGGCTACCAGGCTGGTTGCCGCGCCGCCCATGCTGTAACCAACCAGGTTAATGCGGCTTTGATCCACATAACTCAACGTTTTTACATAGTCGATGATTGCATGAAGATCTTCTTTTTCCGATTTGATCGAGTTATTGATCAGCGTGCCGCCGCTCTCACCGTATCCATTGAAATCAAAACGTACAGTGACAAAGCCTTTTTGCTTCAAAGCGTCAGTCATCGAAGTGAACATTCCCTGCTGGTTGCGGTCGCCGAATACGCCGTGCGACAAAATGACAACCGGGTAGGTTTGTCCCTCTTGGTAAGAGTCAGGCAGACGAACGGATCCACGCAGCGTAACTCCATTAGAACCTGGATATTCGAATGCAATATCTCCTTCTACCAACAAGGAGCTTCCCGTATTCCCAGAGATTGTCTCGTGAGTGGATTCACCTTCTTGAACAGCTGCGGACGCAGTGCGCGCACTTTCATTAGGTGCTACTACTGCTCCTGCTGCGGTAAAAGCAAGTACCGCAGACAAAGAAACTAACATTTTTTTGTACATGATTCTTTCCCCCTAGGAATAAAAGACTATTTTGCCTGTTTTCGTCGGTGTTTATCCGTCTTATTGACTAGGCATGTTTTTATTGTATCAGGGATTTCTATTTTGAAACGGTCAATTATTCACCTAAACCAAGGCGTTTCTTGGCTGATTCGTGATTTGTGTCGGATAGACCTTGCGAACTAGGTCTTTTGGTCTTACGATACAGATCTGGAGATATCGTATACACTTCCTTAAAAACACGATTAAAGGACTTTACATTGGGAAATCCATTTTCGTAAGAAATTTGAACGATTGGACGATCCGTATGGATCAATTCCCGGTAAGCCTTCTCCAGGCGAACGGTATGGATGTATTGAAGAATCGTCATACCTATATGTTTACGGAAGAAGCGGCACAGATACGCCTCTGTAAATCCAAAATGACGGGAAATTCCTTTGACAGACAACGGTTCTCTATAATTTCTTTCAATAAACGTCGTAATGTTGGTCAGCATGTCCAAGTGCCTCTGCGATTGAATTTCGTTGTTTTGCCGCTTCTTGTAAGCAAAATCTCCAAACATTATGTAGAGAAGATCGTAAGACAATGCCATAATCCGAAGCCTATCCAAAGAGTTCCCCTGAGGTTCTCTGCATAACGCGACAAAAGCGTCCAGCTTTTCTCGAAGCAATTGGAATTTCATCAAGCGAGCTTCGTCCGTTTCTCCAATGGAAATGCATCGAAAGATCATTCCGTCGATCTCCGGACAGTTCTGCTTCAAAAAATCATAGGAGATGATAACGGTGAACGCCGAGGAGTCTGGACTGACATCCGCAAGAAAAGAATGCACCTCATTCGGATTGATGACAACGATATCCCCTGGCCCAGTCCTATAAATTGAACCATCCACATAAATCTCATCGATCCTACCTGACAACGTATAAGAGATTTCTAAGCTTTCATGCCAATGTCTGGGGATAAATCGATGCCCTTCTTCTACGGGATGCAAAATCAACTTAACCGGCAGATCGTGGTCAAAAGCAACAAACTCATATTTCATATCTCGCCCTCATTCTAATCATTAAATATTTATAGCTTACACTACTATTCTTATCGGTTAAGGACTCAAAATCTTGTAATCCATACTTTTTAACTGTAAAAACATACAAATTAGATAGTTAGCTATACAAATTAGAAACAAATATTCCGAAGTAATTCAAGTGACAACTGAAGTCTTATACAACATTTTCATCAGGGGGAAACAATATGTTACGCAGCAAGACTACTACACCGACATCAACACCGACTCATGAAAAAGAAATGTCTAAGCTCGGAAATCCGATTCAGCGATTCTGGGGAGCAGGCCGGCATTCACTTAGACAGATCCGCACTCTGCTGATCGCCGCATTTTTGTTAGTTCTGCTCGTTCCAAGTCTGACAATCGGTTACTTCTCCTATCAGAGTGCCGAACGTGAAGTTGAACATAAGATTACGAATGGCGTTCTGTCCAACGTCTCACTTGTACGCAGTATCCTTCATGCCCAGACTAGCAGCGCCATGAGCAATCTAAACTTGCTGGCCTCCGATTTGAGTTCGACTACACTGAGCAGCAGCCAAATTCAACAGAAGCTGGATGCTTATACGACTGCTCATCCCGAATTGGGCGAAATCATTTGGGCTGACGGCAGCGGTCGTTATCTGGTATCTCCTCAAGTGGAATCTCCAGATTTCAAACCTGCGGAGGCTGAGTGGTACATACGTGCAACAGCAAACCCGGGTCAACCTGTGATTGCGGAAACTAGCGAACCTTCCCTGGCCGGACCACTGGTATTTAACATTTCCCGTACATTGGACGGTGGACAGGGTGTATTGAATTTCAGCCTGAATATCGACAAGCTAAGGGAATCCATTTCTGACACCAAGATTGGTGATGCAGGTGTTGTGACCATAACCGATTCAACAGGCCTTATTGTGACGGGAGCAGGCCCCTTGTTCGATATGGGCACGCTAGTAAGCGGTGCTCCTTATGAAGCGAGCGGCGCTCCTGTTCCCTCCTTTGCTCCGAAGGACGAAAGATACAGTGATATTACCAAATTTGCCATGGTCGCGCCGGGATTCACCTTGGACGGCTATACGCTGCAGGAGCCGATAACAGGTTGGACGATTACCGCTACGCTGTCCACTACCGATTATGCCACCGCTGCCAAACCGATTATGGAAACTGTGCTGTGGGTCCTCCTCATTTCCTTTGTTGGAGTAGGCATTCTGGTATTCTTCGTCATACTGGCTTTCTCTCGTCCAATGAAGAAGCTTCAGCAGGGCATGGACGCGATCCGGAAGGGCGACCTCTCCAACAATGTGGAAGTGAAAGGCCAGAACGAGTTTGCTGTGCTGGCAGTCGGCTTCAACGAGATGACTACGGCGCTGCGCACCATGGTTACAGAACTGAACGGCGCTTCTTCCAAGCTGACCTTCTCCTCGGAAACGATCAAGGAGAGCACGGAGCAAATGGCCCAGTCGCTGGAACACGTATCTGTCATTATTCAAGAAACAGCGGAGACTGCAAACGTGGGCGCCGAAGCTTCGCAGCAGGCAGCGAACGCTGTTGAAGAAATGGCGAAGGGCGTGCTCTCTATTGCTGAGTCGGCCAATACCATTGTCGGATCGGCCGAACTGACAGCCAAGCATGTCGAACAGGGCAGTGAGAGCCTTGGCAGTGTAAGCGGTCAGATGAACCGGATTCTGGAAGCCGTAGCCGAATCGACGGAGATCGTCGATCAGCTTGCCAATCTGTCCAGTGAAGCCAAGAAGATGAACGAAGCGATTACGGAAATTGCCAGTCAGACCAACCTGCTGTCGCTGAACGCTTCCATCGAAGCTTCACGTGCCGGAGACCAGGGACGAGGCTTTGCCGTCGTTGCCGGAGAAGTCGGTAAGTTGGCCGAACAATCCAAACGCACAGCAGACGGTATTCGGGCAACGATCGAGCAGATGAACACGCTGATCGTTCGCTCCAATGAAACGATGAACGGCAATGTTCGCAGCCAAGTAAACGAAGGGCTCCGTCTGAGCGGCGAAGCAGCTTCGGTCTTCACCAACATCCAGCAGTCCGCAAGTGTGATCAGCGAACAGATTCAAGACATTTCTGCTGTCGCTGAACAGATTACGGCTGGAACCCAGGAAGCTTCCGCTTCTGTCCAGGATATGTCCCGAATTTCCGACCAATCTGCGGACGGTGCTCAGACAACCTCTGCAGCCGTCGAAGAGCAGTTGGCTTCGATTCAGGGAATCGCTCACTCTTCGAACGAACTGTCCAGTATGGCCGGTCAGCTGCAGGAGATTGTACAGCGCTTTAAGCTGAACGCTTAATTCCCGCCTTATCATCTTAAGACAAAAGGCTGTGAAGCCGCTCTATGGAGCAGCTTCACAGCCTCAAATGAATCAAAAAGAAACCGGGTTCCTCAAAAGGGAACCCGGTTTCTTTTTCATAACCCAAGACATCCAAAACAAGCGCAGTCCGATTAACCCAGAGCAACTCCAAGACTTGTGAGCAGCATCAACCCTGATACCGGCGCCCAGATTCTTCGCTCCCAGACGCTTCGCGTCATCAGGTTCATAATTGTTGCGACGACCGAGAAGGCCACTGCGAACCAGATCGCCTTGTCCGCAAAAGCCGACCATCCGGTCAGCACTTGGTCGGCTCTGCTCAGTACAATCAGGCCAACACCGATCAAAATAACAATCTGTACAAGGCAGGCAATCCTCATCTGCAGCGGATATTTGCCGGGGAATTTGCCGCCCATCGCATATTCACCCCAAGGTGCGCCGAGAGCCAAGGCAGCTTGAAAAATGACAACAACTGCAATTAAGAACGCAAATCCCCATGCCAACATCGATACGATCATAACAGCTCCTCTCTAAACTTTTGATCAGCGCCGCTTCAGTCCCAGTCGTCCAGCAGACGCCCAATATCGTGCCACTGACCGTATAATCCAGCAGCATTGGGCGGTCTGTCCGTGTTCCTGCAGCCACCTCCTTAGTTCTTCTCGCGTATGTACTGTGAGTTGATTTTCGATGTTCATGGCTCAATCCCTTCTCTCTACGGAAATTATCTATACGCTGTGCGCAAAAAGCCGGCTTCTCCATAAGGAGAAAGGCCGGCTTCGGCTGATGCCGCTCTTAATCAAACGGCTGTAACAGGCTCCTGATACCAGAACATTTGCGGCAGAACATGCAGAAACCCTTCTTGTTGGTCGACGTCATCCGTCCTTCGGGAAAAGGCACCAAGTACGGCTTCAACGAGTCCAGGTAATTCTGAATTTCCTGCGCTTCTTCATTCCTGCCCATCTGCTCCAGCAGCTGCTTTTGTTCAAGCTTCGCGGGCTCCATGCCGGATCGTTCAGCGGGCGAACAAAATATAATCCACGCCGACCGGATCGTGACCGCTTTCCCGAAGCAGCAGGTTAATCTGTCCTCTATGGTACTGGCCGTGCAGCGCCACATGCGTCAAAATGTCGCGAGCTGAATTTGTGAACCGCACGCCTTTGCTGTTGGCATAGGCAATGAGTCGATCCGGGTCTGCTTCGGCCGTCTCGGCGAAAAAGGCGTCGAAACCTTCCGCGTTCCGCTGCATAAGCTCCGCGCAGAACGCAAGATCACGGTCCGCCCAGATCGGCAGTCCCGAGCTGTCTTTTCCGCGAAGCCGAGTCAGCCATACCTGCTCGGCGTGCAGCGTATGAGAAAACAGGCTCAGCGGCCTGCCGCCGACTTCCGCCTGCTGCAGCGTGTCCAAAATCGTCCGATTCGCCCAATCGAGGTGCTCGAACATGCTTTGAATCGTTTTCATTTTTCCCGCCTCCTTTTTAGAATTATCTGTTCTCTGCGCATCCCTGCAAATCCTTTTATGTCCTCTCAAAAATTCTTTCTCGATTCGCGCTTGACTTAAACCCCGGTTTAAGACCTATCATAAGCTTGTCGACAGAAAAAGTTCGGGCTTGGAGGCCTCCATCATGAAAAACACATCCATCAGCGAAGCGGCGGCGCATTTCGGCGTTCCGGAATCGACGCTGCGCTACTACGAGAAAAAAGGACTGCTTCCGCATCTGCGAAGGGACGGAGCGGGACGGCGGATATTCTCGGAATTCCATATGACGCTGCTCCAGGTCATCTTGAATCTTAAGCGCACGAACATGCCGCTGGATTCCATCCGGCAGTATGTGGTCTGGGTCGTCGAAGGCGAGGACACGACCGGGCTTCGGCTCGACATGCTGCTGAAGCACAGGCAGTCGGTGCTTGGCGAGATCGCCGGCATGCAGCAGGCACTGGACGGCATCGATATCAAGATTGGCCGCTACGAAGAACGCATAGAAAATCGGGAAAAGGGCGCATTCGAACAAGACGATGACCCTCGGAGCCGCGATCAAAATCATAGAAAAGAGGTTCGCTTATGAAACGATTGACTGGAAATACGATTCTGATTACCGGCGGAGGTTCGGGAATCGGGCTGGCTTTTGCGGAACGATTTACAAAATTGGGCAATACGGTCATCGTCTGCGGACGGCGGGAAGACGTGCTGAAGGAAGCGCAGAATAAAGTTCCCGGACTGATTACGCGCGTAAGCGACGTAGCCGTCGAAGCGGACCGCCTCGATCTGTTCAAGTGGGTCACATCCAATTATCCGGACGTGAACGTGCTGGTAAACAATGCGGGCATGCAGCAGCGGTTCAACCTGCTGAAGACGGACGCGCAGGCCGACTGGCAGCGGTATGGACGCGAGATCACGACCAATATCGACGCTCCGCTGCATCTCTGCATGCTGTTCGCGCCGCATTTTACGAACAAGGAATATGCGGCGATTCTCAACGTGACCTCCGGATTGGCTTTCACGCCGTTCGCGATCGCGCCGATCTACTCGGCGACGAAGGCGGCGCTGCATTCCTTCACGGTGAGCCTGCGGCATCAGCTGTCGGAGACGTCGGTCGAAGTAATCGAAATCGCTCCTCCGGCGGTCAACACGGATCTCGGCGGCGCGGGCCTGCATACGAACGGCGAACCGCTGGACGAATTTGCGGACGGGATCTTCAAAGGGCTGGAGCAGGGCCTGCCGGAGATCGGCTACGGCACTTCCGCAGGTCGTTTGCGTATGTCCCGCGACGACGTGGACAAATACACGGAGCAGATGTATCAGGCGACGAAGGGCATGATCGAGTAACGCGGAAAGCGGACTTGCAGAGAAAGAAAAAAGGCTCGCCTTATGGGCGGGCCTTTTAGGATTTCCCTGACGAGCGAAGCGCCTTATCCTTCAAACGAGAGCCAAGGCAGCTTGAAAAATGACAACAATTGCAATCAAGAACGCAAATCCCCATGCAACATCGATACGATCATAACAGCTCCTCTCTTACACTTGTGATCAGCGCCGCTTCAGACCCAGTCGTCCAGCAGCATTGGGCAGTTTGTCCGCGTTCCTGCAGCCACCTCCTCAATTCTTCTCGCGTATGTACAGCGAGTTGATTTTCGATGTTCATGGCTCAATCCCTTCTCTCTACTGAAGTTATCTATACACTGTGCACAAAAAGCCGGCTTCTCCGTAAGGAGAAGGGCCGGCTTCGGCTGATGCCGCTCTTAATCAGACGGCTGTAACAGGCTCCTGATACCAGAACATCGCATAATCGGTCATTACGGACGCATGGCCCAGCTGACGCAGCATCGTGGAAATATTGCCTCTGTGATACGTTCCGTGATTAACAACATGCATCAGAATATCCGAACGGCGGATCTCACGAACACCCGCATACGGATTATCCAGCAGCAGAGGCTGCTCAAGATCGTGCTGGCTCCGGAACCACTCTTCGTATTCGCCGGACAACCCGGCGAACAGATCCGCGTATTCGTCGACGGAATCCAGCACCCGGCTGTTCAGCGGCATGCAGTTCTGCATCGCTTCCGGCATAGCGCTCTCCTGCAGTACCAGCAGCCACATTTGATCGACGGCATGAATATGACTGAGTGCATGGGCAATCGTCGGATATGAACTGTTGACCTCTTCGGCAAGTATCGACTCTGGAAGTTCACTGATTCTTTCCAAAATCGTACGGTTGGCCCAACTGTGATAACCGAGCATGCTTTCGAGATGATTGTTCATGGATATTCGCTCCTTTTTGATGAATCTCGAGTGAGTGATTGGATCTGTTCTCAGTATAAAAAAAGAAGTATGACAGCAGTCTGTCATACTTCTTTGCGAATGTGATTTATATTTTATTTTCCCACCGACAGCAGGAATTTCTCCAGCGCCGAAGGATCAGTCATACTATGATTGCAGGCTTCGTCATCCATACAGACATACTGTCCGACAGAAGAAAAGTTATCCGGCGAACTGCCTTTCAGCTTCACATTGAAAAATCCAAGTTCCTGATGCCTATTGCAGAACATGCAAAAACCCTTCTTATTGGTCGACGTAATTCGTCCTTCGACGCCAATCCACCGATCTTCGTGCCGATACACGATATACAGCCGATTTGTCGCGGTATCGATCCATCTGAGATACGTCATATGCGCGTAGTCCAGACGTTCAAGATCCGGCAGCTTGAGCTTTTTCGCTTTGGGAAACAGCTTTTGGGCCTGATTCGCCGTCACTTCGGGAAAAGGCACCAAATACGGCTCCAACGAGTCCAGGTAATTCTGGATTTCCTGCGCTTCTTCATTCCTGCCCATCTGCTCCAGCAGCTGCTTCTGTTCAGACGTCAGACCGTCGAAAGCTTCCATCGCTTTGGCAACCGCCGTATCTCGAACCGTGTCCAGCACGTTACGATCGGCGACGCTGCGCAGCGTTTTCAGCAGGAAGTTGGCCTGTTTCTTAATGGTGTTCAATTGATGGTTATGAATAAACGGTGTTTGCGTATGCATAGCTTTCAGCCCCTTATTTTTTGATTGGCCAAACGATAAGGTGCGAAGCCTTCAGAGTAAAACGTGCATAGTCATTCGGTGCTGTACAGCCGGTCTTAAAACCGCTTCTTACCAACACGGCGGGGACGATCGAGTTCAACTCATTCTCGCTTCCGCCCTACACAAAGTCCGCCCCTGTTCAGGCTTCGCGTAAGGCTGTTCTGATAAACGAGCAATCCGGTGCGATCCACATTGCCACGGTATAACCCCCAGTACTAATGGTATACGGAAAGTATATCAGCTGCTCGCAGGCGCTGCAATTAGGGGTAGCAATCAGGGCGCAGCAGTCGGAGCGCGGCTGCCAGGCGGCGAACTGCGAATATATCAGGCGGAGCGGTCAACTGAAGCAGGTACAGATTGCGATGATATTCCCGTCGAGGTCTTTGAATGTAAACTCAGACAAATCCGGAAAATGCTGAATCTCGCTTACAATCTCCGCCCCAAGTTCCGTCACATGATCATAAGCCGCTTGAATATCCGAAGCGCTCAAATTAAACAGCGGATGGTTCAGAGGGCGGAGCTCATATCCGTCGTCAAAGCCATGATCATCCAGCGTCAGACCCGGTCGGCCTTCCCCCATATCAAATGTATAAATAGGGCTACGCACTTCCCCTGTGACTGCTGCACCAAGCAGCCGGCCATACCACTCAACCGCCCGTTCCAAATTCGTTACATGAACAAATATTGTATCTACGCGATTTGCGATCGGACTATTCACTTGTCATCAGCCTCCAAGCCAGTATGGATACTTTTTATTTCATCTCAATGCGACAAACATATCGATTTCATTCTGTTCGCTTTCCGGTTGATACCGCTCATCCCATACTTCAAAATCGTATCCTTTGGGTTCGCTTCCGCGGCTTCTGATCCACTCTCCATACAGAGAATCGTATGTCTGGCCAATATCTGCTTCCAGTCCTTTGTGGGTGCAGGTCGCATATTTGCTTTCCGGTATGGAATGTCGAATCATTCCTTCCGGAACAACGCTCTCATCCGTCACTTCATACCCCATGATCTGTGTAAAGCGATCTTTCACGGGATCAAAGCCGGGCTTCATTGGATAGATTTGGATCATGATCACTTTCTCGTTCTTCCGGTTCGGAATTTCATTCATTTTCGATTTCAGAGAATGATAGGTGTCTTTGGCCAATCCGGCATTGAACTCCTCAAGATTTCCTTCGATCTTCAATCCGACTACGGCAAACTCCGGCAGTACCACTTCTTTGGCTTCCATGAATTCATCTCCCCGGTTTTATTCGTTTTTTGATGCTTTGATCCGCTTACGGGTGTCGACATATGTATGTAGTTACCAATCGTAAGTTTAATCATGATGCAGTGAGGTATCGATGCAGGAAATCCCAATCTTCTCCAGTTTATCAAATCTATCTGAAAGTGGAAATATGTAAAAATAACCCTAATACAGAGGTGGAACTGTCACTGGATATGCTCTTCATTTGTCCTTCGGTAGGGTTAAGGATCTAAAGCAGCCGCACAGTCCAGCTCCATCTTCAACTGAATGCGCGCTTTCCCTTCGATCATCTCGCTCATCTCTTCGGTGTGTTTGAACCCGTTTTTCTCGTAAAATGCTCTGCCCATGACATTTTCTTTCGCTACCCAGGCAAAAAGCTTATCGGATGGTGCCAAGTGATCCAGAAATCGACGAAGAAACCGCTGTCCGATACCTCTGTGCTGATATTCCGGCTGGATATAGATGCGGAGCAGCTCATAACTGTCTTCTCCTTCCTTGGCCGTCTGGGCATAGCCCACGACTTCTCCTTCCCACTCGGCAACCAGGAAACTGCGATTGTCGAGCTGTTCGTCTCGTTCAATCGATCGCTGCAAATTTTCGGCGGAATACGCCATGTTCAGAAAATTCTCGATGAACGTTTTCGGATAAATGTCTGAATAGGTGGCCGTACAAGCGTCCCGGGCAACCGATTGAATATGCGGGATATCGGTCTGTGAAGCGAATCGAATGGTGATCATAAAAAACCTTCTTTCATTGGATTTTCAACAGGTCGCATGAGAAGAAGTTTAGGAGCTATTCGTAAAACGTCATATGTTCCTTGTCCGACCGGTAATACTCCAGCCTATCTTCCAGACTCCCGGTATGAAATTCGAATTTGTGTCCATCGGGATCTGTAAAGTATACGGACTGCTTGTCCCTCGCATCCCTTGTGCGGCCTTCCAAAATATTGACGTTCAACCGGACCAACCTATCGAGCATCTCATCAAAATCTTCTTCCCTGACCGTGAAAGCGAGATGCGTATACGATCGGTGAATTTCTGCTCTCGGAATATCCGCTTCTTCATTTAATGCGATCCATATTCCGTTCAGATCGAAATAAGCGAGCTTCCGGCCTTTGACGAGAATTTGGGCTCCCAACGCCTGCTCGTAAAAATCGATAGAACGATCCAGATCAGAGACGGAGAAGCAGATGTGGTTGATTCCTTGAATCATCGTATCGTTTTTCATAACCCGAACCTTTCGCGAATCTTGTCTGCTGCCTGGCGAGCATCCAAGTTCTCGTTGTTGATCCGTATGTAATTGGGTTTGGTGATTTCGCCGGGCAGTGAGTTCAACCGATGCCGCTCATAAGTTGCAACCAGCTCGCCTTCCGACCATTTCACATCCCGTTTGGTCGGCTTGTGCAGCAGTCTGTTTTCCGTGGCATTCCGCCTCTTTCGTTCTTCGATATCCGCTTCCAGCTCTACCAAATAGACTTCGCCTCCTCTGGATTCGAACAGCTTCGACAGCGCGTCGATATAATCCCAATCGCTCTGAAGGTCAAAGCCCCAGACAAAGGTGAAGATCAGCCCTTTCAGATCGCTGCGCGACACTTCTTCGAAAATCTCCTGCCGGATCAGGCTGACCAGCCGTTTGCCGGAAGGCGTCCCATAATCGAAAAACTGGGAGACAAAGTCGATAGACATATGATTATGGAACAGCTTCAATCCGGTCTGCTCCGACAAATGCTGGCCCACTGTCATTTTACCTACAGCCTGCGGGCCGAAGATGATGACTAACTGCATGGTAGTCCCTCCTGTTTTTATTGATAGTCGCTCTGTTGAAGATCTTTATGTGGGGAATCATTTTGTCGAGGATCATTCTGTCGGTAGTTGGCCGGGGAACACTGGTTTTTCTCTTCACAACCTCTGGTCGATGCCGTCGACCGCCAGCTTCAAGGCCGTCATTCTGCGTTCAATAAGCGTTCTCTGCGGACTGCCTGCTTTCGACTTGGCTAAGCTGCTTTCAACGGACGGAAGCAGACTCTTCAGCATTTCGCGCGCTTCCTTCATCTCTTCCTGTCCGTATGGACAAACGGTTCCGTTCCATGTCTCTTCCAGCACAGCCAGACCGATCCGCAGACCGCGCAATCTCTTTTCGATCAGGGTTAGACTGGCGCCTTTGCGGGACATTCCTTCCAGTGCTGCTTCCGATTTACGGACAGCTGAGCGCAGAGCTTCCAATGACTCTAACTGCACATGATCCGCTGCGTTTGCCATGTGAATGCACCCCTTTCTTTTTATAACGAAGACAAGCGACGGTAAGTTACAGGGATACGCTGCGAATGTAAGCTGCGGGCATGAGTTACAGGTATGAGTTACAGACATTCGTTACGCATATAAGCTGCAGGTATCGGCTATGCACATGAGTTACAGATATAAGTTACGGATGCGCTTAAAAAAAGTCCATTTATCTGATCTCGCATTGGCCGTACTCGTTACTTCCTACGGCGACTGCTGTACCGTCCGAACGAAGACCGATGGTATGCACGCAGCCGGCGGCGATTTCCACAATGTCCTGCCAGCCGCTCAGACTGCACTGACCGTATTCGTTTGAACCTGCTGCGATGACGGTGCCATCCTTTTTCAATCCAACCGTATGATAGCTTCCTGCCGATATCGCGGTCAGTTCCCGCCAACTGCCGACGTCGCATTGATGATGCTTATTGGAGCCTGCCGCATACGCGGTACCGTCTGCTTTCAGCCCGACTGTATGCAGATATCCGGCAGCAACCGCGACCACGTCTCGCCAATCCTCCACCTTACACTGGCCGTACCTGTTATTGCCCGCAGTCTCTAATCTGCCGCCATCCCGCAGTCCCACCGTATGCCAATCGCCTGCCGTTACGGCTATCATATTCCGCCAGCCGCTCACCTGGCACTGCCCCTCCTCATTTCGCCCGGCAGCCATCACCGTTCCGTCCGCTCTTAGTCCGACTGTACGTCGCCAGCCGGCGGCAATCGCGACCATGTCCTGCCAGTCACTGACGTCACACTGACCGTGCCGGTTCCAGCCTACAGCAATCACTCTACCGTCCGACTTCAGCAGAGCGCTATGCGAACTGCCTGTATTCGACGCTTGATGAACGTTCCCGGCCGCTATGGCCACAATGTCGCGCAGGCCGTCCACGTCGCACTGCCCGTACTTGTTATCCCCTGCTGCCGATACTGTACCGTCCGGTTTTAGAACGACGCTGTGACGGCAGCCGGCGGCGATTGAAGAACTCTGCAGGCGGCCTGCCGTTGAAGATGCATGGATCGGTGGGAAATCACGCATAGGCAGTCTCCTTTTCAGCTGAATATGTATGTCGTCTGTCTTACGTTGTATGCCCTATGTCGAGCCGTCTCAGCTACACGCCGAACTGCCGCAAATGATGATCCAGATGCTTATAGACGCCTTTTCCCCATTCCTCGGCAGATAGTTTTCCGAAAAAAGGATGAGGACGCTGGGTGCAGGCTTCACGGCCGTTTTGCTGAAATGTATGGATTTTGGATATCAGCCGCTTTCTTTCGTCCTCGAACTCTTTCTCTTCCGTAATCCGGATCTCCGGGATGGTCGACATGTTGCGAGGCAGCGGCTTGTCGTTATAGAACATGGGCTTGGCAAACTTTCCAATGAAGATCCCCAACAGACTCCTCGAAGCCTCCGCACTGCCCATCGCCAAATCTTGAAATCCCGAGCAGTGAGCCAGCATCTGCGCAGGGTTCATTTCTCCCCATTGGGGCTGTGAATCGGGACGCAGATTGTTGATCCGGGTTACGATTTCGTTGACGTGCCGCTCTTCGAACAGATTATGCATGAGAAAGCCACCTCCGCGAGAATGAATGGGTATCGGAAATGATGATCTGAAAACAATGAACTGAAAATGATGAACAAAAAACAGTGAGCCTCATAAGGAAACCCACTGTTTTCATTGTCCATTCTATTAAAACTCATCTGTTATCTAAAACCAATCTGACATTTCGAGCTAATCCGGTATCACTGCCCGTTCTGCATAATTCTGCCGATTGATCCGTTCTTTACTCCACCACTTTCAAAATAATTTTCCCGATATTCCGGTTCGCCTCCATATGCTGCTGGGCTTCCAACGCCTGCTCTAGGGGGAAGACGGTATCGATAATCGGCTTGATCTCGTCCCTCTCGATATGCGGGAATACGTCTTTGACGAAGTCGGCTGTTAAACGCGCCTTGTACTCATCGCTTCTCGGCGTGAGCAGTGTGCCTGTAAGCTGTACGCATTTGGACATCAAGGCAAACAGATTCACCTGCTCCACCTGAATGCCGCCCAGAATCCCGATCAGTACCCAGCGGCCTTCCTTTTTGATGCTTGCCAAGTTCTTATCCCAATAATCTGCGCCGACGAAATCCAGAATCAGATCAACCCCTTGACCATCGGTTGCGTTCAGCACTTCCTGTTCAAAAGACTGTTCTTTATAATTGATCAGCACATCCGCTCCCAGTTCGCCGCAGAAATCCAGTTTCTCCTGCGATCCGGCTGTGACGATGACTTTCGCTCCGCTGAGCTTCTTGGCCAGTTGGATCGCTGCCGTTCCTACACCGCTCGCCCCGGCATGGATCAGAACGGATTCATTACGCTGCAGACGTCCGATCCAATACAGCGTCTGGTACGCCGTCAAGAACACCTCGGGTACGGCCGCTGCTTGTTCAAACGAGTACGCATCCGGAATCCGCATCGCACGTTCCGCAGGCATCACCGCATATTCCGCATAACCTCCGCCATTCACCAGCCCCATGACACGGTCGCCGGGTGCAAAGTCCGATTGGCCGTCCGCCTGCTCAACCACGCCTGATATCTCCACGCCCAGAATCGGATTTGAAGCATAGCCGGATTTCCCTTCGCGGGTGACGATATCCGTCCGGTTGACCGCTGCGGCATGGACTTTGATCAACAGTTCGCCTTCTGCCGGTACGGGAGTCGGAAGTTCATTTAAGATCAGACCGTTGGTATTTTCTTGTTGTTCAACTGTGATGGCTTTCATAGGTGTACACTCCTTTAGATAGGCTGTAGGAGAATCGCTTGGCAGCGCTCGGTCACCCACTAGATGTCCGCGCTGATTAGGCGATACTCCTCATCAAAATAAGCATGGATTCGGTGTCCGCCAAACAGCTCGCCGTCTTCGTATTCACAGTACGCGCTGGCAGATCCGATTTCTACAAAAAGCAGACTTATCGATGCCGCAAATTTCTCGACGGTCACCTTATATGCGCCTGCATCTACCGCATCTCAATCCAGGTCGGGATCATCTTCATTATATTCCGGCCAGAAATCATTTTTGAAATCGATCAATTTTTCAGCGACCGCCCTTCCTGCCGCTTGCTCAAATTCTCCGAATTCCGACACCAACGACTCGGCTCTGCTGACCAGCTGATCCACATCGGCAGTCTTGGCATTTTTGTTCTCAAGCTTCAGTCTCCAATTTATGCTGCCCTCTTGGTGTGTATAACTGTGCGACTCCTGATCATAGGTAAATACACCGATCCCGGTTACCGAAATGATCGGGTTAATAGCGGGATTCATATTGAAACTCCTTTCAAAAAGTCGGTCAGTCTGTACTCCTCCCAATCATACATACCCGTTTCTGCACAAAGATCAAAATTACCATTTCTTGCGAGTGCTTCTGTGATTGTCTACGAGTGTCCACTGCCCTTCCTTATAAACCAGCCTGACGTAAATCAGGTCTCTGCAGCTTGATTGATTCATAATGATCGCTCCAAACGTTCGTCCCATTCACCGATCATTCTGCGTGTCGTGTCTCCAGCTCCTGCAATAAACGCCTCAACGACTTCCAGCGTAATGTATCGGGGTGCAATCTCCGGCTTGTTCGTCGGCTGTTCAAACCACCGAATCGTACGCAGACGCCAGTTGTTCACTTCCTGTTCACTCAGCAGAGGACTCAGCTCATAAGCGGAAGCGCGCAGAAGCCCCTGCCAGAGCTGCTCCCTCCACTCCGCGGTTTCATACAGCAGAAAATCAATCCCGTCCGTGTCGATATAATACTGCGGTTTGACCCCGTCAGACGGTACAAACTCCTCTTCCATCCGCTGCTTAAAATCCGCATAAACGCTTTGTCCCCACAAATAATCGGTCAGCACATGGGCAAAGTAGCCTTGGATGTACCACTTCCAATTGTGATCGGCGCTTCGGTTGATGAATTCCGCATAATGCTGCTCCAGGATCTCCGGGTTCGTTTCTTTGCCGCCAAAATGAGTACGAGCTTTATCTTCCCGTCCGGCGTCTTGCCTCATATGTATGGAATCAGGCGCAATACTTCCGAGTACGAAAGCGTCAGGAACGCGGCTTCCCTCGAAATAACGGGCCGCGACTCCCAGGTGAACCATAGGCAGTGGCATGTTCCCCGCTCCTTTCCGTATCGTGACCTTCCTTGATCTGTTCGAATCCCATACCACATGAACGCCGCTTCCGCCTGTTAGCTCACTGACTTTTCGCGAAAAATGTTTAAGTACAGAGGCTTCCGCCATGCCAAAACAGACCGATCCCTCGGCGAAGCGGCCACATCTTGAAAGCCGCCGAGCGCGGCAGCTTGAGTCAATGGAGCCGCAAGATTCCGACCCATCTCGACGCGCAGACGCATCTCTCGCTGCTGTTCGCCCCTTAAAAACAGCCGCCTGCCGAATGTATTCGGAAGGCGGCTGTTGGATGCGGCGACATTTTCTTCGTCATTTCCGAGCTGCGCGAATATACGTATCCAGAAATTCATTGCTGAATTTTCCGTCAGGGTCATACTTATCGATCAACTTCCGAAACTGCGGCAGCTTGTCGAATTGTCCCTGCAGAACGTCGGCCGGTACTGTAAACAGCTTGCCCCAATGCGGGCGTGCGTTAAACGGCGCCAGCGCTTCTTCCAACAGCGGAAGCACGCGCTCGACCGCCTGCCAGTCGTCCCGCCACGTGAAGTGGAACGCCACCGAAGGCTGATCGCGAAAAGGACTCAGCCATAAATCGTCCGCGTCGATCGTGCGTACTTCGCCGACGAACAAGATCGGCTCAAGATGCTCCCGCAGCCGATGAACGGCAAGCGCCGCTTGATACACGTGTTCCCGTGACATCAAGTATTCGCTCTGCAGCTCCTTGCCGGCACTCGGCGTAAATTCCATGCGGAAATGCGCGAGCCGTTCATGCCACATACCGGGCCTGCCGAGCTGCTCGGTGCAGTTCTCCGCCTGCATGTTCGGCAGCGGATGCAAGGGAGCCGTCGCAGGCAGCGCCCCGTAATAATCCGCATGTCCGGCATAGCTTGCGCCGTCTTCTTCCCGGCATTTCGTCCATACCTGATGGAATCTCGGCTGCTGCCAATCCGTGAACAAACTGACGCTGTAAGCACCCGCGAAGATGCCGGCCGCGTTTGCTTCAAGCTGCGAAAGCGGCAGATTTTCATAAACAAACTGTCTGACGGAATAAGCCGGCACGACTTTCAGCGTCAGTTTCGTCACGATGCCGAGCGCGCCGAGGTTCACGACGACGCCGGCAAACTCCGCATCGCCGCGGCTGAACGTATGCAGCTCTCCGTTCGCGTCGACAAGTTCAACAGCTTCCACTGCTGCCGCCAAGCTTCCGTTTCGGCTGCCTGAACCATGCGTCCCCGTAGCTGCGGCACCGGCAACCGTGATATGAGGCAGCGAGGCCAGGTTATGAAGAGCATAATCGGTCACGGCGAGCTCCGCGCACAGTTCCCCGTACGTGATCCCTCCTTCGACCGTTACCGTGCCGCGTTCTTCGTTTAATTCCAACATCCGGTTCCAATGCCGCAGCGAAACGAATATTCCGTCCGTATCCGTGATCGAATTAAAAGTATGGCCGCTGCCCGAAACCTTTATTTTCCGGTGCTCTTTGACCAACCGCTGCAGATGCTCCACGCTTTCCGGCTTGATCATTTCGGTTGCGCTGTACGTAAAGTTGCCGGCCCAATTTTGATAACTCATTCGATATCCTCCTAAGTTCCGATTAATGAAGCGCTTCCTTATTTTCGCATACGGCAGTCCGTTTGCTCCAGTACTGCTCCCTGCCGTTCTTGAAAAGACAAACCGGGTAAAGATCTGCCCTGTCAGTTCGTTGATTCTCCGGTGCGCTTCTTGATCTGCATATACCAACGTTATATTCTGTCCGTCGCTAAAGCAAGTCACATAGCGAGGATCCTTTTCTCCGATTATCAAATGTCCCAGTCGATCGAACTCTTGATCTGCGTAACCTGGGCTTCTTTTCCCATTAACGCCGCGAATTCTCCAAGCACGACCCGTATAATCATCATCCTCGATACATTCGGCGTCAAAGCTCAGACATTCCGGGACAACCTTACGGCTTCGCCTTGATTGCTAAGCAGTTCCGCTCCGATCACTGAAATAAAATGAACCGCTTCGGCGGCCCGTCTTCCAATCCTCTGAACAGATTAGCCGAAACATCGCCTTTCACCAATACTCGCCCGGCTGCCCGCCGTTCTGGATCGTGCCGTCGATCGCCATATCCAACGCTTGATGAAGCACTCTTCTTCAAAAAGTTTACGATTCTATATCCAATGATGGATGCGGTTCTATGTTGGTGAGTTCCGGCTCGCCCCATCTTTTCTTGTTGTAGTGAACGACGTACTCCTGATCTTGCGTAATCAATTTATTCATATCTATCGGGAGCTGAAGAACTTGAGACGTTCCGGATTGATCTTCAACAACGATCTGCTGCCCTCTTACCTCTGTAACTCGAACAACTCCGCCTAATACTTCAGTTTTGGAAGACCAGACGATACCCGCAAAAATTAACGTTGTCGCTGCTAAGGTGATGAGGACTCTGCGCCCCTTCGAAATTTTCATTTTAAAGTGTTCCTCCTTCAAAGGTTAATGCGATCATTCTTGATAGAGGGTTGGGATACGACCAAGAATTCCGTGAAATCTTCCGATTGATTCATCACTTGATGCCGCTTGCCGGGCTCTACTGTGATCCCTTCGCCGCTTGTTACACGATGCTGCTCATTCTCGATCTCAATCACCAATTCACCCAGTAATACATAGAAAAATTGATTAGCGTATTCGTGAAAGTGGCGTTCCTCCTGCGTTCCTGCCGGCATTTTTTCCTGCTTTACACTCAAGGCTTCGCTGTCTACCAGAGGCCATCCATCGCAATTATTGCCCCATTTATAATGATTAGACGATCCTTTGCTGATAATCATTGAACACCTCATTTCCCACTTATACTAAAATCCACTCCATATTGAATGAACCCTAGTTTCTGAGCCACTCCCTGTGAATGCAGATTGTCCCAAGACGTGCTGTACAGAGGAATGTATCCCAGGTTTCTTATGTATGTGCTCCAGTATGCCACTAACCGAGCTGCAATTCCTTTTCCTCTGTATGCCTCGATCGTGTATAAACTGGCTTCAATCGCTTTATCCGATTTTCTCGCACTGCAGCACACGGAAACAGCATGACCTTGATCGACAAAAGCGATGACTGGACTTCGGTATTCATATTCTTCGTTCACGTTATTAAAGTATGGGGTCAAATAGTGTCTATTGGATTCCGTAATGATCTGGATGCCTTTGTCTTCAATAGGAAAATCGAGTTCGGGAATGCTGTAAGCCGGGCCTATCCATATATTTTCGGGCGTTTTGTAAGTACTTAGAGTGTTACAGAGCAGCACGATGTTTAGATCCTGCTGGAGCAGTTGGTTAACTTCTTCTATTAGAGATTGAGGTATGGCTGTATTGAAGTACTTGAAGGTCGTCGTTCTCGTCTTGCCTAAAAATAGAAGCGGGGTATTTGTTTGCTGCTGAGGTTCATTAATGCTGATGATTTTGTTGTCGTTAAGTACATACAGAGTTTCGGCTTGGATCTGCATCAATTCGTTGTCGCTTAACGGGATTGTAGTCACTCCTTTTTTTGTCGGTTTCATCACCTTTGCGAGAATCTTTTTTCTTTATACCGTTTCTCTTAACTCTACCGGAAAATGCAATTTAAAGCTTGAGGTCTGACGTTCTAACGATGACTGGATAGTTGAGTACAGCTCAAAGCCATAACTTCCTTTTTGCTTATATTCAGATTCTTCAATCCAATGATACAGCTGGTCATACGCACTCCCCGCGTTATCAATATCTCCTTCATAATGAATAACAGCATAGGTTCCGGCAGGTATCACATGAGTAACCATTTCTTCTTCGACTTCGGTTTCAAGGTCACTTTCGACTCCAGCGATCCAAGTAAATAGATCCGTATCCGGATTATAATCTGGAGGATCAATAAAAACTCCGTATGTAATAGGCAGATTTATCGCACCTGGAACTTCCTCTACAGTTTCATTAAATCTCTGCTGCAGTTTAGGGATGGTATGCTGCTTTTTTGTATCTTTTAGAAGAGTTTCTACTTTGAAACCAGCGATTTTAGTTTCCGGTCTTTTGATTACTTCAGTGTTCATGTGAATCCTCGTTATTTAGGTTTTGGGGAGGGTTGTTGTGGCGTTTTTATGTTTGAGGCTGAGCGTGTGCTGGGTGCTGGGCATATGCCGGAACGAAGACAAATGCCGATGCGTGAATATTATGTATAGGATTCCAGTGTTTTCTTCGTTAATCAGAACACTAAGAATGACAGACTCGCGCTTTTCATTAAAGTTATTAATTATTATAATCAACCCACTTAAAGTATTTAAACCAAATAATGTAAAAAGTAATTTCGAAAAGTTTTTGATTTATTATTCATTCATGTATCTTCTTAAAGGTGCCATTCACTCATTTCCTATAACGTTTTTGTATTCACGACCCGACGCATGTTGGGTGTTCGGTGCAAGCCAGGCTAAGGACGAATGTCCGCAGCGTGAATATTATGTTATCCGATATCTTCATTTATTTTCTGCTCCCTATTAAAAAACCCACTTAAGGTAAGCGGGTTACACACATATTAATTTGCTAAAGGTAAACTGGCTTTTTCCTTTACTTGATCTACTAATTCTTGCTTAAATAAATTCACTTCATGTTCTCTAGACCACAAGTATAACTTAGAGAAAAGTTCGGTTTTAATGAACTCACAATTATCGTACGTTAAAATTAATGCATCTTCAATACTATTATAATCATGAAGCATCTTATTAGTACTTTTCAACACTTTCTTCATTAAAATAAACAGTATATTTGTCAAATCATGACCATTAACTAAATGAAGCAAGTCATATGACTGTTTTGACAAAACCTCCAATTTATTTTCTATATTTTCAGTGGTGCTAACTTTTCCTGTTCTATTTCTAGAATAATTTGTAACTGTTTGAATCATAGAATCTCTACCCAAAAATGATAGATCTTTTTCAGAAATAAAATCTTTATATTTCAATGGATTTCCTTCAAGTTTTTCTGGCTTGAACACTAACCCTAGGTCGTATAACTTATTTGCTAGCTTCAACAATCCGATTTCATATCCCAGTCCTACCAATATATCAAAGACATTTCTATCTCCAATAAAATCTTTTACTTTTTTTTCACCGCAGAAAAACTCTAAAATATTTAATAATGCAGTTGACTTTAACATTATTACCTCAACATCATGAAAGTCAGTAACGAATATTTTGTCGGACTCAATTGTTTCTTCTAAAATCACTGAAAAATCTGCATCAAGTATTCCAATGACTTTTTCAAAATCCCTTTCTTTCAAAATTCCGATCAACTCTTTTACCTTTTCACAGCCCCAAGCTTCTTTTATTGAGACTTCTTTTGTTACAAATTTATTATATAATTTATAATCTTTAGTACCTTCTACAATCAAGTAGTAGCCCGAAAATGTACTATCCTGCATAATCGAATTAGCAATTCTCTCAGGTGTTATATATTCAATCAATTCACTCTACTCCTTTTAATTCAACACTAAGTTCCCAATTATTAGATATTATATCAGGAGAATGCGTCGCAATAAGTATATCTAGTTCATTTAATTTGTGAATTTCACGAAGATCAGAAATAAATTTGTTTTGCCAAGATATGTGGAGCGAAATCTCAGGCTCGTCTATTAAAATCAAGGAGTTAGGATTAGTTTTAAATATTAACTTATAAAATAGGATTAATTCGTTTTTTTCACCAGAAGATAGTTTATCTATGGGTATAACCTGATAATTATTAAACTCATCTTTTATTATTGTAGATCTAAATAGAAAACCATCTTCTTTATTAACAAATAGTTTTTTATGTTTAAATCTATCATTTATTATTTTTAATAATAGTTCTATTTTTATAGATATAAGATCAAATATATCTAATTTGTCGAAGCTATCTTGTATATATAACATTAGTACATCTTTTACTACGTCTTCTGTCTTATCAATTTTAAGTAGGATAGAATCTTTTTCAGTTTCGATAAGACCTACTTCATCAAGCAGAGTTCTTTTTTCTTCCAGCTCTTTAAGCTTTCCATTTAATTCTTCATCTGTAATTTTCGCTTTTTTCTTCTTAAGTTCACTAACTAACCTATTTGGATAGGTTCTATCTAACTTAGAAGATAATTCAGTGGATTCTGTTAGTTTTCTTTTCATCTCTTGGCTTAGTTCACTTGAGTATTTTTTTACTGTTTCCACTGGTGCTTGATCAGGCTCATCTACTACAAATACTCTTTGTGTTTCAATCAGTGTCACATTAATTTTTTTAAATCTATTAATAAACCATTCTGGTGCATCAATCGTAGAATCAATCTCATATTTGAAATGACTGTTACTAAATGATTCTCCATATTTTTCTATAAGATCTCTTGCTGAATATATTGTCCCTGTTTTTCTATCTTCCCACTTAGTAATTGCAGTTCTTCTCATACTGAAAGATCTAGCAATATGTTGTGCAAATCTTATGAGAGATCCATCATCATCATTCAATATTTGCAAAGTATACTTTTTAACTGATTTACCACTAAAAGATTTAATCAGTAACGTTTGCTCTTCTTCCTCATCTTTCGCTCTACTTATACTCCATTTAACTCCATCATCAAATTCAAAAATAAGCTCTTGAAAGTTAACATTATTTAAATAATGAAATCGTTTATTAAAGAATGACTCAATCATTTCAAGCAATACAGTTTTTCCTAATCCATTCTCACCAATTACGATCGTTATTCCTCGTTCATTGTTTATCTTTACTTCATGGGTAAAGACGCCAAAAAGCTTATGTACAGAAATTTTACTTAGTTTCATTGTCTAATCTTCCTTCCTAAATATCCATTAAATGAGCGTATAAAAGAAATTCTTCATGGAAATAATATATTTAAACACGAAATAAAGCAATAAACATTGAAGATTTTGGATAACGTTCCTATATTCACGACCCGGCGTGTGCCGGGTGTTCGGCGGATGCCGAACCCAGGGCGATGCCCCCAGGGTGAATATTATGTTGGTATTCTCAGTTCATCCCCGGCTAGTTCGGGGATGAACTTTTTCTTTATACTGGAGAAAACACTGGGTGGAATAACGCATATTTTGTTGGGACACCGATCCCGTCTTGTAAAGTGTTATAAGCCCTTGCCTTTTGTTCATACCCCGATTTAGCTGGTTGGGCCTAGAGCCCGCATCACCGTGCCAACCTGTGGAGAACGAAAGTGCTGGCTCCAGTGAAATTAAGGAGGTCCTCATGAATCAACCGGTACT
>NZ_KB899312.1 GCF_000378145.1 Saccharibacillus kuerlensis DSM 22868 | reverse complement strand
TAGATTGTTTCGGATCCGGTTTTCAGGGTGCAAATCCTGTATGTAGAACGTTAACTCGCTTTGCCCGTAGGGGTATGCGATTAACCTTCTGTTCCGGCTTGTTTCACAAGCCTATGGTTTGGTGGTGATGGCAGAGGGGTTCCACACGTTCCCATCTCGAACACGACCGTTAAGCCCTCTAACGCCGATGGTACTTGGACCGCAGGGTCCTGGGAGAGTAGGAAGCTGCCAAGCCGATGAAAAAGAGCCTTTACCGTATACACGGTAGAGGCTCTTTTTGTTTTTATAAGGTTCCATAGTAAACAATATTTTTAGAACTTGAAGTACAAGGACCGATAGGATTTTTGTTGTCGTTTTTAGAGGTCGTTTTTAGAGTAGGAACACGTCGCTTCTTGTTAGTCCAGCTAAAATTGTTATTGGAGTACTGACTCGTTACAATTCGCTTTTAAAAAAAGGAAGAAAAATTCTAAGATAAATCACTTGCTTGTCCTTCAGAGAAAGACATTGTTCCCGTATGCCAGAACGTTCGGAAATGGCGAGCCTGCTCGCTTTCTTTCACCTTGACAGCCCATACCCCCTTTGCTAAGATTGCAATAATATATTTTCAGAAAAGCCCTTTCAGCTTTCCATATAAGGAAAAAATGGCGGTTAGGACGAGAGAAAAAAGGAGGCAAAATCGGGTGTGGAATAGCAAGTTTGACAAAGAGGGTCTGACATTCGACGACGTACTGCTTGTTCCGAGAAAGTCGGAAGTTCTGCCTAAGGAAGTTAGTGTGTCCACGAAATTGAGCGAAAATGTAAAGCTGAACATTCCACTGATCAGCGCAGGTATGGATACGGTAACCGAAGCGGTTCTGGCTATTGCCATTGCGCGTGAAGGCGGGATCGGTATCATTCACAAGAACATGCCGATTGAGAAGCAGGCGGACGAAGTCAACCGTGTTAAGCGTTCCGAAAGCGGAGTAATCACAAACCCATTCTTCTTGAGTCCGGATCATCTCGTTTCCGATGCAGAGGCCGTTATGGGCAAGTATCGGATTTCTGGCGTGCCAATCGTTGATAAGGACGAGAAACTGGTTGGTATCCTTACTAACCGTGATCTGCGATTTATCCACGACTACGATATCGCAATCAAAGATGTCATGACGCAGGAGCAGTTGGTTACCGCTCCGGTCGGCACAACACTGAGAGAAGCTGAAGGCATTTTGCAGCAGCACAAGATCGAGAAGCTTCCGTTGGTTGATGACAACAACGTGCTTAAGGGTCTTATCACTATCAAAGATATTGAAAAAGCGATCCAGTTCCCAAACGCTGCGAAAGACGCGCAGGGACGTCTCCTAGTTGGCGCTGCAGTCGGCGTATCCAGCGATGCGGTTGAACGGGTAGACGCTCTTGTAGCGGCCGGTGCCGACGTCATTGTGATCGACTCCGCGCACGGGCATCATATCAACATCCTTGATGCGGTTCGCAATATCCGCAGCCGTCATCCGGAACTGACAATTATCGCCGGCAACGTAGCAACAGGCGAAGCGACACGTGACTTGATTGAAGCCGGCGCTTCGGTAGTCAAAGTCGGTATTGGCCCAGGTTCCATTTGTACAACCCGCGTTATAGCCGGTATCGGTGTGCCGCAGATTACCGCTATTTATGATTGTGCAACAGTTGCCCGCGAATACGGCATTCCAATTATCGCCGACGGCGGCATCAAATACTCCGGTGAGATTACCAAAGCAATCGCGGCCGGCGCCCATGCCGTTATGCTGGGCAGCATGTTCGCAGGTACGGAAGAAAGCCCGGGCGAATCGGAAATTTATCAGGGCCGCCGCTTCAAAGTATACCGCGGCATGGGTTCGATTGCGGCTATGAAGCAGGGCAGCAAGGATCGTTACTTCCAAGACGACGATAAAAAGCTTGTACCGGAAGGCATCGAAGGCCGTGTCGCTTACAAAGGACCGCTGTCTGATACGATTAACCAACTGGTCGGTGGTCTTCGTTCGGGGATGGGGTACTGCGGAGCGAAAGATCTTGACGTTCTCCGAAACGATACCCAGTTCGTTCGCATTACCGGTGCCGGACTGCGGGAAAGTCATCCGCACGATGTACAGATCACCAAGGAAGCCCCGAACTACTCCGTTTAATCGGAAGCACTGTAGGGATTCCCTATCTAGCTCTTATCTTCATAAGCAGTCAAAAAACGGACCGGGCAGCTTGCCTGGTCCGTTTTTTATCAAAAAGAAAGAAATTTGGAATGGACTTGCACAGAAACTGACATCCGTTCAAGAGCAAAGAGGCTCGCAGGCAGTCGTATTCAAAGGTTACGATCGTGTTTTTCTTCTTTTCTTTGCTTCAACCATATCTTTAAGCGAAAGGGATTTTCATGATGAAGCAGGAAGACACGCCGTATTGCCCTGTGTTAGACTAGAAGGGAGTAACAAGAAACTTAGCACACCGAGGGGAGTACTTAATCCATTGAAACGCATGACTTTTACTTATAAAAAACAAGCCGAGGAGAATCGGATCAATCAGCCCAAATTTCTGAAGAGAAGTGCGGCTTCCGTTCTGCTTATCCATATGCTCTGTCTGTCCGTTGTTCCGGCCAACCTGGCCAATGCGGCAGCTACTACGACTCAGTCGACCGAAACTAAAGCGGCCGAGACGCCTGCTGCTGCGCAAAAAGCAATTCCGACTGTTGAGAGCCTGAATCTTGCCGTCAAATCTGCTATTCTGCTGGAACCTGTTACAGGCGAAGTTATCCTTTCCGTTGATGCGGAAACGCCACTGCCGCCTGCCAGTATGACCAAGATGATGACCGAATACATTGTTGCTGAACAGGTAAAGCAGGGAAAGATGAGCTGGGATGACGTAGTAACAGTAAGCCAAAATGCTGCAGCTCAAGTAGGGTCGCGAGTATTTTTGGCTCAAGGTGACCAGCATACTGTACGTGATTTGTATATCGCTATGGCTATCGGTTCTGCCAACGACGCAACAGTTGCGTTGGCGGAAACTGTTGCACCGACAGAGATGGAATTCGTTAAGCTGATGAATAGCGAAGCCAAGCGGATGGGGATGAAGACCGCCCACTTCGCCAATTCCACAGGCCTGGATATTGCTGATATGCCGGAAGGAACCCGTCCGTCCGATGGACAGGAAACAGTGATGTCGGCAATGGACGCGGCAATTTTGGCAAAATACATTGTGACGGATCACCCGGACTTTAACGAGTTCACAACTATTCAGTCATACCAGTTCCGTCCGGGAGCAACCGGAAAAATCGACAACCTTGACTGGATGCTGGAAGCTAACGCTTCGGTACCGAACCTTAAAGCTTATGCTTACGACGGATTGGACGGCTTGAAGACTGGACATACCAATGCAGCGGGCAATAACTTTACCGGTACGGCTGTCCGTGACGGTATGCGTTTGATCAGCGTTGTAATGGGCACCGATGTTCAGGATCAGGGATCGCGATTTGTCGAAACGCGCAAAGTGTTGGACTATGGATTCAACAACTTTGAAGTCAAAGAAATGGTTTCGGCCAATCAGGCAGTCGAAGGCGAAGAACCAGTAGCGGTATCGAAAGGCAAAGAAGAGTCTGTGGCTTATGAGACAGCCGGAGCACTCAGCTTTGTCGTACCGAAAGGTGCAGATGCCAGCGGGTTGAAAGTGCAGACAAGCATCGAATCGGGACTTGAAGCTCCGGTGGCCAAGGGTGATAAGGTTGGCACTGCAACCTACACGTATCAGGCCAAAGGAATGCCAGAAGCACAAACCAAAACTGTTGATCTTATTGCTTCTTCAGATGTCGAAAAAGCAGGTTGGTTCAAACAGTTGATGCGGGCAATCGGCGGGTTCTTCTCAGATCTGTTCGAAAGCATCAAGAACCTGTTCTAAATCCTTCCGAATCGATTGTATAGCTCTACCCCCTGCTGTAGAATTAACCGCTAGAATGTATAATAAAAATCGGAAAACATCAGGGGGCTATCAATATGGAAGCAGGAACATCGCGCGTTAAAAGAGGCATGGCGGAAATGCAAAAAGGCGGCGTAATCATGGACGTTATGAACGCTGAACAGGCAAAAATCGCCGAAGCTGCGGGAGCAACAGCTGTTATGGCACTGGAGCGGGTTCCATCCGATATCCGTGCAGCCGGCGGTGTAGCTCGTATGGCCGATCCGACGATCGTTGAAGAAGTGATGAAGGTTGTTTCTATTCCGGTCATGGCCAAAGCACGTATCGGACATTATGTAGAAGCGAAAGTATTGGAATCGCTCGGTGTCGACTATATCGACGAGAGCGAAGTGCTGACGCCTGCAGATGAAGTTTTCCATATCGACAAACAAGAATTCACAATTCCATTTGTATGCGGCGCGAAGGATCTGGGCGAAGCGCTGCGTCGGATCGGCGAAGGGGCGTCCATGCTTCGTACAAAGGGCGAACCGGGAACCGGCAATATTGTTGAGGCCGTACGCCATATGCGTCTAATTAACGGTCAGATTCGCAGAGTCAAGAACCTGTCGAAGGACGAGCTGTACGCAGAAGCGAAAAACCTCGGCGTATCTTACGAGATTCTGCTGGATATTCACGAAAAGGGCAAACTCCCTGTCGTTAACTTCGCAGCAGGCGGCGTGGCAACTCCAGCCGATGCGGCGCTGATGATGCACTTGGGCGCAGACGGAGTGTTCGTCGGTTCCGGTATTTTCAAATCCGACAACCCTGAAAAGTTCGCACGCGCTATCGTGGAAGCAACGACTCATTACGACGATTATCGTCTGATTGCGGAAGTATCCAAGGACCTTGGCGCACCGATGAAGGGAATTGACATTAAGCAGCTGCATCCTTCGGAACGCATGCAGGACCGCGGCTGGTAATCGAACGATGGCAGAGAACACACTCAAGATCGGCGTACTGGCTCTACAGGGCGCCGTGGCAGAACATATTCGCAGCCTGGAGCAAGCAGGAGCCGAAGGCGTTATCGTGAAGAGAGCGCAGCAGCTGGATGAGATAGACGGCCTTGTCATTCCTGGCGGCGAGAGTACAACGATAGGCAAATTGATGCGGCAGTACGGATTTATCGACCGTATCCAAGCGTTTTCGGAAGCGGGCAAGCCGATCTTCGGCACTTGTGCCGGATTGATTGTACTCGCCAAACGGATTGAAGGACAGGAAGAACCGCATCTCGGCCTGATGGACATGACGGTCACCCGCAATGCATTTGGACGTCAGCGGGAAAGCTTTGAGACCGACCTGCCAATCAAAGGAATTGATGAGCCGGTTCGTGCCGTATTTATTCGTGCACCGTTAATTCGGGAAATCGGTGCAGACGTCGAAGTCTTGTCGGTTTATAATGAAGAGATGGTAACGGCGCGGGAAGGACATCTTCTCGTGTCGTCATTTCATCCGGAATTGACCGACGACTACCGACTGCATGAATATTTCGCGGATATGGTGCGTCAGTCCAAGACCGGAGAACCGAAAGGATGAAGCTCCCGTGTTGGATGTAAAAGTATTAAGAAATGATTACGATCGGGTCAAGCAGGCGCTCGCTAACCGCGGCAAATCCGAAGACCTGATCGCCGATTTTCCACGCCTTGATGGCGAACGCCGTGAAAAGCTGCAGGAAGTGGAGACACTGAAGAACCGCCGTAATACGGTGTCGGGCGAAGTGGCAAAGCTGAAGAAAAACCGTGAGAACGCCGACGATCTGATCGCAGAAATGCGGGAAGTGTCGGACCGGATCAAGCAGCTGGACGAAGAAGTTCGAGTACTGGAAGCAGAGATCGATACCATCACGATGGCGATCCCAAACATTCCAAACGAGAGCGTACCGATTGGCGCGTCGGAAGAAGACAATGTGGAAATCCGTCGTATCGGCGAGCCGCGGCAGTTTGATTTCACGCCAAAAGCCCATTGGGAAACCGCGCAAAATCTGGGCATCCTCGATTTTGAAGCGGCAGCCAAGGTAACGGGTTCGCGCTTTACGTTTTACAAGGGGCTCGGTGCCCGCTTGGAGCGTGCGCTCATCAACTTCATGATGGATCTGCACAGCGAGGAGCACGGCTACGAGGAGATGCTGCCTCCGTATATCGTCAACCAGGACAGTCTCTACGGAACCGGCCAACTGCCGAAGTTCGAAGAAGATCTGTTCAAGCTGAAGGATACGGAGTATTATCTAATCCCAACAGCGGAAGTTCCGGTCACGAATTATCACCGCGACGAGATTCTCGAAGCGGCCAATCTGCCGAAGAAGTACATCGCTTACAGCGCCTGCTTCCGTTCCGAAGCCGGTTCGGCAGGGCGCGATACGCGTGGTCTGATTCGCCAGCATCAATTCAACAAAGTCGAAATGATCAAGATCGTGCATCCGGATCATTCCTACGACGAGCTGGAACAGATGACGGCTAATGCGGAACGTGTACTGCAGCTTCTCGGTCTGCCGTATCGCGTACTCGCATTGTGTACGGGAGACATGGGCTTCACTGCGGCCAAGACATACGATCTTGAAGTCTGGCTGCCGGAAAGCGGCATGTACCGCGAGATTTCGTCGTGTTCGAACGTAGAGGACTTCCAAGCCCGCCGGGCAGGAATCCGATTCCGTCGCGAACCGAAAGGCAAGCCGGAATTTGTGCATACGTTGAACGGTTCCGGTCTGGCCGTGGGCCGTACCGTAGCCGCTATCCTGGAGAACTATCAGCAGGAAGACGGCAGTGTCGTAATTCCGGAAGTCCTCCAGCCCTACATGCGCGGTGTAAAAGTGATTGCTCCACAAGCGTAAAAGACAGGATATATAGGCGAAGCCCGTTCTCCAACACTCTTGTGCAAAGAGAACGGGCATTTTCCTTGCTTATGCTCATCAAATAGGTTAGAATAATAAGTGTTGCGCCGCATTTAGGTTCAATACTTGTTTTATGGAGAGGTACCGAAGCGGTCATAACGGGGCGGTCTTGAAAACCGTTAGGGGGCAACTCCACATGGGTTCGAATCCCATCCTCTCCGCCAGCTTAAATAATCTCTTGCTGCATCAACTTTTGCAGTGAGTATAACCGGAACGCACTTTACCGTTGAATGACGGTTTGGTGCGTTTTTTTGTGTTTGGAGTTTTAAACAGTGCTCTAACAGACATTTTTAATTATCAATTGACATCGTTAAATTTTAAGAACATTGTTAATCTAAATATGTATCAGTGATATCCATAATCCAATATTGAAAGGTGGAACTGTCTTGTCTCGTAACATCTTCTCTCGTGTCACCTCTGACCTTACAGGCATGTCCGACAAATGTAAAGTTATCCCACCGTCTGACTTTTCGAATTCCCAAGCTCAGGCTTACGTTTTCACTGAAATGAACGAAAAGCTTTATTTCCTGCTTAAGTCTGCAAAAGATGAGTACGCGTTTACCAATATCGGTATGATCCATATCGATGGAGAGAGGGCGATCAGCAGCAAGCGCCAGATCCATCGCTACAACTATTTCGAGCATACGCCAACCGATGTTATTCTGGAGACAGCGGGGACTGCCGATTTGGATGTGGAAATCAAGTTTACAATGGGGCGTTCTTTCTCGATTGACGTGGTCAAGGCACATTTGGAACCCCTGATCGTGCTATATAAAATTCTTACCTTGATCGGAATGACTAAGACCGAATATGCACGTCATTGGGCATTAGTGGAGCGTAGTTTTGAACATAGCCGTGATGCGGTAGGTCGTCTTTCCGGTACAGGCAGTGCAAGTTCCGAGTATCGGGCTATTCTTCAGCACGCTCAGTCGGAGCTTCTGGCTGCCTATGATAAATATCATCCGCAGGAGTACAACGCGGCTTTCGAGCTGTATCTTGTTGGCGAATAAATTCGTACCCTATCCATTTCTTCATCAAAAAAGTCGTCTTTTCTCATTCGAGAAGGACGGCTTTTTGCTTAATTTGAAATAAACGGATGATTGATATGAAAGGTTATGGCATAATCAAAATATCCATTAGAATATGTGATTGATCGTACATAGCTTGTTTACTACGCCAAGAAGCGAATCTTACAATAGAATTAAACTATGTGGAAGGAGAGTGAACAATGAGCGAGACGATTATTCCGTCCCCGTCCCCGCCCGTTAAGTCTTCTATGCCGCCTATACACGAAAAGCGGACATTCAGACAAATTTTGACGAGAACTTTATTTATTATAATCGGCGCGATGATCGTTGCAGTAGCATTGGAACTTTTCCTTGTTCCCAATAGAATTACGGATGGAGGTATTACCGGTATTTCAGTTATGGCTTCCTACCTCAGCGGCTGGAAGCTCGGTATCTTTTTATTTATATTCAATCTTCCTTTTCTGATTCTCGGTTATAGGCAGATCGGTAAGACATTTGCGCTGTCGACGCTGCTGGGCATTACTGTTTTGTCAATTGGAACGGTGCTGCTGCATCCGGTAGAGGCCTTTGTTACGGATAGCCTGCTTGCCTTTGTGTTTGGTGGTATCTTCCTTGGTGTTGGAACTGGTCTCGTGATTCGAAACGGAGGGTCACTCGACGGAACAGAGATCGTAGCTATTCTCTTATCGCGCAAAACGCCCTTTTCGGTCGGAGAGATTGTTATGTTCGTCAATCTCTTTATTCTTTCGGGCGCCGGTTTTGTATTTGGTTGGGATCGTGCGTTGTTTTCGATTCTTGCCTACTACATTGCTTACAAGATGATCGACGTTACGATTGAAGGCATGAATGAATCAAAATCGGTCTGGATTATCAGCGACAGGATTGATGATATCGGCAATGCGATTCTGGATCGTTTGGGGCGCGGAGTGACCTATTTGGCCGGCGAAGGCGGGTTTTCAGGCGATCCGAAGAAAGTCATATTTTGCGTCATTACAAGGCTTGAAGAAGCCAAGCTTAAGGACATTGTAAATCAGTTTGACGATAAGGCTTTTCTGGCAATAGGCAATATTCACGATGTCAAAGGAGGACGCTTCAAGAAAAAAGATATCCACTAAATTTTCGAATGTGAAAAATAGGGTATTCAGGCAGGACTTAAGAATAGAAGTGGTTCTTGGGGCCTGCCTTTTTTATAAGTCGAAATGGCCGATTTTGGAATTTTGAAACTTTTCGAATTTTAATCACGTATACTTAAACAAGTCCGAAAGATTCGGTCAAAATCAGTACTTATGGTTTTGACGGCTGGAGTAGAGGTCAGTAAGGCAATTAAAATTTTTACAGACATGAAGGGGAGACTAAAAAATGAACAAGAAGCTTTTTGGAGGACTTGGTGCAGTAGCTATGGCAGGTACGCTGGTGTTGTCCGGATGTGGCAACAATAACTCGGCGGCAGCGGTTGAAGAATCGCCGAAGGCACTGCTGAAGGAATCGGTAGCAAATTCAATGGCTGCAACTTCCTATGAAATGGACAGCAACTTTACTTTGAACGAACTGACGGTTGTAATGCCTCCTAGCAGTGCAGATTCGCAAAGTGTGGATCAAGTTGTAAGCATGTTGAAAGGCGCGGAGTTCAACGTAAACGCGATCTACCAGGGCGATCCGATGCAGATGGAAATGATGATGGAAGTTAAGCTAAAAGGCGATATGGAAATGACAATCAAGCTTCCGATTGTTATGACCAAGGAAAAAATGTACATGAAGATCCCGAACATTGCTATTCTGCCGCTGCCGCAAAATCTGGTGGGTAAATTCATCGAAATTGACCTGAAAGAACTGGCTGCAGAGCAGGGCACAGAATTCAACGAAGCAATGCTGGATCCGAAAAAATCGCAGAAGCTGGGCGCAGACCTGAGTGCAGCGGTACTGGACAGCTTCGAAGAAGGCACATACTTCAAGAAAGTTGCTGTTGGCGAAGCTGGGCTGCCTGAAGGCGTAACAGCCGAAGACGTTGTACGCTTCGAAGTTACGAACGAGAATGTCAAAGAAGCCATTACAACACTGGTAAACGTGGCGCTGCCGAAAGTCATCGAAACATTGGACACGCCTGAATACCGTGAAATGATCGGCGTAACTGAGCAAGAGCTGCAGGATGCGAAAAAAGAATTGAGCACAGCAGATAACGAGCAGATGAGCAAAGATCTGGACGAGTTGAAAAATTACCTGACAGTTAATACATTCCAGGTAGATACGGCGCTGAACGCCGACAAATTCCCAATTCATCAGAAAATGACGGTGGACGTAAGCTTCAAGGATCCGGAATCCAGCACTTCGGGTACGGTATCTCTGGAAGGATCGTCGACGTACAGCAAGGTTAATGAGAAGCAAACATTCGAGATCGGTATTCCGACCGAGACCATTACGCTCGAAGAACTGGAAAACATGGAATTCTAATTGCTTGACTCTGTCGAACAAGAGAAGGCGGCCCTATAGGGCCGCCTTTTCCTTTTCGATTTAAAACCACTGCGATTCAAAAACCTATTATACGGATTTATTTCGGCGGGAACTGATCAAGTTCAGAGAGAGCTATATCCACATCTTCCGCCTCCGCCTGTTCAATATGTTCCGCTTGCTGAGCAGTTAAGCCGGCTTCGCTTGCTTTCAAAAGCGCTTTGCGTTCCTTCAACCGCAGCCGAAGCTCTCGGAAAAAATCGGACAATAAACTTCCGCATTCCTCACGGAGTACACCTTCGATCAGTTCCGTACGATGATTGAAGCGAGGTTCCTGCAGCAGATTCATTAAAGTACCTGCACAGCCTGCTTTTGGATCAGGCGTGCCATAAACGACTAACGGGACACGTCCTTGGACAATGGCTCCAGCGCACATTGGACAAGGTTCCAGTGTGACATACAATGTACAATCGAGCAGCCTCCAAGCGCCGATTCGCTCGCTGGCTTCGCGAATCGCAATCATTTCGGCATGGGCGGTAGCATCGTGTGTCGTCTCCCGCAAATTATATCCGCGGCCTACAATCTCACCATTGCGTACAATGATCGCACCAATCGGAACTTCGCCGATTGATTGTGCTTTATGTGCTTCTTCGATCGCCAGGCGCATCCAATATTCATGATTTTCGTTAGATGAAACTTCCAAAACGATAAAGCTCCTTTCTACGTTCGAAGAAGGATATCCATCGAACAGGCATTCCGTTGTTAACATCGTGTGCACAAACTTGTGGATAACTATGGACTAGTCCACAGTGTTATGCACATATCTTACCTTACGTTTGTGGATTTGTGAATCGCCTGTGGATAAAAAGCCTCTTTCCTGGGAAAGAGGCTTCGTTAATGTTGATCGCTTAAGGAGAAGTTGTGTTGCTTGTGCTGATTGTATTCGTGGCGTCTTGATAGTTGCGAATGATCGAGACTTCAACCCGGCGATTCTGTGCACGTCCGGCTTCCGTTGCATTAGAAGCAATCGGATGATACTCACTTGCTGCAATTGAAGTAAAGCGCACTGGATCAAGATTTGGGTTCTTCAGCAGAACCTGCATGAAGTTATTGGCTCGAGAGGAGCTAAGATCCCAGTTAGACTTGAAACTGCTGTTGTAGATCGGCACGTTATCCGTATGACCGATTACTTGGATGTTGTAGCCCGGGAAGTTTTTTAGAATGTTGGCGATTGAAGCTGCCAGTGTACGGGAACTCGGCTTGACCGTCGCTTCGCCGGAGGCGAACAGCGCCTTGTCACTAATGGTGATCTGCAGCTGCGACTGGTTAAGATTAGTCTCAAGCTGACTGGTTAAGCCATTTTTGTTAATATAGCTGTCCAGCTGCTTTTTCAGCTTGGTCAGTTCTTGCTGTTCCTTCTGCTTCAGCTTGGCGAGTGTCTCATCAGCCGTATCTTTCTTCTTGACAGCGGCTTGTTCAGCCATTTCTTCCACACTTTTCGCACCATCTTGCGAATTGTTGTCTTGGTTTGTCGATGTATGATCCATGATGCCTTTTCCACCGTGAAATACGGAGTCGAAGGCTTCGGCCATCGCTTCGAATTTGCTAACGTTGGCCGAACTCATGGCGTACAGTACGATAAAGAGAGCAAGTAGAAGCGTCATAAGGTCAGAATAGGGAAGAAGCCAACTTTCGTCGGCATGTTCTTCGTGGTGTTCCGGTCTAGCTTTCTTGGCCACCCGAATCGCCTCCCTTTTCTTCTAACTTTTTGCGCTCGGTAGGAGTAAGGAATACGGCCAGCTTCTGGTTAATCGCGATGGTCGATACACCTGATTGGATGGACAGCAATCCTTCGACCATCATCATCCGTACTTCGACTTCTTTTTTGGACACGCGCTTCAGTTTATTAGAGATCGGATGGGCAAGTACATAACCTACAAAGATCCCGAGCAGGGTTGCGATAAACGCGGCGGCGATAGCGTGTGCCAATTTATTCATATCGGAAAGCTCGCCCAGTGCGGCGATCAGACCGACCACGGCGCCCAAAACGCCGAGCGTTGGAGCATACATACCGGCTTGAGAGAAAATTTGAGCACCGACACGGTGGCGTTCTTCCATAGCATGAATATCTTCCATCAAAACATCGCTGACAAATTCCTGGTCGTTACCGTCAATAATCATCCGCATTCCGTTGCGGAGGAAATCGTCGTCAATTTCATCGACCTTGGACTCGAGTGCAAGCAGACCTTCACGACGGGTAATCGAAGCCCATTCCATAAACATGCTGACCAATGCGGCTTTGTCGATCATTTTAGGCTTGAATAAGAAAATTTTGACCAGCTTCGGAAAGTTTTTCAGATCGCTCATTGGGAAACCGACGAATATGGTAGATGCCGTACCCCCGATGATAATTAGATAAGCTGCCGGAACCATCAAAGAGCCGAGTGGAGCTCCTTTTAAAATCATGCCGACAAAAATGGAAACCAAAGCAAGAACCAAACCAATAAGAGACGATAATTCCATACAAGCACCTCATCCATGAGAATATAAACTTTCATACACTTTGGCCATCCCTGGCCTGTGCGGACTGCAGAAACGGACCTCTAAACCGTGTAAGTGACCTTAAAACACCCTGCATCTCGATATCTTTTTTATCGACAGGGGGAGCTTTTTTTTTAAGAGATAAATTGCGCTATAATGAAAATAAGATAGTCGGTTCACAATAATGTACAAAAAAGGAGCAAAAACAATGGGAGTTAAACACGGAAGAGATTATGGAGACATTTTGCAGGATTTAACGAAAGCGGTATCATTGATTCCGGACAGCTACTTGTTTTTCGAAATGGATTCGGAAGATTGGGAGCGGCTTGGGACAGAGGATCGTCTGGAGGTGCATGAGGCACTTGCGGAAGATTTGTTCTATGCATTGGGAACCCGCCCATCTATAGAGGTAGGAAGTGCGATCGTGATCCACGATACGGACCTGCATCGAATCAATATTTTGATCGGAGAAAAACAAATGACTTTCGTGGCATTGGTCTAGAAGAAGCGGAGGAATTTTCTAATGAATAAGAAGGAATCTGAAAGGCTGAGCTGCGAGAAAAATACTGCGCCCCGAATTGTCGTTGTCGGAAGCTTGAACATGGATATTGTCACGGAAAGCGAACGGGCACCCGAACAAGGGGAGACCCTTCTCGGAACGGCCATGCATCTGCTGCCGGGCGGCAAAGGAGCCAATCAGGCCGTGTGCGCAGCTCGATTGGGTGCGCAGGTATCGATGATCGGAGCGGTAGGAACGGACGGATTCGGGGAAGAGATGACCGGTGCTCTGAAAAGGGAGGGCATTGATACTTCCCGTGTGCTGCGGAGGGAAGGAACGCCAAGCGGAGCGGCGTCAATCTGGCTTGCCGGCGGCGATAACCGGATTGTTGTCTATCCGGGTGCCAACGGCAGCTTAAGCGTGGAAGAGCTTGCCGCGCCGGAATGTGTCCGCCTGCTGCAGGAGGCGGACGCCGTGCTCATCCAGCTGGAGATTCCGCTGGATGCCGCCGAACGAGCGGCGAGTATTGCGCGCGAAGGGGGTGCGATTGTCGTGCTCAATCCAGCGCCTGCGGCGGCACTGCCTGACGCTCTGCTGCGCAGCGCGAGCGTGCTTACGCCAAACCTCGGCGAACTCGCCATTTTGACAGGCGAGTCCGCTGGGGGCGAAGAGCGGCTGCACGAAGCCGCACAGAAGCTGGCTGCCGCAAGCTGCGGCGCTGTCGTTACGACGCTTGGTGAAGCCGGAGCGCTCGTGCTTGAGCAGCAGGGCCAGGAGCCCAAGGTGATCCCGGCTGTACAGGCCGGCCCGGTCGTCGATACGACAGGGGCGGGGGACTGCTTCAGCGCCGCACTCGCCGTGGCGCTGGCGCGCGGAAAAGGGCTTCCCGAGGCTGCCCGTTATGCCGCCTGCGCAGCTGCTTTGGCTGTTACACGTCTGGGTGCACAAGACGGCATGCCTGCCGAAGCGGATGTTCGCAGACTTTATTCGGCAGGCAGCTGATACACCATACAATAGAATGGCTTCATTCCATCAGGCGTCATTCGCTCGTACAGATCGGTAATCGCAAAGCCGGCTTTCTGATAGGCTTTGATCGCCCGTTGATTCCAGGTTAGCACTTCCAGGTCGATCTCCTGGCCGGGAATACGGCGCAGCGCTTCTTCCACTACAGCGTGAACGAAGAGCGCTCCCATTCCCTGGCCGCAGAAATCCGGCCGCATGCCGATTCCAAGTCGTGTTGTACCGCCCAGCGGGAACAGTTGAGCAAATCCGCAGAGGGTGCCGTCTCGATGAACCGTTACATACTGCTGTCTGCGCAGCTCGGGATCGCCGAATTCGATCTCGAGCTTTTTTACTTCTTCCCAAGGCATCCATCCATAAATATCGTAAGGAGGTTCATAGACCCAACCGCAGACAGCTTCCGCTTCCTCTGCCGTCATAGGGTGGACTTCAAACAGCTCTTCCGGCATACGGTATCGCTCCTTTTCAAAAAAATGACCAAAAAATAGAAAAAATCGTTTAGCTCTTGTTGTGCGGGGTAATCCATTTATAACACGTTGAGAAAATTGAAGGATCCGCAACCTTATTGCTTCTGCCGCGTATTAGAACATCAACTGGTTGGAAAAGCGATAAACAGTCGCATTAAAAAACCGCATCCGATGAGAGTAATCATCAAAATGCGGCTTAATTATTATTCATATAAAGGCTAGCACTAATTGTACATTCTCTCGGCTGTCTACGAATTTGTAGTACATGCTTATTACATTACGCGAGAAGCGCCCACATAACGATTCGCATAGTAACTCGAGCTCAGGCTGTCGTAACGAACTCCGTTCGAAGACGACGCATGGGCGAATTTGCCGTTGCCGACATAAATGCCAACATGCGAAATGCCTCTGCCGTTTGTGTTGAAGAATACGAGATCTCCTGCGCGCAGGTCGCTCTTGCTAACCTTGGTCCCGGCTCCATATTGAGCGGAAGATTGACGCGGCAGATCAATGCCCAATTTGTCGAACACATAGCTTGTGAATCCCGAGCAGTCAAATCCGTTAAGCGAAGTTCCCGCAGTGCGGTAAGGTGTTCCAAGTGTTGTGTCAATTACGTTGTCCAATTGGGAGTCTGCATGAGCGTTTCCTGTGGTTGCAACGCTGAACGCGATTGCCAGACCCATTACTGCGGCTGTCAGCTTCTTCTTCAAAGACATTGTACCCCTTCCATATTGCCTGCGAGGTTAGCTTAAGGATTCGGTTGAGAAGGTCCCCCTATGACTCCTTCGTTGCGAAGTCAATTCACCCATAACTGGTTCCCCCGCTTCCCGGTGCCGGAATTTGGCTTAGATCTTGGTTTGCACCGAAAAAGCTCCAGTTGTCTATTCATGATGTTCGTACCGTATTTGTTGTGTTTTGCTATATGGCTTGAATCAAAGTTTACAAAGTTGTTACTACTCACAAGTCACATTGTAGCAAAGGACTCAGCTGTTGGCAAACCTTTATTTAACTTTATTTTAGTGCACGTTTGACACGGACCTTCCACCAAAACGAGCAAAACCTTGCGGCTGTAGGGTTTTACTGAAGTTAAAAAGGGAATATTTGTCGAAAATTAAGTTTGCATTTGTCGTCTGGAGCAGTCAATCAGGCGTTTTTTTACTTATTTTACCCGGTCAAATCCAGGTTTTTTTGTTTTGCTTTCGTCTTTTTATCGGATAGAATAGAAAATGATAAAGAGTTTCATGAAAAAAGATTGACGTTTTGCAAGAATTTGGATGAATTTACTTGCCGAAAGGGGCGCGAATTCCCGCTATGGAAGACAAGCAAATAGGCAAAAAGCCGATTGGGCTCAATATTATCAGCAGCAGTCAAAAAAGCAGCAAACATAAGGGCTTCGGCACCGGAGCCATCAACTTGAACAACGTATCACCGGTTATTATAGACGAAGGTGAAGCCCGAATCGACGTAGGCGCGATGCATGCCAAGAGCAAGGTAGAGCGCGGAATCAAGTTTACGGCCAATCGCGAGGATGCCGAAGGCGGACGCCGGGTGTGGCTCGTTTGGGTAGCGGTCGACAAGACTGAAGAAGGCGGAAGCTACGCGGGTGCAACAGCCTGCGAAATGTGGATCAACAGCGAGAGCAAGCGTGGATTCAAAATTCTGGCCGATCACGTAAACAAGCTGGATTATGCGATCAAACGGAGAATTATGCTGAACGAGATGGATGAAGAATCAAAAGCGGCGCTCAAAAAGCTGCTGACTACGCATAATGAAGAATGGTGGAACCGTTCGCCGGAAGAGTTGAAGCAGGAGCTGGGCGGATAAGTGGTTTAGTTGAGTTTCTAATCCGAGTCCCATATTTGGATCGAGGCGCTGAGAAGCGTGGCAGCTCGAGAAGACAGGGGATCTGTATGAAATACTCGATGTTCGAGGATATGGCGAAAAGCGTCTGATCTCCTAACAAGGAGGCCGGCGCTTTTTTCTGTTCTATGAATTTACAGGTAAAAAGGTTTGGGTGGATTTGCTTTGTCGTTTATAGAAACGTAAGGATGGTCCTTGATGAAAAAGCGCCATGGCTTGGCTGCGTATTCCTCGGCATAATCGATATTGATTCGCGGACCGCAAACGATCTCCAAGCCGGAAGGATCTTCGCCGGCTTCAAGATACAGCGGACTGGTTGGGACGGTCAGCCGGCAGCCATTCAGGGATTTGTCGATATCGAGTGCTTTGCACAGCTTACCGGGTCCACCCGACAAGTCGGCAATTTTTTTAGATTTGATTTTGCGAAAAAATCGCATGCGACGTTCATCTTCTTCGGTCAAGGGTTCGACAGCACGAATCAAAACGGCCTGCGGGTTGTCTTTTTCCCCCGTAACGACATTCAAACAATGATACATTCCGTAAATCAGATAGATATAAGCCGGGCCACCAGCGCTGAAGATAATCTCCGTACGGGAGGTTCGGCGTCCTCCATAGGCATGACTTCCTTTGTCTTCCACGCCGCCGTAACTTTCCGTTTCAACGATTCGACTCCGGATTTCCCCGATCTCGGTACGGCGTACCAGAGTCTGTCCCAGCAGACGGGGAGAAGCTTCAAGTGCCGTGGAAGAATACAGGGAAGCCGGGAGCGGCCGGAAACCCGTACGCGATTCGTTATGGGCATGAGGCTGCATCGTTATTCCTCCTTAAGTCGGTTCGCATCAGGCATATGCTGCCGCGTTTCTTCTATCCTAATAAACGTCAGAAGTTGTCAGCGAACCGAAAAGAGCAGCCGGCGTGCGAAACATGCTGTAGGATACCTCTATTTTTTCCGAACGAGTTGTTTGAATTCGGACCGCCGGGCAGCTAGAATATGCTATAGTACTATAGAAGAAATCTTCATTAGAGTGATTGGAGCGAAAGCGATATGCAAGACATGAGCCGTGTCCTTATCCGGATTGTCAGCCGACAGGACGAAGAGACGGTCGAGCAGACGCTCGCCGGACAGGTTTTTCAGAAAGAAAAATCGCTGTATATCCGTTACGAGGAGCCTGGTGCCGACGGAAGCCGGGAGAGCGTACGGACACTGCTTAAAGTCACGGAAGAAGAACTCAAAGTCATCCGCCACGGCGAGGTGGAATCGGAGCAGTCTTTCCGCAAGGGGAGCAGTTTGCCCGGTTTTTACCGTTCGCCTTACACGCGTTTTGCGATGGTTGCCCATACTCGGGAACTTCGCGTACGCATGCAGGGCCCCACGGGAGAGATTCACTGGGAATACGAGTTGGAAGTTCAAGACGTAATCTCGGGTCATTTTGCCGTTAGCTTAACCATACAGGAGGAAGTCAACCAACATGACGATTAACCCGCTTGAACAGCTTGAAAACACTGTAAGAACGGCAGTCGCCCAGGCAATCGCCAAATCCGGCCTTGTAGCTGAAAGCGACATTCCGGAAATTGGGCTGGAAGTACCGAAGGAGAAGACGCACGGCGATTTGGCCACCAATGCCGCCATGCAGCTGACCCGGATCGCTAAAAAGAACCCGCGTATGATCGCCGAAGCGATCCTCGAAAATCTGGACCGCGAAGCGGCCGGAATCGAGCGTGCGGATATTGCAGGACCCGGATTTATCAACTTTACGCTGAACAAGAGCTACCTGTATCCGGTTGTTGGTACCGTTCATGCACAGGGTGAGAATTACGGACGTATCGAAGACGGCAAGGGTCAGCGGGTTCAGCTCGAATTTGTCAGTGCCAATCCTACCGGAAGCCTTCACCTTGGACATGCTCGCGGGGCGGCTGTAGGTGATGCGCTGTGCAATTTGCTTGATTTCGCCGGCTACGACGTTACACGCGAATACTACATTAATGACGCGGGTAAACAAGTAACGAACTTATGCCTGTCGCTCGAAGCCCGCTATAAGCAGGAGCTGGGACAGAGTGCGGAGATGCCGGAAGACGGCTACTACGGCGAGGATATCAAAGGCTTTGCCAAGGAGCTTGTCGAGATTGAAGGAGACCGTCTGCTGGCGATGAGCCAAGGCGAACGGATGGAATACCTGCGTACGTACGGACTGGAAAAAGAAATGCAGAAAATCCGCCGGGATCTCGATCGTTTCCGCGTACACTTTGATGTCTTCTTCAGTGAAACGTCGCTGTACGAGAATGGACAGGTGCTGGATGCGCTCGACGAACTGCGCAGCCGTGACGAAGTGTACGAACTGGACGGTGCGACTTGGTTGAGAACGACCAAGTACGGCGACGACAAGGACCGCGTGCTGATTAAAAACGACGGTACTTATACGTATCTGACACCGGACATCGCCTACCATAGAGACAAATATGCGCGCGGGTTCGACAAAGTCATGAATATCTGGGGCGCCGATCACCACGGCTATATTCCGCGGATGAAAGCCGCCATGCAGGGCCTCGGCAACGATGCGGACAAATTGATTGTGTTGATCGCGCAGATGGTCAGCCTCTTCCAAGGCGGAGAGAAAGTCAAAATGTCCAAGCGTACCGGTAAGGCCGTAACGATGGAGGATCTGATGGATGAAGTAGGTGTCGATCCGATGCGTTACTTCTTCACAATGCGCAGCATGGATTCGCATCTGGACTTTGACATGGATCTCGCCGTTTCGACGTCGAACGAGAATCCGGCTTTCTACGTGCAGTATGCGCACGCGCGCATCTGCAGCATTTTCCGCCAGGCGGAAGAACAAAATGTTTCTGTGCTGCCGCTTGAACAGGTTGATCTGTCCAAACTGACGGCTGAGCATGAATACGATCTGCTTCGCAAACTGGGCGAACTGCCGGAAGAAATCCGTATCGCTGCGGAAGGTTATGCACCGCACCGCCTGACCCGCTATGTATATGAAGTGTCGGCGATGCTGCACAGTTATTACAAAGCGGAGCGCTTCATTACAGAAGACGCGGCTGTTACTCAAGCCCGCTTGGCGCTGCTGGGTGCTGTCCGTATCGTTATCGCCAATGTGCTTCGTCTGATCGGTGTGTCGGCTCCGGAACGGATGTAACAAGAAATCATCCGCGCTTCTTGCATTTTAAGCGCGGATAGGTTTTACTTAGGTTGACTTTTTCTGTATGACCGAATTGCATTATGTTGGAGAGGAAGTGTCGCACTTGACACCTGCATCTATTGAATTATCGATTGATCAAGAGAAAATTCGCGAAATGCCAATGGTCGATCTGGCATTCTTGATTTTGAAGAAAGTCAATGAACCTTATTATTATCCGGATCTTATGAAAGAAGTCGCGCGTCAGCGCGGCCTTACGGATGAAGAAGCGGCGAACATGATCGCTCAACTCTACACGGAGATCAATATTGACGGCCGTTTTGCCTGCGTAGGTACCAACCTCTGGGGCCTGAAGCGCTGGTATCCGATTGAAAAATCCGAAGATCCGATCTTGGGCACCAAGCGTCCGCGTATTATTAACGACGAGGACGACGATGATCTGGATGACGAAACTACGCTGATCGCCGATGCCGACGAAGAAGCGTTCGATGACACGAACGATGAAGACGAGGACGATGATCTGTTCGACGCTGACGAGGAAGACGTGGACGAAGATGTAATTGTCGACGACGAAATCGACGAAGATGAAGATATCGAAGACGAAGAAATCGGTGAAGATGAACTGATGGAAGAAGAGGAAGACGAAGAGGAAGACGACGCCGATAGCGAACGCTAAGCGCTGGTTCTTCCTTCTTGGAACACTTTTCGTTGACGAGAATTTGGGCTGAAAATGCGCGTTTTCCCTGCTTGACAGCCCTTGAGCCAACAGGTAAACTATTGCTTGGGCTTTTGATTTAAGTACGGAATATATGCAAGAGACGATAAAAAGTGCCCCGTGGACACGGGTGTCACTTTTTTTGTTTTTTATAGGGTGTTTTTTCCATACACGCAGCCATCCCGCTTTGTTAAATCCGATGCGCCGGAACGTTTTTATTCACAATGAACACACAGGGGGTTTTTTGCAGTGACCAAGTATATCTTCGTAACGGGTGGGGTCGTGTCTTCACTCGGTAAAGGCATTACGGCCGCATCGCTCGGCAGGCTTTTGAAAAATAGAGGCTTGAAAGTGACGATTCAAAAATTTGACCCATACATTAACGTCGACCCGGGAACAATGAGCCCATATCAGCACGGCGAAGTGTTCGTTACCGACGATGGAGCGGAGACGGATCTGGATTTGGGTCACTACGAGCGTTTCATTGACATCAATCTGTCGAAGAACAGCAATGTAACGACAGGTAAAGTCTACTCCTCGGTCATCAGCAAAGAGCGTCGCGGTGAATATCTGGGCGGTACGGTGCAGGTTATTCCTCATATTACGAATGAAATCAAGGAACGCATTATGCGTGCCGGACGCGAATCCGGTTCCGATGTTGTCATCACCGAAATCGGTGGTACGGTAGGCGACATCGAGAGTCTTCCGTTCCTGGAAGCGATTCGTCAGATGCGCAGCGATGTAGGCCGCGACAACTTAATGTACATCCATGTTACGTTGATTCCTTACATTAAAGCAGCCGGAGAGATCAAGACCAAGCCGACCCAGCACAGTGTTAAGGAACTGCGAAGCATCGGGATTCAGCCAAACGTTATCGTTTGTCGGACGGAACATGAGTTGTCTGAAGATACCAAAGCGAAGATCGGTCTGTTCTGCGATCTGGACAAGGACGCCGTCGTAGAATGCCGAGATGCAGCAACGCTGTACGAAGTGCCGTTGAATCTGCGCGCCGAAGGTCTGGACGAGATTGTTGTCAAGCATCTTAAGCTCGACACTCCGGAGCCGGATATGACAGAATGGGAAGCGCTGGTCAACCGAATCGGGAAGCTTGAGAAGACAGTGGAGATCGCAATTGTCGGCAAATACGTTGCGCTTCACGATGCTTACTTGAGTGTTGTTGAATCGCTGTCGCATGCTGGCTTTGACGCCAATGCGGAAGTGAAGATCCGCTGGGTGGATGCGGAAGAGATTGAAGAAGGCAACGTCGATGAACTGCTTGGCGGACTGGGCGGTATTCTGGTTCCAGGCGGCTTCGGCGATCGCGGCATCGAAGGTAAGATTACGGCGATCCGCTATGCGCGCGAGAACAATATACCGTTCTTCGGCATTTGTCTTGGGATGCAGGTATCGGTTATCGAATATGCGCGCGCTTTGGCTAATATGGAAGGTGCGAACAGCTCCGAGATCGATCCGACGACGACTTTCCCGGTTATCGATCTGCTTCCGGAACAGAAGGACATCGAAGATCTGGGCGGCACAATGCGTCTGGGTCTGTATCCTTGCAAACTGGTGGAAGGTTCGCTGGCTATGCAATGCTACGACGATGAACTGGTGTATGAAAGACACCGTCACCGGTATGAATTCAACAACGCTTACCGCGAGCAGATCGAAGCAGCGGGTCTCGTGATCTCCGGAACATCGCCAGACGGACGACTCGTTGAAATTGTTGAACTGCCGAACCATCCGTGGTTCCTGGCTGTACAATTCCATCCGGAATTCACTTCCAGACCGAATCGTCCACAGCCGCTGTTCCGCGAATTTGTTAAGGCCGCTATCACGTACTCGATCGATTAATAGGATCACTTAATAAAAAAGAAGGACCGGATAGAATCCGGTCCTTCTTTTTTATAATTTCTCTTTACTGCCGTTTTCTGCTGGGAAATATTCGGGCTTCCTGCTGGAATTGGCAGGAAGTTGCCGTAAAAAGTCGAATAAGTCTCTTAAGCGATACAAACTCATAACGAAGTGCGGAACTCCTGCACATCATATAAAGCATTTCCGGCGCAGTTTTTTAAAAATAGTCATGCGGCGGAAACCAACCAGGGGGGATAAACGAATGAGTGAGCAGAAAATCTTGATCGTCGACGATCAAAACGGAATTCGTATGCTGCTGACCGAAGTATTTGGAAGCGAAGGATACAAGACTTATCAGGCGGCCAACGGAAAGGAAGCTCTAGAACTTCTTCAAAGCGATCGTCCCGACCTCGTGCTGCTGGATATGAAAATTCCAGGAATGGACGGTTTGGAAATTTTACGGCATATCAAAGCTATGGATCCTGAAATCAAAGTGATTATGATGACCGCCTACGGAGAGCTGGATATGATTAAGGAAGCGAAGGATCAAGGGGCATTGATGCATTTTACAAAGCCATTTGATATCGACGAAATGCGCTTGGCGGTCGGACGGTACCTGCAAGGGTAATAGTCAAACAAGGGACTTTGCGGTCTTTCATGCAAAATCGTAGAGACTTTGCAACCTGCCTGTTTAGTATTTGGGGCGAGAGTGGTATAATGAAAAAGTATGGATATCGGCTCAATATAGAATCCAACATTTAATTAGGAGGAACAACCATGCCATTAGTTTCGATGACAGACATGTTGAACAAAGCTCTTGAAGGAAAATACGCGGTAGGTCAATTCAATATCAATAACCTCGAGTGGACGCAAGCCATCCTGGGCGCTGCTGAAGAAGAAAAATCGCCGGTAATTCTCGGTGTATCCGAAGGCGCAGCTCGTCACATGGGCGGTTTCAATACAGTCGTGAAAATGGTTGAAGGCCTTCTGATGGACATGAGCATCACGGTTCCGGTTGCCATTCACCTCGACCACGGTTCGAGCTTCGACAAGTGTAAAGCGGCTCTGGACGCTGGTTTTACTTCCGTCATGATCGACGGTTCGCACCACCCGATCGAAGAGAACATCGAAATGACGAAAAAAGTCGTTGAATACGCTCATGCCAAAGGCGCTTCCGTAGAAGCTGAAGTTGGTACAGTAGGCGGACAGGAAGACGACGTAATCGGCGGCATCATGTACGCTGACCTCGACGAGTGCGTACGCATTGTTAAGGAAACAGGTATCGACACTCTGGCTCCGGCACTGGGTTCCGTACACGGTCCTTACCTTGGCGAACCAAACCTGGGCTTCAAAGAGATGGAAGAAATCCGCAATGCGGTTAGCCTTCCACTCGTACTGCACGGCGGTACAGGAATCCCGACTCACGATATTCAAAAAGCAATCTCCCTGGGCACATCGAAAATCAACGTAAATACCGAAAACCAAATCGCTTTCTCGAAAGTCGTTCGCGAAGTTTTGGCTGCTAAGCCGGACGCTTACGATCCACGTACGTTCATCGTACCGGGCCGCGATGCGATCAAAGCTACAGTTATCGGCAAAATCAAAGAATTCGGTTCCAGCAACAAAGCCTAAGCGCCACGTTTTATCTTTTTTGCGCGTAGGGCTGGTTTTTATTGCAAAATCCGAAGCACTCATTCATTATGGAAAGGTCACCGTTTAAACGGTGTCTTTCCATTTTGTTTTAAGCCTAGATCTTTTTCCGGGCAGGCGGGACCTTGCTTTGCTTACCGCCATCATTTCCAGTCTTTTTCGAATGGCTGTATAACAAGTAGGGGGACCTTTGAACTTATGGAAAAATTAATGGTCACAGGCGGACGTCCGCTTCAAGGAACGGTAACGATTAGCGGTGCGAAAAACAGTGCAATCGCACTTATTCCCGCGGCACTCCTCGCAGATTCCGAAGTGATACTGGACAATCTTCCGCTGCTCAGCGATGTAGCGGTTTATGCCGAAATTCTGGAAGGACTCGGTGCACGCGTATCTTGGGAAGGCAGTCAGATGCGAATCGATCCTTCAAATGTCAAATCCATTCCGATGCCCAATGGGCCGGTTAAAAAGCTGCGGGCTTCTTATTATATGATGGGCGCGCTGCTCGGTAAATTCGGTGAGGCACTGATTGGGCTTCCTGGAGGCTGCAATTTTGAACCTCGTCCTATCGATCAGCATATTAAAGGCTTTGAAGCGCTGGGTGCAACTGCGGTAAATGAACATGGTGCAATCCATCTTCATTCCGAAGAACTTCGCGGAACCAAGATTTATCTCGATGTCGCAAGTGTAGGCGCGACAATCAATATTATGCTGGCGGCTGCCAAAGCCAAAGGCTCCACAATTATCGAAAATGCGGCCAAAGAGCCTGAAATTATAGACGTAGCGACTTTACTCAATTCCATGGGAGCCAGCATCAAGGGCGCCGGTACGGAAACGATTCGTATCGAAGGCGTTCAGACTTTGCACGGCTGCCGTCACTCGATTATTCCCGACCGTATTCAGGCCGGTACTTATATGATTGCCGCAGCAGCAACGCGCGGTAATGTCCTTATTGATAGCGTAATTCCGAAACATCTTGAGGCGCTGACAGCCAAGCTGCAGGAAATGGGCGTAACGGTTGAAGAAATGGACGAGAGCATCCGTATTATCGGTGGACCCGATTACCAGCATATCGATGTTAAGGCACTGGTCTATCCGGGTTTTCCGACTGATCTGCAGTCACCGATGACCAGCCTGCTGACACAGGCAAACGGCGCGAGCGTTCTCAGCGATTTTGTATACAGCAACCGTTTCAAACATGTTCCCGAATTGGTACGCATGGGCGCAAAGATTCGCGTCGAAGGTCGTTCGGCCGTTATCGAAGGCGGAACACTGAATGCAGCCAAAGTACAAGCTGCAGATCTGCGTGCAGGAGCGGCGCTTGTTATTGCCGGTCTGACTGTAGAAGGCGGCGTAACCGAGATCGAGGGTGTAGAATACATTGATCGGGGTTACGACAATCTGGTAACCAATCTTCGAAACCTTGGTGCCAACGTGTGGCGCCAGACAATTTGATTTTACGCAGACGCGGTCTTTGGCCGCGTCCGCACCTTTTGCACGTTAGTCGAATCACAGTTTGTTTAAATGGGTAATGTTGTCTCAAACAGAAAATTTTTTCTCCGTTTTTCATTTCCAGTCGTTTTACTCCCATCTATTCGGAATCGTTCCCGAACCTAAATTCGAATGACAGCGTACGTTTACCCGCTTTTCGATCACACCTAACCGAACACTACACCTTTATCGACTGTGGCCGCATGATTGAAGCAGCGCATAATGCGATCGGCTTCCTGCGTCTGTCCCGAATAACTTTGGTCTTCATATATTAAGATAGCTAATTCGACGTCCGATCAAGCGCTCCATTGAGGAGTCGGCGGAGTCTTCCAATATAAAATTGAATAGGTGGTTATTTTACATGGATTTGCAAATTTCCGATCTGGAAGAAATGAAGCTTACGGATCTCTATAAATTGGCCAAGCAGTACCAGATCTCGTATTACAGTCAAATGAAGAAAAAAGAACTGATTTTTGCCATTCTTCGTGCACAAGCGGAGCAAAGCGGACTTATGTTTATGCAGGGTGTGCTTGAAGTACTGCCAGAGGGCTATGGCTTCCTTCGTCCGATCAACTACCTGCCGAGCACGGAAGATATTTATATTTCGGCTTCCCAGATTCGTAAATTCGACCTACGCAGCGGCGATCTCGTCTCAGGCAAGTGCCGTGCGCCAAAAGAAAACGAGCGTTATTTCGGTTTGCTTCAAGTCAATGCGGTAAATGGGTTGGATCCGGCAACGGCTGCAGAACGGCTGCATTTCCCGGCGCTTACTCCGCTGTATCCGGAGAAGAAACTTTCTTTGGAAACAACGCAGAACCGCTTGTCCGCACGTATCATGGATCTGATCGCTCCAGTCGGACTTGGTCAACGCGGCCTTATCGTTGCACCGCCAAAAGCGGGAAAAACGCAGCTGCTTAAAGAAGTAGCGAACAGCATTTCCGAAAACAATCCGGAAATCGAGCTATTCGTACTATTGATCGATGAACGTCCGGAGGAAGTAACGGATATGCAGCGCTCAGTTAGAGGGGAAGTCGTAGCCTCTACTTTCGACGAGCTGCCGGAAAACCACATTAAAGTGGCCGAACTGGTATTGGAGCGTGCGCTCCGCATGGTCGAACACAAAAAAGATGTCGTTATTCTGCTCGACAGTATTACGCGGCTGGCACGTGCTTACAACTTGGTCATTCCACCGTCCGGTCGTACGCTTAGCGGCGGTATTGATCCTGCAGCCTTCCATCGTCCTAAACGTTTCTTCGGCTCTGCCCGTAACGTCGAAGAAGGCGGCAGCTTGACGATTCTTGCTACGGCACTGATTGACACCGGCTCCAGAATGGACGATATTATCTATGAAGAATTTAAAGGTACCGGCAATATGGAACTGCATCTGGATCGGAAGTTTGCCGAGCGTCGAATCTTCCCAGCAATCGATATTCGTCGTTCGGGAACGCGCCGAGAAGAGATGCTGCTTTCCAAGGAAGAGCTGGATACTGTATGGCATATTCGCAAAAACATGAACGATTCGTTCGATTTTGTAGAAGGCTTCCTCAAGAAACTCAGAAATTCCGCAACCAACGCTGAATTTATGGCGTCTTTCGACACGGCCGGTGAGAACGGAGCAAAGCCTAAGCCGACTTCTTCGTCATCGAAGAGCAGTGGCAGCAGCTCATCTTCCGGTGTAACCAGACGCCCGGCGCGGACCGCTTCCGCTCCTGTTCCAAGCAACTAGGCGCAAGTCCGATATAAAGGAGACTTTTACCCATGCATTTGGTTTATGCCGATCAAGACGGCAACGTATACGATCACCCCGAACTGTTTGCTCTGGCGCGCAGCGCCGATATGATTATCGAAATTATGGATGACGAGCTTATTCCACTGCCGGACGGCGCGACACTTGTCGGCCTGCCGAGCACTAAGCCTGTGGCACTCGATCCCGAAAGCGGAGAAATGGTGGCCCTTGACGGTATGCAGGCAGTTGGCGCTTTGCTGCCACAGGGATTTACGCGCCTGGCTCTGCCTGGTTATGTGAAAACGGACAAGGAGTACAAGCTGCCTCTGTTCGGTTATTCGGCAGTTGTCTGGAAAGAAGGACGCTTCTATGTAACGGCAGAACAGTGCGATGATCCGGAAAAATGGAACCCTGAAAACTGTGATAAAAAAGAATTAAATACAAAAGTCCACGACTTTATTGAAAAATACCCGGAGAACCGGTTGTATCAGCATTTGTCGAATTGTGCACTCGGTTACGAATGTCTGACGTCGTCGAACACGTTCCTCGGCCGCTGGGAAGGCGGAGTCCCGGTTTCTTACTCTTGCAACGCAGGATGCTTTGGCTGTATTTCCGAGCAGCCGGACGACAGCGGCTTTGTTGCGCCGCAGACCCGAATGAATTTCCGTCCTCGTACGGATGAGATCGTGCAGATCATGATGGAGCATCTCAAGACACCGGAATCGATCATCAGCTTTGGACAAGGCTGCGAAGGCGAGCCTTCCACTCAAGCCAAAATCATTATCGAAGCGATGCGCGAAGTGCGTTCCCGTACGGATATGGGTTATATCAACATCAATACGAACGCGGGCCTGACCGACCACATCCGTGGCATCGTAGATGCAGGTCTGGATCTAATGCGCGTTAGCACAATCAGTGCGTTGGACGATCATTACAACGCTTATTACAAGCCGCGCGCTTATACGCTGGCCAACGTCGAAAAGTCTATGATTTATGCGGCCCAGCAGGGAGTCTATACCTCTATCAATTACCTGATTTTCCCGGGTGTTACCGATCGCGAAGAAGAGATCGAGGCAATGATCGAATTTGCGCGCCGCACGGATCTGAAGCTGATCCAGATGCGCAACTTGAATATCGATCCGGAAAGTTACATGGAGCTTATTCCGCCTGCGCGCGGCGAGCTGCTCGGCATGAAGCAGATGCTTCAGATTTTCCGAGAGGAACTGCCGAATGTTGTCATCGGCTCGTATACCCATGTACCGCCGGTTGATCAGCGTCGGGCGAAGCCTCCGGTAAGTGGGCTCGCTTAAATCGGCTCGCTTGATTATGCCCGTTCGCTCCGCTCGTTTTGCTTCTTGAGCTTGAGACTGCGGTCTCAAGCCTTAGTTGAAGCAAAGCCGAAGTCGCTCTCAGTCATAATCAAGCTCGCTGGGGGGCGGACTGTGCAGTCCGCCTTTTTCGTGCTGATCTGGCTTCGCATGAACCTCGTAAGCAGGTACATCGAGAAGCCCTCCCCCGCTTCCCCTTAAACGGGAAGCGAAAACGAACTCAACAGTGAGACGAAGAAGCCCTGCGGCTAAATAACCGCAGGGCTTCTTCGTCAATTACGTCCCCTCTATAAAAAAGAGGGAACGCAGGAGGCTGCGGTTTCGAATTGAAGCGACCTTTGGCTTTTCCCGACTACTCAGGCATCAATCTATGCCTGAGTGGAAAAACAACCGGAGCGCCAATCGAAACCGTTGCTTCCCCAATCGAAATCGCAGCCTCCCCCAGCCGGCAAAGACATTGCCGGCCTGTTTGCGTTTTACCTTTTTATCACGTATAATAAAGGATGCCGTGCTAGATGGGGAGGTAGCGGTGCCCTGTAACTCGCAATCCGCTATAGCGAGGTTGAATTCCCGTTCGAGGTCTTGCCCTGTAAGGTTTGGTCTCTACACATAATGTTGACGGTTTGGTCCTCCGCAATGAGCACTCGTGAACCTGGTCAGGTCCGGAAGGAAGCAGCCATAAGCGGGCCCGCTCTTGTGCCGGAGGGTGGCCTAGCCCGAGTTATTGTGTAGAGGTGCCGCTTGGATGGCATCGTATCGAAGACGGGTGCACGGTTTTATTTTATTGATTCATACGACCAACATCTTTGCCGCAGGCAGGGATGTTTTTTGTTTTTTTATAAATAGATAATTTTTCGAAAAAGTTGAATTTGTATGGTGTAAATAGCCGGGGCGTCGTTTTTATCGGACCGGAAATATAGTATAATAAAGGGAAGATGAAAGTCCAAAAAGAAGGAGCCGCTGATGGAACATATTGCGCTTTACCGTGCTTGGCGGCCTCAGTCGTTCCAAGACATGGTGGGACAACAGCATATTATTCGAACGCTGCAGAACGCGATCCGCGAACAGCGGGTGTCTCATGCCTATTTGTTCAGTGGACCGCGGGGGACAGGCAAGACGAGTGCCGCGAAGATCTTGGCCAAAGCCGTCAACTGTGAAAAAGGACCTGCTCCGGAACCATGCAACGAGTGCGAGACGTGCAAACGTATTGCTTCCGGTGCGGTGATGGATGTGCTCGAGATCGATGCCGCCTCCAACCGGGGTGTGGAAGAGATCCGGGATCTGCGTGACAAGATCAAATACGCTCCAACTGAAGTTCGTCGTAAAGTTTATATTATCGACGAAGTGCATATGCTTACGACGGAAGCGTTCAACGCTTTGCTGAAGACGCTGGAAGAGCCGCCAGAGCATGCAATGTTTATTCTGGCCACAACGGAACCGCATAAGCTGCCAGCGACAATCATCTCGCGCTGCCAGCGGTTCGACTTCCGGCGCGTATCGTTGGAAGAACAGACCGGAAGGCTCGCTGAGATTTGCCATGAAGAGCAGATTGATGCCGAAGAGAGCGCTTTGCAGTACATTGCGCGTTTGTCTGATGGAGGAATGCGGGATGCGCTGAGCGTGCTCGATCAGATCTCCGCATTTACCGAAGGCAAGGTGACTTACGAGCAGGTACTCGGCATGACCGGAGGGATCGCTTCGGAGCAATTCTCGGCGTTGGCCGACTCGCTTTCTGCAAAAGATGCAGGAGGCGTGCTGCAGACCGTAGAAAGCTGGATGCAGGAAGGCAAGAGCGCAGACAAATGTATGGAGAATCTTCTCTATTACTTCCGCGATCTGCTGATGATTAAGATGGTACCCAATGCAGAACATTTGACTGAGCGCGTGCTGGATGCCGCATCTTTTCAAGATGTCGCGGAGCGCTTTTCCAAAGAGAACCTATTCCACACGATCGATACGCTGAGCCGCTATCAAAATGAGATGAAGTATGCAGCCAATCCGCAGATGCTGTTCGAAGTGGCACTGCTTAATCTGGTGAGTCAGAGTACCGGTACGGAAACGTCCGTGAGTAATAAACGATCGGATGCGGTTCCGGCGGACTCTCAAGCTGTTCAAAGACTGGAAGGCAAAGTTGCCGAGTTGGAGAAAAAGCTGGAACAGGTAATGCGCAGTGGAGCTCCGGCTTCCGGTGGTGGAGGCGAACAGGCGGGAGGACGTGCTGCGGTACGCCAAAGTGCTCCTCGCGTTTCCCGAATGGCCAAGCTGCCTCCGCATATGGATCAATATCTCGCTCGTAGGGAAGATGCCTCGTTCAAGGATATCCGGGGCAAGTGGAATCAAGTGCTGCAGCGGGTAAAAGAAGAAAAGGTGACGGTACACGCTTGGTTTACCAATGGTGAGCCTGTATCGGCGCTGGACGACTCTGTGCTGGTTGCATTCAAGAACGATATCCACCGGGAAACTATTGAGAAGCCGGCTAACCGTCAGGTCGTGGAGCAGGTACTTGCCGAACTATTGGGCGGCGAATGGAATTTGGTGACGATCATGCAGAAAGATTGGAATGAGTCAACCGAATCCGCTGCTTCTCCAAAGTCAGAAGTGCTGGAGCTTGAACATGAAGAGGAAAGCGGCAGCAAAGAGCCCTGGGTAGATGAAGCGTTGAATTTGTTCGGGGAGAATCTGGTTGTCATTAAAGAATAAATGCTGCCCGGCATATCGCGTCGCGAGGGTGCCGAGGTCCACTTTAAGGAGAGATTGCGATGAATAACATGAACCAGATGATGAAACAGGTTAAGAAAATGCAGGAACAAATGATGAAAGCTCAGGAAGAACTCGGCACGAAAAAAGTCGAAGGTACTTCTGGCGGCGGAGTAGTGAGTGTCGAAGTCAACGGACATAAAAAGTTGATTGCGATCAATATCAAACCTGAAGCAGTGGACCCGGATGACGTAGAAATGCTGCAGGATTTGATCCTGACGGCTGTTAACGACGCGCTTGGTAAAGCCGAAGAACTGGCGAACCAGGATATGGGCAAATTCACAAACGGAATGAAGATCCCAGGTCTGTTCTAAACTATTCTTTAAAAGGGAAGTGTGGCCTTGTATTATCCGGAGCCGATTGCCAAACTGATCGATGCTTTCTCTCATCTGCCCGGAATCGGGCCGAAAACGGCTGCGAGACTGGCCTTTCATGTATTGAGCATGAAAGAAGACGACGTAATCGACTTTGCCAAAGCCCTCGTCAGCGTAAAGCGTAATCTTCATTACTGTTCGGTATGCGGCAATATTACAGATACCGATCCCTGCAGAATCTGCCAGGATAAGTCCCGCGATGCCTCGGTCATTTGTGTAGTGCAGGATCCCAGAGACTTGGTTGCTATGGAACGAACCAAAGAATTCGACGGTTACTATCATGTACTGCATGGTGCGATCTCTCCAATGGAAGGAATCGGCCCTGACGATATCCGGCTCAAAGAGCTGCTAACCCGTCTTAGCGATGAGCGGGTGCAGGAACTGATCTTGGCTACCAACCCTAATATCGAAGGCGAGGCAACGGCCATGTACATTTCGCGGCTTGTTCGTCCTTTTGAAATCAAGGTAACGCGTATTGCCCATGGCCTACCAGTAGGTGGCGACTTGGAGTATGCGGATGAAGTGACGTTGTCCAAAGCTTTGGAGGGACGCAGAGAGCTGTAAGAGGTTCTCATTTCACAGCAGACAAAAGGTGCAGATCCGGAGGACACTCTGGCTGCGCCTTTTTTACATGCTTTTATAAAATTCCGCTGACAGCAAAGCGTTTTCATTGTATAATCCATTTATTGTACCGTAACGAGTTAGCGAGCTGTCGTATTGATTGTGTAAAATAATCGATAAAACATAAAACTAGTTGTTGACTTGCTTTCTAAGTATATGGTACATTATTAATCGGCTCTTCGAGAGAGAGTCATCACAACCGAACAGGAAATCAGCACTGAAAAAGAAGTTCAAAAAAAGTGCTTGACGAACTGACCGGCGTTGTGATAGGATATAAAAGTCGCCGCTGAGATGCAGCGACGCACGAAAGAAACAAGCACAACAAGGTTTGTTCTTTGAAAACTGAACAATGAGTGAGTTACGGTGACTTCGGTCACCGCGAGAATAAAAGGTTCTTGAGTAATCAAGAATCGCCACGTTTTAACGAGCACATGGTGCTTTCTAGATAAGTCGATTCCTCGGAATCGCAACTTTAATGGAGAGTTTGATCCTGGCTCAGGACGAACGCTGGCGGCATGCCTAATACATGCAAGTCGAGCGGAGTTGA
>NZ_KB899311.1 GCF_000378145.1 Saccharibacillus kuerlensis DSM 22868 | reverse complement strand
AGTGCAGCAATGTATGGAGCTGACCTGTACTAATCGGTCGAGGGCTTATCCTATCGCTTTCTGAGGAAAGCACACTTTGTTGACGCAAAGATAGATTGTTTCGGATCCAGTTTTCAGGGTGCAAATCCTGTATTAGGTTTGGTGGTGATGGCAGAGGGGTTCCACACGTTCCCATCTCGAACACGACCGTTAAGCCCTCTAACGCCGATGGTACTTGGACCGCAGGGTCCTGGGAGAGTAGGAAGCTGCCAAGCCGATTGCGGTTCGCAAGAACCGCACAATATTCCCTGATAGCTCAGTTGGTAGAGCACTCGACTGTTAATCGAGTTGTCACAGGTTCGAGTCCTGTTCGGGGAGCCATTTGCTCTCATAGCTCAGTAGGTAGAGTGCATCCATGGTAAGGATGAGGTCACCGGTTCGAGCCCGGTTGAGAGCTTGCCTCAAGGTAATTCAAAGTAAGCACGGCCCGTTGGTCAAGGGGTTAAGACACCTCCCTTTCACGGAGGTAACAGGGGTTCGAATCCCCTACGGGTCATACATATGGAGGCTTAGCTCAGCTGGGAGAGCATCTGCCTTACAAGCAGAGGGTCGGGGGTTCGAGCCCCTCAGCCTCCACCATATGTACTCTCTGTTGGGGGTTAGCCAAGCGGTAAGGCAACGGACTTTGACTCCGTCACGCATAGGTTCAAATCCTATACCCCCAGCCATTGAGAGCCATTAGCTCAGTTGGTAGAGCACCTGACTTTTAATCAGGGTGTCGAAGGTTCGAGTCCTTCATGGCTCACCATTTACACCAATATGTCTTATGCGCGTGTGGCGGAATTGGCAGACGCACTAGACTTAGGATCTAGCGTCTTACGACGTGGGGGTTCAAGTCCCTCCACGCGCATCCTAATTTTTTCATTGCGGACGTGGCTCAGCGGTAGAGCATCGCCTTGCCAAGGCGAGGGTCGCGGGTTCGATTCCCGTCGTCCGCTCCATATTTTGCGCCCTTAGCTCAGCTGGATAGAGCGTTTGACTACGAATCAAAAGGCCGGGAGTTCGAATCTCTCAGGGCGCGCCATTTTTAAATTGCATAACGGGATGTAGCTCAGCTTGGTAGAGCACCTGCTTTGGGAGCAGGGGGTCGCATGTTCAAATCGTGTCATCCCGATTTTGTTTTGCGGGTGTAGTTCAATGGTAGAACTCCAGCCTTCCAAGCTGGTAGCGTGGGTTCGATTCCCATCACCCGCTCCATTTCTTAAAAGTCGAGACCGGAAACGGTCTTTTTTGCTATATTCAGTGGCACGCTTTATTTTCTTACAGCAGCTTTCTGTCATGTATTCTCGCTTTCTTTCTGTGCAGTTTTAAAGTGATAGTCTTGATATTCATACATAATTCCTATGCTCTATCCCAAATAAGTGCTTCACCGATCGGAAATCCCCGGTCGCTTTTTCACTATAAAGTGAGGATTTATCCAATGAATTGTTGTATGATGTGATGAAGATGTTATATCAGCAAGCATGCGATGCAGACAGATAGGAGGAGTAAAATGACTGAACTGACGGTAACCGCAAACAAAGGCAGTTCCAACAACCTGCTCAGACGCGATGTGCGGTTCCTGGGAAATATTCTTGGGGAAGTACTCGTTCACCATAGTGGACAGGAGCTTCTGGACAAAGTGGAGAAAATTCGTGAATTGAGTAAGTCGCTTCGTGCGGCTTATTTGCCGGATATGCATGAGGAGTTCAAGCGTGAGATTTACTCGCTGGATCCGGATATACGCCATCAAGTAATTCGGGCTTTCGCTATCTATTTCCAACTTGTTAACATTGCAGAACAAAATCATCGGATTCGCAGAAAACGGGATTATGAACGTTCTGCCGGTGAAGCCGCACAACCGGGTTCAATTGAAACTTCGGTTCAGCAGTTGAAAGAACAAAACTTCTCCTATGAAGATGTACAAGCTTTTCTGCAAAACCTGTCGCTTGAACTTGTTATGACGGCTCATCCGACAGAAGCAGTACGAAGAGTCATTTTGGATATTCATAAACGGATCGCGGCAGATGTCATGCAGCTTGACGATCCTTCCCTGACTTTCCGGGAGCGCGAACAACTGCGTGAGAAGCTGCTGAATGAGGTCATTACTCTTTGGCAAACGGACGAGCTGCGGGATCGCAAGCCGACAGTACTCGATGAAGTTCGCAATGGAATGTACTATTTCCATGAGACCCTTTTCCATGTACTGCCTGATGTATATGCGGAATTGGAACGCTGTCTTGAAAAATACTATCCTGATTATGACTGGCATGTGCCGAATTATCTGCGTTTCGGTTCCTGGATCGGAGGAGACCGGGACGGTAATCCTTCGGTAACAGCAAGCGTAACTTGGCAGACACTGCAAATGCAGCGTAAGTTGGCAATCCGGGAGTATCATCGTATCCTGGTTGAGCTTATCCGGATGCTCAGCTTCACCAGCACTATCGTCAACGTGACCGACGAACTGCTGGAGTCTATCGAAAGCGACCGGGAAACGGTAACGGTTGACGCCAAGTCCAACTGGCATAATGACAATGAGCCATACCGGGTCAAGTTGACTTATATGATGCGTAAGCTGGACAACGTATTGGATGAGGAGAAAAAAGGCAAGCCGGATCGGTATGCGCATCCGTCCGAGCTTATTGCAGATCTTATGATCATTGATCGCAGCCTGCGTTATCACCATGCGGATTACGTGGCTGACAGCGCCATCAAGAAGTTAATTCGTCAGGTTGAACTGTTCGGATTCCATACAGCAACTTTGGATATCCGCCAGCACAGCCAGGAACACGAGAAGGCCATGAGCGAAATTCTGAGCAGCATGAATATCGTATCGGATTATGGATCTTTATCGGAAGACGAAAAAGTGGAACTTCTGGTTGGACTGCTTGAAGATCCAAGACCGCTCACAACTCCTTATCAAACTTACAGTGACGGAACCGAAGAATGTCTTCAGGTTTACCGCACTGTTTTCGAAGCACAAAATGAATTCGGTCAGAACTGTATTGGCAGCTATTTGATCAGTATGGCGGAAGCATCCAGCGACATTTTGGAAGTTATGGTCTTTGCCAAAGAAGTCGGATTGTTCCGCAAGCATATGGATGGCAAAGTCGTTTGTACGCTGCAGGCGGTCCCATTGTTCGAAACAATTGGTGATCTGCAGGCGGCAAGCGGTATCATGAAGCGTCTGTTTGATATTCCAATCTACCGTGAAGCTGTAAAAGCGATGAATGACCAGCAGGAGATCATGCTTGGATATTCCGACAGCAGCAAAGATGGCGGTACGGTTGCGGCCAACTGGGAGCTGCGCGTAGCATTGAATGAAATCACGGCAATGGCTAACGCTTATGAGATCAAATTGAAATTTTTCCATGGACGCGGAGGATCGCTCGGACGCGGAGGTATGCCGCTTAACCGCAGCATTCTTGCTCAGCCGCCGCATACGGTCGGAGCCGGTATTAAGATTACGGAGCAGGGCGAAGTGCTGTCTTCCCGGTATTCGTTGAAGGGAATTGCTTATCGGAGTCTTGAGCAGGCGACTTCGGCGCTGTTTACGGCTGCTGTAGCGGCAACCGATACTTCTTATATGCAGGAAGAACAGCAGTGGGAAGAGATTGCGAGAAGCATCTCCGAAGCCTCTTTGAACAAATACCAGGACCTTATTTTCCGTGATCCGGATTTCCTCTCCTTCTTCAAAGGAGCGACACCACTATCGGAAGTCGGCGAATTGAATATCGGATCCCGGCCTTCCAAGCGTAAGAATAGCGACCGATTTGAAGACCTGCGAGCTATTCCATGGGTATTCGCTTGGACGCAAGGACGCTATCTTGTACCGGCTTGGTATGCGGCAGGGACAGGCATCCAAAGCTTCTATCAGGGGAAACCTGAAAATTTGGAGATTTTGAGACAAATGTATGCGAGCTTCCCATTCTTCACTTCACTGATCGATTCGCTTCAAATGGCTGTTGCAAAAGCAGACCTTGTGATCGCCAAGGAATATGCTTCAATGTACGGAGACGAGGAAAGCCGCACTCGCATTTTCGGTCTAATAGAAGAAGAATTCCGTTTGACGAAACAGCTTATTCTCGACATTACCGGACAGCAGGAAATTCTGGATAATGTACCGGTTATTCAAGAATCCATTCGTCTGCGAAATCCTTATGTCGATCCGCTCAGCTACTTGCAGGTACAGCTGCTGAAAGAGCTGCGGGCACTGCGTGAAGCGGCCTTACAGGACGATCCAGAACTGCTGCGTGAAGTGCTGTTGACGATTAATGGCATTGCGGCGGGCCTTCGGAATACGGGTTGATTTACGACTTCCGCAGGATAGTAAGCAGTAAAACCGGATAAGTATAGGTTAAAAGACCAGGTCGTTTTGAACCGCATTTTCCTTTATAGAGGAAATGCGGTTCTTCTTTTTTGATTACGTATCGAAGTGCTAGTTTATTTCAAGTTCTCAAATGATGTAAAGGGTTGGAAGAAGTTACAACAGCAGTGTTGCTTTTTAACGCTGCATGAATTACGATTTGAACATACGCATAAATTGGCTTTTTCTGTTTTGTATAGGTGAACTTAAGCAAGAGTGACAAGTATACCTATACTTCTTAGGAAAGGTCTGATGTAATGCTTGCCTTTAGTTGTTAAGGGAATTTAGGAAGAGGAATCGCAGAACTCTTCAGATTCCTGATTCAGCGGGCTTAGTCTGGGGGAGACATGGTGGACAATCTGGAAACGAGATTGGTGAAGCTTGCGCTCAAAGGTGACCAGAGGGCTTTCGCCGAAATCGTTGATCTTTATAAAGATCGAATTTTTCATCTTGCTTATCGTATGCTGAGCAATCGGCACGAGGCGGAAGATGTCGTTCAAGAGACGTTTCTACGCGTGTATCGAAATCTTGACCGCTACGATCCAGGGCAAAAGTTTTCGACGTGGATTTACCGAATCGGAACGAACCTAAGTATCGACCGTCTTCGAAAAAGAAAGCCTACATATTCGCTCGACGCAGAGATCGGCGATCAAGACGGAGCCGACGGTTATGCGCTTATACCGGGAGACAATCGAACACCCGAAACGGAGTATATGATCTCTGAGACGCGTACGACCATTCATGAAGCGATCGACGATCTTCCTCCAAAGTACAAAACCGTTATGATACTGCGCTATTTGCAAGAGTTGTCACTGCAGGAGATCAGCGATGTGTTGGATATGCCGGTCACAACGATCAAGACACGAGTACACCGGGGACGTGAGTTTTTGCGTAAAAAGCTGGAATCGCAGAATCACTAAGCGATTTCGGTTTTTTTATGCGATCTGTTCAATGAGAGCTCTAAATTTTACGAAACATTGAACAAGAATTAATAAAAAAACAAATTTTCATGCAATTTTATTGTTTCCGTTTGAAACTATCAGCGGAAAGTGGCGTATTAACTAAGGCACAAGAAGGTTAAGATCAGATTTTACCGAGTTTTTACGAAAGGATTGGCTCATATGGAATGCAAACAAGCCGTCTCGTTCATGCACGACTACCTGGATGGAGACCTGCCTTCGGAGCAGGCGCGCGAATTAAAAAGTCACCTGGATAATTGTTTCGAATGCCGCGCGGCTTTTCGACGTCTCGAAGAGACGGAGATGATGCTGTTTGCGGCGAATCGCAAGTCTGAAGCCGTATCGGTATCCGACGATATGACCGACCGAATCATGAGCTTTCTTCCTCAGCCGAAGAAGCATAATCCTGCATGGAATTGGGTGCGCAGGCATCCTGCATTAACTGCTGCTGCTGCTTTTATTCTTATTATGTTAGGCACATCAATCAATTTCTGGAATGCCGATAACCAGCTTGTCGTAAGAGGCAGCGATCTTGAACGCGTTCAAGTGGCGGGAAATACCGTGATCGTGCCCGAGGGGACAACCGTTAGCGGAGATCTTACAATTGAACGTGGCAAATTGGAAATCTACGGCGAGGTAGAAGGAAATGTAACGGTCATTGACGGTTCTGCCTACCAGGCTTCTACGGCTCGGGTTGCAGGTCAAGTCAAGGACATCAACCAAGCCTTCGACTGGGTATGGTACAAGTTGGGGAATATCGTTTCCGAGGTGGCTTATCGACAGTAAATAGACAGTATGAGAGATTCAGCCACTGTTTTAATAGGCTCAGTTAGTAGACTGACTTCGATCGGTGTGCTTGTCTTCATGCAAGTCCAGCAGAGAGATGATTCTATATTCGTAGAAGTTCAGCGCCTGGCCCGATTAGGTCGAGGCGCCTTTTTTTGTTGAACTTGGCAAGCCTCGCTTGCAACAACAGCACGAACGTTATAACCTATAGATATATAAATCCGAACAATACTCCGAACCGGCATTCGGTTCCAAGCTTGGCCGGCCGGCGGACATACATAGACAAATGCCAGCAGCCTGAGAGAGACGGAGATACGGGGGCTTGGGTCATGATGAATTACTTTACAAACCTAACGTGGATAGATAGGGTCAAGGATGTCGCAGACATCTTGATCGTTACTTATATTGTGTATCAACTGATACTGCTAGTACGAGGAACCCGGGCCGTACAGCTGCTTAAAGGCATTCTGGTTCTGGTTATCATATGGGCAATCAGCAGTTGGCTTGATTTGTACACGTTAAAATGGTTGATGGACCGAATGTTCACTTTTGGTGTTGTCGCGATTTTTATTATTTTCCAGCCGGAACTGCGCCGAGGACTCGAACAGATTGGGCGGGGCAAGTTTGTAGGCCGGAACAGCGCTGATGAAGAAGAAGTAGGAAAAATGATTGGAGAACTTATGAAGGCGATCACTTACTTGTCCCGACGCAAAATCGGGGCATTGATCGTATTTGAGCGGAATACCGGATTGAATGAATATACGGAATCCGGTATTCCAATGAAATCAGTTGTTACTTCAGAGCTCCTAATCAACATTTTTACGCCAAATACACCTTTACACGATGGGGCAGTTATTGTTCAGAACCGTACGCTGTCAGCGGCGGCTTGCTATCTGCCCCTGTCCGAAAATCCGTTTATCAGCAAAGAACTCGGAACAAGACACCGCGCGGCAATCGGCATTAGCGAGGTGGCGGATTCAATTTCCGTTATTGTCTCGGAAGAGACGGGACAGGTATCGCTTGCCCTCGACGGCAAGGTCGTACGGGATGTCAGCGAAGAAGGGCTGGTATCGAAGCTGTACGAGCTGCTGAAGCCGAATACGTCCGCTAAGGAAAAAAAGGGCTGGTTCTGGAGAAAGAAAGGGGACGAGCCGAATGGATAAATGGCTGGCTAACAACACGGCTGCCAAAGTAATCGCGCTCGCAGTAGCTGTACTTTTATGGGCCATGGTCCATGTCGATACCGATGCACCGACCATTACCCGTACTACGCAGGGTAATCAAACCATTACAAATTTGGCGATCGAGCCTTACGGTTTTAATGACGAGAAATATGTGCTGCAGTCGATTACTCCTCAGCGTGTGAGCGTCGAAATTTCGGGACAGCGTTCGCAGATGACGTCGCTGCTGACCAGCAGTGAATATCAGGTCAAAATGGATTTGAGCAAAATTTCCGAACCGGGACAGTATACAGTTCCATTGGAATTTGATCCGCCGGGCGGAGTCGAGCTGCTCTCCATCGAACCATCGAGAGTAACAATTACAGTTGAGGAGAAAGTAACACAGGAATTTGATGCCGTTATTCTGACTACGGGTGTACCGGCAGAAGGATTTACGGAACTGGATCCGGTATTCGCGGAAGGGAACAAAGTTCAAGTTACGCTTCCGGCCAGCGAAATGAAGCAGGTACAAAAGATCCAGGGAGAAATGAGTGTTGAAGGATCAAATGAGAGCGTATCGGGCAGAGTTAAGCTGGTAGCTTATGCAAATAACGGTGCGGTACTGGATCATGCAGTTATCGTTCCCTCTTCAATCAAAGTTCAAATTCCGATTTCTTCAAACGTTTCTTCCAAAACACTGCCTTTGAATATCAGTTACAGCGGCAGCCTCCCTAACGGGCTGGTGCTGTCTGGTGTGCAGGCAGAAACCGATCAGGTGAAGCTGTATGGACCCGACAGTGTATTGGAGGGTCTGGACAGCTTTCCGCCTATTACAGTCGATTTAAGCAAGATTACGAAAGAAGGGACAAGCACATTTACCAAGTCCTTGTCCGCTCCGACCGGAGTTGATCGGATCGAACCTTCTTCAATTGACTATACGGTAACCGTTGTTCCGTACGAGCAGAAGGTTATCGAGAACGTGCCGATCACTTTGACCGGGCAAAAAGAAGACATGGAAGTCACCATTACCGATCCGGCTTCAAAGCGAATGAACGTCACCGTTGTAGGGGCATCAGAGCGGCTCTCAGATATTACGGCTGAAGATATCAACCTGACAGCCGATATAAGCGATCTGCAGGCAGGGACACATCATATACAGCTTGATGTTATACTGCCGGATTATATTGAAATGAAAGACTCTTCTCCGCTTTCAATTACAGTTGAAATTGCAAGTGCAGCCGAAGAAACAGAACCCCCCGCTCCTGAAACAACGAGCCCCGAGGTCGATACGCCGCCCGATACGCAAACACCGAATCAAAGCGGCGAAACCACCGATCCCCCCAACACAGATCCTGCCCCGCCCGACACTCCGGCGAATAATAACAGTGTGCCCAATGACAATGAAATAAACACCGAGCAGCCGGAAAGTACGGAAGACGAGAAGCCTGCCGAGGGAGAAACGACCGATCCCGGCCAAACGCAGCCGAGTGAAGGAAGCGGACAGGATGGGGAAGAAACACCACCGGAACCAGGCAGCGAATCCGGAGGAACAGGAGAAACAGAAGCCCCTTAAGGCAGGCCTCTTGGATCAAGCTGCATTATCATTATTCAAACATTCAAACGCATCGTATGCTTAAATGCAGTTTGAAATAAAAGGAGAACGAGAACGATATGGGAAAATATTTTGGAACAGATGGCGTACGAGGAGTTGCCAATAAGGAACTAACAGCCGAGTTGGCTTACAAAATCGGACGCTGCGGCGGATATGTGTTGGCGGGCAAGGTGGAGAAGCCAACCGTACTGATCGGCATGGATACGCGGATTTCGGGTCTGATGTTGGAATCCGCATTGATTGCGGGGCTGCTGTCGATCGGTGCAAACGTTGTGCGTCTGGGTATTGTGTCGACCCCGGCAGTTGCTTACTTGACGCGTACGATGAAAGCAGATGCAGGAGTCATGATCTCGGCTTCGCATAACCCTGTCGAAGATAACGGAATCAAATTTTTTGGCGGAGACGGCTTCAAACTGTCGGATGAAACGGAGCTGCAGATCGAAGCACTGATGGATGCGGAGATCGATGAGCTTCCTCGCCCGGTAGGAGCCGGACTTGGAACGGTTGTAAACGACGAAGATTCCAAATTTATATATCTGGACTACTTGAAAACGACAGTCGGAGAGTCATTTCAAGGAATCAAAGTTGTGCTCGACTGTGCACATGGTGCCGCTTATGAGCTGGCTCCTCGTCTATTCCAAGAACTCGGGGCTGAAGTTATCGCTGTGGGGGCAGAGCCTAACGGCTTGAATATCAATGATCAAGTTGGCTCTACCCATCCAGAAATGCTGCGAGAAGAGGTATTGAAGCACGGTGCCCATATCGGATTGGCATTTGATGGTGATGCAGACCGCCTGATTGCTATCGACGATAAAGGAGACGTTGTCGACGGGGACTTTATTCTGTGCATCTGCGGAGATGCGATGAACCGTGCCGGTAAGCTCAACGGAAGTACAATCGTGACAACTGTTATGAGTAATATCGGCTTCTATAAAGCAGCGGAGAAGCTTGGCTTAAATACAATGAAGACGGCCGTAGGCGACCGTTACGTCATGGAAGAGATGCGCAAGGGGGGCTACAACCTGGGCGGCGAGCAGTCTGGCCATGTTATCTTCCTAGATCATAATACGACCGGAGACGGTATGCTGACAGCTATTCAGCTTGTTGACACACTGGCAGCCGCAGGCAAGCCGCTTAGCGAAGTGAAGACTATGATGCGTCAGTACCCGCAGCTGTTGGTCAATGTACGAGTAAAAGACAAACGTAACTACGAAGGCAACCGGGCGATTCTTGCCGCTGTAAAAGCCGTAGAGCGCGAATTGGGCAGTGAAGGCCGCGTATTGGTTCGCCCTTCGGGTACGGAAGCGTTGATCCGCGTTATGGCCGAAGGTCCGGACAAAGAACAGCTTGACCGTGTAGTAGGTCAAATTGCTGATGTAGTAAGAAGAGAACTGGTCTAGTCAAACAAAGAAAACCCGAGTTGTAATACAGCGAGGGATGCCATATAATAGAAATGCCCGCTTGCGTTCAGGCGGGTATTTCTATTATATAATGTTAATTTTTTGAAAGATCTGAATTAATTCATACATAGAAAGCGAGGATCGTAAGGTCGAGAAATAAAAGCGCCAGAGCTTGAATGCCAGACCGGAACGCCGACAGATTTCGATCTGACGGGTATGTGACGTTCAAGTTGACGAGGTGGAGGTGTTCGAAATATTCGGCGGGGACCTCCCGGTATTGCATCAAACCGTAAGCGAATATCCAAAAACGGACAGGCGACTGACCGCACAAACGAATTCGCGGATGCCCAATAATCGAGCTTTGCGTGAGGAACGGGGAAACGCAAAAGCTTATTGCAGCCGATAGAGAAGTTCGGTACGCATTTTTTTGAAAATTTGAAACAATTCGGTAAGGGAAACTCGGTTTTGTCCGAGGCATTCCTTATGCGTCTCTCATAAGTTCGGAACAGCTTTTTTGTTCATTCCGGATTGGAGATGAGTCTGGCGCAGAGCTTTGTTTTCTTTTCGAAAGGTAAGCTTTGCTGTTCATCGTTCGCTCACAGCTCGAAGAACCCAAATGATGAGCGGAGGAAATTTAATATGTGTGGAATTGTAGGATATATCGGACCAAGAAATACGCAGGACATCTTGATCGAAGGACTTTCGAAGCTGGAGTACCGCGGATATGATTCGGCGGGTATCGCCGTGTACACGGACGGTGGCCTGCAGGTAACGAAAGCGCTGGGACGTCTCGTTAATCTGGAGACAAAGCTGGAAAGTGCTCCGCTGGCCGGATCGGTCGGTATTGGACATACGCGTTGGGCAACGCACGGCAAGCCGTCGGACGTTAACTCCCACCCTCACACGGATGCAACGCAGAAATTCTCTGTTGTGCACAACGGCATCATCGAGAACTATCTGGAGTTGAAAGACGAGCTGATCGCAAGCGGTGTCGAGTTTGTTTCCGAAACGGACACGGAAGTCATTTCCCACCTGCTGGCACGCGAGTACAACGGCGACATCGTAGAAGCCGTTCAAAAAGTGATCCAGCAGCTGCGCGGTGCATTTGCGCTTGGCGTATTAACAGAATATGAACCAGATCGAATCGTTGCGGTTCGTCATGCAAGCCCGTTGATCATCGGAATCGGAGAAGGCGAGAACTTTATCGGTTCGGATATTCCGGCTATCTTGAAGTACACTCGCAACGTATTCATCCTGAACGATGGCGAAATGGCTCTTCTTAAACGCGACAGCGTTAAGCTGATGACACTGGAAGGCAACGTCATTACCCGGGAAATGACTTACATCGAATGGGATGCCGTTACAGCTGAAAAAGGCGGATACGAGTATTTCATGCACAAAGAAATTCACGAGCAGCCTAGAGCTTATCAAGATACGATGCGCGGACGTGTAGACGAAAGCGGCAGAAAAGTTGTCCTGCCAGACTTCCACATGACGGACAAGCAGATTAAGAACATTAAAAACGTACAAATTATTGCCTGCGGAACGGCGTATCACGCCGGTCTGGTCGGACGTACTGTACTGGAGCGTCTGGTACGCATTCCGGTTGAGACGGATGTCGCTTCCGAATACCGTTATCGTTCGCCAATCGTAACGCCGGAAACGCTCGTTATTGTTGTCAGCCAATCGGGTGAAACAGCAGATACGCTGGCGGCTCTGCGCGAAGCGCATGCCAACGGAGCTCACGTACTTGCGATCACAAACGTGGTCGGCAGTTCGATCGCCCGTGACGCCAACGATGTTATCGCTACGCTGGCAGGACCTGAGATTGCGGTTGCTTCGACAAAAGCATACACGTCGCAGTTGATTGCATTCTACTTGCTAGGTCTGTACTTTGCGCAGGTGCGCGGTACGCAAACCGAAGAGCAGGTAGCCGAGATCCTTGCAGCAATGCAAGCCCTGCCAGAGCAGGTTGATGCCATTCTGGCCCGTGAAGAAGAGATCAAAGGCTATGCTGAGAAAATTTCTTCGCACAAGCACATGTTCTTTATCGGACGCGGTCTGGATTATGCAGCGGCTCAGGAAGGCTCGTTGAAGCTCAAAGAGATTTCTTACATTCATTCCGAAGCTTATGCAGCCGGTGAATTGAAACACGGTACTCTTGCGCTGATTGAAGAGGGCATACCGGTAGTCGCTCTGGCAACCGAGCAGGCACTGCTTGAGAAAACGGTCAGCAACATTAAGGAAGTCAAAGCACGCGGCGGTGACGTAATGGCAGTATGCTATGAAGAGGATGCGAAGGAACTTGCAAAGTCCGTCGACGCTATCTTCACGATTCCGAAGACGCTGCCGCTTCTGAGTGCTTCGTTGTCCGTTATTGCCCTGCAGCTGCTGTCCTACTACGCTTCTTTGGCTCTCGGCCTGGACGTAGACAAGCCTCGTAACCTGGCGAAGAGCGTAACTGTAGAGTAAAATAGATTTCAAGAAATTGATTGTAAATAAAGGGGTTAGTTCGGGAACAATCTCGAACTAACCCTTTTTGCTGATTAAAATGTAGGCAGCATTTGATTAACGGGAAGTCAAATCTGTTATACGGTCTTCCTGATGTACATCCTCTATGCCTCTTCCAATACCATATTTATAATACTGGCATTATCTTCAATCACGTGTACTTATAGGCCGATAATTTGATCCATTGCTTGAAAATTAATCAACTGATGTAGAAGCTGAAGTGGGTGAAAATGGGTGAAAAAGGCTTCGGAGCAATTCCCGAAGCCTTTTTCGCAAGGAAGGAAGAAACAGCAGGCCAGCGGTGGTATAATATCGGATAACGGCAAGTAGGGAAGACATGTGCCTGCCAGGATTTGCAGTCCGCTATAATGTGGTACGGACAGCCTCAAAGAGAGCATGCGTAGGCTGCTGGAGTCGGGGGAAGCGCTGGCGGTCTTGTCCTGAACTAATGGATGGGTGGTTTCGTTACACAGAGCGAGCCTGCGGGATCGTAGAAAGAAACGGAGACGATGTGCTCGACGGCTGCGCTAAGGTGCTGGAACACTCTGGCGTCGACATGGAGTAAAGGCGCTGTCGGAACCCAATTATCGGCAGGCGCCAAATTATACAACTGAAGGAGAACAGGCATGATTGTAAAAACAGAGCAGGAAATTGAAGGATTGAAAAAAATAGGCCGGATCGTAGCGATGATTCGCGACGAATTGAAGGAAATGGCCAAGCCGGGCGTACGGACGATTGATCTGGATCGCCGTGCCGCCGAACTTTTCGAGGAGCACGGCGCAGTATCCGCTCCAAAATCGACGTACGATTTCCCGGGTTATACATGTATCAGCGTTAACGAAGAAGTTGCGCATGGTATTCCGGGTGAACGCGTTATTCAGGAAGGCGATCTGGTTAATGTGGACGTCTCCGCTTCATGTGACGGTTATTTTGCCGATACGGGAGTCTCGTTTGTCGTAGGTCAAGGAGATCCGCGTCTGGTTACATTGTGCGAGGCAGCGGTGCAGGCGTTTGAAGCGGGAGCCGCTAAGATCAAAGCCGGTTCCAAACGCAATAATGCGGGTAAAGCGGCATACAACGTCGCGCGTCAGCATGGTTTCAACATTATCGAAACGTTAACCGGGCACGGGATTGGCACCTCGCTGCACGATGAGCCGGAGTACATCTTGAGTTACTATGATCCGACGGATACCGATCTGTGGAAAGAAGGCTCCGTTATTGCATTCGAGCCTTTCGTATCGACGAATGCACGTGAAGTGTTCGAGGATGAAAATGACGGTTGGACGCTGAGAGCGGATGATGGCAGCTTCGTAGCCCAATACGAGCATACGATGATCATTACCAAGGGTGCCCCAATCATCCTGACGAAATAGGAGCTTGATATGGAAAATATGACAGCGACCCGCTTCTTCAACGAAGTGCTGAGCAGGCGGGAAGAAAAGGGCGTGGAAGAAGCCTATCTCTTCGTACGTGAGCACGGCGATTGCAGCGATGCTCGGCAGATGAATATGCGGTATGCACTGGCGGCTGCATCGGGACGCACGGACGAAGCTTTTGATCTGCTGAATGAAGCGGTTGTAGAGTGCGGGTTCTGGTATCCGGCGGAATATCTGCTAGAAGATGAAGATTTGGAAACGCTGCGCGAACGCGAAGGTTTTGCCGAATTGGCGGATTTGTGTGCGCGACGCGAAGAAGCGGCGTATGCAAATGCAGCGCCCGGTCTCACCGTGCTGCAGCCGGAAATTTCAATGGCGCAAAGCGGGACGGGAGCAGAATCCGCAGTACGGCCGCTCCTGCTTGTGCTGCACGGCGACCAAGAAAGCCAGCGCGATGCCGAGCCATTCTGGAAGCCTGCGCTGCAATACGGCTGGACGGTCGGCTTAATTCGCTCATCGCAGATTCGTTTCGCAAACGCCTACGGTTGGGACGATATCGATCTGGGTGCGGCCGAGCTGCGAGAACATCTGGAGAGTCTAACAGCAGCGGAGGATGGTACATTGTACGGCCCTATCGTACTCGGCGCATTCTCTGCCGGAGCTGAAGTTGCGCTGAATGCTCTGCTGCATGACGAATTTCCGGCGGATGGGCTGATCCTGACAGCTCCATGGCTGGCAGAGCCGGAGGAGTGGACGGAAGCGCTGGAACGGCTGGAAGAACGTACTCCTCGGGTCGTAGTGTTGGTCGGAGAAGAGGATCATGAAAGTTCGGATTCGTCGGAGCAGCTGACTCGTTCTATGCAGTTGGCGGGTCTTGAATGTCGACTGAGCATTATACCTGGTGTGGGTCATGATTATCCGGAAGATTTTGCGTCACGGTTGATCGAATCCCTAGCATGGTTCGCAGAAGATGGAAGAGTGTAAGCGATCGATCCCCGATCCGCAGACTGATTCACAAGCCGATCTGCAGATCGATTCACAAACCAATTCACAAACCGAAGCAGCAAGAGAGCCGTATAAGCTGCATCAGTTGGATCAAGCTGCTGAATGTGAATCTCCTTTTTCCCACAGCGTATGAGCTTTCAAAGTGGATAAGCTTTCTCGAAAGCACAAAATAAAAGAAGAAAAGACCAGCTAAGCCGGTCCTTTCTTCTTTTATTTAATTCTACATTCCTTTTCAATAAACCCTGTATCCCCTTTTATAAATCCTGTATCTCAAAGTTCGGCTTACAAAAAAACGGCCACTCAGCTTCGTTCAGTAAATGGATACAGTTTCATTTCATTCGAACAAGCGGATGGAATTGCGTATACGCCAGAATATTTTCAAATTAAATGTCAATAAGCAGGGCAGTTATCCATTCGCTTGTTCGGACTGACGGTTCAATGCGGTGAAGGGACATAAAATAATTATTGACATACCCTGTTAGTCCTCGGTATATTGGTTTGAAAATCGTTGGTCCTACGGGCATTACTTTGAATTCTGCTGCAGTTATTGCATATCATAGTTTGGCTGTGCAGGTTTGCAAGAGAATGGTTCGAGATTGCAAAGAGCCAAGGGGCGAGCAAAATTGAAGCATGCCCCAGCACGCAAGGGTTTCTGGGGCGCTTTCATATGAAGACGCCTCTTTGGCACGTGGACTGGAAGAGGAGAATAGGAATGGAACAAGAAAAAGAAGGTCATTTTCAAAGGAGGATGCAGGTTAGACATGTTGTGATGCTATCGCTCGGCGGAGTCATCGGTACAGGGCTGTTTCTCAGTTCCGGTTACACCATCCAGCAGGCCGGTCCGATTGGCGCCATATTGTCTTATCTGGTAGGAGCGATTGCCGTTTACCTCGTCATGCTGTGCCTTGGGGAATTGTCTGTACATATGCCGGAAACGGGAGCATTTCACAGCTATGCAGCCAAATATATCGGTCCGGCCACCGGTTATACAGTCGCTTGGCTGTATTGGTTGACATGGACGGTGGCACTTGGTTCGGAGTTTACGGCGGCTGGTCTGTTAATGCAGCGCTGGTTCCCCGACGTGAGCGTCTGGATTTGGAGTGCACTGTTTGCGGCATTGATTTTTTTCCTGAACGCAAGCAGCGTACGCTTTTTCGCGGAATCGGAGTTCTGGTTCTCGCTTGTTAAAGTATTGACGATTGTCGTGTTTATCATAATTGGAGCGGCAGCCGTATTCGGAATCGTTCCAATGGAAGGCCGTGAAACGGCGCCGCTGCTCTCGAACCTGACCGCAGACGGTTGGTTCCCGAATGGAGCCGGCGCTATTCTACTAACGATGTTGGCTGTCAACTTTGCTTTCTCCGGTACAGAGCTGATCGGCATCGCCGCCGGCGAAACGGTCGATCCGGCACGCACCATACCGAAAGCAATCAAAACGACGCTGCTGCGTCTAGTACTATTTTTCATCGGTACGATCTTCGTCCTGTCGGCGCTGCTACCAATGAACGACGCAGGTGTATTGGAAAGTCCGTTTGTAGCGGTACTTGACCGAGTAGGCATTCCATATGCTGCGGACGTGATGAATTTCGTCATTTTGACAGCGATCCTGTCAGCAGCCAATTCGGGATTATATGCATCGTCGCGTATGCTGTGGTCGTTGGCGGCCAAAGGTACAATTCCTCGTTCACTGGCACGTATTAATGCGCGCGGAATACCGTTGAACGCTCTAATGCTGAGCATGGTAGGAGGAGCGCTGGCACTGCTGTCCGGCATCATTGCTCCGGATACGGTATATATTGCATTGGTTTCGATCTCGGGTCTTGCGGTTGTCATCGTCTGGATGAGCATCAGCTTATCGCAGCTTCTGTTCCGGCGCGCTTATATCAAAGCCGGACATTCTGTTCGGGATTTGGCGTTCCGCACCCCGTGGTACCCTTTCGTACCGATCGCTTCATTCCTGCTGTGCCTGCTGTCCTGCATTGGCATTGCTTTCGATCCGACACAGCGCATTGCGCTGTACTTCGGAATTCCGTTCATTTTATTCTGCTATGCAGCTTACTATATCACTGCCCGTAATCGGGCCGGTGGAGGAGAGAATCAAGCATGAGAAAGCCACTGCCTAACAATCCGATTGAAGCTATTTTGGATCACTACCCGGTAATGATTCTGGACGGAGCCATGGCGACCGAATTGGAGCGTCACGGTTGCAACTTGGACGATCCGCTGTGGTCGGCCCGTGTACTGCTGGAGCAGCCTGAGCTGATCCGGCGTGTACACGCCGATTATTTCCGTGCCGGCGCAGACTGTGCGATTACAGCGAGTTATCAGGCAACTGTCGAAGGTTTTGCCGCGAAAGGTATTGGCGAAGAGCAAGCGCTGAATCTGATCCGTCAGACGGTCACATTGGCGGCAGAAGCACGGGACGCTTTCTGGGCGGAAGCTGAGCATAACGGTCGGCCGAAGCCGCTTGTTGCAGCTTCTGTCGGTCCTTACGGCGCTTATTTGGCGGACGGTTCAGAATATGTCGGTCAATACGGTGTCGATGATGAGCGGCTCGCAGAGTTCCATCGTCCGCGAATGCGGGCGTTAGTCGAAGCGGGTGCCGATGTGCTCGCTTTTGAGACAATTCCGTCACTGCAGGAAGCTGTAGTTCTTGCAAAGCTGCTGGAAGAGTTTCCGGGAACTTACGCCTGGGTGTCTTTTTCACTTCGGGACGGAAGTCGAATCAGTGAAGGTACGCCGCTGAAGGAGTGCGCATATGCGCTTGAAGCTTATCCGTTCGTTGCGGCGATCGGCGTGAACTGCGCACCGTCTTCGGCTGCAGCCGAAGCGGTCGCACAGTTAGCTGTTCATACGAGCAAGCCGGTGTTAGTTTATCCGAACTCCGGGGAAAGCTACGATGCTTCGACCAAGACTTGGCATGCCGGAGAGACGGCTGCCTGCGGTCATTTTGCCGATGCGGCACGCGTTTGGCACGAAGCTGGAGCCAAGCTGATCGGCGGCTGCTGCCGAACGACACCGGAACAAATCGCCGCGATTGCTTCAATGTGGCGGAACTAATCGGGAACAGGGCACGCACTTTTAATTTTGAAAAATAAAAACTAGAAAAAGTGATCCAAATTTAAGGAGTCTGCGTTCTAAGAGATAAGAGTGTCACAGACCAGCAGCATAAACGGCCCCATCATCCGCTAGATCAATCAACCGCTGGCGCTCTCGTATTTTGCGGCACCTTTCATCCGGCCCCCGTATTCCAGTCCTTCCAAGTAGAGGTCCACTTCACTTACGGGAACTTTCCAACAAACATTTTTTATTCGCAGCCACTTCTCTTGTACCCGGAAGCCGTGAAAACGACAAAAAGCCCCAGTTCCTCATCGGGGCTTTTTGTCGTTTATTCAGACAGCGGATTCTGATGGAGTACCAAATCGGAATCCGCCGAAATATCCAAATGCTTTTAATCTTCGGAACGGTACTTAAGCTCCACCGCCGGTTGTTGTGGCCAGCAGGGATTCCACATCTAAGACGAGAACAAGCCGATCGCGGTGTTCGAACACAGAGGGAAGGAACCGGCGGCTTGCCGTTTCTTCGTTATCGGTCAATGCCGTATCGGGAACGGAAGCCGTATCGTCAAGCGAATCGACGAGCAGAGCAACTTTCTCGCGGCGCAGCAGAATGAATTTGTCCGTATCGCGCTGTTCCTCGTGGGATACATTCAATTTTTTGCGGAGATTAAGAATCGTATAGATGTCTTCGCGAATCTTGACGACACCTTCGTGCCAGTCTGAGGAGAACGGAATTGACGTACCAGGCTTGGAATTCTGGATTTCGTCGATTTCATGAAAAGGGACACCATAAGTTTTGTCGGCCAGTTTAAATAGAATAAAGTCGCTCATTGTATGCGCCGGTCTCCTTCGTGTACGGATAGAATTTTGGTGCATTTCGTTCTGGGGATCGGAAATGCATGCAAAAGAATTGACTTATCGTCATTATAGGCTATCCGGCCGCGCCCCGCTACCCGGTTTGATCGAAAAGCGCCGCGCTTTTTCAAGTCAGACGGCTGTTCAGAAGACTGAACACATGGTACACTAACAACGTGCCGGGCATTTTTGCATAAAAAACAGCTGCGTCTTAAATTTAGGACCAGATGCTAAAATATGAACAAGTGGAATATGGAAGGAGCAGTCGACGTGTTGTATCAACCAATCGCCAGATTTGCCAGACTCTTATTACGGGGATTTGGAAAGTTCGAGGTTATCGGAGCGGACAAGCTGCCAAAGGAGGGCGGGTACGTGATTACGTGCACGCATAGAGGCTGGATGGACGTTGTGGCGCTGGGCACTTCGCTGCTGCCGACCGAAGTTCATTTTATGGCCAAAAAGGAATTGTTCCGGAAAAGGATTGCCGATAAATTTTTGCGTGATATCAATGCTTTCCCGGTAGACCGCGAAAAGCCGGGACCAAGCAGCTTAAAAGTTCCGATCCAGCTGCTCAAGCAGGGCAAGACAATCGGGATCTTCCCGTCGGGCACACGTTCGTCCGAGGATGTGCCGATGAAACGCGGTGCCGTCACAATCGCCAATATGGCCAAGGTTCCAATCGTACCTGCGGCGTACGCCGGTCCCACCGGACTCAAGGAGCTGCTGAGCGGAAAAAAAACCCGGATCGTTATCGGAGACCCCATTCTAACGGTATCTCAAGATCCTTCGCAGGGTAAAAAGGACATTGGCGAACTTGCCGACCGTCTAGCATTAGCGATGAACAACTTGGAAACCGGATTGAAGCAGTTGGATTAGAAATTCTATAAGGGGAGGAAAAGAGAAGGAATGCGCTGGACAGCAGACCTCTTTTTCTTCGCTTTTTCACTTTAGGGCCGCTGCGCTGCGGCTTTTTTTGTTTTTCTGACATTGTCCCTGATTCGTTTGAGATAAAGGTGGATAGAATTTGAACATAAAAGCGTTTGTCGCACATTTATTCCATCAATCCAATGAAGGGAGCCATACTTATGAAACTTTCCTATAACACCGAGACTCTTTTTGACGGACGCAGTATCTATGAGGCTCTCCCTATTCTTCATGACATGGGAGCGAAAGCAATCGAATTCTGGTCTTGGGCGGATAAGGATTTACAGCGGATCAAGGACATGTGCCAAGAGTTCAGAATGGATGTCGCTTCGATTGTACTGTTAACGGAAACAATGCTTGAACCGGAGGGAAGAACGGAGGCGCTGGAGGAAGTGGAAAGGGCAGCGGAAGCTGCAGTTTTTCTCGGGGCTCCAACAATGGTGCAGAGTGTAGGCTTCGAAGTGGAGGGGAAGAGCCGAAACGAGATGCGGGAAAGTTTGATAGAAGGGCTTAAAGCTGCAGTTCCTCTCCTTGAAAAACACAACGTAACCGTGGCAATCGAGCCGATGAACACGATACGCGATAAGGAATTGTCCGGATACTTTTTAAACAAATCGGAAGAAGCATTTCAGATCGTCGAAGAAGTCGATCACCCGCTCGTCAAAGTCTGCTATGATTTCTATCATGTTCAAATCATGGAAGGCAACGTGATTGCCCGCATGCAGAACTGGATTCACCGTATCGGCCATATTCAAGCTGCCGGCGTACCGGGAAGAAACGAGCTTTTTGCGGGAGAACTGAATTATGACCGTATATTCGATGCAATTAAACAAACGAACTACGACGGCTACGTCGGAATTGAGTATTTTCCTACACATGACCCAATCGGTGACTTAAAAGAGATACACGGTAAACACCATACGGGCTAACGGAAGAATGTGGATGGATAAAGCCCTTTATGTGAAGAAAATGTGAAAGATTTCAACAGGTTGGGGATAACGCGCGTTTTTTTGGGGATAACTATGTGAATAAGGGTAGAATAACTTGTGAATAATCCTCTAGTTATACACAACCCCTTCCTTTCTTTCAGGTTCCTTTCCTATTGCATCCGTTTTATAATAGAGAAGAAGGTTTCTAGGTAAGGAAGCCTTAAGGAAAGGGAGGGAACGCAAATGGCTGCCAAGAAAAAACAACAAAATGCCCGTCCGGCCGCTTCAGACAAGCCGGCGACGCTGAAAGATATGCTCAATCCTGAAGTGCTGGCGAAGCTGCAGGCTCAAGCGAACGAACTCAAAGCGACTGAAGAAGAACGGCGTCAGGAAGAATTGAGGATGACTGCGGAAGCGAAAAAGGCTGAGCGCAAGCGTCTGGAAAATGACTTTGAATATTTGCTGAGCCAAAGCGAAGGCAAAAAAACGAGCAAATACGATTGAAGATGCGCGGCAGCAGGAGCAGGCCTGCAAACTCAAGAGATTAACCTGCGTATATGGCGAGCAACCAGTAAAGACGAAGATCCGGTAGATCCCGGTTCTTCGTCTTTTTTTGCATCAGCATTGACAGATATCAGAAGTAAGGAGTATAGTATCGTTTATTAATCGTAATAATTACTATTTAAGTGAGGGGCAGTAAAATGGAACATACAAAAATTCCCGTTACCGTCTTATGCGGTTACTTGGGATCGGGGAAAACGACTCTATTGAATCATATTCTTCATAACCGTCAGGGTCTGAAGGTGGCGGTCATCGTCAACGATATGAGCGAGATCAATGTGGATGCGGATCTTGTGGCCGGCGAAGCCGGATTGTCGCGGACCGAAGAGAAGCTGGTCGAAATGTCGAACGGCTGTATCTGCTGTACGCTGCGGGAAGATCTGCTGCGCGAAGTGGAGAAACTGGCGGCTGAAGGACGATTTGACTATATCCTGATCGAGTCGACCGGAATCAGCGAGCCGGTACCGATCGCACAGACGTTTACGTATGCGGACGAGAATACGGGAGTCGATCTGACTGCTACTGCCCGTCTGGACTGCATGGTAACGGTTGTCGACGCTTACCGTTTCTGGCACGACTTTGAGTCCGGCGAAAGTCTTCTGGCGCGAGGACAGGCGGCCGGAGACGACGATCTGCGCGATGTAACGGATCTGCTGATTGACCAGATTGAAAGGTGCGACGTGCTGCTGCTGAACAAATGCGACTTGGTCGAAGGGGAAGAACTGCAGCGGCTGGAGGGCGTGCTTCGCAAACTGCAGCCTTCGGCCAAGATCATCCGTACCGTTCGCGGTCAAGTCGATCCGGCGGAGATCTTGAATACGAGCTTGTTCGACTTTGAAAAAGCGAGCTTGGCGCCAGGTTGGATTCGCGAGCTGCAAAAAGAAGAGCATACGCCGGAAACCGAAGAGTACAGTATTAGCTCGTTCGTTTATCGCCGAAGACGTCCTTTCCATCCGGAACGCTTGGCGAACGTACTGGCAGAGTGGCCGGCAGAAGTAGTCAGAGCCAAAGGACTAATGTGGATCGCGGTCAAGGAGGATTGGGCGGCCAGCTTCAGCCAGGCGGGTTCTTCGATTCAATTTGGGCCGGCCGGAAGCTGGATTGTAGGTCTGCCGGAAGACGAGCGCCGGGAATTGTTCACCGAACAGCCGGAGCTTGCCGAAGGTTGGGATGAGCAGAACGGCGATCGGATCAACGAATTTGTGCTGATTGGAATTGACATGGATCGCGAAGATATCGAGGCGGAACTGGATGCCTGCCTGCTGAACGAAGAAGAAATGACAGCGGACTGGGCCAACTTCGATAATCCACTCCCTTGGGCGGCTGCCGAAGAAGCGGTTGTGTAAGTCGGATCAATTGTAAGTTCGGGCAGAACCGGAGACTCACGGACTCAGCACTCACGGATTCACAGCAAGGGTAACACCATATAGCGAAAAGGGAGAGATTGCACATGGCCAAGAAGTCAAAAGTAGTACGAGAGAAAAAGCGTCAGGAAATGGTAGCGAAGTATGCGGAGCTGCGGCGCGAATTGAAAGAGAAAGGCGATTACGCGGCTTTGCAAAAGCTGCCGCGCGATTCTTCGCCAACCCGCCTTAAAAATCGCTGCGAAATGACGGGACGTCCGCGCGGCTACCTGCGTAAGTTCAAAGTTTCCCGCATTATGTTCCGAGAATTGGCGCATAAAGGACAAATTCCGGGCATAACCAAATCCAGCTGGTAAGACTGCCTACGCTAGCTTGCCGATCTTGACATAGGGGAAGAGGCCGTTATACTTTGTTTATTCGTAAATATTACGATAAATACAAACATCGAATTTTTAATGAAACTATTTTCTAATGAAATCATTCGGTGTTCGAATTTACAGGAGGGTTTAACCATGAGAGTGATCATTACACTGGCCTGCACGGAATGCGGAGACCGCAATTATACGACAACAAAAAATAAACGTAACCATCCGGAGCGTATGGAACTGAAGAAGTATAGTCCGCGCCTTAAGAAATACACGATTCACCGGGAAACGCGTTAAGCCGAACAGACTGAACAGAAGGTAGTCGGCAAGGTTTTTATTTTTTGTATTTTTTTTAATCGTAATGATTACGTAAGGAGCGGTTGACGTGATTCTATCTTCCATGCGAGACGTCGTGTTCGGATACGGCGATACGCCAGTCGTGCAGGACGTATCGCTGGACGTGTACAAGGGCGAGTTTCTGGGAATTACAGGTCCCAATGGCACCTCCAAGACGACGGTGCTTAAAATCCTGCTCGGCCTGCTTAAGCCTTGGAGCGGCAGTGTCGAACTGAATAAGGAAGCGTTCGATGGGGAGAAACCAATCATTGGTTACGTTCCCCAGCATGCCGCTTCATTTAATTCGAGCTTTCCCAGCCGGGTCATCGAACTGGTATGATCAGGCTGTCATGCAAGATTGGGTTTGTTTGGCGCTACGGGCCGGAGCAGGAAAGGTTGGTTCATGACAGTCTTGAGCAGGTAGGCATGTGGGAGCTAAGAAAACGCCGGATCGGAGAACTCTCGGGCAGACAGAAGCAATTTATGCAGCGCGCTTTTCTGGCCGGGGCGCTGATTGGAATTATTGCGCCGGTGATCGGCGTCTATCTGATGCTGCGCCGGCAGGTATTGATGGCGGATACGCTCTCTCATGTATTATTGGCCGGCGTAGCGGGAGGAACACTTCTGGGCATTAACGGTTCGATCGGAGGCTTTATTGCGGCGGTCGTTGCAGCGCTGCTGGTTGAATGGCTGCGAAATGCTTACCTCACTTATGCGGAAGTGTCGGTTTCATTATCATGACCGGGGGATTGGCACTGGCCATCGTATTGATGAGCTTCGGACGAACGCTGTCACAAAGTTTTAGTTCTTATTTATTCGGTTCAATTGTGGCTGTCAGCACAAGGCATCTCTGGTTGATCGGAGGAGCCGCCGCGATCAGAATCCTATTTTTCCTATTGTTTCGGCGTCCCATGTACGCTTTGACATTTGACGGAGAAACAGCCGGGATCGCCGGTGTACCAGTTCGGGCTCTATCAACTGCCTTTGCCGTACTGACCGGTATGACAGTTGCCGCTGCAATGCCGATTGTCGGTGTACTGCTGGTATCGGCACTGCTTGTACTGCCGGCTGCGCTGGCACTGCGTATGGCGGGAGGCTTCCTGTCGGCGATCGTTATCGCCGTTCTGATCGGATTAACAGGAATATTCAGCGGATTGACGGAAGAAGAGATCGCTGCGGGAGAAGACTATTTGTCGATTATGCGGAGCAACTTGGAAGCTTTGAAGGCAGCACTGAACGAATAACAAATGAAATAACCCATTAGCTGCATTTTCGATATGTGCTGCATCATTTTCTATCTTGTAGAAAAAGCCGTTTGCTTTCTCAGCAAACGGCTTTTTTCATTTGGGCGGTTCAAGGACTGTATGCTATGATGGATGGAACTGATCGAGAAGGAGTGAATACGATGAACGGAAAGAACCGATCCGATATTCGGCCGGGTATTACAGTCGATATCGTACTTAAGAAAGACCAATCTACAGGCGCGCTGACAAGAGGCGTCGTTAAAGATATTCTGACCAATTCCGCGTCACATCCGCATGGAATCAAAGTCCGCCTTCAAGACGGTCAAGTAGGACGGGTCAAGCAGATTGTCGAGTAAGAACACGAATACGTCTAACTGGCGGTTAGAGTAGGAATGTTCGCGTTTAATAGTAAGATGACGGTGTCATCTTCAAATACTTCCCGGTGCGCCGCGCATTTCCGGGCTTGCCCGGAGCGAAGACAGGAGGAACGAAGGATGAGCAGTATGCCCGAGGGAACGGAGCCAAAGGTGGAGTTGAAGTTTTTCCGTCCGGAATATGAGAAAGCTTTATTTGAAAACTACCAGGTATCCGCCGAACAAGAAAAGTATACGGCTTTGCCGGTTAGGGCGATCCAGTTATGCAGGGAAGACCGGGATCGGCATCCGATCGTCATACTAGTGGATAAACGTCCTGTCGGCTTTTTCGTTCTCCATCGGGGAGATCGCATCCGAAGTATTACGGAATCGCCGCGTGCAATGCTGGTACGTTCGTTGTCTGTGAATCTGCCCGATCAGGGAAAAGGTTATGCCAAGCGCGCGATGAATCTGCTTCCAAAGTTCGTCAGCGATTATTTCCCCGACATGAATGAGATTGTACTGGTCATCAATCAACATAATCAAGCGGCGCTTCATATTTATGAACAGGCCGGCTTTGAAGATCGCGGCCACCGTAAGGAAGGACCGGTCGGTCCACAGGTGCTGCTGCATTACCGAATGAACCGGAAGTAAAGCGCTCTGGCAGAGGGGATAACTGCTCAGTCGCCGAAAAATGGATCTGGTATCAAACAACCCTCGCATCCGATCATAGAGATCGAATGCGAGGGTTGTTTTGGCGTATAAGCTCCTTCAGATCGGAAGCAGGAGCAGAATGATGGATGACAAGCTGAGACAGACACTGATCAGACACAGGACAAGCAGTACTTGTTTCGGATTCAATCCGCTGGACAGAAGCCGGTAGTGAATCTGGGAAGCATCTGCTTCATAAATTTTCTTGCCGTCCTTCATTCTCTTCAGCACAACAAAAATATTATCGAAGATCGGCACGCCAAGCGCCAGGATCGGTACAAACAGCGAAAGCAGAGTCGCCTGCTTGAAAGCTCCGTCCAAGGCGATAATTGCCAGGATAAAGCCGAGGAACGTCGCGCCGGAGTCGCCCATATAGACTTTGGCGGGCGGCTTGTTGTACTTCAAGTAAGCCAAGCCGACTCCCACCAGACTGATAGCCATAATGGCGGAATCGCCCTGCTGCTCGGCAATAGCAACAACAAACAGCGTACCTGCCGAAATCGTTACAAGGCTGCCTGCGAGGCCATCAAGACCGTCGGTGAAGTTGATCACCGTAGTGACGCCAAAAATCCATAACAACGTCAATACAAGCTGCAGCCATTCAGGCAGCATAACGTAATTGTCGGTGAACGGATTGGTGAAGCCCGAGAAGCGGATGCCTGCCAGATACACAAGCAGTGCGGCAAGCAGTTGTACGATCAGCTTAGGCAGTGCGGGGAACTCCCGGCGGCTCACTTTGTACCAATCGTCTACAAGGCCAATGAGCAAAATCATCAGCGAACCGGCCAGTACGGCTGCGGATTCCGTAGGCGTCATACCATTAAATAATATATAAGTGACAGCAAAGCCAACAAACAGCGCAATTCCTGCCATTAGAGGAATAGGCTCCCTATGCAGCTTCCGCTCGTTATCCGGACGCGGCTTATCGACAAAATCAAGCTGAACGGCCCATTTTCGAAGGATAGGAATCAAAATTAGGGCAATGACCAACGACAGCAGAAAAGCGGCTAAATAATACATATACCCTCCTTTAAGAGCAGGCGGCGCAGCCTAAGATACGCCAAAGCTTTACACTGTTGTAGTATAGTCTGCTTTTCCCAAATTCGCAACGCGCATACCTTACGGCAAGAGCTTGAATAAACAGCGGCTGTTTTCTGTGGTATGATGTTGAAGAGCCGAAAGGCGATTGTCAAGGCGGAAGGCAGCATGAACTGCTGAATATGCGGAGGATGAAGCGCGTGAGGAAACGATTTATCAGATGGCTAAACGATATGAAAATACGCAACAAGTTGATCTTTTTTTATGTAATCGTTGTCATGATTCCTGTGCTCATCGTCGGCTTTATCGTAATCCAGTACTTCAGACAGGATGCCTTGGAGAAGGCGACGGAGCAGACCGAGAATAACGTTCAACGCATGAAAACGCAAATCGAGAACCAGATTAATGTTCCGATCAATGTATCCAATCAACTGGTGCTGGATCGAGATATGGAACGTGTGGCAACGACAATCTATCCGGAAGACAATCCGATCGAATTGGTCAACGCTTATCGCGGATACACCGACTTTACCGACTACGCACGTACGTATAACGAAATTGAAAGCATTCAATTGTATGTCCAAAATCCGACACTGCTGGACAATCTGGAGTTCATGAACGCTACCAGCGAAATTCGGGAAACGGCGTGGTACAAAGAAGCGGTTGATCCTAAAGTCCGGGCGATTGTATGGAGCTATATCAACGATCCTGTCCACTACACAAACTTTCCGTCTTTGAATTCGAGCAAACAGCTCAGCCTGGTTCGACATATTGTATTTCCGAATTCGAACAGCTCGGGTGTATTGGTGATTCGGGTGAATACCGATTACTTGAACTCGCTGCTCAGCCAGGAGCCATTCGATACCATGGTTGCCGACAAGGATGGTTACATCGTTGCGGCAAAAGAGCGTTCGACGATCGGTCGCACGCTCAGCGAAATGGGATTCGAAGTGTCCGTTGGAGATGCTGAGCAGGAGCGGACGTTCGAGCGGCAGATCGGCGGAATCGATTACCAAATTTCAATCAATACGCTTATTCCCGATTCCAGCAAGAACGGTCTGACGATTGTCTCCGCTTTCTCGTCCGAAAGCATTGTATACGACGCCAACCGAATTGGCTTAATCGGAGCTGCGCTGATTGTCTTTATCCTGCTGATGGCGCTGCTGGCCGTCTATTTTAATTCGCGGTTGATCAGTTCGCGGCTGCACAAGCTGAACCGAAATCTCAATCAATTGGCGGAAGGTAACCTGGAGACCGTGTCGCGGATCGACGGATATGATGAGATCGGCCAGCTGTCCGAACAATTCAATTATATGGTAACTAGCATCAAGGAATTGATGAAGCAGGTTTATGAGACAAGCGAAGCGAACAATAGGCTTGAAGTCATGCAGAGGGAGATCAAGCTCAAGATGCTGGCGAGCCAGATCAATCCCCATTTCCTTTTCAATGCACTAGAATCAATCCGGATGCGAGCCCATATTCAAGGGGAAAAAGATATCGCGCGTATCGTTCGACTGCTGGGCAAGTTGATTCGGCGTAATCTGGAGATCGGGCACCGGCACACGTCGCTTAAAAGCGAACTGGATCTGGTGAAATCATATCTGGAAATTCAAAAGTTCCGGCATGGAGACCGGCTGCATTATGAGCTTGCGGCGGAGTCCGATACGCTTGAAGTGCTGCTGCCGCCTCTTGTTATACAACCACTGATCGAAAACGCTATCGTTCACGGATTGGAAAACAAAGAAGAAGAAGGTACGGTCTCGCTGCATGCCGTTCGTATAGGCGAAGAGGTGCTGATTGATGTAATCGACAATGGTGCGGGGATGACACCGGAGCGGCTGCGTCAAGTGGAAGAATCGATTCGCGAGAAGGACGAGAAGGAAGAGAGCCGAATTGGATTGCGTAATGTGCATCAACGACTAATTATGACCTATGGGGAAGAATGCGGGCTGCATATTTCGAGCGAGCTCGGCAAAGGAACACAAATTTACTTTAAGATACCCGCCGGGAGGGACGAATGATGTATAAAGTGCTAATTGTGGACGACGAGCCGATGATTCGCGAAGGACTGCGTACAATCGTTGATTGGGGAGCCGAAGGATTTGAGATTGTCGATACGGCTTCTAACGGCAAAGAAGGATTGGAGAAGTTCGGACAGATTGCACCGGATTTAACGATCGTAGATATTCGAATGCCTGGAATGACGGGACTTGATCTGATCGAAAAAGTGCGTCAAGACAACTCTTTGGCCCACTTTTTGATTCTGAGCGGTTATGCGGAATTCGATTACGCCAAGCGGGCAATCGTCAGCGGTGTCAGCGGATATCTTCTCAAGCCTGTCGACGAGGAGGAACTGCTTGACGAGCTGCGGCGTGTAAGGGAGCAGCTGCAGCGCGAGCAGGAAGCTCGCAGCGTCAGATCTGAGCATGACGCGGCACTGCCCAAGGCACAGCTTGTTGAAGAGCTGCTGTTTGAGGAAGTGTCGGCGGACGACGATCACCGGGGAAAGCTGGTTGAGGCGCTGGCACTGTCGGCGCCTGCTTACCGAATTGTTCTGCTGGACGCTTACGGCGGATCCGAGATGGAGTCGCGTCAGCATGCCGTATTCCGTCAGCGTCTCAAAGAAACATTCGAGGAGCCGGGCGGAGGCATCTTGTTCTCGGCAGGTTCTCATATCGGTCTGCTGCTTGTCCGTCAAAGTCATGTCGAGTGCGGAGACTCGCTGCGCAGTCATTTAAGTGACGCGGCCGGTGAGCTGGAGTTTCATGCCGCATGCGGATCCGTTGTCGACAACCTGATCGATATCGGAGCTTCATTCCGCGAAGCCGAGTATCTGCTGCATTCGCGCTTTTTCTTCGAAAGTGGATCGGTCATCGATCGCTCGGCATACGATACCGTCTTCACCGTCTCGGAGGCTTCAGAAGCTTTAGCAGAGAACGAGGACGGACCTCAGCTTGGAGATAAGCTGTATTACGCGCTGGACATCCGCAGTCGTGAAGCGGTTGAGAAAGTATTGAGGGAGCTGGAACAGGCAGCACTAAGCCGGAGAATGGACGAGGCGGCTGTTCGCAGCGAATACTCCCGTACATTGTCGCTGGCGATAGGAAAGCTTTCTTCCGGAGAGTCCTCCGCGGCAGAGTTGGCACAGAGCTATCACAGCCTGTTGTTGTCGGATATTAACCAGGCACAGAATTATGACGTTTTGAAAAAACAAATGCATTCAAGACTGGGCGAGCTGATCGATCAATTCGGCGGAGCAAATAAGGATACCGTGCTGAAGCAGATGATCGATTTTATTCGCCGCAATTACAGCGAGAATCTGAAGCTTGAAGTGCTGGCAGAAATGTTCGGCTATAACAGCGGTTATCTTGGCAAACTGTTCAAAAATTACACGGGTGAATATTTCAATGCATTTGTCGACAAAATTCGTGTCGAAAAGGCGAAGGAACTGCTGACGCAGGGACTGAAAGTGCATCAGGTGGCAGCCAGAGTCGGATACTCCAATGCGGACTATTTCCACTCGAAATTCCGCAAATATGTCGGCACCTCACCTTCCGCTTACCGGAGCGAAGCGCATGATGAGCGACGAGGCGGAGGAAGCTGAACAGCCTTTTACCATCAGGTATAAGAGTATTAAATAGTTTCTCAATATGATCTTAATAAGCGTATAGTTTCCAAGCGATCGCTTAAGAGGGTACAAATTGGAGCCCATCTCTAATTTGTACCCCCTTTTTTTGCGAATTATTAGGTAGGGTGTTTTTAATGTCTAATTTTCGCATGATTTTGTCTAAAATTCGTAGGGTATGCGCTTTCATAAAAAACGCTTATCATTAATTCATAAAGGAAATCAGGAGGGGTTATGAAAATGAGAACGCTCACACCAGGCGGCACTTCCAAAAACCCGGATACTCCTGCTGCCGACTCAAACGCTGGTAAGCGCTTTAAAAAGCAAGGTTTCTGGCGAACGGCTCTGCAGCAAAGGTATCTGTATTTAATGTCATTGCCCTTTGTTATCTGGGCTTTCGTATTCAGTTACCTGCCTCTGTGGGGATGGACGATGGCTTTTCAGGACTTCAAACCGGGCAGAGGATTTTTCGAACAAGAGTGGGTAGGGTTCGAACACTTCGTTCAACTCTTCCAAGATGATCGCTTCTATCTCGCACTTCGCAACACACTGGCAATGAGCGTCCTTGGACTGCTTGTCGGTTTCGTCATTCCGATTATTTTCGCTATGCTGCTTAACGAGCTTCGCGGCATGATATTCAAGCGTTTCGTGCAAACGGTCTCTTATCTTCCTCACTTTGTATCGTGGGTCGTTGTAGCCGGTCTTGTTACGAAAATGCTGTCGACTCAGGGCGGTGCCATCAATGACCTGCTGCTGGGACTTCATCTTATTAACGAACCGATCCAATTCATGGCCAAAGGCGAGTGGTTCTGGTACATTGTAACCGCTTCCGATGTTTGGAAGGAAATGGGTTGGAACACAATTATCTATCTGGCGGCCATTACGGGTATCGACCCGGAATTGTATGAAGCTTCCCGCGTCGACGGAGCAAGCCGTTACAGACAGATGTGGCATATCACACTTCCGGGTATCCGGACAACGATCTCCGTGCTCTTCATTATGCAGATCGGTCACCTGCTGCAAATCGGATTTGAGAAACAATTCCTCCTCGGCAACAACTTGGTGCAGGAATACTCGCAGGTGCTTGAGCTGTATGCGCTGCAGTACGGATTGCAGATGGGACGCTTCTCGTACGGTACCGCAATCAGTATCTTCAATTCCGTTGTCAGCGTAATCCTGCTGTTCACGGTCAACGGCATCTTCAAGCGAATTTCCAAAGAAAGCATCATGTAAGGGGGGGAAGGTTATGGCAGCACCTAAAGCATTCAACGCCACACGCGGCGATAAAGTATTCGACATTGCGAATATTGTTCTAATGTCCCTGGTTCTGATCGTTACGCTGTATCCGTTCCTCAACGTACTGGCGATCTCTCTCAACGAGTCGGGCGATACAGTCAGAGGCGGCATTACGATCTTCCCGCGAGTCTTCACATTCGAGAATTACCAGCAAATCTTTCAGTATGAAGGGCTGGTCCGGGGGCTCTGGGTCTCCATTGCCCGTACAGTCATTGGTACACTGTTCGGTCTGATCAGCGCGTCGATGTTGGCGTACACACTTAGCCGCCCTGATTTCCAGGCCCGCAAATTCACTTCGACGTTCCTGGTTGTAACGATGTACGTTTCCGGCGGTCTGATCCCGGTATACATCCTCTTCCGCGATCTGGATCTGCTGGGCACGTTCTGGGTCTATGTTCTGCCAACTGTCGTCAATGCCTTCAACGTTATCGTCATCCGCTCCTTTATGGACGGCCTGCCGTATGCACTGCAGGAATCGGCAAAGCTGGACGGCGCGAACGACTTCACGATTTTCTGGAAGATCATTCTGCCTCTTTGTAAGCCAGTATTGGCTACAATCGCGCTGTTCCTAGCGGTTGGGCAGTGGAATTCTTGGTTCGATACGTATCTGTATAACGGACGCCATCCCGAATGGACAACGCTGCAGTTCGAACTGATGAAGGTACTTCAAAGTACCCAGCAGGGCGGCAGCGGACAGATGGTCAACGCGAACGACATGGCATCGAAGATGCAGAATATTTCTCCGGAATCGATCAAGATGGCGATTACAATCGTCGTTACGGTGCCAATCCTTATTGTGTATCCGTTCCTGCAAAAGTACTTCGTCAGCGGTATGACGCTGGGTGCGGTAAAATCGTAATCTACATTTACTAACCCATCTAACCAAGGTATTCATGGGAGGCTCCGGCCTCCCGATATACAAAGGGTACTTTGCAAAGTTCGCCTAATAAACATTGCGGAAATTTTGACAAAGCGCTCATATAGATAAAGTTTTCAGGGTGATTGAAAAAAAGGGAGGTTTTTTAAAGTGGCAAGTAAAAGAACCAAATGGGTAGCACCTGTAGCATTGGCATCTATCGTAGGTTTGACGGCATGCGGCGGCGGCTCGAGCGACAACAGCGCAGCTGCAGATACGGAAAGCGGACCGATTACGTTCAGCCTGTTCAGTGCGGACACCAACCCGAACTGGACCGGAATGAAAGACGAAGTCGGCCAAGTCATTACGGAAAAAACGGGCGTGACGTTGGATTCGGAATTCGCAATCGGCGGCGATACGCAAAAAGTCTCGCTGATGATCGCATCCGGTGACTATCCGGACCTGATTATGCCGAAAGGCGACACAAGCAAGTTGGTTGAAGCCGGCGCACTGGTTGACCTAACGAGCCTGATTGATCAATATGCTCCGAATATCAAAAAGATGTTTGCTGACGACATGAACCGTCTGAAATACAGCAAAGAGGATCAGTCCATCTACGTCATCCCGACTTATAACGGAGTCGGACAAACTTCGTTCGACGCCGGCGGCGGATTCGAACTGCAGTTGGAAGTACTTAAAGAACTGGGGTATCCGGAAATCCGTACGCTAGAAGATTATGAGAACGCCATCAAGGAATATTATGCTAAACATCCGACAATTAATGGACAGCCGACAATTCCAATGACGCTGAACGCGGACGATTGGAAGATCATGATTGGGGTAACCAACCCGGCGTTCCTGGCTACCGGCCTGCCGGACAACGGCGAGTTCTATATCAATCCGGAAACGTTCGAAGTGCAGCTGCACTACAAGCGTCCGGAAGAGAAAGAATACTTCCGTTGGCTGAACAAAATGTACAATGAAGGTCTGTTGGACAAAGAAACCTTTACGCAAAAAGACGATCAGTACAAAGCGAAAATTTCTAGCGGACGCGTTCTGGGTACGATCAACCAGGAGTGGGACTACAGCGAAGCTGAAAACGTACTGAAAAACTCGAGCGACGAAACGATGCAAAACCGTATCTTCGGTCACTTCCCGGTTACGCTGAGCGAAGAGTATAAAGACCATTCCTTCATGGATGTAGGCTTCCCTGGCGGTTACGGGATCGCTCTTACCACTAACCTGAGCGAAGCGGAACAAATCCGCGCGATCAAATTCCTGGACTGGATGGCTTCCGACGAAGGACAAATCCTGACCCAGTGGGGCATCGAAGGCAAGCATTATAATGTCGAAGACGGCAAACGTGTAATTCCGCAAGAAGTTCAAGACCGTAAAACGAAAGATTCCGCAGGTTTCGCAAAAGAAACGGGGATCGGCCAGTATACGACAATGGCTCCTCATTACGGCGACGGCGTGAAAGATTCGACGGGCAACTATTACACGACGAATTTCCCAGAACAAATTCAAGCCGCTTATACGCAGCCTGAAAAAGACGCACTGAAAGAATATGGCGCAGAAACTTGGAAAGATCTGTTCCCGCAGCCTGAAGAGCTGGGTACAAGCCCATGGGGAGCTGCATTCAATATGCCGGCTCCAAGCGATCCTGCTTACACGGTAGCCTTCCAGAAGCAAACGGACATCGTCCGCAAGCGTATTCCGGAAGCAATCTTGGCAACACCGGACAAGTTCGATGCCGTTTATGACGGTATGCTGCAAGAACTTAACGCTCCGGATATTGTGAAGATGGAAGAAATCTTCAGTCAACAAGTTAAGGATACGGTTGAACTGTGGGGCACAGGCAAGTAATTGGTAAGCATGCAATGAACGTTTTTGAAGAAAAAGAGCCCTTTTAAGGGTTCTTTTTCTTTTTGAAACAAAAATAAACATTTATATTGACAAAGGCTTAGTGCGGCGTTATATTCTTACTGTAAGCACTTACAATATTAAATGAAGCAATTATTCAAGTTTCATTCGAAAACGCTTTATCCTAATCCTTGGAAATTCATAAAATTAGGTTTAAAACGCAGAAAAAGAATGAAGCTTTATTAATTACCAATGATGTAAACGCTTTATATTACAAATCACTAAAAAATGAGAGTCGGTCTGTTGACGTCGGAAGGCAAGCGCAGTACCGGTATAAGCGGGTTAAGCCCGTTATACACATACAGAGGTTCATCCAAAGGGGGATGTAGATTGATGAGAGGGAATACAAAGAAAATGGCCGCTCTGCTTATGAGCAGCACCTTGGTCGTAGCAGCAGGGTGCAGCAGCGGCGGAGAAACGGCAGGGACTACGAAGACACCATCGAGTGGTGGCGATAACGCGGCAGCTTCCAGTACGGAACCGGTAACGTTTACGTTCTTCGGCGGCGACGCCAGTCCAAACTGGAACAGCATGCAGGATGCGGTAGGCAAAGCAATTACGGAGAAAACAGGCGTTACGCTGAATGCGGAATTCGCCGTAAGCGGTACGGACCAGCAGAAGATCGCGCTGATGATTGCATCCGGCGACTATCCGGAGATCATTTTCCCAAAAGGTGAAACGAGCAAGCTTGTAAATGCAGGCGCCATGGTGGATCTGACGGATCTGATCGAGCAGCATGCACCAAATATCAAAAGGATTTATGGTCCCTACATGAACCGTCTGAAATTCAGCAAAGAAGACCCTTCCATCTATACGATTCCTACCAACACCATGGTAGATAACACTTACTTCGATGCAGGCGGCGGATTTGAAGTGCAGGTCGCTGTATTGGAAGAACTGGGCTATCCGGAAATCCGCACGGTTAAAGACTTTGAGAATGTACTGAAAGAATACTATGCGAAACACCCGACAATCGACGGTCAACCAACTATTCCACTGACGCTGAACGCCGATGACTGGAAGATCATGATCACGGTTACAAATCCAGCCGTATATGCAACAGGCGGTCCCGATGACGGCGA
>NZ_KB899310.1 GCF_000378145.1 Saccharibacillus kuerlensis DSM 22868 | reverse complement strand
TTACACTCTGACGCGGGGTGGAGCAGCTCGGTAGCTCGTCGGGCTCATAACCCGAAGGTCGCAGGTTCAAATCCTGCCCCCGCAATTGCTTCACCTTATGGCTTGGAACCGTGGTGTAGGGGTTAACATGCCTGCCTGTCACGCAGGAGATCGCGGGTTCAAATCCCGTCGGTTCCGCCATTTTATTCCTTCTGCATCTGCTCGAGATCGGGCTCGCAGGAAAACTGCTTGGCTCGGTAGCTCAGTTGGTAGAGCAAAGGACTGAAAATCCTTGTGTCGGCGGTTCGATTCCGTCCCGAGCCACCATTGATAATCAAATATCAACACAATCAACACACTTGCCGGTGTAGCTCAGTTGGTAGAGCAACTGACTTGTAATCAGTAGGTCGGGGGTTCGAATCCTCTCGCCGGCACCATTTTTTTAATTGATTGTGGAGGCTTAGCGAAGTGGCCAAACGCAGCAGACTGTAAATCTGTTCTCTCCGAGTTCGGTGGTTCGAATCCATCAGCCTCCACCAGTTATAGGGGCATAGTTTAAAGGTAGAACAGCGGTCTCCAAAACCGTTAGTGTGGGTTCAATTCCTGCTGCCCCTGCCATAGAAATTTCATATTTAACCCAAAGATTTACTTAGTAGTTTGGCGGTCGTGGCGAAGGGGTTAACGCATCGGACTGTGACTCCGACATTCGCGGGTTCAATTCCCGTCGATCGCCCTTTATTTTGGGGGTTAGCCAAGCGGTAAGGCAACGGACTTTGACTCCGTCATGCATAGGTTCAAATCCTATACCCCCAGCCATTTTAAATCATGGCTAAGCGGACGTGGCTCAGCGGTAGAGCATCGCCTTGCCAAGGCGAGGGTCGCGGGTTCGATTCCCGTCGTCCGCTCCATTTTTGTTTTACGGCGCCATAGCCAAGTGGTAAGGCACAGCTCTGCAAAAGCTCTACCCCCAGTTCGAATCTGGGTGGCGCCTCCAGTTTTTTTTTGGTTTTAACAACAGCTTGCGCCCTTAGCTCAGCTGGATAGAGCGTTTGACTACGAATCAAAAGGTCAGGAGTTCGAATCTCTTAGGGCGCGCCATATTTATTTGTATTTGTTTGTGCCGGTGTGGCGGAATGGCAGACGCGCTCGACTCAAAATCGAGTGGGGAGACCCGTGAAGGTTCGAGTCCTTTCACCGGTATACAAGTAACGAAGAACCTGCGAATAGCAGGTTCTTTTTTTGTTTTTTTATTCTAATAAAACGCTGTGTTGATTCTAATGATAGAGTTTGATAAACAAACGGAGAAGCAGATTATAAAAGAGCCCGGACCTTCAGCGGTCATACGGGCTCTTTGTCATAGGATCATACAGCATTCATCAACATGTGCATTACCTTGTACTGTTACGGTAGGTGCTGGGAGAGACGCCGGTTGCTTTTTTAAATGTACGGGAAAAATGAGACGGTTCCATGCCGACTCTCTCTGCTATAGTGGAGATTTCGATATTCGTAGCTGTCAGCAGCCGCCTTGCCAATTCAATTCGTTTGCGCTGAACATAGCTCATTGGCGTTGTTCCCAGCTGCTTTTTGAAATAGGGGATGAAGTAGTTGGGGTGCAGGTGAACGAGCTCGGCCAGCATCTCCACTTCCAGCGGTTCGTGCAGTCTGGTGTCGATATATTCGAGTACTTGAGCCAGCTTGCCGTGTTCACTGCCTTCCATAAAACGATCCATAAAAGCTTTATGACCACCCTGCTCCAGATAATAGGCGAGCAGCTGCAGCAGACAAGCCTTGATACGCAGAACGGCAAAAGGACTGGGATGATCGGACTGCTCGATCATTTCGCGGAACAGTGCTTCGATTCGGGCCGGTTCAGCGACGTTGGCGGTATGAAATGGAGAACCAGACTGAAACAGAGGCCAGTCGCCGATTTTTGCATCGAAATGACAAAAGTAGCGGGAGTACGGATTATCCGGCGATGTGAACCGTGTCTGAACCGTACCTGCCGGCATAATAAACAGCTGCCCTGCATGCGGTTCATAGCGTATCCCATCCAGTGTCACCGCCCCTTCGCCTTCCGTCAAATAATAAAGACGATTAAACGAAGGCTTTTCTTCGGGAGCATTCCAGCCGTAGTAACCCGCACGATAAAAAGCATGCGAGACGTTAACGGTCAGATTCTCCAATATACGGGCTGGCATATCCATTTGAAAACGGTCATCGGCATCCGAAGGCGGAACAGTCATGAGACACCTCGCTTTCTGCAAAGATCTTTATCCGCAGTATACACGTATTTGACGAAAACACCTTAGTTTTGAACAAAATGTTCTTAATCGTATTCATGTTCTTGCGAGGTTGTCTGAGGTATTCTCTACGTGTATGAAGTCCGGAATCCAATGATTAAGAAGCGGAGGGAATCGAATGAACACGAAAACGGAAAAAAAAGTACGTTTCGGTATTATCGGCCTCGGCAACATGGGCAGTGCTCACGCAAAAAGCTTAAACGGTGTTATTGAAGGAGCGGTGCTGACCGCAGTGTGTGACCTGAGGCAGGAGCGGCTGGATTGGGCGTCTCAGCATCTGCCGGAGTCTATCAAGCGTTATAACGATCCAAAAGAGCTGATGCGTTCAGGCGAAGTGGATGCAGTATTGATCGCTACGCCGCATTACGATCATCCGTCAATGGCTGTAGAAGCATTTGAATATGGCCTTCACGTGCTGATTGAAAAGCCGGCTGGTGTATACACAAAGGCTGTGCGGCAGATGAACGAAGCGGCTGAAAAAGCGACTCAGTCGGGTCTGGTATTCGGCATCATGTACAACCAGCGAACCAATCCACTGTATCGTAAGCTGCGTGATCTGATCCAATCTGGCGAGCTGGGCGAGATCCGGAGAACCAATTGGATTATTACGAATTGGTACCGCTCTCAAAGTTATTATGACTCCGGTGGTTGGCGGGCCACATGGAAGGGAGAAGGCGGCGGTGTGCTGCTGAACCAGGACCCGCATCAGCTCGATCTGTGGCAGTGGACGACAGGGATGATGCCGAAACGGGTACGCGCTTTTTGCAGCTTTGGCAAGACTCGAAACATTGAGGTGGAGGACGATGTTACCGCTTATGTGGAGTACGAGAACGGGGCAACCGGTCTGTTTGTGACGACCGTTGGCGAGGCGCCGGGTACCAACCGGTTCGAGATCTCGGGAGACAACGGCAAGATCGTAATCGAGGATGACAAGCTGACATTCTGGAGACTGCGCACACCGGAACCGGAATTCAACGCGACCTACAAAGGCGGATTTGGGCAGCCTGAGTGCTGGAAATGCGATGTGCCTGTCGAAGGAGGAGCCGGTGCTCAGCACGAAGGGATTTTGCAAAATTTTACGAATGGGATCCTGCACCGGGAACCGCTGATCGCACCGGGCGAAGAAGGGATTCACGGTCTGACGTTGTCGAATGCCATGCATTTGTCGAGCTGGAACGATGACTGGGTAGAGCTGCCGATCGACGAGGATGCTTATCTGGAGAAGCTGAATGAGCGAATCGAGAATTCAACTTTTGTCAAAAAAACGGGAACAGAAGCGACATTAAACGTATCGGGCACGCATTGAGCGGGATGAACGAACAAAATCTGCAAAGCGGAAAGGTGGAGAAACGATGAAAAGATCGACAATCGGAGCTCAGATGTATACGCTTCGGGATCAGGCTCGCACGGAAGAAGAACTGGCTGCGGCTTTTGCAAAGCTTAAAGAGATCGGCTACGAGGCTGTGCAGGTGTCAGGTATCGGTCCCATCGACCCGCACAGGGTAAAAGAGCTGGCTGATCGCAGCAATCTGACGATTTGCGCCACACATATTCCTTTTGACCGACTGACAGGAGAACTGGAAGTGGTGGCAGAGCAGCATAAGCTGTGGGACTGCAAATACGTAGGACTGGGCATGGCTCCCGACCGTTATCGGACAAGTGCCGAAGGTTATCGTACTTTTGCACAGGAAGCTTCGGAAATCGGGCGTCGGCTGAAAAAAGAATACGGTCTGCAGTTCGTTTATCATAATCACCAATTGGAGTTTGAAAAATTCGACGGCCGGACAGGGATGGATATTCTGCTCGAGGAAAGCGATCCCGATGCATTTGGCTTTGAGCTGGACATGTACTGGGTGCAGGCGGGAGGCGGAGATCCGGCGCAGTGGGCTCATAAGGTAAAAGGCCGGATGCAGGTCGTACACCTAAAAGATATGGAGATTGTGGACGGTCAGCCGGTATTTGCGGAAGTGGGACAAGGTAACATGAATATTCCGGCGATTATCGATGCCTGCCGGGCTACTGGTGTGGAATGGTATGTAGTAGAGCAGGACGTCTGTCGGCGAGATCCTTTTGAAAGTCTGAAAATGAGTTTGGATTATCTGCATTCGCTGCTGCAGCACGAAAAGACGCTGTAAAGTATAAGCCGGAAAGAGAGGAACAGCCAATGGGGCGAAACGATGGAATGAATTATGCGCCGAAGCATGAAGCAAAGCCTGTAGTTGCGCCGGGAGAATTTGTATTTGCGGCAGCAGCGCTGGATCATGGACATATCTACGGGATGTGCAATGGGCTTGTCGAAGCAGGCGGGACGCTAAAATGGGTGTATGATCCTGATGCGGACAAGGTGGAAGCTTTTGTCGCGAAATTCCCGGGTGTGCATGAGGCGGAATCTCTGGAGCAAATTTTGAACGATCCGGAGGTTCGCCTGGTCGCTGCAGCGGCAGTACCGGTCAAGCGGGGACCGCTCGGCGTTCACGTGATGGAGAGCGGAAAAGATTACTTTACGGATAAAACGCCGTTTACGACGCTTGATCAGCTTGAAGAAGCGGAAGCCTGCGCAGCTCGAACAGGACGTAAATATATGGTTTATTACAGTGAGCGGCTGCATGTAGAGAGTGCAGTCTTCGCCGATCAACTGATCAAAGAAGGCGCGATTGGACGCGTTGTGCAGGTCATGGGCATGGGTCCGCATCGACTGAACGCAGCGAGCCGGCCGGATTGGTTTTTCCGCCGGGAAGACTATGGCGGTATTCTGTGCGATATTGGCAGTCATCAGATCGAACAGTTTCTGCATTATGCAGGCTGCAAGAGCGCCAAAGTGCTGCATAGTAAAGTTGCCAATTATAGCAGTCCGGAGTACCCGGAGCTGGAGGACTACGGCGATGCGACGTTGGTCGGCGACAATGGAGCCACCCAGTATTTCCGGGTTGATTGGCTGACGCCGCAAGGACTCGGAACCTGGGGAGACGGCCGGACCGTTATTTTGGGCACCGAAGGATATATCGAACTGCGCAAATACACAGACGTTGCGCGTTCGGACTCCGGCGATCACGTCTATTGGGTCGATCGGGAAGGTGAACATTATGAGCAAGTAGCCGGCCGGATCGGCTGTCCCTTTTTTGGCGAGCTGATCCTCGACTGCCTGAATCGGACAGAGCATGCAATGACGCAGGAGCATGCTTTTATGGCGGCCAGACTTTGTCTGGAGGCACAGCAGATGGCGGTTAACCTGACGCCTGATACGCTGCACAAGCCGGAAGTGAAGATCTCCGGGACATTTTAATCGTTTCGGTGACAGAAGCTGTACTCTTGACATGAAGTTCGGCTTTAGTATGAGTTCGGCCTTAACATAAAATTCGGCCTAACATGAAATTCGGACTTTACGAAATTGAAGACGGAAGGTGCCGGATATGAAAAAAACGGGAGCAGCCATTGTCGGCTGCGGAACGATCTTTGCTCAGCATGCGCGTGTGCTGAGCGAGATAGAGGAGACGGAACTGCGTCTGGTCGTAGACAGCGAGCTGTTCAAGGCAGAGCGTGAAGCCGAGATCTACGGCTGCGAAGCAGCGGCCGACTACAGAGTGATTCTAGAGAGGCCGGATATTGAAGTGGTGCATCTGTGCACGCCGCATCATCTGCATGCTCCCATGGCGGAAGAACTGCTGGCGGCCGGCAAGCATGTATTGACCGAAAAGCCGATCGCCCATACACCGAAAGCGGCGGAATCGTTGAGAGCAGCCGCTGCGAAAAGCAGCGCTCAGCTCGGCGTCGTATTCCAAAATCGGTACAATGAAAGCTCAAGACGAATTCGCGAGCTGATCGATTCTGGGAGATTGGGTCGTCTGCTCTGTATGAAGGGCATAGTAACCTGGTCGCGTCTGCCGGAATATTACACGGCAAATCCGTGGAGAGGAAGCTGGGCGACCGAAGGCGGGGGGATGCTGATCAATCAGACGATTCATACGCTCGATCTGCTGCAGTGGTTTGCAAATTCAGATGTTAAGCGGATCGCAGGCTGCATTACGACAGACTCACTGGGCGATTACATTGAGGTTGAGGATACTGCCCATGCCTGTATCGACTTTTCAAACGGAATACGCGCACTGTTCTACGGCACCAATGCGTATCTGACAAACAGCCCTGTCGAACTCGAATTGATATTTGAGCAGGGTACGCTGCTGCAGCGTCGGGACTGCGTCTATCTGCTGGAAAACGGGGAAGAGACGGAAATATGCCGACCTTCCCAGATTGCGGAGGGTGTCAAGTCTTACTGGGGTGTTAGTCACGGCCTACTGATCCGGGATTTTTATCATCATGTTCGCGAGAATCGTCCCTTCTGGCTGGATGCCGAGGAAGGAAGCCGCGCTCTGCAGATCGTTTACGGTATTTATGCGGCCTCACAGAGTGCTGCTGCGATTACGCGGTGGGATCCTAAAGCATAAATTATCGAGACGTCTGCGAATATGGAAAACGGAACGATGCATTTAAAAAACACAAAATGCACAAAAAGAAGAGGCTTTGCGATAATCCGCAAAACCTCTTTTTTATTTTGTATTCTATATCTTTTTCTTTTGTAATCTAATCTTTTTGTTTTATGCTCTCTGCTGATAATTTGATGACCACGCAGATTACTTGGAAGCCCTACTGATGTCGGTCTCTGCTTCCGGAAGTTCCCGAAAGTTCCGAAGTATTGTTCGGCTGACCTCCGCCCATTGGCAGCGATTCGCCAAGTTCCACCGTATCGTCGTCAAAATTCCGATTCTTTGGACGACGCGATACCAGGACAACGAGATCGACCAGCAGTACAGGCAGCGAAACGGAAGCCGGATAAGCGAGATAACGAGGCTGCCATTCCGGGAAAAACTTTTCTTTGTAACGACGAAGACCTTCGAAGCCGTAGAAGTGGCCGCCATAGCGGAATACGAGATTGGCAAGCTTTTCCTCGCGCAGTGAGCTGCGGCTTCTGCCTACGCTCGACAGAGGAGCCATGCCCAAGTTGAACGTCTTGTATCCCTGTTCCTTCGACCACTCGATCAGCCTGGCAAATAATAGATCCATCGTTCCGTTCGGCGTGTCCGGCAGATGTCTCATCAGGTCAACAGAGATCGTTTTGCCGCCGTCATAAGCCGGAGCTAGTGTTGCAAAAGCGACGATTCGACCTTCAGGATCTCTCAAGAGGGCGATCGGCGAACGCTGCAGATACGCTTCATCAAACCAGCCGAGTGAGAAGCCTTTCTCTCTGCGATCGCCGATCCATATGTCCGAAATGCGGCGAAGTTCTTCCAGGAGAGCCGGCTCGTAAGGCTGCGACTCGACAGAAAAGATATAGCCGTCGCGTTCGAAACGATTTTTCGCTGTACGGAACGACGTCATCTTTTTGCCCGAAAATGTGAAAGTTTCCAGATTAATCAGCGCTTCTTCACCAAGTTTGAAAAATCGGTAGCCTTTCTCGTGATAAATGGACAGATAATCTGGCGAAGCCTGATAAAAGACAACAGCTAATGCGTAACGGTCGCCGAATACCTGAAACTCCTCGATAGCATCTCCAATAAGCTTCTTCGGCCCGAGCGGATCGCCGAGCACGACAAGTTTGTCTCGTGAGCGGGCGTAAGGGATCAGCACTTTCCCCTCCTGTGCCCAGTAAAATTGTTTGTCGCCTAAATACAGCATATGCGTCAGCAGATTGCCTTCTTCTTTCTGCAAAAATTCGTCTAGGCGCTTCAATTCGCTGCCGCACGGCAGGTCAGCTTCCTGGCGTTTGGGGCGCAGCAGCACGAGAATCGAAAACAGAATCCAGGCGCCGACAATACCGCTGGCCGCCATCGCTCCATAGTCGCTCGGATGCATAATCCACTCCGGCTGGAAGCCAGGCGGGAAATTCTGCAGGAAGCGGGGACGCGACGAAGTGCCGATCAGATAGTACAGTCCCGCAAGTACCAGTGTAAAGACGAACCACAGCCAGATCCGTTTGCGGGACAATGTTGCTCCGGAGCGATAGAAACGTGCTCTGGATACCCACAGCAGCAGTGCCACGACAAGAAGGAAGATCGCTTCTTCATAATCGAACGCTTTGACGAATGTGAAGACAGCTCCTGCTACCAACAGCAGCGAGGTCAATCGGTGCGCCCGGCGCAGACGAAGTGAAATGCCGCTCGACAAAATGATCAGCATAAAGCCGATAATGACCGAAATTTGCTGAGACAGCTTCAGCAGCGGCGTAGACAGGAAGCGCGACATGAAATTCAGCCGTTCGAACAGAGCTGGCGTCGCCGCAGACAGCAGCAGAATCAAGCCGCATGCCAATACCAATTTGCCCAATGCCCAGATCCCCATGTCGCTTAAAAATCCGAATTGTCCCGGCCAGTTCCAAAAGCGCTGCCAATAGACAGCCATTCCTTCCTTCTGCCGTCGGTTTTCCTCTTCTTCTTCCGCTGTTCTGCCGGAAATTTCCGGAGGCGTATCGGAGTCGGGTTCGCCGGCAGCCGTTTCTTTGAGAATGGCTTTGCGGCGTCCCGGCAGAAGCTCAAATGCGGTCAGCACAAGTGCAATCAGCCACGGAATAATGAAGTAAAAGACGCGGAACAGTACGATTGTCGCCAGCGCCGCTTCCGGCTGTACGCCGGCCAACTGCAGACCGAGAAGTGCAGTGATGTCGAATGCACCGATACCGCCAGGAGCAAAACTGACGATCCCCGCAATGGCCGCTACACTGTAAATAGCCATCGCCTGAGAGATCGGTACGTCATGCAGGAAATTCAAACAAATCACCCAGAACGTTAAGCCTGCGAAAAACCATTCCAGCACGGAGGCCAGTACGGAGCTGCTGATTATGCCCCAGGAGAGACGGGAGCCCTGTCCCTGCTTGTTGAACCACTTGGCGTAGAGCTTGGAACGCTGCATCAGAAGGAAAATTGGCAGATAAAGTGCCATTCCCCATACTGCATAGACCAGCCATCGGTGCTCCCTGAGCATAAGACCGATCGGGAGCAGCCCGGCAATTCCTGCCCAAGCCAAGACCGAAAGACCGGTCACCATCGTCGGCGAGAGGAACACGATAGCCGGAGTAATCTGCCCCAGTGTTATCCCGCTTCCCCGATACAGCAGCGCCCGAATACCTGCTCCAGTAAATCCTGCAAAGCCGAGAAAGTTATTGAAAGTATTGGATATCCAGCCGTAGCGGAAAGCCGCCCATCTGGTTACGCGCAGATTGAAATGTCGGCAGATCAGAAAATCGTAAGCGCTCATAACTGAAACTGCAATAAGTGACATCCCCAAAATTCCGAGAATATCTTCCGACCTCATCGTTCGAAGATCGAACAAAATGCGGGAGAAGTTCAGCTTGCGCAGTTCGCCTTCGCTCTGGAAGTAAACAAATGCGATTACAGCGACAGGGATCAGCAGTCGAACGATTTTCATGCGATAAATAAAGGCGAACATCCGCAGAATTTGCAGACGTTCCAAAACAACTTTTGTACGATTCATCAATTCACCCACAATTTTAAAAGGAATTAAAACGATACAATTATTTCCATAGGCACACATCAATAAATATTAACATGAAAAACCCCTTTGCGAACCGAACAGCTTTGTAACTTTTTAATATGAAGGAATGTCGACGGCCGGTCGATTGGGGAGCGTCGGAGCATCAGAAAAAACCTTTCTTAATGTTATCGACGTTTTGCTGTTAAATCTTCACTGCCATTTACCCGCTGCGACTGATATATACGCTCAAATGATATATACGCTTAAAGGTCCGGGAAGTTCCCCGCCTCAGGTCTAGGTTTAAAAACCGCCTACGGCCCGTGTTGTAAAGAAGTAGAGAAAGATAGAATGAGGACATAGGGAAATTGATTCAGGAGAGGCGGTGAAAAGTTAATGAGAAGCATGAAACTTAATATCCCGGCTATCGTACTTGTTGTATTGGGAGTGCTGATTCTGTTCGGTAAGCTTGGAAGTTTCGTCGGGTTCCTGTTCGCAGTCGCGATCTTTGCACTCGGATATTACGGAATCAAGACAGGCAAAACGTTTCTGGGCTGGCTGCTGATGATCGTCGGCGGAAGCATGCTGCTGGCGAAACTGTCCTGGTTGATCGGTCCTCTGCTCGGTATTATCTTGATCGCGGCGGGTATTGTCTGGATCACCGGTAAAAGCTCGAACAGCCGGCGCGGATTTGGAGGCTAAGGCAGGAAGCCGAAGCAGTATCAATCTTTTGTCCCAATTGGAAAATCGAAATTATGTAGGGGAGGGAGAAAAGCCGAATGAGCATGTTCAAACGAATGAGAGATATTACGTTGGCAACCCTTAACGATAAGCTTGAAGACAGTCAGGATCCGGTACGGATCATCGATCAGTTTTTGGTTGAGACCCGGCAGGAAATAGGAGAGGTGCAGCGGCTGTATGATCAATGCGCCCACCACAGCAAGCAGCTTCGTCAACAGGTTGACCATGCCTCTTCAATGCGTGAGAAGCGTGAAGAACAGGCAATGCTGGCCCTGAAAGCGGACGAGGAATCGATCGCGAAGTTGGCTCTTCAGGAGAAGATGCTGTACGAGGAGAAAGAGCGTCAGTACTTGGAGTTGTGGGAACAAAGCCAAGGTACGCTCAAGGAGTTGGGCGAACAGCTTAACGTACTTAGAACCGAATACCAGACCGTTTATAATAAGCGCCAATATTACTACGCCCGGATGGAGACGCTTCGTCTTCAGCAGAAGCTGAATCGCCGTACCGGCGGCTACGAGTCGGACGTGCCGAAGATGTTCGACCGTTTGGACGACCAGATGTCCTCCATCGAATATGAAACGTACAGCCTGCGCGATATTCGCAAGCTGGGCCAGGAAGCTTCCCGGCAGATCGGGGAAGTCGGCAGTATTCTTGAGCAGGAGATGGCGCGTCTGAAAGAAAAGATGAAACGCAGCGAAGGAAAGGAGTAAGCGAGGATGCATAGATTGTACCGCTCGACCCAGGATCGAATGCTTACCGGACTCTGCGGCGGACTGGCATACGAATACGGCGTCAGCCCTACGCTGCTCCGTATTCTGTTCCTTGTCGCGATCCCGCTGACCAGCGGAGCGATGCTTCCGATTTATTTTATTGCTTCGCTTGTGATTCCCAAGGAACCGCCATCCCGCTACCCTTACGGACACGATGCTTACGATCGTGATCCCTACGCTCGGGATGCGTACCGTCCAGACGGCGCTTACGACCGCGAACCGCACGACCCGCGTTATCGCGAGCCGCATGCGCCAAGACCGCTCGGTCCGGAACGCGATTTCGAACGTCCGTTTCCTGCCCGCCGGCCGGAGATGGCCAAGGCAGACTTGAAGAAACGTGATATTTCGGATTCCGGAATTGATGCGATGATGGAAGATATCGAAAAGAAAGCACTCAAAAAAGAAGTTGAAGAACTCAAGCAAAAGCTTTCCAAATACGAGAATGAGAAAGGGGATTTATAAAATGGGAGTATTCAAAAGACTGCGTGATATGACAAAAGCATCGGTAAACGAAATGTTGGACAAGGTGGAAGATCCGATTGTCATGCTGAACCAATACCTGCGTGACATGGAAGAGGAAATGCATCAGGCGGAGGTTACGGTAGCCAAACAGATGGCGAATGAACGTCGTATGAAGCACCGTCTCGAAGAAGCTTACCGGATGTCGACCCAGCGTGAAACGCAGGCGGAAGCCGCATTGAGAAACGGTCAAGAAGAAGCGGCTCGCAAGCTGTTGGAAGAAAAAATCTACTTCGATCAAAGAATTACGGAGTATCAGGATCTGCACGGTCAGGCTGAAGTTCAAGTATCCGATTTGATGCGTCAGCTGCATGAAATGAAAGACGAGTTCTATCAAATGCGCAACAAGCGTAATGAACTGGTGGCTCGTGCGCAGATGGCAAAAGCCAAAAAGCAGATGGCTCAGGTCAATCCGGTCTATGCAATCGACAAAGGCAGTTCTTCGTCGGGCTTCCGCCGGATGGAAGAAAAAATTATGCAGATGGAAGCCGAAGCCGACGTTCTGCGTACGCCATACGGCAGCATGAACCGTCCGTCCGCTTACATCAGCCCGGTTGACGCTCAAAAACAGCTTCAGGTCGACGAGCAGTTGAATGCAATGAAGAATAAATTGAATGCCGGCAAGAACTCGCCTTCCCTGACAAAGGGCGAAGAGCAGTAAGAGCAGCACATTAGGTCCAAGGTATGCTATATTTAATTCGGCATAAGTAAAAGCGAAGCCATACGGTATCTTGGATACCGTTATGGCTTTTGCTACGCTTGGAGAACATTTGCACGACGATAAATTCAAACACGGCAGGAGGAGGGGCGGCATGAAAAATCATAAACAAGCATGGGCGATCGTTCTGATCGCTGCGGGTGTCCTGATGCTGATCGGCAGATGGATCAGTCCGCTTTCTCTGGTCGCTCTCCTCGTGCTGTGTTACGGCATATATGCCATACGCGCGAATCGGACGTCATTCGGATACAAATGTTTGGCTGTCGGAGCAGGTCTGCTTCTGCTCGGCCATATTGTACTAGTGATCGGCGGCATTCTGCTCTCGCTTGGTGTATTCTACGCCAGATCCCGGGAGCTTCATGCTGGACGCGAATACGAGCGAAGACAGGAAATTGCTGCGCAGTTGAATCGCGAACGGGAGCCGTGGGTGCCGGGAAATGTCAGTCTATGGCATCTGTTCGGCGATGTGAGCTGCGATTTTTCGTTGGCGCTGCCGACCGAGCCGAATACGGTAATCCATTTGCAGGGAGTTATTGGCGATGCGGATCTGTCGTTCCCCGAAGAATATGGAATTGAATTTGATATATTCGTCGGTTACGGCAAGGTAAGTTTTGAAAACAAGCTCCAGAACGGCATGCTGAATAAGTTCGTTTGGCGCTCGCCGGGGTATGACCGCAGTGAACAGAAAGTTAGGGTCGTTATGGCCTATGCGGCAGGCGACATCAATATCCGTATGAACTAGCGACAGCCCTCATACAGGTATGGAACCGGAAGGCGGTGAAGGAGCAAGATGAACGAAGCGGGCAAAGCAAGAAAATCGAATACGATCGTCCGCGGAATCGGTTCGGGCATGCTGCTGGCGTTTGTCGTGCTGATGTCCGCTATATATGTCCTGTATTCTTATGGTTTGTTGGATGTACCCGATACTTGGCCGCTGAGAGTACGCGCCGGTCTAACTGTCCTGGCCGTCTGTATCGCCGTAGGTGCACTGTATGGATTGTACCGGGCCATGCAAACCAAAATTCAATTTGATCGACTGCAGGATACGCTGCTGCTCTGGGAGAAAGGCAACCCGGCACGTCCTCTTTGGCCGCTTGGCGGTGAGATGGATGAGGTGGCAGAGCAGCTTGAACGGGTCGGGCAAAAGTGGGAAGAGCAGGTGGACTCGCTGCAGCGGCTTTCAACACATAACGCTCAGCTTGCCGAGCAGGCAAGGGTATCGGCTATTGTTGAAGAGCGCCAGAGGCTTGCCCGTGAGCTGCATGACGCGGTATCGCAGCAGCTGTTTGCGATCTCAATGACAGCAACAGCCGTCGGACGGACATTTGAAAAGGATCTGGCCCGCGCGAGGCGCCAAGTGGAACTGATCGAGGAGATGGCGTCGGTTGCCCAATCGGAGATGCGGGCACTGCTGCTCCATTTGCGGCCGGTGTATCTGGAAGGGAAACCTTTGTATCAGGGGCTAAACGAGCTGGTGCGCGAAATTCAAGCCAAAGTTCCTATGGAGATTACGCTTGATATGGATGCGGGTCTGGAACTGGTAAAAGGGATTGAAAATCATTTGTTCCGCATTATTCAGGAAGCTCTTTCAAATACGCTCCGTCATGCAAAGGCCGACAAGATGGAAATTATGATTGTCCGCCGGAGCGATGCGCTGCGAGTATCACTCAAAGACAATGGAGTCGGATTTGAGCTGGATGAGAAAAAACAGTCCTCCTATGGGCTGTCGATGATGCAGGAACGAGTCAGCGAAATCGGAGGTTCAATCCGTTATATTACTGCGCCTGGCAAAGGCACGAGAATCGAACTTACCGTTCCGCTGGTAAACAGAGAAGAAAGAGGGAGCGAAGAATAGCATGGAGACCGAACAACTCATTACCGTACTGCTTGTCGACGACCATGAGATGGTGAGAATCGGCTTGGCCGCCGTTCTCGATACGGAAGACGGCATAGAGGTGGTCGGAGAAGCGAGCAGCGGCGAAGAAGGCGTACGTTTGGCCCGGCAGTACAAGCCTGATGTGGTCCTGATGGATCTGGTTATGGACGGCATGGACGGTATCGAAGCGACGCGCGAAGTGTTGAAGACGCATCCCGAATGCAAAGTTCTGGTTTTGACAAGCTATCTGGACGACGAAAAAATGTACCCGGTTATCGAAGCAGGCGCATTTAGTTATCTGCTCAAGACTTCAAGAGCAAACGAAGTAGCGGATGCGATTCGGGCAGCTGTTCGGGGACAGTCGGTGCTTGAATCGCAGGTTGCAGCCAAGATGATGGATCGATTCCGTGCACCTGCGCCTGTGCGGGCACCGCATGAAGATCTGACCGACAGAGAGATGGAAGTGCTCAGACTGCTGGCAAAGGGCAAGTCGAATCAGGAAGTGGCGGACGAACTCATTATTGGGATCAAGACAGTTAAGTTTCACGTAACCAACCTGCTGTCGAAGCTCGGGGTGGAAGACCGAACTCAGGCTGCCATTTACGCATACAAAAACGGATTGGCCGAATAAGGCGCGATTGTGCAGAAGCTGCCCCTTCAACACGGTCGGCGCAGGAGGCCGGTCCGTCTTTCTGTATGCATGAGCGCGAAAAAAACGATACAATACCCCTTTCGTATTTTTACAATTAACACATTATGCGATTTTACCATGAGACAGAGTATTGTGAACTATACTATGAAAGCGCTTTAATATGCGCGGGAGAGGAGGAATGACACTCAGGCGTTTAATTTGGAGGATCCATTGTTTTACAGACAGATTCAATCATTTTGAAAGGGGAGATTGTATAATGTCTATCATGAAAAAGCTGGCATATTTGCTGACTGCTTCCGTTCTTGCCCTGCCTGCCGCGATATCCACTGCTGCTCCGTCTGCCGAAATGTCTACTGAGACATCTTCCGAAATGTTTGCTGAAGAGTCTGCTGAGACGTCTGCCGAAACCTCCGCAGAGGCGGCTGCTGCTCCTGGGCGCGCTATCTTGATTACCAATTACGGCGCGGTACCCGATGATGATGTGGACGATCTGGACGCTATTCGTCAAGCCGTATCGGCTGCCAAAGATTCAGGCCGAAACGTGTATGTACCGCCAGGTACTTTTTTATATAGTGATGTGATCGTGCTCGATGGGGTTCGCCTTGTCGGGAGAGGTGAAACCTCGATTCTGCACAGTACCAATCCGCAGCGTCAGGCAATTCAACTGGCCGGAAGCGGGAGTGAACTGGAGGATGTCAAGCTGACAACCGTTCCAGTTACGACGCGTCTCTCAAGTTCCGTCTCCGCTCGTGTTCACGTGATGCCGGGTGCGGCGGACTTCTCTATAACGGATACAGTGATTGAAGGAGGTTCGTCAGCCGGGATTATCGTCTATGGCGTAAATGGAACCATTAGAAAAAATACGGTTCGAGATACGCTTGCCGACGGTATTCACATTACAGGCGGCTCCGAAAATATTCGGGTTGAGAGAAATACCGTCCGGGATACCGGAGACGATATGATCGCTGTCGTCTCATACGAGAAGAACGGTGCTTGGGTAAAAAATGTCGAGATCGATCGCAATGACGTCTCAGGCGGACATGCGCGAGGCATTACCGTCTCCGGAGGTACGGATGTCACGATTGACCGCAACCGGATTGCTGACACCGGCGGAGCCGGTATCTTCATCGCCTCGGAAGGCAGTTACCAGACGTATGAAGTACGCAATCTCAAGGTAAGCCGCAACGAGATTCTTCGAGACAGCCGCAATTTGTCCATTCCGGAAAAAGGTGGCATTCGTCTGCAGGCGACCAATAAAGAACCGAGCATTATAAACGCTGTTTTCGATCGCAATACGATTACCGATTCGGGAGACAGCAGCATTCTGATCCTGGGTTCAACCAGTATTGAAGCGATGTTCAGCCGTAACGACATTATAAATCCGGCAAATCACGGCATTCATATCTTAAGAACCGTAACAGGTACGTTGTCCTTCATGCGCAATACGGTAGAGGGTGCCGGAGGCTCTCCGCTGTACAATCAATCGGAGGCACAAGTGAGCAGCGATATTCCGAATTCGGCTCCTCCGGGAGGCGGAAGCGGAGAAGAATATGTGGCAGCGAGAGGCACACCGTATATCGACGGTTTGATTGATGACGTCTGGAGCAATTCGACGCCACTGCAGTTGAACACGGACGCCAACGGCACTACCGGTACCGTGCGCATCACTTGGGATGACCAAGCGCTGTACTATCTGTTCGAGATGAGCGACGCTACACCTAACGCCTTGTCTACAGCAGAGAATAACGATTCCGTTGAAGTTTGGGTGGACGAACTGAACGCGAAGAACGGTACGCGTACGGTTGGCGATTACCAGCTTCGGGTTGGGTATGACAGCGTCCTGTCGTCGTCCATACGCGGATTCAACTTCTCGAATGTAAAAAGTACAGTCGTACATCGTGAAGGCGGCTATACGGTAGAATTCGCTGTTCCTTATACGGCGCTGACTCCGAAAGCGGGCGATGTGATCGGCTTCAATGCCAGTGCCAACGACGACTCGAACGGTGATGGCAAACGCGATACGTACTTGAGCTGGATTGACAAAAACCTGCCTTATTGGGCGGACACACGCGTTTACGGAGAAGTTACGCTCGAAAATTGAAAACGCTATACTCTGAATTAACGAAGACCGGCCTGATTCGGCCGGTCTTTTTGGTGGTGGTAATATTAATGAAACCTTCATGTTGGATCAGGATAAATGATAATCAATACGATAGCATCAATTTGAAGGATATGTTAGAATAACAGCACATCTTTTTTTCTGCTTCGCTTAGAGGAGCGGATCAAAAGTCAGGCAGAATTTACTATACTAACTACAGGAAGAATGGGGAGCTATGGCGGACAATCAAAATCTTGAAGCATTGAAGGCACCCGGCGCGGTCTTTTTCATTTTCGGAGCTACCGGAGATCTGGCCCGTCGCAAGTTGTTCCCGGCTATTTTCAGCTTGTACCGGGAAGGAAAGCTGGCGGAGGACTTTGCTGTAGTCGGAGTGGCGCGGCGCCCTCGTACGAACGAAGAGTTTCGTGACGATGTATTTCGCTCGATCCAGGAATTCGGACGGTACAAATCTTCCGATCAGGAGAAGTGGAATACCTTTGCAGAACACTTCGAATATAAATCCCTCGATATTAACAATGTAGCGGGATTCCAAGAATTGAAAGCTCAAACGGAAGCGATCGAGCAGAAATATTCGATTCCAGGCAACCGCATGTTCTACTTGGCGCTTGCGCCGGAGCTGTTCGGCAGCGTTTCGCTGAACCTCCGCGAAGGCGGCATGCTGGATAGCGAGGGCTGGAATCGTCTCGTAATCGAGAAGCCGTTCGGGTACGACCTCAAGTCGGCCGAGAAGCTGAACGAAGAGCTTGGTCAGGTATTCAAGGAAGACGAGATTTACCGGATCGACCACTATCTCGGAAAAGAAATGGTGCAGAACATCGAAACGATCCGGTTCTCGAACCTCTTCTTCGAGTCTCTGTGGAACAACAAGTATATCGCCAACGTACAGATTACGCTCGGTGAGACCGTAGGCGTTGAAGAACGCGGCGGTTATTACGATCATGCCGGCGCGCTGCGCGATATGGGTCAGAACCATATTCTTCAGCTGCTGACGATGATCGCAATGGAACCGCCTAGCCGTCCGCTTGCCGAAGATCTTCGCGACGAGAAAGTGAAAGTGCTGCGCTCGCTGCATCATTTTGCCGACTCGGAAGAAGTCAAAGCCAATGTCGTACGCGGTCAATATACGGCCGGACAAAGCAACGGCAAAGATCTGCCGGGCTATCGCGAAGAGGATAAAGTTGATCCGAATTCGAACACGGAGACGTTCTTTGCGGCTCGTGTATTCGTCGACAATTTCCGTTGGGCCGGCGTGCCGTTCTATATCCGTACAGGTAAACGCCTGCCGGTGAAGACAACCGAAGTGGTTATTGAATTCAAGAAAATGCCGGGCAATATCTATCTTGGACAAAAGCATGATCTGCAGCCGAACCTGCTGGTGATCCGTGTTAATCCGATGGAAGGCATCTACTTCAAGATCAATGCCAAAAAACCGGGTTCGGAATCGGAGATTGCACAGGTAGCGATGGAATTCTGCCAAAGCTGTCTGGTCGGAATCAACTCCCCGGAAGCGTACGAGCGTCTGATCCATGATGCGGCCAAAGGCGATTCCACGTACTTTACCCGCTGGGACGAAGTCGCTTCGGCTTGGGCATTCGTCGACAAGATCGACGCAGCCTGGAAAGAAAATCCGGCGGATGTCAGCTCGTATCCTGCTGGAAGCTGGGGACCGAAAGAAGCGGACGAACTGCTTGCCCGCGACGGATTCCACTGGTGGCCGGTTAACGGCGAAGAAGAAGATAATGTAATCTGGGTAGCGGCTTCGAGCAGCTAACCGGATCTGCAGCAGCAGCTGTGGATAGATAAGCCGCCATACGGTCGGGATTTCCGACTGTACGGCGGCTTTTGCTTGTTTTATCCCAGATTCTCTTCTTGCCTGAGCATTAATTATGGTACAATATAGGGATGAAGGTACGATACAGAAGGGAACGTGAACATGAGCCAAGTCAATGAGAAGGTTTTGCGCGAAGAAGTCGAAAAACGCAGAACTTTTGCCATTATATCTCACCCGGATGCCGGGAAAACGACACTGACGGAGAAGCTGCTGCTGTTCGGCGGCGCTATTCGTCTGGCCGGAACGGTCAAAGCCCGTAAAGCCAGCAAGCACGCGACAAGTGACTGGATGGAAATCGAGAAGCAGCGGGGAATCTCCGTTACATCCTCGGTTATGCAGTTTGATTATAACGGTCATCGCATTAACATTTTGGACACGCCGGGTCACCAAGACTTCAGTGAAGACACCTATCGGACGCTGACGGCAGCCGACAGTGCGGTCATGCTGATCGACGTTGCGAAGGGTGTAGAAGCCCAGACAATCAAATTGTTTCAGGTTTGCGCCAAGCGGGGCATTCCGATCTTCACCTTTATCAACAAACTCGACCGCGAAGGACGCAGCCCGTTTGATCTGATGGAAGAGCTGGAGCAGGTGCTGGGTATCCGCGCCGTTCCAATGAACTGGCCGATCGGCATGGGACGCGAACTGAACGGGATCTACGACCGGATGAAAAATCAGGTCGAGCTGTTCCAGGGCGATGACCATTCGCAGATCAAAGTCCAAAAGGTCGAAGATTACCGCGATCCGATTATTTCGGAAATGGCGGGCGAATACCATGCCAACCAGCTGGCTGAGGAATTGGAGCTGCTGGATGTGGCGGGCGATCAATTCGATTATGAAAAAGTATCGCGCGGCGAGCTGACTCCGCTCTTCTTCGGAAGTGCGATCAACAACTTCGGTCTGCAGACGTTCCTGCAAAACTTCTTGGAGCTGGCACCGAAACCGGCGCCGCGACGCAGTACGGAAGGCGAAATCGAACCGGTGCGCGAGAAATTCAGCGGCTATGTGTTCAAGATTCAAGCGAACATGAACCCGGCACACCGTGACCGGATTGCGTTCCTGCGAATCGTATCCGGCAAGTTTGAGCGCGGCATGAGCGTCAAGCACGTACGCGTAGGCAAGGATATCAAGCTGGCGCAACCGCAGCAGTTCCTTGCTCAAGACCGCGATATTGTCGAAACGGCTTATGCCGGCGACATTATTGGTCTGTTCGACCCGGGTATTTTCCGAATTGGAGACTCTCTTGTCGAAGGCCAGAGCTTTGAATTTGACGAGCTGCCGACGTTCTCGCCAGAGATCTTTGCAAAAGTAACTGCCAAAAATGCCCTTAAGCACAAACAGTATCAGAAGGGCATTGACCAGCTGACGGAAGAAGGCACTATCCAGGTATTCCGTACGGTGAGTTTCGACGATACGATTCTCGGCGTAGTCGGTCAGCTGCAGTTCGAAGTATTCGAATATCGGATGAAGAACGAATATGGAGTCGATGTGCAGCTGCAGCGTCAGTCGTTCCAATTCGCGCGCTGGATTGTAGCACCCGAGATCGATCCTTCCAAATTCCGTATCAACTCGACATTGGTAAAAGATAAAAAGGGTAACTACGTCGCATTGTTCGAGAACGAATACGCGATGCGTACCGCTATTGACAAAAATCCGGACGCCCAATTCTTGGAGATGGCGCCCTGATCTTCAAGGAGGCCTGACTAAGGATGCCTAAGAATAAAAAGCAGTATGCGGTGATTGGGATGGGCCGTTTCGGTTCAAGTGTCGCCAAATCGCTGAGCCAAATGGGTTTCAACGTATTGGCTATCGATGCTAATGAAAACCGGACGCAGGAAATTTCGAGTCTGGTTACTCAGGCTGTAGCCGCGGACTCTACGGACGAAGAGGTACTAAGAGCGCTTGGTATCAGTAATTTCGACGTTGTCGTTGTAGCGATTGGCCAGAACATTCAGGCGAGCATTCTGACAACGCTGATCCTCAAAGAAATGAATGCACCGGCCATTATCGCCAAAGCGCAAAATGAGCTGCACGGTAAGGTATTGAGCAAGATCGGGGCGGACAAGGTTATTTTCCCGGAACGGGACATGGGAACGCGCGTTGCGCACAACTTGACGTCGCCGAACATTCTCGATTATATCGAGCTGTCGGGCGACTACAGCATTTTTGAGATGCTGGTGCCGGCGCGTATGGTCGGTCGCAACCTGATCGAGCTGAACCTTCGGCAGAAATATGGCTGCAACGTCATTGCAGTGCGCCGCAACAGCAAAATGAACATCTCACCTGACCCGCATGGCCGCTTGTGGGAAGGCGATGTATTGGTTGTTGTCGGAGAGCGCGACGATCTGGTTCAGCTGGAATTGGCGTTCGACAAGCACGGATAAAAAGTCTTGTTCAGGAAGAAGCGTGAGATGCTGCGGGAGAAATTCGTTCAAGCCGCTGTCTCACTCGGAAAGCCCGGTCTGATTTTTATAAGGAAGCTTTCCGAGTTCAAAGGCGTCTTTTACTGAATTTCTCCCTCCGCTTAATGCTTCCTAAGAGAACAAAGCTTTTTATCCTGCATATGGATATAAAAAAATAAGAACATTAAGGTATCGCTTCGGCGGTACCTTTCCATTTTTAGAAGCGGAGGGATGTATCGATGCCGCATACGCAGATCGAATCGACGGCGAACGCCCGCGTAAAAGAATGGGCGAGTCTGCTGGAGAAAAAACACCGGGATCGCCAAGGCAAGTATATTGTGGAAGGCATTCATCTGGTGCAGGAAGCGCTGCGTTCGGACGCCGATGTGGAATGCGTCGCTTATGATACGGGGCTCGGCGTGCCAAGGGAACTGACGGAAGATGCCCGTTCCGGACAAGCGGAGTGGATTGCTGTCTCGGCAGCAATCGTGGGGAAATGTACGGAAGCGCGCACGCCTCAGCCGGTATTCGCTGTTGTACGTAAGTCTGCGGCGAAGCTGACGGATATTCTGCGAACAGAGCATTCGCTCGTGGCAGTGCTCGATGGCGTGCAGGACCCTGGTAATGTCGGTACGATTATCCGGGCTGCCGATGCGGCAGGGGCGGCAGGCGTTATCGTCGGCCGGGGCTGTGCCGACATCTACAATCCGAAAACGGTGCGTTCGACGATGGGTTCGCTGTTTCACCTTCCGATCGTGGAAGGCGATCTGACGGAGCTGCTGCCGCAGGCCAGAGAAGCTTCTGCCAAGATCGTCAGCACAAGCTTGCAGGCGAAGCATAACTGCTACGAAGCGGACTATCGCGGTGCGACCTGGTTCGTCTTTGGCAGCGAAGGCAGCGGTGTCTCGCCGGAAGTCGAAGCATTCGTAGATGAAAAAATCATCATTCCGATGCCCGGCAGAGCCGAGTCGCTGAATGTCGCGATGGCAGCTTCGGTGCTGCTGTTTGAAGCGGTAAGGCAGCGGTTGGTGTAGTTGAAGCTAAACGGACTCAACGGACTCAACGAACTCAACGGATTCAACCGATCAAGCCGAATCGGACCCGAACGGACTGCATAGGCTCGACGCAGTTACAATTATATCTTAGAAGTATTCGAAAACCGGTAGGCATACGCGCTGCAGCCAGCGCATATGCCTACCGGTTTCTTTACATTTCTGCTGCAATTCGTTAGACGCTTAACAAGATCCGCTAACTGTGTTAATCCCCCTGTAATCGCTTGTAGTTAACCTGAAAGTAATACATAGATCTTTTCGTTGGACACGAAGCGATCACTTTGAGGGGGAACAGAACAGATGAAACGGAAATGGTGGGCGATTAGGTTACTGCTGGCAGTAGCACTGCTGGCATCGGTGGTGCAGCCTGGTTTAACAGCAAGCGCGGCATTGGCCGAACTTCCTACACTGCAGTATGGACGCGCGGTCGATGTCAGAGAGACGGAACTTGCACCAGGAGCGACATATACGTGGACGCATCTTCAGGATGCCAGGGGCGCCCAGAAAATTCACTCGGTAGAGTTTAATCCTACTGAAGAAGGACTGGCGCTGACAGCCGGAACCAAGGCCGGAAAAGTGTACGGCATGAAAGGAGTCACGGAAATGGCCGCTTACGCGGATGCTCCGGGCAGCCGCGTGATTGCGGGAATCAACGGCGATTTCTACGATATTTCCGGTTCGGGAACCGGAGTTCCAAACGGCCTCTTCATAAACGAAGGGCGCATTCTGAACAGCGGATCGGGCTATGCTTTCGGATTGACGGAGGACGGCAAAGCACTGTACGGTACGCCGCAGCTGACCAAGAAACTGACAATCGGCGGCGGTACGATCGATCTGAATGCGGTAAACCGCTATCGCGGGGAAAATCAGATTGTGCTCTATACGACAGATTATTATACATCAACCAAATCCGGCAGCGGCGGGGATGAGTTTATCCTCGAAGTGCTTGAAGGCGAAGCCAGCAGCGGCAGCGCAATGAAGTTGAAGGTCGCCGAAGTTCGTTCGGGAATGGGCGATAGCCCGCTGGTGGAAGGGACTGCGGTACTCTCCGTTTCGGGCACAGCAAAGGAATGGACTAAAGACCTTAAAGTCGGCGATGAACTGACAGCAGGATTTTCGCTGGCGGGCGAGTGGGACCAGGCGGTTCTGGTGATCGGCGGACAAGGACCGCTGGTCAAGGATGGCGTTGTTCAGAGCGGAGTAGGTCCGCAGGGCGTTCATCCGAGAACGGCTGTCGGTACCAAAGCCGACGGAAGTCTGATTCTGCTCGAAGTCGACGGACGCGCACCAGGCTTCAGCGAAGGGGTAGAGACCTCGGAACTGGGACAAATTCTGAAAGATATGGGCGCGGTCAATGCGATCAATCTGGACGGCGGCGGTTCATCGACGTTCGCAGCCAGGATGCCGGGTACTTCGTCGGTCAAGATGATGAACCGGGGATCAGACGGATACGAGCGGAAGACGGGCAACGGGCTTCTGCTGATCAATACGGCGCCTGAACTGTCTGCGGCTTCGTCGCTTGTCGTCCAACCGGACGGAGAACGGATTTTGCAGGGCTCTTCGTACGATTTCGAAGCGGCCGCAATCGATGCCAACGGCCATCCGGCTGCGCTGGAGGGGACACCTGTCTGGCGTACAGCAGATGAGATCGGCAAGATCGATACAAACGGTCTATTTACCGCTGCTGCGAATACTAGCGGAAAGGGAACAATCCAAGTTGAAGCCGGCAGAATTGACGGAACAGCCGAGATCGAAGTCGTTCACGAACTGACGCAGCTTGTCTTCCCAGACAGTGTCAAGACGTATGCCGCAGGAGAAACGGCAGTTCTCTCTGTTACGGCAATGCGTGACGGACAGGTGATCCAAGCGGATAATGACAGCTTCGTGTGGACAACTGAAGGAGACATCGGAACCGTCGATAACAACGGAATCTTCACAGCCGGCGAGCGCAGCGATGCCAAAGGGCGAATTATCGCAAGTTACGAAAATGATGCGAACGGTCAAAAGATTGAAGCCTCCTTTGACGTCAGTGTAGGCATTCCTCCAGTTATGCTGGAAGATTTCGAATCGGGTCTTGGCAAATATCAGGCTGCAAGCAGTGTGGCAAATTCGGTCTCCATTGTGGAAGAGACAGACCCCGATTATGTGCGTGGCGGAAGCCGGTCTTTGAAATTAGAGTATGATTTCATTGGAAAAACAGGAACTTCCGGCGCTTACCTGCAGGCAACATCGACTGAAAATCGGATCCAAATCCCGGGTTATCCGGTCAAGATCGGTATGTGGGTCTACGGAGACGGTCAGGGACACTGGCTGCGCGGCCAGCTTAGAGACAGCAACAATGCGGCAATTCCCGTCAACTTTACGGAACAAACGTTGGGCGTAAACTGGACGGGCTGGAAGTATGTCGAGGTAGATGTACCTCAGGGCAAAGCCGTGCCTCTAAGCATGGATATGCCTGTCCGCTACATGCAGACCAACAATGCAAAAAAGACGGCGGGCGCTATTTACATCGACAACATCCGCGCCCTTTACGGGCCGATTGAAGAAGATCGGACGCCGCCGATCATCAAAGATCTTTTCCCGTCGCCTGATCAGATGATCGAGACGGCAGTGCCGGAATTAACGGTGATTGCCGAAGATGACGGCTACGATCCGGTCCTGAATCCAGGAACGACACTGATCGATCCGGACAGCATTCGTATGTACGTGGACGGCCAAAAGGTCGAGCACAGTCTATATCCGCCGAAGGGACGAATTGTTTATACACCGGCTACGCCGCTGGCGGAAGGGCGTCATACGGCAAAAGTGGCAGTTCGCGATCTTGCGGGCAATCAAAGTATTCGGGAATGGGCGTTCTCTGTCAATCTCGGCTCGCCTTATTATATGTACGATACACCGAAGCAGCTGGAGACCGGAGGCACATACACCGTCGATGTTCGGGCAGCCAAAGCCGAAATTCTGCAATCGGGCGAACTGTCATTCCGCTTCGATCCGGCTTCTGCTCAAAATCTTGAAGTCATCGCAGGAGAAAAAGTCGGTGAAACTTCAATGATTCGTTCCCAGATTGATGAAGCCAACGGAATCGTCAGTCTGCAATTTGAAAACATTGATCAATCGGGCTTATCCGACGAAGACCTGCTTGCGCAGATCCGATATACGGTGCGCAGTGATCTGATTGGTCCTCTAACGCTGGAAGATGCCAAAAGCGACAAGAGTGAGCCGCTTCGAATCGCTTACCGCTCGGGCAGCGTCGTCTCCTCTGAGGGAGAAGGGCAGACGGTAGAATTCGTCGGCCCAAATCTGGATTCGGTCGTACGCAGCGGACTGCGTCTGTCTTGGGATCCTTACGCTGTCGGGCAGGGATTTGAGTCATCGTTCATGATTGTCCATAACGCTGACGGAACACCGGCCGCTTCCGCCGGTCTGCTGCTTGATGGTCGAGAAGTGGCCGGCGCACAGAGCGACGCTGACGGCGTGCTGAAGACACGGCTTGTCTCGGAAACTGCAGGTTCCTTTACGCTGCAGGCAGTGCAGGACAATCGGTACAGTCCTGTGCTGAGATTTACGGTCGCTCCTCATGCCGGAGGCCTGGAACCTTCCAACGTCAACGTCACGATGGGCGAAGATGCGGCATCGTCCAGACAATTCAATTGGCAGACTTCGCCTGCAATTTCGGACACGGTGATCGAACTGGCCGAGCGATCGGCATTCACTGGTTTCGATCAGCCCAATATCGTCCGGATTACGGGCAGCAGTCGTCTATATACGACAAATAACGATGGATCGCTGAATATACATCAGGCAGAAGTTACAGGGCTGAAGCCGGATACTGAGTATGTGTACCGGGTCGGAGACGGTGGGGATCATGTTAGTCCCCAAGCCGTATTCCGCACAAGTCCGGCTGCGAGTGAGAAGAATGTAAAGTTCCTGTTCATCGGCGATTCGCAGGCAGAGACGCCGAGCGGATTCTCGCTCTGGGGCGACACGCTGGCCCGAGGCCTCGAGTATATGCCGGATGCGGATATGATCGTGCATGCCGGGGATATGGTCGATAAAGGGTTCGAGCAGGAGCAGTGGAACTGGTGGTTTGAAGCTGCAGGCGACCAGCTGATGAACCGGACGATTGTGCCGATTATCGGCAACCATGAGGTAATGGGGAACAACGGTGCCGGCGACTACCTAGCCCAATTCAACAATCCGAGAAACGGTGCGGACGGAGCGATCGGCAGCAGCTATAGTTTTGACGCCGGAGAGGCTCATTTCACGGTGCTTGACACCGAGCAGGGGCAGCAGGGATACGCCGCTCAAGCCGCGTGGCTGGAGCAGGATCTGGCCAAGAGCGATAAGAAGTGGAAGATTGTCTTCTTCCATCAGGGGCCTTACGGCAGTATCTACGCCAACGAGCGGGTGCAGGCGCAGTGGGTACCGATCTTCGATAAATATGGAGTCGATCTGGTTATGAACGGCCACGATCACATCTATATGCGCAGTTTCCCGATGAAAAACGGACAGATTGTACAGGAAGAGGAAGGAACCCGTTACGTGATCGGAGGTTCATCGGGTCCTAAATTCTATGCGCTGACCAAGCGGTTCTGGCAGGAAAAAATGGACGACACCAACACGCAAATCTATACCGGTGTCGAAGTGTCCCAAGATACCATCGAGCTTCGTGTACGCAAACTGGACGGAACGGAAATCGATCGTCTGACGATCGGGAAAGCTCCTGCCGAAGACGTACTGAAAGGAATTGAAGTTCGCGGGAAAACCATGCTGAAACCGGGTCAGAGTGATACGACTGTAACCGAAGCAGTCTATACGTCGGGCCGCAGCCTGCCTGTTACTGAAGGCGTTGAGTATCGCAGCTTGAATGAGGAAGTCGCTTCAGTCGGAACTGATGGAGAAGTGAGCGCCTTAAGTGTGGGCGAGACTGTCATTTCCGCTTCTTATCAAGGCTTTACCGATTCGTACAATCTTTTCGTAACGGACGAAGAGCCGCAGATAATCGGTATAAAGCTGGAAGGACCGGACCGTCTGGAGGTGGGAAGCAGCGGAAACACAGTCGTTCGCGCCGTATACGGCGATGGAACACTGCTGCCGATTGAAGGAGTCGTGCAATTCGATTCTTCTTCTCCGGATATCGCGCAAATCGACGAGACGGGGCATATCTACGCGCAGCAGTCGGGCGAGACAGTAATCAGTGCTACTTATCAGGATTACTTGGACACTTACATGCTTAACGTGTACGCTGCTTCGCCGCCGGAGCCGCTGCCGCAGCCTGAACCGGCACCGCCGCAGGTTGATCCGTCTCCAATTCCGAGTCCTAGTCCTGTTCCGGCTCCGGGAGCCGCGGCTCCTCTTGCAAATCCTAATAATGGAACAGGTACAGTCGTCCCTGACGTTCCGGCCGATCCGAACGAACGAATCATCGGTGCCGAAGAATTGACAGCTTCTTCGGAAAATGGAACCGTAGTTGTTAGCGTTATAGGAACTCCGGAACGAATCCTGCTGCCGATCAATTCAGCCGCACTTCTGGGAGACGGAAATCTGCATATTGAGTCTTCCGCCTTCCGTGCCGCGATTCCTTCGGCCCTTCTGGCCCAGGCAGCGAGCCGGCTTCCGGATGGAGACTTGGATTCTGCTCTTGTCCTTAAAGTAACAGAAGCCGGTGGAGAAACGACGCTGGAGGCTGCACGCTCGAGCGCGGGTGCAGAGCTGCAGATAGTTGGCAGAATGTTTGAATGGACATTGGCCGCGATCGATGCGGACGGCCGTGAATATGCAGTAAACGATGTATTCGTCGAGCCGCTGAATGTAGAAATGACAGCAGAGCGTGATACCGAGCAGGAACTGACAGGCCTATACCGGATTGCTTCAAACGGATCAGTCGAATATATCGGCGGTGTCTGGTCCGGCCGGGAACTGAACGCTCAGCTGGAGACAAACGGAACGTATGCCATTCTCGTTTACGATAAAACGTTCGGCGATCTACCTGATGGTCATTGGGCGGAAAGAGCTGTGAAAATGTTATCGGCAAGACAGCTGGTGACAGGAACATCGTCAGATACGTTTGAACCTGGCCGGGAAATCACTCGGGCGGAATTCACGGCAATGCTGACGCGGGCACTTAAGCTGGAAGGGGCAGCATCTTCATCCTTCGGGGACGTATCGGCCGGCAGTTGGTATGCCGAATCCGTCGCTCTGGCGCAGCAGGCGGGAATCGTCCAAGGAGCGAACGGAGGACAATTTGAACCGGATCGCTTCGTATCGCGCAGCGAAATGGCAGCAATGCTGGTGCGCGCCTATGCTTACGCCAATGGCGGGATGCCTGAAACTTCAACGGGTTCGGCCGCACCGTTTGCCGATCTGGCGAATGCGCCGGCCTGGCAGAGAGACGCAGCTTTCCAAGCCGCTGAACTTGGTCTGATGCAGGGCCGGGGAACGGGACGTTTCGGTGCTCAGTCAGAAGGAACCCGTGCGGAAAGCGCGCAGATGCTGTTGAATCTGCTGAATGTTCTTCCTTAAATCTCGAATTTATCATACAAAGAGGACTTGAGTGTTGAACTCAAGTCCTCTTTTATACGTATTTCAATTTCTTTTGACTGCGCTTCGTTTCGGATTCGCCGGGATCAAGACCTGCCGGATCGAACCTCGGATACGGACGCTTGGCGCTTTGGTTGTCCGCAAGTCATTATTGGTTTTTTGTACAAGCCCCGTTATAATGGGTTTAGTCTTAAAATTTTTACAATAGAGTTATTTGAATATTCATTGCATACGCCCAAAAATATATAGAGACTTTTGACAGTGATCGTTTCGGCAGGGGAGGGAAATTCGTTGTTTCAAATCGGCGGTAAAGTCTACGAAGTGATGATCAATCACAAGAACGGCTGGAATGCGGAAGCGTTCCGCAGCCGTTACAGCGAGATTTTGGAGCGTTATGATTATATAGTAGGAGATTGGGGCTACAATCAGCTGAGGCTTAAGGGCATGTACAAGGATGGGCAGCCCAAAGCGGCCAAGGAATCCCAATTTTCTTTTACAACCGACTATATTACAGAGCACTGCAATTTTGGCTGCGCGTACTTTGTTCTTCACAAAGTTAAAGATCTGAAAGATGTGAAGGATCCGGAAGAAGCGGCGATGTATCCGGATCTTGGAGAGATCAAGGAACCGGCGAGAGAGTATCGTCAGAGTTCCAAGACGCAGGAAGCGGCGAAGGAAAAAGGCGAGCAGCCGAATGTCAAGGAACGCAAAGAGAGCCGCGGTGGACGCGGCGATCGGGATGCGAAGCAGGCACGCGGTGAACGCTCTCAAGAAACGTCCGAGCGTGATCCGAAAGAGAAGACGCAGAGCCATCCGGGCAAAAAGCATGCGCAGCGAGAACGGCCGAATCGTGAGAATCAGAGCCGGGAACGCGACAAGGATAAGGACAAAGCCAAGTCTTCCGGTGGTGAGCATCAGCGCAACCGCAAACGAGAAGATCGGGGTGGGGAAAGCCGACCGGCGCAGCGCCGAGAGAACGGTGAACGGCGTGAGCAGGCGGCTCCGCCACAATCTGCACAATCGAATCCAAATACGGGCGAACGTCCGGATCAGGAAACGGCGAAGTAATGCCCGATATGTGGGCGAGTGGGTTGCAGCAGGCGGGATCAACCTAAGCTTGCAGCAGACAAAAATGAAATCAATGAACGTGAATAAACGTAAGCGCAAAAAAGCGGCTCAAGCGAGCCGCTTTTTTTGCGCTTACGTATTTTCTTTTTCCAATCCTATATCTGATGTTCAACCCAGGAAAGCTTCGCGAACCCGGTTCCAGAATGGAAACGGACGATAACGGGCAAAACTGATCTTATGACTCGATACCCGGCAGCGCACCGAGACCAGATCGTCGATAGCCAGGTAGCGGTGGTCCATAGTCAGCAGCAGGCGCTGCTCCTTGCGAGAATAAATGTCGCAGTGATGATGCTTCGGGAGTACAAGCGGCGAGCCCAGCGTACGGAAGACCCGATTGTTAATCGAGGCGATTTCCGCAATTTGCAGTGCTTCAAGTGTCGGGTGCATAATGGCGCCGCCCAAGCCGCGATTGTAGGCGGTACTGCCCGAAGGCGTGGATACGCAGATCCCGTCTCCGCGGAACATCTCAAACACCTCGTCGTTGATGTCGATCTGTACGACCATCGTCGCTTCCGCACCCTTGATAGCAAATTCATTCAGTACGGTGTGGACAGAGGTGCCGGATTTTCGTTCGATTTCGAGTTCAAGCAGCGGGTACTTAACGATCTTCGGGCCCAGGCCGCCTTCGCCAGCGCCCGACATGAATTCGATCAGCTTAGGCAGATCTTGGGCTTTCCAATCGGCGTAAAATCCGAGATGGCCGGTATGCACACCGACAAACGCAATCTCCGGAATCCGGTCGATAAACGAATGAAAGGCATGCAGCATGGTACCATCGCCGCCGATTGAGATGACAATTTCCGGCGACTCCGAATCCATTTCAAATCCTTTTTCGGCAGCGAGTTTATGAAATTGTTGGCTGAGGTCGATCGACAGCTGGTCGCCGCGGTCCAGTACATAGTATTTCAACGAATAAACGCTCCTTTGCTCGGAGTTTTGCCTTGAGGCAGGAAGTCCTACCATTACCGCTTTCCGTTCATTTTAACATGCCCGGACCGCCGCGGCGCACAAAAGTTTTTTTATCCCTATCATTCAAGCTTTTAAGTTAGAAAGCGGTTGCAAAATAACTTTATTTTTTCGGCTTTTATGATAAAATAAAAAAACCAAACTCTTTTTCGGGTCTTTTGGCGGATGACATTTACCGACTGTCGGCAGGTTTTCCCTAAATTTGAGACGGACGGAGTGGTCGAATGAGTGTATTAACGGCTGTTATGGTATGCGCTTTTGTCTATGTGATTCAAGTTTCTCTCGATCATCCGGGGGAAGAAGAATGGAGCGGATATTGAGCTTTGAGAGTTGAATCGATCGTGCGGGTTCCGGGGGACGGACATGCACACAGGATTTGCGGCGCAGGGCGGGGGCCCGGCGCTTTTTGTTTTGTCCAAACAAACTTATGCATAAAGACCAGTCCGAAAAAGGCGTACGGTTTGCTATAATGGAAAAGCATCTCCCTTGAAGAGAAGCGAATAACGATTATGAACGCAAATGCATGCGGAAAGTAGGTAATGCACATGAATTCCGAACAAACGATCTATCAACAGCTCGGCGAGTCGGCCGGACTGCTGCGCATTATACAAACTTTTTACGGCAAAGTCGTGCAGGAGCCACTCTTGGCACCTTTGTTCCCTGAGGATCTTAACCCCGTCATTGAGCGTCAGCATCAGTTTTTAACCCAGTTCTTCGGAGGTCCGCCGCTTTATTCCGAGCAGCATGGGCATCCGATGATGCGGGCCAGGCATATGCGCTTTCCTGTGACGAATGAGCGTGCTGACGCTTGGCTGGGCTGCATGAATGCGGCTCTTCGGGATCAGGCCGTGGAAGATGAGCTGCGCGAATTTGTTATAGACAGATTGAAAGGACCGGCTTATCATTTCGTCAACACCTCGTCGTCGGAAGGCAGAGCGTAACTGCACAGCCTCTAAAATTTGTCGGATTGTAAAAGTTATCGGAAAGAAGGGCTTGCCATTATGGAGATCGATCCGCTGTTTCATATTACGACCGTCTGTGTGTGCTGTGAAAGAAAGTTTGAGACGAGTCGTGTACGGCCAAGTTTCAAGCAGACGATCCGGCGCGATACGGATTTTTGTGCTTATTACAAAAATGAAAACCCCGATTTCTACGTTGTTCGGGTCTGCCCGCACTGCGGCTTTGCCTTTACTGAAAACTCGGCCTCCAAGCTGAATCAAGCCCAGCGCAAAAACTTCGAGGAGAAGGTGGGCGCAGCTTCCAAAAAGAAAGACTACAGCGGCAAACGAACCTTAGAGATGGCGCTGGAAACCTACAAGCTTGCTCTGATCTGTGCCCAAGTGATCCAGGACAAAGAACGGATTGTGGCGAGTCTGCTGCATCATATCGCTTGGTTGTACCGCTATGCGGGCAATGAAGAGCAGGAAAGCCGCTTTATCGGCTATGCACGCGACTCGTATATCCGTGTTTACGAGACAGAATCCGCGGGATCAAGCGATGCCCGGCTGATGTTCCTCATTGGCGAGCTGTGCCGCCGAACCGACAGTTTTAATGAGGCGGTACGTTGGTTCTCGCGTGTCATTAACGATAAGCGGATTGTGGATGCTGCAATGATCCGGGCTTCCCGCGAACAGTGGGCAACACTGCGCGAAGATATGCTGGCTCGTAAGATGGAGCTGCCGTCGGAAATGCAGGAGTCTTAGCAGCAGCATAAAGATAGGGGAATTGTGGAAATAATCGTTATAATCTCAATGGAGTTTCGTCTGCGGATATCCGCAGGCGGGGCTTCTTTTTTTATTCGCCAATCAGAATCTTGTCAGAGGCGCTTGTATGCACGCTTCCGGCTCATCATCAGATCTGCTGTCCGTTCGCTGTTCTGTGTCTGTATGCTGCTGAAAAGGCTCGTGTAGAATAAGCTCCGAGCGCAGGAAACGTGCAAGAAGTAAAAAGCCCTCCGAAGATTAATTCTTCGAAGGGCTTTCGTCTGTCTTTTCCTAACCTGAATAGACATAGAGGCAAGGCCTCGTGTCTGTGTCTATTTGCTCTTAAAGTCCGGAGAGCTTCCAATCTGCGTAAGCAGACACGTCCTACTTCACGACCGTGTCTGTCATCAAATAATCGTCGTCACAGTCTAGCACCGTCAGTCTTCCGTGGCAGCAGGGGAAGACGGTCAGCCGTTTGCGCCCGGTATGAATATCTTCGAGCTCAGACGGCTTGATCGGCAGCAGTACGTTCTCGGCGCTGCAGAAAGGGCATTGCGGTACCGTGAGATCGCCCATCACTTTGTCGTAAGGCAGCGCTTTTTCAAAAGGGATCATGGAATTACTTGTTCCCTTCATTGCCGTTCTCCGGCTCGGAGTTATCGGCAGAAGCGGCTTCCTGCTGGGCCAACTGGGCCATCTTCTGCATCAAAATGTGCTGCGGCATATGCATCAAGTGTTCGATCGGAACATTCAGCTGTTTGGAAAGTTTGATCGCCGTGTCCGGCGAAATTTGCAGAGGTCTCATTATGTCTTCCCTCCCCTGTCAGATTTGGCTTCATGAGACGTTTTCGCTATAGTTATACTGTACCACGAGGTCCTGGCAAACGCCATACGGGACGCAGGAACGGATAGGTCGGAAGATCGGACTACATATTTTCTGGATGAAAGGTGAGGACGTTATGAGCAGCCGTTTGAGACAGACATGGGATTTGGAAACGATTTTTCCGGGAGGATCGTCTTCAAGCGAATTTGATACTTTTTTGAAGCAGCTGTCGGCCGATGTCGATGCATTGAAAGAGCGGGTCGAACATCTGCAGCCGCCGACTACTGTGGAAGAAACGGAAGCTTTTGATCCGATTTTTGCCGAGGTTCAGGACGTATCGGCACGTTTTCGCCAGTCGGGTGCATTTGTCTCCTGCCTGAGCGCACAGGATCAGAACGACCAGAAAGCCGGTCAACTGTCGGCGCGTGTGGGTTCGATCCGGGCTCGTTGGCAGAGTGTAGTCGCCACGTTTGACAGCGTACTGCAGAACACGGAAGATACCGTCTGGGAAGCTTGGATGAAACGCGACGCGGTTGCGCCGGTGTCGTTCAATCTCAGCGAAAGCCGTTCCCAAGCCCGCGATAAAATGACACCGGAGCTGGAAAGTCTCGCGCTCTCGCTGTCGGTCGACGGGTACCAGGGTTGGAGCAGCTTCTATAATACGATCGTTCGCCACGTGCGTGTGAAATTTGAAGAAAACGGTGAGACCCAACTGCTGTCCGCAGCTCAGGCCGCAAATAAACTGGGTTCTACCGATCCCAAGAAGCGCGAAGAAATGGGGCGGAATTGGGAGCAAGCCTGGACCGACGTTGAAGACTACTGCGCGGATACGTTAAACCATCTGGCCGGCTTCCGTCTGGCTCTGTACGAGAAGCGGGGGTGGGATAATGTGCTGCGCGAACCGCTCGAAATCAACCGGATGTCAGACAAGACGCTGGATACGATGTGGCAGGTCATCACCGATAACAAGCCGATTTTTGTGGAGTATTTGAAGCGCAAGGCACAGATGCTGAACACGAAAAAGCTCGGCTGGCATGATGTAGATGCACCAATCGGCGAATCGGAATCCAAGATCGCTTATGACGATGCAGCTGATCTAATCACGTCGCAGTTCCGCAGCTTCAGCCCACGCATGGCGGATTTTGCACAGCGTGCATTCGAGAACAATTGGATCGAAGCGGAAGACCGCGCAGGCAAGCGTCCAGGCGGCTTCTGTACGGCGCTGCCGCTGACGAAGGAAACGCGTATTTTCATGACCTACAGCGGAACGGCTTCCAACGTTTCCACATTGGCGCATGAACTGGGCCACGGCTATCATCAGCACGTAATGGACGAACTGCCGACCTTCAGCCAGCGTTATGCGATGAATGTAGCGGAGACAGCATCAACTTTTGCGGAAATGATCGTAGCCGATTCGTTGGTCAAAAAAGCAGCGACAGAGGAAGAAAAAATTGTTCTGCTCGAAGACAAGATTCAGCGCAGTATTGCGTTCTTCATGAATATTCATGCCCGCTTCCTGTTTGAGACTCGTTTCTATGAGAAACGCCGTACGGGCCTGCTGACTCCACAGGATTTGAGCGATCTGATGGTGGAAGCACAGAAGGAAGCTTACTGCGGTGTACTGGGCGATTATCACCCGCATTTCTGGGCGTCTAAGCTGCATTTCTATAACACGGGAGTGCCGTTCTATAATTTCCCTTATACGTTCGGCTACCTGTTCAGCACCGGCATATACGCGCGGGCGCAGCAGGAAGGGACAGGCTTTGCGGACAAGTATGACGCGCTGCTGCTTGATACCGGTCGAATGACTGTTGAAGAGCTGGCCTCGAAGCACTTGGGCGTCGATCTGACACAACCAGACTTTTGGCAGGCAGCTATTGACGTAAGTGCAGCCGATGTACGCTTGTTCTTGGACATGACCACTTCTCATAAGTAGTAGTTAATAAACATTATTAAATAATAAAAACTCGAAAAAAGGCGATCAGAAGTCGAATCTGATCGCCTTTTGTTTGATTATTACTAAAAAATGGAGATTAATTGCAGGTATATAGTTACAAATAACCAATTCTTGCGAACTGTATTGATGGGAGGGGTTTATCCAATTATAATGAGACTTAAGTTCTACATAACGTTTTGAATCAGGTACTAAGAACTTAATTTGGTACTATATCCATGAGGGGGATTGGCATGTTTGTTGTTAACGAATACTCGCTTCCCAGACAGATCGACATCGTGTTTAAGGAGTTAAGTGAAGAATTGTCGGGTTTGGAGGCGGGGACGCTTTTCGTTCAGATTCGTAACAATGTGATTGGCAAATTTGGTATTCGCCATACGCCGCTTGCAGGTCGGGATGGTCATGTCGAAGGCCCAGACCGAGGATTGAGCGAACAGCAGATTCGGGCTTTTCGCAATATGGCTATCGAGTCGCTCAATTATAAAAAAAGCTGGACACACGGCGAGATCAATTATGATTTTGCTATTCGCAAAGCTGCCGTTGTCGTAGATGCCCAGTTCGAGTCCAATTATAATATGGCGAGCAGCATGATTCGTTATCCCAAGAATGTTTATCAGGAAGTTCGTTCTGAACGATCCTAAGTGAACTTACGGGGAAGACATGTTTTCGGAAGGGGAACCGAAACCGTGTCGGCCTAAACGTCCATAGATGCATGCATAAGGTGAAGATATTCTCAATGAACAGATTTTCAATGAGAATATTTTAATTCTATTATATTTATATTTTCAATATTCTATTATAATGTAGCAAAAAGCTGCCGATCCTGGTCCTAGCCCCGTCAAGTAGACACTAAAAAACACAGGTTCTCAAGCGACGACCTTTTCCCGAAACTCTTTCGGGGAAAGGTCGTTTAGTTTGCTTTGGAAACGTTCCTCATTGTAATACGTCAAGTAGTCCGCAATTTGGTGCCTTGCTTCTTCAAGTGTGTTAGGATTCTCCAGATACAGTTTCTCAGTCTTTAGATGCGAAAAAAACGACTCGACACACGCATTGTCAAAGCAGTTGCCCCGTCTGGAATGGCTGCCTGTGAGTCCTTTTGCTTGCAGCAGATGAGCATAGCTCTTGGTCGTGTACTGAAATCCTTGGTCCGAGTGCAG
>NZ_KB899309.1 GCF_000378145.1 Saccharibacillus kuerlensis DSM 22868 | reverse complement strand
GCTACCTCTTCCAGTTCTTCCAGTTGTACATTCAGCATATTTTCCATTGTTAATCGCTCCTTTGATTGGGTTTAGTTTTTTAATTTTGAATTTTCAAAAATTCAGTTTTCTGCTACTGCTCTTCTACTGTGGATTAAGTGAAGGCAACCAGGCCTGCTCCAACTGCTACAACGCCCACTCCGGCAATTACGCCTTCTACGAAGTCTCTCGAATTTCCCGGCGCTTCTACATTCTCCAGCAGTTCCAGATCCAGTACATATTGTTCGTTCATTTTCGTGTCCTCCTTTCCTCGAATAAATGTTGGTTAATCTGTAATAGGGTTAGGCAGCAATCAGGTCAGAGAGATCATACCGCCGACCACGACGCCGATAAGCGGGCCGCCTATGAACATTCCGCCGGCTGGGGCAATTACGGTCTCCAGCTCTTCGACTTCGACTTTCGATACCTGTTCCATTCTTCTCACCTCCTTTACAGAATTAACTCTTATATAAATCCGGAATATCCGTGATCGGTTTAGAATAATACAGCTGATTCAAAAGGCTCGTCGCCCGGAAACTCACTACCGTCCAAAACCGACGTTTCTTTGGTCGGATCGAACAGATATTCACGCTGCATCCTCTTCACCTGCCTCCCAGTGTTTTTTTGATGATTCCAACGATCTTCGCCACTTCCTGCGCATTAATGATGAATGGAGGATACAGGTGGAATCCTGTTGTGACACCCGGCGTGTAGAACGGATATACAATCAGTCCTCGCTGCTTCAGCCGGCCGACGAGTGCCGAGAGACGCTCGGCTTCCATGCAGTCTTCGCCTGTCAGATCGCTGCGCAGCGCTACGCCTGTCATTAATCCTTTGCCTCGGGTTTCCTTGAAGGCCGGACAGTCCGCCAGCGCTTCATTCAGCAGTCCGCGCAGCAGCTCACCCATATCGGTAATATGTTCCATCATACCCGGTTCTTTTAGGGCTTCGATGGTTGCCAGGCCGGCAGCGCAGGCAATCGGATTCCCGTTCTGCGTCGACAAGTGCTCGATATGCAGATGGGCTGCCGCAAACTCGCGATAGATATTTTCGCTGAACAGCACAGCTCCAAGCGGCAGATAACCGCTGTTGATGCCTTTGGATAAGCCGAGAATATCAGGGACAGCGCCGCTGTGTTCGAAGCCGAACATTCGGCCTGTTCGGCCCATGCCTGTCGCTACTTCGTCGAATGCAAGCAGCGCGCCATGCCGATCGCACAGCTCTCGAATTTTTCTTAGAAAAGCATCCGGCAGTGGAATTGTACCGCCCGAGCCGATAATCGGCTCAACAATCATACCGGCAATCCGGTCTCCTTCTCGGTTGAACAGTTCTTCAATCGCCTGCAGTTCCTCTTCTTCGCTGCCGCGTCCCAATGCGCTGAGCGGCGTATTGTGGAACAAGAATCCGGGAACTTTGGGACCGTAACCCTGCGAGATTTCCTGATCGATTCCGCTGGCGCTCATCGCCCCGTAATACGTCCCGTGATAAGAGATGCTGAGAGCGACAATATTTTGTTTCTCTTCAAGTCCCCGAAGACTCTGATATTTGCGCATCAGCTTAATCGCCAATTCCGCGGATTCCGAGCCCGTGCAGGTATAGATCACTCGGGACAAACGCTCCGGTGTCAGCGACAGCAGTTCCTCGGCGAACTTTACCGTAGTCGGATTGGTCTGATCGACCAGATTCACGAATGGAATCCGATCCAATTGATCCACAATTGCCTGCCGAATACCAGGATGCCCGTAGCCCAGTGATACGTTCCACAAGCCGCTGATTCCGTCGATATAAGGTTTTCCGTTAACATCTTGAACATAGATTCCCGATCCGTTCGACATCGAAGTAAAAGACTCGCCGAGCTGAACGTTTTTCAGTGGGTGAATCAGCGGGTATACCGCTTTTTGCACAGTAGACATGGCGATTGCTCCTTTCGTGATACGCTGCTACGAAGCACGGCGTGCAGCAGATATGATCCCCATTTCGTCCAGCTTGCGGCTGACCTGTTCGGCTGCTGTCTCCGCCTGTGTTTCATCAGTCTTGAATACTTCCGCGATCGCCCGTTTGAGAGAAACTTCGGACAGTCCCTTGATTCCCGCTTCCAATACCAGTGCCATTAGCGGACTGAGCTTAAGCAGTTTGCCGCTGGCAGCTTGATACAGCAGCGGCTGACCGCCGACGAAGAGTACAAACAGATGGTCAGGCACCCAAGATTGGCCTTCAGCCTGATAAGCGGCAGGCAGCAGATGCGTGCAGGTTCGCAGTGAGACGCCGACTTCGCGGATATCCGTATCCCGGAACAGAACCGTGTATTGGCGAAGCCCCTTGAACACTTGGGCCACCTGCATGTAACGGTGCAGCATGGCATGGCGTTTGCGGATCTCGCAGTACTGACTGCGCGTCATATATTCCGGAAGGAATGTACATTTCGAGCAGGTATCGCGAATTTCGCAGGTGTCGCATCCGCGCAGCAGCTGTTCCCGGGTAGAAGCCGCCGAGGCTTCTCGCTGCAGGCTGTCGTAGGAGTCGCCTACTCTTCCGATTGCGGCACAGCCTCCGCAGCCGGCAATCTTCCCTTCCTCTTCGATCGATAGTCGGGGAAGCTGCTTGATCGGACACTGTCCGGCAGCCGACCAACGGCAGCTGTCGGTTACATAACCCCGCACCTGATAACCATGACGGAATTTGCCCACCTGCTCGAAAGCCTGTACATCCTCGAGGAAAGCTTGTAGATTATCTGCATCCCCAACCTCCAGAATCTCCAGACCGGGTACGCCGGATTGATCTTCGATCTCCCTGCCGGCTGCTTCCCGATAATTCATCAGTTCCATTTCAATGGGTGGACCGAAATCGTAAGCACTCATCTCCAGATGCCGAGTCTGCGTATCGGCTGTAAGACTTTCCGCCTGAATATGAGGCACATACTGATGTTTGCTCTCCAGCTCCTTCGCAAGGCGATTGTATCCCGTGCGATCCCGCTTGACGACTCCTTCGGCATCCAAATATTTATCTTCTTTTTCCGATGAGGAAACTGAGTTTTGACTTAAGATAAAGGCGCTGTTGATTCCCATCAGTTGGTTTGGCTCCAATTCGGCAAGATCCGGGATATGCCTATCGGACAGCCCGATATGCTTCACTCCGCTTCCCAGTGCCTGCGGCGGATACTGCCCGGTCTTGTAAGCCAGGTACCCGTTCAGCAGAGCTGGATCACTGCCGCTGCCTGCGCTGGCCAAGAGATCAGCCAGTTCGCTTTCCAGATTCAACTGCTGAAGTCCGTTTACCCGGATACGTACATCTCCAGGCTGTATCAGTCCTGCGCTTAGCCAACTCTTCAAGTGCCGGGCCGTTTCCATTCCCTGTCCGGCCATCTCGCCGTCAAGCCACAATCGAATTCTTGCTCCGGCAGTGCCTGCTCTCCACTGTGTCAGCAGACCCTTAATTGCAGCGTCTTTAAGAGAATCTGGGCTGCAGATGGTAAGCTTGAGAGCGGATATGCCGGCTGCTTCAAGTTGACCCGGCGCCATTGCGTGCAGTTGGTCAATTCTCAAGCCAACTTCCAGCTTGACTGTAGGTGCATGCGCTGCGATGATCTCGAATCCCCGAGCCAGTTCTTCAGGTGCATTTGCATATTCGAAACCTTCTATGCTCAGCGTCGTTCCGGCCGCCGTCTTAGCTGCCTTTGCCGCTTCTTCGGCAAAGCGCTGCATCGAGTGGCGCCGAATACCTCCGTTGCGCACTGTCTCTCCTTGACGATCAGCCCAGCGTACTTTGAATTCGACAGCTGCTCCTTTTCTCTCATCGGGAGAAGCCAGCAGATCCAGTGTAAGGGTGTCAGATTCGACAGCGTCCTTATCGATCCCACTGATCCGTACAGCTTCTTCGCGAATACTTCCCGCAAGCTGAAGGCATCCGCTGTTTTCCCAGCACTCCTTGTCCGATTCGGAAAGCATCCAGATCGTCGCTTCCGGCTCGGCGAGGATAAAAGCGTCCGCATCAACTTCTTGGGGATCGCTGCCGTGAAGTTTACCGACCCATTCGCCAAACCAAACGATTCGGAGTTCACTGTCCAGCTGCTTCAATGTTCGGGAGAGACTGCGGCAGAGGGAGTACGTTTCGGCCTCAACCTGAACCGCAACAACCGCACTTCCAAAAGATTCGATCTCTTCAGCGCAATCCTGCAGGGTTGCAAGATGAGCTTCGATATACTGGGCAGCATTGCCCCCCCTCTGCTTGAAGTAAGCTCTTATGTATTGGCAGTTCAGGCTGTCGCCGGCTGTGTATAATCTGGGAGATTGCGCTTGGAAGTGTACGAGCGTGACTCCGTCTCCGTAAGTGAATCCGAACAAGTCTTTCGCCTCCTTTGTGTGTGGGCTTATGTCCATTCCCGCCCGGTAACCGCGCCTTGCTTAGCGGCTCTCGTTTCAGTGCGGCGGGTGTGTGTTCCCTTTGCTTGATTTCATCATAAACCACCTTTAAGAAGATTTCACCGAAAAGGATATAAGGTTTTCCCACAAACACTTTGCGTTGATCGGCTCTGTTTTTTGCAGGTAACGCACGATTCCACAAGCCTTGAACGGCGGTCGGGTTGGCGGTCCGAACGAAGCGGAGGAGCAGTCGCGCAGCGGAAACCACAGCCGCAATTGCGCCCTCTAAACAGCAGAACCAAAACGAGAGCAGACAGCCGGATATAAGGCTGCCTGCTCTCGTTCCATCTCATCTATTCTCTGTTCCCTATTCCATTCGTTATCCACTATTCCCTGTTCCCATTATTCATTGTCCCTACTTATTCAATGTCTCTACTTATTCACTGTCTCCATTATGTCTGCCCATCTCCGCTCAAGCCGCAATCTTCTCCGCTTTATTCCTGCGACTCATGCCTTCCGGTCGGCCAGATCGTAACCGTCACCCCTTCTGCGCCGCTCTCCATGTTCCAACTCATGCCCATTTCACGGATCATCAGATCCACGATCGAGAGACCGATCCCTGCTCCATGTAATGGGTTTCGCCGGCGGTGTCCCCGCTGCCCGTCGGGAACCGAATTTTCTTGCAAAGCGGTCGGCATATCGGCAGCTTGTACAGCGGAATTCGCCGCAAGCCGGACACGGCCTTCTCCGGGTTGTGACTCTTCCGCATGAATATCGTCTGACGAGGCCCCATTAAAGCCTGTCTCGTCAGACTTCGCTGCGTCAGATCCGTCGGGCTTTACTGCGCTGGGCTGCAGCGCTTCGTCCCCCCGCATCCCCGGGCCTTTATCCCGGATCTGCAGCGGCCGCCGGCCGTCGGGTCCCGGCGGGCCGAGCGACAGACCGATATACCGACCTTCCTTGGCATGACGCACCGCATTCTGGAACAGATTGTCCAGAATGCGAATCAGCCATTCGCGGTCGACATGCCAGAGCATAGATTCCTCGGGCAGATCGGCATCGACTTCCATGCCTTCCTTTTCAAATACCGGATACCACTGCGCGGCCGCTGTTCGGACGATGCGCAGCACGTCCGTCTCCTCAATTCGCATTGGGTAGCGTCCGGCCGCAATCAGCGTATACGACAGCAGATTGTCGATCAGGCCGCCGAGATCGTCCAGCTTGCGTGCCATCAGCGTCAGCGACTCTCGTCCGCGTTCGCCGAGCGGTTCGCTTTCCAGTGAATAAGCATGGCTGCGGATGACAGTCAGAGGTGTCCGCAGATCGTGCGACAGATTGGCGATTAGCTTCTTGCGCAGCTCTTCCTCTTCGCGCTCCCGTTCTCGTCCTGCCCGCAGCTTGTGTACCATCTGATTGAATGTTCCTTCCAGCGTCGTGATCTCGTCCTGACGCTTGCCCGGTCCGACTGGCAGCGGAATACCCGCATCATCGTAAGCCGTCATCGCTTCCTGCAGTCGGACCAGCCTTTTGCGTATTCTATAGAAGAATGCCCAGGACAGAAAAGCGAACAGCAGAAACAGCAGCACGAACAGCGATATCGCTACAAACTGCGGCATTCTCCCATTCTGATTCGGCACGGCAGATACGGTCATCGCCCGAGGCACTTCGGCAACGATAAATCCCTGCTGCCGGTCAAGCAGAGGATCATCTTTCTCACCGACAAAAGCAACGACGGCAAACACCTCGGAATTATTTGCAGTCGCCCGCTTCATAAATTCGGCTGTCCAGCCTGCCGTCCAGGCATCCGGAATACTGTCACGCTGCGGCTCCTCGTAGAGGGTTTGGCCTTCTGCATCGACAGCGGCGACCTGTACCAGCGGGTTTTCTGTACGGAAAGCCTTCACGGCCCGGACGATCTCGTCCGCAGATGCACCGTCCAGACTCTCAGCCAACTGATGCCAATCGTTACCCAATGTCGATGAATTCACATATTTGCCCCGATCGACATCCGGTTGGCCCGGCTGCCAGATCAGGTAGGTGTAGCCGAGATAGAGAACCATAACCAAGATCAGAATGATCGGCAGCAGAAAAATGGCGAGTCCGACCAGCATCAAATAGCGGGCCATCAGCGAATGACGGAATTTAACAGCCGCTTCACTGCGTGTTCTCATGCCTTCACCCTCTCACCCGGTAGCCGATTCCCCGAATGGTCTCGATGATGGTCGGACTGCCGGGATCGCGTTCGATTTTTTCGCGCAAATACCGAATATGGACCATCAGCGTCTTATCTCCATCAAGATATGGCTCGCCCCATACCGCTTCATAAATCTGCTCCTTCGTCAGGATCTGGCCGAGATGGCGCAGGAAGTACATAAAGATATGAAACTGCTTGCCCGTCAATGAAATTTCTTCTCCGCTTTCCGCATCCGTCACTCGGTTTTCGCTTTCGCAGACAAGCAAATGTCCGATCCGCCGAGCTTCCGGCTGGGCCGGTGTGCTGCGCCTTAACATGACTTCGATGCGAGCCGCCAGCTCGTCAGGATGAAACGGCTTGGTCAGGTAATCGTCGGCAAACTTCAGCGCTTCGAGCTTATCGTCGATCGCCGTACGGGCTGACAGCATCATGAGCGGCATGGCGGGATGATCCCGCTTCAACCGCTGCCCAACTGTAAAGCCATCTAGTCCGGGCAGCATGATATCCAGCACAGCCGCGTCGCATCTTTCCGCAGCCTCCGAAGCTCCATCCCCACTTTTCAGCCAGACGACTTCGTAGCCGCGTTCTTCCAAATTTCGGACGACCCATTCGCCGATCTCCCGTTCATCTTCAATATAGAGCACCGTTTTGCTTATCATTTTCAAAGCCTCCTACTTGGAACACTGGTAGTCAAACCTTCCGTACAACTGCTTCTCTTCCCCTGTATCCATGATAGCAGTATTTACTCCGGCAGGGATGCGAACACTTTTCGCAAATTGGATTTTCATGGCAAAATTCCGTTTCTGCTCTCCCTGCATGCGGGTAATAAGAGTTACTATTTTGAATATCTTTATGCTATTTTCGCCTGCCTCAAACTCATCCAATCTCCCATTCCATAGTCGCGTCTGTTAAGCATAATTTTTATGACATCATTGAGGAGGGAATTGTTATGATGCCTGTTACAATCGCCTGGATGTTGGGCGCGGCCATTCTGGTCGGCGCTCTTGCCGTATTTCTGGTCGTCCGTGCCAAACGCAGCCGCCAAGCGGCGAGCAACGTCGTCGATCTCTCTACCGCCCGCCGCCGCAAGTTAAAAGAAGGAACCAAGACAATCAAACCTGAAGCACCTCTCAAGTCCAAACGTACCGTCCGCTCCTCGAAAGGTGCGGAGATTCGGCGCTTTACGCCAAAAAGCAGCGAAGAACGGCAGCAGCCCTGCTCCCGCTGTCACAAGAAAAGCGATTCGGTCGGCTTTTTCGTCGACGATTACGGCAATCTGCTCGGCGTCTGCAAGGAATGCCGCAAAGCGGCCAAAAACCGCGACCTCATGCCGCTGTAACGTTCAAAGACCGAAGTGCGTACGCTTCAGCAGACACCGCTGACAAAGCTTAAAGCACAGTTCGAAACCCAGCTTGCAGCGCAGTTGGCATCTGTCGGTTACCAACCTATTCCACGTGGAACTTTTTTGAAGACGGCCAGTAGACCCGCTCCCCCTGCATCTGCCGGGAAGCAGGTCTTTTTTATGTTCAATATACCTCGTGCTTACCTTTCCATCTATATAACTTCTTCCTTTTTCGCTTTGGGGTTTATTCCTCCTTCTGTCGCTCTGTTTCTCGCTTCCTTTTTGATGGTAATACCTTGTTGTCGGTTTATAGACCGCAACATTCGTTCAACCTAACCATTCCAACAATCAAGGGGGAAATTCGATGCTGCTTGAAGCGATTGAGCACCGGCCGAAGCTGAACTGGGCCTATACGGTGGACAAAGAGACGGTTCACCTGCGTATTCGTACGAAGAAGAACGACGTAGAGCGCGTGTTTGTGATCGGTGGAGACAAATATGCCTGGGATCGTACCAAAGAAGAAACAGCCATGCGCATTTTTGCCACCGATGCCTTGTTCGACTACTGGGAATGCGAGGTCAAGCCTCCTTATCGTCGTCTGAAGTACGGATTCCGGCTGGAAAGCGGATCGGAGAAAGTCTGGATGAACGAGGACGGTTTCTTCAATGAAGAGCTTCCAACATTCGATGACTTCTTCGAGATTGCCTATATCAATCCGGAAGATATTCTGACTACGCCGGACTGGGCCAAAAATGCGGTCTTTTATCAGATTTTCCCGGAACGCTTCGCAAACGGCGATTCATCACGCGATCCGGAAAACGTGCAGCCTTGGGGCGGCAAACCGGAAGTCGACAGCTTTTTCGGCGGTGACCTGGAAGGGGTACGCCAGCATCTGGATTACATCAGCGATCTCGGCGTTAACGCCATCTATTTCACCCCGATCTTCAAAGCGCCGAGCAACCATAAATATGATACGGAAGATTATATGCAGCTCGATCCGCATTTCGGCGATATCGACACATTGAAGAAGCTGATCGCAGAATGTCACGAGCGTGGAATCCGCGTGCTGCTCGACGCCGTGTTCAACCATTCCGGCAAGACATTCCAGCCCTTCGTGGACGTGCAAGAGAAGGGGGAAGATTCGCAGTACAAAGACTGGTTCCACATTCGTGAATTCCCGCTCGGTGTCAAAGACGGAATGCCGACGTACGAGACGTTCAGCTTCGAGGCTTATATGCCGAAGTTCAATACCGGACATCCGGAAGTCAAAAAGTATCTGCTGGAAGCGGCCCGTTACTGGATCGGCGAGATCGGCTTCGACGGCTGGCGGCTTGACGTGGCGGACGAAGTGGACCACCGCTTCTGGCGCGAATTCCGTACAATCGTCAAGGAAGCCAATCCGGAAGCGTATATCCTCGGTGAACTGTGGCATGAAGCGACACCTTGGCTGCAGGGCGACCAGTTCGACTCCGCGATGAACTATCCGTTCACGTATGCGACGCTGGACTTTTTCGCAAAAGGCAAGACGGACGCGCAGAAGTTCTCGCATTCCATTGCCACGCAGCTGGCGCGTTATCCGGAGCCGGTCATGCAGTCCGCGTTCAACCTGCTGGACAGCCACGACACACCGCGCGCACTAACGATTGCCGAAGGCGACAAGAACAAGCTGAAGCTGTCCGCCGCGTTCCAGCTGACGTATCCTGGCACACCGTGCATCTACTACGGTAACGAGATCGGCATCGACGGCGGACCGGACCCGGACTGCCGCAAGTGTATGGAATGGGACGAGTCGAAACAAGATCTGGACCTGCATGCTTTCTATAAAAAAATGATCGCTCTGCGCCTTGAGCACAGCGCGCTGCGCACCGGAAGCTTCGACTTCCTGCACGCCGAGAAAGGCGGCAGTGTTGTCGTCTACCGGCGTCAGGATGAATCCGGTACGTTCATCGTAGCATTGAACGCTTCGGAGAAGGAGCAGTCGGCTGAAGTCGGAATCGAAGTGAAGGGCGAGGCGAAGAACGGAGCCGGGCAGCAGAACGGAGAAGGCGGTTCTTGGAGTGTTCTCTACGCAGGCGGTGCCGATACGGAGTCCAAGAGCGAAGGCAGCCTGAGCGCAAACGGCGGTAAGCTGACGATTGCTCTTCCGGCTTATGGATATGCGGTACTTCGGGCGGAATAAGCAGAGCGAACATTGGATTTGTATCAGGATAGAAAAAACGGACGAGAGCTCTAAAGCTCTCCGTCCGTTTTCTTTTTCTTTGCACTGCACTTCACTTCATCTCAAACAGCTGAAACCGTCGATCTTCCTCCATCTTCTCAATCAGCGAGGGAGCGCCGGTCAGATCGAGAATGATTCGGTCCCAGAATCGCTGCGCCGGGATATTGTTTGCCAGCTGGTGCAGCCCCCAACGGCCTTTTTTTGTCTCGAAAACAAGTCGGGCCGCCCGTCTGCCAACGCCGGAGCGGCGGTATTTGCGCATAATGAAAAATTGCGATAGATAGGCCGCTTCATTTTCCCAAAACTCATGCACCATTGCGAATCCCGCAATCTGTCCATCCGCTATAATGAGGTAAGCGAAGTTGCCGCCCCATCTTCTCCAATAGAGATCGAACTCCGCAAAATACGGATAAGTTCCGTCGGAGCGTACATCCATTGCCGTGAATTCGCTGAAATCGTACAAATATAGCTGCCAGAGCTGCTCGAACAATTTGCGCTCCGTGCTGCGCGCTTTCCTGATTTCTACGTTGTCGATGTTCATTGCAGGCTCTCCTCGTCTATGTCATGTATCCTTTAATCTATCAAACGCACTTCCAAAAATCCATTCGTCTCCTCCTATTCTATGCTTTGAATTCCGTCTTAAGACGGATGCCTTGGCAGAGCGCCGGGACTATGATGATAGGGCAAACATTCGAAAGTTGGGTCAAGTGCCCATTTCCTCCAAGGAGTGAAGAGATATGGTCCAGAGCGGCGAACGAGAGCCCATGACCCGTCTGATTGAAGATACTCTGCTTCCGGGTCTGCGTCTGGAAAGCATTGATCCATTTAATCCGATCGTCGTAAGCTATACGCCCGCAGATTGGAAAATGCTTGGTGCAGGCAACTACGCGGCCGTATTCGAGCATCGACTGCTGCCCGGCAAAGTTGTCAAAGTCTATGCGCCGGGGCGGCCGGGCTGGCAAGAAGAATGCGACGTGTATCAGAAATTGGGTGTTCATCCCGCTTACTCCGAGCTGTATGCTTCGGGCTTGCTTGATGACAAATATTATCTGGTGCTCAAAAAGCTCGAAGGCAAAACGTTCTATAACTGCCTTCGCGACGGTACGTATATTCCGGAAAAAGCGGTCCGTGATGTGGATAGCGCGCTGGATTATGCACGGTCCCGCGGCTTGAATCCAAAAGATGTACACGGCAAAAACATCATGCTCAAAGACGGCTGCGGCCTGGTCGTAGACGTTTCCGATTTTCTGCAGGCAGGACCCTGCGTCATGTGGAAAGACCTCAAGAAAGCTTACTTTAAGCTGTATAAACCGCTGATGCCGAAACGGCCTTTTCCAATGCCGGATTGGTCGATGGACGGCATCCGCTGGATTTACCGCCGCCTGCGCAAGAAAGCCAGGCTCGACGGTCGGCACCCTCAGGGCAGACGGTATAAGGCAAAGCCGAGGAAGTTGGGCTGATTCAGTGGAAAGAGGAGCAGATCTCTCCACTACTACCTTCCACCCAGGCTTTCCAAACAGCGAGGAAGACAGGCCAACACGCAGCAGAATGAACGCGAAGTGACTGGACAAAAAGAGGCCGCTCCATATAGAGCGGCCTCTTTTCCTTACCGTAAAATTTGGTTCTACTGCTGCCGTAAAGCTTACTTCTAACCTTCACAGCTTACTTTCAACATCAACCGTTCGCTTACAGCACTTTCTCCAAGAAGCTGATCGTCCGCTCGTGCTTTGGATTGCCGAACACTTCCGCAGGCGTACCTTCTTCCACGATATAGCCGCCGTCCATGAAGATGACCCGGTGGCCGACTTCGCGGGCAAAGCCCATTTCGTGTGTCACGATGACCATGGTCATGCCTTCGCGAGCCAGATCTTGCATAACGCCGAGCACTTCGCCGACCATTTCCGGATCGAGTGCGGATGTCGGTTCGTCGAACAGCATGACATCCGGGTTCATCGCCAGCGCGCGGGCAATCGCCACACGCTGCTTCTGACCGCCCGAGAGCGAGGACGGGTACGCATCCGCTTTGTCAGACAGACCGACACGCTCAAGCAGAGCCAATGCCTGCTTGCGCGCTTCTTCTTTGGTCTGTTTTTTCAATTCGGTTGGCGCGAACATGATATTTTGCATCACGTTCATATGCGGGAATAGATTAAAATGCTGGAATACCATCCCGATATTTTCGCGAATTTTATTGATATCCGAGTTTTTATTGCTCAGGTCGTGATCGTCTACAATGACTTGGCCTCCGTCGATCTCCTCCAGCAGATTCAAGCAGCGCAGGAACGTGCTTTTGCCGGAGCCGGAAGGGCCGATCACACACACAACTTCACCTTCGCGAACTTCCATATCGATGCCTTTGAGTACTTCGTTACTCCCGAAGCTTTTTTTGAGACCGGTAACTTTGATTTTATCCACGGCTTATTCTCCTTTCGAGACGATCCGCAATCTTAGTCAGGATCGTGATGACGATCAGGTACATAATACCGATAATCAGCCATACTTCGAACGATTGGAACGTGCGTGCCACGACCAATTTACCCGATTGGGTCAGCTCGATCAGGCCGATAATCGACATGATGGACGTATCTTTGAGCGTAATGACCATCTGGTTAATGAACGAAGGCACCATGACTTTGATTGCCTGCGGCATAATGATTTTGCGCATCGCGGTCCGGTAAGGAACCCCGAGCGAGCGCGCAGCCTCCATCTGCCCTTTGTCGATCGACTGAATGCCACCGCGAATGATTTCGGTCACGTAAGCTCCCGCATTCAAGGACAGTGCCAGGACCGCAGCCGTCCCCGTCCACCCCGGCATCGTGAAGCCAAACGCCTGCGGAATGCCAAAGTAGATGAAGAATGCCAGAATCAGCAGCGGAATGCCGCGGAAAATATCGACGAACACCGTTGCGATTCCACGCAGCACTTTGTTGTGGCTGACTTTCATGGAACCGAAGATCAAACCCAGAATGAACGCGAAAAACAGTGAAACAATCGTGTAGTACAAAGTCAGACCCATCCCTTTAAGGAAGGCAGGCATCGAAGCCCCGATCAGCTCCAAACCTCTCATCTGCGGTGTTGCGGCAATTTCGATCTCGCCGCCTTCGGATGCGAACGATTCGCCTAAATACTTGGCCATAATCTCATCGTACTTTCCATTTTCCCGAAGATTGGCCAAGCCTGCATTAAACATCTCAAGCAGCTCGGCATTCTGTCCTTTGTTGACGGCAAATCCGTACGAACCGCCCGCTTCCTTACCCAGAGGCGTCTTCATGCCGTTGCCCTGTGCGATTCCGTAAGCAACAACTGGATAATCTTCGAAATAAGCGGCCGATCCGCCGGCTTTGACTTCCTCGATCAGTTGGGTAGAATCATCGAAAGTTACGATAGTGAACCCGTATTGATCCCGGATCGATTCGGCAAAGGCCGCCCCTTCCGTACCCGTCTTAACCGCTACGCGCAGTCCTCGCAGATCTTCATAGGACATGATTGCCGTATTTTGCTCGTCAACGCCCATGATCGGACCCGCCTCGAAATACGGATCGGAGAAATCGAACGTCTGCTTGCGCTCGTCGGTGATGCTCATGCCGGCGATGACGCCGTCGACATTGTTGGACTGCAGCGCTTGAACCGCCGCATTGAATCCGAGAGGCTGCAGGCGATACTCAAAGCCTTGATCCTCGGCAATTGCCTTAAGCAGATCCAAGTCGATTCCGACATAATTTCCGCTTGCATCTTGGTACTCAAACGGCGGGAACGTCGTGTCCGTCGCGATTGTATACGTCTTTTTGGCTTCGGCGGCATTCGCCGACGGCACCAAACTTCCCACGAAGGAGAAGAAGAAGATTAATAAAGCTAAAAACCCCATTATTTTTTTCTGCATGCCAAACTTTCCTCCAGTCGCTCTGCGCGGCTTTTGAATTTTCACTTCATTTTACATGAGTTGTGAGCTATTGACCATGCCTGCGCAACATTTTTTTGTCAAATTCAATAAAGGGTAAATATGGATGGCTTACGCCGGTTAACATCACACAATATGTAAGCTGGTAAAAAGAGGTTTTCGCAAAAGGGCATAACGATTGTTTTTACCCATTTTCCGAGTAGATGACTAGCCATCACTTATTTATTTTATCTTATCTTCTATTTTAATTGAACAAAATTAAATAACGAAAAATTTATTTTGCTCAAAACATTGAAAAGTGTATACCTTCTTACTATAATATACTTATGTGTTTTTGATAAACGTTCATCATCCATCTTAAGGAGGAACTTTTTATATGACTAATCCAGCATTCTCTAAACTTTTCGAGCAGGTTGAACTGAAAGACGGCATCAAGCTGCAAAACCGGATCGTGCTCGCTCCAATGACGCACTCTTCTTCCAATCCCGATCTGAGCGTGTCCGACGCTGAGCTCAGCTACTATGAGCGCCGTACAGACAAGCTGGGTCTTGCCATCACTGCAGTTGCTCACATTATGCCGGGCGGCATCGGTTTCCAGAATCAGTTCGCTGCTTTTGGCGAAGAGAATCTGCCGGGCTTGACCAAGCTGGCCGCATCGCTGAAAAAAGGCGGAGCCAAAGCCGTACTGCAGATTTTCCATGCAGGCATTCAAAGTCCTCGCAACCTTGTACCAAACGGCGACGTTGTTGGACCAAGTGCAATCGAACTGCCGGACGGTTCGCAATCGCGTGAGCTAAGTAATGAAGAAATCGAATCGATCGTACTCGATTTCGGCCGTGCTACTTCTCTGGCGATTCGTGCCGGATTCGACGGCGTGGAAATCCACGGCGCCAACGGCTACCTGATCCAGCAGTTCTTCTCCGGCTGGTCCAACCGCCGCGAAGACAAATGGGGCGGCGATGTCGAAGCTCGTCTGGCATTCCCGCTGGCTGTCGTTGATGAAGTGCAGCGTACGGTTTCCGCGGAAACAAAAGAGCCGTTCATCATCGGTTACCGCTTCTCGCCGGAAGAGCCGCAGGAAGAAGGCCTGACGATGGATCACACGTTCACGCTGCTCAAAGCGCTGGATGCCAAAAACCTGAGCTACCTGCACGTCTCCCTGATGGAGTACGACTCCAAGCCGCGCCGCGGCGGCGACTTGAATCGTACCCGTCTGGAACAGATCGTAGCAGCGGCACCTGGCACTCCAGTTATCGGTGTCGGCTCCATCCACACGCCGGAACAGGCTGTCGAAGCACTGGAACTCGGCGCTGCCATGGTCGCTCTCGGCCGTGAATTGATCATCGAGCCGGATTGGGTCCAAAAAGTCGAAGCAGGCCAAGAAGCCGACATCGCTCGCACTCTGAGCAAAGACGACCAAGAGCGCCTCGTACTTCCCGATCCGCTCTGGGGCATGATTCTCGGCGTACCGGGCTGGTTCCCGATCGTTGAAGCCGAAACAGCCGAGTAAGAACGACTAATCGAGTCAAGCGAATCATAAGGTCATGATGAATACAAGAGCCTCGTACCCGCCCACCAGCAGGTACGAGGCTCTTTTCTATCTAAAGACTGCACATGTTCCATACTAACTCGCGCTCTCTTTTCCCAAGACAAACCGCCGAATTCCCTTGCTTGGTTGTAGCCCTGCTACCAAAGTTTTGTTCTGCCTTTTTTTAAAATAATCCCCCCTTTTTCTCATTGATTTCCCTCCAAATATCACCTAACGTTAACTTACTGAAAAGTATGCGTATCAAAAGCGGAATCATGCGGTTTTGCTCAGCGCGTTTTGGAGAAAGGAAGGCTTTCCCTTGAATATATTATTTGACAGCGGTTCGGAACAGGACCCTCTCTTCCATGTAAGCCCTCGGCAGCGCCGAATCGCTCTCATCCTTTCATTGGCGCTAATTCTATTTACAGTCGTTATTATTTTTTTCGCACATATACATTTGCCCAAGCTAGTCCTATTCTTTCCGGCACTCGGTGCCTGGGGCGTGTTGGGGGATATTCTGACTGCATTCATTCTATTCAATCAATTCCGTGCTTCGCGCATTCGGCCTCTTCTGGTATTGGGCTGCACGTACTTGTTTACTGGATTGGTAAGTCTATTTTATTTGCTTGCGTTAACGGGCGTACTGCCGGACTCTGGTCCTTTTGCTCCGAATGCGCAAACGTCGATATGGTTCTGGTGCTTCTGGCAGCTTAGCTTTCCCTGCGGGATTCTGGTGTTTTCCCACTCGATTCGCAAACAATCGGATAGGGTTCCGCTGCAGCACTTGCCCCGTTATCTGTTTGTAGGGACGAGCATTGTACTGCTGGGAGCAGCCGGACTGTTCCTGTTCGGAACGTTTGGAGACTCACTGCTGCCTAAACTGATTGAAAACGGCGATTACGGCAGGCTGCTCACTTCGGGAGTTGGTCCCGTGCTCTGGCTGCTGAGCCTTGCTGCTTTTCTGTCTGTACTGCTTCCTTATCGAAAGCGCGGCGTGCTGCGAATCTGGATCATTGTGGCCATGCTGGCTTTCCTGCTGGGATTGACGCTTAGCCTGGTAGCCGGTGAACGTTACACGATCGGCTGGTACGGCGCTCGTGTAGATTCCTTGATCGCTTCGGTCATTGTTCTGCTGGCGCTTATTGCCGAGGTCAACAAACTGTTCGTCAGACTGACTCGCCAGCACGAAGAACTTGAAGAATCGAAACAGGCACTTGAGGAAGCCAATAAGCGCCTGAAAGAGCTGTCCCTGGTGGACGGATTGACCCGAATCGCCAACCGCCGCCAGTTTGACGAAGTTCTTGCCCAAGAGCTTGATGCTCCGCAGCGTGAAAAGGAATTTTTGTCGCTGCTGCTGATCGATGTCGATTATTTTAAAGCGTATAACGATCATTACGGTCATCTTGGCGGAGATATGGTGCTGCGCAGCGTCGCATCCAGACTTGAGACGGAAGCACTTGCTCATTTCGGATTTACCGCCCGTTACGGCGGCGAAGAATTCGCGGTAATTCTTCCGGGCCACAGCGAACGCGAAACGGAACAGATTGCGGAGCTTCTCATCGAAAGTGTACGTTCACTGTCGATTCCGCATCAGTATTCCAGCGTTTCGAATCAGATTACGATCAGTGTGGGCGGTTTTACGATGAGACCGGGCGAACACTTCAACGCCAATGAGCTGATCAGCAAAGCCGATGCGGCACTGTATCAAGCCAAGGCTGAAGGCCGAGCTCGTTTTGTCCTTACCGGAACCGGAGTGGAACTTTCTCGAGGGCCGGTCAACTGATTCCTTCCGCGCGTTCTCATCACCGGAATATGCTGCTGCATCCAAAAAGCAGCCTGCACCGCCGCCCTTGATAGGGAGTCGGCAGTGCAAGGCTGCTTTTTCCTGTTCGCTAACTTGGGCCGATCTCCTCATGCAACGAGGTTATTATGACGAGGTTATGCCGCAGATTCAATTTTGAAAAAATGCGCATTTACAAGGCTTGTCGTTTGAATTAACATGAAGGCGAACCGAAATGCCTCTTGGCTTGGGAAAACGCGGTAAGCGTCACGAAAAGGAGGCTGTTCATGTCCGTTACCATCAAGGACGTCGCCAAAAAGGCAGGCGTTTCGCCTTCTACCGTGTCTCGTGTACTCTCCAATCATCCGCGGATCAGCGCCGCCACATCGCGCAAAGTGCGGGAGATTATGGAGGAAATGGGCTATCATCCGAATATGATGGCGAAAAGTCTCGTCTCCAAAACGACAAAAAGTATTTGCGTGATTTTGCCCAAACCGGCGGAGGAGCTGTTCTTGAACCTGTTCTTCATGGAATTGATCCGGGGAATCGTGGCTCAAGCTGCCCGCTCGGGTTATGATGTGCTCATCAGTTCCGGAGCGAATGAAGCTGAAGAGGTCGAAGCGGTCGCCCGCCTCGTGAACGGCCGCCGTGTCGACGGAGCCGTTCTGCTCTACTCGCGCAAAGACGATCCGGTTGTCGAGTTTCTGCAGGAACGCGAATTTCCGTTCGTGCTTGTCGGTCGGAGCGAGCGTCATCCTGATATCCTCTCGGTCGATACCGACAATGTGCAGGCCGCTTACGACGCTGCACGTCATCTGATCTCGCTCGGACATGAGCGTATTGGATTCGTGGGCGGTCCGCCAAATATGGTTGTCTCCATAGACCGAATGAACGGCTACCGCAAAGCGCTTGAGGAAGCCAATCTTCCGCTGCGCCAGGACTGGATTGTGGAAGGCGAATTTCTGCAGGACAGCGGCTACCAGGCCATGTCCCTGCTGATGAACCTTCCCGAACGGCCAAGCGGGATGCTCGTTGTCGACGACTTCGTCACATTCGGCGTCATCCGGGGTCTGAATGAATTGGGATATCGGATTCCTCAAGATCTGAGCATCGTCAGCTTCAACAATCTGGCGGTTGCCGAGCTGTCCAGCCCGCCGATCAGCAGCGTCGATATCGGCAGCTATCAGCTTGGCTATACGGCTTCCCAGACATTGATCCACACGGTCGAAACTCCACGCGGGGAGCGTATGCCGGTTCGGCATATCATTGCGCATCGTCTGATCGTGCGCGAATCTTCCCTTTTTTCACCCATCAACAACATATAAACCGGCTGTATGCAGGTCGGGAAACGTCGATTACTCGCTTGGTATCCTCGTTTCCCGGTCAAGCTTATAGTATAATTCAAACGTTTGCACAAACCTTATCTGACAAGGAGAGATCCCGCGATGAAACCGTATCTGAAGGTCAACGAATGGCGCATCATTGAGGAAGGCTTCGACCCTGCTTTGAACGAGGTATCCGAAAGTGTATTCAGTATCGGTAACGGTTACATGGGACAGAGAGCGAATTTCGAGGAGCAGTACAGCGGAAAATCGCTGCAAGGCAGCTACATGGCCGGCGTGTATTATCCGGACAAAACGCGAGTTGGCTGGTGGAAAAACGGCTATCCCGAATATTTTGCCAAGGTGCTGAATTCCGTCAATTGGATCGGCATCGACGTGGAAGTTGACGGCGAGACGCTGGATCTCTCCCAGTGCCAAGTATTGGATTTTGTGCGGACATTGGATATGCGCGAAGGCACGCTCAGCCGTTCGCTGACCGCGGTCCTGCCAAGCGGCAGAAAGGTACGTATCGAGTCACTGCGCTTCGTCAGTGTGCCGTTCAAAGAGATCGGCGCGATCCGCTATTCAGTCACTCCGCTGGATGAAGCCGTACAGCTTAAGCTGACTCCGTATCTCGATGCGGATGTCGTGAACAAGGATTCCAACTACGAGGAGAAATTTTGGGATGCCCTTTCCCAACATGCAGCCGTTGATTACGCCAGCGTCGAAGTGCGAACCAAAAAGCTCGATTTCCACGTCACTTCCCATATGGTGTACGATTTGGCGGCGGCAGGCGACGAGGATCAAGAGTTCTATGTGGAAGCGGAAACGCACAGCCGTGAGAAATTCGCCGGCGTGACGCTCTCGCTGCGTGCCGAAGCCGGACAAAGCATTACTCTGTACAAATACGTGGCCAACGTCACTTCGCGCGATCATCTGCCGGAAACGCTCGCGGATATGGCGCAGCAGTTAGCCGAGCAGGCGCGCGATCAAGGATTCGATGCTCTGCTGGATGCGCAGCGTGAAGCATGGGCAGAGAAATGGCGTGACGGCGATATCGTGATCGAAGGCGACGAAAAAGCACAGCAGGCGATCCGGTTCAACATTTTCCAGCTGCACCAGACGTATACGGGCGAAGATGACCGGCTCAATATCGGACCGAAAGGCTTTACGGGCGAAAAGTACGGCGGCAGCACTTATTGGGACACCGAAGCGTACTGCCTGCCTTTCTATCTGAGCACTGCCGATTCTCATGTCGCGCGCAACCTGCTGATCTACCGCTATAAGCATTTGGAAAAAGCGAAAGAGAACGCCGCCAAATTGGGCTTCTCCAAAGGCGCCCTCTATCCGATGGTCACGATGAACGGCGAAGAATGCCACAATGAATGGGAGATTACATTCGAGGAAATCCACCGTAACGGTGCGATTGCCTACGCCATTTATAACTATGTGGAGTACACCGGCGACACCTCCTACCTCGGCGAATACGGCTTCGAAGTGCTGGCCGAACTGTCCCGATTCTGGGAAGAACGCGTCACCTATTCGGAACGCAAAGGCGTCTATATGATTCTCGGCGTTACCGGCCCGAACGAATATGAAAACAACGTCAATAACAACTGGTATACGAACCGGATGGCGGCCTGGACGCTGGAATATACGCTGGAAGTTGCGAACAAGCTGAAAGCAGAAGAGCCAAGCACATATGCCTCTGTCACAGAACGAATCGGATTGACAGCGGACGAAACGGAGAAGTGGGCCGATATCACGGCGCGTATGTACCAGCCGGAAGATGCGGAGCTCGGTGTATTCCTTCAGCAGGACGGTTTCCTGGACAAAGAAATTTTGCCTGTCGCGCAGCTCGATCCGTCGAATCTGCCGCTTAATCAGAAATGGTCGTGGGATCGCATTCTTCGCTCATGTTATATCAAACAGGCCGACGTGCTGCAGGGATTGTTCTTCCTCGGCGACCGCTACGACCTGGAGACGAAACGCCGCAATTTCGACTTCTATGAGCCGATCACCGTGCACGAATCTTCGCTGTCGCCATGCGTGCACGCCATTCTTGCCGGCGAGCTCGGTTACACGGACAAAGCGTACGAGATGTATCTGCGTACCTCGCGCCTCGATCTCGACAACTACAACAATGATACGGAAGACGGCTGCCATACGACCAGCATGGCCGGCACTTGGATGTCCGTCGTACACGGCTTCGGCGGATTGCGTGTTCAAGACGGACGTCTGATCCTGAACCCGTTTGCTCCGGAAAGCTGGAAGTCGCTGTCGTTCAAGGTAGGCTTCCGCGGAGCGCGTCTCAAAGTGAAGGTCACCGGCGGCCGCACAACGGTCGAGAACGAAGGACCGGCAGCGGCTTCGCTGACCCTCTACGGCCGCGAAGTCGATCTGCCGGCGGGAGAAAATGTATCCGGCGAGCGCAATCCGCAGGCCGGTGCACCGGAAGGCGCGGAAGTGTCGTAAGCGGACCCAAGGGATGAAATGCTATGTTTTCGTACGATACGATTCAACGATTCAATGAAACCGAGATTTCCATCTACAAATATATAGCGGCAAACCGAGACAAGGTCCTTTTCATGACTATTCGTGAACTGGCGAAAGAAACGGGAGTTTCCACCTCTACAATCTTAAGGTTCTGTCATAAAGCAGCATGCGAAAATTATTCCGAATTCAAACAGCAGTTGAAAGAGAACTTAAAAGAAACAGCCAATCTCTCTCCGCAAAGCGATTTGGAAGCCCTGCTTCACTATTTTCAGGGAACCAACACCAGCGCATTCGAAGCCAAAATCGAACAAGGTGCAAAAATCCTTAACGAAGCGGAGATGATTCTGTTTGTCGGCTTGGGTTCTTCCGGAACGCTTGCCCGGTACGGTTCCAGATACTTTTCGAATTTGGGCAAATTTTCGATCGGTCTGGAAGACCCTTACTACCCGGTAAAGGACATTGGAGGCAAAAAAGCAGCTTTGATCGTTCTTTCCGTCTCCGGCGAGACAAAAGAAATCGTGGATCTTATGCGGAATTTCCAAACCGGCAGCGGCAAGATCCTCAGCGTTACCAGTCAGCCTCATTCCACCATTTCCAAAATGTCCGACTGGAGTATTTCCTACCCTTTGGATATGCAGCGGGTGAACGGCGGATTTAATGCGACGTCCCAGGTTCCCGTGCTGTTTTTGATGGAGGTCTTGGCAAGAAGAATGTAATCCGCCCCAAAAAACACCCTGTTACTCGACAAGTAACAGGGTGTTTTCTATGCTTGTACAAAAATGGAAGGAGGCTGCGCAATGACGGAACTGGAAAAATGTCTGGCCGGCGAATACTACAACTGCCACGACGAGATCTTTTTGAATATGAAAACGAATGCCCGCAAACTCTTATCGAAGTACAACGGCTTACCTTACGAACAAAAATCCGAAAAAAGAGAGGTGTTGGAGAAGTTGTTTGGAAGTATGGGAAACCGGGTTTCCGTAGGAACGCCCTTTATCTGCGATTACGGTCGCAACATCGAGATTGGAGACCAGGTATCGATCAACATGAACTGCACTTTCGTGGATTGCAACAAAATTACGATCGGAAACCGTGTTCTGATCGCTTCCAATGTACAAATCTATACCGCTGCGCATCCGATTGAGCTGGACGAACGTCTTACCCCCAATTGGTCGGAGGAGAGCGGAGAATACTTTTGGCGAACCTATGCACTGCCTGTTAGGATCGAAGACGACTGTTGGATCGGCGGAGGCGCCATCCTGCTTCCGGGCGTCACTATTGGAAAAGGCTGCGTGATCGGTGCCGGGAGCGTAGTGACCAAAGACATACCGGCCAATTCCACTGCTGTCGGCAATCCTTGTCGGGTCATCCGAACAATCAATGGATAGACGGGATCGATTGAAGATGGTCGCTTTCGATTTGGACGGTACGCTTTGCGATTCAATTCCATGTAGAAGCTATCCTTTACGAGGACAGCTTCTTTTTGCAGATTCGAATACTTTCCCTTTCCCTTTCCTCTCTTTTCCTCTCCTTTCCTCGCTTCACTTTTTTTCTTTCCCAAGCGCCCTCTTTATTCCCATCACACGTCTATTCGCCGACAAATGATAAAAACCTATGAAAAATATGCACGTTTACAGTTTTAATTTGATTGATTTATAGCTGTGATGAGTAATAAAGGAATGCAAATCTATTGTCCGCCAGTTGTCTATCAAAGGAAAACCCCGTCGTTATTCAAGTTTGTCACCGGTTGATTCGGGACAAAATCTGGCATCTTTCCTTTGCTATTCCGAAGTGAGGTGCTTAAAATTTGAGAGGAAGACGAGTTCCTACGAGCTGTGCTTATTGCCGCCTCTGTTCGTCTCCATCCGATCACACAGTAATTGATACCGTTTCCAAAAAAAGAGGCGATTATCAAAAAGGAGGAATCCGCGTGGACAAACCGACCGGACGATTGCTGCCGATCCTGAAGCGCCTTCTCGCTTCCGGGGGAGAGTTCGTTACGGTTCGGGATCTGTCGGATGCATTGGACGTCAGCGAAAGAACAATCAAACGCGAACTTCCCGGTCTGGAACATTGGCTCTCGGCAAGAGGGGCAGCATTGATCCGCAAACCGGGAGCCGGAGTCAGACTGGAAGCTGCACCTGAGCAGCTTGACGCCTTAATAGAGGAAATAAGCGCAGCCGGACCGATTAGGGACTACACCCGTGACGAACGGCATTATTTCCTAATCAGCGAGCTGCTGCTTGCAAATGAACCCGTTAAATCGTACAGCTTCGCCTCTCAGTTCAAAGTAACTGAAAGTACACTTAGTGCCGATCTGGACCGGGCGGCAGAGTGGCTGGAGCCGTTTGATCTCAGACTGATCCGCAAGCCCGGATACGGCGTGTACGTCGAAGGCGAAGAAAATGCGATTCGATCCGCTCTGATCCAGTTGATGTACGAGAGCATGACGGAAGACCAACTGGTCGGCCTGCTCAACGGTCAGACGCCGGATACGTCGGACGTACCCGCAAGAATCCGGACCCATATCCGCAGCCGGCTGCTGAACCTGATCGACGAAGACGCGGCCGAACGGCTGCAGCAGCTGGTTGAGGAGCTGGAGAGAAGCCTTGACTTGAAGCTCACCGATACGGCTTACATCGGACTTGCTGTGCATCTGGCACTCGCGATTCAGCGGATTCGCTCAGGGCAGCGTATTGTCATCGACCCACGTGTCCTTCACGGTCTGAAAAAGCTGAACGAGTTCGAAAAAGCCAGCAAGCTGGCCGTCAGGCTCGAAGAAGTACTCGGCCTGGAGATCCCGGAAGACGAAGTCGGTTATATCACGATGCATCTCAAAGGCGCGGAAACGCGGCTTGACGGGGACGGAGACAATTACTACGACCACGTCAGCTTCGAACTCGTACGATTGGCTCGCAACATGCTCAAGGCCGCGGAAGCGGAGTTCGGCTACGAGCTCAAGGGCAGCAGCAAGTTGTTCGCCGGATTCGTTCATCATCTGGGTCCCGCCGTCGAAAGACTCAAATTGGGACTCGATATTCGCAATCCGCTGCTGCGGCAGATCCGCGAACAATACGAAGACGTTTTTGGTGTTGCTGCCAAATGCGCCAAGATCCTCGCCGATTACGTCGACCGCAGCGTGCCGGAATCGGAGATCGGCTACATCGCCATGCATCTCGGGGCAATGAGCGAGTATGCGCGGGCCGAACGACCTTCGCCCAAAGTGCTGATCGCCTGCGCAAGCGGTATGGGTACTTCGGGTCTGCTCATGGCAAGAGTCCGCAAAGAGTTCCCGTCCTTCAACCTGATCGGTCTCGCTTCCGCTTCCGAAGCGTCCGAGAATCACGAAGCGGACTTCATTATTACGACGGTCGACATCGAGACCGACGTTCCCGTTGTTCGGGTGTCCGTGCTGCTGTCTTTTCAAGATGTCGAGCATATCCGGCGCTTCGTCAATGAAAAGCAGCGTCACTTCGTCAAAAGAAAGCAGCGCCAGACTCTTCATACCGATCTGGTCGGCACTCTTGAAGATCATCGACAGACGCTTGAAGGCATTCTCGATCTCGTCAAAAATGTCGATATTGCGGAAGATCTGAAGGCTCGCAATGTCGATGAGCTCATTCACGCCATCTCGGAACGCTTCACCGCAAATGCCGGAGATGCGGTCGTTCTCGAACGCGAACTGCATGAACGCGAGCGGCTGGGCGAAACGGTGCTGTCGCAGGACGGACTGATCCTGCTGCACTGCCGCTCCGAAGTGATCGCCAGGCTGACGCTCGGCGTCTTCCGTTTCCCGCACGGCATGGCTGCCGAGTCGGAAGACAAGCCGCTGCGGCTTAAAGCGGCACTGCTGCTGCTGGCTCCCAAAGCCAGCGGCAAATCCTACCTTCAAGCGGCCGGCGAAATCAGCAAGTCGCTGATCGACCGTCCCGGATTCGCCGCGAGACTTTCCTCCTCGGAGCCGGATAAGCTTCGCGGCGAGATCGCGGACATGATGCGAGAGCTCTACGCAAGAAAAATCGAACAATATACATTGGAGGTTGAACAATTATGAGCAGCGTATCAACGCCTGCAAAGTCGGGCGGCGCCAGACAGGGCGTCCAGAAATTCGGACGCTTCCTGAGCGCGATGGTTATGCCGAATATCGGCGCGTTTATTGCATGGGGTCTCTTGACCGCCCTCTTTATTCCGGACGGTTATTTCCCGAATAAAGAGATCACTTCCATGATCGACCCAATGATTACGTATCTGCTGCCGCTTCTGATCGCCTACAGCGGCGGTAAGATGTTCGCCGACCACCGCGGCGGTGTCATAGCCGCTATCGCGACGATGGGCGTTATCGTCGGTGCCGGCGATATTAAGATGTTTATCGGCGCCATGGTTATGGGCCCGCTCGCCGGTTGGCTCATCAAGCTGTTCGACCGTGCCATAGAAGGTAAGATCCCGGCAGGCTTTGAAATGCTGATCAACAACTTCTCGCTCGGTATCTTTGGTGCCATTCTTGCTGTCGGCGGTTACTATGGCATTGGCCCGCTGATCGGCGCATTCACACAAATTTTGGAATCCGGCGTACAGACGATCGTAAGCTGGGGTGTTCTGCCGCTCGTTTCGATCTTCGTCGAGCCCGGCAAAATTCTGTTCCTCAACAATGCAATCAACCACGGTATCTTCAGTCCTCTCGGTCTGGAAGAGTCGCAGCGCCTCGGCCAATCGATCTTCTTCCTGATCGAATCCAACCCGGGACCGGGTCTGGGCGTTCTGCTGGCGTATTTGGTATTTGCCAAAGGCTCGATCAGAAGCTCGGCTCCTGGCGCAATCATCATTCACTTTGTGGGCGGTATTCACGAGATTTACTTCCCGTACGTGCTGATGAAACCGGCTCTGATTCTGTCCGTTATTTTGGGCGGTATGGCCGGCGTATTCACCTTCGTCCTGACTGGAGCCGGCCTCGTATCCGCCGCTTCTCCAGGCAGTATCATCGCTTTGATGCTGGTATCGCCTAAGGGCGGGCAGCTCGAAATACTCGCCGGCGTTGCCGCAGCAACTCTCGTATCGTTCCTCGTATCCGCGTTCTTCCTGCGCAACTACAAGGCTAACGACGAAGATTTGGCTAAAGCGCGCGAAGCTTCGCAAGCCATGAAGAGCACCAATACAGCAGGCTCCACGGGCGGCTCAACTGTCCGTGTAAACGGCAAAGTGGAGAAAATCGTATTTGCCTGCGATGCGGGCATGGGCTCGAGCGCAATGGGCGCTTCGTCCTTCCGTAAAAAAGTCAAAGCAGCCGGTCTGCCGATCAACGTTACGAATACGGCGATCGAAAACATCCCTGCGGATGCCGATATCGTAGTGACTCAGCAGAACTTGACCGACCGTGCCAGAGCGAAAGCTCCGAACGCCCATCACGTTTCGATCGACAACTTCATCAATAATCCGGTCTATGAAGACCTGATCGAAGAGTTGAAAGCTGCAGAGTCCGGCCCTTCTCCTGCAGAACGCAACACGACCGCAACAACGGGCGACGCGCAGTGGGATATCGACAATGCGCTGGACAAAGCCGCTCCTCAGAACGCAGCCGATCATGCCGCCGAGCAGCGTGGTACAGCGGCAGACGCAGACATCCTGCGCAAAGAAAATATCTATCTGGGTCTGCCTAGCGTCAGCAAAGAAGATGCGATCCGCGAAGCGGGACGCCTCCTCTCTGCCTCCGGTTATGTTAGACCGGGTTATGTGGATGCCATGCTTGAGCGCGAAGGTGTTGCTTCGACTTACATCGGCAACGGTGTCGCAATCCCTCATGGCGTAGGCACGGCCAAGAACGAGATTGAAAATTCCGGTATTGTCGTTCTGCAGTACCCGAACGGTGTCGAATTTGAAGCCGGTACAGCTTACCTGGTCATCGGCATCGCCGGAGCCCGCGGCGAGCACCTGAAGATTCTGACCAAGATCGCCGAAGCGATCGAAGACGAGTCGACGGTACAGCGTCTGTCCAATACCAAAGACGTCAATGACATTTACAACACGCTCAGCGTGCAGCCTGAGTAAAGGAAGTTATCGTTAAGTCATCATTTAGTCAGCGTAAGAGTCGACAGCCGGCAGGGAGCCCCCTCTGCCGGTTTCGGCTTTGACTTTTCCCAAGCTAATTTGGCAGTTATCTCAAAAAGTCGTATCGTATGAAGCCGTTGAATCTTGTCTACCTGTACTCTGTAATATCGTGCCTTCACGGTTTCCTGTTTTCATGGTTTTGTAATTTTACGATTTCACAGTTTTACAGTTTTACAGTTTTACAGTTTTACAGTTTTGCAATTTCATAGTTTTACGGTTTTCCAATTTCACGGTTCCACGGTTTTTCAGTTTCACGATTTCACCGTTTCTCTTTCAACGAAACGGTTTGATCTTCTAAGGAAAGGCCCCCTTTCCGCCACTTGGCGAGCTTCTTGCACTTGGAGCGACTTTTGGCTTCCCGAAGGGAAACAACCTGAGCGACAAGGGCAAGAAACGAGCCGCACACACAGGAAAGGCTGTCACGGAACCGGCATTTTTGCGCTCCGTGACAGCCTTATTCCAATACTGGAGGTTATCGATTATGTCCAAAAAAGCGATTCAATTCGGAGCCGGCAATATCGGCCGCGGCTTTATCGGAGCCCTGCTTGTCGAAGCGGGCTATGAGCTGGTTTTTGCTGATGTCAACGAAGAGATGATTAACGAACTGAATGAAAAGCACGGCTATACCATCCATATCCTCGACCTCGACAAACGCGAGATTCCGGTTACCGGCGTGTCCGGCTGCCTCTCGAACAGTCCGGAAATGTCCAAGCATATCGCCGAAGCCGAGATCATCACCACGGCCGTAGGCCCTAACGTACTTAAGTTTATCGCGGTCAATATCGCCGCAGGTCTCGAAAAACGTGCTAAAACCGGCGCGGGTGCACTGAACATCATCGCCTGCGAGAATATGGTCGGCGCCAGCACCCATCTGAAAGAACAGGTCTACACCCATTTGTCCGACGAAGCCAAAGCTTACGCGGATGAGCATGTCGGCTTCCCGAACTGCTCTGTCGACCGGATCGTGCCTCCGTTCAAAGGCGACAACCTGCTGGACGTAGGCGTTGAATCGTTCTTCGAATGGATCGTCGAAGAGCCTGCGTTCAAGGGCGGCGTGCCGAATATCGAAGGCATGAAGCTGACCGATACGCTGGTCGCTTACGTGCAGCGCAAACTGTTCACTTTGAACACAGGCCACGCGATTACGGCTTACCTGGGTTATCTCAAAGGACTGCCGACCGTCGACAAAGCGATCGAAGACGATTCGGTTCGTCAGATTGTACGCGGAGCGATGGAAGAAAGCGGCGCAGCGCTCGTTAAGGAACACGGCTTCGACGCGAACGAACACGCCAAATACATCGACAAGATCGAGAAGCGTTTCCGCAACCCGTACCTCAACGACGATGTCAGCCGTGTCGGCCGCGAGCCGCTGCGCAAATTGGGTGAAAAAGACCGCCTGAGCGGACCTGTCCGTATGGCGCTGGGCTTCGACCTCCCGGTAGACAACTTGTTGACCGGCATTGCTGCCGCTCTGCACTACAACAATCCGGAAGACAAACAGTCCGTCGAACTGCAGACTTCGATCCAGGAGAACGGTCTGGAAGGCGCCATTGCCCAAGCGACCGGATTTACCGAAGACAGCGGCGAGAACGCGAAAATCGCGGACGCTTACGAATCGCTGAAAAAGTAACGTTTGGCTTAAGCAATCTGAGTCACTTAAACGCCTCCTGACCAAAAAGAGACTGCGGAATATCCGCAGTCTCTTTTTATCATCTACAGCATGTTCGCTTTATTGAAAACTCACATTAATCACCGTGATCTCCGACCGCGTTCCAAGCCGCATCGGCAGTCCCCAGAATCCGTAGCCGGAAGTCACGATCGAATGCATCTGCCCTTTTTGCAGGTAGCCGTAATCGTTCTCGTATATCCGGTTCGTAATCAAGCCTCCCGGGAACACCTGACCGCGGTGCGTATGGCCCGACACGTCCAGATCGACGCCCGCCGCCTCCGCCTCATCCAGCTCGTACGGCTGATGATCCAGCATGATAATCGGCGAAGCCGGATCGGCCTGTGCCACCAGTTCCGCGATACTCATACGCTGCTTGTCGGTGCGGTCTTTGCGGCCGACAAGCGTAAACGGCAGCCCTTCGCTGATCACTTCGTCGTACAGCAGATTCATTCCGCTGTCTTCGAGTGTGCGGATCAGCTCGGTGTCTCCCGCTTCTATACGATCGTGGTTGCCCAGCGAAGTATAGACCGGAGCTTCGATGCCGCGCAGAATCTCGGGAACCCCCTGCTTCACGTACTGCACAATATCGTCGTCGACCAAATCTCCCGGGAACAAGACAAAATCCGGCTGAATCTCGTTGATCCGTTCGACCAGCCTGCGAGCATGTGCCGGTCCCGACAGCGCACCAAAGTGCATATCTGCCGCCATCACAATCTTCACCGACGAACGGCCGTCCAATGCAGGCTTATCGATTGCGATATCGTAAGTGCGCACGACAGGACTGTAGGCATTATAAAAGCCCAAGCTCATCAGCAGCACCGTCAGCGCGACTACGGCAAGAGCAGCCCCCCGAATGAGCTTGATCCGTGCAATTTGGGTAAAACGCTTTAGGAACAGAACTACAATATTTGTTGGCGGCAGAATAAAGACCATAAGATAAATCAGAATCAGCCAAATTCCCGATACCCAATGCGACCAAGCATACTCACTGAAACGGAAACGGAAAAACATCGACCAAGCGGCAATTAGCAGCAGCGCGGACATGATAAGCAGTGCACTTCGGCCTGCCTGTGGAAAGAACACCTTGATTCCTTTCCACAAGTTCCAGCCAATATAGGAAAGAAACGCATGATAAATAAGCAAAAAAATGACTACCCCGATAATCAAAACCTGGCTCCTCTCCAGACTCACGTGCCCAATCAAAGTCAGACTCGCTCTTTTCTTCTATTATACGAAGATAGTCAGCACGAAGTCGAGCGAGCATGAGCTTTTGCAAAAATCATGATGAAAAAGCCTCCCCAACGGAAGGCTTCAGCATCGTATCGAGCTTGGTGTTCTCGCTCCAAGAGTCTGTTGACCACAAAACGCTCTTCGAGCAGCCGTTTATTTACCGTACTGCCTGCTTCTGAAGGTTGGCCCACTTCTCCTTGAATAGCGGCAGCGCTTCGCGTCCGAAAATTTCCGCTTCCTCCAGATGAGGGTAGCCCGATAGAATAAAGGTAGACACGCCAAGTTCCGCATATTCGATCAGACGCTGCGAGACCTGATCGGGAGTTCCAACAATCAGGATCGCTCCGCCGGAACGTACAACTGACAATCCCGTCCACAGATTCGGACCAACAACGAACTGCTCCGCCTTGGACAGCTCGCGCAGCTCGTTCTGGCGCCGCTGGTTGGTCGCGTCCGTAGCAGCAAACTCTTTCTCCGCCCGTTCAATCGCTTCCGGCGACACTTTGCTGATAATGTCCCAAGCGGCAGCCCAGGCTTCCTCTTCCGTATCACGGACGAGTACCTGCGCTCTCATTCCGTAGCGCATCTCCCGGTCCTCGCCGCCTTGATGGACATGTTCGCGGCGCATTTCGTCAATCTCTTCGATCTGCTCTTGAATCCAGGCATGCGGCTCTCCCCACATCAAGAATGTATCCGCATGACGAATCGCAATTTTCTTCGCCATAACCGAGCTTCCGCCAAGATAGAACGGCGGATGCGGATTCTGAACGGTCTGCGGCGAGCTTGACTCGCGCTCAAACGTATAATGCTTGCCGCGGAAAGGCTCTCTCGGTGCTTCTCCGTTCAAGCCCCCCGCTGCAAATTCCGATGCATGCGGGTTGTCTCCGTTGGCCCAGGTCCGCTTCATCACTTCCAGATATTCGTCCGCTCGCTCATAACGCTCATCATGCGAGTGAGCGAGAGGATCGCCGAGCTCTTCCAGATCCTGCACGGAACTGCCGGTCACTACGTTGATCATCGCACGGCCCCCGGAAAGCTGGTCCAGCGCCGCTCCCATCCGTGCAGACAGAACGGGTGCTGTCAAGCCGGGACGTACCGCTACGAGCGGACGCAGCGTCTCTGTACGGCTCATCACTGCCGAGCCGACGACCCATGCGTCCAGGCACGGCCCACCGGTCGGAATCAATACAAATTCGAAGCCGGCTTTTTCCGCGGTCTGCGCCACTTCCGTCAGATAATCCAGCGTTGCCGGACGCTCCGGTGCCACACCTACATATTTCCCGTCTCCTGCCGTAGGCAGAAACCAGCCGAATTCGACTTCCCGGTCCTGCCGATTGCCGTTTGCCATAGCGGATTCATCCTTCCTCTTTCTCTTTGACGAGAAATTTTGTTTATATTTATATATAAAAAATTTAAGGTGAATATACCGACTAAACTAGTTGGAATACTTTTGTTAGAATAATAGCAGGGCCTACATAAATAGTACATGTCATTTTGTCGCTTCGTCTCTTTGTCATTTTGTATGTCTCTTCCATTTGGAAAGGAGCACAGTTCATGCCGATTGATACGGAGTATGCGAAGGAAGATCATCACGAATACCTGCGGGTCCATTTTTTCACGCCGTCCGAGTACGAGAGATCCGGTCCGGCTTGGCCGATCCGCCTTGGCTCAAGTCTGGCCAAACCCAACTACCATATCGGGCCCCGTACAACTGCCTACTACTATATGATTCTCGTGTTGGAAGGGACGGGATTTTTCACGCAGAACGGCAAAACTCATCCGCTTGCAGCCGGCGACCTCTACTGCCTGTTCCCTCAGGTTCTGCACGAATACCGAACCGATCCCGAAGCGCCTCTGCGCACAATGTTCCTCGCTTTCGATGGGAGGATGGCTGTAGAGCTGCTGCGCCGCATCGGCCTGACTTCGCAGCGTCCCCATCTGCAATCATCCTCTTCCGATGAAATCGCAGCCGATCTGCGCGCATTTCTGGCCAAGACAGCCTCCGACACTTCCGATCTCGATCGTCTCGCCGAATTTTATCGACTCTTTGCCGCGCTTGAACGTACTGCTGTCTTTGAAGACGACGAACCGGATACGATTTCTTGGCTGCAGCGCGGACTGGAGTATATGGAGATGCACTATGCCGACGGCATTACGGTCGAAGAGGCTGCCCGGTATGCCGGTGTTGGACGAACCCACTTCAGCAAAAAGTTCCATGAACGTTACGGACACACTCCGGTCAGCCATATGCAGAAGCTTAAGCTGGATGAAGCGCGCATGCTGCTGACCCAGACCCATTACTCACTGTCGGAAATCGCCCTGTCTGTCGGTTATCCCGACCTCTTTTCTTTTTCCAAAGCATTCAAGAAATACACCGGTCTGCCGCCCAAGCATTACCGCCAGCAGTGTTCGCCGTCCTAGCAGCTTATTCTATTTAAATAGTAGGATTTCGTTCGGCTGAGTTGTACATGGTTTAGGTGCGATTCCGTCGGAGACTTCTTACACGGATTAGATACGAAATCTCAGCCGAACGAAACCGTACATCTGATTGAGACAAGTCACTATGAGATGCGCGGACGCTTTTTCTTTCCATTTTTTATGCTGTGCTTTTCGATTGCCGCTGCGGCCAATCGGTTAATAAGAGGAAGAAATACCTGAAAGCTCCTATCGGTCGGCTGTGCTCCTTGAGGCCGCTTAATGGCGCTGCCGCACGGAGAAAACGGAGAAATACGACGAATTACGGAGTATTTCTGTTAAAACCATGTTAAAATCCCAGAACGATTCGGAAAACTGCCGATTTTTTCACGTTTTTCTTGTATTTTTGCGCGATTATTTGTATAATCCTTCTTGTTGATTTTTTAACCATCGTTTAGTTATTCAGCGAAAACCTATCTTTTTAAACGGACTAAGGGGGGACTTGATTTTGGGAAAAGCATTGATTATCGGTGCCGGCGGCGTAGCTAGCGTTGTCGTGCATAAGTGTGTCCAGAATCCTGACGTATTTGAGGAAATTTGTATCGCAAGTCGCACGCTGTCGAAGTGTGAAGCTTTGAAAAATAAGTTGGACGGAGGACGCACGAAGATTTCGGTTGCTCAGGTTGACGCCGACCGTACGGAAGAAGTCGTGGAGCTGATCAAAAGTTTCGGCCCGGACATCGTAATCAACGTGGCGCTCCCTTATCAGGATCTGACCATCATGGATGCCTGCCTTGAAACGGGCGTACATTACCTGGATACGGCCAACTACGAGCCGCTCGACAATCCGAAATTCGAATATAAATGGCAGTGGGCTTACCGCGAGAAATTCGAGAAAGCCGGCCTTACGGCGGTTCTCGGCAGCGGCTTTGACCCAGGCGTAACCGGCGTATTCAGCGCTTACGCGCTGAAGCACTACTTCGACGAGATCCACCAGATCGATATCGTGGATGCCAACGCAGGCGACCACGGTTATCCGTTTGCGACCAACTTCAACCCGGAGATCAATATTCGCGAGATCACGGCGAAGGGCCGCTACTGGGAAAATGGCGAATGGATCGAGACTGAACCTCTTTCCGAGAAGAAAGTCTACGACCTGCCGGAAATCGGACCTAAAGACATCTACCTCCTCTATCATGAAGAGCTGGAGTCCCTGGCCCAGAACATGCCTGGCCTGAAGAAAATCCGCTTCTGGATGACGTTCTCGCAAAACTACCTGAACCACCTCAAGGTACTCGAAAACGTCGGCATGACTTCCATCGAGCCGATCGAATTCGAAGGCCAGAAAATCGCGCCGCTTCAGTTCCTGAAAGCCGTCCTTCCGGACCCGGCATCGCTCGGACCGAGAACGAAAGGCAAAACGAACATCGGCTGCATTTTCCAAGGCACCAAAAATGGAGAGCCAAAAACGTACTACGTATACAACGTATGCGATCACGAAGAATGCTACCGTGAAGTGGGTTCCCAGGCGATCTCCTACACAACTGGCGTGCCGGCAATGATCGGTGCCATGATGGTCCTCAAAGGCCTCTGGAAAAAGCCGGGCGTGTACAACGTGGAAGAGTTCGATCCGGACCCATTCATGGAAGAACTGAACAAACAAGGCCTGCCGTGGGTAGAGGATTTCTCGCCGACGCTGCTGGACTAAAAGGGGCGTAGGAGAACATCATGACAGACATCGATTTCAGCGCCGTCCCGTCTCCCTGCTACGTCGTGGACGAGCGCCTGCTGACCAAGAACCTTGAGCTGCTCGGTTCCGTTCAAGAGCGCACCGGTGCCAAAATTCTGCTCGCCCAGAAAGGATTCTCCATGTTCGCGGAGTATCCTCTGGTCGGCAAGTATCTGGCAGGCGTCACATCAAGCTCGCTGTTCGAAGCACGACTGGGTTACGAGAAAATGGGCAAAGAAGTGCATGTGTACGCGCCGGCTTACGTGGACCGCGAGTTCGACGAGCTGCTGAGCTATACGGATCACATCGTCTTCAACTCGTTCGCCCAGTGGCGCAAGTTCAAGGACAAAGTCCTGAACTACCCAGGCCGCAAGATTGAAGTGGGCCTGCGCATCAACCCGGAATATTCGGAGCTTGAAGTGCCTCTGTACGATCCGTGCTCGCCTTACTCCCGCATGGGCATTACGCTGGAGAACTTTGACGAATCGGATCTGGAAGGCATCGACGGCCTGCATTTCCATACGATGTGCGAGCAGAACTCCGATACGCTGGAGAACACGCTCAAAGTCGTCGACGAGAAATTCGGCCATGTCATCAAAAACATGAAATGGCTGAACTTCGGCGGCGGGCACCACATCACGCGTCCGGATTATGACGTAGAACGCCTTATCCGCTGCATCGAGTTCGCGCGCGATAAGTACGACGTGCAGGTCTACCTGGAGCCGGGCGAAGCGATCGCGCTGAACACCGGATACCTGGTGGCAACCGTACTCGATACGATCAAGAACGGCATGGACATCGCCATTCTCGACACATCGGCAGAATGCCACATGCCGGACGTACTGGCTATGCCATACCGTCCGAACATCGCTGGCGCCGGTATGCCGGGCGAGAAAGCGATCACGTACCGTCTCGGCGGCATGACCTGCCTGGCCGGCGACGTCATCGGCGATTACTCGTTCGACCGTCCGCTTGAAATCGGCGATAAGCTGGTCTTCGGCGACATGGCGCATTACACGATGGTTAAGAACCATATGTTCAACGGCGTGAACCTGCCTTCGATCGCGACTTACAGCGACGAAGAAGGAATCAAAGTAATCCGCGAGTTCAAGTTCGAGGATTATAGTTCGCGGTTGTCTTAAGTTAAGAAAATAACCCCCAAGCCTGCTCCGTTAAATGTCGGAACCGGTTTGGGGGTTATTTGTATTTGTATAAGATTCTCTGCTCTTGCGTGCTAAACGCGATCTCAAACGAAGCAGCCGCGGTCTATTATATCTCTGAATCAAACAAAACGGGATCTGAACAATCACATTCACTCCCGCAAGAATGAAAGCCATCAGCGCATAATCACTTGGATTCACCCATATACAAGCAAACCCCAGTACAGCCATGCCCAAATGTCCGACTTCCGCATACTTCGTTTCTAAAATGAACTTATCCGCATAACTCAAAGTAAGGTCCTCATTGAGATTTTTCTTCTGAAAGTTCCACACTTTCCCGCATTCCGGAAGCCTATCTTTCCATCGATCGAGCCCAATTCTTTTATATACTTTTCTTTCAAAAGAACGTTCCGCAAAGAACCACTGATTTTTTTCATACCATGACTTAGGCAGGAATCGAACCAAGTGGGCTGTGCCAAAGCAGCAAATTAACCAAAATGACGTATTGATTACGATCATCCATATAGTAAACCCATTCATTTTTGCACCGTCCTTCTATCTTTCTCCTCTTCCACTTTCTTTATGTATTTGTCCGCTCTTGATAAGCCACGGACATACCTTTTCAATTTAACACAGCGACCGCCTTTTGAAAAATGGACCAAACCTCACCAGAAAGGTTCAATCTTTTCCCAAAGGCCGACTGTAAGAGATTTGGGCAGTAGGCATCTCGGTTCGATTCACAAACCGCTTAATCTCCGGGTTGTAGTAGTGGGCATGTATCATATATAGACTCTTTCACCTTCGCAACTGAATCAACCTTAGTTATCATTTCATTGTTTATGTTCTAAAAAAGAAACCTTGAAAGGCATAGAGCCAATCAAGGTACATATCATCAAATAAATTGAACTCCTTTGATGCTATGTCTTTCAAACACGTCTCTAAGATCATCAGATACTAGAACATGAGATTTATAATCAAGATTTCTGACTATATGATGATTGTTTGGCAAAACACCAAATTTATATACAATCTTCTTGAAATTCAGAATTGCCTCAGTTCCTTTAATGGTAGTATATTCTGATTTATCTTTATCTACTACCTCAACAGCATTTACTATATTTAAAAGGTAGTAATGAGGAATTCTCTTTTCTCCTACATAAACATTTGCTTTAAACACTTGAATATCTTGAGGACAAATACCTTCTAGAATTTCTATTACTTTTTTCGAAACGATCAATAATAATCCACTATTCGGCAACACATCATTCAAGTGCTTTTCTAAACATTCAAATACAATTTTTGGGGGAATTACTTGCTCGGTTAATTCTCTTCCCTCTCTAAAAACAAATCTATCAGTACCACTACCTTTTACGTATTCCCCCATTTTTTTATTTGGAAATTTTTCTGGAACAGACCATATCCACAACAAGTAATCACCTCATTATTAATTAGCATTAGGACGTTTATTTTTATTTAAAGCCCTACTTCCATCTCGTAACAACTTCCTTTCTCCATTTATTATATCGCGAAGAGCATCATTGTATTGTTGTTGAGTCCATCCATTTGCTCTTCCATATTCAAGAACTTCATCCATTTGATTTGCTAAATTTTCACTAACACTATTACTATGCCTCCCCTTATGAATACTTCTTGTGGGATGTAAGGAATCGTTAGTCGGTAAAAACATTTTATTATTTCGAGATTGTAAATTGTATCCAACCTCATCTAGCAAATCGTGATTTTTCGTTAATTTGTTTTTGTCACTAATGATATGGTGATCTTGAAACCCTAGTTTCTTTAAATTAGCTTCTCTATCACCCTTAGCAAACAACTGCAAATCCAGCTTCAAACTGAAGTCTCTCGGCTCTGTCGTCTGCACGGGAGGTTTCTTAATCTTCCCTACCAGCCAGGCCCCGCCTTCAATCCCTTCCTTCGCCACATACTTCCCAACATGCTTACCAAAAGGAATCCAGCTCGCCGCCGTTCCCACTCCGGTCGCGACGCGATCCGTGACCGACATCTGCTGTCCGGTAATCATGTCCACACCGGTGAACACTTCCTGGATCCCTTTGAACGTCCCGACAAACGGCAGGGAATCCGCTGCGAAGCTCAGCCCTGTCTGCCACCATGTCGCGCCATCTGCACTTAGGCCAAACGGATCGATATACGACACCGGATTGCCGTTGACGTACGCATACC
>NZ_KB899308.1 GCF_000378145.1 Saccharibacillus kuerlensis DSM 22868 | reverse complement strand
TAAATCTATTTCTATTTCCCCTTCGAAATTATTGAAGTTCAAACCATAGTTATAAATCGCTTTGCCATCTATAATTTTTTGTAATTTGAAACTTACGGCTAAACCCATAAAGTAACTTCACTCTTTTCATTTTTCATAGTCTCTTTGTCTGATTTCCGATAACGTTCCTGTATTCACGACTCGACGTATGTCGAGTATCCGGCGAATGTCGGACCCAGGGCCGCATGGCCCGCCGCGTGAATATATCGTTGGTATTCTCAGTTCATCCCGGCTAGTTTGGGGATGAACTTTTTCTTTATACTGGAGAAAACACTGGGTGGAATAACGCATATTTTGTTGGGACACCGATCCCGTCTTGTAAAGTGTTATAAGCCCTTGCCTTTTGTTCATACCCCGATTTAGCTGGTTGGGCCTAGAGCCCGCATCACCGTGCCAACCTGTGGAGAACGAAAGTGCTGGCTCCAGTGAAATTAAGGAGGTCCTCATGAATCAACCGGTACTCAGTATTGACGTGGCTAAAGGTAAAAGTGTGGCTGCTGCTTTTCTTTCCTACCACGATTGTATGTATAAACCGTTTCCATTTTATCATTCCCAAGAAGGTCTTCAAAAAGTTCTAGCTGTTCTGGAGGAGTTGAAATCGGTTTCCGGTCAAGCGCCTAAAGTCGTTCTTGAAGCGACGGGGAACTATTCGAAACCTCTGGCTTCTTTCTTTGCTGCTCACGGATATTCGGTCGTGCTTCTCAATCCGTTGTTGACTCACCAACTGAAGCAAAAGGCCGTACGCAAGGTGAAAACCGATCCCATTGATGCGATACGGATTGCCCACGTTTTTTACTTGCAGGATCCCCAGCCTCACGTACCGTTGAACGAAACCGTTCAGCAGCTCCGTGTGATCTGCCGACAATATCAGCATTGGACGGCTTTATATGGCCAGATGCAGCTTCAATTTCGCGCCGTTTTAGATCTCCTTTTCCCCGGTTATGATCAGGCTTTTCAAAAGGTCTGCAACCGCACTTCCTTGAAGTTGTTATCTCGTTTTCCGACTCCTGCCGAGCTTCTAGCTGCAGATCCGGAAGAAGTGTTGAACCTTCTGCTGAGCAACCGCCGAGGTCGAGCCTGGAATGAAAACAAGCGGAAGCAGCTGCTTGAAATAGCCAGACACAGCCTGCCAGATCTTCATGGCATTGAGGCTCAACAGGCCGTTCTCAAGCCATATATCCACCTTCTTCAAACGTACCAGAATTGCATGGATGACCTTTTACAATCGATGCATACTCTCGCCGAATCGATCGAAACTTACGCACTGCTTCGTACCATTCCCGGGGTAGGACCTTTAACAGCCGCCATGCTCGTTGCTGAAATTGGAGACATCAAAAGGTTCCCTTCCGTGAAGCAGCTAACAGCTTTTGCAGGGCTAGACTCAGCTGTTCACGAATCGGGAACCTTCAAATCCAAGAAGAATCGAATATCGAAACGGGGCTCTTCGTACCTGCGAACGGCGCTTTATCAAGCGACCGTAGCCGGCATTTCCAAGCAGATTCACGGTCCGCGAAATTCGATTCTTTTTCAATTTTATCAGCAAAAACGGGACGAAGGCAAACCGGCAAAAGTCGCGATTGTTGCAGCTTCGCATAAGCTTTTACGCATTATTTTTGGTATGTGGAACTCCGGATCGGCCTTTCAAGCTCATTAAGTACTGAAATTGGATATAGAATCCATTTTTATCTACCTTCCAAGGTAGGTTTATTTCAGTATGTTCCATTTAGACAGCTCAACGATTGTTTTATGAAAGGCTTGACTTTGATTAGCTGGTTTATATGTCGTGAAATCGGCCGGCTTCGTAGCTTTCACCCACAAACTCCAATACAGTCTGTTTCCTCATGGAAACGTACCTGCTTTGGTGCTTTTAAACTTCAAATCCACGATCCGTAAAGGATCTACCTCGTTCGCTCTACGCTATTCCTTCTAATCTAAGATTCGCATAGAATCTACATCCCGTTCTTTCATACTCTTCCTATGTCCTTGCTCTTTCGGCCGAATTTAATGATCTTATAACGCCTTATTCACGAACTTCACTAATCCCCTTCATACTGCAATGTTCCCGAACTTTATAAAAGCCGCACTCTCCAAGACATTTACGAATATCCCTCATTTTATGTACATAAAGCTGCTTCCAACATCCTAACCAACCTTTATTCCCAAGTATATATTTTTTTGAGAATTATAGGAACATACTATTGGCAGCTGAGGACTGAATATTACATTCAATCAAACAAACCCATCTTCCGGTTCTCCTACTTCAAATCCCAGCACCTTCGAAGCTTCCGACTTAAAGGTTCCAATCCACCTTTCCCATCCGTCTTCATCCATTTCCGCATGGAAGAACAGTCCGCTCGGCTCAACGGAAGCGGTAATCATAATCGCATCTTCATCCTTCCCGAACCAATGCGGAATGCCCTGCACATAACCGAGCCATCCCGGCATTCGCTCGTATAACGCGGTAATCTTTTGCCATTCTTTGCCGGGCAGGTCGTAGCGGATATTAAGGTTACAGTTATAAACATTTGTTTTGTCCATTATTGTTCTCTCCTTATATGTAAAAAAGACACTACTCTTATTCAAGAGTAATACCTTTGTACCCTGTAATTGTACTGGTAGCTGTGGAACCTCCATATTTCAATTTACTAAGGATATACTGCAGCATTTACCGCCGACAAGATCAACAGCTGCTGAAGCTGCTATTCTATCGTCAGAAAACAACCAAAATAATAATACCTTACCTGAAATTATGAACCTTACCCTTTTATATGAAAGCGCATACAATCATTGAGAAGACCTTTTCTTTTCTTTGATTGAGTTATTTCTTAGTCAATCTATATTCGCTTAAGTGTGGAAAGGAGGCAGCAAAACTGCTTCATAACCTTTATACAAAAAGGAGGAAAAATGTTGAAAAAAGGACTATCTTCAATTCTGGCCTTCTGTATGAGTGCATCCCTATTGACAACTGTCGGCACGCCTTCTACTGTATCCGCAGAGGTTTCGAAACCTAGCAGCCTTTCTAACACACAATCAGTCCCCTATGAGGAGATTCCAAGCGTAACCGCAAATGTCTATTATGGAGATTTTGTATGGGGAAAGTGGATATTTGACTGGAATGAAGCTTCGGCCGGAACATTGAAGGATGGTATGGTGCGGGAAGTGGGCTCTAACACCCCGCTCTCAACCGGACAAGTCTATACGCACGGAGATATCGTCATGATTGGTTTGGATGAGGAGGTCACTTTTCAGAAGATTGAATTGAAAGCGGACTCATCCGGAAGGATTCCATATCGGTTTAGGCTTGAATATTCCAGCTCTCCCCTGACTTCACCTCCAGGTATTCCGAATCCGGTCACGACTGTTGGCGAATACACGGGTCATGATGCCGCCGGAGATACACTTACAGTTGAACTGGAAAAACCGATTACAGCCCGCAGCATCTGGCTGCAGGCACTGACTAACGGTGAGGATCAGGAACCGGGAGCCGCAGAATGGTCTGTTTCCAACATTCATTTTTACAAAGAAAGCTTCGATACGGTGCCTGCTGCTCCCACTGAGTTAACTGCCACGCAGAATGAAGAGCGTTCGTTAACGTTTAAGTGGTCCATTCCAAATCACAATTACACCCAGTTTGATGTATACCGATCCGCTGAACCGGAAGGTCCATATACCCGAATCGGTTCAACAACCTCACTTCAGTATACGGACAGCGGACTGGAGCCGGAAACGACCTATTATTACAAATTAAGAACAGTTAATTCACTGGGAGAATCGGAATTCAGCGAGGTTCTTACAATGCGAACAAAAATGAATATTGCCTTCTTAAGACTCAGTGAAACTCAAGAAGGCATTTCCCTATCCTGGTCCGATACGGCGGATGCAGCCGAATACGAAATTTACCGGGCTTCAGGGAAATACAGCGAATACCTTCTCCATGCCCGTTCGGATGTGCCTGCCTTCACCGACTCCGTTGAAGGAGACAAGTACCGCTACTACTATAAAGTTCGATTTATAAAAGAAAACGGAGAACCTTCGGATCTGTCGGATGACGTCTCGCTGGAAGAGACGCGCTTTGGCGACACCATGACCTTCTTCAGTCCAACGGATGACCCTGTCGTCATTAACGCCATCACTGCGGAAACGGCTGCCAAAATGAAGCCGATGGCCACTGCAGAATTCAGCAGCGATCGCTACGCGTTCTTATTCAAGCCAGGCGATTATGTTATTGATCCGATTGATGTCGGCTATTATACATCTGTTTACGGACTTGGTTCCACTCCTCTGGAAACAACAATTCCCGAGATCCGTGTGACCGCTTCGGAGTATAACTCGTTAACCAATTTCTGGCGTTCCGTCGAAAATATCGGAATCGACACGGGAGACCCCAATCACGAAGTAATGTGGGCGGCCTCTCAGGCTGCGCCTGCAAGAAGACTTTACGTGAACGGCAAGCTGCAGTTTGATGATAACCAGAAATACGCCAGCGGTGGTTTCTTGGCGGACAGTCTGGTCACGGGACAGACCGGTTCTTATTCTCAGCAGCAGTATTTCCTTCGCAACAACGTTTTCACGGGCGGCTGGTACGGCGGAGTATGGAACATGATGTTCCTCGGAGTCGACAATGCTCCTCCCGAAACAGCAAATTGGGATCAGGCTTCCTATGCCTCGTACACAGTTGAACCTACAACGCCAATCGTTCGCGAAAAGCCATTCCTTTATCACGACGATCGGAGCGGAGAATATGCCGTATTCGTCCCTGCTATTCAGGAAAAAAGGGTTGGCGTATCCTGGTCCGAACATGGTCCGGGCAAAGGCACCTCCATATCAATTGACAACTTCCATGTAGCCAAAGCTTCAGTAGATACCGCCGCATCGCTCAACGCTGCTTTGTCCGAAGGCAAGCATCTGCTGTTCACACCAGGTGTGTACGAATTGGATGCCCCACTTAAAGTTGACCGGGCAAATACAGTCGTTCTGGGAATTGGCTTATCGACTTTGGTTCCGACCAACGGTAACGATGCGATACAGATCGCTGACGTCGGCGGTGTAACCATAGCCGGCATCCTGATTGATGCGGGCGAGGCCGGGTCGCAGCATCTGCTGCAGGTTGGTCCGGAAGGCTCATCGGCCGATCATCGCAACAATCCAACGCTGCTATCGGATGTATACGCCCGTATCGGCGGCGCGGTAGAGGGCAAGGCCGAAGTGTCGGTCGAAATCAACAGCAGCAGCGTTATCGGCGATCACTTTTGGCTCTGGCGTGCCGATCATGGTATGTCTGCCAACCGTACAGGCTGGGATAAAAATACGGCCAAAAACGGCGTTATCGTCAATGGAGACGACGTTACGATCTATGGACTCTTTGTAGAACATTATCAGGAGTACCAGACGCTGTGGAACGGCGAAAATGGAAGCACTTATTTCTACCAAAGCGAAATTCCTTACGACCCGCCTTACCAATCAGATTATATGAGCCATGATGGAACAGTTAAAGGTTACGCTTCTTATAAGGTAGCCGATCATGTCAAATCCCATTATGCCACTGCGCTCGGCATTTACGACGTCTTCATTCATACACAGGAATGGGTTGAAGTCGAGAACGCAATGGAAGTCTCGGACGGCACCACGGTCAAGCATGCGGCTATCGTTTCCTTGGGTGCAAACGGCGGGACCAATCATATTATCAACGGTCTGGGAGAAGGCGTAAAAGGCGGTCAGGCTCAAAAATCAGGGATCAAAGCTTATCCTGTGGAACGCAGCCCGGATACTACTTCCGCTGCTTACAATATGGAGACCGGTATCCTTTCACTGATAGGAAAAGATTATGAGTCTTCGGAAGTAAAATGGAATAAAATGATTCTGCACGGACAAAAAAGTGCTGTCGCTCTCCATTCTTCCATGATTGAAAATGCAGACGTAAGAAATGACCAAATTACGGTCAAGCTGACCGACAAGGCAAATAAAAGGATCGCCAGCCGATTCCAGTACCAAAAAACTAAAAAGGAAAACCGCCTAACCCTGTCTAACGACTATGTAAAAGGAGGTAAAAAGAAAATTATTTCTCTGGAAGTAACGGGCGAACCAAGCAAGAACCATAAATTTGAAAATGCTAATCTGTAATCATGAATTCAGATCGCCGCTCCAGCCTCAAAAGCCAGGATCTGCTGCATATGCAGCGAATCCTGGCTTTTTTAACATATGGGCCTGCGAAAGCTGAAATATCATAGAACTATTCCGGATACGTTTCCGATTGTTCGGCATGCCCCAGCGTAGGAGCGAGCACTTTTTTCTGATTTCGATATTCGACTGGGCTTACCCCTTCGCTTTCTTTGAAGACTCGATTAAAGTTTTTTGTATTTTCAAATCCAACACTCTGAGCAACTTCGAAGATCTTGTCTTGCGTTGTCTCCAGCAGCTCCTTAGCCTTGCCCAGTCGATATCTCTTCAAATAACTGACAAAGTTCTCTCCGGTGTACTCCCGAAAAGCTTGACTAAAGTAGGAATAGTTAAACGATACGATATTTGAAACAAGCGTCATGCTAATGTTCTTGGCGTAATTCTTGTGGATGTACTCTAGAGCCATTTTCATTTCCTTATTATTCAGCTGTGCCGCCTTTAACGTTTTAATATAATTATTAAGCAGCAGAACCAAATCTTCAACTTCATGAACATATTCATGGAAAAAGTTGAAGTTATATGGGTTGCCTACTGCTTTGTAGCGTTTCAGCAGCTCTACCGACTCTTTGCCATACAACTGGAAAACATGATCAAACACCAACTCGTTAAACGTCCTGCTAAGTGCTTCTAGATAATCGATTGAATAGCGGTTAATCTCGTTGGCGTCCATTACTCGGTGAAGAGTGGTCAGCATTTCTCTTTCCCGGCCTGCTCCCATCATATTGGAGATTTTTCTAATCGAGTCCACTGCAATGGAGTAAGGAACCGTTCGGTTCCGAAAATCGTCGTACACCGCAATACCGGGAGTCGAACGCATAAAGGCGTATTTCAACGCAGTGGTGGCCTCACTGTAAGTTTCATACAGCTTCACCATCCCGAAGTTCAGACCACTTACAGACACGATCAGATCAGGATTTGACCTCAGTAAATGTTCAGCAATCCCTTCAAAATCATGCTCTCCCTCTATCACAAGAACCAGATGATTCAGCTTATTGAAGAAGCGGGCATTTCGAATGTCCGACGAAAAACCAGCCGCTTCCAACTCCATTTCCACTTGAGAACGAAACCATTGAGAAGTGAACCTTTCCGGATTCCCCGCATATTTGACCAGCATCATTCGAAATCCGTTCTCCATCCACTGCAGATCGAGCTGCGCGAGTTTGCGTTCGGCTTCATCCGGCTCCACAGGTGCATTCAGAGAGTAGAAATGCAGCTGACTTTCCCTATATTCTTCCCACTGCTGCGCCGAGGTTGTCAGTTTTTCCTTCACTTCTTCTTGGCGAACCAGTTCTTGCTCGATACGCTCGATTGTCTTGGCCAGTTCTTCACGAATAACAGGCTTTAACAGATAGTCCCTGACTTCATATCGAATGGCTTCCTTGGCGTAAGTGAAATCGTCGTATCCGCTGACAATGACGCAGACCGGCTTATGTTCGAAGTTTTGTATCGACTTGATGAGCTCAATACCATCGATCTCCGGCATACAAATGTCGGTAAGCATAATATCAATCGAGGTCGACTTGAATAAGTCCAGCGCTTCAAACGCATCAGAAGCCAAGCAGATGTCGAACCGATTAGCGTACTCCCGCTCAATCATTGCTTTCAGTCCAAGCCGAATGTTCTTCTCGTCATCCACAATCAGAATTTTCCTCATTCTGATCCTCCTTCCCACTCGTTCCGTAGAATGGCAGCTTCACGGTAACTTTTGTGAAACTTTCACGCTGACTGTCGACCGCGATCCCATAGTCATCGCCATAATACATATGAATACGCTGGTTTACATTACGCAGTCCAATTCCGCCTCTCTTTCTCTTTGAAGTCTCCTCCTTGCCGACCGTAGAATGAAATTCTTCGTCGTTCATTGCAAGCTTGCCGTTCAGCGCTTGAAGCTGATCTTCCGTCATTCCAATTCCGTTATCTTGCACTTCAATAACAAATGTCCCTTCGCTTACCTGAGCCCCTAACCGAATCAACAGCCCTTCCTCTTTCATAAGAGCAGAATACACGCCGTGTTTCAATGCGTTTTCTACAATGGGCTGCAGAGACATCTTCAAAAACTCCTGATTCAAATACCGATCGGGGATATCCAACTGCAGTTTCAGCTTCTGATCATGACGAATATTCATAATCGCTATATAGTGACGAATATGACTGATTTCGTCTCGAAGCTGAACCCGGTCATCTGTCCACTTCAAGTTATAGCGCATAATGCTGCCTAATGAAGTCAGGGCATCTGATATCGTGTATTGTCCTTCAACCTCAGATAACATCTTCAGATTCTCCAGTGTGTTGTAGAGAAAATGAGCATCAATCTGATTTCTTAACGATTGCAGCTCCGCTTCTTTGGTCGCTGCACTGCGTTTCACTGCATCTACAATCAGCTCATTGATCTTATTCAGCATCTGCCGGAAGTGATGAGCCAACTCACCAATCTCATCCCCGCCCCGGACATCGATCGAAACGTTGAAGTTACCGCTGCCTACCCGCTTCATTGAATCCTGTAAAATGTGCAGTTTCTTAAGAATCATCGACTGCATGAAAAAAGTGATAATGGCGAGCAAAATTAAAAGTCCGGCTACAACCAAAACTACTTGATTTCGAGTCTGATCGATTTGGGCATACGTTGATTGCAAAGAGATTACATGAACCATTTCCGCATCCAACTTATCGATCGATTCTCGAACGTATAAGTAATCGAAACCTTGATCCGAGATGACGAATGAGGAGCCCTCTTCCCCTTGATGTTGAGCAATCACGGCTCCAATCTGCTCGGTTTCTACACCAATCCAGGGCTTGGCCGAATTTCGGTGAATATTTCCGCGTTTATCCAGAATAAATACTTGAGAATCCTCATTCAAATTATCCGAGTAGAGCATACCGAACACATCTTCAATGTGCATGTCGACTTCAATCATACCCAAATAATGATTTCCGGGATAATAGACTTTTCGAATGATCGATACATAGGATTTTACTCTCTTTACTTCGGAGGGATTGCTGTTCAAAATCTCGGTTTCATTATTTAGAATTTCTATTAAAACGCTTTCATTTTGCTTCATTGCCAACTGATAAGCTGGTTTGTCTTTGATTCGTTCTTCTCGATAAATAATCGGCCAGATTTCACTAATGTTCGGATTAGCTACAAAGAAATAAATATTCGCAATCTCCGGGTTATTGAATAGGAGACGCTGAATGTAGTCAAAGGAAGTCGATTCGAAGTTCATGACTTCAAGTGCGCTGGGCTCCGTATCCGAACTTGCATACTGAAGCAGCTGATCATCAGAAACTACAAGTTGGGCCGAACGTTCCATCGTTTCTATTTTATTCATCACTTCGCGCTTTTCGTTTTGCATCGAGCTTTGGCTTCTTTCAATGATATCCTGCACCGTATTTTCGTAAAAATTGGTAAACAGATAGTTAGAAATAATTATAATGGGAACAAGAATAATGACAATATAGGCCCCGATTAATTTAATCTGAATCGATAAGCCATCAAAGCGCCGCTTGACTTCTTGTATGATTCTTCGCAGCCTATTCATGTCATCCTTCCTCATTTCCAGCACCGTAATTGGGTTAATGTAAAATCATGCAACCGGAAACCTTAAGGTTTCCGGCAGCAGTAACACTTATTTATTATTGAAGAGTCACAAGCTTTTCCTTATTTTTCTGGAGCTTGGCATTCTGGTAGGCGATAATCTTATTGTACCCAGCTGACTCCCGGAATTGAAGATATTTGTTGAACATATCGTCAAATTCGGCATCGGACTTAGTAAACAGCAGCTTTGGCAGCACTCTGCCCCACTCTTGATTGATTTTGTTCGAGACAATCCCTTCTTCCGAAGTTCCTGTCGGATTAATCCCTTCATAGAGGCTAAAATCTACCGTCTTTCCCTTTGTCCAATCTTCCAACTGCTTTCCGGGTTCTACACTTGGTGCATCCCATTGCATTCTCATATTCGTATCCATGAGCATCCAATATTGATAACTTACCCCGTACTTCTTCCCAGCGGCTCCTCCGTCTTTATTCATTAAGTCGATCACTTCAGGCAGCAGTTGATCTTTCCCGTCTATCGTATCATAAGTGATCCCTTTTTGACCCAATGAAGTATCCTTTTGTCCTTCTTCACTGATTAAGTAAGTCAGGAATTGAACGGCTCTTGCTTTGTCCTTTACATTTTTGGAGATCATCGTAAGTGTCCAACCCCCAATGCCGGGACCTGATAGAGTAGGCTGATCCATATTGGTGTTAGACGGACCGTCTACGGCAATATAGACACTGTTCGGGTCCTGTTGGTACAGAGATGCATTTTGAGCCGACATATCTGTTCGTTGATACATCATGGCGAAGTAACGTCCCTGCGCGATTTTTTCCTCCATTTGAGGACGCTTGTCAATGAAAATGTCTTTGGACAAGAGCCCTTGGCGGTTGGCCTCTGCAAAAGTTTTCAGCCATTTGATATACTCAGGATCCCTCGTTCGATCATAAATTTCTCCATCTTGCTCACGAGGGAGAGCAAGGAAGTTCATCAGATGATCACCCAATGCATTATTACCGATGTCTGTGAACTCTTGAAGCCCCAAAGGAATGAGCGGCTGCCCATTGACTTCCGGGAATTTCTCTTTGGCTGCCTGCAGTGCACCCAGGAATCCCTCAGGTGTTCTCATATCGGGGCTTCCGATCGCTTCGTACATGTCTTTGCGTACAAGGAACGTTTGGGCTGAAGTGAAGTTTTCGCCATACTTCTTGAAGTCTTCCGAAGAAGAGGAGGCATTCGGGAAGCCGTACACATTGCCATCTTCCTTCTTCATCCATGCCAGCTTCGCCGGGTCAGCCGTTTTGTAAAAGTACGGATCGTATTGATCAGCCAGCTCATTCAACGGGAGAACAAGCTTGCCTTCAATCATTTTCTGTACAGCGTCATTGGACACGTCGATCGTAATGAAATCCGGCAGATCGCCCGAAGCGATCAGCGTATTCAGTTTTTCATTTTCGTTGCCTGGCGGCACGATGAAGTTCACGCTTACGCCAGTCTTATCAGTAATGTATTGGCTGGTCAGATCTTCGCCCCATTTAGCCCCGAACCAGGAGAAATTCATATACCAATCAAATGTAATCGGCTCTTTACTGCTCTTCCAGCCGGGCTCGTTGGGATTTACAGCAGCCGCAGCTTTTTCGGTAGACGCCTTATCATTACCGCTACCGCCGGGAGAACATGCAGTGACCCCTACTGTTAACGATAAAATGATTGCAGCAAACATAAATCGACCCTTTTTCCGCATTTGTCTATCCCCTTTATTCTTGGTATGGACATACTTTCGCAATCTGTCTGCAGACAAGATAGGCAGTGATCACCCCTTAATCGACCCGATCAACATCCCTTTAACGAAATACTTCTGCAGAAACGGATATACCAGCACAATAGGCAGTGTTGTAATTACCATGGTCGCAAGCTTGATGGACTGTGAAGTAACTGTCTTGTTCACTACGCCGGCGTCCGCTGCGATCTGATTGGAGCTAGACTGAGCGATAATTTTATACAAATAAGTCTGAATCGGCTGTAAATCCGGATTATTAATGTAGATCATGCCTGTAAAGTAGTCGTTCCACTGCAGCACTCCCTGGAACAGCGCAATGGTAGCCAGTACTGGCATGGAGAGAGGAAGAATGATTTTGACGAAAATTCGCAGATCGTTAGCCCCATCAATCTTAGCTGCTTCTTCCAGCCCTTCAGGGATTTCCCGAAAGAACGCCATGAAAATGATTAGGTTAAAAAAGCTGAACAGCGCAGGAATGATGTATACCCAGAAGCTGTCGAGCAAACCCAACTGGCGAATCAATAAGAAAGAAGGAATCAACCCTCCACTAAAGAACAAAGTGAAGGTACCCAAAAGCAGATAAACTCGTCCGCCAATCAAGTCTTTTCGAGACAGCGCATAAGCAACCATAGCTGTAAATAATACATGAGTAACGGTTCCTACTAGAGTTTTGGAAACGGTTACAAACATGGCGGTCATGATACCCGAGTTATCGAAAACCGCTTGGTAGTTGCCTAGACTGAACATACGCGGCCACCAATAAATTCCGCCTCTCATAGCATCTGTACCTTCATTCAGAGAGTTCACCAGTACATACCATATGGGATATAAGGTAACAAAACATATAAGCAGCATTGCCGCGGTATTCAGCGTATCGAATATTTGCTCTCCGGATGTCTTTCGTTTCAAACCAAACATAAGCGTTCCCTCCCAGCTCCTTGTCTCCTCGCGATTTCGTTAGAAAAGAGAGGTGTTGTTCAAGCGTTTAGATACAGCATTTGCGACTAGCAGCAGGATCAACGCGATGACGGACTTGATCAACCCTACGGCTGTCGAATAGGAATACCGGCCCTGTTGAAGTCCAACTTGATAAATATAGACGTCGATTACACTGCTGGCTGACTCGTTTAGTTGATTTTTCAGAACAAGAATCTGATCAAAATTGGAATTCAAGACTCCACTGACTGCGAGAATGAACAGAATCGATATGGTGCCCTTGATCGAGGGAAGCGTGATCCGGAACATCTTCTGGAATCTTCCCGCACCGTCTATCGTGGCAGCCTCGTACATTTCGGGCGAGATCCCGGCAATTGCCGCCAGATAAATAATAGCGGACCACCCGAGCTCTTTCCAGATATCAGAAGTAATGACAATACCCCAGAAATACTTTGGCTCAGCCAAAAAAACAATAGGTTCCGCAATGAGCTTAAAGTTTATCAGCAGATCGTTAATAATACCCACATCGGAAAGCCATGTTGTAAGAATACCGCCCAGAATAACCCACGAAAGGAAGTGAGGCAGGTAAGAAATAGTCTGGACGCTCCGCTTAAAACGAACCGAACGAATTTCATTTAGGAACAGCGCGAACAAGATCGGAAGCGGGAAGCCGATGGCCAGCTTAAGAAAACTCATACCCAGCGTGTTTTTGATAACATTGCCTAGATTCTCATCTTGGAAAAAGGCTTTAAAATGGTCTAACCCTACCCAAGGAGACTCCGATATGGAACTAATAATATTAAACTCTTTGAAAGCGATAACAATTCCGTACATGGGAAGGTAATTAAAAACGATCATCCAGATTACACCGATAAGCGCCATTGCTTGCAAGTACCGTTGATTATACAGCTTTCTCCAAAAGGTTTTTTTCTTGGTTTTAAGCGACTCTGATGCTTGAACGCTAACTTTTGTGCTCACGCGCTGCACCTCCCTCATCAATGAAACTGTTTCGACCTCCCGGGAATAATTCTATTGTATGCCAAGCATTGGGAAAGGATAAGGCATTAAATTTTAGTCGGAGTTGCAGAATTTTGGCTGTATAATTTCACCTGCATCTTGCAGAGGACGAAGCTTCTTTTGATCGCGGAATGATTAGAGCACCTATGTATTCTGTTTTCGATTTCAATGTGATACGTTAAATGGACGAGTTTTATATTATACGTGCGGAGATGATGTTCAGTGGGAAAGTGGTTTGTGAACTTATATGATCCTTTTATGGCACCTTTTGAAAAAAAGAAATTTAAAACCATTCGAAAACATCTTATTCAGCAGGCCGAGGGGCATGTGCTGGAAATCGGATCCGGAACAGGCGTGAATTTTCCCTTTTATAAAGAGGCCCTTCATGTCACCCGCGTAACAGCGATTGAACCGGATCCCAGCATGTTAGACAAGTCTCTCTCTAAAATCAAAGACCTTTCAAAGGTTCACGCTTATTTAGGGGATGCGCAAAAGCTGCCTTTTCCGGATCATACTTTTGATACCGTTGTCGGCACTCTTGTCTTTTGCACCATTCCTGATCCCGAGAAAGCATTGAGCGAAATTCAACGTGTCTTGAAACCGGAAGGAAAGCTGCTGCTTTTTGAACATGTCCGCTTAAACCACTTCTTCTTGAGCAGACTGCAGGACCTGCTTACTCCTCTCTGGAAGCAAGTCTGTCACGGATGCTGCTTAAATCGCAACACACTGCAAATCGTTACAGAGGCTGGCTTTCATGCAAAAAAAGTAGACTCGACCTATAAAGGATTGTTTCTGACTATGGAGCTGATCTCTTCGAAATCTTAAACGTTAACCCTTTTTGCATCGCACACTTTCGAATGCTTCTTTAACGTTCAGGACAACTTTCTCGCTTTGATCACAAACGTCACAGGAAAGACTTTCGCTCTTCGCGCAAGACCGCTCTCCTCGCTCTGCAGCTGCCTCAGCTCTTCGTCGGTTTCTTCCACTATCTGCTCGATTGTAAATCCGGCTTTGGCCAATGCGTTGATGTAGTCGGACAGCTTGCGATCGGATAAAGTAAGTTCACCTTGAACAAACTCGGGAGCTACAGCGCACCAGGAATCATCGTAATAGCTTTTACCAAATACAAATTTCCCGTCCTCTTCAACGACAGATCGATGTATGGGATGCGACCAGCTGAAAATGAATACGCCGTCTTTTTTGAGATAGGAAGCAATGCGGCTAAACGTTCGTTCAAGGTCGGTAGTCCAGCCTATCGCGTAAACGGAGTAGACATAGTCGAAGTAGTCCCTCGGCAGGCCGCATTCTTCCTCCATCGGCGAGCAGATCAGGTTAGCTGCAATTCCGTGCGCTGCCAGATGCTGCTCTGCTTTCTCAATCTGCTGCGCCGATAAATCAATCCCCCACAACTCAGCTGCCTGCTGTTCACTCTGGTACTGCAGCGATTGACCGTTTCCGCAGCCGATCTCCAGCACCTTTTTCCCAGAGATGTCACCGAACAGCCGGTACTTCTCTTCCGAGACAAACGCCCCGTACAAAGGCAGTATAATCGCGCTTAGAAATTCATTTCCTCTTGTGTCCCAGTAGGAACGGTTAATATGATGAATGTTCTCCGTATGCGTCATTATGTCTTCTCCATTCTATTACGAGGTTGTGAGGCAGGTGCAAGGCAAATCGATAGCTTGGATTTCTTTGGCTGAATAAGATTGGAATAAACGAAATCAATGGCCAGAGGAGAATCGAAATGAGACTGTTTGGACGATTACCGGACAGGCAGAGAAAGCCGCTATCTCCCTATCGTGATCGCTACATTGCCTTTCTTCCGCCCGGTATCTACATAGCGATGCGCCTTTACGATTTCCTTCAAAGCATAGGTGCGGTCAACGACTGGTTTCAACTTATGATCTTCAAGCAGACTTTTTATAAACAGAAAATCGGCTTCTTCGATCTTCGCCAGTCGACTGTTGTTGACAAAAATACCGTTTGGCGTCAGGATTTTCTGGCACTGTGCGGCTTTGGACTTGATCACGGCATCGTATACGATGTCGTATCGAGTTTCCGAGGCTGTAAAGTCTTCCACTGTATAATCAATCACTTGATCTGCTCCCAGAGATCTGACCAGCTCGAAATTACCTCTGCTGCACACCGCCGTAACTTCCGCTCCATAATATTTTGCAAGCTGAATCGCATAGGTTCCCAGACTGCCGGACGCTCCATAGATCAGCACTTTTTGACCCGAACGGATATTGGCTTTTTGCAAATTTTTCAAGGCTGTCAGTGCTCCCGACGGAACGACTGCCGCTTCTTCATGAGATAAATGGCCAGGCTTCAAGACGACCATTCCCTTTTTCTCTCCAGTACCCTGTTCTACTTTTCCAGGCAAACAAATGTATTCGGCACACCCTCCTCTGAATCCTGTGAGTCCAAAGACCTCATCTCCTGGCTTAAAGGACTGGACGTCTTTGCCTACCGCCTCGATTACACCGGATACTTCCAGTCCCAATATTAAATTCTTCTTGGGCTTGAGCATACCGAATAGCAATCTCACCAAGAGCGGATCTGCTTTTCGAATACGGGTATCGCCGATATGGGCAGAAGCTGCAAGTATTTTGATCAATACTTCATGGTCTTTCGGTGTCGGCCTGTCCACTTCTTGAATCTTCAGCACTTCCGGCGGTCCGTAGTTTGTACAAATTACAGCTTTCATAGAGGGCCTCCTAGTTATGAGTCGTTATTTGTCCCGAATCAATATCGTTGCGTCGGTGTCCGTTTGCTTGTTTTGTATGTAAATTCGTTCTGGATGCTGCTGTTTAGTCAATAATACCAATCATTATTAAACAAGGTTTTAACAAACCTTAAAATTTACCAAAAAAAGCATTCAACCCGTTAAAGGACTGAATGCTTCATTACATTTTCGGCAGTTTGTGTACCGGCCGCAGGATCAAACTCAACAGCTTGCGAATCCAGTAAGCAACGACGGTTCCTGTATTCCACGAGCTGCGTTTATTCTGGATATATTGATCGTTGACCATATAAGTTCGTGTGGAGGACGGGCTTTTCAAACCGAACTCTGCCCATTTCTCCGGATCATTCGAGCCTTCGAGCTTTGCCAGCATACTTGCCGACGCTTCATTCATTTTATCGGGAATTTGTTCGTAGGCTTCGGCGACCTGCTTATGAAATTCATCGATCGGACTGCCGCTGACCAGCCCTTCCAAATGAATGCCTTCACGAAGATAAGCGGCATAGGATAGATGTTCGGCCCAGAACTCGTCAATATAAAATAGTCTGACCCGCTGCTCTACAGGGCTCATTGACTGTTCTCCTATTAAAATGCGAAGCCTCTCCTCATACAAAATACGCCTCTGATCCTCTATCATGTCCGAATATCTGTTGAGCTCCTGCTGCATCTCGAAGTTCTGACCAATCATCATGCGCTGCATATGCTCGATTTGACGCTGCAGCATGGGATCTATAAGCGCCTCTTCCTGTCTGGTTACACGAACCGCTTTATGAATGCCGAATCGAAGCATCATCTCGTCCTCCAAGCTTACGAAAAACACAGAAGTTCCCGGGTCGCCTTGACGGCCAGCCCGGCCGCGAAGCTGATTGTCGATCCGCATGCTCTCGTTCACCTGTGTACCGATCACGAACAGTCCACCCAGCTTGATGACAGCTTCCGCTTGCTGGAGACTGCCTCCACCAAGCCGAATATCGACGCCGCGCCCCGCCATATGGGTAGACACGGTCACTGCGCCAAGCTCTCCCGCTTTAGCGACAATCTCAGCTTCTTCCGCATCGTTCTTCGCATTCAATACTTGGCAGGATACATCGGCAGCCGACAATTCGTTCGCCAGCAGGTGAGATTCTTCAACGCTTGAGGTACCGATTAGAATCGGACGACCTGTTTGATGAACAGACGAAATTTCTTGAACAAGCGCTTGGAGCTTGGCTTCCCGATGGGTGTAAATCCGGTGTGGATAATCGATCCGGTTGTTGGGGCGGTTTGACGGAATTTGCAGCACCTGCAGCCCGTAGATCTCTTCAAACTCCATGGCGGAAACATGAGCGGTAGCGGTCATCCCGCACATTTTCGGATACAAGCTGATGAAGTGCTGAAGAGTAATGGTTCCCAAGACTTTCCCGCCGGCCTGCTGCTGCAGTCCTTCTTTGTCCGCGAGCGCAGCTTGAAGGCCCTCCGGCAAATAACGATTCTCCGCTACACGTCCGGTATATTCTTCGATCAATTCGATTTGACCGTCCCGCACGATATAATCGACGTCTTTTTTAAGCAGCACTTCTACATGCAGCGCGCAGTTCAACAAGGTTAATTCATGACTATTGGCAGGATCATACAGATTTCCGCATCCCAGCTTGAGTTCCGCTTCGGCTGCGCCCCCTTCATTTAAGTAGACGTTTCGACCAAATTCATCGAAGTCATAATGCTTCTCTTCCTCCAACTGCCGGACGATTTCCGCAAAAATAATCCCTTGGCTGACAGAAGTGTCCGATTCTCCTGTGATCACCAGCGGAACCCGTGATTCGTCAAGCAGCAGCGAATCCGCTTCGTCTACGATGACGTAATGGAAAGGACGATGAACCGTGTCCGCTGAAGTGAAGGCAATCGTATCGCGCAAATAATCAAAGCCAGCTTCTTTGGCTGTGACGTAAGTAATATCCGCAGCATAAGCTTCCCTTTTTTCGGGCAGCTTCATACCCGATTGAACATAGCTTACCGTTAACCCGAGGAAACGATAGATGGGCCCCATCCACTGCGCATCACGCTTGGCAAGATAATCGTTGAAAGTCAGCACATGCACCCCTTGGCCGGTTAGCGCATTCAGGTAAGCGGGCATGACCGCAGAGAGTGTCTTGCCTTCGCCAGTATGCTGCTCAATCAAGTAACTCTCATGAAGCGCGATCCCAGCTATAATCTGGACATTGAAGGGCTGTAATCCCAGTGCTCTTTTCGCCGTCTCGCAAACTAGCGCATAAGCGTCGACCATCAGTGCATCCAACGGCTTGCCCAGCTTGGCTTCTTTTTGCAGGCGGAGCGATTCGTCTTGGAGCTGCTTGTCATCCCAGGCTTCCAAATTCCGTTTTCGGATAAGTCCCGCTTTGTTCCAATAGTCGTTCAGCTTAATGCGGGTATCACGGTCTTGGAATTTACGCATTCATGTAATGACTGTGTTCATTTGAATTCCCCCTCCTTTCTACTCATTCTTAAGCTGTCGTTGATACCCCATGACAGCTGCAGCCGTTAATCCAACTGTCCATATGAAAATAAGAAGGAGCGGCTTCCATACATCTCCCATCGTAAAACCTGTGTCATCTAAACGTAACGCATGCACCAGCTGACTGCTTGGCATGTAATCCAGCACACGGAATACCGGATACTCATCTTCCAGCAGAGCTCCCCACGGCGCTGCGGTAAATAAGAGACATACAGGCAGTATCGATAACGAAGCTTCAAGCAGCGTTTTGGAAAACAAACCGCATATTGTCCCTAAAGCTATGTACAAAATAAGCGAAAGAATAATCACGATCACAAATACCGCTATATTGCCCGGCTTATAGCCAAATATTAACGCCGCAGCAGCCAGCACGATAGCAGACATCACAAAGACCAAAGCACTTTTTCCGATTAGAATATCCAGGGTTGTTGCTGGAGTCATCCTTAAGGAGCGCAGCGTGTTCCGCTCCTTCTCTTCCGCAATCAAGCAGGCCTGGGCGAAGCACGTCATCAGCAGAAATGAGATATTAAGCACGTTAGCGAAAGTGGCGGCTACCGAAGCCAACGGTAATGACGAGTCGATTCCGCGAATAAGCAGAGCCAGAACAATTGGACAAATCAGCATAATCGATATTGCATAATTGCGCGAAAACTCTTTGTAATCCTTCACAAATATGGCACGCACCCGTTTTAACGAGACATTCACCACAGCTCACTTCCTCCAAGTTGATAACTTAAGCCTAATCGGATTAAAGACTTTCAGCCACCATAATCTGATGAAATGCAGCCATTTGTACCTGAATGGTACCCTTTTTCGCTTGACTGAGTTTCATACTGCCTCGGAAACCTAATGTTAGGGAGCGCTATAATACTTCTCTGTTCAAGCTCAGTTAGCTTCAACGCACCTCCGTTTTATTTTGCGTGTCCTAACCTTCCCCTTACAAAATGTCTTCTCCTCTTCCTAATCACTCGCCAAAAAAAGACCGGCAGCACACCTTTTCTAGGCTGCTGACGGTCTTTATACGTTTCGATCAGATATTGAACTTAAACATACGATAGATCACCCGGTCCATCATTCGGTCGGATAACACTTTTCTCAGCAGCAGAACCGATCGGGCCTGCTTGCCGGCCGCGTATCTCGTTTTAGGCTTTCGAGCTTCGATCGCTTTGAGTACAACGTGCGCAATCACGTCCGGAGAAGCTGGGTTTTTCACTTGGCCGAACATACCGATTGCTGCCTCCGCCATTTTGTGATAAGGCGTATGAGAGGATGTTTTCCGAATATGCTCCAGTGCGACTTCGCCCCACTCGCTTTCAACGATTCCGGGTTCAATCACCACCACATCGATGCCGAACGGCGCAACCTCCAGCCGGAGACAGTCGGAATACCCTTCCAGCGCATGTTTGCCTGCATGATACCACGCCCCAAGCAGTGTATGAACTTTTCCACCGACCGACGAATTGTTAATGATTTTCCCATACTGCTGTGCCCTCATAAAAGGAAGCACCAGCTGCGTCAATCGGCTCGCGCCGAACAAATTCACTTCCATCTGACGTCTAGCTTCTTCCATCGGCACGTCTTCAACGGCTCCGAATGATCCGTAACCCGCATTGTTGAACAACACGTCGATTCTTCCCTGCTCGCGGATAATCCGATCAATCCCATTCTGCATCGATTGGTCGTCCGTTACATCCATCTCCAGAATATGTCCGCCTTTAGCTTCTAAATCTTTCATTCTTTCCACCCGTCTGGCAGCTCCATATACGATATAACCCTGCTGCAGCAAAAGATTGGCCGTCGCTTTCCCCATTCCTGCCGATGCGCCTGTAATCAAAACCACTCTCTTTTTAGATTCGCTCAATTTAATCTCTCCTTTTATTAACGTGACGTCACGTTAATTAAGCTCAGTATAGAGGACACTTGATCGATATGCAAGGTTCTATGCTATACTTTTTTGAGAAAGGGGTTATGCAGCATGGAATTTGAACGTGTACGAACCGAAGAACAGCGGAAAATCAGAGTTCAGCAAATTAAAGACGCGGCGGTCAAGCTGTTCGACACCGAGCCGTTTCACGAAATCGATTTGACCCGGATTGCCAAAGAAACGAGCTTCACACGCGGCAATTTATATAAATATGTTTCGTCCAAAGAAGAAATATATCTGCTGGTGATCGAAGACGAAATGTACGATTACGTGGACGACTTGAAAAAAACATTCTCCTCCAACCCCACTCCCGATATGGAAAACTTTGCGGAGAAATGGGCACAGACGACAAACCGGCATCATCGGATGTTGAAGCTTCTCTCTATGCTCGCGACGATTATCGAGCAAAACGTCTCGCTGGAGAAGCTGGTTCACTTCAAACAGCAGCTGGCTCTGATCATGGCGAAGATGAGCGAAGTCGTCAAAGTCGCTTTCCCCTCATGGCATGAAGCGACGCTCAGTCAGTTCGTTCAGATGCAAACGTATTACGCCTCCGGTCTGTTCCCGGCCGTGACTCCAAGTCCTCTGCAGCGGGAAGCGCATGAAAAAGCGGATGTCCAAATCGATCTGCCGGATTTTGAAAGCGGATTTGCCGAATTTATTGCCTCTATAGCGAGTTACTTGAATACGAAAAATGCGGCCGGTACGAAGTCGAACGTTTAATTTTGTTGGACGTGAACGGCAGACGCTCTCCACTTTTACTTGTTATATGAAAAAACCGTGTGTCCGGAATTCCGGACGCGCGGTTTTTTTACGGAAATTAAATGCGAAGAAGACTCTTTAACTCCTGCAGTTTGGAACGCGATAACGATACACCTGCATCTTGGCCGGAGTCGAGCCGCAAGCTGTAGCTATTTTTCGTCCACGTGATGATCTCTCTTACTTTTTGCAGATTTACAATATAAGATCGATGACATCGATAAAAACCGAAATTCGCCAGCCGCTGCTCAAGTTCGGTCAGTGTCAACGCACAGGTATATTCCTCGCCGCTCACATGAACAAGAATTGAACCTTCTACGCTTTCTATGTAATCAATCTCAGGCGGATCAAATAAGATGACTTTGTCTTTTCGCTTCGTCGAGATCTTTTGCAGAGTGATATTGACTTCATCCTGCTTCTGTACGTTTCGCGGTTCTTCTTCCGTATCGCGGATATCCAGCCGCTGAAATCCTCGTTCGTTCAACCGGTAAACGCTGTCGCAGGAAATCAATGCATCTTCCAAGTTGGAGGTAAGGATCAGCACCTGCTTACCCGGCAGCAGATCATCCAGAACTCGCTTGAATTGACGACGATCCTGTTCCTCCAAATACAAATAAGGCTCCTCCAGCACAACAACAGGTTGGTGAGCAAAGAAGATACGCAGCAGAGTCACATACATTCTTTTGGACGGACTTAAGTTTTTGATTTTTGTTTTCTGTTCTTCTTTCAAAGCAAAATAATCCAGCAGCCTATCTACAGACTCATTTCGCTCTGTCACCTGGATTAGAAAAACGATCAGCTCTTTTACCGTCAGCCATGAATATTCGTTCTGTTGGGCGTAGAATAAATGATACTGCGAACGATCTGCCAACTGATTCATCAACAACTGCTTGCGCTTTAAATCCGTGATGATCCCGATCGCCTGATGAGGTATCACGTCGAATTCTATTTTTGGTAGAACGAGTTCTCCATTTTCATAGGTAGGTTCAAAATGCATGTGTGCCTCCTGGTTACTCACCATACCGTTAAGCGTGTTCTAAAATCGTTTTCTTCGGTGATGTAGGCTACTTTTGTATAATCCAACTCTTTTGCATTGTCGTATATTTTTCGAGTCATGTCTGTATCTTTGCAGTATATGGCTATATAAGAACTGTCTATAACGAGCAGTGTCAGTTCGCAGTCGCTGTTCATAAATTCGCTGTATGTGGTAATCTCGATTGGCTTTGTTCCTTTTGGAAAAGCCTTGAGATCTTGAAAGATTAAGTAATACTCATTGCCTTCTATCCTTCTTTTGAGGCTGTCGCCTTCCATACATTCAACCAACCCTGGAAATAAAGGTTCAAATTCACCATCTACGATCAGATACGACTCTTCTCCCCCGACCCACCAATCATATTCACTTACTCCAAATGGTTTTAATAGATCTCTTAGAAATCTTCCGTGTTGATTTGGGATCTTTAAGCTCACTCCTCTTATCATGGTGTTTCTCTCCTTATTCCTTTGTGAGAATCGAGATTACTTATGGGCATCCAAAAAATTCATTAGCTCCGCCTGCATGTCTGCCGCTCCTTCGCCCAACCATATCAAGTGGCCCCAGCTCTCGAGAACACATAGTTTGGAGTTTGGAATATGCTGATGGGCATGGTAGGCGTGGTCGACCGAAACGGTTGCATCATTGCGGCTGTGCAGAATAAGAGTCGGACATTTGATAGACTGCAGCTCTTCAGGAGTAACAGACGCTGTATGGGTTAGATCGATCAGAAAACCTTGTCCCGAGCGCTGGCGTTGGATCATTTTTTTAAACTCTTGAATGTCGCTATCGCTAATCAAGCTTTTTAATGCAGCATACGGTAATTGACTAAACGACGGAGCCATCTGTTTGAATACAAGTCTCGGAGAAAAGCTGGCCATAGATCCGAGCAGCTTCCAGGTGTATTTCTCTCTTGAAGGATGAAATAGAATTTGGGTGGCCTTATATTCTTTATCTTTGGATGTCAGCCATTCTCCGGATACCGCGCACTGCAGCGTAAGGCTTTTTACACGCTCCGGATATTGGGATGCGAAGCGGATTGCACTGGGGCCACCTGCAGAGATTCCGATAACATGGACTTGATCCAGATGAAGATGATCTAACAGTTTGATGTAGGCAAGGCACGCTGTCGATAGGTCTGCACCATGAGTGGAAGACGATTGACCGTATCCGGGTCTGGACGGTGTAAGCACAGAGTACCCCTGCTGCTCCAACTCCGCGTAACCCAATTCTTCATTACAACTCGAATGTCCGCCGTGCATCACCAGAATAGGGCTTCCGCCTGGATTCACAATCGAATATTCCAATGATAACTGCTTATGTTCATAGATTCCGGTCGTTCTGCTCATAGTTGGATTCGCCTTCTCTCGGTAATTTCATTTACGTAAAATTTACTGGGGCATATTTGCAAACCTATTTAATCCAGATCCGAATCGAAATCACAGCTACAAAACCTTGAACATTTTCGCTGTCTTGTCATAACTAGTCGCTAAGCGCCAGCATTTTTCATTCTGTTGAAAAAACATTCGACCAAGCACCATTCTTTATAAGTGTTGTGGACGTAAGGTTGCTTGATACAGCGGTTCCACTTGCTGGGGTTTTGCTTCTTCTTTAAGAGGTAAGAGGGCTTAAATACCATCAGCATTGTAAGCAGATCAGCTAAAATTTCGCGATTGGCTAGGTCTAATTTGAGAGCATTCCGTTCCATATTGATATACAACAGACAATCGTCATATCCAATATCATTTGCTCGAAGTCCGGTTCAATTGCGACATTATTCAAAATTTTTTCTTCTGTTCTGAATTTTACAATTTCCAGAAAAAGATACAAGCCGAAAACCAGGGTTTGTAGTAGTCCGGTAAATTATACCAAGCTACTCCGGAATTCACGACCTAAAGTCACTCATTCAGTCGATGTCTCCGATTTTCGGAGGCCTTCCTCCTTATGTTTTGCGGGCAGGGAACAAGATAGACTCATTTACATTCCATTTTTCGTCGGTTAAATCATATCGTCGCCTTTAAGTCTTCAATTTAGCAGATTCGATAGCGTTCTTAAAGTTTACGTACAAGCCCGAGAATAAGATATTATTCAGAGTCTTATTCTTAAAAATGAAGTAGAATCACAAAAATTTAATAAATATTTCCTTATCATTAATTTTATCGAATCTATAAAAAATAAAGTATTTTGTAATTATAGTGTAACATTTTGAATATAATTACATGTTATAATTTTCCACAAGAAACTCGAAAGGAGGAAAGTTTTAAACTAATTTTCAACTTACTTTACTTACATAAAAGGAGATTAAAGAATGAAATTGAGAAAAGGTAGTACATTTGTCGCTTTAGGTTTGCTCGCCTCCATTACAGTATCCACAAATGCTATGGCTGCGAATGCTTCAGAAATATCTTTACCAAAAAAATATTCTGAGCAATTGGCCTCCTTACACACTCAAATTCCAACTACCTTTAAACCTGGCTCTATTCTAACTTATAACGACAAGCAGCAGCCCATTGTTACATATGACACTAGCGTTGAAGAACATAGAAATACAGCAAGCTCATTAGAAGTAAACAAAAACTTTACAGAGGAAGTTCCTGATATTGAAGGAAGAATTGCGGAAGATGCTTTTTTTAAGGCGGTGGCTGACTCAGTCAAGAATTTGCCAGTAGTTGATCTTGGTTTCGATCTGCCACCACCTTCCCCAGGCACGGTGGTGATTTATGGTTCTGATGGACATATCAATCGTATTTACTTAGATAAAAGTATTGCTTCTATACAGGCGGAAGCAGCAGCTGTGCCTAGCACTACAGTCCCTTACCCAGGGCGTTTGGCACCTGGAACTTATACATACGGCTCAGGACAAAAAGTAGTTGTTTCAGCTGGCGCTGTAACAGGTGAAGGAAGATTCACAGTATTTCGTGCAGGAGTTGGCGGCTCTGGAACTATAGGTTCTAGCGGGAAAACATTAGGCGCAGGAGATATTGCAACTAAAAGACAAATTGATAATGCTGTACATGGAACTCCAGTCACTGCAAGAGCCCTAGATACTAACATTACAAAAACTGTATATAAAAACGATATTGGTTCTCTTCCTGATGCAGTGATGGATAACTATTTTTGGGGATGGAATAACAAACAATTTGGTTATACTTATAGCGATACGCTCTCGTTCCCAGGTCGTTATTATTATCAATTTTAAGATGTGAGAATGTAAAGTTATGCCTATGGTTTTTAGCCATAGGCATAACTGGTTTTTCACTAGAGTTCTAAGGAGAGGTTATCTTTGAAAAGAGTACTTAAATTTTTGATTTTATTACTTTTATTTTTTTTAGTTGCCTGCACTTCTAAAAACGATAATTTAGAAACAACAAATAAAATAAAATCTGATTCTGCAGCTAATAAGGAAACTAGATCAACAGCTCCTACCACAGATTATGTGACATTAACTTATTCAGAATATGCAGCTTCTGATGATAGTGATGCTATAAAAACACAAGTGCTAAGTTATGATTCATCAACAAAAAAAACCGAAAAAATCTTTCAATTTGACTATACCGCGCAATACCCTCTGGCATTTTACGATAAACCGAATCAATTGGTTTATTACACACAAAGAGTTGGGACAGATAAAGAGTATGGAGATCAAATCTTTGTAAGAGACTTATCAAAAAAGAAAACAAGTCAACTAACTGAAAATTTATTTGCAGTTAATTATGTAATCCCTTCAGGTGATCGATTGTTTTTTGTAGCCAATATAAAGGGGGAACAAGCGATAAGACTAGGAGCAATAGATCTTAAAACCAAAAAGATTACACTTTGGAGTAATGATGACACGCTTGTAGAGGCGATAACTCTAGATCATAATACTGAAAAACTGTATGTCTCTGCATACTCTTTGAAACAAAGAAACTACAGCCTGGCACATCAAGACGGGCCAGTTGGTCAAAATAACTTCAAAATGCCAACATATACTGTTTACGAAACTGATTTTGATCTTAAAGAAAAAAAGAAGCTTTTCAGTAAAAATTATTGGATTAGAATGCTTATGAATAAAAAAGGACATGTTATTGCATTTAGCGACAAAGAATACAATAAAGGGCAAGTCCCTTCTACTGTGATCGATTATAACTTAAAGAAAGGTACATCTAGTGAAAGCACCTGGGGAACCAAAAGATTACAAAGAGGAGAAGCAAACTATTCACAAGATGAGAGTAAGATTTATACATTAGCTATTGTGAATAATCAGCGTGGATTATTTGAGTATGATGTGAAGAAGAATAAATTCACTGCTATTTTTAAACCTAAAGAAGGATTCATAAATAATATGCAGGTAGTAAAAGGATCATCTTAAAACGAAAACAGTTCGTTAAAAAGAAACAGTACAGACTTGAGGCTTAAGCTTCCATCTCTGTACTGTTTCTTTTACAATTTGAAATTTAGTTTAACACTAAAACACGAGATTAAATGCTGCGCAACTATAATCCGCTGATAAATTCACGTACATGTGCTAGTTATGATTGGTATCTGTAAACGCCTCTTCCCTATTCGATTGAATATCTTGATAGATTGGGAGTTCCTCCAAGTCGAATAATCGATGCTGCCTCTTTTTTGTTAAAGCTGCAGCTCCCATTTTTCTTCAACGATCTCTTGATGCGATCGTATGGTCTGATCAAACGATCACCGCCTGTTGGTTTTGTAATCTGGATTACAGAAGAGGGAATTATGGTAGTCTATGATGATTACGAAGCAGACAACGATTGCCGTTCGCAGGATGAAAAGGAGGCGCAGGATGTACCATCACGAAACAATCGAAAACATAACCTCATTTTTGCCGCAAATCAAAATATTCGAATCGCTTCCGGCAGAAATTCTTTATGATATCGCACAATCGGTCACAAGATCAAATACGTATACGCTCTCCAAAGACGCTATTTTTCAGACGCCAAGCAATGAAAGAAACGGCTTGTTTTTCGTAATTTCCGGTAAACTTCGCTTCTACAAAACCAATTCTGCCGGCAAGCAGCATACGGTGTGCATTCTCAGTGAAGGGGGCATTTTCGGCGAGGTTGACACGTTCTCACTGGGCGCAAGAGGAACCTATGTGGAGACGATGGAAGATTCCATTGTTTTTTGGATTCCTACCGAACAATTCGAACCGCTGTTAAGCCGACATTCTGAATTATCTTTACGATTTTTAGCTAAAATGAGCAAACGTCTGCGTGAGCAGGATGAATTAATAGAAAAATTGGTTTTTCGAGATCTGCGCGGTAAAGTGCTTTACTTTCTCAACCGGCTGTCCAACAAGTTCAGCACAGAAAAAGATGGATACCGAAAAATCGACATCCCCCTGACCCATCAAGAATTGGCCGATATGATCGGTGCTACGAGAGAAGCGGTGTCCCTTACTTTAAAAGAACTATCCAATGAAGGGATTCTTGTGACCGGCCGCAGAACGATTATGATTCATACCGAAAAAGCAAGGAAAGAACTGGCTTGATGCACGCTGCATATTCTCCTCCTTCCGACTATATGTCTTGGACGTAATCCACATTACGGTCAAATGATTTATCTAACGTTATGATAAATCTCGTAACAGACTCATAACGACAGATGAAACTTATAGGAGGCATATAGACATGGGGAAATTCGAAGGAAAAGTAGCAGTAATCACCGGAGGTACAAGCGGGATCGGACTGACGACGGCGCAGCGTTTCGTTTCGGAAGGCGCCTACGTGCTCATTACCGGACGCAGGCAAAGCGAACTGGACGCGGCAGTGCAATTGATCGGTGAGCGGGTAACCGGCGTTCAAGGAGACATTTCTAATCTGAAGGATTTGGACAAACTGTTTGATACGGTTAAGCGGGAGAAAGGGCATCTGGATATTCTGTTCGCAAACGCTGGACTTGGCAGCATTCTGCCTTTAGGTCAAATCACAGAAGAACAGTATGACAAGACGTTCGACGTGAACGTAAAAGGAACTTTGTTTACCGTTCAAAAGGCGCTGCCGCTGTTTCCAAATAGGACAGGAACGATCATCATAACCGGCTCGACGGCAGGTACGATCGGCGACCCGGGTTTTAGTGTCTACGGAGGTACGAAGGCTGCTCTCCGTCAGATGGCGAGAAACTGGATCACGGATTTGAAAGGCACAAGTATACGGCTAAACGTAGTGAGTCCCGGTGTAGTCCACACGCCGGCTTATGATGATCTGTTTGGCGAAGCGCTGGATCAGGTCCTCGAGTCGTCGAAAAATGTCATTCCACTAGGTCGCACGGGCAAGACGGAAGAGATTGCCAACGCTGTGATGTTTCTAGCTTCGGAAGAAAGCAGTTATGTGAACGGGATCGAATTGTTTGTAGATGGCGGCATGGCTCAAGTTTGACCTTAAATCGCCAAGAATGAGCGGACCTGTAATCTATCTCCAATAAGTGGATGGATCAAATCAGGCAGAGGAGCGTAGAAGCTCTCTGCCTGATTTTTATACTGCTATTCTTGCCATCAGTAACGTATTGTAATAGCGACCATCAGAAAGTAATTTGTCATTCTTCAATAGGCCTTCAACTTCAAAACCAACAGATTTATATAATTCAATGGCATTCTTATTGCTTTCCAGTACACTCAAATTTATTTTCTTTATTTCATTGGAATCTGCCCAATTGATCGTTTCTTTTAATAAATTCCTCCCCATCCCGTAACCCCAATAGTTTTTCAAAACGCAGACTCCAAATTCAACCTTATGCCTAGTTCTCTTCAAGTCGTTTCCTACACAGCGTGAAAATCCAACAATGCGACCTTCGACTTCAACAACTAAAAATAGACTTTTCGAATGTTTACTGTCTGACTTTATAATATCTTCAAATCCTGATGGATCGATAAAAGCTTCTCCGCTTTCCCTATCCATGTTTTCCGTTTCTCCATCGATCTCTACCCTGAGTTCAGACAAACGATTGGCGTCTTCATGGACAGCAGATCTGATGGTATAGCTTAATCCCTTAACTTTGAAATCTTGTTTATGAATGAGCATGGTAAACTCCGTTCGGTTGTTTTGATCGTATCCTATGTTCTTTTGTTCAAAAAATCTTGCTCTAATTCATTCAATATTTTCAATTGTCTCTGTCTTTCCCTTGTTGCAGCTTCTAAAGAATTATTGAATAGTAAATTTACTAACTTCACTGCGTAGTCACTACTAACTAGAGCATGTCCTCTCATATGCCCTACTGCAATAGCTTGAGCAAATGACCGTGCAGCATATTGACTGGTCTTGGTTTTGGATTCCTTGGATAGTTGATTCACAATGAACCCCGTCTTCCTTAACTCATAAGCGCCAATGGAACCTTCCATTCGTTTTTGTAATGTCTCTAACCCTAATTCTATACGCGGATCATTTTTCAAGTGGTGATCGAGATCATGTAAATGCTCTGCCGATACTTGTACCGCCCATTGAGCAAGCAGCTTCTGTGGCAGTTCTTCAAGCGCTGCTTCAATTTTCTTTCTTAAGTCACTGTCATCTACAATTTTTATTTTGGGTTCGCTGTAGGTGAATTCAGTTTGTTGTTTTAATTTCTGTTCGTGCTTATCCCAAGCATATTCTTCTATATTCATTAAAAAAAACCTCAGTTATTATGTACTATGGAATAAAGATAGTTCTGTTCTAATTTCGCTGCAATCAGCTTTTTTTGGTCATCAAAATTAATCCTGTCGACCAATTCAGCTTACTCATGTGGAACTCGTTTCTTGTTTCTAAAAAAGAAATCAATTCGGCAACCTTGTCCTCATGACCGTCGGGCCAATTGGGTTGAGGGTTTAAATCATCGATCAAATAGATTCCTCCAGGCTTAACCATACCTAGCACTTCCTCAATCAAATAGAATTTACCCGGCCATGTATCTGCAAATATCAAATCAAATTTTTCGTTTTTATGCTCTTCTATGTATGCTCCGCCATCGCCAACTATCAAATGCAGACGCGGATCTTCGCCTAGAACTTCCTTGGCTATGTTGGAGCAGTTCTCATCCATCTCAACCGAATACAATTCGCTCGAACTATCCATTCCGTCAAGCAACCATGCCGTGGAATGACCTGCTCCTGTCCCTAGTTCCAGAATTGTACTTTGCGTTCGAGCGGCTGCTAACATTCTCAGAAAGCTTCCGGTTAACTCGTCACATGAAGCTGTAAAACCATATTGGGAAGCTTGATTGCTAATTTCAACAGCTTTCATTGGTTTATTAATATTTTTGAGATCATCCATGAATAAGCCTCCTAGTTTCACTTGATGCTCTAGATCTTCATAAACTTCCAGAAGCAGCTGCTGCAGTTACTTCCTTGAACCTCAAGACCGAGAGAACAGCCTTATGCGTGAATGCGGTATTAGATAATAGGGCTGCCTTCCTTGAGCTTCTTACACTGTGCTTCAATTCTCACTATGTTTCTTGTAATCGTCTTTAATTTCATCTACAGGATCCCAAATTGACCAAGCTCCTTCTAGTAAATTCCCTTCAGGATCTCGAAAATAAAAATATTTGGCTTCACCTTCAGCAAGTGTATGTAATTCTTCTACCGTAACACCCTTGCCCTTTAAGTCATTATAGGTGAACTCAATATCCGGACAATTGATAGCCATAACCGGGAAAGGCTTTCCGTTCCTTATTATTTCAAGCTGCTGTCTATCTTCTGTTTCGATAAGCACCAGTGCAATAGAATTTTTATGAGGATGATGCAAAACAGCCATGAAGGAACCACGGTCTTGGAATTTGTTCATTAGCTTGAAGTTTAAATTTGTCGTGTACCAATCAATCGATTTGTCAATTTCAGTTGTAGGTACGTAAACATATCCAATTCGAGTAAATGCAAATTCCTGATCCATTGATGTCACTTCCTTTGTTTTGTTTTGTAACTTTGTTTTCTTTTAAATTTATTCATTCTTACTTCTGTCTTACTATAGTCCTTGTCTTCTTTGCAGCAGATTCCCTAATTGCATCCATTACTAGTTGTGTGAGATGTCCATCAATTAGAGTTGGCGTGTTAGGATAAGGTTTATGGCTTGAAATAGACTTGTAAACCGAATCAAACATTGGATATAGTCCCTTAAAGTATGGTTTTGCTAAAGGAGTTAATTGATCTGATTCTTCTGATTCTTCAATTTTTATATCTTGGAACTCTTCTCCTGTACTTATCGTTATGTCTGTATCATTTTTCATAATCAAAGTTCCCTTTGTCCCTAGTATTTCCAAGTTCCAACCACTTCCTCTTACTGCTGGATAATATAAATTAGCTATAAAAGATGTTCCATCTTCAAAATGGCCCATAATAGCAAAAAAGTCCTCTGCATCTCTGTTTTCATTACCGTCAGGTCCTTCAAATTTGGGAACTACAGTTTTTAAGTCTGCATAGACATCGACTATAGGCTTATTCATCCACCACATTAATGAATCTAGCATATGGGATCCAACAGCAAACAGTAACCCTCCTCCCTTACTCTTCTCTCCCTCCCAACCTCTATACTGGGTTGACAAGTCGCTCTCAATTCAAACCCGGGATGTAACTTAAGAATAGGAGCATGTACATTTGCACCAAAACCACTCCCTATAATCCCAACCTGAAATTTCTTCATTGAAGGGTTCTCCTTAAGAATTTTATTGATTACAGCATGTACGCAAACTACGAATCGACTTCATATTTGACATTCAACCCTTTCATTCAAAGTTAAAAGTCGAGCCTACGCGTTGAAAAAATTTTATCGAAAAAGTCGATGAGTTTGCGTACATGCCCTTGAGTAGTTTTAGATGATGTTCAACGTTTACGAACCTTGACTGTCTGCCTTAAACCTCCAACGAGCCTGCTGCGATTAGACAGTGCAGGATTGTCCGCCTGATTCAATCAGCTGTCAAAATTGTTGATTTTTAATAATTCTTCAACTAACACTCCATTGATTTTCAAACCTTTGATGTTGCAATTGTTAATTTCCATATTACTCAAATCGCAGTTGTTAAACACAATAGGTTTATAGTTTCCATCCGAATCGTAATTCCCATCACCTTCTTGAGGTAATACAATATTCACAAATTCAGTTCCAAACAAATGAACATGATCAATTCTCATATGACTCATATTGGCATGTTGAATTGATGTCCCCGACAGATTAGTATTGGTGAATTGCATTTCTCCTGCATGGATATCATTGAAGTTCATACCACTCATATTAGCGTTATTCACTTTTGACTTAGATAGATTGATATCATCAAAATTCACACCTTCTGCGTTCACCTCTTTGAGTGTTGATCCTGAAATATCCTTCATCTTCAAATTCAATTTCTCCATTTCTAATCCCATGTTCATTCTCCTTTTCAATTAGATGATTTATGTAGGAATCCATGATGTTTTTACTTATTTTCTTAATTCTAATGACCTTTTCCTTCTTCATTTTATGCTTTCTCTTTGTCTTTTTACAACATGTTTTTTAGCCTTTTATCCATCTTTTTCTATTCCCCTTTCCTTCCAAAAAGCTCCCACTATAAACAAAAGCGCCGATTAGGATTCGGCGCTTCGTCACCCAACGTTGGGGGGGTGGTCAGTTCCCTTATATTCAACGTTCAACCTAATTCTTATTCCAAGTGCACCCCACTTAAGTTCTTGTTCAGGCGTATAAATTTCATATGTTCCGTCAATCATTTCTGTCATTGTCCATCCTTCACAATCCATATCTGCAAAAGGAATCGATCGATATAAGTCTTCAAAAGTCTCGTGCTTGTATAATTCTTCAACTAGAACTTTTACAGTTCTCTCTCGATGGGGTAAACATTCAAATTGAATGGTGTCTCCCACACTAATAACTCTTCTTTTTTCATCGTTCAAACGCACTTCAACCTTTTTACATCCAGAACAAATGGAATCAAAATACTCAGGGAACAAGGTCATCACATGCTTCATTATTTTTGATCCTCATATACAAAATTCACTGCGGTTCTGTCCACACTAAAAATATACTCCATAAGTTCGATTGCCCGTTCTCTTGTCCGCTTTAATTCAACTGCTGCTAAATGCACTTTACCTTGAGTACCGAAATGTCCAGCATAAACGAACCGATCACCGACAAAGTTACTATTATCCTCTATGTAAGAGTGCCAACTTTTTTGAGCTTGCTCAAGGTTCATCCGATCCTCTTCATCTAATGATTTGTACAAATGATCAAGTGCCGCATCCATTTCATTCTGCCATTTTGTTATATATTTCGTCTGCAAGGCACCCCATTCTAAAGTTGTAGACTGGGCACTTTCTTGAAGTTTTTCAAGTTCCCGCTCGTAATCTTTATCAATCGGGTTGTCGTTAATGATGTCCGAAAAATCCTTATTACCTTGATAGTCGCCATAATGATTACTTTCTTCAATTTGTTTCTCTAAAGTGTTGGTTGTTTCATGAGCTTTATTGAGCGATTCTTGCAAGCTGGTATTCACTACATTCAACTCTTTTTCTATTTTTTGATGCTCGGCTAGACTGCTTTGCAGTGCATTAATCTGCTTAGCATTACTGTTCAGCTTTTCGGTGATAATTATGCAAGTACAAACCGCAAGTATCAATACAACTAGAGTACATAATCTATAAAATAATAATTTTTTATTCATTCATACCGCCTCATTGGAATATCATTTTATTTTAACCATGTTCAAATCATGAAAATAGGTTAAATATGGTAAAAGAATCGGAAAGGAAGAGTAAATGAAAAAGATTAGTTTTTTACTTATCCTGATACTTTTGTTAACTGGATGTTCTAGCATAGGTGAAGAAAATTCAAATGGGTTTAAAATAGGATCCCTTTCCACGCAAGAATTTGAAGATAATGAAAAATACTTTATTATCATGCCCATTGAATGGACTGGGAAAAACTCCGCAACTATTAAGTCTATTGAGTTAGTTAAACAAAATGAAGAACCAGTCAATTTAGATGATCGGATTGATTATGTATTTCATGGCGCCGATGCTCTCAAAGGAATAGGCGTATATCCACGGGAAGATATAGGTGAAATTAAAGATCTCAAAGGATTTAAAGTTAAAGGTGAAAGCAGAGTGGTTTTGGAAATCTCTATGACAAATGTAAGACCTGATTCTAATCGAAGCTTAAAAATTAAATATTTAGTTGGAGGAGAAGAAAAAGAACAAGTCATTAAATCAGCAATGATCGAAAATTTAAGAACAAAAGAATAATTTTCAATTGATATTCATAAGATTATTTGGGACCCAGGAGTGGAGATCCGGCATTCTGAATGTTAAAACTTTTTCACGAGTTTTTTCCACTTTTGTTTCTCCTTTGATTTTTCACAAGGTCTTATTTAAAAACTTTGCTAATTCCTTCATCTGGTGATATTTTTAAATTCTTCTCTTAAGCAAAGTCTTCAAATCGACCTTTAAATTTCCTCCCCCTTTCCTTCCAAGTATATCATGCACTGGGAATTACGAGAATCTTCCTGCTGTACAAAAAGGACTTAGAAGTGATCGCTCATCTAAGTCCTTTTACATATTCTTTTGCTTTTCTCTAAGCTTTAATCTTTGTCCTGCAGATGTATAATCTCTTTGTCGACTTCTTTTATAAAGCCAGATTCTTACCGAGTCAGGACGTTTCTGAAAAACGTTCGATCAAAATTTCGGCTGCTTCGCGAGCATGCAGGGCAGATTCTCGGTCGGTCTCCAGCATATTGGCGGTTATCGCCCCTTCCAAGAGCAAATACAACGTGTTCGAGACGGTTGTCGGCTGCCGGAAATCGCATTGGGCTGCCAGCTCTGCAATGTATTCCCGCAGATAAGTCTTATACTGGTGAGCAGCCTTGTGATATGGATGACTGCTGTCCGAGAATTCCGAAGCCGCTTTGATAAAGGCACAACCGGTAAAATCCGGCTCTGCAAACCATTCTCCTAACACATCGTATACAGCCAGCAAACGCTCCTGCGACGTTCCACCTCGGCTATCGACAGAAGATTTGAACCATCCCATCCATTCCTCATTCTGCCTCTTCAAGTAAGATAATACAAGTTCATCCTTAGATGGAAAATGATTATATAAAGTCATTTTGGCAACCTGAGATTCTGCCACAACCTGATCGACACCTGTTCCGCGGATGCCTTGTTGGTTAAATAGCCCTGAGGCGACCTGAATGATTTGTTCCTTTTTGCTTTTGTTCGCCACCTGATTATCTCCATTCCAAAAGTTATTCTGTTTATTTCCAATGTATACAGCTCTGTATAAGTATAGTAAGGGGAACAAAAAAGAATTGCAAACAAAAAAACACTTGTAACTATACAGACCTGTATGTATAGTTACGATAATACGAAATTTGTATTGCATTCAAATCCAAAATCGAGGTGATTTAAAATGAACGTTAAAAACAAGTATGCTCAGGTAAACGGCTTAAACCTTTTTTACCGGGAAGCTGGAAATAGGAAGAATCCAACTGTTTTGTTACTGCACGGATTTCCTTCTTCCTCGCATATGTATCGCAACCTGATCGTGCGACTCGCAGATCGTTACCATGTCATCGCCCCTGATTACCCGGGATTTGGCAGCAGCGATCAGCCGACTACCGCCGAGTTCACGTACACCTTTGAAAATCTCGCCAATCTGATCGACGCCTTCGCCGAGCAGCTGAATTTGGAGCAATACAGCATTTACGTGCATGATTACGGCGCCCCGATCGGGTATCGCCTGGCCATTATGCACCCGGAACGCATTCAAGCCATCATTTCGCAGAACGGTAATGCTTATGAATCCGGTCTTGAATCCGCTTGGGCTCCGATTCAAGCTTATTGGAAAAACCCGGACGATGCGGAGATCCGTCAGGGAGTAATCGACCTGTTATCTCTCGAGATCACGAAGCATCAATATGTGAACGGAACGCGCGATCCTGAAGCAATCAGCCCGGACAATTGGAGGAACGATCAGATTCATCTGACCCGGGAAGGCAACCAAGAGATCCAGCTTGCGCTGTTCTATGATTATCAGAATAACCTGCTGGAATATCCGACCTGGCACAAATATTTCCGTGAACATCAGCCGCCGGTTCTGGTCGCCTGGGGACGGCACGATATCTTCTTCGGCTACAAAGGGGCTCTCGCCTACACCGAAGATCTTCAAAACGTTGACGTGCACTTGTTGAATACGGGACATTTTCCGCTTGAAGAAGATCTGGAGATTAGCGTTAAGCTTATTCTGCACTTCCTAGATACTCAAGTAGCGTCTCGTTAACCCTTTAATTATACAGACCTGTCTGTTTATTTAAAAGTAATTCTCCCTCCAATGCAGCTTGTTCGCTGAAACGGAACATGCTGCATTGGAGGGAGTTTCTTTGTTCTCAGTTGAATAGATTATGATAGTGATAAGGTTGGAAAACACGACTAGGGTTAAAAATGAATTTCCAAAGTCTAAATATATGGTTATCAGAAGTTATTTTTTTTATTGACTGATTTTAAAATAAGCTTCTCTGATCTCCAATTTTGTTTAATCATTAATTTATACTCTTTCTGATTATTTTCTATCTTCATTAATTCTTTATTGTACTCTGAAGAAACTTGCAAGCTTCTTACACCCTGTAATTCGAGTGGATATTGGCTTGCTTTCTTTATTCCATTTCCTTCGAATATATTCAATTGGTTTCCTCGCTTTCTTCAATGCTCTTAAATATTTTGATAACGTCCTTGCATTCACTATTCTATAAATGTCAGGTGTCTGGTATATGCCGAGCCAGGAACGAATGTCCGCAGCTTCTATTGCATTACTTTCAAAATCATCTATCTTCAAACCAAGCCTTATCAATAAACTCATTCCACTTGATCACTATTTTCTTACACTTAATTACACAATAACCAAAATCAGAATTATATTTTCGCGAAGCTATTCCATCAAATCTTTGTGTGAAAGATTCTTCTGATACGTGTAATTCTTCACTTTTAAGTATTTCAAAACCTACCAATAATTCTAACTTTGGTATTTTGACCTTTTGCGCATCTTCTTCTACAATTATACGCTTCTTGCCTTCTACCTTAGACGTATCGTATAAGAGAGATTCTTTAAGTTCATAATCTATAAATTTAATTATTGCTCTTCCTGTATACATATGGAGTCCTGTATTATTCATTGGGTGATTTGATAGTACATTTATGTGCTCAAATATTAGAGACAAATTCTGACCTTCTATTGAAATAGCTTCAATTACACAATCATGCAAAGAAATACGATCCAACGTGTTTTCTGATATGAATTTAATGAGAAGCTCCCTCACTTTAGAAAAGTCTTAATAAGTACTCGCCGAGTTCTTATAACGTTCCTGTATTCACGACCCGACGCATGTCGGGTGTCCGGCGAATGCCGGGCCAAGGGCGTATGCCCGCAGCATGAATATTATGTTAGACGTAGTACCGGTCTTCTTTAAATATTCAAAAAGATATAGAATAAGACACCGAGCTTTATTCCCGATGCCTTATAATCCATTCCTCAATATCTTTTTCATTTAATTTGCCTTCTGCTGTTCCCAACCCTAATTGAACCAGCTCGTCTTGACTATATCGAATAGAATATCCGTTTAATCGGAGTAAAAGCAGCATAACGGCTACTCCGATACGTTTATTTCCATCCACGAATCCATGGTTTTTGATTAAGGAAAAAGCCACGACAGAAACTTTCCTTGTTAGTCCTGGGTACAATTCTTTACCATCAAAAGTCTGTTCAGCTTTACCCAATGCACTTTCTAGCAAGCCCTGATCTCTGACGCCATCCGCTCCACCAGTTACCTTCATGATCTTTTGATGATAGATCAGCAATTGGTCAATCGTAATAGTTTTCATTTAGCGAGTTCTTTAAGCGCTTCTAAATTCTCGTTAATGATGTCGTCCATCATAGACTCTGTTTGAGATACATTTTTGGTCTTTAGAAACTCTACAAAATCAATGACTTCCATTTGTTTTTCTTGGGGCAAAGACAAAAAGTCGTTAATCAATTTTTGTTCCAGGCTCATGATGAATCGCCTCCTATTCTTACTTCATAGTATAACGCAAAACGTTAAATCACTTAACCCTTTGTCTGGTCTAGCTTTTAAATATGTTTTTCCGGTATTACGTATAACGTTCCCGTATTCACGACCCGACGCATGTCGAGTGTCCGGCGAATGCCTGACCAAGAGCGTATGCCCGCTGCGTGAATATTATGTTATCGGATGTCAGACATTTCAGTGGATAACATGCACACTACTTATCCCGCATAGTGTCCTCCCGCTTCAATATACTTTTGTTCCTTTATATAGCCTTTATAAATTTTTGAAACTACTCTAAGTGCAAGACCAGAGTCTGACCATTCCTCATTACAAGGAGTAATTAAGATTGCTTTGATTTTTGCTCGATTCTCATCTTCTGTTAAAGAGTTACTTGTTTCACTTAAATCTATTTCTATTTCC
>NZ_KB899307.1 GCF_000378145.1 Saccharibacillus kuerlensis DSM 22868 | reverse complement strand
TATGCAATTATTTTCCGCAAAAGCTCGCCAAATTGTACAATAAGTGCGCAGGTGCAACTATTTCACATAAAAGTAAGGTTAGAAACGCGAAAACGCTGAAATAAGTGTATAGGAGCACTTATTTCAGCGAAAGTTAAAAATTCGAGAAAAATAAGTGTACAGGCGCACTTATTTTCTTTCCCCCTATTGCACCTTCAATAAACTCTTTCGGATTTTGCGGAAACAGGTTTGCATACAGGCCCTAAGATAAGCACCTGTTCGTTCCGAAAAGATTCGCTCGTTGACTTCCATCCTAGATATTTGCGAGGCTTGCGTAAAGACAACGATAACGCACTTTGAAGGCAACAGGCGGACTTTCAGCTTTTCGACTATGAGACGTTTAATTCGGCGGAAGGGAGTGCGGCTTGGGGGATTCATTCTATAATTGGTCATAAAAAAGACGCCCGACTTTTTTATCAAAGTCGGGCGCCTTTATTTTCTTTGCATACAGCGAATCTTGATCGCGTTATTTGCTGGTCTACGACGCGTATATAAATGATAAGGCGGCTGGTATCAATAGCCGCGCTCGAGCAGCTTCTCGTCGAATGCTGGCACCAGACCTTCGCGTGCGGCACGGGTCAGCAGCGAACGAACCGCAGCATAACCGTCTTCGCCCAGATCAGCTGTGAACTCGTTGACGTAAAGTTCGATATGCGAATCGGCAACGGCAGCGTCCATCTCCTGCGCATGCTCCAGCACGTAATCGCGGGAAGCTTCCGGATGCTTCCATGCGTATTCGACGGAAGCACGGACCCATTCGGCGATCGGCTTAGGATCAACAACACCGCGCTTGGCGATAATCGCGCCGAGCGGGATCGGCAGGCCGGTATCGGCTTCCCACCAGTCGCCCATATCGGCGAGCTTATGCAGGCCGTAATTCTGATACGTAAAGCGGGCTTCGTGGATCACGAGACCGGCATCGATTTCGCCGCTTTGTACAGCCGGCATGATCTTGTCGAACGGCATGACGATCACTTCGCCGATGCCGCCAGGGATGGTCTGTGCCGCCCAAAGGCGGAACAGCATGTAGGCGGTCGAACGTTCGCTCGGTACGGCAACCCGCTTGCCTGTCAAGTCTTCGGGTGTGCCAGCGTCCTTCGTCAGGACAAGCGGTCCGCAGCCGCGGCCAAGTGCGCCGCCGCAGGGGATCAGCGTGTAATCGTTCAGCACCCACGGGAGAGCGGCGTAGGAAATCTTCATGATCTCCGGGCCTTCGCCTGCCGCTGCCCAATTATTGGTGATATCGATATCGGCATACGTTACTTCAAATTCCGGTGCACCTTCAATCAGGCCGTGTGCCAATGCGTGGAATACGAATGTATCGTTGGGACATGGGGAATAAGCAATCTTCAAGTGAAAAACACCTCCGGTAAAATAGAGCTTGCCTGGCGAAGTGCGCTCAGCGCTTCGCCGATCTTCCAGGCACCGCGGTCGCGCGGGCCGACCGCGTTCGAGATTGCCCGCAGTTCCAGCGCGGGCAGCCCGAACTGCCGGGCGGCTTCCGCCACGCCGAAGCCTTCCATGCCTTCGGCCGCCGCGCCAGGCACGCGCGCGGCCAGCGCCTGCGCGCCTGCAAGCGTGCCGGTCGTCGTAGCGACCGTCAGCACCGGCCCCAGGCGCGCATCGAGACCGGCGCTTCGCAGCGCGCCGGTCAGAGCGGCCGAGACTTCGTCCTCGGCCGGAATAACGGACGAGCCGAAGCCCAGCTCGTCCACGGAAATGAAGCCGTCCGGGCTGTCCGAGCCCAAATCGGCTGCAACCATTCGGCTCGCGACGACGAGCGAGCCGATTTCCGCTGCGCCGGCAAAGCCTCCGCCAATGCCGGCGCTAATTACATAAGCGTATCCATGCCTGTCTGGCGAATACGCTGTGCCGCCTTCTGACGCAGATATCGTTTCGCTTTCGGGCGAATACGCCGTGCCGTCTGCTGCCGCACGTGTCGTGTCGCGTTCCGGCGAATGCGCCTTATCGTCCGCTGGCGTATGTGCTGCGCCAACAGCCAATGCGATTGCCGTGCCTGCCGCGGCTGCGGCCGTGCCGACGCCGGCGGCAACCACATCGAAGCGATAATCGCCTGCAAGACCGGCGAGTACGGCTTCGCGTTCCGCTTCGACAGCTGTAACGATAAGAACGCGTTTCGCAGAATTATTTCCTTCCCCGCGGGGTTCGTTGAGATGCTGATGCAACTGGTACATTCAATCGTCTCCTTGTATGATAGGTAAGTTTATGATAATAAGTTCGCTGCAACCGATTCTTTAACGTTACTGCTAAAAATAATGATTGTAAAGCGGAGCGCTAAGCCGGTTACGCTTGGCATTTCCGAGAAAAGGAGCATGCTGCCATTATGCCGGAAATCGAAGATCATTTGGATTATGGACTGTCCATTTTGTTTATTGGCTTCAACCCGAGTCTGCGCTCGGGCGAAACCGGACACCACTACGCGAACCCGCGCAACAATTTTTGGCGGATTCTGGAAGATTCAGGACTGACTCCTCGCCGCTATTTGCCTCAAGAAGATGGGGATTTGCTGAAGCTCGGCTTCGGCTTTACTAATATTGTCGCCCGTCCGACGAGAGGCATCGAGGATATTGCCCGAGAAGAATACCGCGAAGGAAGTCGGATACTACAGGCTAAACTGGCCCGTTATTTGCCAAAAGTCGCTTGTTATGTAGGCAAAGGCGTTTATACCGAATTTACCGGCCGCAAACGGACGAACTGGGGCTTCCAGCCGGATTCGGTCGTTGACGGCGTGGTGGATTTTGTTGCTCCTTCATCCAGCGGCCTGGTCCGTATGCCGATGCAGGAGATTATAAGCATTTATAAGGAGCTTCGATATTATCTTGAAGACGAGTTAGGCAATTCAGAATAAAAATAGTGCAAAAAATGTCGACAGATGTCGATATACCTAGTATATAAGAACTGTATCCTATAAAAATTAGACAAAAATCAGTTAAAAATCAGCTATACGCAAATTGGAAAGGAGGAGGACATGGAAACCGTACAGGGAACGTATAACACCGGATTGGTCATCGTCTCCTGCATCATCTCGGTACTTGCTTCTTATGCGGCATTGAATTTGGCGGGTCGAATTCATCTGGCGCAAGGAAGGCTTCGGGCTTTCTGGCTTTTCGGCGGAGCGTTGTCGATGGGGATCGGAATCTGGTCCATGCATTTTATCGGTATGTTGGCGCTGCAGCTGCCTATGCAGATGACTTATCATATTCCGCTCGTCATTCTGTCCATGATTGTGCCAATTATTGTGTCATTTATCGCGCTGTGGACCGTAACCCGCTACAAATTGTCTTGGCGTGCCTTATGCGTCGGTGGGCTGCTGCTCGCTTCGGGTGTCGTCGATATGCACTATATGGGGATGTCAGCTATGTCGATGACGATCACTTACAACCCGTGGCTCGTGGCCCTGTCGGTTATGATCGCTCTTGCAGCGTCCATCGCGGCGTTGGGGCTGATGCGTAAGCTTCGGTTGGAGGGCAGCCGTCTGGGTTACAAGCTGGCCAGTGCGCTGATTATGGGTGCCGCAATTGCCGGTATGCATTACACTGGAATGGCAGCCGCGCGATTCCACGTCCATGATCATCATTTTCCGCTTCTTGGCGGCAGTATAGTGGATATGGATAAGTTGATGCTAATTATTACGTTGAGCAGTCTGTTCCTGATCGGTTTTACGATCTATGGAGCGTTCATCGATGGCCGCTTGAATCAGAAAGATAAAATGATCCGCAGTCAGGAGAAATGGTATCGTGCACTCTATGAGAACAATGCCGACGGCATTATCTCGATCAATACCGAGGAAATCATTACCGATATGAACCCTGCGATTTTAAATTTGATCGGTATGGAACGCGAAACGTTTATCGGTTCTCCGGTCACGGAGATCCAGCGCTTCTTCGATCCCGATACGTATCGGGAAGTCCGGAGTCTCCACGACCAATCGGAGCTGTCGACCGCATTGACCTATGAAACGCAAATCCTGCATCCTCAGGGACAGACGCTTCATTTGGGCGTGGTCAGCGTGCCTGTCTTCGTCGACGGCGAGGTTACCGGAACCCATCTTATTGTGCGGGACATCACCCGGCAGAAGCAGGCGCAGGCGCAGATCGAGCATCTGGCCTATCATGACGAACTAACCGGTCTGCCGAATCGCCGCCAATTCGACACGATTGTGCAGGAGCGGATCGAGCGCTCGCAGGGAACTGAACGATTAGCCGTTATGGTTCTGGACATTGACCGTTTCAAAATGATTAACGACTCGCTGGGGCATGCCTATGGCGACGCATTTCTCCAGAAAGTTTCGCAGCGGATTTCCGAAGTGATCGATCCGTCTATGGCGACGCTGTCGCGGATGGGCGGCGATGAATTCGCCTTGATCTGCCATTCGTTCTCTTCGGATATTGAAGTCGAGGAAGCGGCCCGGCGGATTGTATCGGTTCTTCAAGTGCCTTGTACGCTTAAAGACAATGACTTCTACGTCAGTGCGAGCATCGGGATCGCCATGTATCCCGAACACGGAGAAAGTCGGGAAGAATTGATCAAGAATGCCGACTCGGCCATGTATGAAGTCAAACGCGGCGGCAAAAACGGCTACCGGTTTTATTCGGCAGAACTCGATGAGGAACTGCTGTTCAAGATCGAGATTGAAGCGGACCTGCGCAAGGCTGTGGAACGAGGCGAATTGGAAGTCTATTATCAGCCGCAGTACCGGATGCCGAATCGCGAACTGATCGGTATGGAAGCGCTGCTTCGCTGGCATCATCCGGTCCGCGGTATGGTGTCGCCGGGACAATTTGTCCCAATTGCGGAAGAAACGGGACTGATCATGGATATCGGACGGTGGGTGCTGAAGGAAGCCTGTCGGCAGGCCAAAGCTTGGCATGAAGCAGGGCTGACGAAAGTTCCCGTATCGGTCAACCTCTCGACGCAGCAGTTCCACCAGCCGGATCTGGATATCGAAATTGAACAGATTCTGATCGAAACGGGTCTGGACCCAAAATATCTGGAACTTGAAATTACGGAAAGTATGATGATGGATGCTTCGGCTTCGATTGAGATTATGAACCGGCTGAAGCGGCTGGGTATCCGGCTCAGTCTGGATGATTTCGGGACAGGTTACAGTTCGCTCAGCTATTTGAGCAGGCTGCCGATCAGCCGCCTGAAGATTGACCGTTCTTTTGTGATGCGGCTTGAGGAGAGCGGCACGGAGCAGGCGATCGTGACCACAATCATTGCCATGGCCTACAGCCTGGGAATGGACGTGATTGCCGAAGGCATCGAGACGGAAGGACAGCTGAGGATTTTGACCGAAGAGCGATGCTTGGAGTTCCAAGGGTATTACTTCAGCCGTCCGCTGCCTCCTGGAGATTTGTTTCCTACCGATGATTGGAGCTTAACAAAACGCGGAGCCTAAGGGCTCCGCGTTTTAGTTTACCTATGTTTTTGTTTAAGAGTAGAGGGAAGAGTACAGAGAGAAATCAAGGGAAGGCAGGGATAAAGATGAACCGATATTCGGCAGAGGAGATTCGAAAAGGGCTGAAGGAGCATACAGTTCGTTTGTCGGATGGCACAGAGCTGCCGGCGATCGGGCAGGGAACATGGTATATGGGCGAAGTTCCAGGAGAAGCGGAGCGCGAAGCCGATGCGCTTCGTCTGGGGCTGGATCTTGGAATGACCGTTATCGATACCGCTGAAATGTACGGCAGCGGCGGAGCGGAGCGAATTGTAGGGCGTGCAATCAAAGGACGGCGCGATGATGCTTTTCTTGTGAGCAAAGTGCTGCCAAGCCATGCCGGACGAAGCAAAATTATAAAAGCATGCGAAGATAGTCTGAAGCGTCTGGGTACAGAGGCAATGGATTTGTATTTGCTGCATTGGCGCGGTCGCGTGCCGCTCGCTGAAACGGTAGAAGCGATGGAGCGTCTTAAGCGGGACGGGAAGATTAAGCGCTGGGGTGTGTCCAATCTTGATACTTCCGATATGGAAGAGCTGATAAACACGCCGAACGGCGAAGAATGCGTCATTAATCAAGTGCTGTATCATCTCGGTTCACGAGGCATCGAATATGATCTTCTGCCTTGGCAGCGCCGGGCCGACATGCCAATCATGGCCTACTGTCCGCTTGCCCAGGGAGGTTCTCTGCGGCGTGAGCTGATGGGGCACCCTGATGTACGGAGTGTCGCAGAGCGATTGGAAGCTACTCCTGCTCAGGTGCTGTTGGCCTGGGTGATTCGCCAAGGAAACGTACTGGCAATTCCCAAAGCGGCCAGTCAGGAACATGTTCACGAAAATGCGGCAGCAGCGGCGCTTCACTTGAGCGACGAAGATGCCGAACGGCTGGAAATGGCATTTCCTGCACCGAGTCGTAAAGTTCCATTGGAGATGGTGTAGATGATCTCATGGAAGGATCGCTTTAAAAGCTTAACTAAATAAATTAAAATGTTGACATATAAAAGAGACCGGGCTTCCAAGTGAAAAATGTGGAAGTCGGGTCTCTTTTTGGATAAGCGATTTGTTGTACGACTCATAAGCAGTTAGCCTCGAATACCGTCTTTGTAATGTTTGCTCCAGTTCTTGTCGCCGGAATGGAGAGCATCTTGAACTGTTTTTTCCAATGTTTTAAGCAGTTCTGCTTTGATCTGGGATACGGTATCAAAGTATACACGCTCTTCATTTCCGTTAATTCTGTCTCCGTAGATCGCCAGTGCGGCATTCTCGCAGCGATGTTGTTCCACCAATTGATCGATCGACTGGAAGGCGTGCTCTACATAGGCCGAAATACCCTTATGTTCGGACGGAAGCAGGTTTCTCAGTTCTTGGACGCGGTTTTGCATAGGCATTTTGGGTCACCTCTTCGTTGAATGTAAATTTACAGTATCACATTTTCACAAATATTTCATTAATTTTTCCTTAAATTTTCTAATCCGAGATTTATCAAGGCTTGGAAGTGTGAAAATGAGGAAAATTGTTTTTTTTGTGAGCCTGTGAAAGGTAAATTTTTGACTTTTTGACGTTGGTAAAGTGTCTAACTTGTGTCTAACTAATATTTCGGTAAACAGTTTTCATTTCTTTATAGCATTTTACCTTGATCGCTAAATAAATATTAGGACTATTAGACTAATAAAGCTCCTTAACGAAAAAACACGAATTTTATAATAATCTGTAACCATTTTTAACCGGTGTGTAAAGAAAGATCGTTGTTCGCTCCCTATACTGAGACACAGGAGTTGGGATGGGCATATGCGCAGTAACAGAGCAGTAAACAGATACGCTGCTATGCTGCTATTCTGAAAATTGTGCAGAATTCCGGCAAAAAGCTGCAGAGGAACCAATAAGACTGTGACCTCGCTGGAAAACAACGGAGGATTGGTGGTAATGAACAAAAGGAACAGTCTACATATTTGCAGAAGCGGGATGCTGATTTTTATCGCGGTCATACTGTTCTTGGCATCTGCATCGATAACCGAGGCCGCCGGCGTACGCGTATTTCCGATTGGCTATAACGATGAACTGACGGACATCAAGGGAGAGATGCACCGCAAGGTGCTTTATGTGCCGATCCGTGAAGTGTCGGAGAAGCTGCATCTTCGGATGAGCGGCACAAGTGAAAAATTCGTGCTCCAAGGCAGCAAACATAGCGTGACGATCATTCCCGGCAAGCAGCAGGCCGTCAGCGGCTCAAAAACAATGTCTATCCAAACCTACGTCAGCTCGGGCCGCACCATGATTCCCGCTTCGCTGCTCAAAAGCACGTTCAATTTCGGCATTGCTTACGACGCAAGCGTACCGGTTGCCCGAATCACAAGCGGCAAGCAGAAACTTGATTTACAAGGTTTTGTAGAGCAGAACCGCACAGCGCTTCGCAGTGACCAGGGCAAGACGGAAGGTAAACCTCAGCAGCAGAAACCGACTTCGAAGAAGCCGATCTACCTGACGTTTGATGACGGTCCGACTCCGCATACCGATGAATTGTTGAACATTCTGGATCAATATAAGGCTCGGGGAACGTTCTTTATGCTGGGGCCGAATATCACTGCTCATCCAGGGGCGGTCAAGCGTCTTGTACAGTCCGGCAGTGCCGCCGGACTGCACGGCATCAGTCATGAGAAGAGCAAGTTTTATGCATCGCCGGAATCTGCGCTGGAAGAAATGAAGCAGGATAATGAGGCACTGCACAAGGCAGCGGGTATCCAAACGACGCTGATTCGTACGCCTTACGGCAGCAAACCATATTTTACGCAGGAATACCGCGATAAAGTACTGCCTGCGGGCTTCCATCTGTGGGATTGGAATGTCGATTCCGAAGACTGGAAGTACAAAGAAGATCACGAGAAAGTGATCCGCAGTGTATTGGAACAGATTGAGAAGGTGGAAAAACAGGGTACGGTGCCGATCGTATTGATGCATGATCAGGCTGCGACGCTAAAGGTACTGCCGGAGGTGCTCAAGACGCTGCGCGACGAAGGCTTCAGCTTTGAAGTACTTAAAGAAGGAACAGTGCCGGTCAATTTCTGGCATGATAAACGATAAGTAAATGCGTAACGCCGCAAGACATGACAGATCAAGAACGATAAACGATAAATGAAAAGCAGCTTACTGAAGACCCTTTGTTTACAAGGGGTCTTTTTAATGTAATTGCTGGGGTTCTTCAGCAGCTACGCAACGGTAGTAAAAGCGCGAACCTTCTTACGATAGGAAGCGACTTCGTATGTTAGAGGCGCAGGAATTGGGCTTAGTGAAGAAGGCGTAAGCGGCAGAGAGAGTATGGGTAACAACATTTGGGATTTATTTGTGCATCGTCCTTATTTATATCTGCAGTACAGCACGAATAAAGAAAGTGCTGTAGGCAAAAGTCGTGTGAACGAGCTGCTGGCGAAAGCGCCGGGCGAGGATCGACAAAAGTATGTTGAAGATAAAGAAGTTAACGGGGACGGGAATAAGATAATGACCTATGTACAAGTTCCAGAGCGTCTGGTATTTACCGGACTCTACATGACGGTCAACGCGATTGCTTCGATTCCGATCTTTGCTTTAGCGCTTCTGATCATTATTCTGCAATTCTGGTTTTTGATGATCGCTGCGCTGGCCCAAGGCTCAGAAACGCAAGCATCCTCAAATCCGAATTACCAATAGCGACGATCCTATCACCGCGGAAACGAAAAACGGCCATATTATTTTTCCGGAATATGTGGCCGTAGCTGATATGCTGGATGAACTGCTGGAAGATCCGAATTACAATCCTGAAAAGTTTGTGCGTGAGTTGGCCGGATCAAATATCATTTCCGAAGGTTATCTTCCAGTAGACAAGGAAGATACGGTTTATTTGCTGCAAAGCTTGTACAGTCAGTATCTCCAGTGCTATAAAAAAGGCTAAAAGAACGGCTCAAGCACGAGCCGTTCTTTTTTGTTGCCTATGAAGCAAGCTAGTTTTAGTGAAGTGGTGGCAATTTAAATGGTGGCTAATTTTAGAAAACTATCTTTTCTCGATCAATTGGTCATTCTTTAATTTTAACTTATAAAAAAGGGTTATTATATACTCAAGTTTCAGGTTTTCTAAACAGACGATTCGTACAGTCTCTATACCAAGAACTCCATATTTCTATGCTGCAGTAAAATATTATGTCAGTAACTGTCCGTTAATACCATTTTCCTTTAGCGATCAAAAACACTTTTCCACCTACCAGAATTTTAATGGAATTTTGGTGCTGTTCGGCTTGTATGGTTAAAATAGATGGCCTTCTCATTTGGAAACCTTGTTCAACTCTATAGGCTATATTTTTGCTATCCAAATAGTTATGGGTAACAAGGTACCCTGCAAGATTTCCGTTTGCACTCCCAGTCGCCGGGTCTTCAGGGAATCCCGGGTCATCCAAAAACACCCTGACACTCAAATCATTTTCTTTGCGTTCGGTTTCAGCGGCAAAGACCAAAATATTCGCTTTTATAACGGTATTAATGAAGTTCTGGTACCGATCATGATGAATTCTGCAGCGATTTACAGCTTCCAATGAACGAAGTGGAACTATTACTGCCGGCAAGCCAGTTGATACAATTTGAATCGGGAAACGGGAATCCATATCTTCAGTTGAAATTTGTAACATTTCGAAAATAATATCTTGATTAAGAAGAACCTCTCCTAACTCGGGCGGATTTTGCTTCATGATCAACTGTTCGCCTTCAATGGTTACAGGGATCTGTCCGACTTCAAGGTTTAATGTTATTTGCTTACTTTCATTGTTTTCTAGAACTTTCTGAATGATGAACGCTGTTCCCAGTGTGGGGTGGCCGGCAAAAGGAATCTCTACATCCGGAGTAAATATCCGGACATCGTACCCTCCATTGTCTTGTTTGTCGGAAAGAATAAAGGTGGTTTCACTAAAGTTGATCTCGCGCGCAATCTTTTGCATTTCTTCGGTAGATATTGCTCTTGTAGGAATAAGTACTGCTAACTGGTTGCCTTGATATTTCTCTTCTGCGAAGACATCTACGATATAAAAATCCATGACTCGTACAGCTCCTCATTTTAATTTTAAATATCTGTATTAGGGATAAATTCCCTAAACAGACGGTTACTTCAGTCTCTATGCTGCTGAATCCTTAGTTCTTTGCTGCAGTAAAAATAATGTTAATCCGATCAAAACAAATCCGATGCCCAAACCTTGTTGCAATGAAATGACTTCATCCAAGATCAAGTACGCGAGTAAGCACGTTCCAATTATCTCACCTAATATAGCCATTGAAATAATTGAGGTACTTAACCATTTCAATAGATAATTAAAAACGGTTTGACCTAAAATTGTGGCAATAAACGCTAACCCAATAAAGGACCACCAGGTGTGTGCAGAATAAGTGAAGACGGATGTTTGCTGACTAAAGGCAAAAATCCCTAAAAACACTGCACTGCTCCCATACCCAATAACTGCATAGGGGATAAGAGATAGTTTTTTCCGAACATGCTGGCCAATGAAAAAGTAGGCTGTTATGATGCCGGCTGCAATAAAAGCTAGTATATCGCCAAATAACGCTAGGCCACTGATTTGAAAGTCCTGCCAGCCAATGACAATACTTCCGGCAATCGCGACGAGACAGCCCGTTATAGCTCCTTTGTTGAAGCGCTCTTTGAATAGAAAATAACCACCAACTACCGAAAAGAGTGGCTGCAAGGTAACGATGACCGTTGAACTTGCTACAGAGGTGTAATTTAAGGATTCAAACCACAACACATAATGAGCGGCTAAAAATACGCCTGATAATAATCCGAGTCCCCATTGTTTTTTTGACAGTGAACGTAATTCTTTGCGGTTTTTTTTATTAAGCACTAAGAAAGGCAAAAGCATTGCTGCTGCAAAAAACATTCGATAAAATGCTGTGATTTCCGCAGGTGCATTTGCTACCTTCACAAAAATGGCTGAAGTCGATAACGCAAAGACGCCCACGAATAAAGCTATGTACGCAATAAATGGTGATTTCAATTTTATTTCCTCCTAGCTATCTGTTTACCATAATAAAATTGATTCATTATTCTGATTGGTCATGATGATAGGTTACCTTATAATTTCTAATTCTACTTTTTTAGATTATGATGCGATTTACTTGAATTTATTGTTATACTGTCCAATACTCTCCCAAGAGGGGGCATGAAGAAATTAAGTATTAGGCCTCCGAAACAAACGGTTAGTATAGTTCCAATGCCAATAGGTCCATTTAGCATTATGGCTAAAATCAAGAAAAAGAGATAAATAAGCGTTCTTGAAAAGAATAGATTAGTTCCGATTAATTCCTTTAGAATCAATGTGAGACGATCCACCGGAATTGGCGCAAAATTTGTGTGGAGATATGTGGCTGTTCCGATCCCTATAACGATTAAACCCACAGAAAAGCAAACGGCTTTGCTTTGCCATAATTCTGGTGTAATCAAATGGTCTAAAAGGAAAAGCCATAAATCAATACCGATTCCCGTGACAATAGCTGTTACCAACCCCAACACTTCGGGCTTTTTTTTGATTAAAATCGAATTGCAACCAATCATCAGTCCGGCCAGTATGATTTCCCAGCTTCCTACGGTAAGCCCTATGCTTCTTGATAACCCTACCAACATAGCATCAAAAGGCGACGTTCCAAGATCAGATTGGATTGTAAGCGAGATTCCAAGGGTCAGCAGTAAAATTCCGATGATATAGAAAGCATACTTCATATTATTTATCTGGCCCCCTATTAACTTACTTAGCTATCTCTTTTATCATGAGAACATGTGAGATTCCATCCTCCATAAAGGGGTTAGAGAAAGTCCGGTAACCCAGTTTTGTATAAAAAACCTTCAGCTTGTGTCTGTCCATGTAACTTGACCTGTATGGCTCCCCGTCTTTCGACAATTTCTTCTAATGCTTTGATGATGACTTTTCCAAGACCCAAACTTCGATACGGCTTAAGAATGCAGATTCTTTCTAGTTTGCCCACGTCCTCTAAGAATCTGACCCTTCCTGTTCCGACTGCTTGATCATTGTAAAAGACAAGGATATGTTCACAAATTCTATCGAGTGCATCAAATTGATCAAACTCATCTTCTAGTGGCACATTTTGTTCTTTTACAAATACTTCTTCTCGAATAGCAAATGCTTTTCTTAAATCTTCTTCCTTAGTTATTCTTGCTGCATGCATATTCTTCAGTCCTTTTAAGTTAATATATTTCGACACGTTTATTGCATTTGCAATAAACGTATTTTATATTGAATATAGACTTTTATTGTTGCATATGCAATTAAAATTTTTGATAAGGAGGCTGCTATGAAAGAAATTCTACGGGAAATCGGCATGATTGCACGGGCATTGGATTCGATCAGCAATATCGAATTCAAAGAATTTGATTTAACCAAAAAAAGAAGATCCACACAATAAGAAAATCAAAAAACTTTTCCCCACCGAAAAAGGAAAAATGGTTTACCCCTTTATTAAAAGGGAAAACCAACATTCCGATCTTATTGCACTAGATGGATTTTCTGAAAAAGAAGCGGGACTATTAATAAGCAAAAGGAGAAAGTTATTCAAATGACGATAACGATAAAGAAGTGTGCTTTAAATGATGTACAGACTCTACAAGCAATTAGCACGGACACTTTTCGGGAAACTTTCCAGGAACAGAATTCACCAGAGCACTTGAATGCTTACTTGAAAAAAGCCTACAACCTGAACCAGCTCACCCAAGAGATAGCCAACCCCTGTTCGCAATTTTATTTTATTTATTTTAATCAGGAACTAGCCGGCTATCTGAAGATCAATACTGATGAGGCCCAGTCAGAAAAAATGGACAATGACTCGCTTGAAGTCGAGCGGATTTATGTGAAGAAAAAATTCCAGAAACTTGGGCTTGGAAAGCTCTTAATAAACAAAGCAATGGAAATTGCGCTGGAACAGCAGAAAAAGAAAATTTGGTTAGGCGTTTGGGAAGACAATAAAAATGCCATTTCTTTCTACCGGAAAAAGGGATTTATTCAAACAGGCTCCCACTCTTTCTTTATGGGCGATGATGAACAAGTGGACTTGATCCTGACAAAAACACTCTAATAAAATTCTGCAAAAGGCACTTGTTATGTATATACCAAAATATTTTAAAGTCACTGATCTTGAAGAAATCAATCATTATATTTGGTATTATAAGCAAGCATTATAACTGACTTTCTAGTATTCTTTTAATGCTCCTCGGAATTATTCAGTAAGAAGAGTAAGAAGCAGCCACCGAGAGGATGGCTGCTTCTTTACATAGCTTATAAAGCTTTGGTTTACTTATATGGAAAAGCTTCGTTTTGTGAGACTTTAATTGATTCCCAAATGACTTGGGATAATGACAATAAAATATTGCTCACAAAGTAAGTGTACAAAAAGAGAAGCCTTCGAGCTTTACTTGGTTGATAGAAGGAACCTTACGCCGCGATACATGACAGATCAAGAACGATAAACGCTAAATGAAAAGCAGCTTAAAAAAGACCCTTTGTTTACAATGGGTCTTTTTTAATGTAATTTCTGGGGCTGCGATGCAGTACGTTTATAGTCCCTGGGCAATTGTGATCAGAACAGTAATCGTCACAATATTCAGCAGGGTAGACACCAGTACCGTCTGAGCAGCAAAGTCCGGTTCATTGCGATATTCTTCAGCCAGAATCGACGAGTTGACGCCGGTAGGCATACCGGAAGCGATCAGCAGTGCTTGTGCGGGCAGTCCTTTCATGCCGAGCGCCAAAATCAGCAGGTAGCCAACGACAGGAGCCGCAACCAGCCGCAGAATCATGCTGAAGTAAACATCAAGCCGTCCTAACCGAAGCGGATATTTGACAATCTGCGCACCCAATGTCAGCAGTGCAATAGCGACCATAGAGTTCTGGATGTAGCTAAGCGGCTGAGTCACGAAGTTGGGCAGCGGCACGGAGAAGACATGAAAAGCGAATCCCAGTACAAGCGCATAGGGTACCGGCATTTTGAGAAAACCGATAATGACACTGCGGTAATTGCCGCTCAGCTTGGCTCCTTGAATCGAAATGACGCCATAGGTAAAAGTCAGCAGGCTCTGAAACGACATGATCAATGCCTGAATGGAGGCGGCAAGCGGCGATGCGGCGAAGACGAGCTGATTGATCGGCAGCCCGTAGTTGCCGGAATTGTCCAGCAGTACGCTGTTGGTAAAAGCCGCTTTCATCCCGCTCGAGTACTTCAGGGATCGGGTAAGAGCAAATGACATGATGTACAAGATCCCTATGTACAAACTGTAGAAAAGAGCGACGCTGCCCAGCAGTTCGAACGAGATGTTCGACTGATACAAGCTCATAAAAACGACGGCAGGCGTAATATAATAAAAGTTGATCTTGGACAAGGTATACAGGTCGAGTCGGAACAGCCGCTGCATGACTGATCCGGCAACAATCAGCACAAATACAGGCAGAACAACGTTAAGCAAAATTTGAACGATCATCGGGGCGTCAGCTTCTTTCGATCGAGGTTTCGCCTGAAGGCGAATCGTGTTTCATTATATCATTAATAGGCCAGTCTGCACGGGAAGGGTTCACAAACTTGTCTATGCAAGCAGTTTTGGAACCCTTGTTCGGAAGCCGAATACAAATTTTTTTTGAAAATTGGACTTTAGGTTGGTGTTTGACTATTTTATGGCTTTAATGTGATAAAAAGACTACTTTTTGTTGCCTGCTTAATCTCGTTTTTTCCCGGGTGTGCAGGTTTATTATGAGTCTTGGGCAGGAGTTATGTCTATTAAAGCTAAGTTTTGTCTGACATAGGGTAATTAACTCTTCGATTGTACATATAATATACAAATGAAAAGGAGACGTATAAATGGAATTGTTCGAACGTCCCGGAGAGGAGCGAAAACGGCGGGTACGCCGTAATCGACCTGTCGAAGCGGGACAGACGCTGAAAGGATTCGTACTGCTGCGCAAACCGGAATGCGACTTTCCGCGCTTTATCCGGAACTTGAAGAACGACTGGGATATTGAAGCGACTGCACTGCCGAACCGCGGAAGTATACGATTTGAAGCCGATGGGCTGCAGATCAGCTGCTTCTTGATCCATGCGCCGCTTCCCGGAAACGAGGTTAAAGCCTGCTGCGGCGTTAATCCGCTCTGGCCGGAGGCTGAGGAGTCGCTGGGCGGCTATCAGGCTCATGTGGTTGTATCGGTATCGGGAGTCACGGATCCGCTTGGCGGTCATGTGCTGTTCACCCAGGTGCTGTGCAGCATGCTGAAGCAGGAAGATGCGCTGGCGCTGTATATGCCTCCAATGACGATGTCTGCGGAAGCCTATGTCACCAATGCGATGCTGCTTAAGGAGGGGGAACTTCCGGTACAGCTGTGGGTGTTTATCGGTTTATATGAAGAAGAACAAGGCATCTCCTCTTATACAGTAGGGCTGCGTAATTTTGGACATGATGAGATTGAGGTACTGCGTTCGCGCCAAGATCTCGTGGATGTGTTTGAACTAACATTCAATATTGTAGGATATATTGTGGACTGTGGAGCGACGCTCAAGGATGGGGAGACAATCGGTTTTTCCTGCGATCAACGTCTGCCGCTGAAGCTGTCCCCGGGCATTGCGGTTGAAGGGCAGTCTATCAAAATCGGGTATTAGATTATCCGATAAAGACGATGATCGCTGCAGGCTTCGGCGACATGCTTGGCAAGTATACGTCACTATTCGACTGGAAAGTATCAAATCTGCTGTCCGGCGAAGCGTACGACGAGCGTGTCTATGAGATGACCAAACACGCACTTGACGTAACGGTCGAACATGCGGAAGCAATCGGAGCGCGGAGCGAAGAAGGCATTCTTGCGCTGATCAGCGCATTGATCGAATCGGGTCTGACGATGCTGCTGCTCGGCCAGTCTTATCCGGCTTCCGGCGGAGGACATCATCTCTCCCATTATTGGGAGTTTACAAAGTGCTTTGGCCTGCTGACGGATTTATTTCCGTAAGCAGGCTTTTTACGGTATTCCAAATGCAGGAGAACGATTCACTGCACCGAATAGGTATATTTCGGTAACGTTTTCGAAAGGGAGAGAGCAGAGATGAATAGAGAAGCTAAGCAGGTTGAGCATATTGAACAAGTAAAACTTATCGAATGTATCAAAAAGCGAAAAATTTTGTTTCAAGGAGATTCCATTACCGATGGCAATCGGGGACGCGACGAAGATCCCAATCATATTCTTGGACACGGTTATGCCTTCTGGATTGCAGCTGAGCTGGGTCATCGCCTGGCGTCTGGGCAGCCAGAATTCGTCAATCGCGGTATCAGCGGCAATCGGGTGCAGGATCTTGAAGAGCGTTGGAGGGAAGATGCGCTGGAACTGCAGCCGGATACGATCAGCATCTTGGTCGGCGTCAACGATATTCTGATGTCGATCGCCGAACCGGACGGCTTCGATCCTCAAGACTATGAAGCGAGCTATCGTCGTCTGCTGAAGCGGACGCGGCAGGAACTACCGGAAGTACAGCTGGTGCTGTGTGAGCCGTTTATTCTGCCGGGAGGCCATACCGATTACGATTGGAGTGCCTGGAAAGCCGCCGCGAATGCCTGTGCCGAAATTGTGCGTCGTCTGGCGGATGAATACGATGCCGTATTCGTACCGCTGCAGGATGCCTTTGATGACGCCTGCGAACTTGCACCGGCTTCATATTGGATCTGGGATGGCATTCATCCGACGACAGCCGGTCACGGACTGCTGGCTAAGCGCTGGCTGGAAGTGGTGCAGGAAAGCCAAGTTCTTATTCGATAAAAATATAAGTCTACAAACCCGGATCATGCGGAAGATCCGGGTTTTATTGTAGTCGGACAGAAAAGCAGTCCTCCCAACAGTATCAGCGCAAACAGCAGAAAAGCCGGATTGTAGCCGAGATTTTCAATCCAGGTGCCCGCCAACCAAGATCCGGCAAATTGGCCGACTCCAAGCGCGAAGAAGGACAAGCTGATCTGCGCCGAAGGCGAACTTCCCTGTATACCTGTACCCCATAAAATAAACAGACCGGTAATAAACACATAGCCTGTTCCGAACAAAAGAGACGATATCAGGCTGACCGAAGGCACGGACATTGCAATGAGAGCGACAGAGGCTGACAGGCTAAGCACAGCGATGGCATAAGCACGGCGTATACCCAGCAAGCCTGCAATCTGACTTGCCATACCGCCGACAATTCCCGCTCCGCCTACCGCGATCCAATACAAGGAAGCTTGTGACGCGGATAGCTGCTGCTCAGACTGCAAATGGCTGATCAGGTATGTCCAGTAGACCGAACATCCCAAGCCGGCCAGCAGCGAAGCGGGAAGCAGACGTCCCGATTTTCGAGCTTCTTTCCACAGATGATTCCCCTGTGGAAAATCGTTCGAAGTACCGCGCAGCCGGTAAAACATCCAGATGAGAACCAGGCAGCCGGCCGCGGCAAACAGCCCGTAAGCGCTGCGCCAGGATGTGCCGAGGATAACGGCCGTCAGGCCGGACAGTACGATGCCGACCCCGCTTCCGCTGTTGATCCAGGCGTTAGCACCATTTTGTCTGTCGACGACGGTCAATCTGACGACAAGCTGCCCGAGCACCGGCGAGACCCAGCCTGTACTGAGTCCGGCCAGAAACAATCCGCCCGCAAGACTGTAGATTCCGGATGACAGCGCAATGATCGTCAATCCCGTGATCGCGCAGATTCCGGTCAACAGGATCGTATAGCGCTGCCCGATTGTCCGCAGTGTAAATGAAGAGGCCAGCAGAGCCAGCGTGTAGGCCAGATAGCTGAGCGATTGAATCCGGCCGGTTTCGGCTGAATTCAGGTTGAACTCCCGGGCGATTTCAGGCAGAAATAGAGCGAACGCGAAGCGTGCAAACGCGTAACAGACAGCGACCATGGCCATACCGGGCCAAATAACAGATTTCATCGGAACTCACTCCTTTTTTAGAAATCTCAATTAGATAGAACGATCATTATATTTATAAGGAAAATAAAAACAGGATTCATCATCCTGTTTTTATTGGAGATCCGCAAACAGCCGTTCAGTTATGGCAATCAATTCTCTGGCTGCAATCTCCGGACCTTCGCTTTCGGCCAGAGCGGTGGCACCCTCCAGCAGCAGGCAGAGTTGGAGGACTTCGCTGGTTGTACGCTCTGAGTCTGCTGACTGGATGAAAGCTTTTAGACGCTCTTTGTGGCCGTCTACCAACTGTACAATTGGGTGAGAAGCATCTTCTCCGTATTCTTCCTTGGCGCGGAGAAACAGACAGCCTCTTGCTGCACGTCCGTTCATCCAATCCGCATGAGCTCTGGCCAGACGAACATAGATGGATTCCGAAATCTTCTTGCGTTCGCTTGGATCGGCGGCGATTGCGAAGTTCAGCTGCTCCATATACTGACGCTCCCGCCGATTCAGCACTTCCATGATCAGTTCATCTTTGGAAGCAAAATGATTATAGAGAGTCATCATGGCAATATTGGACTCGCCGACGATTTTTTTAAGCCCAATTGCGTGGAATCCGTTTTGATAAAAGAGGGCTTCCGATGTGCGAAGCAGATCTTCTTTTTTGGAGCTCATTATAGAACACATCCTCTCTAGGTAGAACGATCATTCTATTAAAGCTTATAGGAAGAAGTGCGAGTTGTCAAAAGAGAGCTGCAGTCCAAAAGAGCCGTGCTTAAAAGAACTGCAGCTAAGAGGATGAAGGGCGTCTAATACGGCAAAACCGAACGAATCTTCAAGATCCGTTCGGCTGCGGCAGAATTCTATGCTGATAAGTCTATACTACTGAATTCAATTACTATCAATCAGCTTCAAGCAAGTTCAATCGAGTTCGATTCGTACTTCCACGCTCCACTGATTGTAAAACGGAACTTTTTCGCTTCTCTCTAAGCCATTCCTTACAGTCAATTATTTTACCCACAGCGACGGGTTGCCGAAGCGCTGATCCAGCTTGCCGCTAAACCAGCGGCCGTTGAGAACCTTCGAGATCAGCTCCGCTTTGTCGGCTTCGGAGATCGTACGGTCGGCCCGCATGGCGGCCAGCACCTGCTCGTACGTGAACTCCGGTGAAGACAGATAGGAGATCGCTTTACGGCGGTTGGCATCCAGAATCAGCATGGATTCGCCGTTAAGGGCATTTTGCGGCGTCCAGGTCTTCCATTGGGTCAGGCCGCCGCCGTTCGGATCGCCGCTGCGCACGAAGTTCGAGATGTATTTACGGAACGTTTTGCCAAGGTCGACCGCACCCGGCAGATCGTAAGCGCTTCCGACAATTGACTCGTAATTGGTGTTGCCCGGCGAGAGCAGAGGAACGAATACGCCATGGAAAGCGCCGAGCGGGCTCATATCGCTGCCGGACACGTAAGCATCGCTGCCGAAATCGATCTGCATGCCGTAAATGTCCGCTCCGTAGCTGCCGAACATTTTCTGCGCGGAGTCCTGCACATTGAACAGTCCGTACAGTTCGCCGCCGTATTTGTTAATAAAGTTGTATTTGGCCATGACATTGTGATCGGTATTGATTGAGTTGTCCGCGACATTTTTGGCGAAATACGCATCATAGCGGCCGAAGAGCGAGAACTCGTTGGCACCGGTCAGCATAAGCAGCGGCACATCGTTATAATTTTTAGTATCAAAACCTTCTTTCGGCAGCACTGTTCCGTCAGCATACAGATGCGGGAATACACTCATGCGAATACCTGCGCCGCTCATCAGCTTGGCAAGCTTCTCCGCCGGCACGGCGTACAAATAATCGCGTACGTCGGAGCCAGTTGTCAGCAGCCAGTCATAAGCTTCCTGTTCGGTCGCTTTTTTGCCGTCGGCGACGGCAAGCGGTGCAATCGCTTTGGCGAACGTCTTGGCGCTGGCGTCTTCGTCCGCGATCGTCATGCCTCCGCTGAATGAGATTGCTTTGTCAAACTTGCCTTCGAACAGCGGGGAGATCAGCATCGCCATGACATCGCGTCCGCCTGCGGAAAATCCTGCTACGGTCACGTTGTCGGGATCGCCGCCGAACTGTTCAATATTGGCTTTGACCCAATCAAGCGATTTGGCAATATCGAGCAGGGCATAGTTGCCGGAGTTCTCTTCGTCTGTTCCGGTCTTCAATGCCGGAAGCGGGTTGAAGCCGAGCGGCCCCAGGCGATAATTGACCGAGACGAAGACGGCATTCGTATCGTTGACCATCGAATTCCCTGTGATTTCGGTCGATTTGCCGGTCTGATTGTTGCCGCCATGTATGTAGACGATGACCGGAAGTTTTTCTTTTGTATGATCTGGGCGGTAAATGTCGAGGTTCAGCGCATCTTCCGTGCCGACTGTCTCGCTGCCGGATGCCTGGATAGCAACGCTGCCCGGTTTGGTTGCATCAAGCACACCGGACCAAGGAGCCGGATCGGATGGCGCTTTCCAGCGCTGCGCGCCTGCGGTCGAAGCCGCATAAGGTATACCCTGCCAGACCAGAGCGCGGTTAGCTTGATCCCGGTAACCCTGAACCTGACCGAACTGTGTACGCTGCAGCGTTTGCCCAGTGAAATGGCCGGACTCAGCCTGCATGGAAGTGTCGGAAGTGGAAATCGCGGCAAAAGTCTGATTCGGTGTGCTGTAAACGCTGAATACTCCGGCTGCCAGCAGTGGACTCAGGAGCAGAGCTCCCCATTTTTTGCTTTTCATTGATCAATCGCCTCCTCAAAATTGTCATAAAAAAAACCTAAACCAATGCACAAGGCATCAGCTTAGGTTACGCCCAAAAGGTCACGTTCCTGTTCGCAGAAGTAGTCTAACACAATAATGTAAGCGTTTCAAATACTTTTTTGCCGACTACGTTTTGTAATACTTCCGGTACACGGCAGGTGTGATCTCTTCGTATTTCTTGAACGTTTTAATAAAGTATCCCGGCTCGTTGAAGCCCAATTCGCTGCTGATTTGCGTAATCGGCATATCCGTGTTCTCCAGCAGCTGCTTGGCCCATTTGATCTTTAAGCGTGCCGTATAAAAGGAGTAGCTTTCCCCGGTTTCTTTGGCAAACAGACGGCTGAAGTAGCTGGGGCTGATGTGACAGAGCTCGGCCATTTTCTTAAGTGACACCGATTCGTTCTTGTGCGAGAGCAGGTAATCGAACGCCGGCTTCAGTACGGGATTGGTGCAGCGTTCGGATTCTTCGTCTTCGGAGTTCAGATAAGCGTCTGCGAGAATCCGGGTCGTTTCTTTGCGCACATGCTCCAAATTTCTCATCGTATAGCCTGGCAAAATATCCGACAGATGAGGCGTGGAGCCGGTCCCGGACGCTTTGTCGAACATTTCCGCAATCAGATTTTTGTTCAGCGCTTCTTCGACAATATAACTGCACAGCAGGGAAAGCATATTGGAGATCGTCACGATTTCCTGATAGGACATCACCGGCAGATTCGCATAGTGGTCTTTGAGCTTTTCCCATTTTTCGCTGTACAGTTTCTTGTTTTTCGAAGTCAGAATCTGCTCCAGATCCGCCGAGCCGGAAGGGTCGGAGAGACGCACTTGTCCCGCCATGACTGCGCCTATGTATTTGTCGTCGATAATAACGGGAACTGCAATATCGATAATTTGGTAATGGCAGAGGTAAATATACGGTTTGTTCGAACGGACCGCTTCCAGCCCGCCGCGCGAGTCGCATTTCTGGCAGTAAGGCAGAAGGTCCTCGTCCTGACGAACCGCCTGGCAGAACGATTGACAGCCGCTGTGGCGGGTCACAGCGTTGCCTTTGTAATCGACAGTCAGAATAGCCAGTTTGGTAACGGAAGCGAGAGAATCTTGAAGGCGCTCCCATTTTTGCAGATCGAAAATTTTCTGAATGCTGAGATGTTCGCCGATCATGGGAATTCCTACTTTCAAAATGGGATTTTAAGCGCATGCTTGAAATCATAAAAGGATGTAAGCGATGACAAAAAGATGCGATTTTATCGAAACAGGACATCAAATTACGATTGTAGATTATAATATATTGCTTGGAAAGTCCACTGTAAACCTTGAAGTTGTAGCTTATCATGGAGGAAAGCGCGGCCAAGACACCTAATCGGCACTTTTAATAACCTTAACGACATCCGGTCATGGCCGGCCAATTTATTTATAAACGGAGGAATTTATGATGAGAAAAGCATTTATCAGCCCATCGAAATACGTGCAGGGAGAAAATGAACTGCTCAATCTCGGGTACTTCGTCAGTTCGTTCGGCAAGTCGGCTCTGCTTATCGCTCATCCGGACGATGCGGCGCGAGTGAAAGACAAGCTTGATGCAACAGCGGAGAAGTTCGGTATTTCTTTCGTTGAAAGCGGTTTTATGGGGGAGTGTTCCCGTCAGGAAGTCGAACGCCTTGAACAGATTGCGGCGGAAAACAACTGCGACTGCATCGTAGGCCTCGGGGGAGGCAAAGCGATCGACGCCGCCAAATGCGTAGCAAAAGGCGAGTCGCTGATTATCTGTCCGACAATCGCTGCGACCGACGCACCGACCAGCCACTCGGCGGTTCTGTACACACCGGAAGGTGCTTTTGACGACTATGCGTACTTCAAGCAGAGCCCAAGCGTCGTATTGGTCGACACGACGGTTATTGCCAATGCACCGACAAGATTCCTCGTGTCCGGTATGGGCGACGCTCTGTCCACCTATTTCGAAGCCCGTGCGACTTCCCGTTCCTATTCGAGAGTCAATGCAGGCCTTCCGAGCGGCGTAAGAGAAGGTCAGACGGCTCCGGCTGTAGGCACAAATGCCGCTATGGCGCTGGCAGCGCTGTGCTACGAAATGCTGCTGCGCGACGGCCTGAAAGCCAAAGCGGCCTGTGACGCGAATGTCGTTACCCAGGCGCTGGAAAATATCGTGGAAACGAATATTCTGCTGTCGGGGCTCGGATTCGAAAGCGGAGGTTTGGCTGCCGCACACGCGATCCACGACGGACTGACTGCACTGGAAGGTACGCATCATTACTTCCACGGGGAAAAAGTCGCATTCGGCACGATCGCGCAGCTGGTACTTGAAAACGCGCCGACCGAAGAGCTTAACCAAGTGATGGATTTCTGTCTGGCAGTCGGTCTGCCAGTCTGCCTGGCGGATATCGGTGTCGATTCCATGAGCCGGGAAGAACTGCTGGAAGTGGCGGAGAAAGCCTGCATTCCGGAAGAATCGATTCACGCTATGCCTTTCCCGGTTACGGTAGAAGAAGTGGCGGCTGCCGTTCAGGCGGCCGACCGGATCGGCAGCGCGTACAAAGCGTCCAAAGGACTGTAAGGTCGAAAAAGACAGCCTCTTACGCATTTTGTGCTTAACGGAAGCGGAAGGAACGGCCGGCGCGGCGCGGATCGTCACACAGCGAAGAGCGAGGCCGATTCTCCCACAGAAATCGACAGGAGGGATCACATTTTGAAAAAAGTCATCAACAAACCGGAAGATCTGGTCATGGAAATGTGCAGCGGAATCGCATTGGCGCATCCGGAACTGGAATTCGTACAAAAGTATAAGATCGTCAAAAAGAAGCAGCCGAATACGAACAAAGTTACGCTGATCAGCGGCGGGGGCAGCGGCCACGAACCGGCGCACGCCGGATTCGTCGGCAAAGGAATGCTGGATGCCGCAGTGTGCGGCGACGTGTTTGCTTCGCCTTCGCAGATCCAGGTCTATCAGGCGATCAAAGCGACCGCAGGGGACAAAGGCGCGCTGCTCATTATTAAAAATTACAGCGGCGACATGATGAATTTCAAGAACGCTGCCCATCTGGCAGGCGAGGACGGCATCGAAGTCGATTACGTCCGCGTTGACGACGACATCGCTGTCGAAGACAGTCTGTACACGGTCGGACGCCGCGGTGTGGCGGGCACAGTGCTCGTCCACAAGATTGCAGGTGCGGCAGCCGAGGAAGGCCGCAGTCTGGCCGAAGTGAAAGCGGCAGCCGAGAAAGCGGCGGCGAACGTGCGCAGCATCGGCTTCGCGCTGACATCGTGCACAGTACCGGCTAAAGGCACACCAACGTTCAAGCTCGGCGAAGACGAGATTGAATACGGCGTCGGCATTCACGGCGAACCGGGCATCCGCCGCGAGAAAATGGTTACAGCCGACGAACTGGCTGCCCATACGGTAGCGGATCTGATCCGCGATATGAAGCTTGAGGGCGGCGAAGGCGAAGAAATCGCCCTGCTGATCAACGGCTTCGGAGCGACGCCGATGCAGGAGCTGTATCTGTTCAATCACGCGGTAACGCGCGAACTGACAGAGAAAAATATCAAAATCAACCGGACATTCGTCGGCAACTATATGACGAGCATCGATATGGCCGGTATCTCGGTTACATTCATGAAGCTTGACGACGAGCTGAAGAATCTGCTGTCGAGCGAAAGCGACACGCCGGCATTCAAAGTGTCCGGTCCGGTTGTACAGCCGGCTTACGAAGAACTGCGCCGCTCGGGCGCCGATGATCTTCCCGCTTCGTTCAAAGTGGAAACACCGGCGGAATATGCGAAAGTCTCGGGCAGCATGGTGACCCGTGATAATATGATCTACTTAATCGACAAAATGAGCGAGATCATCATCGAGAACGAAATCCCGTTCTGCGAGCTGGATTCGCAGGCAGGCGACGGAGATTTCGGAATGAGCGTCGCCAAAGGCTTCAAGCAGCTCAAGCGCGAATGGAAAGACATTCTGGCACATGAGGATCAGTCGATCGGCGGATTCCTGCACGAGTGTTCGCTCGTCATTATGGAATACTGCGGCGGCGCTTCCGGGCCGATCTGGGGTTCCGCGTTCCGTGCGGCAGGACGCTCGGCCGGCGACAAAGCCGAGCTGAACGTCTCCGAGTTCGCGGAGCTGATGCAGGCGGCTGTAGCCGGCATCCAATCGACCGGCGAGCGTTCCTTCGGACGCGGGGCGGTCGTCGGCGACAAGACGCTGATCGACGCGCTGGCGCCGTGCGCGGATGCCTGGACGGCAAGCGCAGCTGCCGGTGACGACGTCAAGACGGCTTTTGCCAAAGGCGCGGAAGCGGCTGTGGCGGGAGCCAAAAAGACGGAGGAGATCGTTGCGCGCATGGGACGCGCAGGCGCTGTAGGCGAGCGCAGCATCGGGTATCCGGATGCGGGTGCTCATGCTCTTGGCGTGATCTTCACAGAGCTGTCGGACAGCTTGAAATAAGCTGACCAGCATGTTGTTGGTATACCGCCGCTCATGCGAGAGCATAACGGTGGTGCTTCGGTTTCAATAACGAGTAAGGAGGGAAGAAGCGGCAGACGGTTTGTCCGGCTGACCGGTTCTTTGCCCTGTTCGAATATCTGCGAAATAACGGTTCAAATTTGTTTATCGCATTTTTTTGCTTTTTAATTTTCTGGTTCTTCACGTTCCAATTTTAATTTTATGCTTTTTATACTAATACGACTGAAGTCGCGAGGAGATATGAGTGTGAAAATGATGTCTAATTTGTTCAAGAAGCCGACTGGTCTTCTGGCATTGTCTCTAGTACTTATAGTGCTGGGCAGTCTGCTGGCCGGCATGTTCAACACGTCTTTTTATAAGGTGAATGTCAAGGAAATCTCGTTCAAAGCCGACCACGGCACATTAAACGGTCTGCTGTATATGCCGAAGGGAGCGGGCGCGGACGATCCCCGACCGGTCATTGTAACCACTCACGGTTATCTGAACACGAAAGAGATGCAGGATGCTCCGGCAATTGAAATGTCGCGCCGTGGTTATATTGTACTGGCGCTCGACATGTACGATCACGGCGATTCCCGCTGGGAGGGAGATATCAAGGTTGGCGAGCAGTTCTCGACGTTCTGGATTTATTCGCAGTTCGATGCCGCCAAATACATGTACGGCCAGGATTATACGAAAAAAGACGAGAACGGCAACGCCTATATTGCGGTAAGCGGTCATTCCATGGGCGGCTTCTCTACACTGCTCGCCATGTACATGGATGAAATGAATGCTCTGCAGACCGGCTATCGGATGATCCATACCGGCATATCGGTCGGTTCGGACTTCTCGTATGCAGCTGCGGTTGCGCCGCAGGATCAGCTGACGGCATCTTACGGAAGCCGCACGGTCGGCATGATCGCCGGACATTACGATGAATTTTTCTTCAACAAGTCGGATGAAGAGAAGACGGAAGCAGAGAAACAGATTGAAGGCACCGTTATGCGTAAAGACTTTACGAAAACGCTGTCGGGACGAGCATTCCTCGGACTCGGAGCGGACGGGGAAGAAGCGGTGCAGGGGCAGTATTACAGCGTGGATTCCGGCGATGTGACGATCGAGGAACAGGTTGTACGTCCGTCGCAGACGGGTGAACGCATCATTTATACGCCGAATCAGACGCATCCGTGGAATCATTTCTCGCCGGAAACGACCGGTTATCTGATCGATTTCTATGCGCATGCTTTCGAAGGCGTGACTTCGCCGAGCCAGACCGATGCAGGGCTGTCGTCCGGCAGTCAGATTTGGTGGCTGAAAGAAGCGTTCAACTTTGTCGCCATGATCGGTTTCTTCCTGATGATCGTACCGCTGTCGATGCTGCTGCTTCGTTTGCCGTTCCTTAAGCAGGCGGTAACAACGGTAACGGCTCCACTCTCCAAGCCTCTGCGAGGCGGACAGACGGCGATGTACTGGATTGCGATCGTATTCAGTGCGCTAATTCCGGCGATTCTGTTCCCGACGTTGATGGACAAACAGGCCGGCGGCCTTCGGGTTCTGACTGTCGCGGCAATTGTACTGCTGTTCGTCTCGATTATTGTGGCTGTAGTCGGCTTTATGCTGGGCCGCCGTTCGGGCAGTTCGCCGTGGATGGTTCATGTCGGGATCGGCGGTGTGATTCTGGCTGTTGTGTCTGCCATCATGTGGATCTTGTTCGCCAAGGCGGACAGCATTGTGCCGCTCAGTCCGTTCTTCAATGAACCGACGACAAACCAGATCGTATATTGGGCGCTTGTGTCATCTTCGATTACGGCGTTCATCACGTTCGCGTTCTATTACTTCAGCAAGAAGCGTTCGGGCGCAAGCTTCAAGGACTATGGCATCAGCCTGAATCCGATGACGATTATCGCCAGCCTGTGCACGGCGGCAATCGCTGTTGCGGTCGGTTATCTGCTGCTGTTCGCCATGCAGGCGATCTTCGGTACGGACTTCCGCATCTGGACGTTCGCGGTACGCACATTTACGATGGAGCATTTCATTACAGGTCTGCGCTATATGCCATTCTTCTTGATCTATTACTTCGTCAGTGCGGTAGCAATTAATGCCGACACCCGTTCACGTAGAGGCGGTTATCTGCTGGCAATCTTCTTGAACGTAGGCGGACTCATTCTATGGTTGATCGCTCAATACGGTCTGAACTTTGCCAGAGGCGTTGCCTTGTATCCGGATCAGAATCTGAATGGCATTTTGCTGTTCGCCTTGGTACCGGTGCTGATCGTGGCTGCCATTTATGCGCGGAAGCTGTTCGAACAGACGAACAATGTCTGGCTGCCGGCCTTTGTAAATACGATTCTGTTCACACTGGTGACAGTTGCAAATACGGTTATGTTCTGGAATTTGGTGTAATAGGAAACGAGTGGGATACAAGAAAAAACACCGGACAATAAGTCCGGTGTTTTTTTGTATTCACTAAATAAATAGGTTCTAAAAACAGATATAAAGATATAGGGGATATGAGTCCTTTTTTAACCATACCGGTAACCGTGCATGACGGAGAAAAGAAGTGATAATATGTGGAAAAAGCTTCTTCAGGGCAAAAAATTCGTAGGTTCTAATCTGATCTGGCTTAATATATGTTTTACAACCGTTTTTATTTTGAATATTATAATAGGCTTTACTTATATGGCGAATTCCGTGCAGAGCGATTATCAGAGGGTGCGTGAGGCTGCCGACCTGCGCATTCAACTGCTCAGACTTGAGAATGCTTTGATCGATCAGGAGACCGGCCAGAGAGGCTATCTTTTGACCAAAGATATCGAGTTTTTGGAACCTTTCGATGAAGGCGTGAGGTATTACGCACAAGTTGCGGCTTCCTTGCTGGGTCAAATAGAAAGCGTACCGGAATTGACTTACCTGCAAGAAAAGGTCGTCCGACTGATTGGCATGGGCGAGAGTTGGAAAGAGGAGTACGGAGACGCTCAAATCCGGAAAGTGATGGCCGGAGGAACCATCACGAACACGGAACTGCTCAGGGGCAAAGAGCGGTTTGATTCTTTCCGTGACCTTGAAGCGGAACTGCTGAGAGAAGTCGAGATCATGCGCGACGAACGAAGAGTGGAACTGCTGAATGGCTTGTACTATTTGTTTGCGATCATCGGCGTCATCTTTATTTTGATTCAATTCTTTAAGCAGTATCATCTTCAAAAGGGACTTGGCCGTATCGCCAGCCCGATTATTCAACTTGATCAAGCGGTCGCGTCGTACAAGTCTGGCTATATTTATTCCAAGCTTCCGGTATATCGGGAAGATGACGAAATCGGTCGGCTGGTGAAAAACTTCGATTTGATGCGCGAGGAGATGGAGAAGGAGAAACATGATCTCCAAGAAACCTATCGGATGATCAACGTACTGAATCAGGCGCGCAGCGTGGAAGAAGCATACCGGGTTGCGCTGCAGTCGATCTGTTCGTTGGTTCCGTGCGAGCGGCTATCGATTATTACCCGGAACGGAGATCGAACTTTTTCGATCAAAGCTGTGTTCGAGAACGGGACGTTCGATTACCGGGATGTTCCACTTGAAGGCGAAGAAAATGACATATACGAAATGCTCCAGAGAGGCTTTTCGATTTTTCACAATGACTGGTCGAAATACCGGACAAATGGTTCACTTACCGACGCCTTGTACGAACAAGGAATTCGCTCTTCGCTGCATATCATTTTGAAAAAGGACTTCCGGGTGCTCGGTGTGCTGAATCTGCTGTCCGTAGAGCCTAATCATTTCTCTGCGCTGAAAAAGGAACGTTTGGAGATGCTGTCTCCCATGATCGTAACGGCGCTGGAAAATGCGACGGAAGCAACGCGGATTCAGGATATGGCTCTCCACGACTCACTGACGGGAATCTGGAACCGCAGACACTTTGATCAATCGCTGGATCTGTTTGTGAAACGATACGAGCAGGAAGGAAAGAATTATCCATTCAGTCTGATTCTGCTTGACGTTGACCGTTTCAAGGTGTTCAACGACACTTGGGGGCACCCGGAGGGTGATCTTGTTCTAAAGCATTTGGCGAAGCTGCTCGAGACCTGCGTCCGTCCTGGCGATATTCCGGTACGCTTCGGTGGCGAAGAGTTCGCGGTTCTCCTGCCCAAAACGCGGCTTGAAGAAGCAGAAATAGCAGCCGAACGGATACGCAAACAGTTGGAATTAGAGTCACCGTCACGGAAATATACAATTACTGCAAGCTTTGGAGTAGCGGAATGGAGCGAAGGATTCGATCGGCAGGACCTGATTCGTCTCGCCGACGAGGCTCTGTACAAAGCCAAAGAATCCGGCCGGAACCGGGTGCATGCACATCGCCAGGAGCAGGGAGGAGAATCTGCTTAAATGTGCGGAATCCGCTAACCTGTCGACTACCCGGAAATACCGGAGTTTTTGTTTCGGGAAATTATGGTTCGACGAAGAGAAATACGCAGCCTCCAGATAGTCCCAGAAGCTTGGGGCTGTCTTTTTTGTTTTGATAAAACGTTTAGGCAAAGAGCAGGGATTGACGAAAAAACCTCGAATTTCTAAGGCACGAAGCGAATAGGAGAGGGGAAGTCATCATGACACAGCCGCAGCAGAAGAACTTCGAAAGTGTCCGTATGGGTGTCGATTATTATCCCGAACATTGGGATGAGACGCTGTGGGAGGAAGATGCCTCTTTGATGCAAAAATCCGGAGTTGCCATTGTACGGGTCGGCGAATTCGCTTGGAGCCGGATGGAGCCGAAAGACGGAGAATTCGATTTCGGCTGGTTGGATCGGGCAATTGATCTGTTCGGCCGTTATGGGATCGATGTAGTGATCGGTACGCCGACCCATACGCCGCCAAGATGGCTGACGACCAAGTGCCCGGATGTGCTTCCGGTGATGTCGGACGGTCGTATTTTCCAACCCGGTGTACGTGGACATCGCTGCTTCAACAGCCGTTCGCTGCGCCGCTATGGGGAACGATTGATCGGTAAATTGGCGGAGCGTTATGCGAATCATCCGGCTGTCGTCGGCTGGCAGACGGATAATGAATTCAGCATGCTCGACAGTCAGAGTCCGCAGGCCGCCGAAGATTTCCGGGACTGGGTGTACCGCAAGTACGGCACGCTTGAAAATCTGAACCGAGAATGGGGAACCGTCGTCTGGAGCGGCGAATATTCGGACTGGAGTGAGGTCACGCCTCCACTCGGCGGATCGCCGTACGAAAATCCTTCTTTCCTGCTTGATTTCGCCCGCTTCCAATGGGATTCGGTTGCCGAATTTCAAGCCTGGCAGATCGCCGCAATTCGGAAGCACTGTCCCAACCATTTCATCACGCATAATTTTCACAGTTATCCGCAGAGACTGGATCTGTACAAAGTCGGCGACGAGCTGGATTTCGCCTCTTTCGATTATTATCCGAATACGTCACCGGGCAAGTCCGGGACCGCGCCCTACAGCGGAGCGCTGTCGCTGGATGTCACACGGGGGATCAAGCGCAAAAACTTCTGGATCATGGAGCAGTTAAGCGGATCGCCGGGTGCTTGGATGCCAATGTGGCGGATGCCGCAGCCCGGCTATATTCGGGCGTATGCCTGGCAGGCGATTGCCCGCGGCGCGGATACGGTCGTGCACTTCCGCTGGCGCAGCGCCAATATCGGTGCGGAGCAGTTCTGGCACGGCTTGATCGACCACAGCAATGTACCGGGACGCCGGCTGGCCGAATTCGCGGAGATGAGCAGCGAAGCTCAGCGTCTCGCCCCCTTGCTGGCAGGAACGACGCCAAGCGCATCGGTTGCGATTCTAATGTCGCATGAGCAGCTTGAAGCGCTGCGTATTCAGAAACAGACCGAAAACTTCGATTACTATGAAAACATCAAAGAATATCACCGGACGCTGACCAAGCTCGGCATCGACTGTGATGTCATCGATTGGCGTCAGCCGCTGGACGGTTACCGGGTCATCCTTGCACCGCATCTGTATCTGCTTGACGACGAAGCCGCAGAGCGGCTGTGCCGTTTCGCCGCGGACGGCGGCACATTGCTGCTGACGGCCCGGTCGGGCGTGAAAAATATGAACAATGTCTGCGTGATGCGGCCGCTTCCGGGACTGCTGGCGGACTGCGCCGGCGTGACGGTACGCGAATACGATCCGCTCGGCAGCGATATCGTCCGTCTGGATACCGAAGACGGCGAGCAGTTTGCCAGCAGTCAGTGGGCGGATATTCTGGATCCGAACGAGGGTGGACACGCCGAAGTATTGGCGCGCTACGGCGGTTATGTGTTCTTTGCCGGCGAAGCGGCAGTTACCCGAAATCCGTTTGGACGCGGAGAGGTCTATTACTTGGGAACACATCCCGAGGAGGACTATATGCGTTCTCTGCTGCTTCGCATCGCCCAGGAACGCAGCCTTCCGTATGCGGAAGGCCTGCCGGCCGGTGTGCAGATTTCGGTGCGCAGCGGAGAATCCGGTTCGTATCTGTTCCTGCTGAATTTGGGACGGGAGGCAAGGAAGTTCCGCATCAGCGGAGCATACACCGAGGCGCTGCAGAGCGAAGGGCTGCTGAGCGGCCGACGTTACGGGAACGAGATCGAGTTGAGTCCTTATGAGGTAGAGATTTTCCGCTTCTGAGGCTTGGAGGCAGAACGCGTCGATACGCTTGAATATACATTATGAAAGGGGCATGCTCATTATGATCCACATTTATCCGGCAAGTTCGCGTTTTGAGTACGACAAAGGTTGGCTGAAAGGAGGACACAGCTTCTCCTTCGGGGAATATTACGATCCGGAGAACGTCAAGTTCGGCCCAATGCGGGTCTGCAACGATGATATTATCGCACCCGGCAAAGGGTTTGGTGCGCATCCGCACAGTGATATGGAGATCGTCTCCATCATCCTGTCGGGAAGGCTTCGTCATGAGGACAGTCTCGGCAATGTGGCGGTAACCGGATTCGGCGGCGTTCAGCGGATGAGTGCCGGTACGGGCGTCATTCATACGGAACACAATCCGTCGGAGCATGAGGATGTGCATATTTTACAGCTCTGGTTCGAACCCGCCGAACGGGGAAAGGAACCGTCGTATACAACAGGCGAATTTGATACGGCCGCACTTGACGGAGCGTTGGTTCCGATCGCATCCGGGCAAGGTCTGGAAGGCGTTACCGACCTGGGACAGGATATGACGATTTATCTGAGTCGACTTGAAGCCGGGCAGGCGATCCATTTTAAGCAGGCTGTCGGACGCCGCATATTCCTCTTCGTGATCGAAGGTGAGCTGGACGTATCCGGTGCCGGAGAGACTTCCAGACTTGGCCGCCGAGACACCGCGCGGATTACCGAAGCGCCTGAACTCTCGCTGACTGGAACCGCTCCGGTATTCTATATGCTGGTCGATCTGCCGTAAAGGAAAAGGAGGACACAATAATGACTGCACCAGAGCAAGGGCATGAACACGAACGTATTCTCGTCAAGCATGCGGTAACAGGACGAATGCTGGTCAACAGCGGGACCGATGACGTAACCTATACGCTGGAACCTTCCGAAGAAGGGGGCATGATACTGAGCATTCAAGGGGTTTCGCCCTGGCTGGCGGAAGAGATCCGTGATGTGCAGCGCGAGCTGAATGTATTCCGTTTTGAAGAACCGCCCGGCGAGCCGCCGATCAAGCATTGGTTCTATGTGGGCGAGCATGATGTGATTTACGACGAGACCACATCTACACTGACCATTCGGGCAGGAGCAGAGATTATGTACAAGCCGGATGAGTATTGGGCGTAGTATTCGAGTCTTACCGGCTTATCAGGTTCATTTAAGGAAAGGGCGTTAAGATGATTTTGTCGGACCGCAGATTAAGCGGAACGGCAAAATCAAGATCCGTTCGGATCATCGGGAGGACTTTACTTTTATGAAAAAGACTATCGCACTCAGCGCACTGGCCCTGTCTCTGGCGGCAGGCGGTACGGCCGTCGCCCACACCTATGCAGCTTCTACGGATTCCACTTCGACGGCAGAAGTTTCTACGGCAAAGCCGGATTATGCCGGTAAAGGCGGCAAAGGTTTCGGTCATCGCGGCGGCATGAAGATCGACCAGGCGGCAGTGGCATCGCTGCTGGGTCTGACCGAAGATGAGCTCAAGACGGAGCAGCAGGCAGGGAAGTCGCTGGCAGCTATTGCCGGTGAAAAAGGCGTAGAAGTGCAGAAGGTAGTTGATCTGGTCGCTTCGACCCTTAAGGCTTCGCTTGATGAAAAACTGTCAGCGGGTACGATTACGCAGGCACAGTACGACGAACGTGCAGCTGAGATCGCTACGCGTGCGGAAGAGTTCGTGAACCGGACTTTCGACGCGGCAAGAAGTGGCGAAGCAAAAGGCGGAAAAGGCGGCATGAAGATCGATCAGGCGGCAGTGGCCTCGCTGCTGGGTCTGACGGAAGACGAGCTTAAGACGGAACGGCAGGCAGGGAAGTCACTGGCAGCTATTGCCGGTGAAAAAGGCGTAGAAGTGCAGAAGGTAGTTGATCTGATTGCTTCGACCCTTAAGGCTTCGCTTGACGAAAAACTGTCAGCGGGTACGATTACGCAGGCACAGTACGACGAACGTGCAGCTGAGATCGCTACACGTGCGGAAGAGTTCGTGAACCGGACGTTCGACGCGGCAAGAAGCGGCGAAGGAAAAGGCGGCAAGCGCGGAGATGGGCGGCGAGGCGCTGCAGCTGCCGACAGCAGTACGGACGCAACTTCAGAATCAGCCGAAAGTGAGTCGGATGCAGCTTCGAGCACAATTGAAGGCTGAGCCGAACATTTTAAATAAACAGGCTTGAACAGGCAGTCTGCAGTTAAGTCTGCGCTCGGCTAAGGCTTATACTTTTCGTCTTCAAGGGACAATCTGATTTTTGAACATGCACAGAAGCTGTCGGGATTTCCGGCAGCTTCTTTTTGAATGTGCAATATTCCTATACTTCATCGATTCTCTGGCACCATGTTCGCAAGCAGCTTCTCCATAATCATCACATCAATAGGCCTGCCATCAAGGATACCCTGCTGCTCGAATATACCAACTTCCCGATAACCGGCTTTGCGATACAATCCTTGTCCGGCTGCATTGAAGGGGAATGTGAACAGCACGATTTTGCGAAAATCGTTTTGCCTGGCTGAGCGCTCCAGCGCTTCCAGCATCCGGCTTCCGACACCGGTTCCGCGCGCGGATCGGGCAATGTAGACTGACAGGTCCGCTACTCCGTCATAGGCGCAGCGCTGTGAATAGGGATTAAGAGACGCCCATCCGACAACTTGATGATCTCGTTCGGCGACCAGCGCAGCATATCGGCCGCGGTGAGCTTCGAACCAATCCTGCATGTATGAAAACTCCTTAGGCTCCGATTCTAACGTAGCAATCCGATCTTCGATGCCTTCATTGTAAATATTCAGAATGGATTTTAAGTCTCGCTCTTCGGCAGGGCGGACAATAAGAGAACTTGAACCCAAATCCAAACTCGCATCCGCATCTGAACTCGTTCTTTTTTCCATGATCCGTTCATCCTCCTCTTAAGGTTTGACTGCCTGAATAACGGCGGAGCGAATATAATTGTCGATGCTGCTGCCCGGTACCCAATCGCGGATGAATAAGCTTGATTCTTCCTTCGGTTCGATTCGGACATTTGTAAAACCGCTCTTACTGAGCATGTCGGTCAGTTCGGAGATAGAAGACGCGCCCGAAATGCAGCCGGCATACAGTTCCTTCAGATCATTCTTGATTGATGAAGGCAGCTCGGCCGTCGTTACGATGTCCGAAATTGCCAGTCGGCCGCCAGGGCGCAGCACTCGGAACGCTTCGTCGAACACCTGCTGTTTGGCCGGAGAGAGATTGATGACACAGTTGGAAATGATTACGTCAACAATTCCGTCTGCTGCGGGAAGATGTTCAATCTCGCCCAGTCGGAAATCGACGTTGGCTGCTCCGGACTTCTCGGCGTTTTGCCGAGCTCTGCTGATCATATCGGGCGTCATATCTACCCCAATGACCCGGCCTTCCTTACCGACCTGACGCGCTGCCAGAAAACAATCGAATCCGCCGCCGCTGCCAAGATCAAGTACCGTTTCGCCGGGACGCAGCGCGGCAATGGTCTGCGGATTACCGCAGCCGAGCCCTAGATTGGCACCTTCCGGTGCAGCCTGAAGTTCCTCCTGGGAGTAGCCAAGCAGAACGGAGGCAGCTTCCGCGTCTCTAATCGAATCGGCTTTGCCCGTGCAGCAGGAAGAGCTTGAAGCGGCTTTTTGGTAATGACTGCGTACGTTTTGCCGAATCTCATCTTGTGCGGTCGATTTCATGTCTATCATTCTCCTTTTTGTAGAAGCGGGATAGGTCATTCAATAAGGATAACTATTTCCATTAAACATAATTCGTTCAATTAAATTTGCAACATACAAGTTTTATTGCATCTGAATCTAAGGTTTATCGTCTAAGATTCATTTCCTGAATGATCTTCTGCTTCGTCTCTGACCGGTGCGCAGCAGCGGCTTGATTGAGCCATAGCTCCGTTAAGCAATTCGATGGATCGGAGAACAGTCTCCCGCTCGAACGGAGTCAGGTAAGAAAAAACTTCGTCGAGATAGCTGTTCATCTGCTTGTCAATGGAGGCTGCGACGAATTTGCCGGCAGTAGTCAGCGACAGCAGAGAGATGCGGCGGTCGGAAGGAGCGGGGGATTTCTCAACAAGTCCCATCCTAACTAAACTCTGAATTTGGCGGCTGAATGTAGTGATATCGGTTCCGAGTGTGTCTGCCGCCTGCTGCATGGAAGGCGAGCGTCCCCGGTCGATCTCGTACAAAATGTGACTTTGTGCAGCAGATAGATCGTACCCGCCTACACTGCAGCAGTTTTTGCCCAGTAGGCCGAATCGGCGTGTCATGATTTGGAAGAGCTCTCGTTTGTTAGTCAACTGGATTCACCTCTTGCTTTTGTTATAAACGATTAATTTGCAAATTGCAAGTTAATTTCGAGTGAGAATCATAGTGTATGATCTATGATCGATTCGTTGTTAGGGCGGCCGACACAATTTTAAAAAAGCTCTGCCCATTAAGAATGGGCAGAGCTTTTGCTGACGGAAAGAGATTGTTCACTTTATAAGTTCATCAGACAAGCTATAAGCTCATCAGATAAGCGGCTCACAAGACAAATCTAACGACCGCGATTTGGAACAATAATTATTCGCCTCTAAGAATGACAGGCTCCGACTTGTTGCCGCTGTAATCTTCCAGTACGACTTCGACACGATCGGCCGTCGAACTGAAGCTCAGGCTGGCTTTGGTTGTTCGGCCGCGGATAATCCGGTCTCGTTCACCAACGTTGTAAGTCGTCGGGAAGGAGCGAAGCTCGCCGTCTTCATACACGTACAGATAGCGCCAGTCGCGTGTGTTCGGCATCGGCAGGTTCAGCGTATCTTCATCCCACGACCAGTCTTCCCCGTAAGGTTCGGCAATTTTATCGGCAAAAGTACCGGCAATTGAAACGGGAGTCAGACCGTCTTTACGAATCGTCACGATGTACTCGTCACCGTTCAGTGGCATATTTGCAAATACGGCTGATGTCTCGCCATGCGGGATGACCAGTTCTTCGGCAATCGGTTCAGGCGTTGTTGTCCAGTTGACCGATCGGATGCTGACTGTCGTGTCGCCTTTCACGCTTCGTGGCACCGTCCAGCTTACATGCAGTTCTCCATTGTCTCCGGATGAAGCTTTCAGCTGCTCGGGAGCTTTGTTCAGGTTGAATGGCACTTCGGCTGCTGCACTCTCCGTGCCATCCGGTCCGACAGCTGTGACTTTTACGACCCCCGACTGCGACGGAAGGTTTTTGATATAGAATGTCTCGTCGTATTTGCCGCCGACGAATGTATCGTTAATATAGACGTTGTACAGCTGTACCTTTTCATAATTATCGTCAAGATTCCAGTTCACGATCATCTCGCCGCTTTCCGGATAAATGTCTTCGATGGCCAGACCCGATGGTGCGGTGGGCGGGGTCTGTGAGTTGTTCGTCAAACGCAGTTCGCCTACGTTCATCCGGTAATCCGCGACCGGCTGCGTACCCGGATCGAAGACCAGCCCAAATGCGGCAATTTCCCGTCCGGCGTATGGGGACAGATCCACTTCGGCCGTTTTCCAGCCTTGCGTCTTACCGCCGGTACCCGGCACCGGGACTTTGACCGTCGTATCCGGAGCATCTGCGAAGATTATGCCAACACTCATAAGCGAATCGTCGCTTTTGACGGTTTTGTTATAAGTAACGGACATTTTCGAATCTGCTGCAACAGACAGATCCGTTTTGTACAGCCGCAGGAACGTCTCCGCATCGAGCTTGCCGCGTAATGCCAGCGAGCTGCCGCCTTCGTAAGCGCCGATCATGGCACGATCGAACTTGTCGGAATTGCCCGTTTTGTACTGGCGGCCGTAATCGAAAGCCACGTCAAGCTTGCTGCCGGACGTTTCCTGCCACCACTGCCAGCTTGGAAGAATATCCTGCAGGCTCATATTGGACCATTCTTCATTGTTGGAGACTTTGCCGTTCACGTAATAATCCAGACCGTGTCCGGTGTTGAAGTTGGTATGGAACGTATCGCCGCCGACGACGGAGCGCTCCGCAATGACGGAAGCGATGCCAGGCCAATAACGGTTGTCCGCATAGACGTTGGATGCTGTATTCTGAGCGGACACGGAAGTGTTCGACGGATCTTGGTTCGGTCCCGACCACCACAACTGTTCACGAATATCTGTCATCCACTGGTAGTCGTTCTCGCTGCGCTTGCGGCTCGGCCAACCCTGATTCATGTCTTCGTCGAGACCGGCATGTACGAAGTCCGCGCCAAGTGTCGAAAGGCTTGTGCGCAGTTTTCCGTCGGCATCCAGCTTGGCTTGAAGTGCGGTGCCTTGCACATTTTTGAACCGGTCGCGTCCTGCTTCCAATCCGGCGTAGCCGTTCTCGAACAGATCGTAATTCGTGCCGTATTTCGTGTTCCAATCGCTCAGGAATTGCTCTGCGGCGTCAATCTGACGCTGCCCCATACCGTAGTCGAAGAAGAACGAATCCGATACCTGCTGCCCGTCTTCGGCGTCATGCAGGAACATGATATTGTTATCGCGGAATGTCCGGGCGAATGTATTCGAGCCCGTGTCGGTATTCAGCGAATCGTACCATTGAATATACAGACCGGCCTGCTTCAGCGTCTTGACGAACTCCTGGTAATCCGGAATATCGGCAGGTTCGACATTCGGCCCGATTTCTTCCTGATTGACAAAATAACCGTCGTAGCCGAAGTAATGCGCCATCTCGATCAATTTGTCTGCAACCGGGAAATTCCCGTTCTCGTCTTTGACGATCATCTGCTTGTACGTCTGCTGCCCGCGGTCATTGTTGGAGAAAAAGATACCGGCCAGCGACATGACGCCATTCTTGTGCGCTGCGTCGGTGTAGGTCGGATTCGGAATGTTCAGCATGCCGAATTCAAACCATTTCTGCTGCCAGTCTTTCTGCGCCAAATCATCATAGTATTCCGGCGGCGTGTAGGCGGTCGCGGTACCATGCCAATACGAGTAGTAGTCCGTATACTGCCAGAAGTTGAAATGGTACTGGGCGAACTTGTTAGTGTAAGGTGCATTTTCGATAAAAGCATTCCCGTAATCGCCCGCCACATTCATCATATGTACGTCGGGACTAAGACTTGGATCGGCCTGTGTAGCGGAAAAAGGAGAGATTCTCGGCTGCAAGGGTACATGCGAACGCAGCAATTCCGAATCCCGGTCGCGCTCCGGCGTCCAGTCCAGAATGTGACCGCTGGTGTACCCGTGTACGCTCGGCTGGTTCTGTCCGTGGGCACTGTCGCCCTGGAACGGCCAGGTATCGCCGGCGCTTGCCTGGAGCGGCAGTCCGGCTGCAATCAGGGAGAGAGCGAGCGCCGCGGCTGCAGCTCTGCGCGTAAAGTGGGACTGGGGACGGCGGGAAGACTTGATCCTTTTTCGGGTGCTCATGGAATTCCTCCGTTTCGGTTAAATGGATTGTACTGCATATCTAATTCTCTCTAAAACTATATGATGAAAGCCTTTACAAAAAGAGGCGGAACTAAAGAAAAGGCGTTTAAATTAAAGAAAAAGCCCATCCTCGTTAAAGGACAGGCGTCACAACAAGTAGAATATTATCCATTAACGTTCCCAAGCACGTTCCCAAGTACGTTTGCGCTGTCCGTCATTCAGTTTAAGAACCAGGCTGCTGCCCAAAGAGTTGGCGATGTCATTGGAATAAATCGATCCGAGTTCATGGCGAGTCCTCTTTTATGGAATGAATTTTTGTAGACTAGGGCCTGTATGCAAACCTGTTTCAGCAAAATTCGAAAGAGTTTATTGAAGGTGTAATAGGGGGGGAGAAATAAGTGCGCCTGTACACTTATTTTTCTCACATTTTTAATTTTCGCTGAAATAAGTGCTCCTATACACTTATTTCAGCGTTTTCGCGTTTCTAACCTTACTTTTATGTGAAATAGTTGCACCTGCGCACTTATTGTAC
>NZ_KB899306.1 GCF_000378145.1 Saccharibacillus kuerlensis DSM 22868 | reverse complement strand
TTACGTTAGGTACCTCTGCAGATCTTAGGCACTCTAACGAATTCTAATTACGTTAGGTACCTCTGCAGATCTTAGGCACTCTAACGAATTCTAATCACGTTATTTGCTTTCCAGACGGCTTTTACACATTCTAACGAATCGTAGTATCGCTATTTGAGTAAAATCGGCCTCTAAGAGACTTTACAGCGGCAAATAAGAGTATGAGGATTCGTTAGGTTTTCAAAAAGACCAAAAATCGGCAAATAGTGATATCAGGATTCGTTAGACGTCGATTGATGGGCGGAAGAAGTGAATAGTACGTTCTCAATCTATTAAGCTTTCCGGTCCCAGGGCCGGAAAGCTTTTTTGTGGTGTAGAAGCCCCGATCTGTGCATTAATCCAGCGTTTATCTCTATTTTCAGTTCCACTTCCACATCTATTGCTAGCTTTAGCTCTGTATTTACTCTTACTTCCGTATCTACTTCTACTTCCACCTTTACTTCCACATCCATTTCTAGCTTCAGCTCTACTTTCACTTCTACTTTCGTATCTACCTTTACTTCTACTTCTATCTGTGTTCCTACTTTACCTTTCCTCACAAAAATCTCTAGCCGTACAACGTTTATGAAAAGTTGCAGAAACAAGATTGCGACCTGAGATTTGACCTGATACGCTGAATGGAACGGAGTTTCAAGGGGGAAGGAAGAAAAATGAAGAAAAATCCGAGGAAGATGCAAATTGTTGAGGCTGCGGCAAGGACCATTGCAGACCGGGGATACGAAAGCGCCTCGATCAAAGAGATCGCAGCCGAGGCCGGCTTGGCCGCCCCCGGACTGGTCCACTACTATTTCAAGACAAAAGAAGATATTTTGCATGAAGTGGTGCGGCAGAGCCGGGACCGCTACGAAGAAGAGTTCGAAGAAGTGCTTCCGGGCGCGTCTCCGGAGCTGCGTGAAACGAATGCATCGCCGAGGAGAACGGCGGACGGCGGGCGCGAACCGGAATGGTATAAGCTTCGATACGAGCTGTTTGCCCAAGGCCTTCGCAGCACGGCATTGGCTGGCGAGGTAGCAGATCTGCTTGAGACCGGCCGTCAGGGCATTGCCAGTGTGCTTGATTCGACACTGGGTGATATTGAACCTGACGAACGCGAAGCTCTGTCTGCTGTTCTGCTCGCCTGCTTTGACGGCTTGGCGCTCCAGAAGCTGCTTCAGCCCGACCTCGATCTGGAGAAAGCCTACACCCTGATCGAGACTATGATTATCGGCCGGTTTCCGGCGTCCGAGTAAACGGGCTTTCCTCAATCTGTCTTAGAGCGTATTTGAAGACACGCCCTGGTGCTCGGAATCAAGCCAGGCGATCAGCCTTGTTTCCTGAAGCAGATGATGCCGGTAATGCATTTCTGTCAATTGCATCTGCCAGCTGCATCTGTCAGGCATGAGATACTTTCTCCTCCGTACCGTCCTTCTCGTGTTCCCCTTGATCAAAAGCGTCCGTCTGCCCGGGTGCATCCAGTCGGCGGACGCGCTGAACGACCGCACCTGCTTTGTCTGCCATCCTTTGCGTGCGGTAGAAATCACTCAACCGGCGCGCATGCTCTAACCAGAGACGTTGCAGCCGCAAAGCTTCGTCCGTCGACCATGAGTAGCCGTGTCCCGCCAAATAATCCCCGGTATAAGCGTTCAAGACTGCCTCATGCCTGTCCAGCGAATCAGGACTAATCCGTGGCAGGGCCATCACTGCTTCCTCCCACTGCCACGCATCGACATTTATACGTTCGGTCTCAAGACGGTAACCGGCTGCAGGACTCGCTTTGACAATTTCCATGTCCAATCCTTCGTCCTTCAACGCTGTACGAACATTGTAAATCGTGTTGTACAGCTGTGACGCCGCCCGCTCGGGTTCAAAGCCTGGCCACAACAGTTCCAGCAGCTTTTCCCGATTGACCGTATGTCCCTTGTTATACAGTAAATAAGCGAACAGCTCTTGGGCTTTGGACGTTCTCCACTTGATATAATCTTCTCCTGTATCCGGCCGGTATACTCTCAGAGAACCCAGGCAGCGTAGGGAAGGACTTTCAGGTACGGTCCGTCTTGGACGACCTGCCGCTTCCAGACGGTGGCGAGCCATGTCGAGCGTACGGCCAAGCCTTTTGCGGTCGACTGGCTTTCTCATATAGTCCAGCGGATAGACCCGGTAAGCCTCGGATGCATAGCTGTCACAGCCGGTTGTAAATACAATTTGAATTCCGGCATCCAGGGAACGTATCCGGTCCGCAAGCTCCAGACCTCCGATTTCCGGCATTCCGATATCGAGAAATACGAGGTCGATCTCCAAGGCCTCAACCTGCTTTAATGCCTGAATTGCGTCGCTGCATACTCCCACAATTTGTACTTTGTCTTCCTGCTCCAGCATGCTCTTCAAATGCAGAAGCGCCAATTTTTCATCATCTACCAGCAGCGCTCTCATCACTCTGCCTCCGCTCACTTTCAAAATTATAAAAATTCGCTTGGATAGCCCCTTCACAATTCTTTGGCTGTTTGTTGGATTTCGTGCCAACTCATTGCGGCTTCCTTCAAAATAACAATCGTACATCTACAAAAAATATACAGATATGCAAAGAGTCACGTATCCGTAAATTCATTTCGACAAAACTTCCCTATATGACATTTGTCATCTCAACAAACTGACGTTTATGACTGTGTCAGCATCTGCAATCCCCGTATACTTGTAATCAATAGAGGCGTTCCGAGGAATGTCCGCGAAAGGGGAATTCATCCATGAGCATGTCCCAAAGCCAAAACCCGATTACGGAACTCAAAAAACACATGAAACCCTACGAGAAGTCCGATACCAGAGCCAGCGTTATGCAGCTGTTCAATACGATCATCCCACTTATTATTTTCTGGGTCGGCGGCTACTTGGCCCTGTCCGTCTCCTACTGGCTGGCCCTCCCGCTTCTGCTCGTGGCTTCCGGCTTCGTGATCCGGACATTCATTATTTTCCATGACTGCACGCACGGTTCTTTCTTCAAAAACAAAAAAGCTAATGACATTGTCGGCACCATTACAGGCGTCATTACGATTATGCCGTACCGCAAATGGAAATACAGCCATACGATGCACCACGCGACGAGCAGCAACCTTGATAAGCGCGGCGAAGGCGACATGTGGCTGCTGACGATTGAAGAATACGAAAATGCTTCCTTCTGGACACGCTTGGCTTACCGTTTTTACCGTAACCCGCTTGTCATGTTCGGAATCGGACCGATCTTCGTCTTCCTGATTCAAGGACGCTTCAACCGTAAAGGCGCGAAAAAGCAGGAGCGTTACAATACTTACTTGACGAACATTCTGCTTGTCGGACTGTATGCACTGCTGATCTGGGCAATGGGATGGCAGGCATTCGTGCTTGTGCAGGGTCCGGTCTTCTTCTTCTCCGGCATGCTCGGCATCTGGTTGTTCTACGTGCAGCACCAATTCGAAGACTCCTACTTTGAGCACGAAGAAGAATGGAATTACGTGAACGCAGCCGTCGAAGGCAGCTCGTATTACAAACTGCCGAAGCCGCTGCAGTGGATCACGGGCAACATCGGCTTCCACCATGTGCATCACTTGAGTCCGAAAGTACCGAACTACAATTTGGAAAAAGCGCATGATTCCTCGATTCCGCTGCAAAAAGCGACGACAATCACGCTGCGGACCAGCCTGCAATCTCTCAAATTCCGCCTGTGGGACGAAGAGACCAAGTCGTTCACCGGCTACCGGAAAGTGCGCAGCGGACTGCCGCAGAACGCTGTACAGACTGTATCGCGCGAATCGAACAAATAATATCCGCTCCTGTACCGCGACTGACACCTTTACCTTATCTGCGCGGTCGGCGAGCCAACAGTTCGACCCCCGAAGCATGAGCTTCCGGGGGTCTTTAAATTTACCGATAACATACAAAAAGACGAGAGCACTTGGGAAAAAGGGGGGCCTCAGGTTATAATGTTGACAAAAAATGAAGCGGCGTACGGGAATGAAAGTCTCTCATCGCTGCCGGCATCGGTCTACGGAGGGCGGAAATTCATGCAGAAGTGGTACCAGATTTTCCAGCGGAGCACCGGACTCAATCCGTACGTATGGGTCGTTTTCTACATTCTTCCGTTTTATTTTATTTTCCGGTCGTCCACCGTGTTCCATACCGTAATGGGAATATCGCTGGTTCTCGGCTTCTTTATCTGCTACCTGCTTGCCTTCGCTTCTAAAGGCCGGATCCGCTATTTCTGGACAAGCATGCAGTTGGCGGTTTCTGTTACCATGACGCTTATGTTCGGTTATGTGTATTTTGCAGTATTTCTGGCTTACTTTGTCGGAAACATTCGCAACAAACGAGGATTTTTCATCCTGTATTCCATCCAGCTGACCGCCGCACTCGCTTCCGTCTACTTAGGATTCCTCCGGCATGACCCGCTGATGATCGCCCAATGGCCGTTCGTTGCTCTCACGATTATTGCCGTGATCCTGCTGCCGGTTACGACTTACAATCGCAACCAAAGCGAACGGCTGGAAGGACAGCTCGAACATGCCAACAAGCGGATTTCCGAGCTGGTCGTCATGGAAGAGCGCCAGCGCATTGCCCGCGATCTGCATGACACACTAGGCCAGAACCTGGCACTAATTGGCCTCAAAAGCGACCTGGCCGCGAAACTCGTCACCAAAAATCCGCAGCGGGCGGAAGACGAAATTCGAGATGTCCAGCAGACCGCCCGGGTCGTGCTCAAAGAACTCCGCGAGCTGGTTACACAGATGCGCGGCACGCACATCGAAGACGAAGTACACCGATTGCGGCAGATTCTGAAGGCTGCGGAGATCGAATTCACACTGATCGGCGATCCGGCCAAGACGCGCACGTCGCTGCTGAATGAAAACGTCGTCAGCATGTGTCTGAAGGAAGCGGTCACCAATATCGTCAGGCACAGCGGAGCAACCGCCTGCCGAGTAAAGATTGAGCCGACGCCCGGCGAGCTGATCGTACAGGTTGCCGATAACGGAAGCGGTCTTCGAGAAGGAGGCAGCCGGACACGCGGAAGCGGCCTGCGAGGTATGCGTGAGCGCCTGGAATTCGTAAACGGTAGTCTCGAGATTACTTCCGATTCTGAATCGGGCAGCGGAACACTGCTAACTATGCGGATTCCGTACGTACTCGCGCAGCGCGACCCAAACACAGCAGAAGCAGACATCCAGACACAAGAACCAGCGCGGGAATCAGGACGCGACTAAAATAAGGAGGGGTAGGCGTGATAAAAATCGTGATTGCGGAGGACCAGCGCATGATGCTCGGCGCTCTGGCCTCGCTGCTCGATCTCGAGGATGACATGGAGGTCGTTGGCCGCGCAGCAGACGGCGAGGAAGCGATTCAGCTCGTTCGGCTGCACAAGCCGGACATCTGTGTCATGGACATCGAGATGCCTCATAAAACAGGATTGGAAGCTGCAGAGGAATTGAAAGGTTCCGGCTGCCGCGTGCTGATCCTGACCACCTTTGCGCGCTCCGGCTATTTTGAACGTGCAATCAAGGCGGGGGCACACGGCTACCTGCTCAAGGACAGCCCAAGCGAAGAACTGGCGGATGCCATCCGCAGCGTAATGTCCGGCCGACGCATCTATGCGCCCGAGCTTGTGGACGATGCGCCTTACGCCGAAGAAAATCCGTTAACCGAAAGGGAGAGGGAAGTGCTGCTGCTGATTTCCGAAGGCAAAAACACAAAAGAAATCGCAAGCCAACTCTCCCTTACCAACGGAACGGTCCGCAACTATGTCTCGGTTATTTTGGACAAGTTAGGTGCCGGCAACCGGATTGAGGCGATTACAACGGTCAAGGAAAAAGGCTGGTTCAAATGAACCGGCCTTTTAATATGTACGGAAACGATACCTATTCGAAAACCTGTACAACCTCGCCCCTTTTGCGCTATGGTAAACAGAGAATTTTCCTCAACCAGAAAGGTGTGCGTACAATTGCGGATTAACAAATATATCGCCGAGTCCGGCTTTACGTCGAGACGCGGCGCGGACAAGATCATTGCCGAAGGCAAAGTAACCATTAACGGTGTCAAAGCGGACCTGGGCAGCCAGGTGGAGCCGGGCGACGACGTACGGGTAAGCGGCAAACGAATCAAGGAAAAAGCGGCGCAGGAGAACGTCTATATCGCGCTCAACAAGCCCGTCGGCATCACCAGTACGACCGAGCGCAGCGTCAAAGGCAATATCGTCGACTTTGTCGGCCACTCGCAGCGAATCTTCCATGTCGGCCGCCTGGACAAAGATTCCGAAGGCTTGATTCTGCTGACGAACGACGGCGACATTGTAAACGAGATCCTTAGAGCGGAGAACCGCCACGAGAAGGAATACATCGTCACGGTCGACCGCCCTATCACCCCTGAGTTCCTGAAAAAGATGGCGGCTGGCGTCGAGATTCTGGATACGAAGACACTCCCGTGCAAAGTGGAGCAGCTGTCGAAGTTCGTGTTCCAGATCACGCTGACCCAGGGTCTCAACCGTCAGATCCGCCGGATGTGCGAAGCGCTCGACTACAACGTCCGCGCGCTCAAGCGCATCCGGATCATGAATATTCACCTGAACAGCCTGCCGACCGGCAAATGGCGCGATCTGACAGCGAAAGAGCTGGATCGGCTGTTTAAAGATTTGAATTATACGCCTCGCAACAGCTAATCGTTTTCATACAAAAGACGAACCCTTGAGGGTTCGGTTCAGGCTGTCGAGAAACTCTCGACAGCCTTTTTTATATTCATTCGTTTCATTACGACACCGCATTAATGTTGTATAATACAAGCTACTTGTAACGAACGGAAGGTCTTCGCATACTGCGTCCAAACCGAGAAAAACAACAAATCTATGAACTCATTTCGATTGAAGATCTCGTGCCCGAAAACCATATGCTACGAAAGATTGATCGGTATATTAATTTCTTGTTCAACGATGAAAAAGTCCGTCCTCTTTATTGCGAAAACAATGGTCGTCCGGCGATTGACCCGACCGTTCTATTCAAATTGGTTTTCCTCGGTTACTTTTACGGCATTTGTTCCAAACGCCAACTGGAACGTGAAATCCAAACCAACCTGGCTTACCGTTGACTTCCGGGACTAGGATTGACCGACAAAGTGCCGGACTACTCCACGATTAGCTGGAATCGTCGAGCACGCTTTAACGGCACGACGATCTTCTAGGACATTTCGCACAAGATGGTGGGTGGACACGTCTTGTTCTCGGATTCGACTCACGTCAAAGCTAGTGCAAACAAACATAAATACACGAAACAAAAAGTGCTACAAAACACGAAAGGTTACCTGGACGAACTGAATACCGCTGTAGAAGCAGACTGGAAGGAGAATGAAAAAAAGCACTAAAACCACAAGAGGAGGAGGAAGAAACCAAAGAAGTGAAAGTGAGCAAGATCGACCCGGACAGTGGGTATATGGTCCGTGATGGGAAGCCGTAAGGCTTTTTCTATCTGGACCACCGAACCGTTGATGGAAAGAACAATGTAATAACGGATGTCTATGTGACGGCTGGAAATACACATGATTCCGGCCGTATTTGAACCACCTGGACCGGCAGACCAAGCAAGCCGAAGGAACAAGAGACACTCGATGCAAAAGAAACCCAACCCTCCGTTTGGAGAGATGGGTTTCTCGATACTCTGGGCGCTTTCCTATAATAGGAAAGTGCCGACTTTTTGTGGACTATCGAGAAATTCGAATTAAACGACGTTAGCTCCATCCTCGATAATCTTGCCGTCTTCGATTCGTACGATCCGTTGACAGTGGGCCGCGATACTGGGGTCATGAGTGACGATAATAACTGTTTTGCCTTCTTGGTTGATTGAGCGCATTAATTGGATGATTTCGTAGGAGGTTTTCTGATCTAAAGCTCCCGTAGGTTCGTCTGCGAGAATGATGTCAGGCTCGTTAATCAGCGCACGTGCTATCGCAACGCGCTGTTTTTGTCCACCAGACAGATTCATGACTTTTTCATGCTGCTTCTGACCGATATGAAGCTTCTCTAGCAGTGCAGGAAGACGAGCGGCGCGTTCTTTGCGAAGCTTCGTTTCTTTCATGTATTTTAGCGGCAATAGGACGTTTTTTTGGACAGAGTAGTGGTCGATCAGAGCAAAATCCTGCATCACGAATCCCAAATCACGGTTTCGAATATGAGCTAAAGCTTTCGGTGACTGCTGTTCGATTGCCATTTCATTGAGCCGATAGCTACCATCGCTCGGGTGATCGATACAACCAAGAATGTGGAGCAACGTGGTTTTGCCGGAACCAGAGGTTCCCATAATCGCGACCATTTCTCCTTTTTCTATGGTTAAGGAAACATCATTCAGGGCATGCAACGCATGCTGCTTAGTTTTAAACACTTTGTTAAGGTTACGGATTTCGATCTGGTTCATCGGATTCTCCCTTTCAGCATGGAAGTCGTAGTCATTCGATTGAGTCGGAGCACAGGAATGGTCAAAAAGATGATAGCCAGCAACATACTTACGATCACTGAAATATATAGGTTTGAAAAACCTCCGAACAAACTGTTTGTGATTAGATTACTGAGTACAAGCAAAATTAAAAATTGCCCGCCCAGCCTCAGAGCAAGATCTTTGTGGGTTGCCCCCGACAGCAAATGTACGCCAAATTCGTAGATATGTTTTTCGATAAACTGCAAATAAGAGACCGTCACTGTGACGAAAGTAAATATCAAAATCAGACTTGAGAGAAGGATCTGGATTTGAAGCGATTTTTCTTTGTCTTGGGCAACGAATTTGGATTGATAGAGCATACTTTTGAATGCAAAAGAATAGTTAACTAGTTCGTTTGCCTGGTTTACAATATTGGATAAAACTGATTTGTCATCAGTAGCAATATATGCTCTCATAATTACGCTATCGTAATCAGCCGCACTTAACAATTCGTTTTTATTAAGTGGAAGCAAAATCATTTGATCAAGATTTTTAAAATCTCGAGTTGCCATAATATCGATGTAGGAGCTGTTTTTTTTCAATATACCTACAACCTGATATTGTTGACTGCCAAGCGGAGATAGAATGTCTCCCAGTTTATATTTAAATGTAAGATCGCTACCGATCAGCACTGGAATAACAGGTGACTTTTTTTGATAGTCTTCAACAGTGAAATTTCTTCCTTCCGTCAATTCGAGGTTAAAATACTCGAAAAAGAGATCGTTTGTATATAAAAATGGAATAAACACGTTGGCTTCGGAAGTATACAAAAATTCAGAATTACCGAAAGAAGACTTCTCAAAATTAAAGGTAGACGAATAAAGCGAAAATGATTCCACTTCATCGTTGGCATAGATCGAATCGTATATTTGGCTCAACTCAGTAATATACGTATCGTCTTGAAATAAAAGATTTTGCTGCATACTTCCTGTGAAATTGACCAGCCCATAAATTTCTTTAGTCTCGTTAAGGCGTTGAATTTCATGATTCATTTTATTCATGTCATTCAAGCTCCAAGCGATCAAATTAACGATGATAAGAAGCATAACTGTTTCTAGCAAAAGAACGAACGAATTGCCTTTGTGCCGCCAAAGGTCTTCTAAGGAATATCGAAATTGATTCATGGAAGGACGACCTTCTTTCTTATCCGCTTTCTTTTATCGTAGCGAGAAGTTGAGATTAGGGCTGTCAATGTGCCTATAGCCAAACAGAATAGGAAAGAGATCAGACTGCCGAACAAAGTGACTTCCCGAATCAACTCATGGAAAACGCCCCATTTTGCAATTAGCCAAGCCAAACCGTTTCCAATGAAAAAACTTAACAGCAGTACGATCCAATACTCTTTAAGTAGCCAGAACCGAATTTGTCCAGCATTGGCTCCAACCAGATGTCGAGCTTGGATTTCGTCTTTTTTGGCCTGTACCCATGACAAAGTCGTTCCCAACGTGCTCAGCATCATCAGCAGGAGAGCGACTCCAAATACCATGATGATAAACGCTTGATCTCTCATTGTCAGCACAAACCGGTCCATGAAACCCGACACAGCAGGTGTTATGGAAAAAGAAAAAGCTTCAGGCCGTTCTGCCGTCCAAAGACTCAATAAGCTTTCTAAATTCGACTCGGAGATTCCATCGATCGAGTAGGACCCGAAAGCCGGTTTTTCCAGATTGAGAGAAACAAAAAGATTGCTGTCTCTGTACATGTACTTATTTATCCAAGCGAATGAATCTAGTACTTCATAAGAACGGCCTTGATATGAAAAATAATATTTTCCATCTCGAACAGTTGTGTTATTCATCAAACTACGGTCCAACACAATACTGTTCGGCTGGAAAGTGTCTAAGCTTTGTCCACTATCCATAGGAAAAGGAAGCTCGGCATTATGCAGGTAAACTGATTTAGCAAAAAAATTATCTTCATCCTTGTAAAGCAAAAAAGAATCTGTGTTTTTCTCAAGCTGTTTGATGAGTTGTTCGTTCGTCAAATCTGAAACTGCACCGGCAGTTCCAGTATTGATGACGAATTGCAAACTATTATCACTCAAGCCGTTTTGAAGAACTTTTGTATTTGCATATGAAGTGAGCAAAGAGGAAAAAGCAAGGCAGGTAAAAGTCGCGACAACTATGTAATAAACAATCAAATAAAGCGATTTTTTTATAAAAAACATATAGACACACTCCAGAACAAAACAAGACTCTTCTATATTGCAAAGAAGAGTCTTGCTTGTTTTTTATTGTTAATAATGGTGTTATTTTTAGAAATAATACCAGCCGTAGTCCGAAACTGCATCATAGAAAGGACTATTGAATTTCGATGTTACAGCTTCATAAGTCTTTGTATCTCTAGGGTTAGTAGCAAGTGTAGATCTGACAGTTCCAGAATCATAAGCACCTTCTACAATTCGTACCCATGACTGTTTAACCTGTTTACCCGAAACCAATCTCAAGCCGCTTACTCCAGTAGTTGAAGCTGCAGGAACAAAACTTGCTTTTGCAGTCAACGTGCCTACAGCATTGGTATCCGCCGAGAAAGCAAACAAGGCTGCACCTGACACTGAAGCTACACCTGCCAGACCGATGGCACTTGCCAAGGTAATGGACAAAGTTTTTCTTTTAACATTTTTGAATATTAATTCCTCCTTTGGATATGTATCTCATATAGAATGTATATCTTATAAAAATACTATAATTTCCAACAACTAATGTCAACCTTTTTTAAAAATTTACCATAAATTATATTTAAATTAATCATTTTTATTTAATGGTGTGTTGAGCTCGTCCAGGCGTCAGCCCAAACTTGAATGGATTGACCAGCGTATTCACAACTCCACAGATTGGGGGCGTTAACCCGCCTCTCGATCTTCCGATCGGGCGGATCGGCTGCGGACTCTCCGCTGGGGTTCAGCCGTAAGCTGCACTACCCTCGCTTGGAGTTTGTCCTTTCCCGTACTTCTATTCTTGGCCGGTCGGGAGGACTGGCTTTCAAGTGATCTTACCCCTGCTTCCCGCTTCCACACTACCACGAACTCTGCGTGCGTTTTTAGGCGCTCGCACCCGTGCATAAGAGCCAGAAAAAAAGATCCACTTGGTATAACGAGTCCTGCCAGGATAAGGGGTAGCAGGGACACCCGGAAGCGCTGCTCCCTATGTCCCTTACTGTAAATCTGTTCCTGTACCATTTTAGCGCCATGTTACCGTCAACTTTACCGTCAGAAAGATTTAACTTTGAAGATGCCTTAAATCTATGAGCATAGATAGAATAAAGATAAAAGCTCAAAAGACACCAATGTGTCTTTTGAGCTTTTATTTCACTTCAACTTTTAAACCATATAACGCAATTCCTTCTTCCCATTTCCCGCTAATACCATATACATATTGTCCGGGTTGTGAGGGAACAATAAATGTATGATTAGTTTCGTCAACAATAGTAAATCCCGAAGAACTTGTATGCTGTCTTACAATTAATTCATCCGGATTTTTCGGGAAAGAAATTTCAACAGTCGAATCCGGTTTCACGATTACCCCCTTTTCTTCTTTAAATGACTCCCATGGTCCTCCGTAAGTCATTTCCCCTCCCCAGTTATACGTAGTTAGCTTCGTCGGTATTTCCAAATCCGCTCCATCTATCTTTGATTTAGCAACCAATTCCGGCGGACTCTGTAGTTTCTCCTCTGAAGAACAAGAAATAAGCAACATAAAAGTCATTACCATAGACAAAGAAAACAAAAAATTCTTGATCCTAATCACTCCTACCGAGTTGCTTTAGTTTCGTCATAACCACTCGCTTGTATACCAGGACCTCTTGGGTTAATACTGTTTTCAAAGTATTGAAGAACTTCTTCATCGCTTAACTGAGGGTTTGTTTTTTTGTATTTTTCGATTTGTCTATAGACAGCCATTTCTTCATCTTCGATTTTAGGCAATTCATTGAAGAAGTCATTTGTATAAATCTCATCGATGGAACTAATTTCGGCTTGAGGAGCGGCTGGGACAACTTCGGATTCTGCAGTCACACTTGCCTCTTCAGTAGAAGCAAGCATAGCAGCAGGAGATAAAACAATTGCGGATACCAGCGCGGAAGCTACAAATACTTTTTTCAAATAGAACACCTCTTTTAATTTTTTAATGTTCATTGAACAAGTCGTTCAATGCCATTAATATAATGAACAATCCTTAAGACATTTAGTTTTGTTTTTTTGTTTTTTTTGTTTTTTTCAAAAATATTATTATGTATACATTTAAGTGACGGATTGAAAAATGAAGTGCAATACTTTGAACTAAATACAACGAGGCTTATAGCCGGATTCGTGTAGAATAGAGTCACCACAACACTTTCTACAAGGAGATTCCACCATGAGCTATACTCATTTTAGCCTAGTTTTTACCTTGACAAAAATGAAATAAATTCTTTTCATAAGTCTTTTGTCAATTTATCGAGGTTGCAAAACTCATTAAAACTTCTCTTTAAAGAGAAGCCAGAGTGTCGAGAAAACCAGCTCTCCAGATGGAAAGCTGGTTTTCTCGACACTCTGAGACGAACCCTTGAGGGTTCGTCTTTTTTACGTTCGATTCTGAACTTTTCAGCTCATTTACCAAGCGATTAAGATACCGGCTTAGACGGCTTATTCTATTTTGGAGCTAAAATCTCCAAGGATACGATTCGATGGATATCTAAAATTCAGTTTTGTGATTGCTAGTTTGTCCTAAAATAGGCGATTCCATAAAATATCAAGAACGTAACGACAGCTATAATTAAGGCTGTAATTATAGCTCCTTTTATTGATGTTGTCCTTACCTCATTATGAATATTTCTTTCTTTTTGCTTAGCAGCCTCTTCATCAGCTCCATTTAAATGGTTAGGAAACATTAAAAGCCCCTCCTTTTTTAAATTATAATACCAAAAATTATATTTATTTAGGATTTAAATAATAGATAATATTCATTTTATTAACTTACTAGCAATCAAAATTCTTTGTAAATCAATTATTTTGCTTGTAAAAACGTAATCATTACGATAATATAAATCTCATTGATGTTAATCGTAAATATTACGAAATGGAAAGAGGGATTACTTTTGAATAAAAAAGCATCGCTGCTGACGTTGATCTCCCTGGCCCTGAGCGCCGGACTGCTGAACGCCTGCGGATCTTCATCCGACACGGACAATTCCGCTTCCAATGCCGCACAGGCTTCCACTGATAAAAATGTTCACTTCCTTTATAACTTCTCCACCAGCTCGCTCGATCCTCATGTCGACTCCAGCTATGTGCCGCTCCGTGCAGGTATCACCGAAACGCTGATTCGTCTGGACGAGGAGAATCTGACCGTTGCCCCTTGGCTTGCCGAGAGCTGGGACAGCAAAGACGGTCAGCACTGGACGATCAACCTCCGGGACGACGTCACGTTCCAGAACGGCAAGCGGATGACCGGCGATTCTGTCAAAGCTTCCCTTGAGCGCGCACTGAAAGAAAGCGTCGCAATCCGAAATGCGCTCAAGATCGATACGATCGAAGCGGACGGCGACAAGCTGGAGATCACAACGACTCAGCCGTTTCCGGAATTCGCTTCCGAGCTGGTCAATCCTAATACGGCGATCATCGACGTAAGCGAGCCGGATATCGTGAATAAGCCGGTCGGTACGGGACCTTTCAAATTGAACGCTTTTACCCCGGGCAGCAAGCTTGAACTGAGCCGCTATGACGGGTATTGGGATGGTGCTTCGCCGCTCGATAAGGTTACCTTCTCGTTCAACGAAGACGCCAACGCCCGCTCGCTCGCACTCAAATCCGGCCAGGTCGATATCGTATACCGTCCGGAAGTGGAAAGCCTGGAATCGCTCAAAACAATCGACGGTATGGTCGTCGAATCTACTTCGACATTCCGCGTGCATCAGCTGACGATGAACATGGAACGCGAAAGTATTAAGGATCTGAACGTTCGACGTGCGCTGGACGCGCTGATCGACCGCCAAGGCATCGTGGACACCATTCTGCTGGGCTACGGCGAGCCGGCGATCGGTCCATTCCTGCCATCGCTGCCTTTCGCACCGAAATATGACAATACCGCTTCCGAGACCGGACGCGAGGCGGCCGTGAAGTATCTGACGGAAGCAGGCTATACACTGGAAAACGGCGTCATGACGAAAAACGGCAAGCCGCTGAAGCTGACGCTGCTGACCTATTCCGCCCGCGCCGACCTGCCGCTGATCGCGCAGGTGTTCCAGTCCGATGCCAAACAGATCGGCATCGACGTAGAAATTCGCCAGATCGATACGCCGGAAGAATATATGGCGTCGAACCGGGATTGGGACATCGCCACCTACAGCAATCTGACCGCACCGCGCGGCGACGCAGGTTACTACCTGAACGCCACGTATCATCCGACGGGCGCGCTTAATTTCAGCGGCTCCGAAGATCCGGAACTGACCGCAATTATCGACGAACTGAACTTGACCGTTGCGCCGGAAAAGCGGGCCGTATTGGCCGAGCAGGCTGCCAACTACGTACATGACAACGTACTGAACTCGTTTGTGCTTCATCCGGGCACGATTGTCGCCTACAACGGCAAAAAGATCAAAAACTGGGTGACGACGCGCAGCGAATACTACATGATCAACAATAAGCTGGACGTGATGTAATGTTTCGCCTCGTCATTCGAAAATTTCTTGAAGTGTTTATTTTCCTGCTGTTTATTATGTTTGTCAGCTTCCTGTTTATCCGCCTCGCACCCGGCGATCCGGTGCTGACGATTCTGAATGTCGATGAACTGTCCGTCAGTCAGGAGCAGGTCGAGGCGATGCGGGAAGAAATGGGCTTTAACGATCCGCTGCTGATCCAATTCGGGAATTGGCTGCTTGACTTCGTCCAGCTGGACTTCGGCAATTCATACTCCACCGGTCAGCCGGTGATGCAGATGCTGATGCGGGCGCTGCCCGCAACGGCGGAACTGACGCTCGGCGCCCTGCTGGTCATGCTGCTTGTGGCACTGCCGCTCGGATCATTGTCGGCGGTCTACCGCGGCAGCTGGATCGATACGGTCAGCCGCATGCTGTCGATTGTTGGCGCGGCAGTACCCAGCTTTTGGCTCGGATTGATCCTGATCGACCTGTTTGGCGTCCGCTTCGGCGGACTGCCGACAATGGGCCGGGACGGCTTCGCTTCGCTTATTCTGCCATCGTTGACGCTGGGGCTTGCCATCTCCAGCGTTTACGTGCGTTTACTGCGCTCCAGCCTGCTGGATTCGCTGAGCCAGGAGTTTGTCCGTTCCGCCCGGGCCAGAGGATTGTCCGAAGGACGCATCTTCCTGATGCATGCTTTCCGGCACAGCCTACCGCCCGTTATCACCGTATTCGGCGTTAGTCTCGGCAGCCTGATCGGCGGGGTCGTCGTCATTGAGGTGCTCTTCGCTTATCCGGGAATCGGCAAGCTTGTCGTCGACGCGATCCGCCAGCGTGACTACCCGCTGATCCAGGGTTACATTCTGATCATGGCTGTTGTCGTCTTTTTCGTAAACACGGCCGTCGATCTGTCGTACCGCTACTTGAATCCCGAAATGAAGCTCAAAGAAAAGGAGGCCCACCGTTGAAAACGATCTCTCTGCGCTCACCCGCCAGACCGAAGTCGAAAAAACACAGCTGGCAGGCGATTATCGCCGCCTTGTTCATCGTGCTTGTCGCGGCGGCCTCCTTGTATACGTTTATGTATCTGAAGCATGATCCTACGTTGACCGATCTGCGCGGCCGGCTGCAGGAAGGAAGTACGCTTCACCCGCTGGGCACTGATCATCTGGGACGCGATGTGCTGACCCGACTTCTGCTCGGCGGTATCCAGACGATCGGCTACAGCCTGCTCGCACTGAGCACGGCGCTGATCATCGGCATTCCGTTCGGTCTGATCGCGGGCTACAAGCGCGGCTGGACCGACCGAATCTTTATGCGGATCGCCGACGGCTTCCTTGCTTTTCCCGATACGATCGTTGCCATTGTACTGAGCGGCCTGCTCGGCGCAGGCATCGGCAATCTGGTGTTGGCGATTGTTATCGTCAAGTGGGTCAGCTATGCCCGTCTTGTGCGCAGCACCGTCCTGTCCGAATCGCAAAAAGACTATATCCGGATCGCACGCACGAACGGATTGTCGGACGCCCGGATCATGACCAAGCATTTGCTGCCGCATATTGCGGGTCATGTACTGGTGCTGGCCAGTCTTGATCTGGGCAAAATTATCCTGCTCATCTCCTCGCTGTCCTATATCGGACTGGGCGCGCAGCCGCCGACACCCGAATGGGGTGCCATGCTGAACGACTCGCGGCCGTACTTCCAGTCCCGTCCCGAACTGATGGTCTATCCGGGTCTTGCGATCGTCTCTATCGTCCTGCTTGCGAACATGCTGGGCGACTACTTGAGAGACCGCTTCGATGTGAAAAAGGAGGTGCAGCCGTGATTCTCTCGATCGAGGAATTAAGCATCGCCGGCCGTGAGCGCACCATCGTGGACAATGTATCGCTGGCCGTGCGCGAAGGCGAATTTATGGCGCTGGTCGGTCAGAGCGGCAGTGGCAAAAGCCTGCTGTCGCAGGCGATCGGACAGCTGCTGCCACCTAATCTGCACGCGGCGGGTCGAATCCTGTTCGAAGGAAGCAATCTGCTTGAACGAAAGCCCAAAGAGATGCGGGCCCTGCGAGGCAGCCGCATCTCGTATATTTTTCAGGATTATCAGGGAGCGTTCACGCCGTTTCGCAGCATCGGCGCACACTTCAATGAATATCAGAAAATTCACGGGGAAAAGTCATCCACTGTGCGCAGAAATCGGGCGGCCGAAGCGCTGGAATCGGTAGGACTGGACCCAATACTGCTGCGCCGTTATCCGTTCCAACTGAGCGGCGGGCAGCTGCAGCGGGCTTCGATTGCGCTGTCGCTGCTGCTGTCGCCGCGTCTGTTGATCGCCGACGAAGCGACGACTGCGCTCGACAGTGTCTCGGCCCACCGGGTGCTGGAGCTGCTGGCTCGCAAACAGAAGGAAACCGGATGCGCCATTCTGTTTATCACCCATGACTGGCGACATGTACGGCGGTACGCAAACCGACTCTCCGTCATGCAGGAAGGACGAATCGTAGAGTCTGGCGGCAAACACCGGATTCTCGACCATCCGCAGCATGAATACACCCGCAAGTTGATCGAAGCGGCTCCTATTCTGGGCCGTTCGCTGAGGTCGGGGATTGAGGAGGAAACACGATGAAAATTTCGGATAGATTGAAGCGGATGTCCGGCAGCATCCGCCTACGGACGCCAGACATCGCCCCAGCGTCTGTAGGCAGGTTTCTCGCGAACACAGCAGTTACATCAAGCACATCAGGCACAGAAAGCACATCAGACGCAGCCGCTTCTTCAACTGCAGAAACCTTGGACTCTCCGGTTCTTGCCGTAGAGCGTCTGAGTCGGACTTACGCCGGTGCAGAACGCCCAGCTGTAGATGACGTAAGCTTCTCGATCGGCCGCGGCGAATGTCTAGGCCTCGTCGGCGAGAGCGGCTGCGGCAAGAGTACGCTCGCCCGGTGCCTGCTGCGAATCGAAGATGCAGACTCCGGCTCGATTATCCTTGGCGGACAGGATATTGCCCGGCTGAACGGACGGAAGCTGCGCCCTCATCGGCGCAGAATCCAGATCGTGTTCCAGAACCCGACAGCCGCGCTGAATCCCAAGCTCAAGGTGTCAGACTCCTTGATCGATCCTTATGAGCAGCTCGGCCAAGACGCAAAGCTGACGCACTTCGCTTATACGTCCCGCGACGCGTATATCCGGCAGCTGCTCGAAGCCGTCGAACTTCCGGCCGAGCTGGCGAGCCGCTACCCGCATGAACTCAGCGGCGGGCAGCGTCAGCGCGTGACGATTGCCCGCGCGATCAGCATTGAGCCGGATGTCGTCGTACTCGACGAGCCGACAGCAAGCCTGGATGTGATCTCGCAGGGAGCCGTGCTCGACCTGCTGACGAATCTGCGCACGTCGCTGGGTTTGTCGTATCTGTTCATCTCGCACGATCTGGCCGCCGTTCACCGGATGAGCCAGCGCATCATGGTCATGCGCGAAGGGGAGATCGTCGACCGCTTCGATGCGGGTGATCTGTTCGCGGAAGAGCGGCATGCCTATACGAAGGAATTGATTTCGATTTTCTGAATTCGGCATCTATATGGCTTCTGTCCATCCTGCCTTCAACTTCTAATCTTCTGTCTAAAGATCGATCAGCGCTTAACCTGACAAAAAGCGACCGGTATGCTCAGCATACTGGTCGCTTTTGTGTTCAGGCTGTTCACCTACTTATTTCATTATTCGCAAACCAAGCTCAAGACGCTTCCTTAGCTATTAACCCTTGATCGCCGCTTCCACAGCCGCTTTCAACGGCGTATATGCATCCCCGATCAGGTTGACCAGATCGTTCGACGGCGTGCCGAATTCTCCGTTCTCGATCGCGGCATCTACGACATGAACCATAAAGCCCGCTCCACCTTCCGGCACGCCGGCTGATACCATCGCACTGACCGCCTCGGGAGCCGGCAGAGCCTTGTGCACGACCAGTTTGCCGGACACTTCCGCCAGTACGGCGGCATACTCGTCGTACGAGAACGGCTCTGCAGCCGTCAGTTCATAGATCTTGTTCGCATGACCTTCCCCGGTTAGCACGACAGCTGCCGCGCGAGCCAGATTGTCGCGGGTCACATAGTTCATTTTGCCGGTTGGAGCTGCGGAAATTACCGTTCCGGCTTCTACAGCCGCTGCCGTGCCTTCGTTTACGAGCAGCTCTAGGTAGAAGCCGTTGCGCAGGAACGTGTAATCAATGCCTGTCGTGCGGATCATGTACTCCGTCGCCATATGGACATTTTCCAAGCCAATGGTCATCTTCTCCGGGAACGCGAAGCCCGTATACGCAATATGCTTGATTCCCGCGTTGCGAGCCGCTTCCACAACCGCCGAATGCTGACGGACACGCAGCGTGTTGTCCATCGAGGAAGCCGAGACGAACAGCAGCTTCTCTCCGCCTTCGAACGCCGACGGCAGCGAAGCCGCGTTGTCGTAGTCGCCCAGACGCAGCTCGATGCCCAGATCAGCGAGTGCAGTGCCTTTAGCCTTGTCACGTACGACGCCGACGATGTTACTCGCCTGTACGCCGAGATCCAGCAGATGACGGATAGCGGAAGTGCCGAGATGACCGGATGCTCCGGTTACGATAATTTTGCCCATGAATAATCGCTCCTTTGAGTAGATAATGGTAGAGTACCGCATGCAATTGTAACCATTATAGTTTCAGGATAGAAGAGCTGTCAACCGAACTCCCTTTTATCGACATGTCGTCCATCATTAGATCACTTATTATTCAGTCATCTATTGTTCAGTCATTTATCATCCGTTCGTTCTCGCCCGGTCACTTACCGCTCGATCATTTATCCTTGGTATGAATCAATTCCAGAGCCGCATCGGCAATGGCCTGAGGCTGATAAGCCTGCATGGAGTGTCTGCTGCCCTGCACGACCACAACCTCCGACTGGTTCGCCCACGATTCGCCGAACTGCCGCTGGGCAGCTATGCGCTCTTCGCTGGTCCGGCCAAAATTATCCGCGACCAGTATGGTCATGGGGACGTTCAACTTCTGCTTGTCTTCCACAACTTTTCGCGCATTGGCATGCATCTGCCGCATCTCGTCCGTTACGTTCTTATTGTTGGCGATGAGCATGGTCGCCAATCGGTCCTGTTCCTTCATCTCCGGAGACAGCAGTTTCAGTCCGTTGCGCCCGCTTGCAACCCGTTCCGCAAATCCAGGCACATGATACAGCGCACGAACAATGCCGGACTTGATCGCAATCCGCTGAAGCTGCGACTGCATTGCCTGCGAACGGAACGTTTCGTAGAACTCCGGCGAACCGGTATCGATCATGACCAGACCTGTAACTTCCTCCGGATAGAACTGCGAGAATCGGATCGACTCCAACACGCCGAGCGAATGCGCCGCCAGCACATAAGGCGGGCGCACGCCCGCTTTTTCCAATGCTTCATGCAGCTCCTGCGTCATTGTATCGATCTCCCGCTTCTCGTCCGTCACATCGCTGTAGCCGTATCCGAACCGTTCGACGACAGCGAAGCTGCCCTGCCCTCTGAGCTTATCGTAGACGGGCGAAAAGTTGGCGTACGGATTCGGCGTACCCCAGCCTGCAATCAGCACAATCGTCCCTTCGTCCGCCGCTTTGTCCGGCTTCTTTTCGTGATAGACGTGCATCCTATGTCCGTTTACTTCCACACGCTGTCCCGGCGCGATATATGCCTGCCGGTCGCTGCGCTCGCCGAACCACTGATACAGAAAGCCTGCCAGCAGCAGGAGAAGCAGGAAGCTCAGCATTCGTTTACCCACCCTCATTAGCTTGCGCGGCAGCGCCTTTGTCTTTTTTTCCAACGTCCTCTCTCCTTCTTACGAACGCTCTCACGAACGCTTCTTCAATCCACCAGCTCCAACGCGGCTTCGGCTACCGATTCCGGGTGATAAGCCTGAATGGAATGCGCGCTGCCCTGCACTACGGTCATTTTCGAATCTGCAGACCATGACTCTCCGAACTGCCGCTGGCTGTCCAGCCATTCGTCCGTCACTTCGCCGAATTGATCCGCAAACAGTTGAATGATGGGAACCTCAAGCCGCTGTTTGTCTTCGACCAGCTTGTCTGCGTTGGCCGCGGCTCTGCGAACCTCGTCCGTCACATTATCGTTGAGGGCCACAAGAAGGGTAGCCAGCCGTTCCTGTTCCTTCATCTCCGGCGATAGCAGCCTCAATCCGTTTCTCTGTCCGTTCAAATAAGCATCGAAGCCGTTGATATGATACAGCGCCCGTACAAGGCCGGACTTAATCGCGACCCGCTGCAGCTGCAGCGTACGCGCCGGAAAAGTCTGATAAAATTCAGGCGAACCGGAATCGATCGTGACAATCCCTTTCACTTCTTCCGGATAGCGCTGGGCGTAGCGGATCGCTTCCAGACTGCCGAGCGAATGCGCCGTCAGCACATAGGGAGGCTGTACGCCCGCCTTTTCCAATCCTTCGTGCAGCTCCTCCGTCATTCGGTCGATATCCCGCTTCTCGTCCGTTACATCGCTGTAACCGTAACCGAATCGGTCAACAACGGCAAATGCCGCCTGGTTCCGCAGAAATTCATACACGGGCGAAAAATCGGCATATGGATTAGCTGTTCCCCATCCGGCGATCAGCACCACTGTCCCTTCATCCGCCGCTTTGCCCGGTTTCTCTTCGTGATACACATGCATCCTACGTCCATCCACTTCCACATGCTGCCCCGGTGCGATATACGCCTGACGATCCTCGCGTTCTCCCATCCATTGATAGACGAACCCGGCCAACAGCAGAAGCAGCACCAGGATCAAACCCCAGCCAACCCCCATGAACAAGCGCCGAAAAAGACTTCTTTTTTTCTTCACAGACTTCTCCGGCCCGGCCGGTCCGGTCGGCTCTTCCGGCAAACCGGCATTCGCTTGAGAGACGAGCTGCTCCATCTCGGCCCGTCTTTTGATTCGTTCTTCCGGTCCCATCGTCGTTTCCCTCCATCCATAACGAAAAGACGCGTTCTCTGCGCGGAACTTTGCCGATTCGCCCGCTTGTAGCGTAACTTCTGCAAATTCTCTCGCGAAAACGCGCCTTTCGAAACATTTCCGTCGCTGTATCGACGTTCTGTTTGTTCTCTCCCCTGCAAGTTCGGCTGGGTTTTCTTCCTTTTACCGAACGGTCATTTTGAGGCAGTCCTTAGTGGCTTGTCTGCATCAGATGAACGAAATCCTACTATTAGTGAGACAAGCTGTTAGTCCTCGTATCCCGCCAGCCCTTTGTCGATCAGGTAAGCCATCTCGGCATCCAGTACGTTCTCGACTTCGAGTTCATTCAGCTTAACGTTTTTCTGACCTACCACGTAATCGACCAGCTCGTCGCCGTCCAGTTCGATGGTATCTCCCGGCTTCTTGGCCGCTGTCGCAATAAAGTCCTGCTCATGCTTCAGCACGATCTTGATGCCCTCTTCGCTCAATCCGGTTTCATCCACGATGTATGCGATCATTTCGCTCTCGTTCACTTGTTGTTCGCTCATTATATTCATCCTCTCGCATATCGTCTTGCGGCGATTGCACGCGTTCCCATTGTAGCACAAGGAACTGCCGGAAGGGACTGCTCCTGCAAGCTTCAATATAAATAAAGACCGCAGACGCGGAAGCTCTGGTGTCTGCAGCCTAATGCAAGCGGATTACTGTGATTAATGAAAAAATTATCTTTTTTTTCTTAACAGGAAGTTTACTAACAAAAAAGAATAGAGATAAAAAAATAAAGCCTGAGCGATTTGTACAGAGATTGCGATAGGCCCGTCTCTAAACTTGGATTGTGCTAAGATGACTGAAATACGTGAAGGAGGTGGAGGAATGTTCGCAGTGGCTATGACTCTGCTTGGTCTGCTGTCTTATGCCGCCGGCCTGGCAGGATATATCTACGCACTGGACTTTTTTTACGGACAGACGTTAGGCGGAGATCTGAATTTTGTCGTATTTACCACCCTGGTCGGATTCCTCGTTATCGCCTGTCCCCTGTACATTGGAATCGTATATATGGTCGACAAAAAGATCAGGAAGTATAAGCTGCTTATGTACCCTGCAGCCTGCATTCTAATCTTTTTCGTACCGACGCTTATCGCCCACTTTTTCACTCTGCTGCTCTGGGGCGGTATCTCGCTCTTCTCGTCGGAAGCTTTTCTGTTTCACTGCTTTTATGTTTGTTCCGGGTTGGTCTTCGGTATTGGTTACTGGTGTATTCAGCAGATGAATTGGGGCAGCTTTTATCGGGAGAATTCCGGTTCGGCGTAACTGCTTCTCTGTATAATCAAAAAAGGCTGCAGATCCCGGATAGGATCATGCGGCCTCTTCGCTGACTTTGTGAATTCCGCTTCCTTTCTGCCGCTTCTATTCCTCTTCCACCTCTGTCTTTCCCCTGCTACCCTTCGCCTCGCACAATCTTCCGGATTTCTTCTAACGGAACTTTCGGTACCCGATCATATGTCACCAGTCCGTTAATCTCCTGCTCCACATCAGTCAACTGCGTATAGCAGAAGCCCTGCACGACGCCGGATAAGATCAGCGGACGAATAACCGCTCCGAGCTTCTCCAAGAAGTCCTCGTCGGTCTCCGCGCCCGAGTAACCCCAGCCTTCCCAATCGCTTTTCTTGTAAGCAATGCCGCCAAACTCAGTGACGAGGATCGGCTGACCTTCGTACTGACTGCCGCCGACGAAAATGCGCCGGTTGGCCGGCATAGCGTTCGTCGCTTTTTCCACAGATTCGTAACGCTCAGTCAATACTTCTTCGCGCCACTCGTAATCGTGAATAGCCACAATGTCGGTCCGCATCATTTCCCAGCCGTCGTTGTAAATGACCGGGCGCGTCTCGTCAAGCGATCTTGTCAGATGATACAGCGTAAGCCCGTGCTGCTGCTGCCGGCTGTCGATCTGTACATTCGGAATGCCCCAGCTCTCGTTCATCGGCACCCAGACTACGATACACGGATGGTTATAATCCCGGTCGACCGCTTCCTGCCATTCGCGGGTGAAGTTGCGGACATATTCTTCCGAATAGGCATAAGCGTTGGCCGCTTCGCCCCAGACCAGCAGTCCCATCCGGTCGCACCAATACAGGAATCTCGGATCTTCCATCTTCTGATGCTTGCGCACGCCGTCAAAGCCCATTTCTTTGGCTAGACGGATGTCCCGTACATAGTCCTCATCGGTCGGCGCGGTCAGCACACCGTCCGGGAAATAACCCTGATCCAGCGCCAATCGCATAAAATACGGACGGTTATTAAGGCTGAACCGGCCATTCTCGATCGAGATCTTGCGCATCCCGAAATAGCTGCTTACCTTATCTATCGTCTGATCGCCGCGAATCAATTCGATCTCCGCATCGTACAAGTTCGGATTCTCTGGCGTCCACCAGCGTCCCAATCCGTGATCGTTAAAATCGTTCAGTCCGATCGCTCTGGACTCTTCGACATGAAGGACAGGGAATCGTTCCTCGGCAATCAGCTGTCCCTCAAAAGAAATGCGAACGACGGCGGTGATAGATCCGGCGTATTCGGATATACGACTACTGGACGAAGCATCAGATCGTCCGTCGGCAGGGTTCGCAGGATGATGCGCAGTCTGTGCCGCGGCACCCTCCGCTTGCGAGTCCGATTCCTTTTTAGACGACTGAACCGTATTTACTGTTTCCCGTGAGAAGAACATCCGTACACGAATCTCGCCGCGATCAATATCCGGGGTAAACTTCACTTTTTGCAGGTGTGCTTCCTGTACCGGCTCCAACCAGACGGTCTGCCAGATCCCTGTTGTACGCGTATAGAAGATGCTTTCCGAGCCTTCTTTCCAGAACTGCTTGCCCCGGGGCAGCGTCACGTCGCGGCTGAAGTCTTCGGCACGCACGACGATCGTATTGCCGCCTTCGGCATTCAACAGATCGGTAACATCCGCATAAAAAGGCGTGTGTCCGCCTTCGTGCGAAGCCGCCCAGCGGCCGTTGACCCAGACAGTAGACGCATAATCGCATGCTCCGATATGCAGGATGATGCGTCTGTCTCCCCATTCGGCAGGTGCATCGAAACGGCGTCGATACCAGACGAGATCATGGAAACCGGGATCGCCGATGCCGCTCAGCTTGCTTTGAAAAGCAAAAGGTACCGTAATACGGCTGCCAAAATCCGTATCGTCCGACTGCTCATACCAGCGTTCCCGGTCTCCACGGCGTTCGTCGTCAAATGCAAACTCCCATTCGCCGTTCAGATTGAGCCAGTCGGCACGCTGAAACTGCGGCCGCGGATATTCGGGGCGCGGCATTGCAGCTGCGCCGCCCTGTGTCTGTTGAGATGGAGATGGCATATTCATAAATCCTCCTTGGCTTTTTTCATCGTGTCCGTTCATCATATACCTTTACATGCTATACCCTTACATCCTGTACCCTTACATCTCCTTGCCGCCCGTAAACGCGATACCCTTGATGATCTGCTTTTGGAAGATGAGGAAGACAATTAGCACCGGAATGGCGGCAAGCGCGTTGGCTGTCATTGGCAGGGCGTACTCCTGATTGTACGAGCTCTGGAACATCGGCAGGCCAAGGGTAATCGTCATGTACGCTTTGTCGGAGATGGAAATCAGCGGCCAGACATAATCGTTCCACGAGCCGATAAAGGTGAAGATACCGAGCGCGGCCAATGCCGGACGCGACAGCGGCAGGAAGATGCTGTACCAGATTTTGAAGAAGCCAGCTCCGTCGATACGTGCTGCTTCTTCCAGGTCCTTGGGCAGCCCGTCGAAGAACTGCTTTAAGATAAAAATACCCATTGGACCGGCAATTGCCGGCAGGATCAGCGAAGTGCGGGTACCGAGCAGGCCGACGTCCCGCATCAGCAGATACAACGGAATAAGTGTCGCTTCGGCGGGAATCATCATGGCCGACAGAAACAGGATAAACAAGATCTTGCTGCCGGGAAAACGAATGCGGGAGAACGAATAGGCGGCCATTGAAGCAAGCAGCAGAACCATTGCCGTCGTGATCGTCGAGACCATCAGACTGTTACCCATCCAGCCGAAGATCGGCGCACGGTTCAATACGGTCATATAATTGTCCATCGATACATTGAATCCTCCGGCAAACAGACTTCCGCCTTCCGGTGTCAATGACAGCGACAGCATCCAGAAAATCGGAAGCAGGAACATGAAAGCAAACAGAACCGCCGCAATGCGGACGACATACGGATATATGCGATCGAGCATATGAATTCCTCCTTAGGATGCTTAGTTCGAATGCTTAGTTCAGAATAAGCATTTATTCTCCAAATCTGCGCAGCAGTGTCGTCTGCAGCAGCGAGATAATCAGAATGACCAACATCAGCACGAATGCGATTGCCGAAGCGTAACCCATCTGAAACGTCTGGAACCCGTTCTCATAGATCGAGAATACGACCGTCTTGGTCGCGCCGGCAGGTCCTCCGCCCGTGATCAGCTTGGATTGACCGAAGATCTTGAACGATCCGATCGTCTGGAGCACAATGACCAGCACAATAACGCGCGACAGCGACGGAAACGTAATGTAACGGAAGGTCTGCCAGCGGTTTGCCCCCTCAAGTCCGGCCGCTTCGTAGAACGATTCCGGTATATCCTGCAGACCTGCCAGGAACAGAACAAACACAAACCCGATCGTCCACCACAGTGTCGCCATAATGATCGAAGCCCAGGCCAGCGTCGAATCGGACAGCCAGAAGATTTCGCTGCTGATTACCCCGATTCCGCGCAGAATCCGGTTGAGCAAACCCGTATAAGGCTGCAGAAAAATAACCCAGATGCTCGAAATGACGGAAACGGACAGCACATAAGGCATGAAGAATGAAATTCTCAGAAAAGCCTGTCCTTTGCGTATTCCGTTAACCATCACCGCCAGCAGCAGGCCGAAGCCGGAAATCAGCGGCACGCTGATCAGCGTAAACATTACCGTATTCATCAGATTCGCCCGGAACTCTTCGTCCTGAAGCAGATTGCGGTAATTTGCCAGACCGATAAATGACTTTTCGCCAAGCAGCGACCAGTCGTAGAAACTTACGCCGAAGCCGTACAAGATCGGAATCATGGAGAAGAGCAGGAAAAAAATCGTATACGGCAGCACCATCAGCACACCGGTTACCCAGCCCTGCCGGCGCAGAGACCTTCGCGGTGTGCGGGCACCCGCCCCTCCACTACTGTCAGTTATTGTTTTGGAAGCCATGATCGCACCACTCCTTTCGGATTTGAAATGTAAAACCAGGCGCACAGTATAAGGCTTGGGAATAAAAAAGGAAGCGTCCGGCGGCAGAACCGCCCCCGTTCGCTTCCCTTTGTCATCTTGGATGCCTGTACGATGTTCACTTGCGCCGGATCGGCCGGAGCCGCCTAATCGGTAATCAATCAGTTGCCCGATGTTTTGTCGATTACGGCGTTCGCTTTCTCAAGCGTTGTCTTCGGATCCTGCTTCCCGGCCATCATCTTCTCGAATTCTTTAATAATGTTGTCGTTGATCTGACCCTGTTTTTCGTGTCTCGGCCAGTATTTGACGAAATCTGCCGACTGCGCGTAGTCACTGCGGTGCGGCATATCCTTGAATGCTTGCGATTCCAGCACTCGGGTTGTACTCGGAATATGACCGGCTTTGGCCCACATTTCTCCGTTGTCCGCCAACCATTTCGCGAATGTAAGTGCCGCTTTCTGCTTGACCGGATCTTCCGTACCGTGCTTAGGCAGCGTAAGGGTATGCGAATCGCCCCAGGTCGCCGGCTGGTCGTAAATTTGCGGCATCGGCACGACGCCGAAGTCCAGACCTTCGATGTTCTCGAAAGAGCCGGTACTCCATACGCCGGTGATCAGGACGGCTGCCCGCTTGTCTTGGAACAGCTTAACCGCGTCGTTGATCTTCGGGGGAATCAGACCTGACGTATACAGGCTGTTCACATATTCAAGCGCTTCCAGCGCCTGCGGGTTGTTCAGCTCGGCCTTGCCTTCGGCATCGTAGAACTTGCCTCCGTCCGTCATCTGGTTGTAGAAGCCCCAGAACATCCAGTAAGAGTCGATCCGCACGTCCGGCTGGGCCAGCGGAGCCACGTCGGCCGGAACGGCGTCTTTGATCTTGGTCAGGAACTCCTTGAAGCCTTCTGGAGATTGGTCGTAGACCGGCTTGCCATCTTCACCCAGTACACCGGCCTTTTCCAGGTGCTCTTTGTTGTAATACATAACGATCGCATGCGTATCGAGCGGGATCGCATAATGCTTGTCTTCATAGATCGTGGACTCCAGAATCGTCGGGTTGAATTCGCCCCAATCAAGCTGGGATTCGGCGGCCAGATCATCGAGCGGCGTTACAAAGCCGGACGGAACGAACTGAGGCATCCGCGACGAGTGCAGCACCATAAGATCCGGCGCTTGATCCGATGCGATCGCGGTCTGCAGCTTGGTGTAATAGTCGCCTGCGGCATTCGCCAACTGCTCGACGTGAACCTCTTGGTTCTCCGCGTTGAACTTCTCGATCATCTGGGTCATAAACTCGCCGTCCCCGCCGCTGAACGGCGTCCAGAACGAAATCGTTGTCTTGCCGGCCGGCGTCTCGCCTCCTTCACCCGTACTGCCGGTCGTGCCGGTGTTCGTCCCCGGACTTCCTGCCGCGCAGGCACTGAGCAGCAGCATAAGCGTCATGGCCATTGCAGCCATCTGGAATGTACGTTTTTTTCTCATTTTCTTGACCTCCCCTGAATGTTGTAGAATCGTCGGGCCCGTCCGAGTTAACAGGTGCGCTGTCCGAGTCCGCATTTTTGTTTGCGCTTACATGAATATCATAAAGTGAGGTGGCCTTTTATTGAATGACGCTTCTTTAGGGGAAATGGACATATATTTGGATGATCACCTAGATGTTCATCATGCTCGGTAAAATACAAAAAAGCGCCGGTTCAATGAACCCGGCGCTTATCATAGCCTCACACACCTGTCCGGTCCGGACGCAAGCTTTCGCGAAATTCTTTCGGTGTCCGGCCGGTTTCCGCTTTGAACACCCGATTGAAGTGCCGGATATTGGAAAACCCGGCTTCATAAGCAATCGAGGCAATTTTGTCGTCGGTATGAAGCAGACGCTTCGAAGCTTCACGTACGCGTACCTCGGTAAGAATCTCGACAAACGAGCGGCCCAACCGGTTCTTGAACAGACTGCTCAGGTAAGAGGCATTCAGATACACCATTTCCGCCATGCTCCCGAGTGTAATAGGTTCTGCATAATGTTTTTCGATATGCCGGACTACCCGATCCACTGCATGAGGAATGCCATTCCTGTCATCCTTCTTGATCAGAGCCTGCAGCGACCGCAGCAGGCCGGCACAGTATTCGGACAGCTCTGCGCGCGAGCTAAGCGCAAGCGCCTGCTGCAGCGTACCGCCAATATCGCGTCCTTCCGGCCATTCGTCCTGCAGTCCATGATCTGCAGCCAATCCGTAAGCTTCAAGCAGCATCCGGCAGATCTGCTCATGGATAACCGCCGGCCCGGCTCCGGAACCGCAAAGCTGCTCGATCCCTTCGCGAACCCGTTCGCCCAGATCCCCTTCCTGCCCTTCAAGCAGCGCCTGTTCCAGATAGCTGCGATTGGTCAGCGGCGTCTTGCCCGCACCGGCTTCCTGCCGCGGAGGATCTTCGTACAGCAGTACCCGGTTGCCTCCCGATGTCAGCCGGTACAGCAGCGCGATACGGGCTTCACTGTACGACTTGGAAGCCTCCTCGACGCCATGCACACCGCTGCCGATTCCGATCGTAATCGTCAGATTCGCATCACGTCTGATTCTTGCCGCGATCTGCCGAGCCAATTCTGCCACTTCTGCCCGCGATTCATCGGACACTGCGGCATCCAGCAGCGCTACAGCACTCTCCCCATGCCGGAACACAAAGCCAGCACTGCGTCCTGCCAGCGACTCCTCGAGAAATTGGCGAATATAGAGCGAGAATAGCTCGGCTTCCTGACGCTCGTAGCGGAGAGGCTCGATTGAATCTTTGTCTAGTTCGGCGACAAGGCAGTATACGCCGTGCTCGAATTCAATGCCCGCTTCACGCAGCTGTCCCCGCCGAGCGTGAGGCAGCTCGCCTCGAACCAGCCCATCCAGCAGTCGTTCCCGCTCTTCCGCCAGGTCGGCCGGCATCCGCCGCGCCGGCCTTAACTCTCTCTGCTGGCGCTCCTTCAGCAGCAGCTCTCGCTCCACCTGATTCAGCACCCGATACAATTCTTCCTTATCGATCGGCTTGAGCAGATAGTCACGTGCCCCATAGCGAAGCGAACTCTGCGCGTAGCGAAAATCGTTGTACCCACTCAATACGAAACAGCGGATTTCCGGGTAACGCTCGCGAATCTGCTCCTGCAGACCGATACCGTCCAGCTTTGGCATACGAATATCTGTAATGACGAGCTCCGGCTTCAGCCGTTCGATCTCCTCCAACGCTTGAAGTCCGTCTTTCGCTTCTCCTACAACTTCCCAACCCGTATCCGATATGCCGATCAAATGCCGCAGCCCTCTGCGGAAGATCGCTTCGTCGTCGACAACCAGCACTTTTCGTTTAGCCAATGTTCTCTCTCCCTTCCTTGAGCGCTGCGGTTTGCGCTTCCGGCAGCAGGATCTGTGCCAATATTCCTCCCGAATCGGCCCGTTTCAGACGAACACCAAATGCCGAGCCGTAATTCAGCACCAGGCGCCGGTGCACGTTGACAAGCCCGTGCCCGCCGGGCCCTTCCGGCAGCAGTCCCTCCCGCATCTTGGCGTTCTGCTGCCGAAGTGCCTCGTCGTTCATACCCGGCCCGTTGTCTTCGACGGCGATGACGACCCTGCTGTCCTCCCGGCCGATAACAATACGAATTTTCACTTCTCCGCTGCCCTTTTCCAGTCCGTGGATAATCGCATTTTCGACAATCGGCTGAAGGGTCAGACGAATGACCGGATGTTCCATCAATCCCGGTTCCGCCTCGATCGTATAGCGAAGTCTTTCTTCGTAACGGATGCTCTGAATAGCCAGATAACCCCGAATATGCTCGATTTCTTCACGAATTGTCACTTCGTCCCGCCCCCCGCCCATGCTGTAGCGCAGCAGGGCGCTCAGATGATTGGTCATGCTGACGACTTCGCGATTGCCTTCCAGCTCGGCGTACATACTGATTGAACCCAGCGTATTGTACAGAAAATGCGGATTGATCTGACTCTGCAGCGAAGCGATTTCGGCATTTTTTTCCCGAATCTCCGTTTCGTACAGCCGGTAAGTCAGTGCCCCCAGCCTCGATACCATCAGATTGAACGTCCGGCTCAAATGTCCAATTTCATCCTCGCTGTCAACCGGAATGGATATGCCGAACTCTCCCTTCTCGACCTTCTTCATCGACTGCCGCAGCCGGCTCAAGGGACGAGTAATTCGCAATGAGTACAGAATGGATACCAGCACCGAAGCAACCAGACAAGTCAGACCGACCAGCAGCATCTGCCGATTGACCGTCTCCGCATCTTTGAGCAGCACACTCATCGGCACCGCCTGCAGGACCGTCCAGCCTGTGATCGGCGAAGTGACGTAGGTCATCAGGACCGATGAGCTTCCGCTCCCCAGTGTAACCGTTCCGCTGCCCCGATAAGCCGCCAGCCGGCCTCCTGACTCCGGAAATTCGCCGCTTTCGTAAATCGGTTCTCCCCGGTCGTCCAGTACCGCAACCGACCTCTCTCCACCTCCCGACAGACTCGCAATCCGTTCGCGCAGATCGCTCGACGGTACATCGATCTTCAGAATGGCGAGCCGCTGCCCGCTCTCCAGACTGCGAATGACGCGTACAGCGGAAAATACGTTATAGATTGAGCCGTTGTCCGACTGAATCGAATGGGGACCGACAAATACAGCCTGACCGGAAAAACCGGATGAAGCATAGACGTTCAAATCCGCATCGTATTCCTCGGTAAACCGTCCCGGACTGTCGGGCGGCTCGACATACGAGCGAACTTTCTCCGCCTGCAGCGTAATTCCGATCGTATCGACGCGTCCATTTACGCGAATGCGCCGCATGAACTCTTCCAGCAGCAGACGTTCCTCGTACAGCGTCGTGACACGATTGCCTCTACGCTCCAAATAATCGATCAGATCCGGGGTCTGATACGGCAGCACCGAGAGCAGTGCCAGCTCATTCATATAAATATCGAGATTGGCACTGAATTCGTGCACGGCGTCCGCCTGATAGGCTCCGACATTGCGCTGCACTGCCTTCGAGTATCCGATACTGCTCAGCAGATAGGAGAGCAGCAGAGGAACGGAGATCAGAATCAGATTAATCCAGATCAATTTGAAAGCAAGTCCTCTGTCTTTCCAGTATCGATTTTTCCAGAAAGCCGCGATGTTGAGCATCTTCATTCCCCCAGAATCCGATCAATCTTCGGCTCGATTCCCTGCAGCATATCTTCCACCGTCTGACTCCCTGACCAGAGCCTCTCCAGCTCGCCGACCAGTTCGTCGCTTACACGACCCTGCTTCGGATGATCCGGGAAGTAAGCGACATCGTCGGCCGCGTCGGCATAATCACTGCGATGCGGCAGCAGCAGAAAATCTTCAGAATGCGCCGCAGCTTCGTATGCCGGAATATGACCTGCCTGCGCCCACATATCGCCTCTGCGGGTCAACCAATCGGCGAATCGCAGTGCCGCCTGACGTTTCACCGGATTTTCCTCCGCCTGCGCCGGCAGCGCCAACGTATGCGCGTCTCCCCATGAAGCCGGATGATCATAGATTTGTGGCAGCGGCATGACGCCGAAATCAAGGTCTTCCGCCTGCTCGAACAATCCGATCGACCAGACACCGAGGAACAGCGTTGCCGCCTCCCCCCGGGCGAACTCGCTCGTTGCATCATTGATATCCGGCGGAATCAATCCTTCCCGATATAGCGAGTCTACGTAATTCAGCGATTTCCGGGCTGCTTCCATATTCAATTTTGCGCGACCGTCAGCAGTGTAGAGCTGCCCTCCCCCGTCAATCTGACTGTACAGCGACCACCACAGCCAGAGCGAATCGATGCGAATACTTGGCACGGCCAGCGGTGCGATATTTTCCGGTACATCATCACGAATCTTTTTCAGAAATTCGGTAAATCCTTCCTCGCCGGGTCCGATTACCACTTTTCCGTTCTTGTACAGACCGGCCTCACGCAGCCATTTCTTGTTGTAATACAGCACCCCGAAATGCGCATCCAGCGGCAGGCCGTAATGAACATCGTCGAGCACCGTTTTGTCCAAAATGTTCGGGTTGAAGCTTGTCCAGTCCACTTCCGCCTGTACCGCCTCCTCGGCTCCGATTGCTGTAACAAATTCCGCGGGTACGTACTGTGCATATTTTGAAGCATGTACAATGGCGACATCCGGAGCTTCTCCCGTGACGATAGCGGTAGACAGCTTCATATAATAATCGTCCAGCTTATTGTTGGTCATCCGCACCGTAACTCCATCTTCATTTTCCTCGTTATACTGTGCCACCAATGCATTCATGAAAGAACTGTCCCCTCCGCTGAACGGTGTCCAGAACTCGATCGATATCGCTTCTTCTGCGGCGGCTGGCGTTTCGTATCCGCTTTCATAACCGTTCGTGAGCCATAATCCCAAGGCCAGCACTCCGCCTGTCAGTACAGGCACCAGCCACAGCGGGGTTCTTTTTCCGTACCAAAAATTCAGGCGGCGCATTCCGATCATTCTCCTCTCGTCCGGCCTTCGCTCGCTGTTTTCTCCGTTTGCTTTCCTTATACACTCCCTTGTGTCCATTGTAAATCCAAACTGAAAAGAAACGTCGTTTTCTGTCCTTTTCCTAAAATACCGTCCACATCCAAAAATATGTCCATCTCCACTGACTGCCTCAGTTCTCCAAAAATAGGACCGCCAGCTCCAAAGATCTGTCCTGTTTTTCACTCTAATCTTCAGTTAAGTTATTCCTGTACATTCCTGCGTGCTTCTCGTTGACCCTGTCGGATATTAAACTGCGCAAATGATAACTTAAATAGGGTCAGCGTATTGCACCACGAAATTAATGTAAGCGCTTATCTGATTAAAAACTTATCTCATTTTAAAAACCGAGGGGAGACAAGCAGATGAACAAGAAAACGTGGATCAAGGGAGGCCTTGCGCTTATGCTGCTCGGCACGACGATGACCGGCGGCAGCTTTGAGGCTGTGCAGGCCGCTGCCGCTCAAGCCCAATCTCAAGTAAAAAGCGATTTCTACAACGTGATTATGCAGGACGGAGCAGACCCGTTTATGTATCGACATGCGGACGGGTACTACTATTACACGAAAACGACCGGAAACAACGTTACATTATGGCGCTCCAAAACGCTGACCGGCATTGACGCAGGTGAGACGGTAGTTGTCGAGACCGGAGGACAGAATGTGTGGGCACCGGAACTGCATCGGATCGACGGCGCTTGGTACATCTATTACGCAAAAGATGACGGCGACAATGCCAACCACCGGATGTACGTCATGCAGAATAAATCGCTCAATCCACTCGAAGGAACTTGGGTCGACAAAGGACCGATCACCGACTCCACCAACCGCTGGGCGATCGACGGCACGGTCTTCAAAGCACGCGGCATTTCGTACTTTGTCTGGTCGGGTTGGGAAGGCACCGAGAATGTTCGTCAAGTGCTCTATATCGCGCGCATGAGCAATCCGTGGACGATCGACTCGCCGAGAGTGGAGATCGCGCGGCCGGAATATCAGTGGGAAACGAACCATAACCCTCACGTGAACGAAGGCCCGCAGATTCTGCTCAAAGGCACTACGATCAACATCGTCTACTCTGCCAGCGGCAGCTGGACCGACGATTACTCACTCGGTCTGCTAACAGCGAAAAACTACAGCGATCTGCTGGACCCGGAATCGTGGACCAAACGTCCGGATCAAGTATTCAAAACAGGAAATGGCGTCTATGGACCGGGACACGCCAGCTTCACTAAATCGCCGGATGGGCAGGAAGACTGGATGGTCTATCATGCGGCGAAAAGGCAGAGTTCCGGTTGGGACCGTGAGATCCGCACGCAGCCGTTCACATGGAACAAGGATAACACCCCGAACTTCGGCAGCCCGCTGGATCCGAATCAACCGATTCCTCTGCCTTCCGGCGAGCCCAAACGCGATCGCTACGAAGCGGAAGACGGACGGCTCGCCGGAACGGCGAAAGTCTCGCAGCATGAGGACAGCTCCGGCGGCGCCAAAGTCGGCTATATCGATACCGAGGACAGCTATGTGGAAGTCGATGTGGATGCAGCGAAGAGCGGGACGTATATCCTCTACGCACGCACCGGCAACGGTACAGCTGGCGGAAACTGGTCGACACTGAAGCTGTCTGTAGACGGCGGTCCGGCGAGCGACTTCTTCGTGACCAATCAGGGCTGGGACAACTGGGGCACCTCTACACAGAAAATGAGCCTGAGCAAAGGCAAGCATACGATCCGTTTCGCCAAAGGGAACGGATATGCAGAGATCGACGGATTCGACTTGTTCCGGATCGGAAAATAAGCGGAGTTAGAAGTCGGAAACCGATCGAAGGGCTGTATAAAAAGAAAAAAGGACGAGGGCCGGATCAAATGGCCCTCGTCCTTTTGTTATACAGCTTTCGAAGAATCATCAAACATTATTGCATCTGAAGAGTGTTCCACTCAATCCGAGCCGATTGTTCACCATAAACATTAGCGCCACTCCACCACGTTCTCCAGCGGTTGACGAGTCTTCTCCGGCGCTTCCGCGGAGCGATAGCCGAAAGCGGACATACAGGCCAGGCCGAAGCGGCTGTCGTCCATCAATCCTTCCTCGATCAGCACACGCTCTACTTCGTGCTTGACGAAGCCTTCCATCGGACAGGAATCGATGCCGATCATGGCCGCAGCGGTCATCATATTGCCGAGCGCCAAGTAAGTCTGACGGCATGACCATTCGAACATGGCGCGCTCATTATCCTGCAGCGCAAAGCCGGTGCGCAGAAATGTATCGTACGTTTTGCGCTTCATCTCGGCAATCTCCTGAGGCAGACGCTGCACCTCGTTCAGCATATACGAGATATAATCGGAGTCTGCTGTCATTTCGCGGGGCAGACGTGCCAGCACCAGCATCGCATGACTGGCCGAAGCCAGCTGCCGGCGTGCTCCGCCTGCATGTGCGGCGATCTTATCACGCAGCTCCGGATTTTGTACCACAACAAACTTCCAAGGCTCAAAACCATACGAACTCGGCGACATACGACCAGCTTCCAAAATAAAGTCAAAATCTTCTTTCGATACTTTGCGTTCCGGATCAAAGTCCTTTACCGCGTGACGAAACTGATAAGCGTCCAGCAGCTGGCGTTTGACATTTTCATGGGATTCGGCTGCCGTGTCCGGCTTGTTAATCATTCAAACTCCTCCTCGATTTTTCTTGCGTATCTGTTCTTCCGTGCTCGTGCTTCCGTGTTCGTTCTTCCGTCCTTACTCTTCTTGCTCCTTTTGATTTTAACGCACTTTTTTCGTTCACTCCATGCTTTAAGAAAGAGACATTATTTTTCTTATTTCTACTAACAAGCAAGAAGGTATTTATACCTAAAAAAGAGAATAATTATTACATCCTAAAAAAAGAAGGGTTGTAGATCCATGAGCACAGCATTCAATATTCAAATGAACAGCTCAGAAGGTCGGGAGGGAGCCTCTTACTTCGACGGCAATATTTTTCAATACATAGGTTGGAGTATTGTCGGCTACCTCGTTACCGTATTCACACTCGGTTTGTGTTACCCGCTTGCGCTCGTCATGATCTACAAGTGGAAAGCTGAGCACACTGTAGTCGGAGGACGAAGATTGTCTTTCGACGGTACAGCTGTACAGCTGTTCGGTAATTGGATTAAGTGGTGGCTGCTGTGCATTGTAACTTTAGGTATTTATTCTTTCTGGCTCGTGATCAAGCTGGAGCAGTGGAAGGTTAAACATACTCATTTTGCTCGTTAATTCCAAACAGGAACCCAGCATGAATATGCCGGGTTCCTGTTTGATATCGAATAGCCACCGCGTACATGCAAAATACGAATCAGCTTCATCTTCTACGCAGCTTCCTCCCCAGCCATACGATCAGCAGCAGAGCCACCGCAATCAGCACGCTGTTGAATACGATCTGAAGCGAAGCGCGCGGACCGACTATCGCTTCCGGCGTGCCCGATTCTCCGAGCGGCGCTTCATTCATTGAAGGCGGTACGAACTGTTCCGCCGTCTCGGGTCCAAGTGAAGCTTCTTTCGGCTGCTGGCTCTCGATTTCCGGCCGGAACGCTTCAATATCGTACTCTGGCGATTCTTGCTCCGCTTCCGCTCCGTATACCAGCCGGTAAGGCCCGGTGTCGGTATCTTCGAATACCAGCCGATCAACCCGGTAGCCGACCTCAAGCGACTGAATCTTCAGCGGCGGATTGCCCGCATTATCGATCACAACCCTCGGCTGCTCGCTGCGGATCGGCTCCTCCAGCCGAATTTCCGTATCGTCTATAGCTGTGCCGTTGAGCTCCAGACGGGCAAGCCGGTCCGGAGACAGGATTCGGGTATTGAGCCCGCCTCCCGGTACCTTGTCTATAGCATACAGCCGGCTGAAGCCGCTCGATCCGTCCGAAGCGGAAGCATTGATCTTGATTCGGTCGATCTTGAGCCGGCCCGCGTTGTACAGGACAATCTCCGACATCTGTATATTCGGTTCCACGTTAAAAGGAAGTTCTTTCGTCCGACGGAACGCTTCGCCGCTGACGGCCGCACCGACATCGGTAAGCGTTCCGCCGTTAATATCGAGATCCTTGCCGCCATTCGGTATGATCAAGCGGTAATAACCGTATTTCTCCAGGCCCTCCAGCTCGATTACATTCCGAGATGTACCTTCGTTTGTCGAATACAGCTCACCTTCGGTTACGCGCTCCCAGCGCTGCCCGTCATAGCTGCCTTCAAGCGTCACTGCCGCAAGGAAAGAAGCGGCCGGAAGTTCGAACGTTAATAGGCTTCCGCGCACATCCTCACTCTCCGTTGACGGTACGACGCGAAAGTCAAGCCGACTTTCCTGTTCACCATCCTGCCGGGCAATACGTTCCAGCGGATAATCGCGGTTGGTTCCCCGCTCTCCTTCCTCGCCCGTATCGATGTAGTACGGTATAAACTGTCCCATTGCATTGACGATCCGTACGTCGCCCAGATCGTCCTGAGCACGAGCGTAGACGTCCGCATCCAGAAACAGCGACTGGTAACGCGAACCCTCCGCAGGGGCAATTTCTTTGGAAAACTGCCAGAGATCCGAACCGGAGGAATCGTTCTCCTCTGCCCTGGTCTGAACGTCGGCGGCTCCGGCATATACTCGTGCATCGTTTCCCGGCAGCAATTCCGAGATGCCCGCTGTACAAGTCAAGAGCAGTGTCGTGCATAGTACGGCCCCAAGCACGGAGCCCCGTCGTTTTCTTGACTTTGCTGGCAACTGCCTACCGCTCCAGAAGATTGCCCCATTGGCGGCCAACAGAATCAATAGTGCCGCATAATCGGCTGCCCCGTTCAGAGTTCGCTCGCTGTTCAGCAGCGGCATCGTCAGCATTAGACCAAGACCGATCAAGCAGCTTACACCGTACAGGACCAGCGCATAAATATCCGTTATTCGGTTCCGCATCAGAGTGAACCGCGAAAGTCCGAACGACAGCAGTGCCATTACAGCTGCCGCAAGCAGCATCTCCGTTTCGCGGAGCAGATTCCTCTGGTTTTTTTCGATCGTAAGGAGCCTTGCTTTAAACTCGCTCATACCTACAGCCTCCTGTGTTTCTTTTTCAAGGTAATGATTGTGGTTGCAGTAAGATTTGTTTCTAATATATAGGGCTAAAGCGCTCAAAAAGTATACTTCTTGTTACCCTTTTTGTCACATTTCAGGCATTTAAACAACAAATTTACGATATTGATCGACCTACAAAATCAATTATTTTAAATTTTACCTATAGTTTGTGACATTAATCACATTTAAACTTTTAGATTTAATCTATGATTAAGCCATGGAAGAGATGATCATCAAATTAAACAAAAAAGTCGTTCCAACAAGCGGCTGAAGAAACCAATAGGAGAGTGGGATCAATGAACAATTGGCTGAGAACGAATAAAGTGGCAATGTGGCTGCTGACCGTCATTCGCGTCTATGTCGGATTTAAATGGATTGAAGGCGGATGGGGCAAGTTGACCGGCGGAGGCTTTGACGCTACGGGATTCCTTCAGGGAGCCATTGCCCAATCAGGCGGCGACCATCCGGCGGTACAAGGCTTCTGGGCGAGCTTCCTGGAGCATTTTGCTCTTCCAAACGTCGGATTGTTCAACTTCCTTGTTCCGATCGGTGAATTCGCTGTCGGTCTTGGGCTCATCCTTGGTGCATTCACAACTTTTGCCGCACTGATGGGGATGGTCATGAACTTTGCTTTCCTCTTCTCGGGCACAGTCAGCACCAACCCTCACCTGATTTTGGCTGAGATCTTCATCGTTGTTGCCGCCCTTAACGCCGGCAAAATCGGTCTGGACCGCTGGATTATTCCTTACCTGAGAGCCCATGTGTGGGGACGCAAGAAGCGTGATCAACATACAAACGAACAGCTGAATCAAAAACCCAGAATGGCTTAACGAGCAAAACTGCGGCCTATAAAGTTCCGAATCGTCTGCCTCCCACATTCCCGGCGAATGTATCGAGGCAGGCTTTTTCTTGTATAAAAAACCAGGCAAATAGATTCATTTTAAGTCAAATTTAGGATTTTTACAGTCAAAAGCACCTATTCTCCTTATAATAAAAGTAAGCCACCAGGCATAGGTCTTTGTTCGGGAGCGAAGATCTGGGCCTGGTTCGCTATGAAGAAAAAGGGGATGAAGGAAATGGAAAAAACAAGGTTAGGCGTTTCGGTAGGCATGTTGGCTGCGGCCGTGTACTTTCTGGGGATGATCAGTACGCTGGCACTGGTAATCGCTGCCGGGTATGTGCTGCTGTACGAACGCAATGAATGGTTGAAGAAAAGTGCCATCAAAGCATCGGTCGTTACGATTGCCTTTGCCCTGCTGGGGATGATCGTACCTCTCGGCAGCAGTATTCTTGGCGTACTTGCGGGACTGGCCGGCTGGTTCGGTGACAGCGTCTTTATAGGATGGCCGCTCGGCTTGAATTCGATTCTAAGCGGTGTGCTTAGTATTGCTCAGATTGTAGTTCTCGGTATTCTGGGATTCCGTGCACTGCGCCAGCAAGAACTTAAGCTTTCGAAAATTGACAGCCTTATTGAACGCCACGCTGCATAGTCAAATACATAAGTTTCATCTAAGTTTCATCATGAATAAAAAACAGGCCTCTCCGCTTTCGCATTATCGGAGAAGGCCTGTTTTATGTAAATTTTCAGTTTGTCTCGATGGTATTCGATTCTCGTACACCTCTATGCCGCCTTCATTTCGGAACCCGTATGCCGTGGCTCTGAGCCAGATCGATCAATGCGGATGCGCCGAAGCGAACAGCCATCAATACTTCGTCGCGCTCTTCGCTGCTGCGGTAAGCGGGCGGCGTATTCCTGCCGCTCCCGAAGTCGTCCCTGTCAGTGCCGTAATAAGGATGCCAATCAGCCGGATAGCCGGAGGAGGCAAGCGTATCGCAGGATTCAGCAGCAGTCGAAACATTCCGCTGAACTTCCGCATCTGTCCCTTTTACAGCAGTAGTCTTGAAGAGGTCTGCATTCGGAAGTGCTTGAGCAGGCTTCAGATGTCCGGCTTCCTTCACCATTACATTCTCTTCGCCTTCCACCGCTCCGCACAGCCTCATCGCAGGCTCCAATGCCGAGGTAGCGTCCGCTCCTTCCTCCGCGCACAGCAGAAGCAGCTCCAGCAGCTCTGCCGCCCGTTCCGGATCACGAAGCTGCACCGGCTTACCGTCTCCGTCCGCTTCGTTCCCCACCAGTTCGCTCAGCATCAATCCAGCCCATTCCGCCACTTCCGTCGCTTCCTCCGGCAGTACCCGAATTCGAATCACGTCTTCGCTTCTTCCGTCTCGCATGATTATTCCTCCCTTTCAATACGTTCTCTTATTTTCTATTCTAAGTCCTAAAATAAGAAGATAAAGAGAAGATAAAGAGAAGTATTTTTCGCATTTTAATGAGGCATCAGAGCACAAGAGAATAGGCATACAAAAACAAAAAAGCGGACCTCGTCTCGTCGACGATTTCCGCTTTATGTGAAAAATAACGCTCTATATGATTCAAACCGAATCCGAAAAATAATGATCCCGTTCCGGTTTCTCACCGAATGTCCGAAGAGCCTAACCGATTAACCGGTCTAACGCCTTGTCCGTCATCTCTGCGTCTGGCCCGCTTTGGACCGCTGCGAAGTTCGTTCGTCAGTTCCATAAACCATTCTTCATCGCGGATCTGCAGCGCCAGGTCAATCAAGCTGTGAATCTCCTGTTCGCTCTTGCGCGGGCTGTCCGATAACTTCTTCATTCCTCGATCCGACACGGCAATCTCCTTGCCCATCAGTTCCCTATTGTCGCTGTGGGTGACTTGCAGCAGAGCTGTCTGAATGGGCGCGCTCGCCGCAATCAGATAACCGTGTACCAGAGCGCCGTCGTCGGTATATGCTTGAACCCAGTCCCCCGTCGTCCATTTACTCATGTTGATACACCTCTCTCTTCCCCATTAAGAAGTTTGTGTTTGTCGGATCCGGCTAAAAAGATTATACTTGGGATACAACTGTAATTATACTATATACAGTTCAAAAGGTCAAGAAAAGTGAGGGTGATATCGCCCTCTGTACACGACCTTCGGAACTTATCTTTATATTAAATCAAGTTTAGGAGGGATAAACATGAATAGCGAATTTCCTACGGCTGTACACCTGCTTGTTTATCTGGCGCATTCGCCTTCCAAGACAGCCAATAGCGATGAACTGGCTCAAAATGTGAATATTAATCCCGCCCGCGTCCGCAAAGCGATGGGCTGTCTGCGGGATAAGGGTTGGGTCAGTACTCGCGAAGGAATAGGCGGCGGCTACTCGCTCGATGCCGATCCTGCGGAGATTCGCTTGGCGGATGTCTACCGTGCTTCCTGCTTGGCCGGACTGCGTCCGAAAAAAGGCACTGGCCTTCCTGAAAGCGACTGCGTCGTCTCCTCGGGCATCTCCGGCGCTATGAATCATTACTTCGCCGAAGCCGAGCGCTGCTACCTCGACTACTTCGACGGCGTGACCATACAGGAAGTGCTGGATCGCATCGTTCGTGGCGAAGAAAAGGAGGCCCACTAATAGGGGCCTCCAGGCTGTCGAGAAAGTCCCATCCGTAGAGAATCCGTGGAGGCTGCAGAGGAAATTCGTTTCGGTCGCGTGTTGAAATCGAGAAAAGGGATTAAATTTTATTGGAATTTTCTCGATTTCAAAGGCGAACGCTGGCGCTCCTTCACTGAATTTCCTCTTCC
>NZ_KB899305.1 GCF_000378145.1 Saccharibacillus kuerlensis DSM 22868 | reverse complement strand
TGTTCCAACGTCCGCGTTGGTCGGCAAAGCCTTCCCCCGTCTTACTTTTCTCAACCCACCGTTGAATCTGGGATTTATTTGCGATGTTCAGCTTCTCCATGATTTGGGGATAGCTCCAGCCTTCTTCGGTTCTCAACCTCACGGCTTCCCGTTTGGTTTCTTCCTCGTATCGCTTGAACGTTTGTCCTTTTTTAGCCATAAAAAATCCCCTCCGGTCTTCAGTGTTGATCTCATTTTACCATGAGGTCTTTTTTCACTGTCTACCTTGAGGGGATAATACCAATCCATTACAAATGGAGGCAGCTTTTTGCGTAACCGAACTTGATTTAAGCTAACGCTTTCATAAAGGTATACCGATTTGTTTATAGCAGCAGATGCAAGGATGGCGTACAGGACGGGCGGAGTTAAGTTAAACGCCTGTTGTTTTGCGGCGAATACGGGCTTTCGTTACGAATCCCCAGCCAATATTGAATACGGCAAGAATACCAAAAACGACAGCCAACCATGGATTTTCAGTAATCATGATCGCACAGAGGGTAACAAGGATCATCGAGGACGCGGCAAACCAGAGAGCAAGACCTTTATTCATCGGAAAACCTCCGTATTGATAATGTAAGATTAAGATAAGCTTAGTATACCTTATTTCAAGCAAGAAAATCCAAAAATCTCGCTTAAATGTGTAACCTTCCCTGCGGAAATTTCCACTACTTTTTTTGCTTTTGTCATGAAAATCTCATGAAATTGTCAAATTATCGAACTTGTTTCGGGAATCGTTGGCAATTGGAAGGCGCTTTGATATGATAAATTTCATAGCGATACTTTCTCTCGACTTTTCTGAAGTCGATTTGATGATGATCGAACTGATTGTATAGATGTAAAAATAAGGATGCAAAAACTAAAGGAGGAAATAAGCGCGTGAGCAAATCAATAAATTACGCAGCTTCGGATGCCGCTCCAGTGGCGGAAGATATGGATACACGGGCGACTTGGAGAGACTTCGTCACGCTGGCCAAACCGGGCATTTTGCGCTCGAACCTGTTTGTTACGCTGGCCGGTTTCTGGCTGGCTTCGCAGTGGAATATTAACTGGGCCAATCTGATTGCTACGCTGGTCGGTACGATGTTGATTGTCGGTGCATCCGGCGTATTCAATAACTATCTGGACCGCGAGATGGACACCAAGATGGAACGGACTAAGAACCGGGCACTGCCAACAGGGAAAATCGCTCCCGGAGTCGTGCTGACTTACGGCATTGTACTTGGAGTGCTAGGGCTTGCTATCCTATTCACATTCTGCGGAGTGCTGACGGGGATCTGCGGTGTTATCGGTATGTTCGCTTACGTGGTGCTGTACACCATGTGGCTGAAACGTACATCGACTTGGAGCACATCGCTGGGTGGAATCTCCGGAGCGATGCCGCCTGTAATCGGTTATGTTGCGGTTACGAACAGCATTGATATGGGCGCAGTTCTGCTGTTCCTGTGGATGTTCCTGTGGCAGCCGCCGCACTTCTGGGCACTAGGCATTCGCCGGGTTGAAGAATACCGCGCAGCGGGCTTCCCGATTCTGCCGGTCGTTAAGGGGATTCGTCGTACGCAATGGCAGATGCTGCCTTACATCGTCCTGCTGATTCCAGTGCCGATCCTGATGCATGCTTACGGTTATGTGGGCTTGATCTTTACCATCGCTTCAGTCGGCATTACAATATTGTGGCTGTATTTCGCGGTCAAAGGACTGGCGAAAGGCCAAGATCCCGATGCCTGGGGCAAAAAAGTATTTATGTACTCCATTTATTATATGATGGTTACGTTCCTGCTCATGATTGTCGACACCGTGCACTAATCCGCGGCGCCGAGGAAGGCCGTCTTTCGTTCCCGAAAGGGAATGAAGGACGGCTTTATTTATTTGATGTACTTGTGTCAAAATCCTCTTGGCCGGTCGCCTGAAGCGCCGCGGCGGCGCTCTTTTTCCGCCTCGGGGCGAAGCATTTCTTCAGGATAACGAATATATTCTTCCAAGCCTGCTTTCTCGAGCTGCTCCACTGCGTATTCATCTGGCGTACCTTCGACACCCGCGTATCCGCGGCGTGTATAAATATGGTCGGCGTCGGGAAACAGATCGGACAGCTGCGCCCGGATTTTTCGGCCCGACGAATCGTTGTCCAAAAACAGATAGACCTCATCATGACGGGCTTCGATATAAAGAGACTCCAATCTGGCCGCATTCGGCGTACCGAAAGTGCACAAGATTCGAATATTTTCGTCCAATACGCGGCGCAGCTTGCTGCGGTCGTTCTTGCCTTCTACGATGATCGTGATTGACATGATGCGTTCGCCTCCTGCGGCATGGGAATGAAGGTTTGCATTCAGTGTACCGAGCCTGGAGAAAGATTGCAAAAGAGGGAGAAGAACAGCAGTGAAAGCTGACAGAGGGCCTTTTTTTCCTGTATAATTGAAAAGTGTGTACAGCGCCGCAAAATAGGGGAGCGGCGTGTACCAAAATAGATAAAAGATAGAGAACGAAGAATGGGGGAAAGGCCTGTTGAATACGGAAGTATGGATCGAATTTGTCAGGCAAAACTGGCTGATTCTTCTGATTGCATTTGTAGCTATACTGTTGGTCATAAACATCGTCAAAACGATTCTTAAATGGGCCATCGCTATTGTAATCGTTGTCGCATTGATTGTGTACAGCGGCGTATCGCTCGATCAAATTCAAAATACGGTAACCGGCGTAAAAGACGAAGCGGTGGCAAAGCTTCAGGATGAAGCGTTGAGAATGTTGAAAAGCGAAGCTTCGGAAGCTACATTCAATCGTGGAAACGACGGTTCTTTTACAGTGGAAACGCCGAGTCTCAAGCTTGAAGGAAAACCGAATGCGACCAGCGTCGACGTGACATACCGCGGTGTGTCGCTCGGCCAGTGGGAGCGCAGCGAGCAGGTCAATGCGCTGATCCGTGCGGCGCAAAGCCGACAATGAAGCAATAATCGCAGGGAAGATCGGCATTCCGTACGTCAAATAGACGGGAGGTGGGGAGATTGCTGAGCAGCGATGCGATTACCCTTTTGCTCTTGGCGGTCATTGTACTGTCGGCGCTGCGCGGCGCTGTTCTCGGTACAAGGCGGACAGCAGCGGGAGTTGGAACCATGTTCGGCCGTCTGCTGTTGAGTCTGCTCGGCATGCTCGCGGCTTTGCTGTTGGCGGCATGGGCTTCGCCATATGTTCAGGATTGGGCGGACCGAACCGTGCTGGCCATGCCGGACGGTGACCTGCCCAAATGGCAGTCTGCGGGTTATACGCTGCTCAGCTTTACTGCCGACTTTTCGCTGCTGCGCCTTGCGCTGCTGTTTCTGCTGATCTATCCGTTCTGTCTGATGGTGCTTACACTGCTGGGCAGATGGCGATCTTCGGCAGTCATGGAACTTCCGAAAAAGAAAGGAAAGCACCGCAGGAGCAGCGTCTTCCTGGACCGGGTCGGAGGAGCAGGTCTTGGTCTTGCAGCCGGAGCCTGGCGCGGACTGCTGGTGCTGGCGCTGATCTTCGTCTTCGTCTCGCTGTGGCCGGGCAGTCCGATCAGTCGTTACGCAGAGACTTCGCCGGCTTACCGCTATACGGCCCAGAACGTATTCCAACCGGCCGCCGGCGAATGGATGAACAAAAAGCTGCCGGTGCTGACCGCTTCGGCGGCAGCGGAATTGGACGGTATTCTTCGGCAGAAATACGATGTGATCGACCGGAATATTCCGGCCGACATCGGAGAAGCGGCCAATATCATCGCGGAAACGGGCAGCGACCGGGAAAAAGCGAAGGATTTATATCATTGGGTTGGAACCCGCATTCAATATGATTATGACAAGGTCAGCGATTATGAAAATAAAGGTGTCTGGCATGAACAGACACCTCGCGATACTTACGATACACGCCGTGGAGTCTGCATCGATTACGCTAGACTATATGCGGTGATGGCCCGCTCCGTCGGGCTTCAAGTCCGGGTTGTTACCGGACTTGGGGCAGACGGGAAAGGCGGTTACGGTTCACATGCCTGGAACGAGGTCTACATTCCGGAAGAGGATCGATGGATCGAACTCGATCCGACTTGGGCATCGGGAGGAAATTGGTTCGACCGTAAAGATTTTGCCGAAACTCATATTAAGCAGAATGTGTTGTAAAGTTAAAGAGTCCACTGGCCAAGGAACATCAAGAGGAGGCGCCCATGAAAGTGCAGGATAAAGACCGGGAAAACGAGTCACGTCGTCAGCGAAGTTTTGGACTCCGGCTCAATTTGTTTTTTTTCAGCGTATTCGTTATTTTCTCTGTCATTATCGTCCGGACGGCCATGCTGCAGTTCGTTGAAGGTCCGGAAATGAAACAGGAAGCGGTCAATCAGATTACCCGGGATATTCCGATGCAGCCGGTGCGCGGAACGATCTTCTCAGAGGATGGTGTGCCGATCGCTTATTCGAAGCCTACTCAGACGCTGTATGCAACGCCTCTGAAGAACTTCTCCAACAAAGAAGAAGTTGGGCTGAAAAACCGTCCCGAAGTCAAAAAGGCGGTCAATCAGCTGCTGGCCAAGTTCAAGGAGCTGAATCCGTCCGGTGAGCAGCCTACGCTGGAAGAGATGCTGAGCAGAGATCGTCTGGATCTGGAGAACATTAGACATTACGGGTATACACCGCGCAAAATTCGAAGCGATTTGACAGATAAGGAAATCGCTTATTTTAAAGAAAACAAAAACGAATTTGCAGGTATTCTGTCGCTCGAAGTGGTCGAAGAGACTACGCGTGAATACGATGCCGATTCGGTTGCCGTACAGACGGTCGGTTACTTGTCGCAGTTCAAACGAGTGCGAGAGAATAAAAACTTCCCTCTATATCAAGACATTTATAGTAAGCAGAAAGGCGAAAGCGATCCTACCATGCAGTATTCGGAAGACGAGATCGTCGGTTATTACGGACTTGAGCAGCAGTATCAAGAAGAGCTGCGCGGCAAGAACGGCTATAAACGGATTGAGATTACGCCTCAGCTGACTGCTAAAGAAGGCGGAGTGCAGGAGATTGTTGCTCCATCCAAAGGCAACGACCTGTGGCTGAATATTAATAAAAATGTACAAACGGCGACAGAGCAAGCGATTACTGATCAGATTCAAACGCTGCGTACAACTCGCCCTTACGTCTCGACGGGCTTTGCCGTAGCAATGGAAGTGGATACGGGCAATGTCGTCGCCATGGCGAGTATGCCGGATTTTGATCCTAATTATTACAAGACAGGGTCAATTTCTACTGAACATTATAACGAGATTCAATATCTGTACAGTAACGGTACAATACGGGCCAAGGCACCGGATGATTCACGCAATAAGGCAGAGTCAGTTGTATATTTGGGTTCGACAATCAAGCCGTTAAGTGTTCTTGTTGGGCTCAAAGAAGGACTCTTTGGTCCTTATGATACCTACTACGACAAAGGAATTACCTACCTCAATGAATATGATAAATTTGGTATCAAAAATTCCGGCGGACATTTTCTAGGTTCGATCAATCCAAGAACAGCGATTCAGGAGTCTTCCAATACCTTTATGATTGATATGGTCGGTAAACGTCTCCTCAGCAAATATGGATCTGGAGTTATCGACGTCTGGAATGAACATATGAAGGAATTTGGACTTGGCGTTCGGACTGGAGTTGATCTTCCCGGCGAACAGGAGGGAACGCTGGATTTCACTAAGACAGAGAGTGGAAGCCTGCTGACACGTATGGCTTATGCTTCATTCGGCCAGCAGGGCAAGTACACGACTATGCAGCTGGCACAGTATACCGTTATGCTGGCGAATCGAGGAGAACGGCTGAAGCCGCATATTGTCGGGAAAATTACGAACCCCGAAGGTGAAGTAGTCAAGAAATTTGGCCGTGAAGTAATGAACAAAGCAGAGTATCCGGCGGAATACTGGGATCTGATTCAGAAAGGTATGAACACGACACTTGAAGGAACGTTCGACGACTTCCCTTATGATTTCGCACGTAAAACGGGCACGTCCACTCAACAGATTCGCGGTGAGCAGGTCGATAACGGCGTATTCATTGCCTATGCGCCACGTGAAAATCCAAAGCTCGCTGTAGCGGTCGTCGTCCCGGAAGGCGGATTCGGCTCGCAAAGCGCGGCACCGATTGCACGCAAGATTTTCGATGCGTACGATTACGAATACGGATTGGACGGCGTACCGAAAAAGACGCTGCAGCAGACGAATGAAGACGGCACTCCGATCGAAGGAACGGATGCAGTTGGAACGGATGCCGCTGATGGACAAAATCCGTAAAAAGCAAACAAAAGTTATCATTCAAACGTTATTTAAGTAGTGGAACTGGATAGAAACGACCGGAATTTGGTTTCAGCGGCAAAAGCGCTCCGTCGCAGGAGCGCTTTTTACTGCCATGAAGGAGGATGAAATGAAGATCTGGACAAGAGAAGAGCAGGAGGATCATCGCAAACGCAGAAGTTTCAGTGTGCGAATGAGCCTGTTCTTCTTCAGTGTTTTTGTTATATTTGCCGTTATTATCGTGCGCACCGCTTCGCTGCAGTTTGTGGAAGCTCCGAAGCTTCAGGAGGAAGCCAAGGAACGCGCTACTCAAGATATTCCAATGAAGCCGGTGCGCGGAACAATCTACTCGGCGGACAAAGCCAAGCTCGCTTATTCGGAGCCGACCCATTCCCTGTACATTACGTTCGAACAGGATTTCAGCAAAGGCGAAGGTCTTAAGAATCGGCCAAAGCTGGATGCTGCGCTGCAGGAGACTCTTAATGTTTTCAAGGAAAAAGGGGATGCAAACGTCACAAATCCTACTATGGAAGAATGGGTTGACACCAAGCAGCTTGACGTCAACAACAAGAAGAACTTCGGGTATTCCCAGCGTCTTGCAAAAACAGATCTTAGCGACGACGAGATCGCGTACTTTAAGGAAAACAAGAATAAATACAAAGGACTTTTGACTTTCGACGTGGCAGAAGAAACTTCGCGGCGTTACGATGCAGACACGGTTGCCGTGCAGACGGTTGGTTATGTGAAAAGATTCGGTTCCGTCCTAGATCCCGACTACGGTATTGATTTCTATCGCGATATTGCAGCCAATCTCAGCAAGCAGGAGGATCAGGGACTTAAGTACACCGAGCATGAAAATGTCGGTTATTACGGCCTTGAACAGCAGTACCAGGAAGAACTGCGAGGCAAGAACGGCTACCGAAAAATTGGGGTAAACATGCAAAATACGGCTCAAGGTGTAGAAGAAATCGTCCCTCCATTAAAAGGTTACGATGTTTGGAGCACCATCAATAAAAGCATTCAGCTTAAGACGGAGGAAGCGATGGCTCGCCAGCTGGCGAAGCTGCCGAAAGCGATCTCCGCATCCGCTGTAGCCATGGAAATCGATACTGGTAATGTGGTCGCAATGGCGAATCTGCCTGACTTTGATCCTAACGTGTATCGTACAGGATCAATCAGCACAGCCAATGCTGAGGCTACGGAATACTATTATCTTAACGGGGCAATACGCTCTAAACCGACGAACGACACCGGAAAAAAAGCGGAATCGGTCGTATACCTTGGTTCGACAATCAAACCGCTCAGTGTACTGATTGGGCTGCAGGAGGGTCTCTTTTCGACGACAACAACCTATAATGATACAGGTATCGTTAAGTACGGTCGGAACGACTCTGACTCCATTCGGAACTCAGGCAGTCATGCTTACGGGCTGCTGACACCGAGCCGCGCAATTGAGAAATCATCCAATACATTTATTATCGAGATGATCGGCAAGAGACTTTTCGATCGTGACGGTGCCGAGTCTCTTAATGTCTGGGACAAGCACATGAAGGAATTCGGATTGGGTGTTGAGACTGGCATCGACCTGCCCGATGAATGGCCAGGCAAAGCGGATTACTTGAAGGATGCCAACAGCAGTGCATTGTCCCGGATGGTCTTTGCGTCTTTTGGTCAAAAGGGCAAATATACGACTATGCAGTTGGCCCAGTACACGGCGATGCTGGCAAATCGCGGCGAGCGCATCGAGCCTCATCTCGTCAGCAAAATTACGGACTCCGAAGGTGAAGTGGTTTGTGAATTCAAACGCACCGTACTGAACAAAGTGGATTTCGCCGATGCTTATTGGGATGTTGTTCAAAAAGGTATGGCGACCGATGTAAGTTCGTCTTTCGGTGATTTTGCTTATAAAGACAACTTTGCCCGCAAAACCGGTACGTCTACTCAGGGAACCAAGCCGAACCTTTTTGATAACGGCGTATTCATCGCTTATGCACCGCGTGACAATCCGAAGCTGGCCGTTGCCGTTATGGTCCCGGAAGGCGGCTTTGGTTCCGAGAGTGCCGCACCGATTGCGCGTGCGATCTTCGATGCTTACGATTACGAATACGGTCTGGACGGAGTACCGAAGAAATCGCTGGAGCAGGAAGGTGAAAATGCCGATTCCGAAGGGGAGACGCAGGCTTCCGCTAATGGCGAATAATTCCGGCTTTTCGTTAGTTCGGGTATAAAGATCCAAACGTTATGCCCGCTTTCTTCGGAAAGCGGGTTTTTTCTTATGTGCATCTTGCGAAGACTTGCGTTTTGCCTTTTTTTATTCTAATATTTGCCCTAGGGAAACAATTTTAGTGTTGAGAAATAAAGAGTCACCAAGAAAACAATTTAACCTATAGAAAATTTGTGAAAAAATAGAAAACGGCGTCGGGTCGAGGAGGAGGACGGGATGAAGACGGAGAGCAAGATGAGGTCGGACAAACAAAAGATTCGCGGCTGGTATATGCTGATTCCGTTGTTCGTGACTTTGATGCTGGCAGGCTGCTCGGGCAGCACCGGTGCACAGGGGATGAGTGAAGACGGGCGGCTGCTCGTTACGGCGACGACCGGAATGATTGCCGATGCGGCAAAAGAAATCGGCGGCGAATATGTTGAAGTGACAACACTGATGGGCCCTGGCGTAGATCCACATTTATTCAAAGCTTCGCAGGGAGATATCCGCAAGCTGGACCGAGCGGCAGTCGTCTTTTATGGAGGACTGCATCTTGAAGGCAATATGGAGCGCGTTCTGGAGAAAATGGCGGCGCAGAAGACTGTGGTTGCGGTCACGGACAATATGCCAAGGGAAAGACTGCTCAGCGCAGAATCGGAAAGCGACGAGTTCGATCCGCATGTCTGGTTCGACGTGAATCTCTGGATGAGTGCGGCGGAAACGGTTCGGAATACCTTGATTGCAAAAGATCCCGCCAACGCCGACGCTTATCGTGAGCAGGGAGCTCGCTATTTGCAGGAACTGCAAGAACTGGACGAATACGTACGCGGCCGTATGCTGGAGATTCCGGCGGAAGGTCGGGTACTCGTTACGGCACACGACGCGTTCGGTTACTTCGGCCGGGCTTACGATGTCGAAGTGGTTGGCCTGCAGGGAATCAGTACTGCAGCTGAATTCGGCGCCCGGGATGTCAGCAGACTGCGGGATTACCTGGTCGAACGAAATATTAAAGCGGTATTCGTCGAGTCTAGTATGCCGGCCCGCTCGATGGAAGCGATCGTCGCGGGAGCGGCGCAGCGCGGACATGAAGTCCGGATCGGCGGAGAGCTATTCTCCGACGCAATGGGAGAGTCGGGGACACCGGAAGGAACTTACAGCGGGATGATCCGGCATAATGTGGATACGATTGCGGAAGCCTTGAAATAGCATGAACCATCATGAAACAGCATAATCGGTTACGTAAAAAGTCTGTTAGGAACGAATTCGAAACGGGGAATACACGATAGAAGAACAGAGAGAACGAGGAGGCAAGAAGATGAACAGGGAATCGAAGCAGTCGATGTCTGTCGCGCCGCTTACCGTATCCGGCATGACGGTCGCTTATCAAAAAAAGCCAGTGGTCGAAGATGTAAGCTTTACACTGCCGGAAGGCAAGCTCGTCGCATTGATCGGCCCGAACGGAGCCGGCAAGTCAACGCTGCTCAAAGCGACGCTGGGGCTGGTGCCTGCGATTGCGGGCGAAGTATCGATCTACGGTGATACGTACAAAAAAATGCGCAGCCGAGTCGGTTATGTCCCTCAACGGGAGTCGGTTGATTGGGATTTTCCGACGGATGCGCTGGACGTTGTCATGATGGGCCGTTATGGTCATCTGGGCTGGATCAAGCGGCCGGGCCGCAAAGAGAAGGAACTGGCAATGGATACGCTTGAAAAGGTTGGTATGGCCGATTATGCACGGCGTCAGATCAGCCAATTGTCCGGCGGACAGCAGCAGCGTGTGTTCCTCGCCAGGGCGTTGGCACAGGAAGCGGATCTCTATTTCATGGATGAACCGTTTGCGGGCGTGGATGCTGCGACAGAGAAAGCGATCATTGCCCTGCTTGTCGAGCTGAAAAAAGCAGGCAAGACGGTGCTGGTCGTGCACCACGATCTGTCGACGGTCGAAGAATATTTCGATCACGTGCTGCTGCTGAATAAAAAACTGATTGCCGCAGGGCCGGTCGAGACGACATTTACGCCGGAACTGCTGCACGAAACATACGGAGGCAAACTGGCAATCGTCAGCGCCAGCGGACGGCAAACTCTGGTAGGCGAGCAATGAGGCGGAACATGAAGCGGAACAACGATCCATATGAAAAAGATATACGGGATAAATATCGGATGAGAAGGAGGGAAAATAGATGCTCGACTGGCTGATTTCGCTCTGGAGCGATCCGAATACGCGCTGGATTTTGATGGGCTGTACGCTGCTTGGATTGGGCAGCGGAGTCATCGGAAGCTTCACGTTTCTGCGCCGGGAGAGTCTGCTCGGCGATACGTTGGCGCATGCGGCTCTGCCGGGCGTATGTATCGCATTCATGCTGCACGAAGTAAAATCCGCTTCATTGTTTTTGATCGGCGCACTGGCAGCGGGCATAGCCGCCGTGCTGTGTGTGAGTGCGATCTCACGTTTGACACGGATCAAGTCGGATGCGGCAATGGGTATCGTATTGACGTTCTTCTTCGGAATCGGCACCGTCATGCTGACGCATATTCAGCACAGCGGCAGCGGCAGCCAAAGCGGTCTCGACAAGTATCTGTTTGGTCAGGCTGCAGCGATGGTCACCAGTGACGTTTATACCCTGATGGGCGTATCCGTACTGCTGGTCGCAGCAGCGATTCTGCTGTTCAAAGAATTTAAGCTCGTCAGCTTCGACCCGGGCTTTGCCAGAGGGATTGGTCTTCCGGTAAGTCTGTTGGAGCATGCCATGCTGATTCTGACGACAGTCGCCGTTGCCGCCGGTATTCAGGCAGTAGGCGTCGTGCTCGTTGCCGCACTGCTCATTACGCCGGCTGCAGCGGCCCGCTATTGGACGCACCGACTGCCGGTTATGCTGGCTTTCGCCGGATTGTTCGGCGCATTAAGCGGAGCTTCGGGAGCGGCGATCAGCACGCTTGGCGGCAGCATTCCGACTGGTCCGGTTACGGTACTGGCAGCAACTCTGCTGTTTGTCATCTCCATGCTGTTGGCCCCGGAACGGGGTCTGGTGGCCAAAACGCTGCGGCATCGCAGCATGAAGGCCAATTACGCCCGTTCGGCTGCCGAACGAAGCGCGCTTAATCCCGCTGAAGGAGGGAATTCCAAATGATGGACTTCTGGATTATTCTGACGGCCGTATTGGTCGCCAGCGCCTGCTCGATTCTCGGCTGTTTCCTGATCCTGCGACGGATGGCGCTGGTTGGCGACGCAATCAGCCATGCGGTTCTGCCGGGCATCGCAATCGCCTTCTTGATGAGCGGTACGCGTGACTCCATGTGGATGCTGCTTGGAGCGACCGCATTCGGTCTGCTGACGGTCTTCCTGATTCAGACGCTGCAGACGTCGGGACTTCAGTCTGACGCCTCAATCGGTATCGTATTTACTGCGCTGTTTGCAGTCGGCGTACTGCTGATCAGTCTTAATGCGCAGCATATCGATCTTGATCTGGATTGCGTGCTGTTCGGCGAAATTGCTTATGTACCGTGGGATACTTGGACCTTCGGAAGTACCGATATGGGACCGAGAGCAGTCTGGATGTTGGGCATCACGCTGACGGTCATTCTGCTGCTGCTCGGACTGTTCTACAAGCAGTTTAAGATCTGTGCATTTGATCCGGCAATGGCTGCGGCCTGCGGCATTCCGGTTCTGCTGTTCCATTATCTGCTAATGGGCATGGTCTCAATGACGGCGGTCTCCTCGTTCGAGAGCGTCGGCGCAATCCTTGTTGTCGGTATGCTGATCATTCCGGCTGCGACAGCCTACCTGCTGACGAATCGTCTGGGCGTTATGATCGGCCTGAGCGTGGCGGTCGGTATCATCTCGGCCGTCTCGGGTTACTTGGTTTCGTATCTGCTCGACGCTTCGATTGCGGGATGCATCGTATCGGCTGCGGGCATTCTGTTCATCTTGACGCTGCTGTTTGCTCCTCAGCACGGAGTCATCGCGAAATTCGCACGCAGGCGTTCTTCCGCGCAGACGGTGTCTTAAAAACAAGAGTGCCTTCTCAATAGGGAAGGCACTCGACGTGTCGAGAAGGTCTTTTTTTAGAAATCAAATGAGCGGAAGAGGGAATTCAGTGAAGGAGCGCCAGCGTTCGCCTTTGAAATTGAGAAAATTCCACTAAAATTTAATCTTTTTTCTCAATTTCAACACGCGACCGGAACGAATTTCCTCTGCAGCCTCGAAGGATTCTCTATGTATTGGATTTTCTCGTCAACTTGAGCGCTTTCCCACTAGGGATAGGGAAGGCGCTCTTTATTTATAAGAGATTGAGAAGCTGCAGAAGCGCCTTCCGGCCCGGTGGATTTTTGTGGAAAAGTCATGGTACTCTAGGAATACGAAGCGCCTAGGCGGACAGAAAAGGGGATGAGGCACGTGACGCTGAAGATCGGGATCGTGGGAACAGGATGGTTTGCGGGCAAACATGCGGATATTTTGGCGAAGACGGATGGAGTAGAAATCGCAGGGGTCGTCGGCAGCAGCAAAAACAAGGGAGAAGTTTTTGGAATCCGTTACGATGCGCCAGGTTATGAAAGCGTATTCCAAATGGCGGATTCTCAGAAGCTCGATGGAGTGTATATTTGTGTACCACCGATGGCGCACGGCGAAATCGAACGAGAGCTGATCGAGCGCGGCATTCCTTTTCTCGTCGAAAAACCGCTTGGTACGGATGCCGAACTGCCGCAGGATATCCTAGGGTTTATCCGGCTGAAATCACCTGAACTGATTACGTCCGTCGGTTATCATTTTCGTTATCAGGATAATGTGGCAAGACTTCAGGAAGTGCTGCAGCCGGGGCGGATCGGCATGGCGACAGGGCAGTGGATGGGCGATATGCCGCAGGCGAAATGGTGGCGCAGACAGGAACAATCCGGCGGCCAGTTCATCGAACAGACCACGCATATCGTGGATCTGCTCCGATATTGTGCAGGCGAGGTAGAAGAAGTACATGCGGTATACGCCAGCCGTTTTCCGGAAGAGGAATGGGAACGGACGAATGTGCATGATATCGGAACAGTTACACTGAAAATGAAATCCGGCGCGGTTGCGAATATTTCGAATACCTGTGTGCTGCCTCCAGGTGTTGGCAAAGCGGGACTCTCTTTCTATACGCGGGAAGGACTATGGGAATGGACGCCATCGGAGCTGAAAGAGGTTGGTGTGGATGGGGAACGCGTTCTTGCAGAGAAGAGCGATCCGTATGTGCGGCAGACCGAAGCCTTTCTGCATGCGCTGCGCACCGGAGACGTTTCGGGAATTCGGTCGGATTATGAGGACGCCTGCAAAACGCAGGAAGTAACGTTTACTGCCCTGCAGTCAGCTTTGTCGGGACGAAGTATCAAACTGTAAGGCATAGGGCGAAATTGGAAAAGTCTTCTTCCGGTATCTGCCGGATAGAAGGCTTTTTTATAAGAAAGCGGATGCAAAATGAAGCTTACATAGAAACGTACGTTGTTGTTCGAGAGGGTCTCTTTTGGCTTTTGTCATGACTCTGTTATCGCTTTGGAGCCGGGGAAGGAATATGATAGAATGGCGAGAGCAAACACGTAGGGAAAGGGGTAACTTAATGACTCGTTATGATTACAAGCTGCTTGCCCTCGATATGGACGGGACGCTGCTGAATGATGACCACCAAGTATCGGAAGAAACGGCCAACTGGATTCGCCGAGCGATAAAGGAAGGATTCCATGTCTGCCTGTCGACCGGACGTGCCGCAGTGGATGCCCTGCCGTATGCGGTAGAGCTTGGATTGGAAACTCCGATGATTACAGTCAATGGAAGCGAAGTGTGGAAAGCGCCGCATGAGCTGCATTACCGTGCACTGATGGATGTGGATTCGGTCCGGAAGATGCATGCGCTGGCGGAAGAATACGGAGTCTGGTTCTGGGCTTATACGACAGAACGAATGTACAATCGGGATCGCTGGGCCGAGACGCTGGATGACAAAGAGTGGCTCAAATTCGGGTATAATACGAAGGATCACGATGTGCTGCATGAAATTCTGATGCGGCTGCAGAATATGGGCGGTCTGCAGATCACGAATTCTTCACCGGACAATCTGGAGATCAACCCGGAAGGCATCTCCAAAGCAAGCGGTATTGCCCAGGTGTGCGAGCTGCTCGATATTACGATGGAGCAGGTGATCGCAGTCGGCGACAGTCTGAACGATATTGCCGCGATCCAAGCTGTCGGACTTGGCGTTGCGATGGGCAATGCGCAGGAGCCGGTGAAAGAAGTAGCGGATCTGGTCGTCGCAAGCAACAACGAAGACGGCATCGTACAGGTTATTCGCGAATACATGCTGAACGGAATGGAGTATGAAGAAGCCGAAGTCGGTACGACGGCATCCACATTCAAAGCACCCGCGTCCAAGACACGCCCTGAAGACAACCCATCGGCATAAAAGTATACATCCTAAAAGAAAAGCATAGGAGGACCTAACATGGTCGCATTAGACATACTGGGTTGGGTGCTGGTGATCGCGCTGTTTATTGTCGGCATGGCGGGACTGATTTTCCCGATTTTGCCGGGAGCGGTCGCAATTTATTTCGCGTTTTTCGTATACGGTTGGTTTTTCTCGTTTAACGAGCTGACAGTCTGGTTCTGGATCATTCAGACCGTGATCTTGGTCGCACTGATTGTGGCCGATTATGTAGTGAGCGCCTGGGGCACCAAAAAGTTCGGCGGTTCCAAGCTGTCGATTCAGCTGAGTACGGTAGGCTTGATTCTCGGTCCTTTTATCATTCCGGCATTCGGTCTGATTATCGGTCCGTTTATCGGCGCCGTGATTGGTGAGATGATTCACGGTTCCAACTTTAAGCAGGCGCTTCGCGCCGGTTGGGGAGCGCTGCTCGGTCTGCTCAGCAGTACGCTCGTCAAAGGCATTTTGCAGGTTGTCATGATTGTTGTCTTCATCATTTGGATCGTATAAGAAAGCTGCTATCAGCTTTTTACGGGGGAAAGAAGGGAAAAGGTTTTGTCCAAGAAAGAATCTTTTGTCAAAGGTACGCTTATTCTGGCTGCGGCTGCGCTCGTTGCCCGGGTGCTGGGTCTCGTTCAGCGGGTCCCGCTGGAGCATATGCTGGGAAGCGTCGGGAATGCATCGTTTACGGTAGCCAACACGCTGTATCTGATGCTGTTGACTGTAGCGACAGCCGGCATTCCAAGTACGCTCAGCAAGATGATCTCGGAGCGCTATGCACTGGATCGTCCGGAAGAAGCGGGGCGTATTTATTATGCGGCGCTGCTGTTCTCGGGTATGATGGGCGTTGTCATTACAGTGCTGCTGTATGTCTTTGCGCCCTGGTATGCGAATCTTGTTAAGCAGCCGGAAGCCGTTCTGGCGATCCGGGCTCTGGCACCGGCACTGATTCTGTTCCCAACCATTGCTATGATGCGGGGCTATTTCCAAGGCCGCAACATGATGGCAGTTGGCGGCGTATCGCAGGTTATCGAACAGATCGCACGCGTATTCACGGCTCTTCTGCTTGCTTACATCCTGCTGCAGTTAGGTCAGCCTGGCGAAATAATCGCGGCAGGCGCTACCTTTGGCGGCGTGTTAGGGAGTATCGGCGCGTTCGCGATCATGATGTTCGCTTCGATCAAGCTGTCGAAAAAAGAACGCAAACTGGGCCGTACGCTGATCAATCGCCATGATCAAACCATTCCGCTGAGCCGCATTTATGGAGACATTTTCAAGCTGTCGATTCCGATTGTGCTGACGGCGATGGCAGTTCCAGCGATCTACTTTATTGATACCACCATCCTCAAGCCGCTGCTAGTAGGGAAGGTAAGCGATGCATTGGCGACGATGCAGCTCGGTATTTTGGGCAGCCGGGCGCAGAGTATCGCCGGTATTCCGCCAATTCTCGCGATTGCGCTGAGCACGTCGCTGATTCCGGTTATCTCGGCTGCTTTTGCCCGCAAAGATACGCAGCATTTGCAGCAGCAGGTCACGCTGGCGATGAGGGTCGCAACGCTAACCGGTATGCCGCTTGTATTGGCACTCGGCTGTGCCGCCTATGCGGTCAATGGCATGATCTTCAGTACGCAGGACGGTGCAGGCATCATCGCCGTGCTGACGCTCGGAACCATTTTCCAGATTACGATGATGGTCAGCAACTCCATGCTGCTGGGCATGAACCTGGCCCGCCGCTCAATGGTGCATGTTGGCATCGGATTGGTCGTGAAGCTGGTCGGCAGTATAATACTGGCGTCGCTGCTTGGCGTCTATGGCATTATCGCGATGACGGGCGTCTGCTTCCTCGTCATTACGATGCTTAACCTGCGCACGCTGCGAAGTATCGTCACATTCTCGGTGCTCGGCAAACGCTGGCCAGCATTTATTGTGACCTGCCTGGTCATTGCTGCAGCCAGCTTCGGCCTCAGTGAAGTCGGCATTTGGATGAGTCAGTATATGCATCCGCGCTTGGCGTTCTTCCTTGCATGCTGTGCAGTCGGAGTAATTGTACCGTCGATCTATCTGCTGCTGCTGGTTATCCTGCGGGTTATCCGCCGCGACGAACTGGGATCTTATCCTCGTCCGCTGCAGAAAGTGCTGCGTCCGCTGATGCGGCTGCAGCGCGGCTGATCGTCGTTCATTGTTCGCGGAAACGGCGGTTAAAGCTGCATGATTATCGGTCCGAATTGATGTAAAATAAAGAAAGCGGCATTAACGCCTAAATAAAGATCCGAAGGAGAATGCGACTATGGAACAAATTCGTACAAAAGCCGATTTCGATCACCAGATCGCAAGTCCGGGACTGACCGTAGCGGTATTTCGTGCCGATTGGTGCGGAGACTGCCATTTTATCGATCCATTTATGCCTGAGGTCGAAGAGCAGCGTAAGGATCAGCTGAAGCTGATCCAGATCGACGTCGAGGAAGTCGAGGAAGTCAGCAGTGAGCTGAACATTCTCGGTATTCCAAGCTTCGTCGCTTTTTCGAACGGCAAGGAACTGGTGCGTTTCGTCAACAAAGCACGCAAGTCGCGTGCGGAAATCGAAACTTTCCTGGATCGTGCGGCAGCGGTTCACAGCCAACTGGCCAAACAAAATTAATTTAGGAAAAGTCCGCTGCGGCAAACTGCCGGAGTGGATTTTTTTGTTTACAACACCTGCAAATGGACGGATCAATCGTTAAATCAGTGAAGTAAGTCATAAGAAACGAACAAAGAACAGGTGGATTCACGGCCGATTTGAACATTTTTTGTCACAAAGAAGATCCTTAACGCCGATACATTTCCGGTATAATAAAAATAAAAGGCATTTCCCACGCCGTGGAACGGATGCGGAGAGGATGCCCTCCACTACTTTTTTGAATTGGCGGTGAGATTTTTGCAATATAAAGTGTTGAAATGGCTCAGTTACGCTTCGTGCATCATCATGCTGCTCGTTTCGTTCAACGGCGTAGTCGTCACAAGAACGGGCTCCGGCTTGGAGTGCGGACGAGAATTTCCACTCTGCCACGGCAAATTCGTACCGGGGACCACAATTGGATCGCTGATCGAGTATACGCACCGATTGACAGCCGGCATAGCAGGGATTCTGGCATTGATTACGCTGATCGCTTTTCTGGTCTGGGCACGTAAACGCCGCGATTTCCAAATCTATGCAATCGTAATGGCCTTCTTCGTTATTGTACAGGCGATCATGGGCGCGCTGGCTGTCGTATTCTCGCAGTCTCCTCCAATCATGGCGCTGCATTTCGGATTCGCGCTGATTGCATTTGCCAGCGCTTTGGTATTGGCATTGTCCGTCCGAAGGGCCGGCAATCTGGAGCGTCGTCCGGAGCCTCCGGCCGAACACCGAATGAGCAAGCGTACGCGCAATCTAACGATTTTCTCGGCTTTCTTCACGTATGTGGTCGTTTATACCGGTGCGTTGGTCAGTCATACCCAGATCGCCAAGATGTCGCTGGTACTGCATATCGCTTCGGCGCTGCTGCTCGTTCTTATCCTGCTGGTCGGTCATATGGCCATCCGGGATTATGGACATATTTCCGATATTCGCAAGCTTGGGATCATCGTCATCGTGCTGATTATGGCGCTTCCGCTTAGCGGAATGCTCAATCTGGTTGTACTCGGCAGCGAGTATTACATGTTCGCCCCAATGCTGCATACGCTGATTACGGATTTCTTGTTCGCTTTCCTCTGCTTTATGAGCATTCGTACTTGGGAACTGAGCCGTATTCCGGCAGGGCAGCCGACATCCGTCGGAGTCCAAGAAACAGCACAGGCTTGAACCGGGTTTCTCGCAAGGATGGACCTTTTTCAAAGCATCAACAATCGATTGAGAGGGTCCCGCAAGGGGCTCTTTTTCGTATGGAAAAGGTATGTGTAATTAAGCTGCATTTATGCAGGGTTCTGTCATGATGTCCTCCTCAAACAGTCACAGAAGCAAAAATTCAACAAGCAGCAGGAATTCTTATTTGATTGTTCAAACATGAAAATTTTCATTCAATTGGCCTTCCAAGCCAAATTTGCAGCGTTCGATAGGTCTGTGCAGACAATCGTGATTCATTGATTTTTTCTTTATTTAAAAGGGCTGTGACTCAGTGGAGGTATTTTTTGGAAGTCAGTTGCTCCATTAAAAAAGCTGCTGAAAATTTTCAGGAGGACCTTTACAAACGATGTTAAACTGAATATACTGAGTTAAGGATTTAGCTGGGCAGTCCACAGACGGCGGAATTTGGCAACACTAATTATATATCCTTGATTTTTTCTTATCGAGAGAGGCGGAGGGACAGGCCCGATGAAGCCCGGCAACCGATCCTGCATGCGAACGTCAATTAGACGAACGCGCAGGGTGTCATGGTGCTAATTCCTACAGAACCGATATAGGGTTCTGGCAGATGAGAAGGTGACTTTACGCATACGATGCGAGCCCTTTTTGTCTATCAAAAAGGGCTCTTTGATTTATTACGGACCGTTTGTCAGAGACGGAGCAACCGTAAAGTGGGACCGCTGTACGGGCGTGAGCTTTAAAGCGTCAGCGCGGAGCACAAGCAAGGCAGCAAGAACAAGGAAAGCAGCGGCATCAGCCGAGTAGGAGGAACGAACCGAGTGATCACCATCAAAAATCTGGTCAAGACTTATACAACAAGGTCTAAGACCACGACCGCGCTAAACGGAATTAACCTGGAGATCGGAAAAGGCGAGATCTTCGGCATTATCGGTCATTCCGGCGCTGGTAAGAGCACTTTAATCCGATGCATTAACATGCTGGAGCAGCCGACAAGCGGTTCGGTCTGGATCGGAGATACCGATATGACGCGGCTCGGAAAGCGTCAGCTTCAGCGTCAGCGTCGCCGCATCGGTATGATTTTTCAACATTTTAATCTGCTGTCGTCAGCGACCATATACGACAATATCGCTTTCCCGCTTAGACTGGAACGTATGTCGCGGAGTGAGATCGACCGCAAGGTCAAAGCGATGCTCGAGCTGGTCGGCTTGACCGAACATGCGACCAAATACCCGGCCCAGCTGTCCGGTGGACAGAAGCAGCGAGTCGGCATCGCCCGGGCGCTGGCAACCGATCCGAATGTGCTGCTGTGCGACGAAGCGACATCTGCGCTCGATCCGCAGACGACAGACTCCATTCTGCGGCTGCTGCTCGATATCAACCGCAAGCTTGGGCTGACTATCGTACTGATCACGCATGAAATGCATGTGATCCAGAGTATCTGCGATAAAGTGGCCGTTATCAATGACGGTATTATTGCAGAGCAGGGTCCGGTCATCGAAGTATTCTTGAAACCGAGAGAAGCGATCACGCGCGATTTCATTAACCGTGAATCCGACAGCGGAGAGGTTCTGCAGGAAGCGATTCACGCTCTGAATCCAGAATCGTCGCGTACGGTCAAAGTAACGTTTATCGGCGAATTGACCTATCAGTCGATTTTGTCGCAAACGGTCAAAGAAACAAATGTCGACTTCGCCATTTTGCAAGGAACGATTTCCCGGATCAAAGATGTGCCTTATGGACAGCTGATTGTGCGATTCGAAGGGAATAAGGAAGCGATCGAACAGACCTTAAGAAGGCTTATTGAACAGAGGCTTGAAGTGGAGGAGCTGCAATGAACAACGATCTCGATTTTTCACAAGTCAACTGGGAGGAATTCGGGAAGGCAACCGTCGAGACGCTTCAGATGCTTGCGTACTCCAGTCTCTTTACCTTAATCCTCGGTCTTCCGATAGGAATTATCCTGTTTCTATGGGCACGATCCTCTTCGATGGTCCTGCGCACGCTTTACAGCTTCCTGTCGGTGATCGTCAATATTTTGCGCTCTGTGCCATTTATTATCTTGATCATCGCACTGATCCCGATTACCAAAGAAATCGTCAATACCTCGATCGGTGTGCGAGGCATGATTCCGCCGCTTGTAATCGGTGCTGCACCGTTCTTTGCCCGTCTCGTTGAGACTTCGCTGCGTGAAGTGGACCGTGGGGTGATCGAAGCGGCACAGGCAATGGGAGCATCGACTTGGCAGATTGTCTATAAGGTCATTCTGCGGGAATCGCTGCCAGGACTGATCGCCGGATTTACGGTGACGATTATTGCACTGATCTCCTATACGGCGATGTCCGGTCTGGTTGGAGGAGGAGGCTTGGGTACTCTGGCCGTCAACTACGGTTATTACCGCTACGAAACAGCCGTCATGCTCGTATCACTCGTTCTAATTATACTGATGGTGCAGGTTATTCAGATGGTCGGCGATCGTCTGGTCATTCATTTTACCCGGAAATAAAACATACACAAAACTACCAAACCAAAGGGGAGAAACACAATGAAAAAATGGATTCTTGCGGTACTCACACTTTCGCTCGTCGCTCTGCTGGCGGCATGCGGCAGCAGCAATGGCGGTACAAACGCTTCGACAGATAACGCTTCTACCGAGAATGCCAATTCAGGCGAAGCCGTTACGCTTAAAGTCGGCGCTTCTCCGGTTCCTCATGCTGAAATTCTTGAACACATTAAGCCGGAACTTGCCAAAGAAGGCGTAAACCTTGAAATTGTTCAATTCTCGGATTATATCCTGCCAAACACACAGCTCGCGGAAAAGTCGCTGGATGCCAACTTCTTCCAAACGCAATCTTACCTGGACGTACAGAATGAGAAAAACGGTACGGATCTGGTCAGCATAGGTGCTGTTCATATCGAACCGTTCGCTGGCTACTCCAAAAAGATCACGTCGATCGACGAACTGGCTGATGGTGCAACCGTAGCTATCCCGAACGACCCAACCAATACCGCTCGTGCACTGCTGCTGCTTGAGAAAGCAGGTCTGATCAAGCTGAAAGAAGGCGCAGACATCACGTCGACTGAGCGTGACGTTACAGAAAATTCGAAAAACCTGAAGTTCCTGCCGTTGGAAGCCGCTGCTATCCCACGTCAGTTGGACGAAGTTGATCTGGCTATGATCAACGCCAACTATGCGCTGGAAGCCAATCTGTCGCCGGGTAAAGACGCTCTGTTCGTTGAAGACAGAGACGTACCTTATGCAAACCTGATCGTAACTCGTCAAGATAACAAAGATTCTGACGCAGTTAAAAAGTTGATGGCTGCTCTGAACTCCGATGATACGAAAGCCTTCATCGAAGAGAAGTACCAAGGCGAGATCATCCCGGCTTTCTAAGCAGATCATAGGATGAGATCCTCGGCACTGCCGTTATTGAAGTGAAACAGAAATCAAAAGCCCCGGACTCCTGATGGAGGACCGGGGCTTTTGTCTATTTGAAATATAGAATAGTGAAGTAGTAAAGTGAAGTAGTGAAGTGAAGTGAAGTGAAGTGAAGTGAAGTGAAGTGAAGTGAAGTGAAGTGAAGTGAAGTGAAGTGAAGTGAAGTAGGGTAGTAAAGTAATGGAGCTAAAGAGAATGTAATTCGAACACAAAAAAGCGCCGAATCCGAAGATTCAGCGCTTCGTCATATGAAATCCCTAAGAGGGACATTCTGTACAGATCGGAGTCTGTCTTAGAATACTTGGATAACTTCGTTCACGCCTTCGACTTCTTCGAATAGGGCGCGTTCGATACCGGCTTTGAGCGTGATTGTGGAACTTGGGCAGCTGCCGCAAGCGCCAACCAGCTTCAGCTTCACGATGCCGTCTTCAACGTCAACCAGCTCAACGTCTCCGCCGTCACGCTGCAGGAACGGACGCAGTTTGTCCAGAACGTCCAATACCTCATCATACATCTCAAGTTGTGCATTTTCACTCATTATAGTCAGCTCCTCTCAAATGTTTGAAGCGTACAGTCAAAACAGTGTAGTCACTTCGGAGAATCATTTTGCAAAAAGCTGAAAGACTAAATCAAACTTTGCAAAAGTCTCTCTTGTATTATAATATAAATGGATCGAAATTTAAAGAAGCATTACATGTTTGCCGGCATACGGCTGAGAATAAATAAGAATAGGTGAGAAAATCATGATTAGACCGATTATCGAGTTCTGTGCCAGCAACATGCATCATGGCACGCAGGAACTGTTCGACAAGCTCGATGCCAATCCGGAATATGATGTGATCGAGTACGGTTGTCTCGGCAACTGCGGTCAATGTGACTTCGGACCGTATGCAATGGTAAACAGCGATATCGTCGAAGCGGATACGCCGGAAGCGTTGGAAAAGGCAATCGACGTCAAAATGAATGAGGAAGATCCTTGGGCTTCATTGGATCTGGATTAAAATCAAAAATCAAGCGGCCGGATGGCTGCAAATTCATCATGAACCTGCAAGCTTTATCGGCGAAATTTTTCGCTCCGATAAAGCTTTTTTACTTGAATTTGGGGCGTATAAATTTGAAAAAACGAACGAAAACGAGCAAAACTGCCAATACATAGAGAAAGAGAGAAAGGAGAGATCGAATGGAGCGAAAAGAAGAGCAGCAGGATTTGATCGAGCGCACCCTTGCCGGCAGTTCTGCCGCTTACGCCGAATTGTACAACCAAACGGCCGGAGAGCTTTACAAGATCATTCGTCTGCTAGTCGGAAATGCCGAAGATGCCCAAGACGTGATGCAGGAAACCTATTTGCAGGTCCATCGGAATTTGCATCAATTTGATCGAAATCGCGCTTTTCGGCCGTGGCTTACAGGAATTGCGCTGCGCCAAGTCAAAGCATGTCGAAGAAAACGCTGGATGCAGGTACGCAAAGTCGGGCGGGCAGCGCAATACGGCCGGGAAACGCAAGAAGCGGATTTCTCCGGTCAGTCGGCGGAACGTCTTGATCGCGGTGAGTGGATCGAACGTATCGGGCGGCTTCCTTACAAACTTCGTCAGATTGTCGTACTGAGGTATCTGAATGACTACGCGCAAGAAGAGATCGCGGAGATGCTGGGCATTCCGACGGGTACGGTCAAATCGCGTATTCATGCCGCGCTCGAACGTTTACGCAAGAACGAGCCTATGCGGCTTCAGCAGTCCAAATCGGAACCTGCGAAGGAACGCAGCCTGAAAACAGGAGGATGATATTCATGGGTTTGGAACAAGAACTTCAGTCCGCATTGCAGAAGAAGACACGCGATTGGAAAGCACCCGAAGAAGTTCTGCGTAAAATTTCGGCGCAAATCGAAGCGAATGAAACGACGAGCGGATCGGCATACGCGGACCGCCATCGGTCGAAGGTTCGCAAACGGATACTGGTAGCTGTGCTTTCCGCAGTACTGATTCTGCCGGCGGGAGCCTATGCCGGGTATCATTACTTGGCCGATGCCATTTACGGTTCTAAAGGAAACTTTGGGGGAGATCTAAACGCCTACGAGCAGTTGGAAGCCAAGCTGCAGACGGTGAAGTCGCAAATGTCGGATTCGGAATACGCACAATTGACGCGACTGCTCCGAGAAGCGGCAAGTTTAATCAACCCACATGTAGGAGAAGACGGACAAGTGAAAACAAGCGAAATGAGCGTCGAAGAATTAGAGCGTTTGGAGGCATTGGAGCAAGAAATCGTCAAGCAAACCGCAGGTCTGGATACAAGCGAAGAGGCCAGAGCCCAGGCCGATGAAAACTTTACAGAGGAGGACTTCTGGGCGGAAATGATTGTGAAGGCGGAGCAAAAATTCGACTCGACGGAGTATGCGGAATTCCGAGCGTTGATCGAAAAAGCGAAGGGTTACGGCAGAGAATGGGATGAACCCACTATGGAGCGGCTCAATTCGTATCTCTCGCGACTAGGTGCTAGGGTGGAAAAAACGAAATAAAAAATAAATCCATCCTCAATGATGAAGCTTTCAAAATTATGAGCTACAATGGCACCAATCTAATAAAACCGTTAGGCATGTGACTGGTAAAGCAGGCAGGACCTAAAATGACGAATCTTGCGGTTTGTCGTTTTAGATCCTTTTTTATTCGAAAAATTGCTGAAACCTTTCATAAGACCTAAAAAAGGAGCATAGATATGGACTACAAACGCACCGCTTCCGAAGTCCTCAAAAACGTCGACGGTAAAGAAAACGTCGCGCATTTCGAACACTGCTCGACCCGACTCCGCTTCTCGCTCAAAGACGACAGCAAGGCGGACGTGGCGAAGCTGGAAAGCACCGAGGGCGTCATGGCGGTCAAGATGGGCGCCAGTGCCAGGTCGTGATCGGCAACGAAGTCATCAAGGTCTACGACGAAGTCGTCGATCTGCTGGGCCCTCGCTTCGCCGGCGACGAGGACGGCGCGTGGGAAACGGTCGCAGTACCGCTTATCCGTATCAAGTGTTTCCAGCAATTCTGACCGTCTTGCTCTTTTTGAAGGAGTAGTTTTTGCCTTTCTGCAAGTGTGAAAAGTTTGTTATCTTAGAAGCAAAAAAGAAGCCGTACTCTAACCGAGTACGGCTTCTTGGGTTGGGAAAATCATTTGGCGTTGGACAGGCATGCCTGGGCGTAGGAGAACTTGAATGGAGAAATGGAATGGAGAAATGGAATGTTCGCCTTTGCATTCGGGAAATCTCCTCATGATAACCCAGTCCAATTTCCCGAATGCAACACGCGATCGGAATCAAGTTCTCCGGAGCCTCCCGGCCCGGACAAACGCATCGGATTTTACCGGCTGAACGAAGCCGGACACCACCTAACCCAAGTTATGCTTCGACATCCACAGCACGCCGCTCTTAAGCAGACGCGGAACACGGCCCGTAATCGACGTATCGCCAATGACATTCAAGCCGAATCCGGCTTTCTGGCCGAGAGAGCCGAGCATGCCTTTGAGCTTGATCGGTTTGAGTCTTGGCGTTTCATCTTTCCAAAATGCCAACAGGATGTTCGCAATCTGCTCGCCTTGGGCTTCGGCTGCTTGGGCACTTGGAGCAAATTTCAGGCTGGCGCAGTCGCCGCAGACGAACACTTCCGGATATTCCGGAATTTGCGAATATTCATTGATCGTCACACGACCGGAGCGGTCCTTGGTCACGTTCAATTTCTGCACAACTTCGACAGGTTGGATTCCGGCAGTCCAAACGACAGCGTCAGTGTCCATCAGTTCGTCGCCGTTGTAGAGCGCCCCCTGTTCCACGCGGCTGATCGAAACTTTATGACACACTTCGACGTCGTGTTTCTTGAACCACTCCTGCACATAGCGCGAGATGCGCGGCTGGTAGGAAGACAGCAGCCGCTCGCCGCGATCCAGCAGAGTGATCTGCAGATCGTGACGGCTCTCACGCAGCTCCGCCGCCAGTTCGATGCCGCTGAGTCCTCCACCGACGATATGCACATGTGCGGACGGCTTGAGGCTGCCCAGCTTGTCGTTCGTACGGCGCGAGCCGTGCAGCGACTGGATGCTGTAAGTGAACTCATCCGCGCCGGGCACGCCGTGATAATTGTCGGTGCAGCCGAGTGCAATAACAAGCTGATCGTAAGAGACCGGCTCATCATTTTGCAGCAGCACTTTTTTGCCCTCGAGATCAATGCTTTCTACCGTACCGAAATGCGTTTTGAATTGAGGGTGATTTGGGAAAGAGATACGCAGCTTATGGTCGGAAACCGTTCCAGCCGCAAGCGCGTAATATTCCGTTTTGAGTCCCATAAAAGGAACACGATCGATCAAGGTTACGTTCACATCGGAAGGAATATGCTTCAAAAGTTCGTCCAGAATGGTCAGGCCGCCGTAGCCCCCGCCGAGAATAACGAGATTTTTCATATGCAGATCTCCTTGTGAATGGAATAATGGAGCGGCCGGCGAGAAGTTACTCGTAGACTTCGATCTCGTTATAGAACGTGTCGCGTTCCACGGGAATGCGGCCTGCTCCCTTGATCAGCCAGATCAGTTCTTTGCGTGTCAGTCCTTCCGGAGTGACAGCTCCCGCCGCATGGCTGATTCGTTCTTTTACAATTGTACCATGCGCATCGGAAGCACCGAACGTCAGGGCCATCTGGGTCAGCTGCGTACCGATATTGATGAAATAAGCTTTGATGTGATCGATGTTGTCCAGCATCAAACGGCTAATGGCAATCGTCTTGAGATCTTCGAAAGCCGAGTTGCGCCGCATAATGCTGGCATTGCGACTTTTCGGCTGCATGGAGAGCGGAATAAATACCATGAATCCGTTCGTCTCATCCTGAAGTTCACGAATCTGAATCATATGGTTGACCCGGTCTTCATGGCTTTCGATCGAACCATACAGCATGGTCGTGTGCGTACGCATTCCAAGTTTATGGGCAGTGCGGTGCACTTCCAGATAACGATCGACGTTAGCCTTGTCTACGCGCATTTTTTTGCGGTACTCATCGGACAAAATTTCGGCTCCGCCGCCAGTCAAGGATTTAAGGCCTGCTTCCTGCAGCGTTTTGAGTACCTCTTCAATCGACAGTCCGCTGATTCGGGTAAAGAAGTCGATTTCCGCCGCCGTATAAGCTTTGATCGTAATGTCAGGGAAGTGCTTGTTCAACGCGATCAGCGAATCAACGTAGTATTGGAAAGGCACATGGTTATTATGGCCGCCTACAATATGAAACTCACGTACGCCCGGCGTGATGTTCTGCTCGACGTAGCGGACCATCTCTTCGCCGCTCAGCGTATATGAACCTTCTTCGCCCTGGTCTTTGCGGAAGTTGCAAAATGCGCAGTGTGCTTCGCAGACGTTGGTGAAGTACAGGCTCATATTTTCGATAAAGTAGACTTTCTTGCCATTTTTGCGCAGGTTAACTTCATTGGCAAGCTGACCGATCGTCAAAATATCGTCGCTCTGATATAAATAAACGCCGTCTTCCAAGCTCAAACGCTGCCCGTTATGGACCTTTTCTGCAATTTCCGCCATGCGTGTATCCATTGTCGGATTGATGATTGTAGACATTTAGTGAGAACCTCCTTGTTGATCCCGAAGCGGCGCGAATAACACCGGAACGGGCGGGCCCGGGTCGGACCGGAAAAGTGGACAACCGACAAAAACAAAGCCGCTAAAAGCGGCAGCTATCTGACTGAAACGAAGTTTTCGTTTCTGAAAATGTGAAAAAAGTTACATCAACCGGCCGAGCCGATTCCTTTACGTTTTTTTGTCGAATTTCTGAAAATTCAAAACGTTATACCTTTCCCATTATAAACCTACTCGTCTAACGGGGCAATACGAAGTCTTTATGTAAAAAATTCCACATAAAAAGCAGTGTGACTTATATGCGCAATCGGAAGCGAGCCCGCCGAAATGCTTGAGTCCTCAGGCAGTGAAGCGTATAATGTAGAGAGAAAGCGTAAAGGAGGAAAAACCATGATCGAAATCACAGATACGGCCGCTTCGCGCATTAGAGAGATGTTGGAGCAGCAGGAGACGCCGGGTATGTTTCTTAGACTAGGCGTAGCCAGCGGCGGCTGCAGCGGTTTTTCATACGCAATGGGCTTTGATAACGAGGAGTCCGACGCGGACGACGTATATATGGAAATACAAGGCTTGAAAGTCGTTGTATCGAAAGATGACTTGAAATATTTGAACGGCCTGCAGGTGGATTTTGAAGAATCCGGTATGAGTGGAGGTTTCACGATCTTCAATCCGAACGCTGTAGCGACCTGCGGATGCGGATCTTCGTTCCGTACACGCGAAGAAGACGAAGTACTGGCGCAGCCTTGCGACTGATTCGTCGTTTTGGTATCGATGGTTGAAGTCAGCAGGAAAGTTAGGAAATCAGCACGAAGCTTTCGGCTTGGATGCCATGTCCGGGTTGAAAGCTTTTTTTGGGTATGGCGATAAGCCGGCCTTTTGTTTCGCTGCGAATTATGTTGTGAATTTGGGCGCAAACATCATTAAGCTTCAGACAAGGAGGAATACCGAATGAAGACCGTTTCCGTAGAAGACATTGTCAAAACGTTCAAGCTGGAGGTGCTGGCAGGCGCCGATCAGCTGGATCGTGAGATCAATCGTCATAAGGCACATCGCCCCGGATTGGAGTTTGTCGGCTATTTCGATTATTTTCCGATGCACCGGGTGCAGGTTTTGGGTCGCAAAGAGATTACTTACCTGCTGCAGCTTACCGTTGAAGAGCGCAAGCTGCATATCGGCAATATCGTCAAGTACCACCCGCCCTGCTTTGTCGTAACGACCAATATGCAGGAAATTCCCTTTCTCGAAATGTACTGCGATCAGGAAAGTATCCCGCTGCTGCGAACCGGCGATACGACGACCGAGTTTATCACGAAGCTCGACGGTTACCTGTTGAAGGCGCTGGCACCCGAAATGTCCATTCACGGCGTTTGCGTCAATGTATCAGGGATTGGCGTACTGCTGCGCGGGCGTTCGGGTATCGGCAAGAGCGAGACGGCGCATACGTTGATCGGCCGGGGACACCGTTTTGTAGCCGACGATATCGTGGTGTTGAAAAAGCTCGGGCCGGCGACGCTGCTGGGCACGCATAATACGATTACGCGTGAGTTTCTGGCCCTGCGCAGCATTGGACTTATCAACGTTGTTCGTCAGTACGGACGTACGGCGTTCCAGGACGAGACCCGTATTGTACTCGACATCGAGCTTACTCCCTGGGAAGACAAAGCGCTGAACAATGACCTAGAGGTTGCGGATCAGTTCACGGAATATTTGGGTGTCAAAATTCCGCATATCGAAATTCAACTGCAGCCGGGACGAGATACAGCAGGACTGATTGAAGCGGCAGCTAATAATTGGTACTTGAAACAGCTTGGATACAGCGCGGCAGAGGAGTTTATAGGACGGCTGGAAGACGAGGCCACCTGATCCTTTTAACATTTCGCTTGAGATGACTGTTCGCTTTTCTGCAGAGAGGGTATATAGGCATCAAAGCTTTGAAAGTTCGGTAAAGGCTGTTTGCCGGACGACCACTTTTCGGAAAAGGACGGAGCTGCCTATGCTGTTTCTTACTCTTATGCTTAAGCTCGTATTCGGACTGATTGCCCTACTCGTCACAGTCAGGCTGCTCGGCAAAAAAACGCTGTCGCAAGCCACGTCTTTCGACTTGGTATATATGCTTGTTCTTGGCGGCATATTGGCCCAGTCGATCTATGATACCCGGGTTACGCTGTTCCATCTGATTTCGGCAATTGCCGTTTGGGGACTGATGGTATACGGCATCCAGGTCGTCGTCCGGCAGAAAGAGCATGCGCGTACTACGATCAAAGGCAGTCCGGCTATGCTGTTTGTCGACGGGAAGATGCAGGTGCAGAGCTTTATCGATACCAATATGGAAGTGGAACAGTTCCGTTCTCTTCTGAGGGAGCAAAATATCTTCTGTCTGGAAAACGTAGAGCTTGCGATTCTTGAAACGAGCGGCAGACTAAGTGTGATTACGAAGGGTGAACCCATTCAGAAACTCTCTTATCTGTTAGTCAATACCGGAGAATATGTAGAGAAGGACCTAGGGCAGCTCCAGGATAAGGAAGAGACTCGCAAGGTTTTGCAGGAAGCCGGCTACGACAATGTGCGGGACATTTTTTGTGCATTATGGTCTTCGGAGTACGGACTGTATCTTGTGCCTTACCCGGAAAGTGAACATAAAAAGAACCCGGCTGAATGAGCCGGGTTCTTTTCGTATCGAGAACGTCTGATTCAAAGCGGAGAGAAAACCAGGGAACGGATGCCGTCAGCCCAGAAGGGTACGGTCATCGGCCATCTTCTTGCCGCTGATCCGTTCGAATTCGCTCATTAGACGCTCGACAGTCAGGTGCTGCTTGTCGGCTTCGCCGATATCAAGAATAATGCGCCCTTTGTCCATCATAACCAGACGGTTGCCCAGACGGATCGCCTGTTCCATATTATGCGTGACCATCAGGGTAGTCAGGTTCATGTCGCGTACAATCTCGTCGGTCAACGACGTGATCAGTTCGGCGCGAGAAGGATCCAGTGCCGCAGTGTGTTCGTCGAGCAGCAGAATCTGAGGACGCGTGAACGTCGCCATAAGCAGGCTCAGCGCCTGCCGTTCGCCGCCGGACAGCAATCCGACCTTAGCGTTAAGACGATTCTCCAGACCGATGCCTAGACGGTTCAGTTCGCCCTGGAACAGCTTGCGGCGCGCACTGCTGACGCCAAAGGCAAAGCCGCGCCGTTTGCCGCGCAGATAAGCCATTGCCAAATTTTCTTCAATAGTCATCCGCGGAGCAGTGCCAGCCATCGGGTCTTGGAATACGCGTCCGATCCACTGGCTGCGGCGGTGTTCCGGCAGAGCAGTCACAGAGCGGTCGCCGATGCGGATTTCTCCGGTATCGGGCTTCATGACGCCGGAGATCATATTCATCAATGTCGACTTGCCTGCACCATTACTGCCGATCACTGTCACGAAGTCCCCCGGATTCAAATGCAGTTGAATCCCGATCAGTGCAATTTTCTCGTCGACGGTTCCGGAGTTGAACAGCTTGGACACGTTCGATACATGCAGCATCAACGGTCACCTCCAGCAGTTTCGAATGATTTAAGCAGTTCGGCAGAACGCTTTTTGGCGGCACTTCGCTGTTTGATTGCGCTTCGCACGGTTGGGAACACAAGCGCGATAATAACAATAACGGCCGTAATAAGCTTCAAGTCGGAGGTCTCAAAGCCTTTGATCTGCAGGGCCAGTGAGATGACGATACGATAGACGATCGAACCGAGTACGACGGCGAGTGTAGCACGGAAGACTGTTTTAGCACCGAACAGCGCTTCGCCGATAATGACGGAAGCCAGACCGATGACGATCATGCCGATCCCCGATGTGGCGTCGGCGAACGAGGACTGCTGTGCGATCAGGGCACCCGATAGGGCAACAAGGCCGTTTGAAAGACTGATGCCCAGAATAGTCGTATTATCCGTGTTAGCGCCGAAGCTCCGGATCATGCGTTTGTTATCTCCTGTTGCCCGCAGCGCCAGGCCGAGGTCCGTTTTCAGGAAGGCATCAAGCACCAGCTTGAAGACCAGTACGACTATAATCATAAAAGGAATAGGCGGGAAGGTATCGAGAACGGTGTTTTCGCCCATAATGGATACGTTCGGCATTCCGAGTATGCGCAGGTTGATCGAATAGAGGGCGATCATCATAAGAATACCCGACAGCAGACCGTTGATCTTCCCCTTGGTATGCAGCAGTCCCGTACAGGCGCCTGCCGCCATGCCGGCAAGAATAGCCGTTAGCGACGAGATCCACGGCGAGATGCCATGCGAGATCATGACAGCCGCGGTAGCCGCCCCGGTGGTAAAGCTCCCGTCAACGGTCAAATCGGGGAAATCGAGAATCCGGAATGTAATGTAAACGCCGAGCGCCATCAGGGCATACAGCAGCCCCAGATAGATGGCTCCGGGAAGTGAGCCGACTAAATTTTCAAACATAGATGACGCCTCCTGTGCGAAAAGGTAAATGGACTGTTACACTGCGAACTTGGCCGACAGTAACGCAAAACGGGATGAAGCCGCTGCTCATCCCGTTCCGGTTCGCTGCTGTGTCCGGCTGAGGTCCGGATTGTTACTGAATGATATTATTTTCTTGATCCTGTATCTTGCTCTTCATTCCGTCGGTCACTTCGATACCCTGCGCTTCGGCAGCTTTGAGGTTGAGAATCAAATCGAGTTTTTCCTGCATAGCTACCGGAAGATCGGCAGGCTTCTTGCCGTTCTTCAAAATATCGACAGCCATCTCGCCAGCTTGATAGCCATGATCGTAGTATTTGAATCCGACGGTTGCGAATGCGCCTCTTTCGACCGTATCGCGGTCGCTGGAGAAGAAGGGCAGTTTGTTATCGTTGGCGACTTTGATGATCGTATCGACGGCGCTGACGACCGTATTGTCGAGCGTAATATAGAGGGCGTCGACCTGGCCGGCGAGCGACTGTGCGGCCTGCTGAACTTCGGACGTATTGGTAACGGCGGCTTTAATCAGCTTAATGCCATGAGTACCCAATTCCTGCTCTGCACGGTCTGCCATGACAACAGCATTCGGCTCGCCTTCATTCAGTACAAGACCGATCGTCTTGATATCGGGCATCTCTTCGGCGATAAAATCGGCCAATTGTTTGATCGCTTCCGGATTCGTATCGGAAGCTCCCGTTACGTTGCCTCCCGGCTGTTCCATACTCGATACAATCTTGGCGCTTACCGGGTCGGTTACAGCTGCAAACACTACCGGCGTTTCCTTGACCTGGGAAGCGGCTGCTTGAGCTGATGGAGTGGCTATCGCAAATACAAGATCGTTTTGGCTTCCCGCAAGCTTCTGGGCGATCGACAGGTTGTTGGTCGAGTCCCCTTGGGCGTTGTTGTAATCGAGCGTTAGGTTCTCACCTTCGACGATACCGCCATCTTTGAGTGCATCGATAAAGCCTTCACGGGTAGCATCGAGAGAAGGGTGTTCCACGATCTGCGAGATTGCGACTTTGTAAGATTGAGTCTCGGAAGTACCGGTCGAGTCTCCTCCCTGTGCACCGGAACCGGCAGTCGAATCGTTTTGGCCGCAGCCAGCCAGGGCGGCGAGCGAAAGTGTCAGAACAAGCGGAAGCCATTTCTGTTTTTTCATAAATTATAAACCCCTTTCCCTATCTCTATATTGGATTGGCATGCTTGCGGTATACCGAACCTGTCAACGACCAGAAACGGCAGCAGGTAAGGCGCCTCATTTTTAATAGGAGACCGCGAAACCGCATTGTTGCTTTCGTGCGATAAAGCAAAAAGGTAGAGAAGAAGCGAACAATCGGCTTGTCGACGTTTTCCCTATATTACGTTGAGAATTTACCGGCAGTCAATCCGAAATTGAATCTTTGGAAAATAAAAATGGCTCGCGTCCGAAACCGATGTCGATTTCGAATCCGCGAACCATTTTGGGCAGTGCTGATCAGACACGGTTGTAGCCTGACATTCCGGCTCCATAACGGTCGACCATGCTGACAAGCAGCAGAACGGCCGTTACCCAGTGACCGAACATGCCCGCAATCGGGACAGATACGAGCAGACAGGTGACAATCCCTGCCGCCGATCCATAAAACGACTGCCGGTGCTGCAGCGACAGCAGAAGTGTAACGGTGTGCAAAACGAACATAACCGCGGTGATTCCCCATCCGCTGCCCATGACGACCATGCCGCCCAGCAGTGGAAGTCCGAGGATAAGTTCGAATAAACCGCTGACACCCTTGAATGTGCGTGCGAGCACCATATGATACTCCCCCAACTTCCTTATGTGTGTTTATATATGATAATAGGGTATAATACCCATTTTTAAGGAAGATGAAACATAAAGTGTTGGGCTGAATATCACGTGAAGATTTCTGCAAGATTGTATTCATACCCCGCGCCGTAAAGCTGCCACTCAATCAGAGCGATAAGCGCCAGATGAGCCGGGTAAAAAGCGCGCCATAGCCAACGCGGCAGGCGAACTTCCGTCCGGACTTCCGGAGCGGCCGAATGGATAATGGCGATTAAAAGGGTTGTGGTCAGACTGAAGAATTGAATGGAATTTCCCAAAAGAATATTCAGCACCAGATGCCCACCGACCATCGCCCAAGCGTTCGGCATATAACGGTAGATAAGCACCAGCAGCACTCCGTAAGTGGCATAATCAAATTTCAGCATGGCCATCGGTGCATAGGTTGCAGCAATCAGCAGCAGACCGACGGCCCACTGCAGCCAAGGCTGTCCCTTAAAATAGTCAATCGCCATAACGATCAGGAGGGCTACCAGTAGGGTGGCAATGACGTTGACCCCGGTAGTTGTGAACGCGAACATGAACGGAAGCTGAGATATCAGCGCCAGGATGAACAGCCGGAATGCATAACGGGGCTTGCTGCGCGTACGCTTGTAGCCGACTACCAGCAGGTAGCAGTAAATAGGGAATGCGATTCTTCCGACAATACGCATCCACCCTTCATTTTGGAAAAAGGTAGCGCCCAGGTGGTCAATAAGCATCGTAATCATGGCAATCAACTGCAAGCAAAAAGCCTCCTTCGTCCGTTATAAAAATTTATCCTGCAAACTCCACCAGGTCAGCGTCAAGCATACAATCAGGAAGATAGAGAATGCGATAACAGGACCGAAGCGCTTTTCTTTCCAGAACTTGATGCTGAGCATAACCATAAATACGGCAATCATCAGCAGAATAATAATCTCGACAATCGAAATGACCAAATATAAATCGCTCGCGAAACCTGCCACTTGGGTTCCTCCTTTTAAATGATAAAGAATAATAAAGCATAAGTGTGAAGATTGGTAAAATCCAAAAAAATATGGGCTGCCTTATCGGCTTATAAAATAGAAGGAACAGAGCTTATGATGAAGTCCAACTTGGTAAAAGAACAATCGGGAAATGAGATTCATCATAGTCCGCTTTCATCATACCATGCCGAATATGTCCGAAGGCAAGCAGAAACGTTGTGCATAAAGTTATCCCCAAATCCACAGCGCCAGAATAAGCACTTAAGATCATTATACCCACACTATACACAGTTTGTGCACAGAAAACGGGGGATAAGATACCGGTTACACACATATAAAAAGCCCGTTATACCGGGCGCCGCGGCGCTGGAAGGCATAACGGGCTTAAATATGTCGATTTTGTGGATAATTAGCGTTTCATGTTGCTACTGTGTCCCGGGGACAACTTGGCTTCCGGATCAAAGTATACTTTCGCATTATTTACGGCTGTTGGCGCTTCGCCGAATCCGACTGCGATCAGCTTCAGCTTGCCCGGATAAGTCGTAATATCGCCTGCGGCGAAAATACCCGGAATGCTCGTTTCCATACGCGTGTCGACCACGATCGAATTGCTCTGGATTTCGATTCCCCATTCAGAGATGGGACCCAGCGAAGAGACAAATCCGAAATTGACGATGACATCGTCCACTTCAATCTCTTGCGTTTCGCCCGTTTTCACATGCGACAATACCACGCGTTCGATCCGCTCTTCGCCGACCAGCTCCGTAATTTCTGTCGGGGTTACAACATTGACCTTGGAGGACATCAAGTTTTCTACGCTGTGTTCGTGTGCACGGAACTTGTCCCGGCGGTGGATCAGCGTCACCTGTTCGGCGATCGGTTCCAGCATCAGCGCCCAATCGACTGCAGAGTCGCCGCCGCCACTGAGCAGTACTTTACGGCCTGCAAACCTGCTGAGATCGCTGACGAAATAGTGCAGGTTGACGCCTTCGAAACGCTCTGCACCTTCCAGTGTCAAGCGGCGGGGCTCGAAAGCGCCGACGCCGGCCGTAATAATGACGGACTTCGCATAATGTACATCTTTGTCAGTCGTAACTTTGAAGCGCTGTTCGTCTTCCTTATCCACGGAGACAACTTTTTCTTCGAGGCAGATTTCCTGCTCGAAATGATTCATCTGTTCGACAAGCTGGTTAACCAATTCCTGGGCGGTTACTTTTGGAAAACCGGCTACGTCGTAAATGTATTTTTCGGGATAAAGCGCGGCCAACTGCCCGCCAAGCTGAGGCATACTTTCGATCAGCTTTACGGACGCCTGGCGCATTCCCCCATAAAAAGCGGCGAACAATCCTGCCGGGCCGCCGCCGATGATCAGAATATCGGCGATATTTTCGCCGTTGTGGATCTCTGTCACTTGATAAGCACCTCCGAAGGTATAAATCGTTATAAATCTATTGAAATGGATTCGATTCTCTCAATCTTATCTATTATAAACTCGTTTTTTACCGGATTGCAAAGCGAATTCCTGGCTTTTTCGTTGTTTTGCAGTCATAGCTCTTATATATGAAATAATAGAAAGCTTATAGGTTCTGCCAGCTTGCTTAGAAAGCCTATCGATAAAGGTTCTCTGACAACCCTGAATATTTTTTGTCGAATATGCGTCTAATTTTCAAATTTTCTTTTGAAATATCGCAGGGAAAAGCGTACAATGTATGTGATAAAAGTCGCAGTCAAGATGCGGACGGGATAAGTGATTGACGGGGAGAGTTTTCTTTATTTTTGTGTAAGTTTTCACATGAGGCTTCAACCCGTTAAGGGTTATCCCAATAAATGACTATTGAATCGAAAAGGGGTAAGAAAAACAATGAACAGCATTCCCAAAATCGTAATCCTGGGCGCCGGATATGCCGGTATCCTCACAGCTCAAAACCTGCAAAAAAAGCTTAAAAACAACGAGGCCGATGTTACACTGGTTAACCGTCACGACTATCATTACTTCACGACGGAGCTGCACATGCCGGCAGCCGGTACACAGCCCGACGAGAAAACGTATGAGAAAATTTCGAACCTGGTTGACGAATTCAAAATCGACCTGGTGAAATCGAACGTTACGGAAATCAAGCCGGAAGAACGTCAAGTCGTTCTGGAAGACGGAACGCTGTCGTACGACTACCTGATTATCGCTCTGGGTGGAGACCCAGAAACATTCGGCATCCCTGGCATGAAAGAGCATGCATTCTCGATCCGCAGCATCAATTCCGTACGCGCGATTCGCGAACACATCGAAACACAGTTCAAAGAGTACAAAAAAGACGGCGACGAAACTCGCCTGAACTTTGTTGTCGGCGGCGCCGGCTTCACGGGTATCGAGTTTGTCGGCGAAATGGCGAACCGTCTGCCTGAGCTGTGCAAAGAGTACGGCGTAGATCCTTCGAAAGTGGGACTGTACAACGTAGAAGCTGCTCCGTCCGCTCTGCCGGGCTTCGATCCGGAACTGGTCACTTACGCAATGGACACGCTGACCAAAAAAGGCGTAACATTCCGCATCGGCGTACCGGTTAAAGCTTGCGATGAAAACGGCGTAACGATCGGTGAAGGCGAACGCATTGAGTCCAAGACTGTTGTATGGACCGGCGGTATCCGTGGTAACCACCTGATCGAAGACGCAGGCTTCGAAGCTATGCGCGGACGCGTTAAAGTTGACGAGTACCTGAAAGCTCCGGGTCATGAAAATGTATTCATCATCGGCGACGGTTCGCTTATGATCGGACCTGAAGGTCGTCCTTACCCGCCGACTGCACAGATCGCTATGCAGCAGGGCGAACGCGTCGCGAAGAACCTGGTCGCAACTATTCGCGGGCAACAGCCTGAGAAGTTCGTATTCAGCAACAAGGGTACTGTTGCTTCCCTGGGCAAAGGCGAAGCCGTTGCCGTTGTAGCCGGCAAGAAAATCAAAGGCTGGCCGGCAGCTCAGCTGAAAAAAGTCGTTGACGCTCGCTACTTGTTCGTCATCGGCGGCTTGGGTCTCGTTCTGAAAAAAGGACGTTTCCTGTAAGCTGATTTTCAGCAAAGGTATATCATTAGTCCGAATTATCGGTTATCGATATATTATTGGATAACAAAGGCTGTCTCTGCACCGTGTAAACGGGATGCAGAGGCGGCTTTTTTTCGTGCTCAAAAGGTTTCCAGACTTGATCATTGAATTTTTTTGTACGGAGTCTTTCTTGGAAAAGTCTTGATAAACGTCGGGTATGCTGAACAGGAAGGAGGGACGCAAATGAGTTATACGCTGTTGGTTGCCGACGATGAACCGGATATCCGCGATATGTTGAACAGTTACTTCGTCAAATGCGGGTATGACGTCATGCTCGCCGAAGGAGGAGAAGAAGCCATCCGGAAAGCGGTACAGAAGCCTGATCTTATTCTGCTCGATATTGGTATGCCCGGCATGGATGGGCTTGAAGTTTGCCGCAGCTTGCGAAAAGCAGTCTCCTGCCCGATCCTGTTTTTGACCGCTCGGATCGAAGAAGTCGATAAGATAAATGGCTTCGCTGCGGGCGGCGACGATTATATCGTCAAGCCGTTCAGTCTATCCGAACTGGCCGCCCGCGTTGCCGCGCATCTGCGCAGGGAGGAGCGGCAGAATGGGAAGTCCGAAGCGAAGTTTGCCGGTGGACTGGTCATCAATTATTCGGCAGCTGAAATGACCTATCGTGGACTGGCGGTGACGCTGACCCGTCAGGAATACCGAATAGCGGAACTGCTTTCGCTGCATGCGGGCCGGGTGTTTGACAAAGAAGCGATTTACGAACGGATCTGGGGGGCCGAAGGTGAAGGCAGCAGCGCAGTTGTAGCCGAACACATTCGCAAATTGAGAGGCAAATTGGCCGATGTCGGCGCAAGCTCCCCAATCGAAACCATATGGGGGTTGGGATACAAATGGAGAGCTTAAACAGACGGTCAATCGCTTCGAAGAGATTTGGTTTCCGCTCGGTACTCACCGAGTTTATGCTGCTCACAGCTGTATGGGTATCGCTGGTCATTTTTCTGTCACAGGCAACGACTCACGAAGCGGCACAGCGATATGGAGTTTTGTATGCTTCTTATTGGGATTCGCTTCCGTATGAGTGGGTGTACGTAAAGAACGCAAGCAGCTTGGAAAGAGCCGAACCCGACGAATCGGGCAGCATCCGGGTTCGGATCTATGAAAACGGCACTTCAAGTCCGCGTTTCGCAGACTTTACGTATGCCCACAAACTCAAAGGCGGCTTTTATTTGATTGTTCAGTATGGGGCTCCTTACGCGTATACGATTCTTCTGTTGGGCGGTGGGTTGTTTATGTTCTATCGCCATCGTGTCCAGCAGCCTCTGCGAAAGATGATCGAAGCAGCAGAACGAGTGTCCTCAGGTGATCTTGATTTCCGTATCGGGACATTTCGACGCGACGAATTTGGACGGATCGGCGAAGCATTCGAGAAGATGCGCGGCGAGCTTGAACGCAGTAATCGAGAAATGTGGCGGATTGCCGAAGAACGCAAACGTCTGAATGCCGCTTTTTCGCATGATCTGAGGACTCCTCTGGCCGTGCTTAAAGGTCGGATTGACCTGCTTGCCGATTTCTATCCATCCGGTGAGTTAGATCGCGACGAGACGCTGACTGCTATTTCCGCCCTCCGCCGCAATGCCGATCGGTTGGAGAAGTACGTCGCTTCCATGAGCTCCGTGCAAAAGCTTGAAGAATTGGAACCTCAAGCTCGAGAAGTCGAGTTATCGGAATTGGCCGAAGAGCTGAGTGAAACCGGCAAAGCATTATGCGGTTCCAAGACTCTGAAGTTCGATCATCTTTTGCCGGGCGCTCTCTTTCTGGATTCCGACATCATTTCCCGAGTGTTCGAAAATCTGATCGTCAACGCCGAGCGATTCGCTTCTTCCTCGATTGTAGTTTCTTTTGACCATATGGAAGACTCGCTGCGCATCGTAGTTGCCGACGATGGCCCCGGTTTCAGCGCTGATGCTATTATCCGCGGTATTGAACCTTACTATCGTAGTAATGCTTCCCCGTCCAGCGAGCATTTCGGCCTCGGTCTCTACCTCTGCCGTCTACTGTGCGAAAAACACGGTGGCTGCCTGATCCTAGACAATAATCGGTCAGGCGGCGCGAAAGTAACGGCGGTGTTTCAGGATTTATCCGATCCGATTATAGAACCAGAGCGTTGAGGGACAGAAGTTTCACTTCGAGTAACGACATTTGTCGCTTCTGAATCTGCCACGCATCCAGCCGCTTTCCGATTCGACAGCTGGAGATGAAGTCCGGCGTTTCGAATCCCGGGCGCAGCTTCGCAGCTCCTCTTCCCCACCCTATAGATTGGCGGAAAAAGGCAAAGCGCTTCGGACCCAAAGCGTCGCCCGGAGCGCTTTGCTGCTTGGTAAAAGTGGGCGCACGTGCGTGGTGCCTACGGAACCGACCCCTTCGCCGGACGTCCGCTCCACCCGCCTTACCCGCAGTCCGCACAAAAAAGCGCCCTGGACGACTCAGTCGTCCAAAGCGCTTCACTCCACACCTTTCGTCGCTCAATCTTAAACCTTCAACATCTCCGCAGCTTTTTCCCAATTCAGCAGGTTTCCTACATAGAACGGACCGAACTCGCCGTACCGGGCACTGACTTCATCAAAACGCATCTCGTAAATCAGCTTTTTGAACTGCAGCGCGTCGTCCGCAAACAGGGTAACGCCCCACTCCCAATCGTCAAAGCCGACAGAACCCGTAATGATCTGCTTAACTTTGCCCGCGTAGCTGCGTCCGATCAGACCGTGGCTGCGCATCATCGTTTTGCGATCGTCCATCGACAGCATGTACCAGTTATCGCTCAGATCGCGCTTTTTGTTCATTGGGTAGAAGCAGATATGCTCCGACTTCGGCAGTTCCGGCTTAAGGCGTGCAACGACATGCGGATTTTGCATAGGGTCTTCGCCCTCCTTAGCCAGGTAGTTGCTGAGCTCTACGACGCTGACATAGGAGTATTCCTTTTTCGTGAATTTGGCAAAGTCGGTCTTGTTGAACGCCGTTTCCAGATTGCTCAGATCTTCCAGCGTCTCGCGCAGGTACATGAACACGAAATCAGCTTTCTGGCCTACAATCGAATAGACGGCTGTGCTTCCGACTCCGTTCTGTGCGGTTACCGCAAATTCCTGCATAAATTCCTCGAGGTCTTCAATAGCACCTGCGCGTTCTTCGTTATCGGCGGCTTTCCACATCGTCCAGTCAATTGAGCGGAAATCGTGCAAACAATACCAGCCCTCAAGCGTCAGTGTAGCTTCATTCATGAATCGATCACTCCCAAATGAGATTATATAATGGTGGGGATTTTCACAAGCGAGCATGCGGCTTATGAAGCGGCGTGCCCCTTACAAATCATTCCTTCAAACCAAGCATAGCATGCGCGAAAAGCGCTCCTAGGAACTTCCGTTTTCTATTGTATCGCAACGAGGAACGGAAGGGCAATTCGGGGTGCAAAAAGATCTCATGAAGATTTGAACAGATGTTCGCAAAAAGATAAGCATTCCGAAGCCCGAACGCATCCGGTCGCGGGGCCGGTTCGTATTCCCGTGATTTTGCTTTCTTTCCGCCCTTTCCTGCAGAAGGAATTGTGGTAAAATGGAGAAGCTCCAACGAACCTGTCCATAACCAAGGGCGCGTTCCGCGGAGCAAGTCTATTTTTACAGGCAATTTGCAAGGACAAGAGGGGGACATCCGCCGATGCGCATGAAGAGTCTGCTGCACTACACGGAACATCACCGTTATTATACGTATCGCGATTTCAGCCTGAGCAGTCTGGACGAGCGTATGCTGACCATGGTTTACCAGCCAATGGTCGGGACATCGGCCGTCGCATTGTACCGGCTGCTGGCTCAGCACCTTCCGGCGGAACAGACCGGATATTCCAAGCCCGAACAGCAGCGTACCCTGTTTCTTACGCTGGGTATCGAGCCAAACGACCGGGGCCGTACGCTGATGATTGAGAATGCTTCGAAGCTGGAGGCGGTCGGTCTGCTGCAGACTCACCGTTTGTATCTGCCGGATCAGGATCAATATATGTATGAATACGAACTTCAGCAGCCGCTGCCGCCATCCGACTTTTTCGCAACCCAGCATTTGACGCTGCTGCTCCGCGATCGAATCGGCAAGTTTGCGGTGCTGGCACTGCAGGAACGTTTCTGGAATGGCGAACCGGAGGAGTTAAGCGAAGCCGGAAAAGCCGCGAAGGAAAATATCTCGCAGCCGTTTTATGAAATTTTCGAACTGAATACGCATGTGATCGATTACGAGCTTGAGCAGGCGCTGACCGAAGCGTCGCCGGCACGCCGTCAGAGCAAGAACATGCCAGTGGAAGAGCCGCTGTTCGATTACTCCGACGTGATTCTGCATTTTCCTCGCGGAGCACGCAACCGGCCGTTTGTCGAAGGTCTGCGTCATAACCGAGAACAGATGGGCATGATTAACCATGTTGCGCGCAAGTTCGACCTGAACGTCGAAGATATCGTCAGACTGCTGGACGAGGAAGGAATCTTCACAAGCGACGGAGAGCTGCTGCTGGACAATCTTCAGAACCGTGCCCATCTGACCTTCCGTCAGACAGCCAAAAGAACCGAGGAACGTCAGCTTCGCGCGTCACGGGCTGTACGTCCGGAAGAACCGACTGCCGAAGAAACTCCGGTCGAACATGCTGTGGAGATGGAGTATTACTTGGAAGTGCCTACACAGTTCCAATCGAAATGCGATATCCATCAATATAATATGCTGCTTCGCAACGAACCTTATACAGGTCTGCTGCGAAACTTCTTCCCGGGAACAGTACCGGGACCTTGGCTCGATATGTTCAGCAAGATTGATCTCAGCTACAAACTGCCGGGTGAAGTCATTAATGTGCTGATCCATTACCTTGTGACTCTACTGGGCCGCGACGGGGAACAGCGGATCAGCCGCAACTTCGTCGATTCGATCGCGTCGAATATGCTGCTGCGCCAGATCGATACCTACGAGAAAGCCGTCCGTTATATCCGCGATCAAGATAATCCAAAACGCAAAGCGGCTGCCCAAAGCGGCGGCCGTGCCCGTACTCAGGGCAAAGCTGTCCGCGGCAAGCCCGAGTTGCCGATTGTACAGAACACACCGGTCCAGACCGCAGTCAGCGACGAAGAATTCGCCGAATACGTGCGTCTGGCCGAAGAAATGAAGGCCAGCAAGAAAAAGCCTCAGCATTAATCCTATGCTGTATCCTAGTCTCTGAAGGTTCCCGCGAGGACAGCCGAAATTATCGGCGCCTTCCGAGCCTGCTCTGAAGCTTTCCGCGAGGACAGCCGAAGCTATCGGCGCCTTCCAAGCCTGCTCCGAAGGGTTCCCGCGAGGAGAGCCGAAACTATCGGCGCCTTCCGAGCCTGCTCTGAAGCTTTCCGCGAGGAGAGCCGAAACTATCGGCGCCTTCCGAGCCTGCTCTGAAGCTTTCCGCGAGGAGAGCCGAAACTATCGGCGCTTTCCGAGCCTGCTCTGAAGGGTTCCCGCGAGGAGAGCCGAAACTATCGGCGCCTTCCGAGCCTGCTCCGAAGGTTTCCCGCGAGGACAGCCGATCCTGTCGGCGCCTTCCGAGCCCCACCCGCAAGCAGAATTCTTGCGAGCCACCCTTGTCGAACAGGAACCTGCCGCGCCAACAAGCGCTGCGGGAAAGCAGCAATGGA
>NZ_KB899304.1 GCF_000378145.1 Saccharibacillus kuerlensis DSM 22868 | reverse complement strand
GGCGTTATTCGTGTACGTATTATTGAAATTTTGGTTCGAGCAAGGCAACCGAACTGTCCATCTTTCGGCTCGATTATCTTTGGCCGAATTCGATCGATTATTTAAGCTCAATTGTCTTCCTGTCGAATGGATTTTTTACTTCAGTAACCAGATTTCATTTCCAGAAAATAGCTAATCAACAGGCCTAGTATATAAGCACTTATTGGATTTTGCGTTGAGTCTTATTGATCGAATTTTATTAGTCATTTCTTATTAGACGTATCTTATTCATCATTTCTTATGGGACACGTCCCATTACGGCGTGTACGTGAACCAATAATCGACTTCGTATTTTACGTTTAACGGCTTCATTTAAATCGAAAAACCGGACCTGGGCGTGAAAGAATCTTTTATTTAAAAAAGTTGATGAGTTTACGTAGCTTTCTTTTAACCCCCAAGTATGTCCTATCCGTCGTTCTATCCCAACCCTCACTGAACGTTATACCAAAGTCCCAAGCTGGAGAATGAACCGCTCCTGTCCTGCTCAGCCTCTCTTCGGAAGCAGCGGTTCTGTCACCCCTGCAAGCCCGCTCAGCCCCAGCACAGTCAGCAAAATTTTCTGCACACCAAGATGCGCATCTGTCGGATCGTAATATTCATTCAGCGTATGCGCACCGCCGAAATCTCCGCCGCCTCCCAATGTGACGGCCGGAATGCCCAAGTGAATCGGAACATTGGAATCGGTACTGCTCGCGCTCTCGAGAATTGGACGAAATCCCATCGCTAATCCCGCTCCGGCCGCAGTCTGCACAATAATGCTGCCCGGATCTTGTGTACCCGCCGGCCGATCGCCTACACGCTCCGTTCGTACTCGGATCGCTCCATCCCTTCTCCAGCGGCGGTTCTCTTCTTCAGCGGCCTCGCGAATCACTCCAAGCACTTGGCTTTCGAGACGCAGCAGTTCCTCCTGCGAAGTCGATCGCATATCGATAACCGTTTCCGCCGTCTCTGCAATCGTATTGACCGACGTTCCCCCGCCGATCAGACCGACGTTGAACGTTGTCTTCGGATCATAAGGAACTTTCAGATCTGCAATCTTGGTAATGGCACGGCCCAACGCATGAATGGGACTCGGTGTGCCAAAATTGCCAAAACTGTGCCCGCCCGGTCCTTCAAATGTGATTCTGTATCGTCTGCTGCCTGCTCCGAGATAAGTAATCCGATCCGGCGTACCCGGCTCAATTGAGATAAATCCGTCGATATCGCTGCGACTGGCAAACAATGCTTTCACACCGCGCAGATCGCCGAGCCCTTCTTCGCCTACAGTGGCGCCAATAATCAGATCTCCCTCGGTCTTCAAGTCGGCTGCATGGAGTGCGCGAACAAGCGTCAAGACGGATGCCAGGCCGCGGCCATCATCGGAAATGCCCGGCGCATAGACCCGGCTGCCGTCTCGTCGAACCTTGACATCGGTACCGCGTGGAAAGACCGTATCCAGATGCGCGCAGAGGACCAGTTTAGGCCCGCCGCCGGTGCCGGGACGCAAACCAAATACATTGCCCACTTCGTCGACAGCGACATTCCCAATGCCGAATTCCGCCAGCTTGCGCGCGAACGCCTTGCCCTTTTTCTCTTCCTCAAAGGTTGGCGCTTCGATCTCGGTCAGCTCGATCTGCTCTTCAGTAGTACGGTCATTGTCGGCTTTCAGGAAATCGAGTGCACGTTGAACCGACTTCTCTGCCGTCAGCTTGTCGAATACCTGCATAACTTTTTCGGATACGGCTGCTTTTTGTGGTCGGGCTGCTTGGGACATATCGGAACTCCTCCTCGAATGAACAACTTTACTGCCTTTATCATAACAAGCGGGCATAGAGAGGCGCAAAATGATAAGGAAGAGAAAAACAAACAGGCGAGCGGATTGCGTTCCGCTCGCCTGACTCTAACGTTCCATCTTCGTCCGCAGCCGCTCAAACTTTCTGTTCTTTTCATGCAAATTGGAAAATCCGAGTACGATGCTGAAACCGATCAGCAGAGCCGCAATCAGCGTTCGCATGCCCGTCGTCATCTGACCAATCAGCGATTCAACTCCATAACCGTTCACAACCAGCTGTCCAAAAGCGACGATTGCGATCAGTACAATCAACGATTTGAGTGATTCCATGGCGACGATACCAAGCTTGCCTCGCTGCTTCTTTTTCTCCCATCTCCGGTAAAAGCGTTCGTCGCTTCGCTGTCCGGCAGTCATCTTGAATCCGGCCCAGATCGCAACCAAAGCTACTGCCGCATAATAGATACCAGAATTTCCGATCTCCATTCTTAGCGGCAGAAGCAGCAGAATCGCGACCAGCCCGATTGCCATGACGGCGCGTGTCGTTTTGTTGAATTCCATCAATCTTTTCTTCCCTTCCTTGTCGTCTGTTCCTTTTCAATTTCGTAAACTCTTATGTATAACCCCTCTAACGCCCCTGCAAACGCTCGGACTTGTCCGATTTCAAAGGAGTATTAATTTCCATATTAGCATAGTAAAAGGAAGAGCGAAACCGATAAAATGCTTTTGAAAATTAAGGCTAAGTAAAGCGTATGCTTCCAAAATACTCGAAGGCGCTTGCTTACTCGAAACGTTTGGACCTATAATCAACAATTAAAAAAGGAAAAAAGAGGTGGGTTTACATGACCAACGAACTGTTAAATGCTCTCAAGCTGCTAAAACAAAAACAATGGATCGACCTGACTCATACATTTGGACCGGATTCACCGCACTTTGCCGCTTTTGCACCAGCCGAATTCGATACGCTGTTTACACATGACGACGGCTTTTTCGCTCAACGCTTCAGCTTTCCCGGCCAATATGGCACACATCTTGACGCCCCCATCCATTTCGTACGAAATACCCGTTTTTTGGACGAATTGGATCTCAAAGAACTGGTACTTCCGTTGGTCGTGATTGACAAATCACAAGAAGCAGCGGCGGACGCTGACTATTCGTTTTCTATAAAAGACATTGAAGATTTCGAAGCGCAGCATGGACCAATCGAATCCGGCAGCTTTGTAGCCCTTAGGACTGATTGGAGCAAGCGCTGGCCAAGCCAAGAGAAGTTTGAAAACAAAGATACTGACGGAAACAATCATGCTCCGGGCTGGTCGATCGAAGCACTGGAATTTCTGTTTGGGCAGCGCGGCATTAAGGCTGTCGGACATGAGACGTTCGATACGGACTCAGCCGCAGATTACACCAAAAATGGCGCGCTGCTCGGCGAATATTATGTATTGGAACAGGATGCTTACCAAGTCGAACTGCTGAAAAACCTCGATCTCGTCCCGCCGAAAGGCTCGGTCATTTTCAATATCGTACCCAAAGCGGAAAAAGCGTCGGGATTCCCTGTGCGATCGTTTGCAATTCTGCCTTAAGATTTAGGAGGAAAATTAACTATAAAAGTTAAAATTTTCTATGAAATGATTGGACATAAAAAAGCTGCAGTCGATCCGAAGATCGGCTGCAGCATGAACGATTATACAAAGTGCATGTTTCTTGTTTTATTGGTTGATCAAAGCTCCTTGTTGAAGCAGACGCTGTGCGAAAGTGGCCGATTCGGCGCGCGACAGTGTGGCATCCGGACGAATCAGTCCGCCGCTGCCTTTCACAAGTCCTGCTTCAAGCAGGATCTCGGTAGATCTTCTCGCCCAATCTGCCACATCTTCACGGTCACGGTAGCTGCTCAGCTCGCTTCCATTCTCGAGAACACGCAGAGGAACGATAGTGGTCGCACGCTCCATGATTGCAAATGCTTCCTGACGAGTAATGGTAGCATTCGGACGGAACGTACCGTCCGGATAACCCTTAATGAGATTATAACGGTTGGCTGTGGCAGCAGCTTCCGCGTACCACTCGCCAGAGGTCACATCACTGAATGCAGTCGTTTGTCCGCTGCTCGGAAGTCCCAGTGCGCGTACCAGAATCGCCGAGAATTCGGCGCGTGTGACCGCACCTTCCGGATTGAAGCGGTTGTCTCCGACTCCATTGACAACCAATCTGGAAGCCATGTCGTTCACCGGATCTTGCGACCACTTGCCCGCTACATCCGGGAACTCTTTCAGATTTGAAATCAGCGCGTAACTGCTGTTCGTCAAGCTGCTGACCTGTGCATAAGAAGCATCATTTACCTGAACTACGGCTGTCGGCACATGGCGTACTGTACCATCCGGTTCAATGACGACACCTGTTGTAACTTGGCTTGAATTGGTGTCGGCCGGAATCGGAAGTTCACGTTGAACATATTCCGAAAATTCATTGATTTCGGCTGTACGATCGCCAGCTGCTGCAGAAATCGTAAAGTCTACAGGTTCCGAGACGGCTGTAAAGCCAGCGGCTGCTGCCGCCTGTGACAAGTTGTTTTGTACAGCCGTGCTGCTTTCTTCAATAGTGATATTTACGGTCAATTCGCTTGAGCCCTCCGCTACACCAAGCGTGTTCGCGGCCGAGCTCAGCTGCAGCTGCGAAGAAGGCAGGATGTAGTTGCCGAGCGCTGTCTCGACCCGAAGTGTAGCACTGCTGGAAGTCAGCAGAGCAGCAGCTTCACCGGTCATTGTTGCAACAACACGATCAGCTTCCGCTGTTACCGGAAGGACGATTATTTGACTCGTTTCACCAGTCAGCAAGGCCGCAAGACGAGCTGTATCGATTCTTGCCGTAAATACCGTTTGTCCATTTACCTGCGACGTTGTGCCGGTTGCAATGTCATCAAAATCATTACCCGGCGTTGTTGGTGTCGTTGGTACTGGTGTTGTTGGCGCCGGTGTTGTTGGCGTCACCGGTGCCGGTGTTACAGGTGATGGATTCGGAATGAATGGTCCCGGCCCTGGTCCTGGCCCTGGTGCTGGATCTACCGGCCTAGACTGACGAGTGACGAGAATTCTGTAAGTTTGAGTAGTCTCTTCATTCGCACGAACCACAATAGTGATTTCATTCTCACCATAATTCAATGATACATTTTGAGCTTCCCCACCTGTAACCGTATTTCCTTCAATCGTTACAACCGCATTCGGATCGAATGGATCTGCTGTAACTTGCAGATTATAGACTGTATTAGATACTGTTGCTGTGTAGCTCGTTTCTGTAGGAATAAAATCTGGTGTCAGCGTTCCTGGATCAATAGATAGGGTTTCCAGGAATGCATTTGGCCCTTCGGCTTCACGGAAAATCGAAATCGTATACTGCTGTGGGTCACCTACCTGTGGAGTGACGGTAATATCAACTGGTGTAGTTGTTCCCGGGCCTGATAAAGTCACTTCAACAGGTTGGTTATCGGCTGCCTCTCTACCATTAACCGTAACGCTCGCATATACGCTGCTCGTTACTGTCGTTACATTGACTGCAGTTGTGCCACTAGCCGCAGTCGCTGTATATTCGAAATTGTCAGAAGAGAAAGGCGTGTTCAATGTTGCTCCAGACAGTGTAAGCGAAGAGAGTGTATTGTCGGAATCTACCGTCGCTCCTCTGACAAACAAACTGCCGCCATCCCCTACTGCTACAGCGGACGTTCCATTTACTGCGACTGAGCGCAGCTCAACCGTTGTTCCGTCATTAATGAGTTCCTCAACCCATGCACCTTGGCTATCTCTCACTGCTGCAATATTGCCAAGCGAACTGTTTCCCAGCAGCATAAGACTGCCACTGCCCTGGTCGTAAGCAGCATCTCTAAAAGTGATACCGACGCTAAGATCACTTAGAGTTTGAGCAGCCCAAGTACTGCCGTCACTGGAAGAATACAGCGCATTATCAGAGCGGCTAGGAACGATAAATTCGTCAGCTGCAAAAGTGATGGCTGCTGGAGCACCTGGCAGAGGGGAAGAGTTCCAGGTTTGTCCATAAACCAATGTCGAAACCGTAGGAGGTTCTACAGAATCCACTGTCGAAACTGCTGCAAATTGTCCATTTCCGTAAGTGACATCCGTAACGGAAGGGATCGAAGAACCTGCTTCCAAGTTCCAAGCAGTTCCATTTGAAGAGGTATATTGTGCATTCTCTTCTCCTACTGCTAAGTAAACATTTTCACCAGCTTCTCCTTGTCCCAAACTTACCGAGTTCAAAGCAGGTAAGGTGCTTCCGCCGTTTCTACTCGTCCATATTTGTCCGTCTGTAGACGTGTAGATCATAGCGGAATCTCCGACGACAATCCATAAACCGTTTAAGTATTTTACTCCGTTGAAGCGTCTTGTTTCCACTTCTCCTTGACCGTTTCGAATGCCTCCAAGATCTTCCCAATTCACGGTATCCGTCGATCTAAGTATCGTGCCACCATCGCCGACAGCTATCCATGCTCCGTTCCCATAAGCTACATCGCGAAGATTGCCGTACTCCGACATACTACGGCTCAGCCATTGTCCTTCGACAGGCGCTGCCGACGCACGATTAACCCCAACCGGCCATATCGCCGTTGAGGCCACCAATATCAATCCCAACAAAACCATAGACATGCGACGAAGCAGCGAAGTACCCGCTTTCTTTTCCACTCGTTCACTTCCCCTTCCAGCATAAGGTTTTTTGTCGTCCACCCTTTACTTATCCATTTACGCTTATCATATAACATAAATATCCAAAATAAATAAAAAAAGAGAAAGCTTATTAGCTTCCTCTTTTCTGACTTTAACATTGGGCCTTTGTCTGCTCCCGATACTCCGACGGTGTGCAGCCGATCTTTTTCCGAAACACCTGTGAAAAATGCCGGACATCCGGATAGCCGACCCGTTCGGCGATATCTCCTACCTTCAGCTCGGACTCTCCCAATATCTCCATCGCTCTTTCCAGCCTGATCTGTGTTACGTAATCTTTGAAGCCCTGACCGGTCTTCTGTTTGAACAGTTGGCTGAAGTAAGCCGGATTCAAATAAACGATTGAAGCAACTTTTTCAAGCGAAAGTTCGGAGGCATAGCGAGCCCTTATGTACTGCAGCGCGACTTCCACGGCCTGCTCTCCGCCGCTCGCATAATGATTGTATACCTGATATTCCGACGACTCACGCATACGACGCACCTCGTCGGGCACCTGTGAAGGATCTTCGATCCGGCCGGACAGCAGCAGTTGGAACGGCTTTTTAAGATAGCGCTTGAGGCAGCTGCGCAGCTGTTCGTTCAGCGCTGCCGGACCGCCATCCCGCTCAATTCGGACAAGGCCGAGCAGACTTTTGGCATCCACGCTTGCCACGAACCCCCGACCGTAAGAACTGATCAGCTCGTTCATGACATTTTCTACGATAAAATGCTCCAGTTTCGTATCGGAATCGCTTTCCACATGCACCATCATCAGATGGAAATCCGGGTACGATTCAGTAAATGAAGCCAGGTCGATACCGCCCAGATCAAGACCCGATGCCCATCTGGCGAAGACGGCTTCACGGAGAAACCGCAGATTCTGCTTCAACAGCTCGCTTTCTCTGGCTCGTACATTGCGTTCCGCAATTTCCTCGCCCATTTTTTTGATCAGCTCGACCAAAATATCTTTGCCGATCGGTTTGAGCAGGTAGTCCCGAGCGCCCAGACGTACCGCTTTTTTTGCATACTCGAATTCGGAATATGCGGATATCACGACCCACTTAGCGTCCGGATGCAGGGTACGGGATACTTCCATAAGCTCCAATCCGCTCATACCCGGCATCAGGACATCGGTCAGCACCAAATCAATCAGCTCGCTCTTCAAGCGCGCTGCCGCTTCTTCCGGTCCCTCGGCAAGTACGACGCGATGCTGGGGAAAAGCCCGCTGAATCGTCCGCTGAATGCCGCTGCGAATAATCGGCTCATCGTCCACGACGAGTATATTCATTCCTGATTCTCCTCCCTAGTAGCTTGCCTCGCTTAAATAGTAGGATTGAGTTTGGCTGAAATGTACACGGTTTAGGTGATATTCAGATAGGCGAAACCGTTCATCTGATTGAGACAAGCTACTAATCCTCCTCATCAGGCAGCGGAAAGGTTACGCGCACCTTCGTTCCGTTCCCCGGTGTGCTGTCGATTGTAAGTCCGTATGCTTCGCCATACATTAGACGAATACGCCGCTGCACGTTCAATAGACCAATACCGGTACGTTCGTTTCCGGCATGTGAATCCGCGGGCGGAAGATATTCCAGCAGTCTTCGCAGCCGCAGCAGCGACCAGTCGTCGATTCCCGCTCCGTTGTCTTCGACGATAATGTGCAGCCGCTCTGAATCCGCTTCCGAATAAATGTGCAGCGTCCCTCCTTCCCTCAGCGGTTCAAGTCCATACTTGACAGCGTTCTCGACAATCGGCTGCAAAATCATCTTCGGTACGGGTGCGTCCATCCAGCGTTCTTCCACATCGATTTGAGTCAATACCCGCCGACCGAGCCGGGTCTCGATGATCGTCAAATACGACTTGAGCTGCTCCAATTCCAGCCGTAGACGTACACGCGCTCCTTCTTCCCAATCGCTGCTGTAACGGAACATTTTGGACAGTGCCAGAATGACGCCTTCAAGCCGATCGTCCTCCCGTTCGTCCAACATCCAGTAGATCATGTCCAGCGTGTTGAACAGAAAGTGCGGATTGATCTGAGACTGGAGCGCCTGGAGCTGGGCATTCTTCTCGCTGATAGACGCCTGCTTGATCTCTTCGACCAATCCGTCCATCTCGCGTACCATACGATTAAATGAGCCGACCAACACGTTGATTTCCTCATAGGATTGAATATGCACCTGACCTTTGAAATTCCCGGTCTCCACCTGCTTCATCTGCTGGACAAGCCGCTTGAACGGCAGCGAGAACGAGCGTGAGACAATGGTCGACAGCAGAGTCGCTGCGAAGATCAGCGCGGCGACGACCGTCAGCAGAAACTGCTGCGTCTCGCGCAGTTCCAGCTTAAGATCGCTCTGCGGTGCGGCGCGCAGGATGGTCCAGCCTGTTTTCTCGACCTGGGCTGCCGTCAGCAGCCAATCTCTGCCTTCGTAAGCGCGAATCTCTCCCGCCTCAAGGTGCTCAGGCCAGTTCTCGGGTACGGACGACCAGGCCTGCTCATCTTCCCCGGTACGAATCACATGATGTCCGGCTTCATTACGGATCGCCACTTGGCTGCTCTGTCCGAGACTGGCGTTCGATACGGCCGATGTGATCGCACTGGATTCCACTTCAATCAGTACATAGCCGACCGACTCTAGCCCTTCCAGTTCGAACAGCTGGCGTCCAAATGCAAAAACGGGCTGATCCGTCCAGCCGCTCATCAGCGATTTCGGATACACGCCAAGCCACCTGATATCGCCTTCGGAACGCTTCAGTTCGGCAAACCACGGCTGATCCGGATCACTTTGCACCACTGCGCCGGTCGAACGCTCGAAGCTGTATACTTTTCCACTGCTCGCTAGGATATGAATGCCCACAATATCGTCGCGCGAATAGAAAATCGCACCGAGAATATCCGTGATGCGCCGCTCCGCTTGGATCTCGGCAATCGTTCCGTAGTTCGCAAGCGGACGCCGGAGCAGCCGCATCAGCTCCCCGTTGCTGCCGAGCGTCTTCGTTAGACTGTCATAGCCGTCCAGCAGCTGATCGAACAAAGCGACGGTCTGGGACATATTTTTTTCGGCCAGGGTTCCGACCTGCTCCCGAACCTGCTCGGTCGCCCGCTGATAATAGACCAGACTGACGATCAGCAGAAGACCGAGAAGACTGAATAGGAATACAGGAAACAGCCGGCCGTAAATCGTGTTTAGTCGTTTCTGTACGCGTCTCATAACCTCATCTTAACCCTTAACCGCACCTGCCACCATGCCTTTAGTAATTTTTTCTGCGAGCAGGAAGTAGACCACGATTACCGGCAGTGCAGCGAGTACGAGAAAGGCGCCGATCGATCCGTAATTGACGGAATACTGGCTGACGAAACTGTATACGCCGAATGGCAGAGTCTTCAAATGTTCCGACGAAATAAAGGTTGCGGCCAAAATGTATTCGTTCCAGACATTGATGAAAGTCAGGATGCAGACGGTCATCATCGGCGGAATCGATACCGGCAAAATGACACTGCGGAAAATACGGAACGGTCCCGCCCCATCCATAATCGCGGATTCTTCGATTTCGTGCGGAATGGTTCGCAGAAATCCGCTGAGGATAAAGACCGCGATCGGCATTTGGAAAGCCATGTACGGCAGAATCAAGGCCAGATGCGTGTTCAAAATGTTCAAGTTTTTGAAAATGATCATCAGTGGCAGCAGGGTACCCTGCATGGGGATCATCATGCCGAGCAGGAACAGCAGCATCACCAGCTGACCGTACTTCCAGCGAAAACGGGTAATGGCAAACGCCGCCAGTGAAGACAGCAGAATAACGCCAACCATGGTCGTTACGGTGACAAACAGACTGTTTCCGAGATAACGGAAGTAGCTGCCTCCCTCGATCGCTCCTTGGTAGTTGTTCCACTGCCACTGGGCCGGTAGAGAGAAGAAACTGCCTGACAGAATCTCCTCGTTGGTCTTAAGCGAATAGATCAGCAGCCACAGCAGCGGGTAGAGCTGCGTGAGCAGCAGAAGACCGAAGAGGACAAATGCCAGAATCGTTTTCAGAGAGAGACGCCGGCTGCGAACCTTGACTACGGGCTGCGAGCCCGCGGAGCTTGCATACTGACTCATGGGCGAAGCCCCCTTTCTGCAATAATTGGGTAATGGCCGGGAAGACAGACACGAAGACCGGAAAACAGGAAAGTGAAGTGCGAAAAGTAGAAGATAGAAGATTAAGAATATCGCTTGTCCACCCGATTAAATAAGAAGTTGATCAGGACTGTCGTAATCAGACAGATCGTAATCAGTACGTTGGCAATCGCGCTGCCGTACCCGTATTTCATTGTAAGGAAGGACATGTTGTACATATGGCTCGCCAGCACTTCCGTAGCATGCGCCGGTCCGCCGCCCGTCATGACCATGATCAGGTCGAACGATTGGAGCGATCCGATAAACGACAGCACAATCGAAATTTTGAGAATCGGCAGCACCATAGGCAGCGTAATATAACGGTCAGCCTTGAACCCGTCCGCTCCGTCGATCTTCGCCGCTTCGTAAATCTCATCCGGAATGTTCTGAATTCCCGTAAACTGAATCAGAATATGATAGCCGAGATACTGCCACAGCGACACGAGGATAATAGCGTAAATGGCTACATTCGGCTCCGTCAGCCACGAATGCGTCCACGATTCCAGCCCAATGCTGGTCAAAATCCCGTTAATCATACCGCCCATAGAAGCCGGGTTATAGATCGTTTTCCACAGCTGTCCGATAATGGCAACCGACAGTATGACCGGCAAAAAATAGCTGGATACCAGGAAGTTCGGCCGGCGTACAAAGCGGGTAATCAGAATAGCCACCAGCAGTGCGACCGGCACCTGAACGAGCATTGAGAAGCCGGCGAGAGTAAACGTCCGGCGCAGCGACGGCCAGAAGACCGAATCGTTCGTCAGCATTCGGACATAGTTGTCGAAGCCTACAAACGTGGACTGACCAATACCGTTCCAATCGAGCAGGCCGCTGTACAGCGACACGAGGATCGGAATAAATACAAGACCGACATAGACGATCAGACACGGCAGGATGAATGCCGCAATGGTCCAGCGGGATACTTTTAGCACATTCATGCGGGATCTGCCTCCTTAGGCGGCACCGACGAGCAGAAAGGGACCGTGGGTCCCCTTCTGCTTCCGTTCGGCATGCCGTCGTTATTTGTTGTCTTCATAGGCGGCCTGCTGCTCTTTGGCAACGGCGGCAGGATCTTTCTGCTCTACGAAGAGACTCTGGGTTCCTGACAAGTGTGCCTGTGTCGTGCCCGGGTTCATTGTGTTATCGAATGCCAAGTCTCCACCTTTAACCTTTTCGAACAGATCCAGTACATCCATCGCCATATCGGAATATCCGGCGGCTTTGAAGTCGCCCTCTACGTTCTGGGCAATCCCTACCGCGCCCTTAACGTCAAACGCTTCCTGAGGGAATTTCAGCATGAAGTAATTGAGGAAATCTTTTGTTTCTTCCAGATGTTCGCTGTCTTTGGAGATAGCGAACGCGCTGCCAGGAGCCAGCATGAATTCATCCGGATCTCCCTTGCCGTTTACGGTCGGGAACTGGAAAACGCCGACGTTGCCGTCTTTGCTTACTTCCGCAGTCTCGATACCACCTGTTGCCCAGCTGCCCATATAATACATGGCTGCTTTTCCGGTCTTGAACAGATTCTCGCCCGCATTGTAATCGAACGATGTTGCACCGTCCTGGAATGCGCCTGCCTGCACCAGCTCTTGGAAAGCCGCAATCGCTTCCACATAAGCCGGATCTTCGAACGTCTTCTTGCCGTCCATCACGTCCTGCAGGAAGCCTGGCCCGTCGTTCGTTCTCAGCAGAATGTTCATGAACAGGAACGAGCCGGTCCAACTGTCTTTTTCGCCGATAACCATTGGCTGAATGCCTTTGGATTTCAGCGTCTTGACCGCTTCGATCATTTCTTCAAAAGTCGTCGGCACTTCTACGCCGCCTTCTTCCATCAGCTTCTTATTGTAGTAAACAACCCCGATATTGTTGCCGTCCGGCAGTGCATACAGATTGCCATCGAACGTGTAGTAATCGAGAAGTCCTGACTGGAATGTGTCTTTCAAACCGTTCTCTTCCACCATGTCGTTCAGCGGAGCGAAGAGATCCGCGTCGACGAACGGCTGCATCTGCGCAGCCGGATTGACCACCGTAATATCCGGCACTTCCTTCGAAGCGGCCTGCGTCTTCAGCTTAAGCTTCTGCTGATCCGTATTCAGCGTATCCAGCTCGATCTTGACGTTCTGATTCTCGCTCTCGTACTGGGCCACAATTTTCTTCAGCATTTTGTTCTTTGGATCACTTGCGTCCGGGAAGATGTTCTGGAACGTGATCGTGACATTTTCCGCAGACTTGGAGCCGTCTCCGCCTGTCGGTTCAGCCGACGCTCCGCCTCCGCTGGCGTTGGTTGCTGCCGATCCGCCTCCTCCACATGCACTGAGGCTCACTGCCAAAATGCTCGTCATCGCCAGTCCGAACCACTTCATTTTTCTCTGTGTCAAGGTATTTCCTCCCCTTCGTTATGGTTGGATTCTTCTTGCTACGGCTATTATGGAATGTATTGTAAACGCAAACAATGGAAATTATTTAGGGGTGATGTTTGTTTTTTCGAGGGCCTATGGATCATGTGCATTTAAATATTCATAACACGTCATGTTCGTTTTAATAAAAAAGTGTTAAAATGTATCGGGTCGCCGTCCTGCTTCCACCGCAAATCCGCAACAATAAGGATACATGCGCAAATAGGACTTTGACGGTTTAAAGGGTGAAACCGACCGTTTTCCGATTTAACAGTCGGGCTTAGGCCATTTAGAGAAATTCGTTAACCGAAATATGAAAGGAAATGTGAACGTCTTGTCCAACCCTTCTTCAACTGCTTCTTCCGAATTAAAAAAATCCATCACCTTCCTTGAAGCGATGGCGATTGTAGTCGGGATGATCATCGGATCCGGTATTTTTCTGAAGCCAGGGATCGTGCTGTCCAATGCGGGTTCGCCCTGGATGAGCATCCTCGCCTGGATCGCCGGAGGCGTCATTACACTTGCTTCCGCACTTTCCATTGCGGAAATAGCCGCAGCCATTCCGAGAGCGGGCGGGCTGTACGCTTACCTTGAAGATCTGTACGGCGAAGCTGTCGGCTTTCTGCTTGGCTGGGTGCAGTCGGTTATCGCCTATCCCGCGTCAGTGGCAGCGCTGGCAATCGCTTTTGCTTCTTACTCCGGTTACTTCCTGCCGATGAACGGCACGCAGCAGAAACTGCTCGCTGTTGGCATCCTGCTGTTCATTTTGCTGATGAATGTCATTTCGACGAAATACGGCGGAATCATCCAACTGCTGGCTACGGCCGGCAAACTGATCCCTGTCATCGGCATTGTGGCATTCGGCCTGCTGTCCGGCAGTCAGCCTGGCTTTGCCGGCGTATCCGGAATAACGGCGGGAGCGGCAGGTTTCGGCGCAGCTATTCTCGGCACACTATGGGCGTACGACGGTTGGATCGGTGTCACGAATATGGCTGGAGAAATGAAAAATCCGGCCAAGACGCTCCCTAGAGTCATTCTGATCGGCGTTTCTTTTGTCATTGTCGTCTATGTTCTGTTCAATCTCGCTATTTTTTACACCCTGCCGGTCGATCAGATCATGTCGTCACCTACACCCGGAGCGGATGCGGCAGAAGCGCTGCTCGGCAGCGGGGGCGGCGCCTTCATTACGGCAGGCATCATCGTGTCGGTACTGGGTGCGATGAACGGTTATCTCATGACCGCCGCACGTGTGCCTCAAGCAATGGGAGAGCGCGGTATCGCGCCTTTCTCGGCTTTCTTGAGCCGTATACATCCGCGCTTCGGCACACCGGCGAACGCGCTGATGTTCCAAGCCGCGCTCGCGATCGTCTATATTTTCTCGGGTACTTTCAATACACTCACCGATCTGCTTGTGTTCGTGCTGTGGATCTTCTTCACCGCCGGTGTATTCGGTGTCTTCATCCTCCGCCGCAAAATCGGTACGGAACCGGGACGCTACCGGGTACCGCTGTATCCGATTACGCCAATCATCGGTATTGCAGGCGGGCTGTATATTCTCGTCAGCACACTGCTCGACAGTCCGGGACGCTCGTTGATCGGCATAGGCATTACACTGATCGGACTTCCCGTGTTCTATTATATGAAACGTCGCGGAGCTCACTCTTAGAGCTTCAACTTCATCCGGCCTACCATGCTTCCTGCTTCCTGCTTCCTGCTTCCTGCTTCCTGCTTCCTGCTTCCTGCTTCCTGCTTCCTGCTTCCTGCTTCCTGCTTCCTGCTTCCAATTGTACTTCTAACAACAATTTTGATTTGTCAAAAAGCTCTGTTCGAATTTCCGGCCCTGTACACACGCCGAATCGGACAGAGCTTTTTTATTCCTCAATTACATTCAACGGCTTTATTTCTCCATTTTATTCAGCATCTTTGACTGCCGCTTGACGCTGCGTTGACCTTCCCCGAACATGACATCGTTATACTGAGGGTGCCCGACTCTATACTTTCAATTACTTACATCCGAGAAAGAAGGAAAAGACATGGGAATTCATCGCTACTTCCGCTCGCTCGACGGGTTGGAACGCATCATCCGCTGCCCGGGCAAATTCAAATTTGAGCAACACAGCGTGGCCGCGCACTCCTGGAAAGTGGTACAGTATGCCAAGACGTTGGCTGATATTGAGGAACAGAACGGAGCCGTGATCGACTGGAAAAAGCTTTACGAGATCACAAGCAGCCACGATTACGGAGAAATTTTTATCGGAGACATCAAAACGCCGGTCAAACATTCATCGCCGGAGCTTCGTCAGCTGATCCAGCAGGTTGAGGAAGGCATGATCGCTCATTTTATCGAGGAAAATATCCCGGAGGAATTCAAACCGACTTTCCGGAGACAGCTGCGCGAAGGCAAGGATGACTCCCTTGAAGGATTAATCCTGGAAGTTGCAGACAAGATGGACCAAGTATACGAAGCGTTCGCTGAACTGCAAAAAGGCAATACGGAAAAAGAATTTGTCGTTATGTACCGTAACGCGCTGGTTAAGATCAAACGGATCAAGCTGACCTGCGTTGACTATTTCCTGGATCATATTCTGCCGGAAATGGTAAACGAAGAGACGCTGTCACCGGTCGATATCAAACGGATTACAGAGGAAGCGCTGGCCCAATAAGGCGCCTGGCGCACCTGCATCTGTATCCCGCACGCCCCCCTGTACCTCCGCACTCTGCATCTGTAATCCGTATCTGCACAAACCTGTATCAGAAGAAGCCATTCCCGGACATGGTCTAGGGAATTTTTTGTTTTTTCCGGATCTTTTATGGATAAGATCGCATGACAAAAGCCGCTTTCCCCAAGGAAAACGGCATATCCAGATTAGAGTTTTCATTCAACTGCGATTACAGCTGTCATTCGACTGCTGCATGCTACTTTAAATCGAGCTGCTTCGAGATGGCTCTGAACTGCCACAGAATCGGTGTTATTTCACTTGTAACACTCCGCAAATATCGTAAGGAAGCGAGCCGCTTTTTCTCCTCTTCCGCCGTTCGTCCTTGGAAGATTGAATAATTTTTGCTGATTGAGCCTTTGCGGTATTCCACTTCGAACAATGTTCCTGTCTTCCAATCTTCAAGCAGGCTGATGTTGCTGCCCAATATGTTAAGACGATAGTTGGGAGCGCGATACGAGAAGCTGTAATCCGGATCGGCCAGCGCATGTACAACATCATAGCCCCGGCTCAGAACATTCGCTTTGAATGTACCTGTCTGAATTCCGTTTGATACTACGGTCCCGTCCAGAGCGACAACTTTCTCGGTCCGTGTCCCGTTCCCATTCATCATATCCCCGCTCCATCTGCCGTTATAAACGACTTTGTGCAGAAGCCCGGTCTTATCATTAAGATAAGTATTTACATATTTACCTTTGCCGCTGCGCTTGCCGTTCACGAACGTGCCGGAGTACTGCTTGTTGTTCCCCCATTTGATGGTTCCCCGTCCGTTGGGCTTTCCTTTCGACACTTCACCATAGTAGGTCGCACGGGGAGAAAGTTGCACCCATTCTTTTGCCGAAGCGGCTTCCGCCGCAGAACTTCCGACTCCCGTCGTTCCGAATACGCCAAGCGGGACGGCCAGCGCCAGGACAAGCGGAAGAATAAACTTGTTTTTCATACTTGGAACATTCCCTTCATCAGAAACTGAGTCAATCTCAAGAACCTGAAGTTCTCCTCATTTACTCTCACTCTGATTTCTATCGGCAAAAATGGGCTTCATTATAACGTTTCCGGTCACATTGCCTTAAATTTGCCTTGTCTTCTCCTATCAAAAAGAAGGACAGTCCAGACCATTGTGTTAACGCCGGGAGGTCGACGCCTTCAGTGCACTCAATGCAATCGCCGAAAATTCGAGGGGCTGTTCCAACTGCGGAAAGTGTCCACAGCCTTCCATACGGATTAGCGAAGCGTGCAGAATTTGGCTGCGCAAATAGCGGCAGATCTGCCGATTGAAAAGCGAATCCCATTCTCCCTCCACAATCAACACCGGACACTCCAGCTCATGCAGCCGTTTGCGGGCAAGGGGAAGAAGCGGACGCTGCATCGTCATACGCGAGCGATAATGCACGGCGTTTGCCAGATACATCTCCTTTAGACGAGCACGTGCTCTTCGGCCCCGGGGCACCGTGTGTCTCCAGTAGCGACTGCGAAAAAAACGGGCGCTGGCTCGTTCGATTCCTATGTGCTTGACGCGCCAAGCGTCGCTCATACGCTCCCAGATCAGCCGAAGCGGCGGAGCCGTTCCGTTCAGTGAAGGCGAGATCAGTACAAGCTGCTCGACATAATCGGGATAAGCGAGCGCAAAATCGATAGCAATCCCTCCACCGCTGCAGGAACCGACGATAGAAACACGGCGCAGCCCAAAATGATCAAGGATTGCTTTTAGATCGAGGTAATGGGAAAACGGCCCAGTAACGGCATCGCTCCGTCCGTATCCTCGCTGATCGTAGCGGATAACAGTGAAACTACGTGACAGCAGCTCGACATGTTCATCCCAAACGCCGAGATTGCAGTACGCACCGTGCAGAAGAATCAGCGGACTGCCCTTCCCCTCCACCGATACATTGAATTTTGTGCCGCCGATCGTATGAATTGCCGTTCGGTTCATTTATGATCCGCCGCCCTTCTAAGCCTGTTAATTGCCTTTCTACCCGTTACCCTTCTCCGCTCCTCCGCGAATCGAATCTGTTTCTTCCTTTGTTGTCCACAAAGCTGGAATTCATTTATTTTGCTTCGACAGGAAAGGAATTAGAGCTTCTTTCTTCAACAAAAAGTTTTTTTGAAATCCATGAAACTTCATGGTATAGTCCTCGTATTACAAAAGTGCAAGTGTAATTAATAACATATATACAGAAAGGATTGTAACCGAATGGAAATGGGCTACAGCCATTTGTTTGAAATGAGCACCTTCCTTGAAGCGTTCGGTACGCTTGAAGGCTGGGGATTTATTTTATCGCTGATTATTATCGAAGGTTTGTTGTCGGCGGATAACGCGCTTGTTCTCGCCGCAATCGTTAACAAACTTCCGGAAAAGCAGCGCCGAAAAGCGCTATTGTACGGATTATGGGGAGCTTATGTCTTTCGGATTATCGCAATCGGGGTCGGGATTTATCTCGTTCAGATTGCATGGGTCAAATATATTGGTGCCGCCTACCTGCTCTGGATTGCTATTAAGCACTTCTGGGATAAAGCGAGAGGAAGCGGCGGAGATGGCGAAGACGGCGAAGAAGATTCGGGACTGCAGAAGCTGCTTGCCAAGACTGGTCTCAGCCTGTTCGTCCGTACAATTATTACGGTCGAAATGATGGATATCGCGTTCTCGATCGACTCCATTCTTGCCGCATTCGCCATTTCTCCAAATCCATGGATTCTGATTGCAGGCGGACTGCTGGGCATTCTGATGATGCGTCTGGTTGCCACCGTTATTCTGAAGCTTATGGACAAAGTTCCAGAGCTTGAAAATGCGGCTTTTGTTCTGATCTTTATTATCGGTGTTAAAATGATTCTCAGCACAGCTAAGATTTACGAGATGAGCCATGAAATGTTCTTTATCATTCTGGTTGCCGTATTCGCAATCACTTTCTTAATCAACCGGATTCGCGGGCGCAAAAACGCTGTGCAGTAAAACCGGTATAGATGGCAGCAATACTGCAAAACGAAAAAACCCGCTTTCTCCATACAGAGAAGCGGGTTTTTTCGTATCAGGAAAGTCAGATTCACAGTGAAGCAAATAAAAAGCCCGATCCAATGACGGACCGGGCCTGCTGATCGCACAGTTATAATACGGCGGCAGCCGGTTCTCGAAGCGTCTTGAGCGCCCCGCCCCAAGCCAGCACCTGATCGAGCATACCGTTCAGGTTCACCAAGTGCAGATCCGCCGGCTTGAATACCGAGCCGTTCTCGAAGTCGGTGAACAATGACAGCGCGGGATGAACACGGACATCGGCAATGGACAGTTCGCCCATAATGCCGCGCAGATGTTCTGCCGCGCGTGCTCCGCCTACCGAACCGTAACTGACGATCCCGGCAGATTTATTGTTCCAGGCTTCACGGGCATAATCTAATGCGTTTTTCAGTGAAGCGGAAATGCTGTGGTTATACTCTTGAACGATGAATACAAATCCGTCCAATTCAGCTAACTTTGTATTCCATGCGGCCGCCTGTTCCGAAGCATCGGCTTCGCCGAGCAGCGGCAGCTTATAGTCCGCAATATCGACAATTTCGTAATTGGCATCTCCGCGCTCTTCGGCAATGCGCAGGACCCATTCACCGACCTGAGGGCTAAGACGCCCTTCGCGAGTACTTCCAAGAATAATTCCGATATTAAGCTTTTTCATCATAAATTCCTCCTGAAATTTAAGTGTTTTTGAGAACTTGAAATAAGGAAAGGCCGACGTGAATTTCCAGATGGTAAACACTCTTTTCTTTTAAGTTTAATTTTTAAATTAACTAACTTTTTGTTATGAACGAATCATAACATAGTATTATCACTCCGACAATACCTTTCACTTACTTTTTTATAGAAGTATTTGATAGACAAAAAAAACGGACAAACCATTAAGAATGGCTTGTCCGTTTTTGGATGATTGGCTCCTTGTTGCTATCCGAGTCAATTCTTGAATTCATCTAGGCATCCAGCTTAAATCGTCCCAGTTCGCGCTGCATTTCTTCACGAACTTGAAGCAGTTCCTTGACCTTGCCGCTGATTTCCTCGAACGACCGTTTCTGTTCTTCGGTGGAAGCGGTAATTTCTTCGCTGCCTGCTGCGGATTGCTCGGTCACAGCACTGATACTCTCGATCGCGGATTGAACGTCCACGCTCAGTCGGCGGGATTGTTCCATATCTTCAGTCAGCTTGCCGACACTGCCGGCAATCTGGCGAACCTGCGCGCTGATCGAAGCGAACGATTCCTCCGTGACAGTGGAAGCTTCTTCCTGTTCCCGGAATAGGTCCAAACTCTGTTCAACCGAACCTTTGACCCGGGTCATGGCGCTCGATATTTCTTCAACCGCGGCAAAAATTTCGCGAGCGGCGGAATCGGATTGATCCGCCAGCTTGTTCACTTCGCCTGCGACAACAGCAAAGCCTTTTCCGGCCTCTCCGGCACGTGCCGCTTCAATCGAAGCATTAAGCGAAAGCATCGTCGTCTGCTTGGCAATTTGTGCCACCTGCTCCGTCATTGTGGCAATACGTTCTGCACTTGCCTCCAGCTCACGCACTGTCTGCTCGACTCCGGCCATCGCAGAACGATTGACACTCGTAATCCGGAGCTGTTCCCGCATAACGGATTCACCATGCTCGACAAATCGGAGCGCCTCTTCCGTAGCGGAAGAAGATTGCACCGTTTCGGACAAATTGAGTTCGAAGTTACGCTGCATACCGTCGACAACCTCTACCGTATGACCCAAATCTTCGGCAATGCGCTGACTGCCGATCGCAAGCTCTTCGGTTGAAGTCGCCACTTGGGAGACGATTTCCTGCATTTTATCGTTCTGCTCGTCCAGTTCTCCGGTAACCCGATCCAATACTCCTCCGCTGTTCTCAATCGAACGCACGATTCCGCGCAAGTTGTCGACCATTACGGCAAAGGCATTGTTCAGCTCATCCAGTTCATCCCGCCCTTTGGACTTCTTAAGATGCAGACTGAGATCTCCGTCCGCGATCCGTACGGCCGCATCTTTCATGGTCCGGGTTCTCCGTGCCAGTCTCCGTGCAAAATTCACATTGAACCAGCCGAGTGCGATCAACAGCAGCACTGCGCCGGCCAGAGCGATCTGCCAAGTCAAGGTAATGCTTGTTGTCAAATCCGACGTATAAGCCTCATAATGCTTTTTCGTCAGAATATCGAGTCGATAAGCATCGTTCTGAATCCCTTGAATACGTGCCGCTTGACGCTTCGCTTCCGGGCTGTCCTGACTGTTCAGCGCCTGCAGCGATTCTTCGGATAGCTCATTGAATTTGGCATCAATTGAAGTCAACCATCGACGCTGCTCTTCCGTATCGAGACTCGTTTCTTGGCTGTTCGTCAGCAGACCAAGCGTTGCCTTGACCGTTTCCAGATGACCGGCTACTTCTGCCTTGTTGCTCTCGGTCATCGAGAAAGAGTAGCTGTCCAGCGATTGACTCAGTCCACCCAGATCGGCGCTGAGCTGCTGTACATTCAGCATATCCGGAACAATCGTTTGGTTTTGTGAATTGATCTGAAGCAGTTGGAAAATAATATAGCCGACCAACGCCAGCGAAGCCGCAAGCGAGATCATGGCGTTAAGGAGCAGTTTGCCCTGTAATTTCATTCGTTTTACCTCCGTCCGGTTTTAGGGAAGCTGAATAGTAATCTTGCCCGAGATCAGATCTTGAGTCAGCCCGTCTATACGTGTCTGCTGCTCGGGAGTCAAGTTCACGATGCGAATCGGAGCAAGACCTACGCCTTCTCCTTTCAGACCGAACACCATGTCCTTTTCAGGAAACTTGCCGTCATTGTCATTGAAGGTTTTAACCGCGCTGTAAATTGCATTGTCCACATTTTTGACCATGGAAGATATGACCGCGTTCTCGGCAATGAAAAATTGGTCACTGTCTACGCCAATCGCATATTTGCCCCGCTTTTCCGCTTCCTGCAGGGCGCCTACGCCGGTAAGACCCGCAGCTGTGTACACAACATCGATATTGTCATTCTCTATCATGGATTCGGTGATTGATGCGCCCAATTCAGGCTTGCCGAAGTCGCCAGCGTATACCGTTTTGACATCGGCTTCCGGATTGATTGCCTTTACGCCCTGCTCATAGCCAGCTTGGAATTTTTTCAACAAATCCGACTCCATGCCTCCTACGAAACCAACATGTCCGCTCTCGGATGTCATCGCTGCCAAAGCTCCTGCAAGATAACTGCCTTCTTCCTCCTTGAAGGTAATGGAAGCGACATTAGGCAGCTCCGATGTATCGTCGACGATCAAAAATTGCTGGTCCGGATGCTCTTTGGCAGCCGCTTCAAGACTTTCTTTGACCATATAACCGAGCCCGATAATCAATTCGTTATTGCCCTCGATAAGCTGCTTGAACGCTTCGTCATAAGTGCCGGTCTGCCCAATCTCCCTATAGTCGAACAATACATTCTCCGCATCCCGAGCTTTTACCAAGCCTCGAAACGCCGCATCACTGTACGATTGGTCACCAAGTCCCACATCAGACAGTACGACTCCGATCTCCGCAGGACCTTCAGCTGCAGCCGTCGAAGATTGCTGCGAGCCGCATGCTCCCAGGATCAGCAGTGAAGCCAGTGCGGGAATCCAGATCAGCCGCTTGGCCTTCTTTTCTTTTCGCATGTTCTACCTCCATCTTTTCGTCTAACATCTATTACTTTTATCGCCCGTTTCCCGTTAACTTATTAGAGCAAGACTATGATTTTTGTTTAATTGTGTAAAGATTAGCGTTCCAAAAAACATAAAAACGGTTATTGATACTTTTTCGGCAAATTTAATCATTTTTCAATAAAAAGGTATCTCCAAAAAGATTTCTTGAATTTCATATGCCAATCCCAAGTTTTTTTGTCTATAATTCGACATTGTTCGCTATAATAAGCAGAAAGTCGCTTAAAGCTTAAAACCCGTTTATGGGACATTATATAGAATTATTAGCCTTACATTTATGAAATGACCATTCTCCAAACCTACAATTGTATCTGCAAACTTAAAATCATGGAGGCAAATGACGATGAATATTCTGGAGCGCAATCATGTTACGATACTTGGCAGTGGAAGCCGCACGATCGTCTTTGGCCATGGATTCGGCTGCGATCAGGAAATGTGGAAGCTCGTGGCTCCACGTTTTGCCGACCGTTATCGCGTCGTATTGTTTGACTATGTTGGTTCGGGGAAATCGCAGCTGGATCAATACGATCCGATTAAATATGGCACCCTGCAGGGGTATGCTGATGATCTGCTGGACGTTATGGAAGAGTTGGAGTTAAAAGATTCCATATTCGTTGGACACTCAGTGAGCAGCATGATTGGCGCAATTGCTTCTATCCGTAACCCGGAATTCTTCAGCCGTCTTGTCATGGTCGGTCCCTCGCCCCGTTACCTGAACGACCTGCCGGAATATTACGGTGGATTCGACCGCGAGGATATCGATGAACTGCTGGAGATGATGCAGCTTAACTTTAGCGGCTGGGCCAGTTATATGGCTCCTGTAGCTATGCAGAATTCGGAGCGTAAGGAACTTGTCGAGGAATTGGAGCAGCAGTTTGCTTCGCGCGATCCGCGCATCGCGCGCCAATTTGCTGAAGTGACGTTCTACTGCGACTGCCGCGGCATATTATCCGACGTCAATGTTCCTTCGCTTATTCTGCAATGTGCCGAAGACAGTATCGCGCCTCTCGAGGTCGGCGATTATTTGCACCAACATCTTCAGCGCAGTACATTGAACCAGATGACAGCCAAGGGACATTATCCTCAACTAAGCCAGCCGGATGAAACGTTCGAACGGATTGATCAATATCTAACCGGTCTCTGAAAGCCCGGAAGAAAGGCAGTTACCTCATGAATACTCAACTGGACCGTGTGCCCGGCGGATATTTCTCGATCTCGGAAGCAGGATTTGTCCAGTCGGTCAATCGTACCTTTTTGGATATGCTCGGTCTCGAAGAGACTGAACAGCTGGTTGGAAAACATATCGAATCTGTTATGTCCTCAATCAACAAAATGTTTTTTCATACGTATTTCTATCCGCACATCCACATGCATAAACGTGTAGACGAAATGTACTTTGCTTTTCGCACAGCGGATAACCAAAGTGTTCCCGTCCTGCTGAACGGCGTTCGCCGGGAGCTGGAAGGGGAAGTAGTAATCGACTGTATGGCGCTTGTTATGCGCAAGCGGCTGGAATACGAGAAAGATGCGCTGCGCAGCAAGAATGAGATTGAGAAATTGTACGAAGCCACAAATGAAATGAACAAACAGTTGGAAAAACTGCATGCGGAATACGAGCTTAAACAGAAAGCTCTGTTGGAGATGAATCGCACTCTGGAAACGTTGGCTTCGACAGACCCACTGACCGGACTGCACAATCGCCGCTTTTTCCAGGATTGTCTGCGCGGCGAACTGCTTGCCTGCCGAAGCAGCGGCGAACATCTGTCCTTGCTGATTGTCGATATCGACTTTTTCAAGAACATCAACGACACATACGGTCATCCCGTCGGTGATTTCGTACTGATCGAACTGGCACGATTGCTTCGTCAAACAGCAGGCCCGCACAGTATTTGTGCCCGTTTTGGCGGCGAAGAATTCGTTGTGCTGCTCCCCGCTTTCGGACGCACCGAAGCCAGTGAAGCGGCAGAACGTATTCGCGTGACAATCGAAAACACACCTCTGGGACCGCACCGGATAACCGTCAGCATTGGCATTGCTACCTCCCTGCCGGATTCCACAGAAGAGTCTCTTCTGGAGCGAGCCGACCTTGCCCTGTACCGTTCCAAACACGAGGGCCGGAACCGAGTCTCGCATGCGGAAGAGCTTACCGAAAGCGGAGGAATCGAAGATCAAAATTTTGATCAGGAGGCTTGAAACTAATGAACCGCAGTCTGCGTATTGCAGCGGCGGACAATCAGGGAAACCTGTTTCTGATTCTTCATATGAAACTGGACAAGAACTGTAATAACGAATTTTGAAGAGACATCCAGTGGGTATCTCTTCTTTGTATTTTGGATCATTTTGGATCATTTCGGATTGAATCCGCGCAGAAAAAGCCGCTTGCCTTCGCATGATGCGAAGACAAGCGGCTTTTTCTGCGTTCTTTCCAGCTGCTGTTTATCCTTCAATCCATGTTCTTAAATTATACGCTCTGCGCCGATGTCTGACTGACGGACACGCGCTCTTCTGCTTCATCAGAATCAGACTGCTTCTCAATATCTTCTCCGCGCACCGTGTTCAATTCCTGTTCGTTCTGATGAAGTTCTTTGAGCATATTCCGGTAAATATGGGCTTCCTGACGGTTCAGTCCGTCGCGATTCTCTTTCAAAATCCAGTTCTCGACCGTCTTCTTCAAAAGTTCGCTTTTACGTTCCAGTACTTCCGTATAACTCAATTGTCTTCATCCTCTCCGTAATTTGATGTCCAACGTCAGAAATGTGTACGATCTGTATGAGCAACAGCTGCAAGAGCAACGTAACATCCGACGTAATGTTTATCATTATACGGGAAAGCAGGCCTATGCCCAACATGGCTCAGTAGGCCTCTCGCAGGTCATATATGCCCTAGCAAAGCCCAGAGTAACTCAGCGGACCGAGGCGTAAAAGTCCGGCCCTATGCTCCTTTTTGCTAACTGATCCTGTAAATTCACTTGCTCTATAACTAATCCGACCCTTTTACAACTGCGCTTAAAGAGATATTCATCATTGGACGCTTGAAGAGTGAACATCTTTTTATGATACTATTCATATATAAAAATGTACTGTGTTTATTTTTATATAATAAAACATGGTTTTTTATCATTCCCTAGTGTTAAAATAGGTTTTGCTGCTTATTATTTCAGAGAAAGAAGGTTAATGATGACACGCAAAACTATAGGCTTTACTGCGGCGCTTGCCGCTATGCTCGTCCTATCGGCCTGCGGACAAAATACAGCCGCACCTGCCGACGTTTCCGAAAACTCCGCAGATTCTGCTGCAGCTCCTGCTGCTTCAGGTTCAACTTCATCGGGCAAAGCAGAAGCTTCCCATGCCGCAGCCCCTCACTGGTCTTACGATGAGGAGACGGGTCCCGATCACTGGGCAGAGCTGGAGGACGAATTTGGCGTATGTGCAACCGGAGCTTCCCAATCGCCGGTCAACATCGACCACACCCAAATCGTACGCTCGGGTGAAAGCAAGCCCATCGAACCGCATTACGGCAAACTGTCCGATGCTTCCGTTATTAACAATGGTCACACGATCCAGGTCAACGTAACCGGCGGCGATCACTATATGACGTTGGACGGCGAAAAGTATAAGCTGCTGCAGTTCCATTTCCACCATCCGAGCGAGCATCAGGTTGACGGTAAGAATGCGGAAATGGAGCTCCATTTCGTACATGAGAATGAAAAAGGCGAAAAAGCCGTTGTCGGCGTGTTGATCAATCCGGGTGAAGAGAATTCCGCCTACAAGTATCTGTGGTCTCACCTCCCTGAAGAGGAGAGCGAAGAAGCGGTTCCGTTGGATTCGCCGATCGACCTAAATGCTCTCCTGCCGCAGGATCTGCATTCCGTGCATTACGACGGCTCCCTCACTACGCCTCCCTGCACGGAGCATGTGAACTGGAGTGTACTTGAAGAGCCAATCGAACTGTCGCAAGCCCAGATCGACCTCTTCGCCAAACTTTTCCCTGACAATCATCGACCTATTCAAGAACTTGGAGACCGGGAATTGAGCGGAGACAACTGATTCATTTCTTTTGAAAAAGGTCCTCTTGAAAAAGGTCCTCTGTTTTTAATCAGCCATCGTCCTGGTGCGTATAAACAAAAAGACGGCCGAACGGGAAAATTCCCAATTCGGCCGTCTTTTATATTTCTTTCTATACTCTCTTTCTATTTCTCTATTTGAGAGGCACCTGTTTGGAGAGCTGTTCGAACTTTTTCAAATGCGGCGTCACTTGTCCCGTAATGCTCTGCAGGTACTTAAGCGATGATTGACGTTCACGCTCCAACTTGGCGGAATCTTCTGGGAAGATCGAATAATTGCGCGATACGGCTCCCTTCTGGTAAGTCACATTGAAAAGACTCCCTTGTTTCCATAACGAAACCAAATTTTTATTATGTCCAAGAATATTGAAGTTCATACCGTCCGTCCGATAAGTGAAGCTGTATTCCGGATCCGCTTCGGCATGAAGAACATCGTAACCGCTCGCCAGCGTATTATTTTTAAATGTACCGGTCTGGATTTCATTTGAGACGACATGTCCATTGCTCTGGGAACGCTTCTCCGTCCAGGTTCCTGCTCCATTCATCCGATCGTTGCTCCAAGAACCGGTGTACACCTGTTTGATCCGATATTTTGAACGGTTATCCAAGTAATCGTTGATGTACTTTCCTGTTCCCGATCGTTTGCCGTTCACAAAACTTCCCGAGTAAGTCTTGCCACCCGGCCATTTGATTGTGCCTCTTCCATCAGGCAGACCGTTCTTGACCTGTCCGTAATAAGTCGCTCCTCCTGCAAGTGACAGAGCCTGCTTGCTCTCCGCCGCATGAACAGGAGAATCGGTATAGCTTGCGACTCCGCCGAACGGAAGTCCGATTGCCAATGCCAACAGAAGAACAGAACGTTTTTTCATAACTGGAATCCCCTTTATCATTTATAATGGTGTACCGCTGCTGCAGTCTAGGGATTAGACGCAGTCGTTACTCCATTCCCCTCACCTTTTATCATATTTTTAAATATATTTTGGGTGCCAGCGTCTGCTTGTGTAATATGGAGCAGGAAACCTATTCCTTGAAGGATTCGCTATAAATCAAAATTCGCCCTCACAACTTCCGTTGACAAAAATAAAAATCTGACGCATAATCATTAAATGATAACGATTATCATTATCATATTGTTTTCATCATACATAATAAGGGGAGAACTTCATTGATCAAAAAAGGTTGGAAACACATGCTGCTCTTGTCCGCTTTTACGATGACGCTCGCGGGGTGCGGTTCTTCCGCAGGATCATCCACCGCTGCAACTGTACCTTCAACTCAAGCAAATACGGGTAGCGAAGCCCAGGCAGCCGGTCCGATTACGATCAAACACGACGGCGAAGATGTGACGCTCGATAAGCCGGCCGAACGCGTCGTATCGTTGGAATGGACGTATACGGAAAACTTGATCGCGCTCGGAGTGCAGCCGGTCGGCAATGCCGATAATGTCCAGTATAAGCAGTACATCACTTCCGAAGCCGCGCTGGACGACGGCGTGACCGATGTAGGAATGCGCGGCGAACCGAACCTCGAGACGATCGCTTCCTTGAAGCCCGATCTGATCATTGCCAACGCAACCGAAGATAACAAGCTCTACAAGCAGCTTCAAAATATTGCACCGACGATCCAGTTCGATCTCTACAGCGGCGACGGCTACAGCTATGAACGGATGGAAGAAACATTCAATCGAATTGCAGGTGCCGTAGGCAGGGAAGATCAGGCGAAGAAAGTGCTGTCCGATCTGGACCAGCATTACGCCGACGCCAAGCAGAAACTCGAAGCTGCAGGCAAATCTGATTTCCACTATGCGCTGACTCAAGCCTTTACCTCGCAGAATGCAGCTACCCTGCGGATGTTCTCGGATAATTCCGTCGTTGCAGGTACGCTCGCCAAAGTCGGATTGATCAACGACTGGCAGCCGGAGAAGATGGAATCTTACGGATTTTCGACGGTAGGCATTGAAGCTCTGAAAGAAGTTCAGGACACCAACTTCCTCTATATTACGCAGCCGGACGATGAAATCTTCGGAACGGCCATGGCGGACAATACGGTATGGAACGGCCTGAACTTTGTCAAAGAAAAACGGGTTTATCCGCTCGACAGCACGCTCTGGACATTCGGCGGTCCGGTATCGTCGAAAGTGCTCGTTGACGGCGTTGTCGGAGCTATCGTGAAATGAGTACGATCCGGCTCCGGGCTGCCCGTTCGGTTTATAACTGGCGTACATTAAGCATCTATGGGGGCGGCCTTGCTGCTCTCATCGTGCTTTTTTTTATAAGTTTGTGCTACGGCGAAGCCGATATTCCGCTGCATACGGTGATCGAAGCTCTGACGGCCAGACAAGATACGCTTGAACATAATATGATCTGGGACCTCCGCATGCCGCGTACGATGATCGGTTTGTGCGCTGGAGGCGCACTGGCTGTGGCCGGCGCACTGCTGCAGACGATTACCCGCAATCCGCTGGCCGCTTCGGATACGCTTGGCGTCAATGCCGGCGCTTATTTTGTCGTTGTGCTGGGCTCGGTACTGTTCCCCGGCGTACTCGCCAAGTCGCCGTTCCTCTTCGCGGCGATGGGTGGAATGTTCGCGGCAGCGGCCGCTTATTTCATGGGCGGCGGACGCCGCTCCAATCCGGTTCGCCTCGCGCTGTCCGGCCTGATTATCTCCATGGTGCTCGGTTCGTTCACGAGCGCTCTGCATATTTTCTTCTCCATGAAGACCCAGACGCTATTTCTGTGGGGCGCCGGTTCGCTGGTGCAGAACGACTGGAGCGGCGTTCAGTACGCCTGGCCCTGGGTTGCCGGATTGATGCTGGGTGCGCTGCTGCTGTCCCGGCAGTGGGACATGCTGGAACTTGATGAATCCACCGCTTCTTCGCTCGGTCAGCGTGTAGGCGGCGCCCGGGCGGCCGGCCTGCTAATATCGGTGCTGCTGGCTGCCATTATCGTCAGCGTAGTCGGTCCGATCGGCTTTGTCGGTCTAGTCGCTCCCCATCTTGTTCGACTCAGCGGACTGCGCAAGAACGGCTGGCTGCTTCCGGCTGCCTTCATCTGGGGCGCGGCGCTGCTGATCGGCGCGGACGTACTGGCCAAGATGGTTCACAATTCCAGTATGCAGCTGCCCACCGGTGCTGTTATGGCGATTATCGGCGCTCCATGGCTGATCTGGCTTGTGCTGACCCGAATGAAAATGAGCGGCACGGGAGCTTCTTCCTCGATGAGCACGGGGGTGCGGACACAGCGTTGGTCTTATCGCCGTCTGGCGATTCTGTTCAGCGTGCTGGCCGTTCTGCTCGTGCTCCTGAGCACGATGTTCGGCGGCATGCGCATTCCGCTGGCCGACCTGCTGCCCAGCCTGTTCACGCCGGACGGCGCCTACTCGGCAATGATCGAGCTGCGTATTCCGCGCACGCTTGTCGCAGCCGGTGCCGGCATGGCGATGGCGATCAGCGGCGTGCTGATTCAGATGGCGGTACGCAATCCGCTGGCCGATGCGTCGATTGTCGGCGTATCTTCGGGCGCGGGATTCGGCGCCATGCTGGTACTTATCGCCTGGCCGGGACAGCCGATTTATATGCTGCCGCTGGCTGCGATTGTCGGCGCCGGATTGGCCGCTGTTATCGTCTTCTCTCTGGCTTGGCGCAAAGGACTGAATCCGTCCGTCGTGATCCTACTCGGCATCGCCGTATCCGCTGCTGCGGGCGCGGGTATTCAGGTGCTAATCGTACGCGGCGCGATCTACGGCAGCAGCGGGTATATCTGGCTGACGGGCAGCACCTACGCTCGCAGTTGGGACGATGTGAAGATCATCGCCGCATTCCTCGTCGTGCTGCTGCCGCTGGCGTGGCGGCTGGCCCGGCGCTTCGAACTGCTCGTGTTTGACGACCAGAGCGCAGCCGGACTTGGCCTGTCGGTACGACGCACCCGTTTGCTCGCAATGACAGCCGGCGTACTGCTGGCTGCCGGCGCGGTCGCCTGTGTCGGTACGGTCGGCTTCATCGGACTGATTGCACCGCATATGGTCCGCATCCTAACCGGTCCGCATCTGCGCCGCTCCATCTTCCTTTCCGGGCTGGCTGGTGCCGTCATGCTGGTTTTGGCTGACACGATCGGCCGAACGGTCATGGCACCAACTGAGATTCCTTCCGGTCTGCTGATTTCCCTGATCGGCACACCCTATTTCCTGTATCTGATGTACCGCTCCAATTGGCGGGGACCGGCAAAATAAATAAAGCCTGCGCTGTATCCCAGGCAGGCTGAAGATTTCTATGATCGAGAAACCCTTTCTTCCGAGATTGGGTTTTTCGGCGTATCAGCTTCGGTATGAGTTCACAACAGCTCTCGCATCAGCTTCAAGATCTTCCGCGTCGTATTCACATTACGGACGGTCATCTGCGCATACAGCTTGCTGCCGATCAGCTTGTTCATTCCGCTGCGTCCGGCGTCGGCGCGATCCACTGCGAACAGCACCGCATGCGGTGCGAACAGCAGCGTTCCGATTCCCGGAGTCAGCGGAAGAGCCGAAGGGACGGCAGCTTCCTCCACCTCGTCCCACAGAAAGAAAACATCGCTTTTCATCTGCCCGTCGTTGCTCCATTCGTCCGGCAGCATTCCAGCGATTGTCTCCATCTCCTCCAAGCTGCGGACGAGGACACGGATACGCAGTCCAAAGTCGGCTTCGATCGCAGCTTCCAGCACGCCTGACAATTCGATCTGGGGAAGACTATCGTTCACGAATACAATGTTGCCGGAGTTGATGTACGTTTTGACGTTCTTCATGCCTGCACGTTCGAATGTGGTTTTGAGCGTCTTCATGTCAACTTTGTTATTGCCGCCGACATTGATTCCCCGCAGCAGTGCGACGTAGATCAAAGCATTTCCTCCCCTGAATAAAGTATTGCGTTCTTCACAGCATTGTCCAACGAACCTCGTCGATTTTCCAGTCATATTTGGTTCGGAGCATGACGGCGGTTAGTTTAACTCGGATTGTTCCTAGCAAAATAACACTCTCGAACTTTCCATCGTTATTCATATTATACTTTAACGTCTGAATACGCCTAAACAGCAAACTTTTTATGTTGTTACATCGTTAGAAGGATAACTCTTGCTCTAACAGCTTCTGAAAGACAGCTCGGTCGGCGTTAAACCTATCCTGATCCAGACAACAGCACAACAATACTAACCACCCTTAAAGCTATCGAAAAGGAGACCCATACACATGAAAAAAATCCTTGCAGCCGGAAGCGTCATGTTGTTGAGCTTATCCGTATTGGGCTGCTCCGATCAGAATCCTTCGGTCAACAGAACTGAAGTTCAAGGTCCCAAAAATACTTCTTCCGAAGCGCTCATGGACTATGCCGCCCAAGATGAGTCTCAGGATGCAGCAGGGGATTCGACAATGGAGCTGGCCGAACACTTCTCTACTTTGGAATCGTTGGCAAACTCCTCTCAACTTATCGCAGAAGTCGTACTGGATGGAAAAACCGAGAAATTCGACTACGAAGGAGCTGAATTCATTCTCTCTTCTGCAGCCGTGACAGATGTGATCAGCGGAGATCGCAGTTATTTAAATACCAGGATTGATCTTTTAGATGTTGCTTCTTTTCATATGCAGCCTGCCCAGGACAGCAACCGCTTTATTTTGTTTATGATTAAGTACGAAGGGCCTGTCGTTTCCGAAGAAGCTTTTGTTACAAGAGGCGTGTATCAAGGAAGATTTGCGATTAATGAAAATAATCAGATATATTACGAGGCGAATACGGATAACGGAACAGCCAGTTTTCAAGACAAGATACAGAATATGAACGTCGAAGATTTTAAAAGGCTTATTGAGTCTTCTATTGATAAAAGTTAGCCGCCGTTAAAGCACTCTATTTAGAATAAATCGATCTGCTCTACCGTAACCGGGTTCAATTCTTCGGCTTGTACGCCATACTCCGAGAAAAATTCTCCAACCAGTCTGCGATGACAGTAACGGTGATCTTTACAGAAGCAGATCAGCACCACATCTTGTCCTTTCAGAAGCCTTTTATACACGTCTCGCAAAGCGGTCAGCTTCTCCTGACTTTCTAATTCCCGCCCAAAACGCCTCTCGTACTCGGGCCACCAGCTTTTGTCCGGACGGTCCCTCCATTCGTCCAGATACGTATAGAACAGCTCGGGCGAAGGAGATAGCGCTCGGACAGGCTCGACATTCGAGATCTCTGCTCCCGCCCTCGTAATCAGCAGCCGGGCGGCCTGCGTTTTCAGCTTTTTCAGTCCCGGGAGATTTGACGTATATAATTTTCCGGACGGTGTATGTGGAGCGGTCAATGCGATTCCTTCCTTTCTGCATATGCATCCCTACTATGAAACGCTTAAACTTCTTCTCCCGGCGCCAGGACATTCATGCAGATGCCCCCACTAAGTAACTCAATCGATTCCGTAAGTTTCCAGCAAGCGTGCTGCTTCTACATTCGTGATGTTCAGCACACTGCCATGGCGCTTTTGCGTCCGGCCCAGATTGAATTCGCCTTCCTTGACGAAGCGGAACTTCCCCTTATCCAAATTGGATGTCAGCAGAGGAAGATAGCCTTTTCCCTCTGCAAAGCGGTCCACGATCAGGCACCATTCTTCCCGGTCATTGAATTTGTAAATCTGGGGACCTTCCAGTCCTAGAATCGATTCCAGGGATGGCGCGTCCATATCAACGAAAGCATCCTTGCTCAAGCTGCTGCCGCGTTCAACCCGAATGCTTTTGGTTGTTTCGTCTTTTGAATACCGGTAATATGCATCCTCACTCTTGATGATTGTCGTATCGATAATGTCGTTGTCTCGCTCGATGTACTTTTCCGGCGTTGTAAAGCTGCGGAAATCCCGGGTTCGGGAACTGTAAATCTTATGTTTGCGCTTCTGTTCGTGCGGCTCCCGTGTCGCGGACGCCCAGAACACCAGAAAATCGTCCGTCTCCTCGTCGTACACGGCTTCCGGCGCCCAGACGCAGCCTGCGTCCGGCACTTCGCAGGTTACTGACCACGGCGCAGACCAGTTCGTCAGATTGGACGATTCCCAGACAATGATATCTCTGCTGCCTTCCTCTACGGCGGACAGCCAGCTGCGTCCGCTGCCAATCCGCAGATCGGTGGCGATGAGGTAAAACTTGCCTTCTTTCGGCGAACGGACAAGAAAAGGATCTCGAATGCCTTTTTCGCCCAAACCCGATCTCAAGACAGGCTCTCCTCCGTTCAAGTCGCGAAAATGCAGGCCGTCTTCGCTGTATGAAAAATAAACTTGTTCGCCATCCGGCCCTTCTCCGATAAAGTGGACCAACAGATACCCGGCATATTCTTTCAGCAAATTTACTCACTCCTCGCCTTTTTATAAAGATAAAGCGTAATCCCGATTCCTATAACGTAAAGACCCTCATGCAAAGTCACAGCTTGTTACAAGATCATATTTTGCAATAAATTCTCACTGCTTTGCTCAAGCTTCATTGGATACATCGTGACTTTATCGGGAGCCAACTTATATAACTCCTGAAATACTGCATCAGAGGCATAGATCCGATCTACTTGATCTAAAGAGGTTTGGCTGTGATCTTCTTCTTTCCATCCAATCGTCTCCATACTCAGGTGGTGGATTCCTGCTTCTTTGACCCGTTCTGCCATCCATTCTCCTCCTGTTTTGCCTAGGCATGCAAAGGCGACATGAGTGCCTCGTTCCAATCCGGCTAACTCCACCAGTATCGAAGGCTTAGCATCTGCTCCGATTACAACGATCCTGCAGTCGAACGCCGAAAATTTACGTCTTACCTCGCTGGCATGATTTAGCGTTGTCACTACGACATCGATACCTTGAAGAATGTCGCGAATCCCCGATGCCTCGGGAAGGTCTTCCAGAAACACCGTTTTCACATTCCCACCGGCAGCTTGTTCAATCGCACGGCTGTAAAAAAAGTGGTCATGTCCCTTGCACTCGATCAGAAGAATATTAGCCGTGAACGCTGAGGAGGACTCCTGCTGCATCATCATGTAACTAAATCCCATCGTAAAAAATGACTGCAAATCATGCCCTTCGTTTTTTGCCCGTTGAACGGTTTCTTCAATAAGTTTCAACTGTGCAGCAGATTCCTTCCGAAGCTGTGCGGCTTTCTGTGTAATCTGCGTTCCACGTCCTTTATTCATGGTTACAAAGCCCTCGTCACGCAGCTGATTATATACAAGATTGATTGTATTTCGGTTTACTCCCAGTTCGTCAGCCAACTGACTGGCCGATGGCAGCATATCCCCGAGTTGAAGTTCCCCTGCCGCCATCTTGCACCTCAACTGTTCTCGGATTTGAGTGTTCACGTTGAACGTCCAATCTGAATCGATCCTTAATCCTAATTGTTTTTTGTCCATTACAGTTAGCCTCTTTTCATAGTCCTATAGTTATATTATAACTTTGCCTTTGCTTGACCTCAATGTAATAGTTACTGGCACTGAATAAGCATTGGACACATACTGCAGGAAATACAAAATGGATAATTGACAAAGCTTCGCTAACGTTATATAACTAGTTTACTAGTAAATTAGTTTAAAAGGAGTGAGGGAATGACTCAGCTGCTGAATGACAAGATGAACGCTGGATTCTTTGCAAAAATGAAAGGACAAGGTAGAAGCCCGCTTAAAGTGGATGCTCACAGTATGATTGTAGGAGGAATTGGAGGTTTTATTACGATCAGCCTGCTTACTCTGCTGAGTAATTGGAGCTCTGCGCTCTGGCTGATGGCTCCATTTGGTGCAAGCTGCGTACTCGCTTTTGGCCTATGGGAGTCTCCGCTATCACAACCACGAAATATTATAGGAGGCCATTTCCTTTCTGCCCTAACCGGTTTAGTCATGTTCCATCTGTTTGGTACGCATTTTTGGTCTATGGCTTTGGCAACTAGTCTAGCGATTATTCTAATGATGCTGACTCGAACTACTCATCCACCTGCAGGAGCCAACCCGGTGCTTGTCATGCTGGCAGGCAGCGGCTGGTCATTTCTACTCACACCGGTTCTTAGCGGTTCACTTATTCTGGTAGCCGCCGCGCTTGTCATCAACAATCTGGACAAACGGCGGAAATATCCTTCTTTTTGGTTGTAGGGACGGTATGCTTTAACGGATTAAGGCATCTGCGAAATCTCACTTATTTTCAAGACAAAAAAGCCCGCACAAAGTGTGGGCTTTCGAGCTGTCGAGCTGTCGAGAAAATAGGCGCAGCTCGGCGATTCTAACGAATCCTGACAACGCTATTTGCCCTCCAGCTCGCTTTTTTCGATTCTAACGAATCGTCATCACGCTAGTTGACCTGAATTGGCTTTAAACCGACTGAATCACAGCCAATAAGGATATGACGATTCGTTAGATTGTTAAAAAAGCCGAATATCAACAAATAGCGATATGAGGATTCGTTACACATCAAGTAGAGCGCGATACACGTTAAGTAGGGCATGATATACGCGGAATGCACGGATAAGCACCATGAATACAATACGTTAAAATGAGGGCCAGCTTCGGATTTCATGCTTCGGTCCAAAAGCGAATAATTCAAAGAAACCCGACTCTCTATGTGGAGAGCCAGGTTTGCCAATACGCTAACAGCCCACATTTATCGTTGGCTATACGAAATCCAGTCGCTCCAGCCAGTACCGACGATTGTGATTTACAATTTCACTCACTTCGCATCGGTCCGCACGACAAATGCAAAGACCTCATCGTTTTCCTCGCTCATCAACTTGAATCCTCGTATAAGACCACCAGGTTCATAATCTGTAGCATCCGAACTATAACTAGCTAGTGAATGCGGAGGAATAGTAAAAGAAACAATTCCATCTCTAACTTGAGCTTGAAGAGGATAGGGAACGCTGTCTTCGTACTTAGAAGTTCCGTCTTCGTTAAGGATCAAATCTTGAATCTTATAGCTGGTTGAAGAAGAGTCCGGAAGAACAATAAAAATCTTTTGTTTCAGCGCAACATAGGGAGTTTGAGCAGACTCTTTATGAATGATACGTTCAAAAACTGCAGCATCGCTTTCCACAAAAGTATCGATATGACCAAAGCAGCCCCTCCCATAATCCAGCCGGGTCTCTCACTTCCTTGATAAATACTGTTCTGTTGAACAGTCATACCTTGAATCGGGTGCATCAGAGCAAAAATCTTTCCGAATTGATAACAGGCGTACAGAATGGGTATCATGCCCAAAAAAACGACCTCGCTCTCTGCTTTCATGCAGATTTCGAGGTCGTTTTCGGCTTTAAGGCTGCGAATCTTCTTTCGTCACGAGCTTCAAAGGTGCCGGAATGGAGGCCTCCACTTCCTTGCCTTGAAGCACGTCCCGCGCGGCGTCCACGGCCAGTTGGCCGATCAGATCCGGCTGCTGGGCCACGGTCGCAGTCAGTTTGCCGTTCTGGATCGAAGTCAGCGCATCGTCGTTTCCGTCGAAGCCGACGACCGGAATATCCTTGCCCGAGCTTTCGATGGCTTCGATCGCGCCGAGCGCCATTTCGTCGTTATGCGCGAATACGGCCTGCACGCCCGGATTGCCTTGCAGCAGGTTTTCCATGACGGTCAATCCTTTGGTGCGGTCGAAATCGGCCGCTTGACTGGCGATCACGTCGAGCCGCTTGTCGGCAATCTCGTGGAAGCCGCGTCCCCGCTCGCGGGTCGCGGACGCTCCCGGCACGCCCTGCAGCTCGATCACCTTAGCCCCTTCGCCAAGCTGCTCCGCCAGGTACTCGGCCGCCATCTGTCCGCCTTTGGCATTGTCGGATGCGACAAGCGCCTTCACGTCGCCCTGGTCCGCGGAACGGTCGAGCGCGATAACCGGAATATCCAGCACGTTGGCCGCCTGCACCGCGGAAGAGATCGCGGCCGAGTCGGTCGGATTCACCAGCAGCGCGTTGATGCCCTGTTGAAGCAGATCGTCCACGTCGTTGCTTTGCTTGGCCGAATCGTTTTGCGCATCGACGACGATTACTTCGATCCCCAGCTTCTGTGCTTGCGCTTCTACGCCGTCTTTGAGCGAGACGAAGAACGGATTGTTCAAGGTCGAGATCGACAACCCGATTTTCAGGTTTTCTGCGTCGGCCGAACGATTCGCTTTGGCCCAAGCCGGCGGCTGCATCGAGCAGCCGGCTAGCATCAGGACAACCAGTAAAGCGGCGAGTACGGTCATTAATTTTTTCATAAGGTCACCTTCTTTCTGTTTTAAGCCGACCGCTTGCGGTCGATCAGTACGGCAATCAGGATCACGACGCCTTTGACCACCATCTGGAAGAACGAGGAGACGCCGAGCAGGTTCAAACCGTTATTCAGCGTGGCGATAATCAGCGCGCCGATCAGCGTGCCGACGATCCATCCGCGTCCGCCCGTCAGGCTGGTTCCGCCCAACACGACCGCCGCGATCGCATCCAGCTCGTACGATTGTCCGGCCGTAGGCTGCGCGGAATTCAGACGGGACATCAGGATGGCGCCCGCCAACGCAGACAGCAGGCCGGCCAAGCTGTAGATCATGATCTTGACGCGGTGTACTTTGATGCCCGATACGATGGCCGCTTTTTCGTTGCCGCCGATCGCGTACGTTTTGCGGCCGAAAGCCGTTTTATGCAAAATGGTCCAGAGGATCGCGAATACGATCATCATGGTGATGGCCGGAACCGGAATCCCCAAGAAATAACCGCGGCCGAACAATTGGAACGATAGATCGTCGCCCAGGCCCGTAATCGGATTGCCGTTGGTGTAGACGAGCGTCAAGCCCCGGAAGACGGTCATCGTGGCAAGCGTCGCGATGAACGGAGCCATTTTGCCTTTTGTGATCAATATCCCGTTGATCGCACCCATGATCGCGCCGGCGATGCCGCCGATCAGAATCGCCAGAATCGGGTCGACGCCAGCCAGCATGAGATTCGCGACGAAGGCGCTGGATAACGCCAGGATCGAACCGACCGAAAGGTCGATGCCGCCGGTCAAAATAACGAAGGTCATGCCGAACGCGATCAGCGCGTTAATCGCCACCTGCCGAAACAGATTCAGAATGTTAAGCGGTTCCAAAAATGCCGGATTCAATATGGATACGATCATGACCAGAATGATAAAACCGAGCAATGGACCGAGTTTTTGCGTAACCTCCGATAATTTGAAACGTTTGCCGGAATCGGCTGCGGAAGCTGATTTTTGCATCTTATTGTCCCCCTGTCGCTAAAGTCATAATATTTTCCTGCGTCGCTTCGCTGCCCGCAAGTTCCCCGCTGATGCCGCCTTCATGCACCACGATGATTCGGTCGCTCATGCCCAGTACCTCGGGAAGCTCGGAGGACACCATAATGATCGCCACGCCCCGGTCCGTCAGCTCGTTGATCAACTGATAGATTTCACGCTTGGCGCCCACGTCCACGCCGCGCGTCGGTTCGTCGAGAATGAGCAGGCTCGGTCCGATGCCGATCCATTTGGCGATGACGACCTTTTGTTGGTTGCCTCCCGACAGGCTGCTGGCCGGCGTTTCGGCGGACTGCGTTTTGACCTGCAATCGCTTGACCAGTGTATCCACGAACTCGCGCTCTTTGCGCGATGAGATAAAGCCCTTGGACGTAAAACTAAACAGGTTCGGCAGCGCCATGTTTTCGCGAATCGAGAAGTCGAGCACAAGGCCTTCGTCTTTGCGGTCTTCGGTAATGAAGCCGATTCCGTGCCGCACTGCGTCTTCCGGGCGACGGATGTTGATCTTTTTGCCCCGCAGCACGATCTCGCCGCCGTCGAGTTTGTCCAGACCGAAGATCGCCCGCATGATTTCCGTGCGCCCCGCGCCCATCAGACCCGAAAAGCCGACGACTTCCCCGGCCCGGACGTTGAAGCTGACATTTTCGAACAATCCGCGCCGCGTCGCGTTTTTTACTTCCAATATGATGTCGCCGGGCTTCGGATTCCGCTTCGGATAACGCTCGGTCAGTTCGCGTCCGACCATCTTGCGCACGACTTCGTCAAAGTTCGTCGCCGGGATATCTTTCGTATCCACCGTAATGCCGTCGCGCATCACGGTGATCCGGTCGCAGATCGTGAAGATCTCTTCCATTCGGTGTGAAATGTATACGATGGACACGCCTTCGGCTTTCAGCGAACGAATGACTTCGAACAGCTTGACGATCTCGCGTTCGGTCAATGCCGCTGTCGGTTCGTCCATGATGATGACTTTGGCTTCCGTCATCAACGCTTTGGCGATTTCGATCATCTGCTGCTGTCCGACTGAACAAGCACCGGCTTCCTTGTTCAGCGGCAGGTCGACGGACAAGCGCTGAAGCTGCTCACGGGCAAGGCGTTTCATTTTTCGCGTATCCAGCAGTCCGTACGGCAGGTTCAGTTCCCGGCCGATAAACAGATTCTCAAGCACGGTCATTTCCGGCCAAATATTCAGTTCTTGGTGGATAAACGTGATGCCGCGCTTTTCGGCCTCGCCAGGATTCGCGAAGTACGTTTCTTTTCCGTCAACCGCGATATTGCCTTCGTCCAGCGCGTGCAGCCCGACCAAGATATTCATCAACGTTGACTTGCCCGCGCCGTTCTCGCCCATCAGCGCATGAACTTCACCTTCCCTAAGTTCGAAATCGACACCTTTCAATACCTGGTTCGTACCGAAAGCTTTATGAATGCCCCGCATTTCGATATGCATGCCGCTTCCTCCTATTCTTCGTTTCCGAAACAAACGCCGGCGTATAAAATACAGTTGGCATAAGGCTTGGCTTCGCCGGTACGGATAATGGCTTTGGCTCCCGCGGTCAGCTTTTTGAACGTTTCATGACTGCATGATTCGATCGACGCCGCCTCGAAAGTCCGGTGCATGAAAGCGTAAGCCGCTTCGTTTTGCCCGATCATTTCTTCCGCGATCATGACTTTCTCGATCTCCATATCGGCGGCCACAATTTCGACCACCTGCTCGAAACCTGGAACGCCGTTGGTCAACGCCAGGTCGATCTTAGGCACGCCGGGCGGCACCGGAAGGCCGAGATCGGCGATGACGATATAATCGGTATGCCCCAGATCAGACAAGACTTTGGATATATGACTATTCAGTATGCCGTGTTTTTTCATGCCAGCGCCTCCTCCACTTCTTCGCGGGTCGGCATGCCGCCCTGCGCGCCGAAGCGGGTGACGGACAACGAAGCTGCACGGTTGGCAAAACGCAAGCTGTCTGCGATGCTTTTTCCTTCGGCCAAAGCCACCGCAAATGCCGCATTGAACGTATCTCCCGCCCCCGTCGTATCGACGGCTTGGACCGGATAAGAAGGCACGACTGCCTCTTCTTGTCCGTCGAAATAACGAGCGCCGCGGCTTCCTTCCGTCACAATCAGGCGATTTGGATACTTCCGCAAACTTTCGCCGAGCTCCGCTCCGTCGAACAATAGGCTCGCTTCGTGCTCGTTTGGGGTCAAATAGGCGCTGTTTTCGATCACTTCCGCTTCTACGGGGCGAGCAGGCGCGGGATTCAGCAGCAAAGGAACGCCGGACTGCTTGCAAATGCGACTGACCAGCAGCACGGTCTCGGCCGGAATCTCCTGCTGAATCAGTACGATGTCGGCCCCTTCGATTACTGCGCGCGATTTTTCCACGTATTGAGGCGTTACCTGGCGGTTGGCCGCTTCGACGACGATAATGCTGTTATCGCCTTCCGCCAAAATGATATGCGCCGTTCCGCTTTCACAATGTGTAACCGGTTCCACATTGTTCACACAAACACCGTTTTGCTTCAGGTTGTCCAAAATGGTCTGCCCCAACGAATCGTCGCCAACCCGTCCGATCATAGAAACGTCAGCGCCCAGTCGGGCCGCGGCTACCGCCTGGTTTGCTCCTTTTCCGCCCGGTACGGTCTTGAAGCTTTCTCCAAGCACCGTTTCCCCGGCCCCCGGCCGTCTAGAAGACGTTACGACCAGATCCATCGAACAGCTTCCGACCACGACGACGCGCGGCTGTTTTTTCGTATATGCGCTCATGCTTATTCCCACCTTTTTTCTGGATTGTTCTTAGATAAGCTTCGTATGAAAGGGATAAAACCGCCCGTACGTTGACCGTATCGAATCTGGAAGTCAGCGGTCAACGTATTCGTTCTCCGGCTTTTTTCGCGTACTGCCCCGTTCGACAAACTCGACCGGCATCTGGATATTCCGCAGCTCCACCGTTTGTCCTTCGATCAATCGGATCATCAACTCTGCTGCTTTGTAGCCCATATCGTAAGCGGGTTGGCGGATCGTCGACAGCGGCGGAGACAACAGTCCGATCAGCGGAATATCGTCAAAGCCGATAATTTGCACCTCTTCCGGTACCTTTTTCCCTAATCGGAGCGCTTCGTGCAGTACGGCGATCGCCGCCATATCGTTGCTGGCGATTACCCCGTCCGTATCGGGAAACGCAGCGAACAGCTCTTTCGCTTTTTCCTCCGCCTCCTTCAGCGCGAACGACGCAGTCCGAATCACTTCGTAGGCAACTCCCGTATCTTGAAGCACTTCGACGGCTCCCTGAAAGCGATCCTGCGCCGGACGGATATGCGCCGGTCCTTGCAGTACGGTGACTCGGCGGCTGCCCCGCTCAATGATCTGCTGCGCAGCGATCCGGCCGCCTTCCCGACCGTCCGCGTACACGGCCGGACGGTCGCTGGAGATCCGATCCAAAAAGACGACCGGTATGTTCAAACGGCGATACGATTCCATGCCCGGAAAATTGGTGGACGAGATAATGCCGACCGCGTTATTTTGCACGAAAGTCTGGATGTAATCGCGTTCTTTTTGTTCGCTTTCGTCGCTGTTGCCGAAGATCAGACGGAATCCGCTTTCCTGCATCCGGTCTTCCACGCCCCGGGCAAGCTGCGGGAAATAGGGGTTCGTAATATCCGGCAGCAGCAATCCGATCAATCTCGATTTGCGCTTGTACAGGGAACGGGCCACCTCGTTAGGCGTATAATCCAGCTCTTGAATCGCTTTTTCCACCATACGACGCGTATCTTCGTGCACATAACCGATTTCGTTGAGTACCCGCGATACGGTAGCGACCGATACGCCTGCGTGTTTTGCGACATCTTTTATCGTGACCATGCTTTTCACCTCGAATGAGTAACCGGTTACACATAAAGTATCATAGTTTTAAACCGCTTTCAATACTTTCTTTATCGATGCCTGCGAAGTGCTGCTCCAGCTCTTCAATACTCTTGTACGTGCCGTCTTCGTTGAGCAGATTTTTCTAAACATTCACCATGAAAAAATCTCGACTGTTCCAGTTAAAACTTCAGGATTCACACAGACTAAAAATATTTATTGAAAATGACCGATCAGTTTTTCTAAATTAAGATTTAATTTTATTAAATAATACATACAATATAGTCCCTAAAATAAACCCTGCAAATAAAACAGTGGGTATCCAAAACGACTTAGAGCGTAAAAAATCTCTCATAAAGCCTCCTTCTTTAATTTCCATTACATACATGAACGCAACAACAAATAATTAAGTTGGGTTTTTCGAAATCAAGTAATCAAAAAAAATTCTCATTCCTTCTTGTTCCCCTTACCTCTATATGCTACCTCAAAGTTATTTCCACTTTACGCGCCCTACGTATTTTGGGTCATTTATTTATCGTTGCGCACAGAAAACATTTTCTCCAGCCCAGCATTGATCCCTTGTTGACTTCCAGTACATCAGAATACTGTAAGCCAGCCGTTCTGGAACCCAACACCGTGTATTCTCCAAGTCTAAACAGCACAAAAAAGCCCGCATCCAACGCGGGCTTCTCTACTCCAACCAATCTTATATCTCTTCCCCCGTCGCCACCGGATTATCTTCATACGAAATCCAGTCGCTCCAGCTTCCCGCATACAGCCTTACACTCTTAAACCCGGCCTGTTTCAGCGCAAGGCGTTTACCTTCAACAGCTTTTTCATTACGTCAACTTTGCAATTCACAATAGAAATTACTAGTTTACAACCCCACTCTCTTCACCATACAAGTGACTAATGACATCATCTTTTAATTTCTTATACTGGCTACTTTCAGGATCATTGCTTATGTCTGATGTAATAGATGATTCATGAGTATTCGGGTTATTCAGGCTAAACTTTCCTTGTTCAAGAGCATTAATCCAATATCCTTGATCTTTTTCCCTCCAAACTAAAAAAACTACATATTTTTCACCTGGCACCATTTTAATATAATCTTCATAACTAAATTGAATGAGTTCACCTTGCACTTCCGCAGTATACGTAGGTTCCAAAATAGAAAGTTTTCCACTTAATTGTTCGCCATTTTTAGTTGTGAATACTTGATTCAATTCTACTTCAGTACGCGTATGACCAGACGGGTATCCATCTAGATTCTCAACAAAATTCTGTGAACGTTCAGTAGCTGTCACCTCTGCCACAACGTCCGAAGCTGCAAGAGCCTCTTCATAGTTTTCAAATATATTGTGATCTGCAGAAATGCGGCTCGTTTTAATTTCTTTGGGTGCTAATTCAACATTTTTAGTTGTTTTTGACGAATTAAGAGAAGAACTTTCACTTTCATTTGTATGTTCTTTATAAGTGCATCCGCTCAGGGCTGTAATACTGACTAGAGCGACTATACCAATTTTTGAGATTACCTGCTTATTCATAAGTCACCATCCCCATTTCGTTCTTAAATGTGCTAAATCAACACTAGTAGATTGTTCTAAAGCGATTTTCCCAGACTTCATCCAATGATTTCCTGAATGTCCAGGCGGCTCTTCAAAATGATTTAGTCCTAAAACGTGTCCAATTTCGTGTCCAGAAGTTTTGTAGCGGTGTACATTTTCAAAACCTGCTGCATTTTGATTATCTAGGTCAAACCTTATGACACCTTGCTGAAAATTTGTACCATTCGTAACTTCATCAGGGGTTATATTGCGCCCACTCAACATCCAATAAGTCGCTGCCCCGTACGTGCCGGGCGGAAGATTTCCCTTTCCGGCATAAATTTTCATACTCGCAGTGGAAGAATTAACTACTTCAGTTATGAAAACGCCGGTTGAAGCATTATCCCATTGCTTTACACCGTTTTGTACAGAGCCTTTAAAACCTAATGAGTTCACAGAATCATCTACTCAATACGTCATGTTACTCGCTCCGCCAGAAAGCGAGCCTTTTTTGATGTGAGCTGTTCCTGTATCAGCAATTGCTAGAGAAGAAGAAAAAACAAACAAAGAACTGGTAAGAATAAAAATCTTTAAAATTTTTCTGTAATTAACCATTGTTGTTCCTTTTTTTAAATAAAATGGATATATATTCATTAACTTAACCAATCATCTTTTTGTTACGAAATTTAAAATATTTAATTTTTATCAGAATCTCTTGTTCGCTTTCGGCATACTGGAATACCCAAAAGCAACCTGCTTGGACTCCCTGCACCGTGCATTCCCGAAGTATACGCAGCACAAAAAAGCCCGCGTCCGCCGCGGGCTTCCTTTTCAAACCCAACCTTACCCTTCTTCCCCCGTCGCCACCGGATTATCCTCATACGAAATCCAGTCGCTCCAGCTTCCCGCATACAATCGTACACTCTTGAATCCGGCCTGTTCCAATGCCAGCACATTCGGGCAGGCGCTTACGCCGGAACCGCAGTACACCACGATTTCCGCTTCCTTGTCGATGCCTTCGAAGTGCTTCTCCAGCTCTTCCTTGCTTTTAAAGGAGCCGTCTTCCTTCAGCAGATCTTTCCAGAAGAAATTGACCGCTCCAGGAATGTGGCCGCCGACCGTGTCCATCATCTCGTTTTGTCCAAGGTAGCGGTCATGCGCGCGAGAATCGATCAGCACCGGAGTGAAAAAGACTTTTGGATTTACCGCCGGAGGGATTTCGATATCCTGCACCGGCGTTTCGCCATGTTCATCCGTTCTTTCTTCTTCGACGGCTTCCATAATTTGTTCTGCTTTGAGCGTGCCGACGATCCGCTGCACTTCGTTCACGTCGGTCAGCAGATGCGGCTGTACATTGGGCGTGAACGCCGCGGGTACACGTACCGCTTGAGTATCGTTTACCGGAAATCCTGCTTTTTTCCACTGCGAGAAGCCGCCGTCCAGCACGGCCACATTGTCATGTCCCATCCAGCGCAGCATCCACCACAACCGGGCCGCGTTCATGCCGCCTTCGTCGTCGTAAGCGACGACACGGGTCTCGCTGCCAATCCCCAGCTTCGAGAGTCGCGCCGCAAATTCTTCCGGATCCGGCAGCGGATGCCGGCCTCCGTGATCGCCCGCCGGAGCGGACAGATCTTCTTTCAAATCCATATAGATCGCGCCAGGAATATGCTCCTGCTCATAGGCTTGACGGCCTGCCTCCGGCTGACCCAGCGTGTAGCGGCAGTCCACGATTGTCTGTTCCGGCTCGTACAAGCGGGCCAACAGCCATTTGTTCGATACGATATTTTGCATGGTTATCTCTCCTCTCGACGTTCACCCTGCACGATATACCACCGAATCCGTGCGGGCGAAACTTTTTAACAGAATAGCACCTTCATCCTGCGAAAGCCAATCAGTCCAAGCCGCCGAAAAATATTGTGCATTTTGTGAAGCCCAACGTGTTGCTGCACGGTTACGAAAGGTTATGGTATAGTAAGAAGTAATACATTAGGGAAGGGGGCAGCAAACTTGGGAAGGCGCTTGACTATTATTCGTCGTCGTTGTTGATCACCATTTCTTGGATCTGTCTCTTTCATACGGAATATGCAACCGAGAGGCAAAGCTTCACGTAAACGCTAAAAATTCACTGGAGGTGAATCCCTCGTACGAGGGAACTTATTGGACCTAATGACAATCGTCAATTTATTGATTTTGGCTGCACTGCTAGCACTTACCGCATTCTTCGTCGCATCGGAGTTCGCGGTCGTTAAGGTACGCGCATCCCGGCTTGATCAGCTGATCACGGAAGGCAACAAGAAAGCCATCGTCGCCAAGAAAGTGGCTGGCGATCTGGATTACTACCTGTCCGCCTGTCAGCTTGGCATTACTGTAACGGCACTGGGACTCGGCGCGATCGGCAAGCCCGTGGTCGAACGGATTCTGTATCCGGTATTCGACTGGCTCAACGTTTCGGCTTCGGCTTCTTCCGTCGCTTCCTATGCCATCGCCTTTTTCTTGGTGACATTCCTGCACGTGGTCGTCGGCGAGATGGCTCCTAAGACGCTGGCGATCCAGTTTGCCGAAAAGGTAACGCTTCTTCTGGCCGCTCCCCTGTACTGGTTCGGACGCGTCATGTACCCATTTATCTGGGCGCTTAACGGAACGTCCCGTCTGCTGCTTCGGGGTTTTGGCGTAAAGCCGGCCGGTCACGAAGAAGTCTACTCCGAGGATGAGCTGAAGATTATCATGACACAGAGCTATCAGGGCGGCGAAATCAATGAAACGAAGCTGTCTTACATGGAAAATGTCTTCTCGTTCGACGAGCGGGTTGCGCGCGATATCATGGTGCCGCGGACACAGCTGGTCACGATCGACAAAGATATGGATTATGCAGAACTGATTGCGGTGCTCGATGAGAACAATTACACCCGGTATCCGGTTACCGAAGAAGGCAGCAAAGACCGGATCATCGGAGTCGTTAACGCGAAAAAGATGCTTCCGCATATTATCGCCAAACGCGCTCGCAAGGTGGAAGAATTTATCCGTCGTATTCCAATCGTGTCGGAGGCGACGCCAATTCAGGAAACGATGCTCAAAATGCAGCAGGAACGCATGCATATCGCACTCGTTGTCGATGAATATGGCGGTACGGCAGGCATCGTCACGATGGAAGACGTGATGGAAGAACTTGTCGGCGAAATTCGCGACGAGTTCGATGCGGATGAGATCGCCGAGATTCAACAGACGGGCGACCGTGAATATGTAATCAGCGGACGTGTGCTGCTTGACGAACTTGAGAAACGCTTCGGCATCAAGTTCGACGAACGCAGCGACACCGATACGATCGGAGGCTGGATCCAGCACCGTCAAGGTACAGGAGCCAGTGAAGGCGCAAAACTGATCGAGAACGGACACGTCTGGACGATTGCGGAAAAAGACGACCTACAGATCAAACATGTAAAACTTAGCTATACCGAGTAATGATGGCACAGCGTAAAGATTACACAGCAGCAAAAGTCGTACAGCAGCAAACCAAAATAATAATGCATATCATGGAGGTGAATCCCTCGTACGAGGGAATTTATTGGACGGAACAATAGCATTAAACCTGTTTCTGGTCGCCGTATTTATCGGACTTACGGCCTTCTTCGTTGGCGCGGAATTCGCAATACTGAAAGTTCGGATGTCGAGACTTGACCAATTGGTCGCAGACGGCAACAAGAAAGCGGTCATGGCGAAGAAAGTCGCCCAGGATCTGGACTACTACCTGTCCGCCTGCCAGCTTGGCATTACGATTACCGCACTTGTACTCGGCGCGCTTGGGGAACCGACCGTCGAAAAAATGCTGCATCCGGTATTTAATCACTTTAACGTACCGGATACTATAGCAACCGTACTTTCGTATGCAATCGCGCTTGCGCTCGTGACCTTCCTGCACGTTGTCATCGGAGAACTTGCTCCGAAGACGCTGGCGATCCAGTTTGCGGAAAAAATGACGCTGATGCTCGCCCCGTGGCTGTACCGCTTCGGCCGAATGACCGCTCCATTTATCCGTCTGCTTAACGGTTCCGCGGCGGCGCTGCTGCGTCTGTTCGGCATTAAGCCGGCCGGTCACGAATCGGTGCATTCGGAGGAAGAGCTGAAATGGCTTGTCGAACAAAGTTACGAAAGCGGCGAGATCAACAAGACCGAACAGGCTTATCTGAATAACATTTTTGCTTTTGATGACCGACTTCTGCGTGAGATCATGATCCCAGCAGACAAAATCGTCAAAATTGCAAAAGAAGTCCCGCAGGACGAACTCGTCGAGAAGCTGAGCGAACACGAGTATACCCGTTATCCGGTAACGAACGGTAACCCGGATGCCTTTATCGGCTTTGTCCACAGCAAAGAAGTACTGACCGCCATAGCGGCGGGTCGGGACGGCCGAATCGAAAGGTTCCTGCATAAGTTGCCACAGTTCGTGGAGACCGCAACGCTGCGCGAAGTGATGCTCAGTATGCAGCAGAATCGTGTTCATATTGCTTCTGTAGCCGATACGTCCGGCCGCACAATCGGGCTTGTGACGATGGAAGACATCTTGGAAGAAATCGTCGGCGATATCCGTGACGAGGCAGACGGCGTAAGACTGCCTTCCGTCGTTATGTAACGGCCAACCGTTCTTGCAACAATCGCAACAATCGCAACAATCGCAACAATCGCAACAATCGCAACAATCGCAACAATCGCAACAATCGCAACAATCGTTAAAATTATGTTGGATAGAGACTTCGGTTTTCGCTGAACTGGCGGGAACCGGAGTCTTTTTCATATGCAGATCGAAAAGAAAACCAAGCCGGAGAAGTAATTGCAGAAAGGATTAGATTTAATGAGCGAAAGTCGT
>NZ_KB899303.1 GCF_000378145.1 Saccharibacillus kuerlensis DSM 22868 | reverse complement strand
AGAAAGCAGAAAGCAGAAAGCAGAAAGCAGAAAGCAGAAAGCAGAAAGCAGAAAGCAGAAAGCAGAAAGCAGAAAGCAGAAAGCAGAAAGCAGAACGCAGATGCCCGCTGCGTTAGTCGTCAGCCTGTTTATTTCGAGAAATACAGCTGAAGTCCATCGGCGATGGCTTTGGCGGCATTACGCTGATAATCAGCGCTGGAAGCGGTAGCTTCATCCGACGGATTGGATAGGAAGCCCAGTTCGAGCAGTACGGACGGAACGCTGTTTTCGCGGATAACCTTGAAGTTGCCGAAGGCCAGACCGTTGTTGCGAATCCCGGTACCGTCCTTCAGCGGCGCTTCGATAGCGCGAGCCAGTCCCAAGTCCTTGGACTCGGAATAGAAGCAGACAATCGTTCCGTTCGAAGAGGCGCTCAGCGACGAGTTGTAATGAATGCTTACAAAAGCGTCTGCTCCAAGCGAACCCGACAGTTGGGCGCGGGATGCCAGGGAAGGCCGCTCTCCGCTGCCTGTCCGGGTCAATTCTACACGTGCACCGCGAGATACCAGATAGTCCCGCACATAGAGTGCCGTTTGCAGATTCAATTCCTGTTCAACCATGCCGTAGGTGGTGCCTACTGTGCCGGGGTCGTTGCCTCCGTGACCGGGATCAAGCACGATTAACTTGCCCTGCAAGCTGCCGGATTTGATCTCGGACGTATCGGCTTTGGGACTCTGAGCGGCTGCCGTGCTGACATGGATCGCTTTTTGCTTCTGTACGGCTGCTTTCGCTTTTGCGGCGCCGCCGCCCTGCAGGTACTGCGACGAGACCCAACCATAAGCGCCGTACGAAGTCTTAATGCGAGACCAGCCGTTCTGGTTCTCCAATACGGTTACCGCATCTTTCCGATTAGCCGAACCAAGCAGTTCGTATTTTTTTCCGGGGCCGCTGCGGATAATGACGGAATTTGCCGTAACCAGAGCTTTGCTACCTTCGGAAACTGTGGAAGATCCTGAAGAAGCGGCTTGAGTTTGGGCAGACGTCTTAACTGATGAAGACGAAATGACTGCAGAGGCAGGGCTTCCGTTCGTCTTTTTCAGATAATAGCCGGCTACCCAGCCCGAGGTTGATGCATTTTCCACCTTCAACCAGCCGAGCAGCTCGTCCGTCACGGTAACGACGTCACCGCTTCGAAGTGATCCTACGATCGGCGTATCGGGGCCTGCCGTGCTCCGAACGTTGAGCGAATCCGTATGAACTTTGGCTGTGTAGGAGTTATCCGCATGCGCTTCGCCGCCGGGCATAGCCAGCACGAGGGCGCCGATTCCGGCGGCCAATGTCAGTGAAGCGGCCCCTTTTCGGCGGAAGGCGCGAATAGGCTCGCCGGACAGTTCTCCGCCGCAGTCTTTTGGATTAGTGGCGTTCTTAAGCGATCCTGCTGCAGAGTCGGCCGTTGTTATTTCGCGTCTTGCATGCGCCGGGCGCTTCAATTGATTCATGTATATGTACCTCCGTATTGTTCGTTTTCGAGATTTGATTGCAAAAAACATTAATGTTCGAAAACAGTATCATCGATGTCCACAACTTCATTTTATAGTACCCTTTTCTGAGCGTAAAGATGCGGTTATTTAAAAAAATGGTTCTTTATGCTCAAAAAATATTTTTGTTTTTTTCTAAAAAATCATTTCCTAAGGTGCTTGACGATTGTCACATTTAGATTTATTTCGAGTGTGTTCGATTATTTTTGCGATTTGGGGTAAAATGGTGTTTCAAAGGAGCATAGATAGGGGAAAGGTTAAAAGAGCAATTACAGCTATTTATATGCAAATAGCCGATGGCCGACCTATAGAAGCAAGGATAAGGTCCAATGGGCAAGCCAGAAGGAGATGAAATCCAATGAACTTAAACGACGAACAGGTCGAGCACGCCAGCTTTGGAACAGGCAAAGTGATTGGCAGTGGTGACGGAAGAATCAATGTTCGCTTCACTGAAGAAGTTGGGGAGAAGAGTTTTTTGTATCCCGAAGCTTTCGATCAGCATTTAAAAATGAGTGATCCGCAAAAGCAGGAACAAATGGGTGAAGAAGTTCGACAGAAGAAAATCCTTATGGCCGAAGAAAAGCGCGCAGAAGAGCAAAAGCGCGAAGAAGAAGAAGTGCGACTTGCGGAAGAAAAAGCAGCTGCTCGAAAGCCTGCCCGCAGAAAGTCCACAACTACTAAGAAAAAGGCCTGATTGTACTTCGGTAGTACCCCGCTGATTTTGAAGCGAGGCGGCTGCCGATTTTTTTCTACAAAAAACCCCGCTATCCGTAATTACGGATAGCGGGGTTTTCGTTTGGTCACCCGGTGATCGTATGGTTCAACCGAGCTTTCTTATACCTGCTGCACTTTCATCACATTCGTGTTGCCTGTCTGTCCAATCGGAATACCAGCCGACAGAACGACAGTGTCGCCAGACTGGATGTAGCCGGCATCAAGCGCATTGTTGATCGCCACTTCGAACATTTCGTCCGTGCTGCTTACAGCTCCGCCCTTAACAGGCAGTACGCCATAGAGCAGGCTCATTTTAGGCAGCGTTTTTTCATGTTGGGACACGGCAATGATCGGAGCTTTCGGACGATACTTGGAAATCATGCGAGCGGTAAAGCCCGATTCTGTGGAAATGATCAGTGCAGCCGCATTGAGCACGAGCGAAGCGTTAACGGAGCTTTGGCTGACGACTTCTGTAATATCGTTCAGGTGCAGAGCCCGCTTGCTGTTAAACTGCGTGTCATAGTCGATCATCGATTCGGCTTTTGCCGCAACAGCCGCCATTGTGCGTACGGATTCCAGCGGATATTTGCCTGCCGCAGATTCGCCGGACAGCATAACGCAATCCGCGCCCTGCAGTACAGCATTGGCCACGTCGCTGACTTCCGAACGGGTTGGACGAGGGTTAACCTGCATCGACTCCAGCATATGCGTAGCTACGATAACCGGTTTACCGGCCAGGTTGCACTTGTCGATCATCAGTTTTTGCGCGGCAGGAACATCCTGTACCGGTACTTCAACGCCGAGATCGCCACGAGCGACCATGATGCCGTCGGAAGCTTCGATGATGTCGTCAAGATTGTCCATGCCTTCCTGGTTCTCGATCTTCGAGATGATCTGTACATGCTCCGCACCTTTTTCGCTCAAAATGCGGCGGATTTCACGGATATCTTCGCCTTTGCGGACGAAGGAAGCGGCAATGATCTCTACATTTTCACTCAGACCGTAGTTGATATGCATAACGTCGCGTTCCGTTACGCCCGGCAGGCTGGTTTTGACGCCCGGCAGGTTTACGCCTTTACGAGGTTTGAGACGACCGCCGTTCAAGATTTTGCAGTAGATCTCTCCGCCTTCTACGCTCAGTACGTCCAGCGCGATCAGGCCGTCGTCGATCAGGATACGGTCGCCCGCTTTGACGTCTTCGTTCAATCCCGGATAGTTGACGCCGATACGTTCTGCTGTGCCCAGCACTTCAGGTTCGGTTGTTAGGATCAGTTCGCTGCCGGCTTCAAGTTGAACGTACTCGTCTTGAAGTTTGCCGATGCGTACTTCCGGTCCCTTAATATCCATCATGATCGGTACAAAAGTATTCAGTTCAGCCGCGGCTTGACGAACTTTGCGGATACGTTCGCTGTGGTCAGCCGGCTCGCCGTGTGCCATATTCAAGCGAGCAACGGTCATCCCGGATTGAATCATTTCTTTCAGCATTTCGACAGAATCACAGGCAGGTCCCATGGTACATACAATTTTCGTTTTCATAGTCGATAAAAGCCTCCTCATTGTTGTTCAGCTTCGAGGTTGTTGATTCTCCCGAAGTGTAAAGTGCATCGGTTCGGCATCGGGAAAAGACGATCCATCTCTTATTGTTTACCCGCTGCTCGCGGAATGATAGGCGTTTTCAACAACCTTTTGCGTTTATTGTACCGTCCAGGCAAGCAGGATGAAATGACATATAGTACAATGTAGGAAACATAGTACGATAGAAAGGGAACGTTTATGCCGAGAGTGAAAGACGTGCATCAGGACAACGGATCGGAATGGTACGAACAAGCTGAGACGGGACAGGACTGTTATTTGCTGGCGCTGGAGACTTACGGGAAATGTATCTATTGGATAGACGGAGAACGAAATATTATGGAGCGGGGGGACGTGCTGCTGATTCCTGCACATACCCCTTACTATGGGAAAAGCGTGCCTACACTGACACATACAAAGACGGTAGTCGGTTTTACCATATCGTCCGACGATGCGAGTGCGCTGCCTCTGCTTCGGCACGGACAACCTTACAAGCAGAGGCTTGGACGCTATGAATCGGTGCACGAGCGTATTCGTCTGCTGCGCGAGCAGTGGTATGAGAAACCTTCGTACTATGAGCTGATGGCGCAGTCGCTGCTAACCGAACTGCTGATCGACATCAGCCGTGAATTCGACAGGGGTCTGATCCAGACCGAGAAGCAGCGGCATGTTGAACACATGAAGCGATATATTGAACGCAACTATAGGCAGAAGATTAATAAAGAAGTGCTTGGAGAGGTCATCAATCGAACACCGAATTACGCGGCTTCGCTGTTCAAGGAAGTAACCGGACGAACCATCAGCGAATATGTACATCGGCAGCGGATGAAGCGCGCCGTCTATATGCTCAACGAGTCACGGTTGAACGCAGCGGAAATTGCCGAGTTCCTCGGCTATAAGGATGCTTCTTACTTCTATCGCATGTTCAAAAAAATTACCGGGGGTTCACCTTCGGAATTGTTGAAGGAAAGGCGGCCGGAGGGATAGCGCCGGCTAAAGTTCCGACTGTTCGCGGTAAGCGGTCGGAGACATCCCGCAGACGCGCTTGAACATCTTGGAGAACAAGAACGGGTCGGAATAGCCGACCGACCGGGCCACGTCGCTGACGGAGAGCGACGGATTGCGCAGCAGTTCCCGGGCGCGGCGCATGCGGTACTGCAGAAGAAATATCTGCAGCGGAACGCCGTAGGCGTCCTTGAACAGGCTCGACAGGTAGGTCCGGTCGAGCCCTACGGCGCGGGCAATATCTTCCGCGCCCAACTTGCGGCTGTAGCCGTTCTCGATCACGGCCGCAGCCCTGGATAGATGCGCCTCCCTTGCACGGGGAGGCGTATTAGGCCGCGCCGCCTGCTGCGGCGCGCCCGCGACCAGCGCGGCCAGCAGGCGGTAGACTTCCGCCTGCGCCAGCAGGTCGCCGCCGTGCAGCTCGCGTGCCTCGAGCAGCCCGGCGTAGAACCGTTCGAACGGCGGTCTATCCGCCGCCGCATACACCGGTGAGCCGGCCGTCAGTCCGGCTCGTTCCAGCAGCGCGCGAACATGCAGTCCGCGCAGACCGACCCAGGCGTAGACCCACGGATCGTTCGGGTCCGCTTCGTAATGCACGAGCGTATCGGGCATAATCAGGAAGCCCTGCCCAGCCGTGAGCGAATATTCGCGGCCTTCCGAGCGGAATACGCCTCGGCCGCTATGAATATAATGCAGAATGAAGGAATCTCGCAGTCCGGGACCCCAGAAATGGCCGGGCGCACACTCTTCGCGTCCGTAAAACAGCAGCGAAACTTCGCCCTGCACAGGGGAAGCTTCACGTGTGTCGGTAAAATATTCGTCAGGCACAGCAGCGCTCTCCTTTCGATGCGAATCGATAAACAAAAAACCAATCTGTATTCATGCATTATAACAAAAACACCTGCCATTACTCCATGTCTTCTTGTAAGCGCTATCGTTATAGTGGAAGCAGAAACGAACCGCAAACAAGGAGGCTGAATGGAATGGAAAAGATTACGTTTATCGGTGCAGGAAGCACGGTTTTCGTACGCAATGTACTGGGGGATATTATGCTGACTCCAGCGCTGCAGAGCTTCGAATTGGCACTGTTTGATATTGATCAGACCCGATTGAATGAGTCCGAAACCTTGCTTCATGCCATGAAGCAGACGGCGGGAAGCAGATGCGTCATCAAGTCCTACAGCGATCGCAGGGAAGCGCTGCAGGGAGCCAAGTACGTGATTAATGCCATTCAGGTCGGCGGCTATGATCCATGTACAATTACGGATTTTGAAGTCCCCAAGAAATACGGGCTGCGTCAGACGATCGCGGATACGCTTGGGATCGGCGGTATTTTCCGAAATTTGCGTACAATCCCCGTTATGCTGGATATTGCCGCCGATATGCGCGAGCTTTGCCCGGATGCCTGGTTCTTGAACTACACCAATCCGATGGCGGTGCTGACAAGCGTCATGAATACGGCAGGCGGCATCAAGACGGTCGGTCTCTGTCACAGCGTGCAGCACTGTATTCCGGATTTGTTCGCCAATCTGAATATGGATCCGACAAACGTGAGAGCCAAGATAGCGGGGATCAACCATATGGCTTGGCTGCTCGAAGTAACGCAGGACGGCGAGGACTTATATCCGGAGATCAAACGCCGCGCGGCCGAGAAGCAGAAGGAGAAGCATCACGATATGGTTCGCTTCGAGCTGATGAACCGATTCGGCTATTATGTGACAGAATCTTCTGAGCATAATGCCGAATATCATCCTTATTTTATTAAAAAGAACTATCCCGAATTGATTGAGCGCTTCAATATCCCACTCGATGAATATCCGCGCCGCTGCGTGAACCAGATCCGCGAATGGGGCGAAATGCGGGACGGCTTGATGAACAGCGAATCGCTCGAGCATACACGCAGTCTGGAATACGCATCGCGCATTCTTGAAGCGATGGAAACGGACGTGCCGTTCAAGATCGCTGGCAATGTCATGAATACAGGTCTGATCACCAATCTGCCGCAGGATGCATGCGTTGAGGTTCCCTGCCTGGTCGATGCTTCCGGCGTCAACCCGACGTATGTCGGCGCTCTGCCTCCGCAGTTGGCCGCTCTGAATCAGACGAACATCAATACGCAGCGTCTGACGATTGAAGCGGCTTTGACCGGGAAAAGGGAACATGTCTATCACGCGGCGATGCTTGATCCGCATACCGCGGCCGAGCTGTCGATCGACGATATCGTTTCGCTGTGCGACGACCTAATCGAAGCGCATGGAGACTGGCTGCCAGCATTTGATGGAGAGCTGCACCCGTATTCTGATAGATATTTGCAGATAAATGTTGTGAAGTCATAATTAGGGAGAGGTTAAAGACCGATTACAATCGAAACGACCGGTTTTTCCTACTGTATTTCCCTCGTTCGTTTGTTAGAATTGGAGTTGAATTTCCATATCCTGCAGTAAGGAAGGAACGAGAACCTCATGAGAAAAATCATGCACCGAAGCATCCTGATTGCAGTTGCGACACTGCTTATGCTGATGCTGCTGCCTGTCGCACCAAATCAGGCTTCGGCCGCCGCATCCAAGAAGCAGGTGATCGCCGTCCCTGCGGCAACACTCTGGAAATCGCCGGGTATTCACCGCAAGCTCGATCTTCCGTCGCTTGGTAAAAATGTCGATCTTAGAGCCTGGACTTCCGCGATGAATACGACCGAGAAGCGCCGATGGCTGACTGGAAAGACCGAAACGCAAGCGCTGTACGGCCAGGAAGTCAAAGTGCTGCAGCGCAAAGGAAACTGGGTTCAAGTCGCAGTCGTCGAACAGTCTACCGCCAAGAACAGTCAGGGCTACCCGGGTTGGATGCCCGAGGTACAGTTGGCGGAAGTTTCCGCCAGCCCGGCCGTCCGTGTGGACCGAAAGGCAGCGGCCGAAGTCGTGGTTGCTTCCAAGACCGCTAACTTATATAAAACGAACGGATCTACCAAGTTGTTGGAGCTGAGCTTCGGAACACGCCTGCCAGTCGTTTCCGAGCATAAAGGCTGGATCAAGGTCGATGCGCCGCGGTACGGGTACGCGCTGCTGCGAACTTCCGATGTGAAGCTGCTGGAAGCCGGCCAAACGGAGAAACAGCCGACAGGCACGCAGCTCGTTGAGACCGGCAAAGCGTTCCTTGGACTTCCTTATCTCTGGGCAGGCACATCCGCCTACGGATTCGACTGCTCTGGGTTTACGGGAGCGATCTACCGCTATTATGGCATTTTGCTGCCGCGCGACGCTTCGGAACAGGCGCTGGCGGGTAAATCGGTAGCAAAGGCGGATATGCAGCCGGGCGATCTCATGTTCTTCGCTTACCAAAACGGCAAAGGTAAAGTCCATCATGTGTCCATGTACATCGGAGGCGGGAAAATGATGCATGCGCCAAAGGCTGGCAAAACGGTAGAGATCATTCCGATCTCCACAGCCAGCTACGCCAAGGAGTTTGCCGGAGCAAGACGGTATCTGAACAATTAAATTTTAAACGAATGCATCAGATGTGCTGAAGACAGAGTAGCGAATTTTTAAATGAAAAAGAAACGTATGGAAAAAGAAACCTTCCGGAAGATCGCCCGTAATAAGAAGCAGATCACACAGACAGTTTTATTCATTTTATAGGGGAAGGAGGAGAAACTTATGTCAATATCAAGAGTTTTGCTGCTGATAGCGGGGGTCTGCGAACTGCTGCTGGCTATTCCGGTTCTTGGCGGATGGTTCGTGCTTGCAACGGGCTGGGGCGTGCTCGGATTTATGTTCCTGCTGCATGCCGCTGCATTGGTATTCACGCTTCGCGAGCGTGTACCCTTCTATGGTCCGGTACTCGGTATCATTACATCGCTGTTAGCCTGGATTCCGTTTATAGGCTGGGCACTGCACCTTGCAAGCGGTATTGCTTTGCTGGTCAATGCTTTTCAAGGACCTCGTACCGACACACGGGGCGTTCAGCAGCGTAGATACTATTAAACGTCCGTTAAACGTTTGATCAATTCGGGCAGTCGGTTGAGCCAAACGGTGAAAAAGCATAAGGAAAAGCCCTCATCTGCCGGGAAACGGCGATTGAGGGCTTTTTGCTGTGTTCATTTATATTGGAAGTCGGCACTTTCAGCAGGGAGGCCGCTTCCACAGCATTAAGACAGTGTCAGTTCTTCGCCTGTGAATGCTTTGACTTCCAGAGGAGCGGTCAGGTATTCGCTGGCGCTGGCAACAAATTTCGTGAAATGCTCGGTTTTGTTATGCACAGCAGTTGCTTCCTGATCGCGCCATACTTCAACCATCGTATAGACGTTGTCTTGACCGACAGCTTTATGCAGATCGTACACGATGTTGCCTTCTTCAGCCTGCGAACCGGCAACCAGCGATTTCATTTCATTCAGAAATGTTTCTTCTTTGGCAGGGTTTACGTGAAAAGTTGCATGAATAATAATCATTTGATATTCCTCCTTGTAATGCGTTAACCGAGTTAAATTGAATGTTTGACTCGGTTAACGGGTGGGATGGGCTTATTTAAAGCTTAGCGCCATTCTGTCGTGCGGGCAATGTCCAGGCGTGCGGAGGAGTGTCCCGCTTTCGCTGCTTTGCCGACCGAGATCAGCATAACCGGTACGTGACGCTCCGGATCCAGACCGAACGCTTCGGCAATCTGATCTTTCTCATAGCCGCCAATCGGATTGGTGTCGTAACCGTGCGCGCGGGCGACGAGCATAAACTGCATCGAGACAAGAGCAGCATCGATCAGGACGGAGTCGCGTTTCAATTCGACTGGCAAGGATTCGAAGTACGAACTGTAGCTGGCAAGCTGCTTTTCCATAACATCCTGCGGCATATGGCCCAGTTCAACAGCTTTACCGAAAATCTCTTCCATATAATCCGCGAAATTCAGATCGCCGAATACGGCGATGACAGCGGAGGAAGTCTCGACCTGATTGCCGTTGAATTTCGCCAATGGCAGCAGCTTGGCTTTGGCTTCCGGGCTTTCAATCACGACAAAACGCCATGGCTGTGTATTGACGGACGAAGGGGCGAGCACGGATTCTTCAAGCATTTGCGTCATTTCTTCACGGCTGATCTTGACCGACGAATCGTAGTAGCGCACCGAACGGCGGCTCTTAACAACTTCCAGGAAATCTTGAACTTTTTGTACACTGCTCATAGTAGGAACAGCTCCTTTTTGTAATAATTTAGAGGGTCTCGGCATTGCGGTGCATCCGATCCAGCATACTTGCCAGCACCCGTCGCTCTTCGACATCGAAGCCGTGCAGCAGCCCTTCGATCAGACGCGACTTTTCCCGCACATAGCCGTCGATATGAGCTCGTCCGATCTCGGTAAGACGGACGAGTGTAATCCGGTTATCTTCCGGACTGCTGCGGCGTGCGACGAAGCCCTGAGTCTCAAGCTGCTTCAGATGACGGGTAACAGCGGCACCATCGATGCCAAGCAGCTTCTGCAGAGCAGTCTGGCCGATTTCTTCGGCGGTGAACAGCTCCTGCAGCAGCCGAAAGCGGGATGCACTGATACCGGCACAGCCGGAAAATGCAGTTTCCATACGGTTGTTAAGCAGCTGAAGTTTTTCTAAAATGCATGTTTCTGGTGTGACCGGACACATCTGCAGCCTCCCCTTTCGCAATAATGATTGATACATCAAAGATTGATATGTCAATAAATATAAAGAACTTACTGATAAAAAGCAAGTGCTTGACTAAAAATTCATAATTGAAGATTAGATTTCTATAAAAATAAAAGTTGAAAATTTAATCAAAGAATGAAACTAGGCACTATTCCCGGCGTATATCAAGTTAGACAGCAGGCGACGATCAGAGAAGCGTCTAGGCCTCCCACAGATTCGGATATCCAAAATTGAGAGGAGATTGAACAATGCAAAACCCAAATCCGTACGACCTGCGGAACGAACTGAGTGATATGGAGGATAAGGAGAACAATAAGGCGATAGCGGCGCTGTCCTATCTTCTGTTTTTCCTGCCGCTGCTGGCTGCTCGCAATTCCCGTTTTGCCATGTACCATGCCAATCAGAGTCTGGTGTTCCTGTTGGCGATGTTTGCCGGGAATTTCGTTCTTGGTCTAATTCCGTTCATCGGCTGGCTGCTGATTCCGTTCTTCAATCTGGCCGGCTTGGGATACATGATCATCGGCGTGATGAATGCGGTCGGCGGCAAAACACAGCCTCTTCCGTTTATGCCGAACGTTGAAATTCTGAAGTAAACGTCAATATCGGGTATAGTAGAGGAAAAGCCGTCCATATGGAGAGGAAGAACCTACCGGCGGACGGGAGCAGGAGGATGGACATGAGTGAACAGCAAGGGACGGAAATGACTGCCAAGCAGGTCGCGGAATGGATGGTCGAAGAGATTCGTTTTCGCGGTATTTTGAGGCAGGAGGAAGCGATCGCCCACATCCGTGAACATTTCGGCGAATCTTTTATTTTCGTCAATGAGAACGGCAATGCGTCGCTTGAAAAGGAAGTCAAAAAAGAGTTCCGCAAGCTGCACCGCGGAAGCATTTCTTGGGATCGTGACGGGTTTATGTGGGGATGGATAGGATGATTGAAGAAAGCCGCCGGGGTTCCGGCGGCTTTTTTGTTTGGAAAAGTCTGCAGGTGGGTGTACAGCGGGAAGGGCGCCGGGAGCGTTCATTACGGTCGCTTGTTGCAATCGGGAAGTGGGATGAGATGGAGATGGAGGCTTCCCGATTGCAAAGGCGAACGCTTCGCTCCTTCATGAACGCTCCCTCTGCCCAAGCCACTTTTTACGCAGGTGAGACGTTTTTCAATCAAAAGAAAAAAGCCACCGGAAAAGGCGACTTCTTAAAGAAAAAAGAAGAGTGAGTCTGACATTGACAATGAATTTTCAATGTAAGATCACGATTGAGTGAGCCTGGTCGGCCGCTTTTTTTGGCCTTCATGCGGCATTTTTGTATTCATTTGCGCAGTAGGAAGACCGGGTATCCGATTAATTCGGCCGGAATCGAACATAGAACGCGGTGCCTTCCTTGCCAGTCGACAGATCGACAGAAGCGCCGTGCTTGTTGGCGATACTGAAGCAGATGGCAAGTCCGAGACCGGAGCCGTTATCTTTGGTCGTATAGAAAGGTTTCCAGATCTGTTCGATGACATCCGCCGGGATTCCAGGACCGTTGTCTTCGACGACAAGTACGGTACAGCCATCCTGCATATACGTCTTCAACTGAATCCATCCGTTCTCTCCGGTCGCTTCCACCGCGTTGCGGACAAAGTTGAGAATCAGCTGTGTAATCTGCTTGCTGTCCATCTCAACCGGTTCGACCGGCGTAAGATGGGTGGTAATGATCCTGCCGGTGACGGAAGCATCGGCTTCGATCAGCGGCAGAATTTTACGGATCAGATCATTCAGATTTTCCTGCTTCAGCTGCACCATATGATCCTTGGCGAGCGAGAGGAATTCCGTGATGATCTGGTTAGCGCGGTCCAGTTCTTCGATCATGACTTGAAGATAGGCCGGTTCCAGCGTGTTTTTGCCCTGCATCAGCATTAATTGGAGGAAGCCGCGTACGGTCGTCATCGGATTGCGCACTTCATGCCCGATGCCCGCCGCTACTTCGCCAACCAGATGGAGCTGAGACAGACGCTGCAGTTCGTGTTCGTACTGCTTATGTTCGGTCAGGTCGCTGATCATGGTGAGCAGCAGCAGTTCGCCGTTGAAATCCAGTCTTACGGTGCGCAGAATACAAACTTTTTCTTCACCGACATGATTAGTAAACTTCACTTCGCGGCTGACGCCTTCCGGTACAGTAGAGCTCTCCTCCGAATCAGGCAGCTGCGCCATCAGCTCATTGCCCCGGATCAGCTCTCCATAACGCAGCTCCATATCGCGTCTTGTAATGCCGAGCAGCAGAAGGAAAGCATCGTTGGCTTCGATCACTTCGTGATTTTCCAGTGTGGTGATCAGCATAGGATGCGGACTGGCGGCGAAAATGGCAGCGAAGCGATTTTCCGAAGAAGAGAGGAAACGATTGGTGTCGGCAAGCGCTGCATTTTGACGTTCCAGACTTTCCATTTTGCCGATTCGATGGAAAGTGTGGACGAGCTGCGAGACGAGCAAATGCAGAATTTCCAGCTCGGCAGGAGCAAATCGGTCGCCGGTACGCGAGCCAAAGCCCAATGTGAACGGACGCTCTTGTCCGGGGAGGGCAAGCAGGAAACAGGCATAGCGCTGAACTCCCATTTGGCGCAGGATGCGACCGTGGAAATCGGAAGTTTCTTGAATTTGTTCGCCAATATAATTCTGATTGGACTGGATCACCGTTCCGCAGATTGTCTGACCCTGATCGAGCGACAGCAGGGCTTCAGCTTCCGCATCCGTCACACCACGGTGATGGATCAGCTGGAGACGATAAGGGAACCGTTCTTCCATCCAGTAGTTCAACAGAAAATCCAAGCCGAAATATTTATTCATACAATTGAAGACGTGGGTCAACAGCTGCGAAGGCGTCTCGCTGGATGCGATTCCCGGCAGTAGATCGGTCAGCGCTTCATATTTTAGCTCCAGGTCGCTTTCCGGATTCAACGAAACTCACCTCATTTATCAATCTTTACCTATATGGCGATTATAGCATCCGTATAGAAGGAAAAGTAGATGCGAATCAGCAGGCTTGTAAAAGTTTGTATAAAACATAAAAAGTTCTTGTATATATAAATCGGCTAAGTCGCTGCAGTATTTCACAAAAATCAAAAAGAAAATGTGAAATTTCTTGAAAAAAGATGAAAGAAACAGATTGTATTATATGTCGAATATGATATACTTCTTTTCAGTACTGAATGACCAAAATGTTTTTCTGGTCATTATTGACTGTGGAATCGGCTGCAAATGACGCCAAGGCAATAAGAAAGGAGCAAGAATCCGGCAATGTTTAAATCGGAATGGAAAAATATTTTGAAGCATCGAATGACGATGCTGACTGTGATTGCGATGCTATTGGTGCCGGGATTGTACGGACTGTTCTTCTTGTCCGCGTACTGGAATCCTTATGGCCATACAGACCGTTTGTCTGTGGCAGTTGTCAACAGCGATCTGGGTACAGACTACGAAGGAAAGCGCCTAGAGGTAGGCCAAGACTTTATCGAAGGATTGAAAGATAATGATTCGTTCAAATGGGTTGTGACCGACAAGCAGAATGCTCTGAATGGGCTGAATCATGAAGATTATATTATGGTAATTGAGCTTCCCGAGAATTTCTCAGAGAACGCTTCGACCTTGTTGGATGCCGATCCGCAAAAAATGAATCTCAAGTATTACACGAATGCGGGTATGGGATATTCGTCGGCACAGATTGCCAAATCGGCGATCAAGGAAGTCAACAGCGAGATTGCTGAGCAGGTGACGAAAGAATATGCTTCTACGGTATTCGGCAGCCTCACCGACCTGATTGACGGACTTCGCGACGCCGACGACGGTGCCAAGAAGCTGGACGACGGTGCGGCCGACCTGGCAGACGGATCGAAGAAGCTGACGGACAACTTGAAAAAGCTGGCCGAGAACAGCGTAAGCTTCCAACAGGGAGTGAGCGATCTGGAAAAGGGAGCCGGTACGCTGGGTGCGGGCATCGTCAGTGCGGCTTTCGGAGCGCAGCAGCTGAACAACGGGTTAGGTACGCTGTCCGGCGGAGCGCAGCAGCTCGACGATGGGTTGGGGACGCTCGCCAGCGGAGCGCAGCAGCTTGACGACGGATTGGGTACATTGTCCGGCGGGGCCCAGCAGCTCGACGAAGGGCTGAGCGCGCTATCCGAAGGGGCAGGTGGTCTGCAGAACGGAGCCGCGAAGCTGGACAAAGGATTGAGCCAATTGAAGGGCGGCGCGGACACGCTGTCCGGCGGCTCTCAGAAGCTGGAGAGCGGAGCGCAGCAGCTGAGTGAAGGACTCGGCCAATCAAATGCCGGACTGCAGCAGCTGCAGGAGAAGCTGGCGCCGTTTACTGCCGGCATGGATCAGCTGAACACGGCGGTTCAGGGATTAGGCGGACAAGCGGCCGCAGCAGCGAAGCAGTTGGGTGCAGCTCAGCAGCAATTGGGCGAGAAAGCAGCAGTAATCAAGCAGCAGCAGGAAGCCATGGCGGCTTATATTCAGGGCAGCTCTACAATTCCGGGTGCCGACAAACAGCAGCTGCTTTCGATGATGGCTGCAGGGGGTTCGGACGACAGCGAGAATCCTTCAGGTGAGGGAGCATCTTCTTCACAGCTGGAACAGTCGCTTGGCCAGCTGGACCAGCTGTCGACAAGCGTCGGCCAGTTGAATGAAGGCGCGAAGCAGATTCAATCGGCGGTCGGTCAATTGGCTGCCGGTCAGCAGCAGTTGGTTCAAGGCTCCTCGAGTCTGCTGGACGGACAGAAAGAACTGACGGGCGGTCTGAATACACTGTCTTCCAAGATCGGAGAAGCCGAAGCCGGGTCCAAGCAGTTAGCGGAAGGAGCTTCGAGTCTGGTAGACGGAGTCGATCGGCTGAAGGAAGGTTCGCAAAGTCTTGTGAGCGGAACCGAACAGCTGAGAGGCGGTTCGCAAAGTCTTGTGAGCGGAGCCGGTCAGCTGAAAGACGGTTCGCAGAATCTCGTAAGCGGAACAGCTCGGCTGCAGGATGGTTCGCAGAGTCTGGTTAGCGGTCTTGGCCAGCTGCAGGACGGGGGCGGACAGTTGGTCAGCGGTCTGACGGAGCTTGGCGGCGCAACCGGTAAGCTGAGAGACGGGGCCGATCAACTGGCGGACGGATCGGTAACGCTGAACGATGGTGTTGGCGATCTCAAGGAAGGCACGAACGAATTGTACACGGCATTGAATGACGGCGTACAGGAAGCGGGCGAGGTCAAGTCGGACGACAAAACGTACGATATGTTCGCCCAGCCGACCGAACTGACGCATTCCGATGTGCATGATGTAACGGAGTACGGTGAAGGACTGGCCCCTTATATGATGACGATCGCTCTGTTTGCGGGCGGACTCATGTTCTCCTCGGTCTATCCGCTCAAGACGCCGCAGATTCGGCCGCGTTCCGGTTGTGCATGGTTCCTGAGCAAGTTCAGCGTCATTCTGTTTATGGCGCTGCTGCAATCAGCTATTCTGGATGCGATATTGATCGGTATGGTCGGGCTGCACGTACAGAGCCTATGGCATTTCTATGCGATTACGTTTACGCTCAGCCTGACGTTCTTGTCGCTGCTGTTCTTCCTGTTTGCAGCACTCGGTAAGGTCGGACAATTTATCGCCTTCCTGATTCTGCTGGCGCAGATTGGCGGCAGTGCGGGTACGTTCCCTAAAGTACTGACACCGGACTTCTTCCAGGCGATCAATCCTTACCTGCCTGCAACTTACGGTATTCGCGCTCTGCGCGAAGCGGTGTCGTTGGGCAACGATTGGGGTTACTTCTGGACACAGCTTGTTCATGTCGGTGTATTCGGAGTCGTCTTTATTATACTTGCGCTGCTGGTATTCCTGTTCAGCAGCAAGCGAATCAAGACTGGCATCGAAGAAGAGCAGAATATCGAGCCTGCTATCGTATAATGCCGCAACTGTTAATATCGGCAGCACTCCGGTCTGTTGACCGTGTCACGTTGACCGAATCACCTGTTCGATTTGATTTTTGAACAATGAAAGTTGAAGAAGGCTCCACGACTTCCCGCGAACGAAAGATCGACTTCGCGGGAAGTTTTTTGTAAGCAGAGTTTTGTAAGTACAGTTTGTACGTGCAGTTGGTAGTGAGGATCGACAGTAGAAGGAGGAGCGGAAATGGAGCAAAAAAGACGCCGAATTTTGGAAGCGGCAATGCTGTGTTTTGAGCGCTTTGGCTTCCGCGGTGCGACAATCGAAAGTGTGGCGAAAGCGGCCCGTGTCAGCAAGAGTGCGATCTACGACTGTTTTGAAAACAAAGAGGCTCTGCTGCTGGCAGTTGTCGAAGACGTGCTGAACGACCTGCTGGCAGAATCTCAAAAAGCCTGCACTCCCGGTCAACGTCTAAGCGAAGATCTTGAAAAAACATTCGATGCCGTCATTGAACTGAGAGGATCTCATCGGCTGCTCGTCGGCATTTATCGGGAAGCGCGCCATCTGGGCACACAAGAAGTACTGGAAATGCGAAAAGCCCTCGAAGAGGGCATTGTCCGTTATATCGAAGAACTGGTCCGGCGTCATCAGCGATCAGGAGAGACGTTCCGTCTGGAGCCCAAAGTGATCGCTTTTCTCGTGTATCGGTCGTATTTGCAGCTGATTTACGATTGGGAAGACCTTTATGAGCCACTGCCGCCCGAACAAATCAAAACCGCGCTGAACGCATTCGCCTTGTAAGGGTATGCTCAGCGCGGTTTTTTTGGAGACGGCAGGAATGAGGCAGCTTGGAGGTTTAGGCTTCCGCGCGATATCGTTCTGGCATCGGCAGTTCTTTTTCCTGATAGAAAGCGTCGAGGAAAATCTGGGCGTAATAAGGGTCCCACTGTGTGCCTTTGCCTTCGGCGATGATTGCGATAGCTTTCTCCAGCGGCATTCCACTGCGATAAGGACGATTGGATGTCATGGCGTCGAAAGCGTCGGCTACCGCAATAATGCGGCCGAATTTCGGAATATCGAGACCGACCAACCCGTCGGGATAGCCTCGTCCGTCATAGCGCTCATGATGCGAACGAACGCCCGGCAGCAGCGGAGCCATCATCTCGACCGGCTCAACCCGCTTCAGAATTTCCTCGCCGAGTGCCGGATGCTTCTTGATTTGTTCAAACTCTTCATCGGTGAGCTTTCCATCCTTGAGCAGTACGCTGTCGCGGACGCCGATCTTGCCGATATCATGCAGCAGCGCCGTCTTGTTGAGCAGATCCAGTTCCTCGCGCTCAAGTCCGGCACCACGGCCGATCAGCAGTGAATATTCGGCAACGCGCTGCGAGTGTCCGGCAGTATACGTATCCCGGGCGTCAAGCGCTGCAGCCAATGTAGAGAAGTAGCTCTGAAGCAGCTGCTCGTTGACCCGCTCCCGCTGGGACAGACCCTGCACCATGTGATTGAAGCCCGAGACAAGCCGTGAGAACTCATCCGAATACAGATCGGAAGCGCGCACATCGAAGTCGCCTTTTCGTACGGCAAGAAGCGCATGTTCAAGATTGCCGATCGGCTGGCGGACGCTGCGGCTGAGCAGCCAGGCTCCGAGCGACGAGAAGCATACCCCGAACAAGAGAATGAGTAAAGCCCAATGCCAGTAGTCTTCAAGGAGAGGCGAACCGGTTGCCGTCAGTCTGATCTGCGTAGCCAATACGAAAAAGAACAAAGGGAATACACCGATCGAAAAAGCGCTGAGTTGGAACTTGCGCTGCGTCGAAACAATGACTCTACCGTCAAGAGAGACACTGACGCCATACTCGCGTTCGCCCATCTCGCTGACATGCTTCAAGAGAGGGCGAATGGCTTGATCGGTCAGAAAGTATTCAATCAGCGCATGCATGCCTGCGATCAAGAAGGCACCGGAAGCCGCAATGCCGATGTAATAGACGGGAAGCTCGATCCATCCAAGGTGAATAAACAGCAGGGTCATAAGGATGGCGGGAGCGGATAGTCCAAATAAATGCGGTCCCATGATGCGCAGTACCGATAGGGAAGGAAGACGGTGAATTTGTACATAAGCGTCCCGAATGCTGTCCAACGAAGGCTTTTCCTGCAGGAAAAGACCGCGGATCGGTCGGACCTGCCGGGCGAATGTCAGCAGCTCCAGCGAAGCCATAACGAGGAAGGAGACAATCAGTACGATGAAAATTCGGTCGAAACCGCCGATCGGAAGCTGAAGTGCAGATGAAATGACAGCTCCTCCCACACAGAGAACGGCCAAAATCGACCCGACGATGTAGTTGCGCACGAGCCGGCGTAGGAAGAGCCGGTATTCGGTCATTAAAATTCCTCTTTTCCTGAAAAACTGGTTCCTTGAACACGTTCATTTATAATGGATCAAGGATTAGGCATATTGTTCTTCTTTTATCGGCCGGATCAGCTTCCATGGTTACAGCAGACGTTCCGCAGACAAAGAAAAGCCCGAGAAAAGTCAAAAAAAGCAGCAGCCGGACACTCATGAGGAGTGTCCGGCTGTCCAAAAATTTAACGATGATTTTCGACGCTCGACATCAGCGTCCGAATTGTATCATTTAATGTATCGATCTGCTGCAGAGAAAGACCACTGGACTCGACCAACGAAGTAGGGATACAGTGAGCACGATCTCGAAGCTCCAGTCCCTTTTCGGTAATACGCACAGTAACGATGCGTTCGTCGTCCATGGAACGGCTGCGTTTGAGCAGTCCAGAGGCTTCCATCCGCTTCAGCATCGGCGTAAGTGTTCCAGAGTCGAGACTAAGCACCTGGCTGAGTTCCTTGATGCTGCTCTCCTGATGATCCCAGAGGACGAGCAGGACCAAATATTGGGGGTAGGTCAGATTCAATTCATCGAGCAGGGGCCGATACATCCGAAAAATAGCCCTTGAGCAGGCGTACAGCGAAAAGCAGAGGTGGGAATCAAGCGTAAGCCGTTGTTGATCCATCACTTTACCGAATCCTTTCTTAAATAAAAAGTTGCATACTCTTAGCATTTTATATTTCGAACAACATAATTGCAATAAATTATACATAAAAGCCGGAAGAAATAGCCTTAATTATAGATTTCGGTAAAGTTCGACAATAAATGAAGGAAAGCAAGAAAGCACAGCAAGAAGCGGACCGTCTAATGATCCGCAAACTGTGTATTATTAAGCGTTTATTCCGGCTTTAAACGGGCTTTTGCTTTGGGTTTTGTTTTCCGACTTAATCGGAAGAAGGAGTGCCGGCCGATTTTGAAAAGCCTTTGACCTTGTTGTGCAAATATTCGAAGTCACCTTGCAGCATAAGACGGACAGACTGTTCCTGCTCGAATGAATTGCGATTGGCACGTTCGCGAAGTTCTTCGCGGATGCTTTCTTTCATGGCATCGTCCGCCGAGTTGGCATCAAGTACCCCATGCCGCTCTTCCCATTCGCTGCGCAGTTCTTGGGCATTCATGACTTCGTAGGCGACAAGTGCCGCATCCTTACGGACAACCGCGCTTGCGCCGAGTGAGTTAAACCGGCTGCTGAGGCTAATCTCGTTATTTTCTCGTGCGAGAACGAGCAGTCCCCATTCGTTCTCGTTCAGCTTGGCGGCGATCGCTTCAAGCATGCCGGAATCTTCGACGATCTGCTTGGCATTGTGGTCGGCGTCCAGAAGGGGTCCGGTATAACCGCCGATCAGACTGCCAACCGGTCCGGACATTACCGAAACGATAGAGTCGATCAAGTCATTCGTCAGATGGCGGGTATCTGTTCCGTCTTCGGCAAAGTGCTCTTCCCGCTCACAGACAGTCTTACCGGACAGTTTGCGCAGTACAGAAGCTTGAAGGACTGAATATTCTTCCGTCACGGGATGTTCCCGCAAGCTTTCCAAGACCGTGTTTAGCTCTTCTTCCTGCTTGAAAGTAATAAATATAATATTGTCCATTAGGCTTTCCCATCCTTTCGTCCGACCTGAAAACGCTGGATCTGCGGACTTTTCTATTACTGTTATAAAGTTGTTTTTTGCGTTTCAATCAGCGGCTATACTAAAATAAACGAGAATCCACAGCATACTTTCCAAATTGGTGTTCAAGAAGTATCGGTTTGAAAGGGCGCTGAAACGGAAAAAGTTTGGGTCATATAAAAGTAGGGAAAATAAATCGAAGCAAGGGGGATGGCGATGGGATCGAAAAATTTGGCGGGCATTTCGTTAATTGTAATGGCCGCGGGCTTTGTATTTTGCTTGTTCTTGCCCGAGAACGTATGGACGTTCCTTCTGATCGGCGGTTTCGAAGCCGGCCTTGTAGGCGGTCTCGCGGACTGGTTCGCCGTTACGGCGCTGTTCCGGCATCCGTTGGGGATTCCGATCCCGCATACGTCGCTGCTGCTCAAGAACAAAAACCGCATTGTGGATTCGCTGGTCTCCGCTATGGAAACCCAGCTGCTCAACAAAGAAAGTATTATCCGGCAGCTGCATAAGCTTAATCTGATTCATAGTGCTGCACGGATGCTGACCGGAGTCATGGCGCGCAAGCGTACGCGGCAGCAGGTGCTGGATTTTGTGGCGGAGGCGATTGCTAAGCTTCCGCTGGAGAAAGCGGTGGAACCGGCACGGGAAGCCGCAGCGAGTTATGTTCGTGGTATGGATGCGGCCGGAATGGCGGATCGCGGACTGACGAAGGTGCTGAACGATGGATACGAGATCCGATTGTTTGATTATGCTCTTGGTGAAGCGAAGAAGTGGGTGCAGCGTCCCGAGACCAAAGACACGATGGGCGCGATGGCACTGGAGCAGCTCTCCAGTGCCAAGGTCGGCGGATTTACCGGGTTCGCTTTCCAGGCTTTTGCGGGCATGGTGAACGAGGACAAGCTTGGTTCCATGATCCAATCCATGTTAAATTCAAGCATTGATTCGCTGCTCGACCCTTACGGCGAGCAGCGTCTGTCCATCCTGCGCGAGGTGCGTGTGAAGCTGTTCGAGGCTGCCGGCGACCAAGAAAAGCTGGAGTATGTACGCGGACAAATTCTGGAGATTCTCCAGGAAGAAAGTACGGCAATCTTTATCCGCGAAAACCTGGAGAAACTGCGGGAATTCGCGTTGGAAAAAACGGCGGAGGAACGTGCGCGCGGAGGACGGATCGTATTCCGCCTCTACGCGGCGGTGCTGCGCAATGCGGCGGCGGAACCAGAACGGATTGCAGCATGGGAAGAAAAAGCCCGTAGCAGAATCGTCCAGTTGGCCGAAGACAATCATTACCGGATTGGGCAGCTTGTTCGGGACAACGTGGAACGCATGGACGACGAGCAGCTTGTAGAAATGTTGGAAGAGAAGATCGGAAAAGATCTGCAGTGGATTCGTGTGAACGGAGCGGTCTGCGGCTTCCTCGTCGGTATTATTCTGTCGATTATTCAACTGTTCTGAAGAAACGAACCGAAAATGGCAGGTGTATAGGAAGCTCGAAGGGTGGGGCCATGCCCTGCCTTTCGGGCTTTTTCGGTCTGTTTTCAGCGTAAACAGCAACCTTTCGTCTAATTCATGCGTCAAACCTTAAGAGTAGAGAACAGCAGAATAGAATAACATTCCAACCTATTATAGAAGGGAGAACGATAAAATGAAAAAAATGCAAAAAGTTAGTGCCGCTTTACTTGCGGGGGCACTGCTTCTGCCGGCAGCCGTTCCTTATTCCGCCGATGCGGCCACTCCTATTAAAGTTTATATCGACGGAGTAGAACTGACGACTCGTCAAGCGCCGATCATGCAGGGCAACCGGACGCTGGTACCGCTGCGAGGTATTTTCGAAGCGCTGAATGCCAGAGTCGTCTGGAATCAGAAAGCGAAGACGGTCAGTGCCTACAAAGGCAGCGATACGGTACTTCTGACAATCGGCTCCAAGTCGGCAACGGTTAACGGAAGTTCGGTTACGCTCGACGTTCCGGCTCGCGTCGTCAACGGAAGCACAGTCGTGCCGCTTCGCTTTATCAGTGAATCGCTTGGACAAGGCGTAAACTGGAATGCGACCACCAAGACCGTCAATATTACAACGACAGATGAATTCGAAGCACCAACTTCGGTAACGGCGCGTAATCTGGGACAGTTCGGAGACGGTCGGGATCTTCAAGTAAGCTTTGTGAAAACAGAGGACGAATCCTATGTTCAGCAGTACCGCGTCTTCGTTGTTAAATCGGGCAGCGCTTCCGCCTTCAATGTCAGCCGGGCAGTAAGCTCCCGAAACTATACGCCGGTTATGCCGAACGGATCGAATCAGACGTTTTCGCTGACGGCCCAAGCCAAAGACACCGACGGACAAGCACTGCGCGCAGGACAGCCTTATCAAGTATTCGTAGCTGCGGTCGGGAACAGTTATGCGGCAGGCAAAATGGAACTGTCTCCTTCATCGGCGGCAGTGACGCTGAGCGGGGCGGCTGTCGGTACGGCCTCTTCGGTCAAGGCGACGGATACAGCCGATTTCGGCGACGGACGCGATCTGACGGTATCGTTTGCCAGAGCACAGGATGAATCGCTCCTGTCGGGCTACCGGGTCATGGTCGTCAAGACACGGGATGCGTCTTCGTTCAATCTGCTTACAGCCAATGCGGTTGCAGCGCAGAACTACACGACGGTACCGAAAGGCTCCGCGACGCCGAGCGTGACGTTGACGGCGCAGTCCCGCGACACGTCGGGCGAACTGCTTCGCAGCGGCGTTCCTTATACGGTATTCGTTCTGGGCACAAGCTCGACCAACAATGCTTCGAACAATACGCTGTCGAACGCTTCCGCTTCGGTAACGCTGGCGGCAACCGGGTCTGACGTTTCGGCAGCGAATGTGGCGGTCAGTGACATTGCCGACTATGGCGACGGACGTGATCTGCGCGTGACATTCAACCGGGCGACCAACGAAGCGCTCGTCAGTCAGTACCGCGTACTGGTCGTAAAAGATTCGAAAGCTTCTTCTTTCAACATTAACAATGCAAACGCCGTTTCAAGCGCGAATTATACGGCGGTGAACAAGACCGGCGCTAACCTTACGCAGACACTGAGCAGCAATGCGCGCGATACGGACGGTGATCCGATCCGCAACGGAGTGGGCTACCGCGTCTATGTGCTGACAGTTGGTGCGGGAACTTCGACAAGCACGAACGTACTGTCGGCTTCTTCGCAGCCGATTACATTGGCGAGCAACTACAGCGTAGGCGCGGCAGCGACGCCTGTGCTGAGCGACGCCGGTGACTTCGGAGACGGAAGAGATCTGCTTGTCACTTTCGGCCGCGCGGCGGACGAAAGCAGCCTGTCGGAATATCGGGTACTTGTCGTGAAATCGGGCAGCGCACCGACATTTAATCTGGCTTCAGCAATTAGCGTGCCGGCTGCGAACTACGCATCGATTGCGAAGACTGGCGCAAGTCAAAGCCAATTCCTGTACTCTTCGACCCGTGACGTGAACGGAGAGCCGATTCGCAGCGGTGTCAGCTACCGGGTGTTCATCCTCTCGGTCGGTTCGACCAATTCGTCGAATACGAATGCCAATTACGCGCTGTCCGGCGTATCCAATGCGGTTACCCTATCGAGCAACTCGGCTGTATCGGGTGCTTCGAACGTTGCCGCTTCGGTAAGCGGAACAACAGGAACGGCCAGCGATATCGAAGTGAGCTTTACGCGCTCTTCGAATGAGGACAACGTAGCCGAGTACCGGATTCTGGCTGTACCGGCCGACCGTGCAGGGGCGTACTCGTTGGCCGATGCAAACGCAGCTTACTATTCCACTCCGGTATCCAAGGCAGGCAGCGGCCAGATTCGCCAAGCTCTGACCAATGGCAGCCGCGATGTATTTGGCGGCATCATTACAACAGGCGGCAAGTACCGCATTTATGTGCTGACGGTCGCTAACAGCGGCTCCAACACACTGTCCGCTCCTTCAGCTGAGGTTTCGCTGAGTGAAGCAGCTGTACAGCCTGCGGTCGGCGTAGGTGCTACGGTCAACGGATCGGTAGCGACGGTCGGTTTCACACGGCCAAGCAATACAACCGGAATCTTGGAATACCGGGTGATGCTGGTTCCGGCCTCTTCGGCTCCAAACTTTACGGTCGCCAATGCAAGCAGTGCTTCGACGGCTTACTCTAAAGCTTCGACCGGCACAGCGTCGTTTAGTCTGAACAGCGGCGATACGGATGCTTTCGGAGGAGCCCTGCAGGCAGGCGTATCTTACCGGGCCTTCGTTCTGTCGATCGCAGACGGCAGACAGATTACGGCAAATGCGCTGTCCGCAGCTTCAAACGATTTTATCTTGGTCAACCCATAAACATCGGATCGGCCAAGGCAGTTGGGGCATCTGGACGGAAAACGGCATAACGCATCTCATCCCTCCAAGTGCACCGATGGCCTGAAGACCAAGAAACGGTTCGTTTCCCTACGGGGAGCGAACCGTTTCTTTTTGAGCCATCCCATCTCCGGTCGCTCTCTTTCGAAAGCGGACTTCACCGCTTTTCTTCCATAGAAGGTTTTGTTCTTGGGGCAACCTGTACTATAATTGAAAGTACTTTTTGTAAATCTTAAACCGAAGGGAAGACTCCGATGCTGCCGATTCAACCGCAAGCCGTTCAAGAGCTGCTGGACAAGCTGAAAAATCAGGAGCTTTATCTGCATCTCGAGCTGACCAACGGCGCCTATACATTCGACCGTGACCGGTCGAAGCTTGTCGCCTCCAACTTGATTCGCAATGTCAAAGTCAGCTATTCGCATGGTTCGATCTCCGGAGTTGGCCCTTACCGGGTCGGTCTGAAAATGCCGGAGGGCTGGATTTATGCTGAAGGATTAACTCATTACGAAGAAAGCGAGACAGAGAGAGCCATTCTTGCCGGCAACGATCGTGACGGCAAACTTGTCGTCAGCTTGATGCTGAGCCCGGAACCTTTCTAACTTCCAAGCATCCCGGCTTTCTTACTGCCTCCCGTTTCCATGTCGAGTTCATAGCTTTTCATTAAAGCGGCCTGCCGCATCCGGAAAGGAGCGGGTACATCCCGTGGAACGCCATGTTTTAATCGTATTTCCCCATCCCGACGACGAGTCGTTTACCGTCTCCGGCACCGCTGCATACCATCTGCATAACGGAACGCCGGTCACTTATGCCTGCCTCACTATGGGACAGCTGGGACGCAATCTCGGCAATCCGCCGTTTGCCAACCGTGTAACGCTGCCGACTATTCGCCGGGCAGAGCTCGAAGCATCCTGCGCAGCGATCGGCATTACCGATCTGCGTACACTCGGTTTTCACGATAAAATGATCGAATTTGAAGACCGGGAACTGCTCGACGGCAAAATCCGCGAGTTGATCGAAGAACTGAATCCGTCGCTGATTCTCACTTTCCATCCGCTGTACAGCGTGCATCCCGATCATGACGCCTGCGGCGCGGCGGTTGTGCGCGTCGTCGAAGCTATGAAGCCCAAGGATCGTCCGAAAGTCCATACGGTCGCTTTTGCAAAAGGCCATGAGCGCGCGCTCGGCCCGGCCGATGTCCATGTCGATATCAGACTGTTCTTGGAGCAGAAGGTAGGCTCGATCAAGGCGCATAAGTCGCAATTCCATACGGACCCGGTGTTCGAAGGACATTCCGTGCACGATCCGATGCTTCGCGAACGTTTCGCAGATGAGAAATTCTGGACGTACAAGTTTGATTCGCATCCGTCCAAATCTAAATAATGATAATTTTGTTAGAGCCGCGGTTTACGCGGCTTTAAGTTTTTAAGAAAGTCCAATGCGTAGAAATTTCGAAGAGGCTGCAGAGGAATTTCATTCCGGTCGCTTGTGGAAATCGGGAAAAGGAATGAAATTGTAATGGAATTTTCCCGATTTCAAAGGCGCACGCTATTGCTCCTACATTGAATTTCCTCTTCCGCTTATTGGATTTCTATAAGGAGAGACTTTCTTGACACACTGGCCGCGATTTCCGCGGCTTTTTTGTGTTGAGTTTTGGCACAAAAAAGGATCGACCTTAGATAGGCCGATCCAGTGCAAACGAATAGATATACGTATTTCGCGGCAGCAATCTTTACAAGTTTACTCAGGGTCTTTGTAACTTCTGCGGATTTGTGCAGCTTTGTAAAAAATCCGTCTCAGACCGGTACGTCTCTGCGGCTCTTTTTCATCGGGGAGCTGCAGAGCGGGCAGGGCTTATGCGCCGCATTCATGTCTTTGCTGTGCATGATGCGGGTCCATGCTTTGCAGCCGGGAGCGCTGCAGGCCCAGACGGCCACGTTCTGTGTGCGGACAGAGGCCGCTGCTGCTGCGCTGCCGGCTCCGCCCGAGTGACCGGAAGACGTCCGTTCCCGTTCCGAGCGAATCTTGCCGAAACGCAGTGTACCGGTCGGACGGGCCGGACGACCGGCGTCTGCCGGCTCTTTGCCGCCGAAGGCGGACAGCAGAAAGCGGGAGACTTCGGCTTTCTTCCCCCGCTGAAAAGCAGGAGAGCTGATGAACAGCTCCTCTTTGGCCCGGGTTACCGCAACATAAGCCAGACGTCTTTCTTCTTCGAGTGCTTCGGTATACCGATCTCCGTCTGCGGCATCTACCCGAGTGTCGCGAAGATTGTCGGCTTCGAGAGCTGAAGCGTGAGGCAGACCGCCTTCCGAAGCGCCGATCAGAAAGACGACAGGGAACTCCAGTCCTTTGGACTTGTGAATTGTCATCAGTGCAACCCGGTCGCCTTGAGATTGGGATTTTACGGCGGCCGTTTGGCGATTCTTCAGCATCATTTCGTCAACAAAGGCAAGGAAGGAGACAATGGAATCAAAACGTCCTGCCGAAGTTTCCAGTTCGTCGAGCATTTCTTTCAGCATTTCCCGGTGCGAAGTCAGCTCGCTGTGCTCTCCAGCTTGAATATAGCTGTCATAGAAGCTTTGACGAATCTGTGTGATTGCGGCTGCAGGGACAAGCCCTTTCAGCGAGCGGATGCTTTCCAGCCGCTGCCGTACTTTCTCGATCTGAAAGTCTTTCAACCCGGGCAGCGTAAGCAGGTGGACGAGCGGACCTTTCTTCGGTCTGCCCGCGTCCGTTTCCCTGATATGGGTCATGCCTTTGTCTCTTGCGATATATAGAGTCGGCAGCACGCCTTCCATGGCGTCGAAGTCCCGACGGTTGACCGACAGACGCAGGTGATCCAAGACCGGCTTGACCAGCCAGTGTTCGTAGAGCAGTCTGCCGTCTCCATAGTCGATATGGGGAATATCCCGGATGACCAGCTGCTCCAGCACGGCACGGCTGCTGCTTGATGAACGATACAGAATAGCATAGTCTCCGAAACTGCGTTTTCCTGAAGAAACTTCGCGTACGATATGGTCGACGATCTTCTGCGCTTCGTCGTCGGCTGACGCGGGACGCATATACGCTGGCAGATTCCGTCCCGGTATGGCCGCCCGCAGCGTTTTGCTGCGCCGCTTTTTATTATGGCGAATGACCGCATTGCCAAGACCGACGATGGAAGGCACCGAGCGGTAATTGATATCGAGTGTAACAACGCGGGCTTTCGGATAAGCTTTTTCGAATTCCAGAATGAATTGGCTGCGGGCTCCGTTGAACGAATAGATCGTTTGATCGTCGTCGCCGACTACCATCAGATTGTTGCGCGGCGAAGCGACCATCTTCACCAATTCGTACTGCAGCAAGTTGGTATCCTGAAATTCGTCGACCATCACGTAGCGGAAGCGGCGGCGCAGTCTATCCAGTAGTTCGGGCCGCTGCTTGAGCATGGAGTAAGCCCCTGTCAGGACATCGTCGAAGTCGATATGTCCGTTCTCTTCTTTCCAAGCTTCGTAGCGCAGCAGAATCTTTTTCATCTGCCGCTCCGCTTCGCTCGCTTCGGGAAGCTGTTCGGCGGTCATCAGATTGACCTTATAAGAAGAGAGAACCGCCAGCAGATTCTCCGGCGGATAAGCATCACCAAGACCGAGCTCCCGCATGATCTGCTGCAGCAGGATATGCTGTCTGCGGGTGTCGCCGAAGATCTGCTTCTGCGATCCTTGACTGTACAGCAGCCACAGGCAGAAAGAATGGAAGGTCCGGGCTTGAATACGCGGCGCGGCTTCCGCCGCTCCCGGCAGGCCGGCGATCCGCTCTCTCATTTCGGCTGCCGCCTTGCTGGAGAAGGTCAGCAGCAGAATGCCCGATGGATCGGCTTCCTTGACGGCCAGCAGATAACCGGTGCGACAGACGAGCGTGCTGGTCTTGCCGGAACCGGCGCCGGCAAGCGTAAGAAGAGGACCTTCCGTATACCTTACGGCATCGATCTGGGAAGGGTTGAGCGAGATGCCGTGATCCTGCAGCATGCGGAAATAAGCGGCTTCCTTTGGATGATCGGGAATCCTTCTTCCGCCGGATGCCGCCGGATCCGCGAGCGGAACAGAGGTGTCCGGTGCGCCAAACGGTCTTTTGCTGAAATCTGTTACCTTGTTCACTAGCGATTCTCCTCCACTGAAAATTCCGATTCTTCAAATGTATCATGAGCCCGGAAACGCGTCAAAGCTTTCTGAAGACTGACACCAAGCACCGACTGTCTTCGGTTACATTAGAAAAAGGGCGGAATGTATTGAGAAGTCGGTTAAACAACCAGCTGTCAAAGTTAAGCCGTGTATGGATGAACGAACGGATGCCGAATAACGATCAAGTTATTGAATATAAATATAATCATAAAAAGCGGCGAACCTATAGGTTCGCCGCTTTTTATGATTATGAGACTAAACTTCAACTCATTCGATCCGATCTGATCTGTTTTGTTCAAGAACGGCCAGTATGTCCGCCGTCCGGAGTCTCGACAGTATACGTCGTAATAAAAGGTGTACGGGCGAAGATCTCGGGACGCTTGCTGCCCAATCCTTCTTCCGAATGACGCTGACGGTGGGCATGATTGTAAGCTTCCGAATCCTGCCAGCTTGTAAAGCTTGCCTCGTCCTTCCACATCGTTAATACGATGTAGGTATCTCCCTGCAGCGGGCGCAGAACCCGAATGCCGCCAAAGCCTGGCATCTCTTCAACTCGGCGGGCACGGCCGAGGAAACGCTCTTCAAAAGCTTCGCGCTTGTCTTCGCTAACGGGAATGTTATTCATCACGGCATACCCTCCCGTCAAATTGCCGGAGCTGTCGATTACCTGATAAGCGGAGCGGGAATCGACGGACGTTTCCAGTGGAGTGAGGGCTTCGAACAGCCGCAGCGTCTCCGTTTCGCCTTTTAACGTATGTGCGTTGTCGAGCTGCGGGTCTTCCGGTACCGTATCGTGAAATAAGTATAAGAACATACAAATCAACCTGCCTTTGCGTCAAAATAGTGGAATCCATACTGGGAGTCCCGGTCGAAGCGGTGAGCGTCAATTTTGACGTTCACGTGCGAAGGACTCATTGAAGTTCATAAGGCTTTTCTTTCTTATTATACCCTTTGTAATGATGAAGGAAGCGCCAAGCGGGCAGGTTTGGAGAAAATGTGGTGCCGTTCCCTATCACTTGTTCTGTGCAGCTCCCGTGCAGCGTCATTCGGTTTACTTAGACATACAGGGCTGCTTTTCGGATGCAGCGGCCTATTTTAATTATTGTATTAGGTCTATAGTTCTGAAAAAAATATATATAGTAAGTTATTTTAGCTAAATAAGTTGTTTCAAGCACGTAAAATAAGTCTAATTAACTACATGTCAGTAGGCGACTAGTCAATAAACAATAAAATCCAGGTCTTAAGGTTACTTCCTTCAAACCTGTCGCTGGAACGCCCGAACGACAAATCGGAGACAGGAACGGGAGAATGAACAATGAAGATGACGATCAGAAGAAAATTGCATGTAGGATTTGCGGGAGTACTGTTGATTACGCTGTTTCTGGCTTCGTTCAGCTTTTACGAAGTGGAACAAGTTCATCAAAACTACGGCGCTCTGATTGATCGTAGTGTTGAGGAGATCCAGACAATTGCAAATATGAAATATGAAGCGACCGCTCAGGCGAAAAACTTGCGGGGCTATCTGATTACAGGCAATTCGGCTCATATGGAATCGTTTGAACAGAATAAAGCGACTCTGCTAGAGCAAATGAATAAGCTGGAAACGATGTTGACCGGTGAAGAAGCGCGTGCGATATTGGGCGAAATTCGGGAGTTGGAAACGCGCTACGGTGATGTCGGCCTAAAATTGATTGCTTTGAAGCAGGCGGGAGACCTTGAAGCCTATACACGAATCGTAGAAGAGGAATGTGTGCCGCTCGCCAACGCCTTGGCGGAACGTTCCCAACAGCTTGAGAACCTGCAGCATGCGCAGCTTGATGCTTCGATTGCGGATACTGCCGGAGATGTAAAAGGCATTGAGACGATTATTATAGGGCTTGTAGCAGTCGGGCTTCTGCTCGGAACACTGATCGCCTATCTGCTGGGACGCAAAATTGCCCGTCCGGTTTCGCAGATTGCGAATCAAGCGAAACGCATTGCATCGGGTGATCTTACAGGCAGCGATCTGCATATTTCGAATCGTGACGAGATCGGCGAAATGGCTGAAGCTTTTAACCGGATGAAAAATAATCTGCGTAATTTGATTGTTAAGATCGACAGCAGTTCGGAACAAGTGGCGGGTGCTTCGGGTATACTGCTCAAAAATTCCGGGCAAGCGTCCGAAGCGGCCGACCAGGTGACGGGTGCAATTATGGACGTGGCCGGTGGAGCGGAACGCCAAATGGCGGGAATGGATGAAAACAAGCTGGCATTGGAAGAGGGTGGAGAAAACCTTCGCCGGGTGGCGGATACAACTTCCGATGTGTCGCGTGCTTCAACTGATGCACTTGAAGGTGCACAGGAAGGGACAAAGCTTATCGGAGAAACGATGGAGCGTATGCGTACGGCCAAGGAAACGGTCGGCCGTTCGTCGGCCGCCATTTACGAATTGGAGCGCGAATCAAAGCGGATCACGGAGATCGTGCAGACAATCGGCGGCATTGCCAGTCAGACCAATCTGCTGGCGCTGAACGCTTCGATCGAAGCGGCCCGTGCAGGAGAGCAGGGCAAGGGCTTCGGTGTAGTCGCTGCGGAAGTTAAGAAACTGGCTGAACAGTCGAGCAAGGCATCGGCCGAAGTCGAAGAACTGCTTGGAGGTATCGTGAACCGTCTGCAGGCTGCCGTAGATGCGACGGAGGAAGGAGCACGGGAAGTGGAAAAAGGAGCACAGACGGCCAATCGTGCCGGAGAGTCCTTCTACCGCATTTACGATTCGCTTGAGCGGATTACCGATCGGATGCAGGAGACAGCAGCTTCCGTTGAGCAGATCTCGGCAGGCATGCAGCAGGCGCTTAGCTCGGAACAGGATATGAATGAGCTGTCGAGGGACATTTCGGCCCGTTCGCAGAGTGTGGCTGCAGCTGCGCAGCAGCAGCTCGCTTCGATGCAGGAAGTCTCGGCTTCGGCAGATGTGCTGAGCCGATTGTCCGGCGAACTTCGCGAAGAAGTAGGGCAGTTCCGGGTATGAATTTTGCGGTCCTGAAAGCATGAGGCACGGAGCCTCACAAGCAGGCGCATCTAGGAGACAGTCCAGATAATTTGGAGTGTCTCACAGGATTAAAGAGCCTCTTCCGTTTTGGAAGAGGCTTTTTGATGCGAGAATCGTAGCATACTCTACACTGCACAGGTTCCCGAGCCAACGGCTAAGCCCTCTTCCACATTCAAGCTTCTCCGCGCCGGAATTCGTTCGGTGTCCGACCGGTCGCTTTTTTGAAGACGCGGCTGAAGTATTTCTCATCCTGATAGCCGACCAGCTCAGCAATACGAACGATCTTCATCTCTGAATCGAGCAGCAGCTGCTTGGCACGTTCCAAGCGGATGTTGGCCAGATAATCGAATACATTCTCACCGAATTCCCGCTTGAAGCGGCGGGAAATGTACTCGCGGCTCAGGAAGAAGCGCTTCGCCAAATCCTGGAGCGTCAGATCTTCGCGATAATGTTCGCGGATATAGGCCGCAATCTCTTCCATCGTATCCGTCCGTCCAATATGCCCGCCCTCGAAAGCATGAATATATTCTTCCGCTGCAAGGTTATCTGCCGAAAGATACAGCTGCTTCAGTGCTTCCTCCGCCTGCAGGTAGGAAGAACGCAGTCCTTCGGCCAATCCTTCCGTACAGCCGCCGAGGCCGAAATGCAGCGGCTCGCCGAGCACGCTCTCAAGCCCCGCGTTGATCCGTATCAACTTTTCGCCGACATGTGCCGCATTACGCCAGAAAAAGATGACGACTTCGCGATCGCGGCCGAGATTTCGGAAGGCGTAACCGTCGCGGCCTCGGCCCAGCATTTCGTTGATCACATTGGTCAAGGTGAAGAAGAGCAGTTCGGTTCTCGCCGCGTATTTGCGCCAGAGGAGAGAGTCTTCATCGAGCCGGACAACGGCGCTTCGCACCGTTCCTGTCGGCCCATCCAGACTGAACTCGCCGATCAATTCATGATCCGCTCTCATGCGGGCGGTCGAGCTTCCGAGCAGATCGGAGCAGAGCTTGTCCCAATATACGGGCTTGAAACGGTTTACTTCCATCGTTTGTGCCAGCAGCCGCTGACGATTTTCTTCGTCGGCAAGCCAGCTTTCGACGGCTCGCGAGAACGATTCGTTGAGCTGGTCGCCGTCAATCGGCTTCAGCAGATAATCCATTCCTCCGTATCGCAGCGTCTGACGGGCGAAGTCGAAATCGCCATGTCCGCTGATCACCAGCGTTTTCGTATCGGGTACGCTGCGGCTGATCCATTCCAGCAGATCGATTCCGCCGCCGGCCGGCATGATCATGTCGGTCAGGACAATCTGCGGCGCATGCCGTTCGATTATGGCGATGGCTTCACGACCGCTGCATGCCTCCATGACCTCTGCCGGTTCGTAACGCTCCCAATCGATCAGAAGGCGAATGGCCTCCCGAACATGTGCCTCGTCGTCCACGATAAGAACTTTCATATCGAGCCTCCTTGTGTTGGAATGGTCAAATATGCGAGTTTATTCCCCAATTTCTTCGTAGCCAAACAGCGGAATCCGAAGCGTGACTTGAAGGCCGCCTTCAAGTGATCGGCTCAGGAAGACGGCAGCCGAATCGCCGAAATACAAGCGCAGCCTGTCGCCGACGCTGCGCAATCCGATCTGTGCCGGCTCCGTATTCTGACCAAAGACGAGTGGGCGGTCCAGCATTTCTTGAAGTTCGCGCCGAAGTTCGGGTTCGATTCCCGGCCCGTTATCGGCAACAATTACAATTAATTCGCGTCGTACGCTGCTTCTCTGTGCAGCAGCGGCCGGCCAGTCTTCGTCTTCGGTCGAGATTATGCGGGCGGAAGACGAATTTTCAGTTTCGGTCGCATCTTCTTCCGTTTTCACTTCCGCTTCCGGTTCGTTTTTTCTTATGAATGTCCGGATTCGAAGTATGCCTTCGTTCTCGAACGTTTCGCCGGCATGCTTGAAATAGTTTTCCGCCAGCGGCTGCAGAATCATTCGAGGAACCTGGATATTTTTTGTTTCCGGCTCAACTTCGAGCGAGAAGCGGAAGCTTCCACGGAAGCGGTGCCGCTGTAGACCCAGATAATCCTGCACATATTCGATCTCTCGATTCAGCGGAACAAAAGCATCGCCGACGTGCATATTATAGTGCATCATCCGACCGAGCGAGGAGATGAGGCCGTACACTTCTCGATCGCCTTTTTTCAAAGCCAGTGTCGCAATCGATTGGAGTGCATTGTTCAGGAAGTGTGGATTGACCTGAGCTTCGAGCGCCCGCAGCTGATTGGTCTTGTTCATGATCTCCAATCGGTACTGCTTCAAGATCGAGTCGTTCAGCCGCCGAACCATGCCTTCGAAACGCCGGGACAGCACGCCGAATTCGTCGGTCCGATTCGTCTCCAGCTCCAGCGGCAGTGCGCCGGATTCCACCTGCTGCATACCGCGGATTAATTTGCGGATCGGCCGGGTGAATTTGAGCGAGATAAACGCCGTCGCCACGATGACAACGATCAGTGACAGTACGCCGACACCAGCGTTGAGCAGCAGGATCTGTCGTTCGCGTCGGTACAGCGTATCGGTATCGACACGTTTGATAAGGGTCCAGTCGGCGAGTGAACTTTGTACCTTCTCGTAGAAGAGGAACGTATTACTGCCGTCTTCTTGTACTGAATACCCCGATTCCTTCTTCGCTGCAAGCACTTCATCCAATCCGGCCAATTCGGGCCTTTCACCGAGGCGTTCCGGCGGCCCAACAATTAATCTGCCTTGGCTGTTCACAATATAGACCTGCTCACCTTCGGCGGCCAGCCGCTGAACCAACGAACGAAGGAAGTCGATTCGCACGTCGATTGCCAACAATCCAATCTTTTCATTACGGGGAATGTCGTAGACGATCCGGTTGAAGGTGAACACGTCGGTCGACCGTTCCTCGTCCTCTGGACGGAGGCGATAGCTGCCGGCTCGATGTGTGACCCCAGCAAAAGCTTGAGCTTCCCATTTGCGGTATTCGGGCAGCTGATCCTGACGCATCGGTCCGTAAGGCTTGCCTGCATAGTAGAGATAAGAATTGCTGCTCTTGTCGATATGCAGAAAGACTTGGTGTATCCCGTCCATGGAGTAATAGGTTCGCCGCAGGGCGCCCATGACGTCGCCGCGGTCGATCCCGGAGCCCAATTCGTCGGAGCCCGTGAGCATAATATCAATCAGCGTATCGCCGTATACGGATTCATCGTAGACCTGCAGGGACAGTTTATTAACCGCATCCAGATAGTTGACGATATTTGTCTGTCCCTGATACAGCAGGCTGGCATTGTCTTCGATCGCGCTGCGCTTGACGTTTTCCTTAGTCAAGCTGTAGACGACCAGTGCAGAGAGCAGAATGGGTAGGGCGGTGGCGACGACAAGGAATAGGGTCAACTTGCTGCGAATGGACTGTCGGAACATGCGGCACTCCTTTCTCCTGAGGAAGGTCAATATACTCCACTATATTCGTCATTTCTCTCTATGTTAGCGCTTACTTTTTGGTTATATAATGATGACAGATCAGAAAAACAGAACGTAACGGGAGGTGCACTATCTTGGCAGGACGCAAGCGCTGGATGAATTTACTGATGCAGAGCGTGTTTCTGGGTCCGTCGCTGCTTTTCTTCGTCGTTATTGTCGTCATCCCGTTTTTCTTGGGCATGTACTACTCCTTTACCGACTGGAACGGCGTAGCCCTTACCGTCAATTGGGTAGGCGGACGTAACTTTGCCGCGATGTTCGCGGATTCGAAATTTTGGGTTTCCTTCTGGTTTACAATCCGCTTCACACTGGCTGTTGTTATTCTCACCAACGTGATCGCGTTCCTGCTGGCATTGCTCCTGGTCCAGCAGCTCAAAATGCGCAATCTGCTGCGGACACTCTTCTTCATTCCGAATGTTATCGGCGGACTGCTGCTCGGCTTCATCTGGCAGTTCATCTTTATCCGCGGCTTCGCGGCTGTCGGCAGAGCAACCGGAATCGGATTTTTCAACCTTGAATGGCTCGGAACAGAAGCAACCGGTTTCTGGGGAATCGTCATCGTATTCGTCTGGCAGGCCGCCGGCTATATGATGATTATCTATATCGCCGGATTGATGAACGTCGACCGCTCGCTGATCGAAGCCGCTGAGATCGACGGAGCCGGTTACGGACAGAAGCTTCGCTTCATTACGTTCCCGCTGATTATGCCAGCGATTACCGTCTGCCTGTTCCTGTCCATGTCAAACGCTTTCAAAATGTTCGATCTCAACTTGTCGCTGACACGCGGCGGACCGTTCGGCTCGACCGAGTCGCTGGCGCTTAACATCTACACCGAAGCGTTCACCAACAGCAACTACGGACTGGGTACGGCAAAGGCACTGCTGTTCTTCATTATCGTCGCAGCCGTATCATCACTGCAAGTCTGGTTTACAAAAAGAAGGGAGGTGCAGTCCTAAATGGAAACGGGTCACAAGTATTCTTGGCGCACGCTGCTGCTTGAGATCATCGCCGTCCTGCTGGCACTGCTCTTCCTTGTTCCCTTCTACTTTGTCATCGTAAACTCGCTGAAGACGTTCGCGAATATTCTCAAAGATTCTGCAGCGCTTCCGAAAGCGATCACTTTCGATAACTTTACGCGGGCTTGGGACATTCTTGATTTTCCAAAAGCGTTCACCAATTCGCTAGTCATTACCATATTGGCGAACGTCCTGCTGGCGCTGTTCTGTTCCATGGCTGCCTACCGGTTGGTTCGGCATCCGAGCCGATTCAACAATATTGTATTTATGGCTTTCGTAGCGGCGATGGTTATTCCGTTCCAGTCGATCATGATTCCGCTGGTACGGGTCGCTGCAAATCTGGGCATGACCGGCAACCTGCCGGGGCTAATTATCTGCTATTTGGGATTTGGCGCTTCGCTCACCATCTTCCTGTTCCACGGCTTCGTGAAGTCGGTGCCGGTGGAAGTCGAGGAAGCGGGCATTATGGACGGCTGCTCGCCATTCGGTGTCTTTTTCCGAATTGTCGTACCGCTGCTTAAGCCGATGATCGTGACGGTGTTCATCTTGAACACACTGTGGATCTGGAACGACTTCCTGCTGCCGCTGCTGATTGTCGGAGGTAATCCGGATCTTCGGACCATTCCGCTGGCGACTAACGCATTCTTCTCGCAGTATACGAAGCAGTGGGATCTGGCGCTTGCAGGACTGCTGATGGGCATTGCGCCGATCGTCATCTTCTTCCTTGTCCTACAGAAGCATATTATCGCAGGTATCGCAGCAGGCGCTGTCAAAGGCTGATCCACAAGCAGCACCCTAATATCGGCAAGTCGCAATACCACATAAAAGCAATCTTATTGTAATCGCTACCAACCAGATTGGGAAGAGCGAGGACAGGTCGGAGAAGGGATACCGTCTTTACACTTTTGCACGGATGTTTGGACACACACAAAAGGGAGGCTGTACACATGAAAAAAAGTAGTTTTCTCACGATGGCGCTGCTGCTGATGATTTCGCTGCTCGCTGCCTGCGGAGGCGGAGGCGCTATGCCGAATCCGGAAGCCGGAACCGGCGGGACAGGTACGACGGCCGGCACGGGCGGTACAGATGCGGGGACAACCGGAGAAGGAGATGCACCGACTTCTGACGTGACACTCAAGATGTTCCAGTTCAAAGTTGAAATCGCGGATGCGATGGAGAAGCTGTTGGCCGAATACGAAAAAGAGACCGGCGTCAAGATTACGATTGAGACGGTCGGCGGCGGCGCGGACTATGGCGCAGCCTTGAAAGCAAAATTCGCTTCGGGCGACGAGCCGGACATTTTCAACAACGGCGGTTACAACGAAGCACAGCTGTGGAAAGACCGTATGGAAGATCTGTCCGATCAGCCTTGGGTGGCCGATCTGGCAGATAACGTGAAAGACCCGATGACAATGGACGGCAAGCTGTACGGACTGCCGATGAACATCGAAGGTTACGGTTTCTTGTACAACAAAACACTGTTCGAACAGGCAGGCATTACAGAACTTCCGACGACGCTTAGCGCTCTGCGCGAAACGGCACAGAAGCTGCAGGATGCAGGTATCGTACCGTTCGAAAACGGCTACCAGGAGTGGTGGGTTATCGGGCAGCATTTGGTGAATGACGCTTATGCCAAGCAGGAAGATCCGGATAAGTTCATCCAAGAATGGAGAGCGGGAGAGACTTCCGTTGCCGACAACGAAATCTTCAACGACTGGATCAATCTGGTCGACCTGACGATGGAATTCAGCAACGATCGTCCACTGACGACCGACTACAACACGCAGATGACGGAATTCGCTTCCGGCATGGCGGCAATGACGCAGCAGGGCAACTGGACGCAGGTGCAGATCGACGGGATCGATCCAGAGCTCGAAGTCGGCATTCTGCCTATGCCAATCAACGATGACGAAGCGCTGAACGACAATATCTTTGTCGGCGTACCGAACAACTGGGTCGTGAACAAAAACTCGGCCAACAAAGAAGAAGCGAAGAAATTCCTCAACTGGATGGTTACGTCCGAAACAGGCAAACGCTATACAGTTGAAGAGTTCAAATTCATCCCGGCACTGAAAACGATCACGTATGAACCGGAACAGCTCGGCGACATCGCCGCAGGCATCCAGGAATACGTACAAGCTGAAAAAACGCTCGGCTGGCATTGGCCTAAGCTGCCGGATGGAACGAATCAGGAATTCGGCGCTCTGATGCAGGCTTATGTGGCGAAGAAGATCACGAAGGAAGAGCTGTTCAAGCAGATGGATGCTACGGTACTGAAGTTGGCGGGGAAATAAAGAATAGAAATCGAGAATTGAACGGACTCCGAGCGCAAATAGGCGCTCGGGACTCCGAATATGGGAAAGCGGCTTTCGCGGGCATAGTGCCTGCGAAAGCCGCTTTTTTGCTGCGTCGGGAAGAAGGTGACTGGAACTGACGGGCATCAACGCGGAATGTCTTCGGCTTTCAGGCTCAGAAAAGCGTTATCCTTTTGCTCATAGGTATAGCCGTCGGCGCTGAATCCGGCATTGATCGTGATCTTTCCGTCCTTTTCGTAAAATTGCTTAATCTGCGTTCGGGAGGACTGAAGGGTGATGTCTTGAGTATGCCACTCGTTTGCTTTTAATGTTGTAAAAATTCCTATGGTAATAACAACACTAGGTCCTCCGATCTCTTCGCCCTCTATAATTATAGAAGAAGAGATCAGTGGATCTCCGTGCATGATCTCAATTTCCGGCCGATCTCCGATATAACGAATACCCGCTTCCAACTCGAACATGTTGTCGTCCTCGTCGATTCGTTCCGCGACCAATCTAAGTTCAAAGTCGCTGTCCGCAATCCGTTTAGTCGCTGTAACTCTGTTAGCCTCTTCAACGATCGAATCGGGCTTACTGCTGGAAGCACAGGCGGATAGAATACATACAAAACAAAGAAAGAGAAGGCATCTGATTTTCATGTGGAAGTCGCCGCCTTTCTTGTGAGACTTGCAGATGGAGTTGAACTGAACTTTGCAGCCCCAGTATTTTTATCCGGAAGAACGAGAGCTTTTTTTCAAACGCTGCTTTCTGGACAGTTTCTTTCTCGAAGCTTGACTTCCCGAGCTTTTTTGTGAGCTTTGCTTTTTGGGATCTTTTTTTCTTACTAAATTCCCTGTGAGGAACATTAGGAACAGGCCCATAACGTACATGAACAGCGACACATACCAGGCTTTTCCATAGTCCGTCAGGAGCTCCATTATAATTCCTTCCTGACCTTTGTAAGCGGACAGCCCTCCCAGGGTGAAAAAGATCGCCAGCGCACCAAGCGGAAGAAGCATCCATTTCTCGCCTTTGGGCGTTCGAAGTGCAGCTGCCAGGTATTCCAGGGAAAATACCGACAATGCCCATACGACAACAAATACCCCAAGGAACACCCAAAACCAGACGGAACCCCAGGTCAATTGATAGAGAGACAGTGAAAAAATAACGTTCATGGTCAATAGTTGAACATACGAGGTCAGGGAATTGCAGCGGGACAGCGGCATATTGGGGCTTTTCCACCAGATCCAGATGATCACAAGTTCGACAACGGTAATGGCCAGAATTGCGGTAAATATCTTTGCATTCCAAAAGCCGAAAGGCATCAGTGAAAAGAGTGCGCCCCATAACAGATTTGAAGCCAGAAGGAGACTGGCGTTAAAACCTAAAAAATTTTTCAAATTGCGTTCTGTTTTTTCTCGCATATTTCCCGGCTCCTTTACCCATATAGGATTGTTTATGCTTGTTTGTATTACGGGAAAGAAGGAGCTCGGTTTCTTGAAGCGGATGAACAGCCTGACGTTGAGGCAGCGCCCCGAACCCCCCCAATTTATTCGCTGTTTTTTAGGGAACGCAGCTTTTTCCATTTCGAATCTTGGTACGAAAGCTGCCAAAAGGTGCTGCCGAGTTGATATGAATCCAGCGTACCATCGGCCAATTGGGCTTGTTACCGGTCCAGCAGCCGACGCCCTGTATAAACAGTTCTTCATCGCTCAAGCGGTCGATCCACTCCAGCCATTCCGCTTCCGCCTGCGTATTGATAGCTCGGCATGTCAGTGTTTCCTTTGGAAAACCAGATTTGTGGCAGTCCCCAGGATCAGGCTGCCGATCGCGCCGCTAATGATGCACATCAGCAGAGGGCCGAGGAAGGGACCTGGAGACAGAATGTTGAGAATACCGAGCCCGGCAATCAGTACGAAGAATACGATGTAGTCCCATAGACGAAAATTTTCGGGCATTTTCATAACTATTCTCCTTTCCAATAAAGATTTTTTCAAGTGAAAGAGGCAGCAGCACGACCGGCTGGCGAAAGCCTTGGATTCTTTCAAATCAATGCCTTTTATTAGTGAACGAAAATGAATGAGAGTTTGTTACGATCGTATTCGGGAGTTTGAGAGGACGAGGATTTGAGCGTGTACGTTTGGCCTGCTTGTTGACAAGCTCAAGTAGAAATGTCTGCTGGATGCCGCGCTGCAAATAGCTTCACTCCACGCCCTCTTATGACCGCCACATCACTCACCGGCATAACCGGCATTCCAGTGCATAACCAGAATTTCCGTACCATACAGACGAGCGCTTTTTTCACTGACCCGCTGTTCAATTTCCCTGCTTGGCGTTTAAATGAAGAGAAAGACCTTAAACGGCAGGGAGGCGAAGAGGCATGAACGGTTACCGATTCGTCAGCGACTGGATGCTGGAGACGAGTGCGGAAGAATTGTGGAAACTGATTGAGAAACCGGAGCAGGCAGACTGGTGGCGGGGATGTTCGATCTGTAAGTTGAAATCGGGATCAAGCGGCGACGGAATCGGGGATGAATACCGGACGGTCATCCGTACTCGGATGCTGTACAAGCTGTCTTTTACCGCACAAATCGTGGAAAAGCGCCGTCCGCATCTGATCGTGCTGCGTGCGAACGGCCATCTGGAAGGCAGCGGCCGACTGGAATTCGAGCAGGTCGGAGCCTGCACCCGTATCCGGTATACGTGGGAGGTACGGACCAAGAAGCGCTGGATGAATATGTGGGCGCCTTTTTTTCGTCCGGCATTCGTTTGGAACCACAATCGGGTCATGGCGGACTGTGTCGAAGGGCTGACAAGTCGGCTCGGAATTCGGTTGGTGCAGTCCGGAGCGGCAGAAGCGTAGATATCTTATCGAAAAGAAGCTGATGGAAGGCGAGAGCGATCTTATTACAGGCTTGGGCTGTGGCAAAGATACGAACAGCACATCAAAACACTCCTTGTTCCGAAATCGGAAAAGGAGTGTTTTGAGTTTTGGATATGAGCGACTGCCGAACGTTGGTTACAAGCCCGCCATACTGCTCGACAGGCTCGCCGTCACGACCTCCGGCAGCTCGGCCTTGTATGCTATGTAGGCTTCCTTGGTGATCTGGCCGTCGGCCAATCGCTGTTCCAACTGCTGCTCCAGCTCTCGTACCTGCAGGGTGATCAGCGCTTCTTCGCTGCCGCCGTTCAGACTGGATATTTCGCGCAGCGAGAGCCCTTCGTACATGAGGTCATACACTTCCTGCTCGCTTTGAGTGCCCAAGGCGTATAGGAAAGCGTCCCTGCTGCGGGTCGTTTCGTCGCTTGAAGCAGGCGGCGTTTCGCGATAGACCGCTTCCGCCTCCACCCGTCCTCCTCCCAAGCTGCTGCCCAGTGTAATACCCAGCGCCAGCGTGCCGACGATCCAGATCCGTTTCAAGTTAATTCTACTTTTTGTGAGAAGATCGGTCTGCTGCATCAGCGGTTTTCTGCTGCGAATATTTGTGCTTTTTGAACTTGCTTTTTTCATCGTTCTCATCAATGTTCCTCGCTTTCTTCGTTCGTTCTCATCGAGTCATTCGTTATATGGAGGATGTCCGTCTGTTTTCGATGTGGGGAGGTGCTTGGAACTTCTTTCTCTCTCTACTATACACACCGAATCTTAGTCTAAGCTTAACTCCGGGTTCTTTTACAGGATTGATAGCAAAAAATAGAGTTTCTGCTTCTGCAAACGGGTGTACTAATAGAGAGAAGGAGGGATGGCAATGTATCCGGACTTGGAAGGAAAAACTGCGATCGTAACCGGTGCCGCAACGGGGCTGGGGAAAGCGATCGCGATGCGGCTTGGCCGCGAGAAGGCAAATGTCGTCATCAATTATCACAGCAACCGCGAAGGCGTCGACGAGATGATTGAAGAAATCGAACAGGCCGGCGGGAAAGCGATTGAAGTTCAGGCAAGCGCTGCAGAAGAGGAAGGCGTCAAAAAGCTGATCCAAGCGGCGCACGACACGTTTGGCAGTCTAGATATTATGATCAACAATGCGGGCAAAGAAAATGAAGTTGAATCGCATAAAATGCCGCTTGAAGACTGGAACAGTGTAATCCAGCTCAACTTGACGGGATACTTCCTGGGCAGCCGCGAGGCGATATCGTACATGTTGGAGCATAATATCAAAGGTACGGTCATCAATATGTCCAGCGTGCACGAGATCATTCCATGGCCTCATTTTGTCCACTATGCAGCTAGCAAAGGCGGGGTCAAAATGATGACCGAGACGCTTGCGCTCGAATACGCACCGAAAGGTATTCGTGTAAATTCGATTGGACCGGGTGCAATCAACACGCCGATCAATCAGGAGAAGTTTGAAGATCCCGAGCAGAAAAAGCAGGTCGAGAGTATGATCCCAATGGGATACGTAGGCGAACCGGAAGAGATCGCCGCAGTTGCGGCCTGGCTTGCATCATCGGAATCCAGCTATGTGACGGGTATCACGCTGTTTGCCGACGGAGGCATGACCAAGTATCCGGCTTTCCAAGGCGGAAAAGGATAATTAGCGCATGATTCATGTGCAGTATCCATGCAAATGAACGGAAGCGGAAGGCGTCTTGAATAGGGCAGCCCTTCCGCTTCTTTTGGTTCGTAAACCGCGAAGGAGGAATGAGTGATGAATCCGAAATGGTGGAAAGAAAGCGTCGTATATGAGATCTATATCAAAAGCTTCATGGATTCGAACGGCGACGGAGTCGGCGATCTGGTCGGAGTCCGCTCCAAACTGGACTATCTGCAGGAGCTCGGCGTAGATGTACTCTGGCTGACGCCGATCTTCGATTCTCCCGATCATGAAGGCGGTTACGATATTCGCGATTACCGAAGTATTATGGATAAATTCGGCACGATGGAAGAATTCGAGCAGCTGCTTGAAGAAGCGCACGGCCGCGGTATGAAGATTATGTTGGAGATGCCGCTGAACCATACATCCAACGAGCATCCGTGGTTCAAAGAGTCTCGGGCATCCAAGAAAAACGACAAACGAAATTATTATATTTGGCGCGAAGGACGAGGGTCCGGCTTCCCGAACAACTGGGGCTCCTATTTCGGCGGTTCCGTCTGGGAATTCGATACCGAGACGGAAGAATATTATATGCACTTATACAGCCACCGTCAGCCCAATTTGAATTGGGAAAATGAGCAGGTGCGCGAAGAAGCGTATCAAATCGTCAAATGGTGGGCGGATAAAGGCGTAGACGGTTTCCATTTCAATTCGATTGCGCACATCGTCAAGACCGAAGGGCAGCGAGACGAGGATACCGGGAATACCCAGCATCTGCCTGTTGAACGAGCGTACCAGATGTTCTCGAGTCTGGATAAGGTCAATGGGATTGTGAAAAGGCTGCACGAAGAGGAAGGCGCGAACTATGAGATTGTGGCGATCGGTGAAGCGGCAGGGCTTGATCCGTCGCAGACGCTCGATTCGATCGGCGACGAACCGGGCAAAGCGAACATGGTGCTTAATTCCGACCATATGCTGCTGAGTCATGCGTCGCAGGGTATTGCACGCTGGACGACTCAATCTTGGACGCTGCTCGATATCAAGAACGCGATCAGCCACTGGCAGACCGTGCTGCACGGTCACGGCTGGAATGCCAACTACCTCGCCGACCACGACCAACCGCGTGCCGTGTGCCGCTTCGGTCATCCGGGCGAGTACCGAGAGCAGTCTGCGAAGATGCTGGCGACGCTGCTGATGACGCTCGAAGGCACTCCGTCCATCTACCAGGGCGAAGAACTTGGCATGATTGGGGGCGTATTCCATACGGCAGACGATTTCCGCGACGAAGAGACGCTCAATTTCCTGGACCATGCACGTAAAAGCGGTATGGACGAGGAAGAAGCGCTCAAGATTGCAAGGCGCAATACGCGCGATGCAGGCCGTACGCCGATGCAGTGGGACGCTTCGCGCGGCGCAGGCTTTACGACCGGCGATCCATGGATCGGAATTGCGCCGGACTATGAGACGGTTAATGCTGCTGCAGCAGTAGAAGATCCGAATTCCGTGTTCCATTACTATAAAAAGTTGATTGAACTGCGTAAGGTAAGCCGGGCGCTGCTGTATGGCGAGTACAAGCTGCTGCTGCCGCTGCACAAAGACATCTACGCGTATACGCGCACGTTCGAGGACGAGACGCTGATGATCGTGCTGAACTTCTTCGGAGAGACGCCGATGTTCACATGTCCTGAGCGATTGTGCGAGCGCCCGCGCGAGTTTCTGATTGGGAACTACGAACCGGGTGTGGTGGAGGGAAGCGATTTTGAGCTGCGGCCTTATGAGGCGGCGGTGTATCGGTTGGGTTGACACCTGATGGAACGTAGACGGTTAAAAAGCATGGCTGTCCCAAAGTGGGCAGCCATGCTTTTTGAATGGGAATCCGACAGAATGAAAACTATATACTTAATATAAACATTAATAATTCGTATAAGAATTGACTTGTACGGACATGCATGATACATTGGGTGCGTAAAGGTTCTTCCGTCCGCCAGATCGGCACCGGAGCAGGGGAAGCGATCGCCCGGATTTGTCGTTCGACGAGATTTGTAAGCGTTTCATTAGGACGAGCCTTCATTAACTTTTCAGATCGAAAGGATGAGCAAATTGGCAGCATCTAACCTGAAAGCTAGAATGATCGTCGATAAGGCGTTCCGCATTTCCGAGATCGACGAGCGCATCTACGGATCGTTTATCGAACACCTGGGACGTGCCGTATACGGAGGCATCTATGAACCGGAACATCCGACTGCGGATGAGCACGGATTCCGCGGCGATGTGAAGCAGCTGATCCGCGATCTGAGAGTACCGATCGTGCGTTATCCGGGCGGCAACTTCGTGTCGAACTACGATTGGGAAGACGGCGTGGGACCGGTCGAAGACCGTCCGAAGCGTCTGGAATTGGCGTGGCGCACGTCGGAACCTAACTATGTGGGAACAAACGAGTTCATGCGCTGGGCTAAAGACGTAGGCACGGATGTCATGATGGCGGTCAACCTCGGAACACGGGGAATCGAAGATGCGCGGAATCTGCTTGAGTACTGCAACCATCCGGGCGGCAGCCGCTACAGCGATCTGCGCAAAAGCCACGGCTTTGCAGAACCGCACAAGATCAAAATGTGGTGTCTCGGCAACGAGATGGACGGCCCTTGGCAGATCGGGCATAAGACGGCCCAAGAGTACGGACGTCTGGCAGCGGAGACAGGCAAAGCGATGCGTCTGATCGACAAGGACATCGAACTCGTTTCCTGCGGCAGCTCCAATACCGATATGCCGACCTTCCCGTCGTGGGAAGCGGAAACGCTTGAGCATACTTATGATGTAGCCGACTTCGTGTCGCTGCACCAGTATTACGGCAACCGCGACAACGATTCGGCGAACTATCTGGCCCGCGGCATGGACATGGACCACTTTATCCATACCGTTATCGCGACGACGGATTTTATTAAAGCGAAGAAACGCAGCAAAAAAACGATGAAGCTCAGCTTCGACGAATGGAATGTATGGTACCACTCCAACGAAGCGGATGCGCAGATCGACCGCAACCCTTGGGGCATCGCGCCGCCGCAGCTTGAAGATGTGTACAACTTCGAAGACGCTCTGCTCGTCGGCAGCATGCTGATGACGTTCCTGCGCCGCGCGGACCGCGTAAAGTCGGCCTGCCTGGCTCAGCTCGTCAACGTTATCGCGCCGATCATGACGGAAAACGGCGGACGTTCGTGGAAGCAGACGATCTACTATCCATACCTGCACGCATCCATCTACGGCCGCGGCGTTTCGCTCAAGCCGGTTGTCGATTCGCCGAAGTACGACGCGAAAGACTATACGGACGTGCCGTATCTGGACACTGCCGTCGTGCACAACGAAGAAGAAGACACGCTGACAATCTTCGCGCTTAACCGTCACTTGACCGAAGCGCTCGATCTGACCTGCGACGTGCGCAGCTTCGAAGGCTATGCCATCGAGGAGCATATTGTATTGGAAAATGACGACCTCAAAGCCGTAAACACAGCCGACAGCGAGAAAGTCGCTCCGCATAACCGCGGCGCTTCCGAGCTGAAAGACGGCATCGTAAGCGGACGTCTGGCCAAAGCTTCGTGGAATGTCATCCGTTTGAGCAAGCGCGGCTGATCGTCGAATTCTTTTTAAGCCATAGGTAAGCCGGGAAGTTCAAATTGGAATGGTAAGAATCATGTGCAGCGCGGCATCATAATCGGAAATCGGTCGGCCACCGTTTTGGAAAGAGCGAAACGCGGCCGGCCGACATCCTTTTTCCAAACGGGAAGCAGCGATCAACATCGGTTGCTTTTTTCACGTGATTGTACGTACAAGTTAACATAATATCCTGAACAGGATACAAGGAGGATTTTCCATGACCAAGGCATCCGTTGTCATCAATGCCGACGTGGCGTTGGGCAAGATCGATCGCAATATTTACGGGCAGTTCGCGGAACATCTGGGGCGCTGTATTTACGAAGGCATGTGGGTCGGCGAAGATTCCGAGATGCCGAACATCGACGGGATTCGCAAAGACGTGCTGCAGGCGCTGAAAAACCTCAGCATTCCGGTACTGCGCTGGCCGGGCGGCTGCTTTGCCGATGAGTATCACTGGAAAGACGGCGTCGGACCGCGCGAAGGCCGCAAACGGATGGTCAATACGCACTGGGGCGGCGTTATAGAGAACAATCACTTCGGAACGCACGAGTTCTTCCGCCTGTGCGAACTGCTGGAGACCGAACCGTATATCTGCGGCAACGTAGGCAGCGGATCGGTGCAGGAGATGTCCGAATGGGTGGAGTACATGACGTTCGACGGCGAATCCCCAATGGCGAAATGGCGTCAGGAGAATGGGCAGGAGAAGCCTTGGAAACTGAAGTACTTCGGCGTCGGTAACGAAAACTGGGGCTGCGGCGGCAACATGAGAGCGGAATATTATGCCGACGAATATCGCCGCTACCAGACGTATTCGCGCAATTACGGCGATAACAAGCTGTTCAAGATTGCGGGTGGACCGAATATCGACGACTATCACTGGACCGAGGTGCTGATGCGCGAAGCTGGCCGCCACATGGACGGACTCAGCCTGCACTATTACACGATGGAAGGCGGCTGGGAAAACAAGCAGCCGGCGCTCGGCTTCGACGAGAGCGGCTGGTTCGAAGTCATGAAAAAGTCGCTGTACATGGACGAACTGATTACCCGCCACACGACAATTATGGACAAATACGATCCGGAGAAAAGAGTCGCGCTGATCGTCGACGAATGGGGCACCTGGTTCTTGAGCGAGCCGGGCACCAACCCGGGATTCCTGTATCAGCAGAACTCGCTGCGCGACGCGCTGGTTGCCGGTCTGCATCTGCATATTTTCCACAAGCATCATGAGCGCGTCAAAATGACGAATATCGCGCAGATGGTCAACGTGCTGCAGGCGATGATCTTGACCGAAGGCGACAAGATGCTGCTGACCCCGACGTATCACGTATTCGAAATGTTCAAGGTGCATCAGGATGCCGAAGTGCTGCAGATGGCTGTGGAAACGCCGAATTACGAATTGAACGGCGATTCCATTCCGCAGGTGAGCGTATCCGCGTCGAGAAAAGACGGCGTCGTGCATATCAGTCTGTGCAACGTCAGCCCGACGGAAAGCAGCAGTGTCCGACTGGATCTGCGCGGAATCGGAGCGGACGGGCAGGTCAGCGGACGCGTACTGACGGCGGACAGCATGGAGGCTCATAACACGTTCGAGCAGCCGGAAAATATCGCGCCGCAGGAGTTCAATGGTTTTGAGCGCGGCGAGAACGGAACGCTGAACGTTGAGCTCTCTCCAATGTCGGTAACAGTACTGACGATTAAGGGCTAAAGCTTACAGGCTGAGCTTAAAGCATAACGCTTGATTAAAGGTCGGCATGCAGAGGTTACGAGTGCAAGACGTTCAAAAGCATAAGGCGTGTTCAAATGTAAAGCATCTCGAAAGTCAGGTGGAGTCGAGGAAGGCCGGCGGCACAACCGCCGGCTTTCGGGCGTCAAAAAGATTGGATTGGAGCAGGGAAATTTACAGGGCGGGACGATCCCGCAGCATGAGGAGGAGCAGTGACCATGAAGCATCATGCTTATGCACAGACGCCGCCGCTCGGCTGGAACAGCTGGGACTGCTACGGCGCGAGCGTAACGGAAGAGGAAGTCCGGGGCAACGCGGATTATATGGCGGAGCATCTTAAATCGCACGGGTGGGAATATGTTGTCGTCGATATTCAATGGTACGAACCGGGCGCTTATTCGTCCCGTTATCGGCCGTTCGTGCCGCTGGAAATGGACGAGTATTCGCGGCTGATTCCGGCCGCCAATCGCTTCCCGTCTGCGGCTGACGGAGGCGGTTTCCGTGAACTTGCGGCGTATGTCCACGGACTGGGTCTCAAGTTCGGCATCCATATTATGCGCGGCATTCCGCGTCAGGCCGTACATGCCGATACGAAGATTCTCGGCACGAATATTACGGCGCGGCAGATCGCCCATCCGAATTCCATCTGTCCGTGGAACACGGACATGTACGGCGTCGATCCAGAGAAGGAAGGCGCTCAGGAATATTACGATTCGCTGTTCGCCATGTATGCGGATTGGGGCGTTGATTACGTCAAAGTCGACGACATCGCCGATTCGAGACTGTACGGCTATCATGCCGGCGAAGTCGAACTAATCCGCCGTGCGATTGACCGCAGCGGCCGGGACATGGTATTGAGTCTGTCGCCGGGTCCGGCGCATGTCGATCGTGCGGAGCATCTGATCGAGAATGCCAATCTGTGGCGCATGACGGACGACTACTGGGATCACTGGTTCCTGCTGCGCGGCATGTTCGAGCGCTGCGAAGCATGGGCGCCGCATGTCGGCCCAGGGCACTTCCCGGACTGCGACATGCTGCCGCTCGGCCGGATCGGCATCCGCAGCGTTGACGGCGGGGCGGAAGACCGCATGACGCGTTTTACCTGCGATGAGCAGGTTACGATGATGACGCTCTGGAGCATCTTCCGTTCGCCGCTCATGTTCGGCGGCGAACTGCGCAGCAATGACGAGTGGACGCTGTCACTGCTCACCAACGACGAAGTGCTGGCCGTCTCGCGTGACGGCTCTGAGCCGCGCCCGCTGCCGCAGCGCGCGGCAGATCCGGATCATATCCGGATCTGGACTTCGCGCCGCCCGGATGGCGGCTTGAACGTGGCTCTGTTCAACCTCGGCGACGAATCCGCCGAGGTCACGCTCAGCCTCGATGAGCTTGCGCAGGCGCCCAACGCGCGCCTGCGCGATCTGTGGGCGCGGCAGGACGCTGCCGCGCAGGAGGGCGTGCTGCGTGCGGAACTTCCGCCGCACGGCAGCATGCTGTATGCGGTGACTGCGCCGGAGTAAGGCAAGTCTATCCCTATTGCTCACTCTCGCTTTTGCTGACTTCACTCCGGCGTTGATGCGTACGACATCCATACGATGCCTGACGACATGCGTACGACATCCGAAGACATCTGTACGATGCCTGACGACATGCGTACGACATCCGAAGACATCTGTACGATGCCTG
>NZ_KB899302.1 GCF_000378145.1 Saccharibacillus kuerlensis DSM 22868 | reverse complement strand
AGGATCAAACTCTCCATTAAGTTGCGAATACTTTCGCAACCGCGACTTCATTGCCTGACCCCTTCGGGCAAGAGCAATGAACCAAGCGATTACTTGATCTTCGCTATTAAAGAAAGCACCATGTGCTCGTTAAAACGTGGCGGGAATTTTCATTCCCTATATTCACTCGAACCGTCCAAGATCAAAGGCAAAGCCTTCTCGCTTGTCGCGGTTCCTCAAATCACTATGCCCGGCTGGGTTAAGTGATTCTCGTTACTCACTGTTCAGTTTTCAAAGAACAAACTGTGTAATGCTTGTTTCCGCCGGTCAACCATTGTCTCGCAGCAGCAACTCTTATATATTAGCATGTTCGCTTTCGTTTTGCAAGTCTTTTTTAAAATCTTTTTTTCAGCTTCTTGCGAAGCGTCTATTCCGATTCTATTCTGTACCTGCTCACTTGTCCGAACCGCTCAGGCGCTCTCTCAAGGCCGTTCCTAGAATATATCATGCTGAAGCAAGCTATGCAAGCATTATTTTAAAAAAACAAAGGAATGACTGAAACGCTGATTAGTTCCTTCTATTAGAGCTTCGTACCTTCATACTCCCATACCTTGGTATCTTCTTATTTTGCTCGTCTTCTCATCCCTCTCTTCGAAAGGAAGTCTCTCCTTTTATAACCTGCGAGCTTCTTTCCTTGGCCAAAGACTGTAACTGAAGCTGATGATGAAGTCGATTCCCAATATCATGGCCCAGCGTACAATCCATAATCTTAGAGCCTCCGCTCTATCCATATCACCGATTAACAGAATCATAATGCCGAGCAGTGTACTTCCTACTGTCCAGGCCAACAAATGTCGATACCACTCTCCCCGCTGCAAAGCCGCATGCTTCATTCCTGTTTTCGGTTTTTTCTCGGGTTTTGGACCTCCGGCAAAGCGATAAGCAAACTGCTCGTCCGCCCACTTGATCATCCGATGCCCATAGGCAGCCGTTACCCCGATATATACTGCCGCTAGTCCATGCATGAAACCGACTTCTGCTCCTCTCCGGATATCTATGACTGTCGCCGCAAGCAGTACAAGATCTATTATTGGCGTCAGCAGCAGCAAAAAAGCACCGAGCTGTTTCTTCTTTAATATGTAACGTGCTATCAGTCCGACAAATACAACAATCCAAAATCCAATTTCACACGCTATAATCAACCAGCCAATCATTTTATCCCTCCTTTTTTAAAAGACAATGTTTATATGTTTTTATAATAGCACGGTCGTGTTAAAAAGAATAGTTTTTTCAAGTACAAATGTGTTATAATTTTTTTATGCCAAAAATCGTTGATCATGAACAACAAAAAATTAAAGTTGCCGAAGCGGCTTGGAGGATTATTCGTCGCTCGGGTATTGAGAATGCTTCGGTTCGCAATGTTGCTCAGGAAACCGGCATATCACCAGGATCCATGCGCCATTATTTTTCTACTCAAGCCGAGTTGTTTTCGTTTTCCATGAATCTGGTGTCGGAACGGGTAAACAAACGAATCTTTGCGCTTTCTTTTGAACGCCCCGTACCGGAAGTTGCCAGAGACGTTCTGCGGGAACTTGTACCACTAAACGAAGAAACCCGTTCAGAGATGGAAGTCTGGCTTGCTTTCACATCCAAATCGATGTCGGAGCCTTCGCTTCGCGATCACGCAGATCGTGTCTATAAAGAAATGAAGGAAACCATGACACGTATTGTGCAAGCTTTGGTGGATTACGGGTTTGCTTCCCAATCACTGGATGTAGAAGGAGAAGCCCTACGGATGCAAATGTTCGTTGACGGAGTGGCCCTACATGGACTGCTGTACCCGGATCGTATGCCGCCTTCTTCCATGGAGCAGATGCTGGATCACTATCTCGACTCTCTGTGCAAAAAACAAACTTAAATACGCGGCGAAAACCTGCAGTTAAATCCTTCATTCGTAAAGGAGGAAAGAAAAAAGAGAAGGCGCAAAAGCGCCTTCTCTTTTTATATGGAACCATTATGATAAATTCCAGGTGCTTTACAGGTTCCGCATGTGTGGGAACAGAAGGACATCGCGAATCGACGGAGCATTGGTCAGCAGCATAACCAGACGGTCGATGCCGATACCCAGACCGCCGGTAGGCGGCATACCGAATTCCAGCGCGCGGATAAAATCTTCGTCCATCTCATGCGCTTCATCGTTTCCGTGCTCTTTCTCACGCAGCTGTGCTTCAAAACGTTCGCGCTGATCGATCGGATCGTTCAGCTCGCTGAATGCATTCGCATGCTCACGTGCTACGATAAACAATTCGAACCGGTCGGTAAAGCGAGGATCCTGATCATTTTTCTTTGCCAGCGGCGAAATTTCAAGCGGGTGTCCGGTAACAAACGTCGGCTGAATCAGCGTCTCTTCGACAAAGTGCTCGAAGAAAGCATTCAGGATATGACCAAACGTCATATGCTTCTCAACCGGTACCTTGTGTTCTTTCGCCAAAGCGTGAGCTTCTTCACTCGTCATATGCACGCTGAAGTCTACTCCCGTTACTTCTTTGACTGCATCTACCATCGACACACGACGCCACTGCGGTTTCAGATCGATCTGTTGGCCTTGATATTCGATCATCGTCGTACCAAGCACTTCTTGAGCAATATGAGCGACCATATTTTCTACCAGGCTCATGATGTCTTTGTAATCTGCATAAGCTTCATACAGCTCAATCATCGTGAACTCCGGATTATGACGCGTCGATGTTCCTTCGTTGCGGTAAACACGACCGATCTCATACACCTTCTCCATTCCGCCTACAATCAGACGCTTCAAATGCAGCTCAATAGCGATCCGCATATAAAGCTCCATATCGAGGGCGTTGTGGTGAGTAATGAACGGACGTGCAGCAGCGCCACCTGCGATCGAATGCAGTGTCGGCGTCTCCACTTCGAGATAACCCAACGAATCCAAGTAACGGCGCATTGATTGAATGATCCGCGAACGCAGAATGAATGTCTGCTGAACTTCAGGATTTACAATCATGTCGACATAACGCTGACGATAACGCAGTTCTACGTCTTTCAGTCCATGATACTTGTCCGGCAGCGGCTGTAGGGATTTGCTCAGAACGGTCAGTTCCGCTACTTTGACTGTCGTTTCCCCGGTCTTCGTCTTGAACACTGTTCCGCGTACACCAACGATGTCACCGAGATCGAGGATCGAGAACGCATTGTACTGCTCTTCCGGCACACTATCCTTACGTACATACAATTGGATACGGCCTGTCAGATCCTGAATATGCGCGAAGCTGGCTTTACCCATTGTCCGCTTAGCCATGATCCGGCCTGCCAGACGTACCTCAATCGCTTTTTCTTCCAGCTCGTCTTTGTCCATACTATCGTATTTGGCAACAATGCCCGCCGCCGTTTCGCTGCGTTCAAACTTGGCGCCAAACGGGTCGATGCCGAGTTCCTTTAATTCACCCAGTTTTTCCCGGCGTACCTTGAGCAGTTCACTCAGTTCGACTTCCTGGTTTTCCTGGTTTGTATTTTCTTCAGACACGTGTGTTTCAGCTCCTGTCCTTGGCGATCGCCCGCATTATCTTGCCGTGCTGGCTCCGCTTGTCGTCAACCTATATTATCGTTCCAAATCGTCCGGTTCGTCAACCGCGAAAGCCGCTTTCTATCCCAGAAAGAAGCTGTCGGAGAGAACCTCATCAAAAAAGCTCCCGCAGCTGCTTCGGCATCAGCCAAAACGGTCGCGGAAGCTTACGAGACCGCAGATGCTCCCTTGCATCTACGGAATCGGGTTATTTTTTGATGTCGATGATTTTGTACTGAATGGTGCCGGCAGGAACATTGACATCGACCGTCGCTCCTCTTGACTTGCCGAGCAGTGCCATGCCAACCGGACTTTCATTGGAGATGCGGTTCTCAAGCGGATTGGATTCTGCCGAACCAACAATCGTGTATTCCATTTCTTCACCGAATTCCAGATCTTTTACCTGAACGGTCGAACCTACGCTTACCGCGTCGGTACCGATTTCGTCAGCATTGATAATGCGCGCATTACGCAGCATTTTCTCCAACGTAATCACTCGACCTTCAATAAAGGCCTGTTCATTTTTGGCATCTTCGTACTCGGAGTTCTCACTGATATCTCCGTAGCCGATTGCCACTTTGATCCGTTCCGCAACTTCACGGCGCTTCACGGATTTTAGATTCTCAAGCTCGTCTTCCAGCTTCTTAAGCCCGTCCTGGGTGAGAATGACCTCTTTATCGCTCATCTGTACCGATTCTCCTGTCATGTGAATAGTAGATTTTCGCACTCTCACATCCGGTTAATTACGAAATCCCTGTAAAGACGGCAACGGCAAAATAGAAACGATCACGCTCTTCAAGCAATAAACGTGTTCCGCTTCTCGCTTAAGAAATATAATAACAGGCAGCCAAGGCTGAAGCCGTTATATCTTTATGAACGTCAGTGTCCTGTTCTGTACACCGTTCGTATCTATTAAATGCCGAATCCAGGCAAAGCGGAATATTCCGTATTTTGGAATTTATGCTGCTGAGGCGAATTTTATACTGACAAATTATAGGGGAAGCCTTATGAAAAGTCAATGTGTTTCCCTGCTAAATTGTAACCGTTTTATAAACATAGAAAAAGGGCGGTTTTCCGACCTCTCAGATGTTGGCTAAATGTTCCACGGGGATCAATTAAGCTTCCACGGCAACCAGATCAGGCAGGCTGGTGATATAGTCGTTCAGAATACGCACCATTTCGTCACGGCGCGTTCCCTCCATAATCGAATCTTTGATACTGGCCGACCCTTTCAATCCTTTAAGGTACCAAGACAGATGTTTGCGCATTTCGCGCACAGCTACGTCTTCGCCCCTCAGCGCGATCAGTCGATCCATATGAAGAACCGCAATACGGATCTTTTCTTCGGGTGCCGGATCTGCGAGAAGTTCGCCAGTCTCCAGATAATGAATAGTGCTGTACAGCATCCAAGGATTGCCCAGTGCTCCGCGTCCAATCATGACTCCGTCGCATCCGGCTGTTTCCAACATACGCTTGGCGTCTTCCGGGGTAAGGACGTCACCATTGCCGATAACCGGAATCTTGACGGATTCTTTCGCCAGCTTGATCCAGCTCCAATCAGCATGGCCGGTATACAGCTGTTCACGCGTACGTCCATGAACACTGATGGCACTGGCGCCGGCCGCTTCGGCCGCCTTAGCGTTCTCTTCGATAAAGATGTGCTCGCTGTCCCAGCCAATCCGCATTTTGACCGTTACCGGCTTTTGAACGGCTGCGGTAACAGCGGAGACCATTTCGTAAATTTTCTCGGGATTCAGCAGCCAACGGGCACCGGCATCACACTTGGTCACCTTAGGTACCGGGCATCCCATGTTAATGTCGATAATGTCTGCATTCGTGTCCTGATCGACTACCTTGGCCGCTTCAACAAGCGTCTTTCGGTCGCCGCCGAAAATTTGCAGACTGAGCGGCTTTTCTCGCTCGTCGACGAACAGCATTTCGCGCGTACGCTTGTTGCCGTTAAGAATCGCTTTGTCGCTAACCATTTCCGCGCATACCAAACCTGTACCAAATTCTTTAGCGATCAGACGGAAAGCGGGATTGCAGACACCAGCCATTGGGGCCAATACGACACGATTCTTCAGTTCAATATTGCCGATCTTCAGCATAAGAGATCACCTCAATGATAGGAAAAATAAATACATTTGACAGGGCTAAAAACAACTTTTCCCGCCGGCAGAACCGTAAGCCATGCCCGGCGGGAAATATTTATGGGAAAAGCGGACCGCCGTAACGAACGATACCCGAAGCTTCGCCCAGTTCAATCAATGAATTGTCCACCAGCAGACGCAGACCCGATGGTTCGTCCTGCGGTACTACATCATCCAACGGAATCAGCACGAAAAACCGTTCATGCATTCGCGGATGCGGAAGCGTCAGTTCTTCACTGGAAATCGCCAGTCCGTCCATCCATAGAAGATCCAAATCGGCGGTACGCGGACCAAAGCGAATATCTCTTACCCGGCCAAGACGATTCTCGACATTCTGCATGACGCTAAGCAGTTTGTCCGGCGGAAGCGCTGTACGCAATGCCGCGGCCATATTCAGAAAAGGCGGTTGATCGGCATATCCGACCGGATCCGTCTCGTACAGATCCGAGGCGCGCAGCACCTCGATCTCCGGATGCTCATTTAGCATCCGCAGCGCTTCACGCAGCGTCTCCTCGCGTCGGCCAAGATTGGCCCCCAATGCAATATAAGCCTCTGATCGCTCAGAGGTTAAATTCCGGGTTGTGTCCTTTTTCATGGTTGTGGTCTCTCTTTCGGCTCCGGCGAATCTCTACCGTAACGCCCTCAAAATGGATATCAAACGGAGGATGCGGCTTGGTAACCTTAACTGTCGCCGCTTCCACCCTAGTATACGTGCGGAGCACTGCCGATGCAATACGTTCGGCGAGCGTTTCAATCAATTTGACCGACTCGCCTTCTACTACATTTTTAACCGTTTCATGCACTTCCGCATAATTGACGGCTTGTTCCAGATCGTCTGTCAATCCAGCGGCCGAAAGATCAAGTTCCAATTCCAATCCTACATAGAATCGTTGGCCAAGACGGCGTTCTTCTTCAAATACCCCATGCCGGCCATAATACTCCATACGGGAAATAATCATTTTATCCATCAGCGCACCGCCTTTTTTAAAAATTGTTCTTCATGAGCGTGAACCGGTACTTCCCAGCGTTAGAACCGCCGCTTATAAAATGACAGTTCTGAGGCTGGAAAGATTTTTCCGGCTCATGATCCTAGCAAAATCAGCTTATGCAAGAGCTTCGTAGGAACGACCTGGCTCCATATACAGCATTGCGTCGCACATTGTTACAGTACGCTTGATCGAAGCAACATCATGCACTCGTACAATCTGACAGCCTTCCGCAATACCAAATGCAACGGTAGCCGCAGTACCTTCCAGAACATCGTCTACCGGTAGATCAAGTACATCACGGATAAATCGTTTACGCGATGTACCGAGCAGAACCGGGAAGCCCAGTTCGACCAGACGGCCAAGCTGAGTCATCATCCGCAGATTTTCTTCGCCGTTCTTGGCGAAGCCGATTCCGGGATCAAGAATAATATTCGAATCCAATACACCTGCCGCTCGGGCAATCTGCACGCTCTCCATCAGGTCGGAAGCCACATCGGCAAGCAGGTCGGTATAGTTCGAGTCTGGCCGATTGTGCGTCAAGATAACCGGGCATCCGGCTTCCGCAGCAACCTGCGCCATGCGTGTATCCGCTTTGCAGCCCCAAACATCGTTAATGATATGTGCGCCGGCCGCCAATGACTGACGGGCAACTTCGGCTTTATATGTATCGACGGACAATGGAGTATCCGGCAGTTCCTGCCGCAGCGCCTCAATCACAGGCAGTATGCGTGATAGCTCTTCATCCAGCGAGACAGGATCGGCGCCCGGGCGGGTCGATTCGCCTCCAATGTCGATTAGATCGGCTCCGGCCAGCACCATCTCGCGAGCGTGAGCGACTGCTGCCTTCACATCGACATAGCGGCCTCCATCCGAGAAAGAATCGGGCGTTGTATTCAAAATCCCCATAATGCGAGTGGCACGACCGAGGTCCAGCCGAACGCTGTCCCAAGAATAATGCCGGATATGAAGGGTTGGCTTCATGTTGCGTTCCCCGTTTCTTTCGTATAGTGGCCATACTTCTCCATCAGCTGAACGGTCAGAGGACCCGGTCGGTTTCTGCCGACAGCGATTTCCAAACCGTCCGGATATCGAATGGAACGGACCGGGACAATTCCCTGAACCGAACCAGTAAGAAAAACTTCGTCCGCTCTGTCGAGCTCTTCCGAAAGATAAAAGCCTTCTTCCGTAGGAATACCTGCTTCCGCGGCCAATTCAAGTACAAAAGCCCTTGTGATTCCGGGTAAGATACCTGTACCTACAGCAGGCGTGAACAGCTTGTTTTCGGTAATAAAAAATAGATTGCTGACAATACCCTCAGCCGCGTAACCTTCCCGAGTCAGCATTAGCCCTTCCGCACCCTGCGCTCCGGAAATGCCGGCAAGTTCACGGCGGCCCAAAATGCCATTCATATAATGGAGTGATTTCAGCCGCTCTGTCCCTTCCGGCGTATTGCGGCGGGTACGAAGGATTTGCAGCATACGTCCTTCATTATACCAGGCTGCCGGAGTCTCCGGCAGCGATTTGACATAGATAATTCGACAAGGCTGCTCGTAGAGCGGTGCTGACGGCAGACCCAGTTCATCCTCGCCTGCCGTCAGCGTCAAACGAATATAAGCATCCGAGAGTCCGTTAGCTTCCAGCAGGGCAGCAATTTCCGAGCGCAGTGCGGCAGCATCAATATTCCATCTGATGCCCAATTGGGCGGCTCCCCGCTGCATCCGCTCCAGATGGCGCTCAAACAGAAATGGCTTTCCATTGTAAGTCCGGAACGTCTCAAACAATCCCATGCCGTACATTAAGCCGTGATCCATAACGGACACCGCTGCTGCGGCCGCTTCCACAATGACGCCGTTTAATCCGATATAGCTGCTCATGGATGAACAGCCGCTTCACGACTGCGATTCAGAAAACGGGCAAGCATCAGATGCCCATGCTCCGTCACGATCGATTCAGGATGGAATTGAACGCCTTCGATAGAATATTCTCGATGCCGAAGCCCCATAATTTCGCCTTCCGCTGTCCAAGCCGTTACTTCCAGGCAATCGGGCAGGCTCTCGGCTTCCACCACAAGCGAATGATAACGTGCCGCCGTCAGCGGTGAAGAAAGCTCTTCGAACACGGAAGTACCGTTATGGAGTACCGACGATGTCTTACCGTGCATCAGACGCTCTGCCCGAACGACACGACCTCCGAACGCTTGTCCGATTGCCTGATGGCCGAGGCAGACACCGAGAATAGGAATTTCCCCTGCAAATGTACGGATGACATCAAGTGTAATTCCCGCTTCATTCGGTGTGCAGGGGCCAGGAGATAATAAAATGTGGTCGGGTGCAAGCTCGCGTATTCCCGCCGGATCAATCTCGTCATTGCGGCGCACAATTACTTCTTCTCCGAGTTCTCCGAGATACTGTACCAAGTTGTAAGTGAACGAATCATAGTTGTCGATAACCAGAATCAATGGGAAATTCCCTCCTCGGCTTCGGCGGCAAATTCTGCGCACCATACGGCGCGGCCTACGGATCTTGCCTTGTTATGGCACTCGCGATACTCCCGATATGGATCGGAATCAATCACAATTCCAGCTCCGGCCTGCATATGTCCCAAGCCATTCTGGACAACGAGAGTACGAATAATAATATTTAATTCCATATTCCCATTGTAGTCAATCCAGCCCATGGAGCCGGTATAAGGCCCGCGTCTGACCGGCTCCAGTTCCTCGACGATCTGCATGGTACGTACTTTCGGCGCACCGGTGATCGTGCCGCCAGGGAATACGCCGGCAATAACGTCATATGCTGTCCTGCCCGGCGCAAGATCGGCTTCCACCTGGGAAACCAGGTGCATAACGTGCGCATAGCGCTCGATCGTCATCAGTTCGGGTACGACCACGGAACCGTAAGAAGCAACCCGCCCCAAATCATTGCGCTGAAGATCAACGAGCATAATATGCTCGGCCTGTTCTTTTTCGCTGCCGGTCAGTTCCTCCGCCATACGCTGATCTTCTTCGGCAGAAGAACCTCGCCGCCGTGTTCCGGCAATTGGTCTTGCGGCCAAGCGTCCGTCTTCCAGTCGCACCAACAGTTCAGGCGAACCCGATACGAGCTGAAACTCCGGAAAGCGCAGCAGTCCCATATATGGTGATGGATTCACCAGCCTCATCCATTCGTAGATATGCTCAGGCGAAGCTTTAAGCTTTCGCTCTTTGCGCAGCGACAGATTGACTTGAAATACGTCCCCGCTGCGGATATATTCCTGGATGCGAAGCACCGCTTCCTGGAAAGCCTCCTGTCCGAATGACGTCTCGAAGCCATCTACATCGCTGCGTCCATCCATATGCCGCTCCGCCTCTTCTACAATCATCTGTCTGCGTGCTGCGTTCCATGGAAGCTCTGCGCTTTCGAACATATGCCAGTGCTTCAGCATCTGCTCGGCTTCTTCCGCTGCACGTTGGTAAGCTGCGCTCCATTCCGATTCTGTATCAGAATCCGGCAGCTCGCCGGCCGGAACCGACACTGAAGCATATACCGCTTGTTCTTCATGATCCAGAATCCACAGCTGCCGCAGCCGCATAAATGCATAATCCGGCAGCCCTGAGCGGGCTAGATCATCGTCAGCCATTTCCGGCAGCTTTTCCAGCGAACGCGCTACATCGTACGCAAGGAAACCGACCGCTCCTCCGCAGAACTTGAGTGTACCTGGCACCTTGGGCGACAAATGCGGCTCCATCCAGCTGCGAAGAACTTCAAGCGGCGAGCCTCCTTTGTGCTGCGAATCCCCCTGATTCGTCTGTCCGGATACATTCTCCGTCCGCTGCCCAAAATCGGTAATGACTGCTTCTTCGCCTCTTCCCCGGATTACCGATTCGGCGTCCAGTCCAAGAAAGGTATAGCGCCCTTCTTTTCCGCTCTCCAACACAAAAGCATAAGGCGATGCCTCGCTCCAAGCTTTCAACCATGATTCAGGTCGATTTTTCAATTTACTGCGCAATATATAAGGGAAGCGGGTATATCCCTGCTTCGCCCAATCCGTCCACTGTATAAGGGATGTCATGATCTCGCTCAAGCTGTACGCACTCCTTCAGGTCCATGTTCAAACATACCGGGTTCGATTTTCGTCCATTATACGATGAAGGTACGGATTACGGTAGCAGGAAAACAAATCGTCTTCCTTTCAAAGGATAACCGGATTTTTAATGACTCCAAAAAAAGCCCCCAGCCAATGCAATTGCACAGGACGGGGGCTTGCGGAAAAAAGATTTAGACAATTATGCTTCGAAGTTGTACAGCGGCGTGCTCAGGTAGCGTTCGCCGTTGCTCGGTACGACTACAACGACTCGTTTGCCTTTGCCAAGTTCCTTGGCTACCTTAAGTGCTGCAAAGATAGCGGCACCCGACGAAATACCGGACAGAATGCCTTCCTGCTTCGCTACATTGCGCGCTGTTTCGAATGCTTCATCGTTCTCCACGTGGATGATTTCATCGTAGATATTCTGGTTCAGGATATCCGGCACGAAGTTTGCACCAATCCCCTGGATTTTGTGCGGGCCCGGCTTACCGCCGGCGAGAATTGGAGACGCCGCAGGTTCAACCGCATAAATTTTCACTTCCGGGAAACTTGTTTTGAGCACTTCGCCAGCACCGGAGATCGTTCCGCCCGTACCAATCCCTGCAACAAATGCATCCAACGAACCACCGACCGACTGAATGGCTTCAACAATTTCCGGTCCTGTCGTTTCACGGTGAATTTTCACGTTCGCTTCATTCTTGAATTGCTCCGCCATGAAGAAATCCGGGTTTTCCTTCAGCAGCTCTTCCGCTTTGCGTACTGCCCCGTTCATGCCTTCCGCTCCCGGTGTCAGCACCAGTTCCGCTCCATAGGCACGCAGTAAGTTGCGGCGTTCTACACTCATCGTTTCCGGCATGACGATTACGGCTTTGTACCCTTTCGCTGCCGCTACCATGGCCAGACCGATTCCTGTGTTGCCGCTTGTCGCTTCAATGATCGTGCCGCCCGGCTTCAGACGTCCGTCAGCTTCGGCGGTCTCCACCATACTGATGGCAATACGGTCTTTGACGCTGGCTCCCGGGTTCTGATATTCCAGTTTTACATAAATTTCTGCACTGTCTTCCGGAACAATCCGGTTCAAGCGAACAAGCGGTGTATCTCCGATCAGATCCGTGATGCTGTTAACGACTTTGGCCATGGTAAATCCTCCTTCGGAATGGGTAAACTTTTACAAAAATCGGCTCCGACTCTGTATGCCGCATAAACCGCCGCACAACAAGCCGATACTGCCGAGACTTAATCCGAGTAGAAAAGTAGGGTTTTAACTTCCTTTATCTTAGCAAATCCGTAGGCCGGCTGTCAACGAACACCGGGCCATTGGCAAATCACACTTTGTATGCTTCTTTGCGTGCTTCTTTCTTCTCCTGCCTGTTCCCTGCTATCGAATTCGTTTCGGATCCAAAACAGAGGGTAATTTTGAGTAAGCTAAGAAGAATAGGAACTTTATCCGTACACTTCTAAAGGAGGATGACAACATGATACGGAAAAACACACTGCTTGGAGTCGCTGTCGGTCTGGGAGCTGCCTATCTGCTTCGCAACAAAGATTCTCGCAGCAAGTTAATGAGTCAGATTCAATCGATGGGGCGCAAGGAAGACAAAATAAGCAACAGCACCGTGATTTGATGAATAAACAAACATGATATAGAAATGAATTTTTAAAAAAGCCGTTCCCCTATGAGGAAACGGCTTTTTGCTGCTGTATATCAGACTTTCAAACCGTTGTCTTCTCAGCTTATTAGCCGCGAGTCTGTTCCAAAATCTGTTCCAGATCTTCGCGTTCGAACTGGTAAGCTTCATTGCAGAAATGGCAGACGACTTCCGCTACACCCTGCTCTTCAATAATCGCTTCGATCTCTTCGGAACCTAGACTGATCAGTGTACGTTCAACACGTTCCCTAGAACATTCACAGCGGAATACAATATCCAACGATTCCTGAATATCCACGTCCGGCAGTACCCACTTGATCAACTCTTCCGGCGACAAGCCCTGATCGATCAGTGCGGAAACAGGCGGAAGCGATGAAATAGCCTGCTCGATCGCGTCGATTTCGTCGTCCGACAGACCCGGCAGCAGCTGTACGATAAGACCGCCGGCACTTATAACGGAATTATCCGGCGAGACGAGCACGCCAATACCGACTGCCGAAGGCGTCTGTTCCGATGCTGCAAAATAGTAAGTAAAGTCTTCGCCCAACTCGCCCGAAACGATCGGTACGCTGCCGCGATACGGCTCTTTCATGCCCAAATCTTTAGTCACATATAGGAACCCTTCCGTACCTACCGCACCTGCTACATCCAGCTTACCCATTGCATTGCTTGGCAGGTGGACATGCGGATGATCAACATAACCGCGAACTTCACCCTTGGCATTGGCATCGGCGACGATCTGACCCAATGGTCCACTGCCTTTCACTTGAATGGTCAGTTTCTCTTCGCCCTTCAACATGGCCCCCATCATAGCGGCTGTTGTCAAGGTCCGGCCCAATGCGGCCGTTGCGGTCGGGTACGTATCATGCCGACGGCGCAGCTCCTCGACCAACTTCGTGCTGCGTACCGAAAATGCACGGACTTTGCCTTTCAGCGCCGTACCTCTAACAAGGTAATCGCGTTCCTCTGTATTTTCGGAATCGCCATTGTTCATATTCTCCAAATTTTCCATCAGTCGTTTCCTCCATTCTATCTGCCGTTGGCAGTAGATGTTTTTGGTCTATCTTTCACTTCGCAAAAAAGCTTCGGCCCGCGCAATGCGGAGCCGATGCATATTCAAATCCGTTTTGTCCTTACGTTCTGGCCAATCGGTTGCGTTCGTAAATCAAACGCAGTCCTTCGAGCGTCAGCATCGGATTGACCTCACGGACCGATTCGGTCTCTGCACAGATTAACGGAGCCATACCTCCGGTTGCCACAACCTTAAGCTCCGTATTCATCTCCTGCCGAATGCGCTTGACGATCCCGTCTACCTGTCCGGCATATCCGTAGATGATCCCGGCCTGCATAGCATGTACGGTATTTCGTCCAATAACCTTTTTAGGCTTCTCAAGTTCAATTCTCGGCAGTTTGGAAGCCCGCTGATACAGCGCCTCAGTAGAGATACCGATTCCCGGCACAATGGCTCCTCCCAGATAGTTGCCTTGACCGTCGATACAGTCAAAAGTCGTAGCCGTACCAAAATCGACGACAACAAGCGGTCCGCCATACAGCTCGACTGCTGCCACAGCATTAACGATTCGATCGGCTCCGATCTCTCTCGGATTTTCATAACGCAGATTCAGCCCTGTTTTGATTCCCGGGCCAACAATCAGCGGTATTTTTTTCAAATAGGCGCGGCACATTTGTTCAATGACGCTGACAATTGGCGGTACGACAGAAGAAATCATGACTCCTTCAATCTTGTCCGCATCTACTTTCGACATTCGGAACAGATTATAAATCATTACCCCATACTCGTCGCTTGTCGCCTGCCGACTGGTACTAATCCGAAAATGATGCAGCAGATCCGTTCCTTTATACACGCCGAGTACGATATTACTGTTGCCGATGTCCACTACAAGAATCACGAGGTTGTTACCCTCCTTTGCGTTCGTTCGGGCCGGTTACGACTGCGATGTGCCGAACAAATCGGCCGACCGAATAAGAGGCGGCCTGACCGCCTGACCGTCTTCTGCATTGTACCACTATCCACCGAAGTGAGCACTATCCAACCCCTACATACGAAAAGACCGGAAAACGAGTTCTCGTTTTCCGGTCTTGGCTGTGTCGAAGCTGGCTTGAAAAGAAACCTGTTACGATAGCAGCCGGCAGTTCTTAACGATCGAAATTACGATCGTGTCGGATCATTACCTTCATCTCCGCGTTTGTTCATCGGATCGTTTGGAATATCGCCGTCTTTGCCCAGATCTACGGGATCGGACTCTTTCAGACGTACATTCGTTTCGCCAATGCTGTCGAATGTCGGCTCTACTGTTGGCTCGGAGCTTGCGTCACTGTTTGTGATGGCGCCTTCCGGAGCTACAAGCGTACCGTATTCGATCAAGTTGCGGATCTGATCGAGTTCCAGGGTCTCGACTTCGAGCAGTGTGTTCGCGATCAGATGTACTTCTTTCGCATGATCGGTCAGAACTTGACGCGCTCTCTCATACGATTCGTTGATGAAACGCTGCATTTCCTGATCGATCTCATGCGCTACGGCATCACTGTAATTTGGCTCGTGTCCAAGATCGCGTCCCAGGAAGACCTGACCTTGACCAGTGCCGAACTGCATTGGACCGAGCTTCTCGCTCATGCCGTATTCCATAATCATGCTGCGAACAATACCGGTCGCCTGCTGGAAGTCGCTGTACGCGCCTGTACCGATTTCTCCGATAAACAGTTCCTCCGATACGCGTCCGCCGAGAAGGCCGGTTACGCGGTCAAGCAGTTCCTGCTTAGTCACAAGCATACGGTCTTCCTTCGGCATCATAATGACGTATCCGCCTGCGCGTCCACGCGGAATGATCGTAACTTTGTGTACCGTATCGGCATGTTCGAGGAAATAGCCGACGATCGTATGACCCGCCTCGTGGTAAGCCACGATCCGTTTCTCACGTTCGCTGATAACACGGCTCTTCTTCTCCGTACCGACAATTACACGGTCGATCGCTTCATCGATTTCATTCATCGAGATATCTTTGCGGTCGCGGCGAGCCGCGATCAAGGCCGCCTCATTCAGAAGGTTCTGCAGATCCGCACCGGAAAAGCCGGTGGTGCGTTTGGCGATCTTGTCGAGCTGAACATCCTTCGTCAGAGGCTTGTTACGTGCGTGAACGTGCAGAACCGCTTCGCGTCCCTTAACATCCGGACGATCCACCGTAATCTGACGGTCAAAACGTCCCGGACGCAGCAGAGCCGGGTCAAGCACATCCGCACGGTTCGTTGCCGCAATAATGATGATACCTTCGTTTTCGCCGAAACCGTCCATTTCGACGAGCAGCTGGTTGAGCGTCTGCTCGCGTTCGTCGTGTCCGCCGCCGAGGCCTGCGCCCCGCTGACGTCCTACGGCGTCGATTTCGTCGATAAAGATGATACAAGGAGCGCTTTTCTTCGCATTCTCGAACAAATCGCGAACTCGCGAAGCGCCGACACCGACGAACATTTCAACGAAGTCGGAACCCGAGATACTGAAGAACGCTACACCTGCTTCACCGGCTACTGCACGAGCAAGCAATGTTTTACCGGTACCCGGAGGACCTACAAGCAGTACGCCTTTAGGAATTCTTGCACCGAGTGCGGAGAACTTACGCGAATCTTTGAGGAACTCGACCACTTCGACCAATTCTTGCTTCTCTTCGTCCGCTCCCGCAACATCGTTGAAGGTGACTTTCTTCTTCTCTTCACTGTACAGTTTGGCTTTGCTCTTGCCAAAGTTCATCACTTTGCCGCCGCCACCCTGAGCCTGATTAAATAGGAAGAAGAACAGTACGAACATGAGGATCAGAGGAATGAACGAAGTGAACAGCGTAACCCAAATGCTCGGGCCCCGCATCGGTTCCCATGTCACCTGTACTTGGTTCGCTCGCATGGTATCCGTAAGATTGTTAACCACCTCTTCGGTGGATGGAATATACGTCGAGAACGTCTTCGGGCCGTCTTCCTCCAACGGCTCCTTATACGTACCGGTCACTAAGTAAGAATAGTTTTCGAACTGAAACGTGACTTTCTCCACGTTATTGCTCTCAACCTGTTGGACCAGTTCGTCGTATCTTGGAGCTTGGGCCGTATCCCGGCCGCCGTTCAAAAACTGAATGATGCCTACCACGACAAGAAAAAGGATTAAATAAAAGCCAGAATTCCGGATGAACCGATTCATCCCCAACCTCCTCTCAAGACACTGAATTTATTTTACCATAGTCGGTTCGCACATCACAAATTCAGACATGAAGCGGACTCCGGAACCAAAAGTCCGTGTCTGGGGTCTATCCACTATGCCGCATGCTCCGCTCGTCTGCCACTGTCGTTCTGACTTTCCGGAGGATCGTCGCTCAAGCAGCAGAACAGATACGAATGGAGTCTTAAGTCGTGTAGATCTCAGGCTTTAGAACTCCGATATACGGCAGGTTGCGGTAATGTTCGGCGTAATCCAGCCCATAACCGACAACGAAAGCGTCCGGCAGCACAAAGCCCGTGTAATCCGCTTCCATCTTTACCGAACGGCCCGAAGGCTTGTCAAACAGTGTGACAACCTTCACGCTGTTGGCATTACGATTTTTGAGCAGCTCAATCAGATGACTGAGTGTCAGTCCGCTGTCAATGATATCTTCTACGATCAGTACATCGCGCCCTTCTACCGTCGTATCCAAGTCCTTAATGATCTTAACGACACCGGAAGATTTGGTTGCCGCACCGTAACTCGATACCGCCATAAAGTCGAGTTCGATCGGTACGGTAATGCGTTTAACCAGATCCGCCATGAAAATAAATGCACCTTTCAGTACGCAGATTACAAGCGGATTGCGATCTGCATACTCGGTGCTGAGCTGCGCCCCCAGTTCCTTGATCTTGGCCTGTAATTCTTCTTCGCTAATGAGGACTTCTTGAATGTCATTTTGCAACGTGCATGACCCTCCCACTAATTATGATCTTAATCTTCTCTCTATCTTATAAACCAAAACCGTCAACAAAGAGCCCGATCTATCCGAATATATAGAATCTTCTCGCTCCGACGGTCTGCCCAGGCATGACCAGAGCGTCGAAGGCCTGCCACCCACAGGATACGTCCCTGCGCGTCACATACGACCGGCACAAGGCCACGCTCTGACGGAGCGATCTTTTCGTCGATCAGCAGATCTTTGACTTTCTTCGTGCCGGCTCCGCGCGGAAGCTCGATCCGGTCTCCCGGAAGACGAGAACGAACAGTCAGCGGATACTCGATCAGATCGGCGTCAAAAGCGGCCTCTCCGCGGCCCAAGGTCATTAGCACCTTCGGATCTGGGACTTCCCGCTCTTCCCTAAAGATCATTTCGAGACCTCCGAACTGCAGTGTACGGATCCCCGGCTCCCTGTCGATCGTCTCGGTACGGAGAACACCGGGATTTGGTCTGCCGAGACGGAAAAACGCACGATCGTATTCGCGCGTACACGTTCGGCCGTATCCAAGATCCAGTGTCCATGTCGAATCGCCTCGGGAAAGCAGACGATGACGGACAAGGTCCACCTTGGCGAAATCCGTTTCCTCTCCCGGCTCCGACAGGTAATTTAATATTAATTTAACGAGCCTGCGTTGTAAAGCGAAGGGAAGCAGAGAGAACTGCTCTGTATCAAGCTCAGTCTCTCTTTGGCTAATTCGACAGGTTTGCTTCAGAGCAATAAGGGTCTGCTCGTGCAAATAATCGTCTTCCGGTCCAAGCGTATCGGCCAAACGATTCAACGCGGCGCTCAACCTCCCATTATAGCTCTCCAAATGAGGGAAAGTTTCTAACCTCAACCGGTTACGGGTGTAATCGGTATGCGTATTGCTGCTGTCTGTTGCATAACTTACAGCATTATTCTGACAAAATGTAATCAATTCTTCTTTGCTGAAACTCAGCAGCGGACGAACAATCCGAATGCCTTCCCATTCTCGCACGCGGCGCATACCGGTCAGCCCACCGATCCCGCTGCCGCGCAGCAGGTGCATCATGACTGTCTCTGCCTGATCTCCAGCATGATGCGCCAGCGCAACTGCCGAAGCGTTATGACGTCGTGCGGTATCAAGCAAAAAGCGATATCGGAGTTCCCGGGCCGCCGCCTGCGTACCGAGTCCGGTCTCCCGCTTGTGGCCTCGAACATCGGGTTCTCCAAGCTCGAAAGGAAGTCCCAAGCGCTGCGCGGCCTCTTGTACCAACTTCGCCTCCTCCGCAGACTCCTGCGGACGCAGGCCATGGTTCACGTGCGCACAGACAAGGCGGAATCCCTGTCGTTCCGCCAACCCGTGCAGCAGATGCAGCATTGCCATGGAATCTGGGCCACCGGATACCGCTGCAACTACGGTTTCCTCCACCGTCCACATTCCATATTCAAGAACTTCTTCGCTTATTCTGTTCATCAATCCATCGCTGTTCATCCCAGGCCTCCATTCGTCTCACCGCCGCCTCTTCGCCCTTACAGCGAGAACGCCGCATACAGTACGGCTCCGAGCAGCAGCAGTGAGCTGCAAAATGCAGCTATGAGCAGCTTTGAGGCTCCTTTACGTCTATCGGCTGGGTAACGCCTGCAGAGCGCCTGCCACTGCATGTACGCCTCTTTGGACGTAGTGAAGCCGCCATACAGTGCACGCTTGAACCAAGGCTCAAACGTTTGCAGCGCAGGGATCTTTCCCGCCAGCTGTACAAGGTCTTCCGCACTGCGTGTCTGCGGCAGCAGAGAAGCGTCGAGCCGACGCAGACTGCGTTCGTCAAAGACGTGCAGGCAGAGTACGGCAAATGCAAATAAATCGTAACCGGGATCAGCCGTCCGACTGCCCGCATTCCAATACTTGCGATCATACCAGCCGCTGTACTGTTTAACGCTGCTTCCGACCGGACTGGCTCCCCCGTAATCGACCAACTCCACTTCGCCGCTTTCTTCAACCAGCACGTGGCAGGGCTTGAGATCACCAAATATAAAACCCGCACGGTGCAGTCCCGACAGCTTATCCAGCAGTTCAAGACCTGCAGGGCCGACCTGACGATAACCGTATTTGCGGATATAAGCATCAATCGGTATGCCGCGAACAAATTTCATCACGTAAAAAGGAATCGATCGTCCATTCGTTACGAATCGATCGGCATCAAGCAGGAATGAACGGCGAATCCCATTCTCCAATTCGCGCTTCTTCAGCTCCACCAGCATTTCAACTTCCGCTTTAAGCTCGGGCTTTTCCGGTCCTGCTTTCAGCGCAGCCTGCTGTCCGTTGGCGGTTCGGACAAGATATACGTTCCCATTTGCCCCCCGACCAATCAGTGATTGAATTTTGTATTGCCCGCCCTGGGAAGCTCCGGTTACAACCGTGCCCGGCGTAAATCCGGGTAAATCTGGTGCAGCCACCTGCCATCCCGTCCTTTCCGGTGCAATTCCGACGAAATTCCAAATCCGTCATTCGCAACCAGTGTATCACAACGTCCCTGACCGAACATCATTCTTGCGAAGTTCGGTCGAGGATGTTCTTTGTATTTATCGGAGGATGCAGGCCGTTTGCTGAAGGCTTCACGTACAAAGCAAAAAACCGCGAGCAGCTGAGCTGAGCCATTCGCGGTGTTTGAGGCTATAATTACGATCTTTTGGCGCCACGGCCTCCACGCTTGGATTCCGTGTTTTTCTTGATCGAAGAAATTCTTTCTTCGCTGTCCTTAAGGAAACGGGACAATTTATCATCGAACGTAGGCTTACCGAATGCGGGCTTGCCGAATGCAGGTTTACCGCCGCCAGGGGGTCTCGAAGGTCTGCCACCGCCGCTACCGCCGCGGTTGAATCCACCACCGCCGCCGCTACCGCCACCGCCACTAAACCGTTCGCCGCCGCCACTACCGCCGCTGCTAGGACCGCGGTCTTGTCTTGGTGGACGGGAAGATGGCGCAGGAGCAGAGCCGGCAGGCCGATCCACCGTTTGCTTGATGGACAATCCGATCTTGCCGTCTTTGTCGACGTTAATGACTTTAACTGTCACCATATCGCCAATCTTCAGGTGATCATTCACATCTTTTACATAGTTGTCAGCGATTTCCGAAATGTGAACGAGACCCGTGACACCTCCGGACAAATCCACAAATGCTCCAAAATGCGTGATGCCTGTCACTTTGCCCTCTAATTTGGTGCCCACTTCAATTGCCATAGAATAAAATGATCCTCCCTTAAAAATATACAGCCGAATCAGTCAAATTCGGGTCTGCGGTGATTTGATTATAACGGAAGCGCAATCCGCGGTCAACAAACAAAACCGCGCAAAACTGCATAAAAGCTACTGTCCTCCACCTTCTCCGGTAACCCGGATCGGGATCTCTTCCGGTTTGAACATATTGTACTCTTTACGAGCGATTTGCTGAATATATTCAGGATCCTGTAGACGCTTGATCTCTGCTTGAATTTCATTTAACTTCGTTTCGCTTCCCGCTTTGACCGCTTGCACTTCTTCCAAACGTGCGGTTTTTTCTGCAATAGCCGAAGATTGGCCGATTAACGTATATCCGGCCCACCCGAACAGAGAAATCATGAGGACGGCCCATAAACGGAGACGCTTCTTGCCGCTTTGCTGCCGATTCGAAGAAGTGCGCCGAACCTCGGTCCGGGTAGTCTTAGGTGATTGATCAGGATGCTGCCTATTCGGTTTGGTTGCTGCGGAAGTCGCTCTCATGGAACCCTCCTTCTCCGGCCTGCTGCCGGCTGTTATGTAAGTATGCAGGGACAAACTCCCCTTGAAAACGAAATCTGTAGACGCTTCAACTCTTTATCGGTAAGCAGGCCGACAAGATAAATAGAGCATCGGAACTATTATTGACGTGTAGGGACACAGTCAATAGTCTCTCTTACCTAACTTGTTCAGCTATCTTAAACATTAACACAAAAAAAGGCATTATGACGCGAAAAAATTAAATTTATGACAAAAAAGGCGCTTCCGTCGAAACGGAAACACCATAATTCGGCTGATGCGAGTCTTACAGCCAATCGGACGTTAGAAATTAAACCCATCTTCTCTCGGAAGAGGTTCTTCCTTCACAACGGTATACATGCCTGCAGCCTCGTCTTTGCGGGTCGTGTCGGCGATTCGTTCGACCCGAACGGTAACAAGCTTCTGGCCGAACTGTACAGTAATTTCGTCGCCGACTTTCACCGAAGCGCTTGGCTTGGCTTCGCGGCCGTTGATCAGAACACGGCCCTGCTCGGACACGTCCTTCGCTACAGTACGCCGCTTGATAAGCCTGGACACTTTCAGGAATTTATCGACACGCATGATTACTTAACCGCGTCTTTGAGTTTGTTGCCCGCTTTGAATGCAGGAACGCTAGACTCGGCAATAGTGATTGGCTCGCCGGTTTGCGGGTTACGACCAGTGCGGCCAGCACGCTTACGAGTTTCGAACGTACCGAAACCGATCAGCTGAACCTTATCTCCGCTTGCCAGAGCTTCGGTTACGCCGTCCATGAAACCGTTCAATACGGCTTCAACTTCTTTTTTGCCTACTCCACTTTTTTCTGCAATGCTGTTGATCAGTTCGGTTTTATTCATTAGTTTCATTCCTCCCGGGATTTTAAAATCGCGTTTTCTTGCTTCGGCTCCGGCTGCCGGGTAAAATCCGAGCAGGCCTCACCGAAAGCGAGACGCTGAATAATAATGATAAGCAGAGCACGAAATTGTCTGTGCTGCCGCGGTTATCCGTAATTGGAATCCTTCTTCGAAATCAAGGCTCCGGCAGGACCGAAATGTCCGGGCTTGCCGCTTATTCGAAGTCGGCTGCTTATAGCTCGTACGTCAACCTGCGCTGTATTCTCATATTCTGGATAATAACGCAGATTCCTCTTTCGCGAACGAACGTATGGCAAATTTTGTGTGCTCATGCAGTACGCCATGATCGCAAATATCGGCCCGACCTGGTCTTTTGCTGCGCGTTTGGTTTCGGAACAATCGGCTGTTTATTCTGCCGCCTTGGCTTCGTTCCAAAGGGCATCCATTTCCGCAAGCGTGCTGGTTTGCGGCGAGCTTCCTTTTTCGCGCAGCCTGTCTTCGATGTAGCGGAAACGGCGGCGGAACTTGTCATTGACAAGAGACAGCGCTTCTTCCGGATCGGCATTCAAGAATCGGGCCGCATTGACTGCGGAAAACAGAAGATCGCCCAGTTCGAGCTTAAGTGCCTCGGAGTCATCCCCCTCGGCCAATCCGGCACGGATCTCTTCCAGCTCTTCCTCGATTTTAGCCAGCACATCTTCAATCTTATCCCAGTCGAAGCCGGCTTTCGCTGCCTTCTTCTGCAGCTTGTACGCCTTCATAAGGGCAGGCAGATCTTTTGGAACGCCGTCCAACAGAGAAGCTTCGGACTTGGACTCTCCCTTGAGCTTTTTCTCTTCGGACTTCATGGCGTCCCAACTCTTCAGCGCTTCCTCGGCGTTGTCCGCAGACTTGTCGCCGAAGACGTGCGGATGACGGAAAATCAGCTTCTCGTTCAACCCGCGAATTACGTCGTAGACATTGAACGTGCCGACCTCCTCTTCCATACGGGAATGCAGCATGATCTGCAGCAGCAGGTCGCCCAGCTCTTCGCGCATATGGTCGGGATCGTCTTCATCGATCGTCTCCAGCACTTCATACGTTTCTTCGATCAAATTTTTGCGAATCGAAGCGTGTGTCTGCTCCATGTCCCATGGACAGCCGCCTGGACTGCGCAGAATTCCGACGATCTCGTGCAGCCTCGCAAAGCTGCCGGCTCGCAGAGAATCTTCTTCGCTCCGCGGTATGTAGACCAGCGACAGATTGCCGTAGCCTTCCAGCCGATCAATCTCGTATAGAGGAACCTTCACAATTTGCTCTTCTCCCTCTACTCCAAGCGCATGGCCTACAATAACTGGATGATCGTCGGGATAGACTTCCATCAATCCGAGTTTAACCTCGGAAGCGGTCAGCGAATCGTACACTTGACCGATCAGCGTATGCAGGGAAGGGCGAAGACTTTCCGCATTGACGTCCGAAGAATCCAAAAGCTGGAACCCTTCAATCGGATCGAAACCGAGTCGAACAAACGCCTGATCCAGGAAACTCTCCCCGCCCAGCACCTTCAGAGGAACTCCTGCTTCTGCTGCATACTCGCGCAGCAGAAGCACTGTCTTCTCAGCCACCATCGGATGACCCGGCAGAGCATAGATAAGTTCGCTTCCGGCCGCCAGCTCGATCAGCCTGCGGGCGATACTCTCGTATACATCGCCGAATGAACCGTTATCTTCGTACACGGAGTCGAACGATTCAAAAGATATTCCCTCTTCGGCGATGCGTTTCATAACCGGATGTTCCTGCGTTCGCACATAAATCCGGCTCGCTCCCTGAAGAATTTTCCATATGCCCAACGTCAGCTGATCGGGATCTCCCGAACCAAGCCCGACAACCGTAATTCCTGTACTCATTGCCGATTCCTCTCCTTCCGCTGCACCTCGCATTTTACCACTATATCACGGGTTTCGGTGAATTGCGAATCCCAAACACGCACATACGTTCCCGCATTCAAAAAAAGAAATTCAAACCTCTTCTTGATCCTGCAAGCTCAGCCCGATCGAAAAACATGATCGGTCCGCAGGATACTTGCCGAGTTTCTTCGCGCTACAAACGACAAGCCTGAAACAGCTGTTCGGCGTAGGCACCGCAGCCTAGACTTCGCGCCGCATACGCCGTGCCAGGGCAGTGAGTTTCGCACCGCCGGGAAGTGCGGACAGCTCCGCATCCGAGACCGCACGGGTATAGACGAGCGCGACGGCAAAGGCAATGACACCCGCAGCTACGCCGGTAACGCTCGTCAGCAGCGCACCTATACGGCCGCTGAGCCCGGCAGCGGACAGCAGCCCGCTGCACAGCAGGCTGGCTGCATAAGCAGCCAGCGCCGTCAGCCCAGCCAGCAGCAGGGGCTGAAGAATCGTACGGCTGACACGGCCGCGCAGCCCCGTCAGACGGGCGAGCAGCAGGACGCCGAACAGTGCGGCGGCCAGGTAAGATACGGCGCCGGCCAGCGCAGCGCCAGAAATGCCCATATGCGGAATCAGCAGTAGATTAAGCAACAGCTTCAATAAGGCTGAGACAAGCAGGAACAAGGCGGGGGCCCGGACCGCGCCCATTCCTTGAAGAAGCGAGGCTGAGACGATGCCCAGCGTGCCGCCTACAGCGGAAAAGGCGGTCCAACGCAGCGCAGTTGTTCCTTCGGTGTCCGCATACAGCATAATATTGACCGGAGCAGCCAGAACAGCCAGTCCGGCAGCGGCTGTCAGTCCAAGCATCCAGAGCCAGCGCAGCGCAACACTTGTCGACACAGCAATTCTTTCTTCTTCACCGCGTGCCTTCGCATCAGCTATTGCCGGCAGCAGCAGCATAGACAATGAGGTTGCCAGCATGAACACGATTTGCACGAGCGGAATACCTCGGTTATAGACACCGAACTGCTCCATCGAAGCCAAGTCATTCCAACCTGCATCTTGAAGAAGCCGCGGTACAGTCAGCGTATCGACCAATCCCAGCAGGGGTTGAGACAATGAACCGACGAATACAGGCAGGGCATAGATCAACAGCCGTTTAACCCAAACGCCCACAGTACGAACCTGCGGCCCCGATACCGCTTCAGCGCTCGCTCGAACTTCATCCGCAAAACCGAACTTTTTCGCCTTACGGATACGATTGTAGCGCCGCCAGAACAGCAGCATGACACTCAGACCGGCCAGACCACCGCCTAAGGAACCGAGCGCCGCTCCGGCCGCGATGCGTTCATCCGATGCGCCTGTCGCGTTCAATGTCAGCAGCAGCGCTACCATGAGGCCTACTCGAAGCACCTGTTCCGATATTTGCGATACGGCCGTAGGCAGTGCCTGCTGCAGACCTTGAAAGAAACCTCTTAGCGCAGCCATAGGCGGAACGACGAGCAGGGCGAGCGACACGGCTCGGATCGGCAGCAGCGTGTGCTCACTGCCGATCCAGTCAGACAACAGCGGTGCGCAGAACCACATGCCCAGCGCCATCAGAAGACCAGCGCCGCATGCGGTCAACATTCCTGCCCACAGTACGGTACGTACGCCTTTCTCGTCCGCACCGGCAGTACGTTCAGCTACATATTTTGAGATCGCAACCGGAAGGGCGGTCGTTACAAATACCGCTAGAAACGTATAGAACGAGTAAACAGTCGTGTAGATACCAAACACGCTGTCTCCACCGATATTTTGCAGCGGGATTTTCTGCAGCGTACCGATCAACTTGGATAAGATCGCTGCAAATCCGAGAATAAAAGCACCTCTCAACAATCCCGATGAAGCGGACGTTTTCAAACCGCGTCCTCCTTTCCCTACCCTTTTGGACCCAAAAAAATAGCGCGTGAAATCCGCGCTATTTCCTATCCGTCTATAATAAATGCCGGGCGCTCAGAATTCCAGAAATGGCCGGCTCGTCCGGTGCATATGCACACGAAACAAACCGGCCGTTTTTGCTTCTGTCGGATATTCTTGGCTTACTTGCCGTCTGTTGTCGTGTCGGTCGACGTGCCTGCATCACCAGATGCGTCAGGTGCCGCGCCTTGATCGGCTCCGTCTGTTCCTTCAGCCGGAGCATCTTCAGTTCCTTCGGCTGGTACGGTTTCTGTGCCTTCAGTCGGTGCAGTTTCCGTGCCTTCAGCTGCCGGCTCTTCATCAGCGGCAAACTCTTCCTTGCTCTTCGTGATACCTTCCAGTTCATTCTCCATGAAATCGTTCAGCTTGTTGGACGCAAGAGTCTGGCGAACCGACTCTTTCACTTCATCCGTCAGCGTGTCTGCTCTGTCCTCAACCTTGATGATGTGGTAACCATATTCCGTTTTAACCGGATCGCTCACTACACCAATTTCCTGTTCCAAGGCTGCTTTTTTGAAAGCTTCAACCCATTGATTGACCGAAGCATTTTCGTACAGTCCGCCGTTCGAAGCCGAACCCGGATCTTCCGAAACTTCCTCGGCAACTTTAGCAAAATCTTCGCCGCCATCAACTCTGGCCTTGGCTTCTTTAGCCAGCTTCAGCGTTTCGGCGTCGGTCCGTTCGTTGCCTTCCGGATCGGTGAAGTTGATCAAAATATGACGAACGTCCGCAGTGATATACGATTCTTTATTCGTATCGTATTCCTCCTGCACGTCTTCATCCGCTACTTGATTGGACATATAGTGTACAGCGGTCATAACCTGGGTCATGTAAGCCTTCAGATCCGCCTCAGTAATATTTTGCGCCTTCAGCAGCTCGTCCAGTTGGGCTTGATCGACCTGAGCCTTCAGCTGACTAATCTGCTCGTCCGCCATGCTGGCGCCTTCCTTCTTCTCTTCATCCGTTGCTTTGCCCTGCAGGTAGCTGTAAGCGATCTGCTGGTCCAGCATGGAATTCTTGATATCGCTCGAGTCCATCAACGACGCATAAGCAGGCTGCAGGAATTTCATAACGTTCAATTCGGTATTGAATTGATCCTCTGTAATCGTTCCCCCGTCATATGTGGCCAATACCTTGCTGTTGTCGGTCACTGCAGTGTTATCGGTTACTGCCGGCTCGTCGGTATTCACCGCTTGATTATCGGCTTTGTCGCCGCAGGCGGCCAGCACGGAAAAAGACAATACCGCAACTGCGCCGAGCGATGCCAATTTTCCCCATTTTTTATGATTTAACTGCATCATGAAGTTCTCCCTTCGATTTGAACGCTTCTTGGAGGGCTTCCAGAACCCGCTCGAGCATCTCGAGACGCTCGGATTCCGGCAGACTCTTACCCTTAATCGTAAACGCAAGAGGCGTGCCCTGCTTAAATTGTACACTGCTTTCGAATCGATTTCCAATTTGCGCAAGTTTGGCCGGTTCTGCCGCGTTTTCCTGACCTTCGTAGAAAGTAACGACGAAGTCGTCTCCCTTTCTGGAAATGCTCTCAATTCCGCAGTGTCGGCCGTAAATTTTGAAACGCGCGACCTGCATCAGACGCACAACCGCTTCCGGCAGTTCGCCGAACCGATCCAGCAGTTCGTCTTCCAATTCGAGGACTTCTTCGAATACAGTCGCTGCCGCAACCTTTTTATAAATCTCGATCTTCTGAATGCTGTCGTAGATATAATCCGAAGGCAGATAAGCATCAATCGACAGGTCGATCATTGTGCTCCAGTGCTTGTCTTCCGCCGGCGCTTCGCCCAGCATCGAAATTTTGCGCTTCTGAATTTCTTCGGCCAACATTTGCGAATACAGATCGAAGCCGACCGAAGCAATGAAGCCGGATTGTTCCGCTCCGAGCAAATTGCCCGCCCCGCGGATCGACAAGTCTCTCATTGCGATCTTGAAGCCGGAACCGAGTTCCGTGAACTCTTTGATCGACTGAAGGCGCTTCTCGGCAACTTCGGTCAGCACTTTGTCTTTTTGGTAAGAGAAATAAGCGTAAGCGATCCGGTTGGAACGGCCAACGCGACCACGCATCTGATACAGCTGCGACAGGCCCATCTTGTCCGCGTCATGCACAATCAAGGTGTTAACGTTCGGAATGTCTACGCCCGTCTCGATGATGCTCGTGCTAACCAGTACGTCCGATTCGCCTTCCAGGAAATCGAGAATGGTGCGCTCGAGCTCCTGCTCGCTCATCTGACCGTGTCCTACGCTGACGCGTGCATCCGGCACAAGATCCGCAATTTCCGCCGCTTTCTCGTGAATGCCCTGCACACGGTTGTACAGGTAATATACCTGTCCGCCGCGCGCCAGCTCGCGCTCGATCGCTTCGCGAACAAGTGTCGGGCTGTATTCGACAACATAAGTCTGTACCGGAAAGCGATTTTCCGGCGGTGTCTCGATAACCGACAAGTCACGAACGCCCAACATGGACATGTGCAGCGTACGCGGAATCGGAGTCGCAGTCAGCGTCAGCACGTCCACATTGGTCTTAAGACGCTTCAGCTTTTCCTTATGCGTCACGCCAAACCGCTGCTCTTCATCGACGATCAGCAGACCCAGATCTTTGAATACCAGATCCTGTGACAGGATGCGATGCGTACCGATAATGACGTCGATTGTACCCTGCTTAACACCCTTGATCGTTTCGTTCTGTTCCTTGCGCGAGCGGAAACGGCTGAGAACACCAATATTGAACGGATAACCTTCAAAACGCTCTTTGAATGTCTCGTAGTGCTGCTGCGCCAGAATCGTTGTCGGTACGAGAATAGCGACCTGTTTACCTTCAATCGCCGCCTTGAACGCCGCACGGATTGCAACTTCCGTTTTGCCGTAGCCAACGTCTCCACACAGCAGCCGATCCATTGGGCGGGTCATTTCCATGTCGCCCTTGATCTCTTCGATTGCTCGCAGCTGGTCGCGGGTTTCTTCGTAAGGGAACGTATTTTCAAATTCGTTCTGCTCCGGCGTATCTTTGTCGAAGCTGTAACCTGCGGAAGCTTGCCGCTCCGCATACAGCTTGATCAGGTCATCGGCGATATCCTGCACAGAAGACCGGACTTTGGTTTTGACTCTCGTCCACTCGTTGCCGCCCAGCTTGTATACTTTTGGCTCTTTGTCTTCGGCGCCGACATATTTCTGAATCAAATCGATCTGTTCAATTGGTACGGACAGCTTGTCTCCGCCGGCGTACATGATATGCATGTAATCTTTGTGGATGCCGCCGACTTCGAGCGTACCGATACCCAAGTATTTACCGATGCCGTGATTTTGATGCACGACATAATCGCCGACCTTCAGCTCGGTATAACTTTTAATACGTTCGGCATTGTCGATCTGCTTGGTAGAGCTGCTTTTGCGTACCTTGCGCTGCTTCTGGGCAAACAGTTCGCCTTCCGTAATGACGACGAGATGCGCAGAAGGAAGCTCGAAGCCTCCCTGCAGATGACCGTGCATAATTTCTGGCGTTTCAATCTCGTAGTCTTCCAATACCTGACGGATGCGATCAGCCCGTTCATTGTCGCCGGCCAGCATAATTACGCGCATGTTGGATTTTTTCCAGCGCTCCATCTCGGCTTTCAGCACATTCATTTGACCGTGGAAATCCTGCATGGTCCGGCTGACGACATTGACTACCTGCCCCGGATGCGTGCGAGGAATCTGGCGCACGAACAGCGACAGGAACAACGTCTGGAACGGACGTTGGTATACCGCCGAATCCCCTTCGAGCGCAAGCGGCAGATCCGGCAGGCTTTTTCCGCTCTGCAGCAGATGAATATTCCACTCCGCTTCGTCGCGTTCGAGCTGAGCAGCCGTATCGAGCAGGCGAGCAGGCTCGTCCATCAGCAGCAGCGTGTTCTCCGGCATATAGTCATACAGCGTGCGACGCTCAGGATAAATCAGCGACACGTACTTGTACATTTCCGGGAAATGGATCTGCTGACGCAGCATCTCGATCTCCCGGCCGATTTCCTGCTGCATGGCTGCCTTCGCTTTGCGGTCGGTCATACGTTCTAATTGTTTTTCTAATAGCGCCGCTGCATCATCGGCTGCTTTTTGCATCCGTTCACCGCTGGCTACAAGCTCACGGCTCGGCAGAATGCGAACGCTTTTGACTTTATCGATCGAACGCTGATCTTCCGGATCGAATGTACGGATTGAGTCGACCTCATCGTCGAACAGCTCTACCCGATAAGCAAGCGAGGAAGTCATTGGGAAAAAGTCGATGATTCCGCCGCGAACGCTCATCTCACCCCGCGTCTCTACACGTTCAACGCGCGTGTAACCGAGCTCGATCATACGAAGCAGGAACGATTCCAGATCCAGCGTTCCGCCCTCTTCCAGCGTAAACTGAGCCGATCGGATAGCATCCGGATCGGGCACGAATCTGCGCAGTCCGGAGAACGGAACGACAAGAACGCCCTTGAAACCGTCTGCACAGCGAGTCAGCACTTCGATTCGCTGGGCGATCGTTTCAGGGCTGGATATTGCGGATTCCGCCGCTACCAATTCATTGGCGGGATAAAATAGTACCTGACCTTCGGGAAGCGCTTCCTGAAGATCATCCGCAATCTTTTGTGCGGAAAAAATATTATGCGTAACGACAAGCAGCGGACGTTCCAACTCCTGATGCAGACCCGCCATCATTAATTGACGTGCCGAACCCGACAAGCCCGCGATCAGCTGCTCCTTCATCCCTGCTAAGACGGCGTCCTTGATGGAGACGAAGTCGTGATCCCGGGCAACTTCCTTGATAAGCGCGTTTAACAAAAGGGGCACCTCTCTTATGCTTGTAAATTAAAAAGATACCGAACAAAGTCCTTACGGTGCGCCTCGACGTACGGCGACAAAGGCCTTCGTTATTATCCATTGAACCGGGCCATCGTCTGTTCAAACGTATGGTCCAGACTGTGTTCGAGCGCATCGCATGTTTTTTCGATCATTTCTTTCAAAAGATCCTGCTCTTTTTTAGCAAAAGGGGCCAGCACATAATCGACAACGGCCATACCGTTTTGCGGACGGGAAATGCCCATACGTATACGATCAAAGGTCTGCGTACCCGTATGTTGAATAATTGACTTGATTCCATTGTGACCGCCGGCACTTCCCTGATAACGAAGCCGGATACGGCCGATCTCTGTATCCAAATCGTCGTAAACGACAATAAGATCTTTCAATTCGACCTTATAATAGTCCATATAAGCACGAACGGATTCGCCCGACAGATTCATAAATGTCATCGGTTTGATTAATACAACCTTTTCACGTCCGATCATGCCTTCGCCGATCAGCGCTTTGCACTTGTTTTGGGTAATTGAAATGCCGTGTTTCTCTGCAAGATGATCCAAAGCCATAAAGCCGACATTATGACGTGTGTGCTCATAATTTTTGCCGGGATTCCCCAGCCCTACGATCCATTTCATTCGTTACGACTCCTTACCCGCAATCTTTATGGTTCTGACGCGTATTTTTGTTACAATATAGGGATAAAGCACAGGGTACGCAATTTTGTTACGATTCCCCTGCCAGTTAGTTCAGCAAAGGAGCTGTAGAACGACATGTACGAATTTGGAGCCACACTCAAAGATAACCGTCATTTTCACGATCACATGAATGCCAAGGTTCCCGTAGAAGTCTATCAGCAGGACGTGCCCGTCGACATCGGATTGGTTACCGGCATTCACGACAGTTTTATCGAAATTGGACACTCCCTCTATCACCGCGGCAGATACGTCTTTCTTTCTCGCCCCGGGTATTGAGCGCCGCTTTCTTTTCCCTCTCCAATCGAGAGGAGGCGTTCACGCCGAGAAGGGTTACGCTCCTTACGGGAAGGAGGCGTAACCCGCGGTAGGCTTTATCGCGCTAAGAAATCTTAGATTTCAAACAGCTTGCTGATCGACAATTCTTCATGGACGCGAATAATCGCTTCGCCCAGCAGTGGAGCTACGGACAGTACTTTGAGCTTATTCGTTGGATTAGGATGCGTGATCGGAATCGTATCGGTCACGATCACTTCCTTCAGCGGCGAGTTTTCCAGACGGTCCATAGCCGGTCCGGACAAAACCGGATGTGTGCAGCAGGCGTACACTTCTTTTGCTCCGCCTTCTACCAATGCATTTGCACCGAGTACGATTGTTCCGGCCGTATCAATGATGTCATCGATCAGGATCGCTGTCTTGCCTTCGATATTCCCAATGATATTCATCACTTCGCTGACGTTCGGTTCCGGACGACGTTTGTCGATAATCGCCAACGGAGCGTTAAGCAGGTCCGCCAATTTGCGTGCCCGTACAACGCCGCCGTGGTCCGGCGATACGACGATTGGGTTCTCGATCTGCTTTGAGCGGAAATACTGCGCCAAAATCGGCACTCCCAGCAGGTGATCGACCGGGATGTCGAAGAAACCTTGGATCTGCATAGCGTGCAGATCCATAGCGATGACGCGGTGCGCGCCGGCCTTCTCGATCAGATCCGCAACGAGCTTGGCTGTGATCGGGTCGCGGGAACGGGCTTTGCGATCCTGACGTGCATAGCCATAATACGGAATGACGACGTTAATGCTTTTTGCAGAAGCGCGCTTCAGCGCATCGACCATGACCAGCAGTTCCATCAGGTTGTCGTTAACAGGCAGACAGGTCGACTGGATGATGTATACGTGACTGCCGCGCACACTCTCCGACAATTTGACCTGGATCTCTCCGTCACTAAAGCTCGTCGTGTGCGATTCGCCCATCGGGATACCGATATAATCGGCGATTTGATTCGCCAGTTTCGGGTTCGAATTGCACGTGAATATTTTCAGCTTTGAATCGCAATAAGTCATAGTAGTGTAAACCCTCCGTGCTGGTCATTAGTGGTCAGGCACGCCGGAAGCGTCCTGGCTCTGGGTATAGAGATAATGCTCCTATCGATTATGGAGCTTCAGAATTTCCGCCGTCTCAAAAACTGCGAATCGAAAGCCTAGACCCTGCGTCCGGCCTCCGGTTCGCTTTTTCACTTGCTTTTGCCCGCTTCTTTTTTCGCCTTGGCACGAGCCTTGATCTTGTCGGCGTAGCCCGCCTTGTTCTCTTGACGTGCTCTTGCAATCGCCAAGTCGCCATCTGGCACCTGCTTCGTGATGGTAGATCCTGCCACGACATAAGCACCCTTACCGACATGAACCGGAGCAATCAGATTTACGTTGCTGCCGACGAACGCATCGTCTTCGATCTCGGTCAGCGATTTGTTGAAGCCGTCGTAATTGACTGTAATAGCACCGCAGCCGATATTAACGCGATCACCGACTTTGGCGTCGCCGACATAACTCAAATGGGACACTTTGGAATCTTGTCCGATCTCGGCATTTTTCACTTCGACGAAATTGCCGATTTTTACGCCTTCAGCCAAGCTTGTTCCCGGACGAAGATGTGCAAACGGTCCGATTACCACTTGTTCGCCGACTTTTGATTCGCGGATTACGGAGTGTGACACAGTCGATCCGCTGCCGATTTCGGCGTTCTCGATCTCGCTGTTCGGTCCGATTTTGCAATCTTCTCCAATGATCGTACGACCCGTGATCACGCTACCCGGGTAAAGCACTGTGTCCGCACCGATCTTCACATCTGCGCCGATATACGTCGAAGCCGGATCGATGACCGTAACACCGCCAAGCATATGCTCGCGAACGATACGCGCGCGCATCGCCGCTTCGGCTTGGGATAATACAACGCGATCATTAACGCCGATCGATTCGGTAAGGTCCTCTGTCACATAAGCGGCGATCTTCTCGCCTCCGCCGCGCAGAATGCCGATGACATCAGTAATATAATACTCGCCTTGAGCATTTTCATTGGTTACTTTGGACAGCGCATCGAACAGTTTGCGATTATCGAAGCAGTATGTGCCCGTATTGATTTCCTTAACGGCATCTTCCTCCGGCGTGCAGTCCTTCTGCTCCACGATACGCAGTACGCCCCCGTCTTCGCCGCGGATGATGCGACCAAGACCTGTCGGATCTTCGGGAATCGCCGTCAGTATCGTCGCCGCTGCGCCTTCGCTTTCATGCAGCGCGATCATTGCTTCGATTGTCTCGGCACGTACAAGCGGTGTATCGCCGCAGATCAAGATGGTCGTTCCTTCTTCTTTGCCCAGCAGTTCTTCCGCTTGTTTAACCGCATGTCCTGTACCAAGCTGCTGCTCCTGCAGCGCATATTCCGCCTGCTCGCCCAGATAAGCCTGCACTTCTTCGGCTCCATGACCCACAATAACTACTGTACGCTCGCTGTTTGTACGACGTACCGTATCCACGACATGACCTACCATCGGCTTGCCGCACACCGGGTGCAGGACCTTATACAGCTTCGACTTCATCCGTTTGCCCTTGCCGGCGGCAAGAACAATCGCCATCCTTTTCAATGCTCTGCCTCCTCTTTATTTACCCGGAAATAACCGTTGCCTGCGGAGGCGACGGTTATTATGGGTTGGGCCCTTCGGCCGCTATTTCTGCGTCTGCTGCTGCGTCTATGTCATTCATCCGACCGCGAAGCATATCCGCGACCTTCACAAATGCGAATTTATCCTTATCTCGAAAGTTCGCGATAAGTATTTACTATACTGAATATATCGCATTCCAGGCAAAAAGAAAAGGGAGCCGAATCCTCCGGCTCCCTGTTCCACCTAATTATGTGTGACTTACGCGCCTTCCTCGATCACTTCTTCAACTTCCGTGCCTTCCACACCTGCACGTTCGTATTCCTCAAGAACGGCAGCCTGGATTTTCTCACGTGTTCCCGAAGAAATCGGATGGGCGATATCCCGAAACTCACCGTCCGGGGTACGCTTACTTGGCATAGCGACAAACATTCCGTTATTTCCATCAATCACCCGAATGTCGTGAACGACAAATTCGTCGTCGATGGTTATCGAAGCGATCGCCTTCATTCTACCTTCGGAATTGACGCGGCGGAGTCTCACAGCCGTAATTTGCATTTAAGTTCACCACCTTTATCATTAGAAGACTTGGTGTATTATTCCACACCGGTGTTCGAAATCCTTCTTTTTACTGACGCAAATATCAGAATTTCGGATTTTTTTTGCTTTTATTAACGGAAACGACAGATAGCGCCATTTTCCACTGAAACTCGTTTTCAATACGGACTATTTCCGAAAAGGTTTCAGTTCAAGCATCAATTTTATAAGAGACCTCCTCACTTGGTTTCCTTTTGAACAGAATTTTCCTCATATATATATTCGGCAGCAGATCGCCATAACGTAATAGAAGACGCCTTCCCGGTAGGAAAGCGTCTTCTCGAAGAGTAAAGCGTATACTTCATTTTTATTTTTCGAAATAATTGCCGGGCTTGACGCCGATAGCGCGGCTTTTCGGGTCCACCGTTTCCAGTGTAACGAGCGACACATAGTCTTCGAACAGCCGCTCTTCAGAGTCTACCGTACCCGAATCCAGCAGTACGCCAACGCCAGCAACTTCGGCATCGAATTCGGCAAGCAGATCGATCATGCCGCGCACCGTTCCGCCCGCTTTCATGAAGTCATCTACGATCAGCACGCGAGACTTTTCCTTCATCGCCCGCCGCGACAAGGTCATGGTATGAAGACTTTTGTTCGAACCGGAAACGTAATTGATACTCACCGCAGACCCTTCCGTAACTTGATGATCCCGACGTACAAGCACGACCGGCAGATTCAGCTTGGCTCCTGTCGCGTAGGCAATCGGAATCCCTTTCGTTTCGACCGTCATCACGACATCGATATTTTGCCCGCCGAAAATGGTCGCGAAAATATCTCCGATCTCATTAACGAGATGCGGCTTTCCGAGCAGGTCGGACATGTACAAGTAACCGCCCGGCAGAATGCGTCCCGGTTCCTCCAGCTTGACACAAAGGTCATTGATGATCCCAAGCGCTCTCTCGTTGGATACGCGCGGAATATATTTCACTCCGCCTGCGGCTCCTGCCAGAGTCTGCAGCTCGCCCATACCTTCTTCTTCGAACACTTCCTTGATAATAGCCAGATCCTCACTGATCGAAGATTTCGCCGCTCCGTATCGTTCCGCAAACGTCGTCAGCGGAATAAGAGAATGCGGTCTAGCCAGCAGAAACTGGGTTAACTCTACTAAACGTGCACTACGTTTTAATTTTTTCACTAGGGTTTCCTCGCTAAATCCGAATATTTTATAAAAAATATATCACTTTTGTACGTATTTGTATATGTGAATGTTTGATAAAATATCCCAAAAGCGAACAAAATCAAGAAAAATAAGCCGGAGTTATTCCACCGGCTGGTTTTCTTTCCCTAAAATTCTTAAACGCTTCTGATCTATTTTATCAAACATCGAATACGATTTTCGGTGGAGCGCTGATTTTGCCTATGCCGCCTCTATCCCAGCGTTCTTACCGCATATACTTCTTCGCAGAAGCCTCTAAGCCCGTTACAGATTCTTTTGGCTTTCTCTTCCTTCGCCACAAGTCCGAATACTGTCGGGCCGCTCCCGGACATTAATACACCGTCCGAGCCCAGTTGCTCCATGATTTCTTTGAGCCTCCGCACATCCGGATACAGATTCAAGGTCACATCCTCCAGGACATTCCCGAGACCGGCGCAGACGCGGTTGAACGACCCCTGCTCCAGCGCTTCTCTCATGCCCGAAGCTGAAGGATGTACCGCGATCTCTGCCGCCTTCAGACCGCCGTATACGTCCGCTGTCGACACGTTAATTGGCGGCTTCGCCAGGACTACCCAGCAGCGCGGCGGATTCGGGATCGTTTCCAGCTTCTCGCCCCGGCCTGTGGCCAGCGCGGTTCCTCCGCGTACACAGAACGGAACGTCAGAACCGAGCTCCGCTCCCAGCTCCTCCAGCTCCGTCATAGACAGCCCAAGCTCCCACAGCCGGTTCAAGCCGCGCAGAGCGGCAGCGGCATCACTGCTTCCGCCTGCCAGGCCAGCTGCTACCGGAATACGCTTTTCCAGATGCATATGCACACCGCGGTTGACACCAAAGCGCTGCTTAAGCAAACGAGCCGCTTTTACTGCCAAGTTTTTATCATCCAGCGGAATATATCCCGATTGACTTGATAATGAAATCCGGCCGGTACCGGAATTGCTAAGTGTCAGTCGATCTGCCAGATCGACCATCGTCATGATCATTTCCACTTCGTGAAATCCATCATTGCGTTTATGTAAAACGTCCAGCATCAAATTGATCTTCGCTGGCGCTTTTTCGTAAATGTACAAGCTTTCCACCGCCCCTGCATTCTGGCCGGAATTCCGGCTGCCCTCTCTAAATGACTTCTGCTATTATATGCAAAATCCGATACGAAGTCTATTTCCATGCTGTTGAACAGTCTCCAGAAGAACGAACAAAGGCGGCCTTCGCGTAAGCGAAAACCGCCTTCTTAGAAAACGTGCTGATCAGACGCTGGCATAGGCGATCGGGGTTGCCGAATCGTCTTCTACAAGCGAAAGCTCAACCGTCTCGGTCAAAACATCAGCATAACTATACGATACACGGCCTGAAGCATGTTCGGCCTCTTCTTCCAACATGACGGTAAATACCGCCGGGTAAGTTCCTTCGAGGACTCCGGTTTGCTCAACCGTCTTGCGCCGGCCTCCATTGGCACGGAGCATGATACGATGTCCTACATGAGCGTCGAGACTGCGTTTGATATCCGATAGCGTTTGATTTGCCATTCTTCTCAACCACCTCTCTCATACACTCAATTGTAACATTTTGAGAGGTTCTTGTCAAGTTGAATTAATCATTATATCAATACCATTTCAGCCTTGTCAACGGGGGATTTTTTTGGGAAAAGGCTGCGTTTTAACGAAGGCCTTCTCTAAGGAAAATGCCGCTAAGTCGTGCATATTCTTCGATCGAAAGCGTCTCGGCACGGCGTGAAGGCTCGATTCCGGCTTCTTTCAGCAGAGCTTCCATCCTTTCGCGCCCTTCTTGCGAGAAATAGCGGGCACGCAAATTATTGGCGATTGTTTTACGACGTTGAGCGAAAGACGCTTGAACGAGCGTAAAGAAATGTTCCTCGTCCTCCACGTCTACCGGAGGCTTCTCCCGTACCTTCAACCGGATCACGGCAGACTCGACGTTTGGTTGAGGGATAAAGACAGTACGAGGCACGATGCAGACCAGTTCCGGCTCGCTGTAATACTGCACGGCAATACTGAGGCTGCCGTACTCTTTACCGCCCGGAGAAGCGGACATGCGCTGCGCCACCTCTTTTTGAATCATGACCACGATATTTTCCAGAGGCAGCTTTTCTTCCAGCAGCTTCATCAGAATCGGAGTTGTTACGTAATACGGCAGGTTGGCGACAACGCTGACTTTTTCACTCGATACGAAAACTTCTTCAAACAGCGCTTTTAGATCAACCTGAAGTACGTCGGCTTGGCGTATCGTCACATTGCCATAGGGACCCAGCACATCGCGCAGAATCGGAATAAGGCGGCGGTCAATCTCTACAGCGGCAACTTCTCCGGCATTCAGTGCCAATTTTTCCGTCAGCGCACCGATACCGGGCCCGATCTCGAGTGCCCCTTTTGTAGAGTCAAGATCGGCAGCATCCACAATTTTACCAAGTATATTTTGATCGATCAGAAAATTCTGACCGAGACTTTTTTTGAATGAAAATTTATGTTTATCAATAATCGCTTTAGTTCGTTTGGGTGAAGCAATATCTTCTCTTTCGTTCATGAGACTCACGATCCTTCGTTTTCAATTTGGGCCAATGCGTCGGCGAATTCCTGTTGAGAGATCTGAAACATGCGCATCCGGTTATGGAACTGCTTGCCGTTACAATAACCGATGCCGAGCAGATTACCCATGGCCATCCGACGGGAGGCTGCATTGGGATGTACGATAAGTCCCGCTTCGATCAGGTCCTGCCAGTCGATCATGCTTTCTTTGCCCGGCATTTCCGTATGCACCCGCTCCAGCGCGCGCCTGATTGATTCCGGCGATGCATTTTCAACACCGATGTCTCCCTTGCGGGTTGCATCGGCTTCGGGGATGAAGGCATGCTTGCAGCCGGGCACTTTCTGCGCCACGATTTTGCGGATGCGTTCACCTGCAAAATCAGGATCGGTCAGAATAATGACGCCTCTGCGTTCCATCGCCAGTTTAATACGACTTATGACAGCTGGCCCGATCGCTGAACCGCCGGTTTCGATCGTATCCGCTTCAACTGCGCGTTTGACCGCTACCGTATCGTCTCGCCCCTCCACAACAATTACTTCTTTGATCATGATTCTTCTCCCTCGCCTCTCATAACAAAAAGAAGAGGAGAACCTCCTCTTCTTTGATTGTGTTCCTATATTGTTGAGTATACCACCCTGCGGCCGCCAGCGTAAACGTCCGCTTCGACGAAAGAAAGGGCCGGACATCCCTTTAAGGTCTGTCCAGCCCTTTTGCAAGAATAAATTTATGGCTTATTCGGTCCGATCACATAAATAGTCAAACCGGATTTACGGCCGAAATTGAGTGCCGTGCTGAGCTTATTGTAATACATATCGATCTTCTTGCCTTTGATGGCGCCGCCTGTGTCTTCCGCTTTGCGGTAGCCGTATCCTTCAATATAGACCCACCATCCGAGCGGAATCACGTTCGGATCGACAGCAATTGTACGACCTTCGGTTACCGTTGTACCCGTTGCTGTACGCGTTCCGATCCCTGGCTGTTCCGAAGAATAAGCCGTGGCAGACACGCCGGTCAATACGGTCTTGTATTCGAATCCTTTGCTGCTGGATGAACTCGACGAAGTCGCTTTTGTAGCCGGTGCAGACTTTTTGGCAGCCGCAGCTGGTGCAAAGGTCTTCTCGACTACTGGCTCTTTCGTACCGACCGCAATGATTTCATCACGTTTTTCGGTTTTGACTTTCTTGTCGACCATATATTTCGTAACGTACTCGCCATTTCGGTAGACCTTCTCGATTGTTTGTACCACGACGCCTTCGACGCCGGACTGAATCGTTTTGGTCTTGCCTTTAAGCAGGGACGAGTCTTCTTTTTTAATCGTCTGGTATGGAATCTTAACTTCCTGATCGACAGTGAACTTGTTGATCCGGTGTACCGCCACACTCATGTTTTCTGTCAGCGGATTCGATCCTCCCGGATACACTTTATCATGTTCTCCGAGTGTGATTCCTTGATCGGCCAGAACATCCTCTACCGTTCTTGCAGTCGTATAAGCTTCCTTCGTTTCTTCGCCGACTTTCAGCTTAACCGGAATAGCTGTCTTGATAATAATCTTGCTGTCCGGTTCAATTGCCGAGTTCAACGGTGTCGAAATTTTATCGTGATCGCCAAATTCAATATCCCATCCTTCAAGCGCAGCGGCAACCGTCTTCTCGGCGGTATATGCCTTTTTGCTGTTGCCATCGATCGACAGAGTAACCGGAACGGCCTTCGTGATTGCAACTTCCGCGCCGCTCTGAAGTTCCGAGCTGACAGGCTTAGAGATTTTGTCGAATTGACCTAATTTAACATTCCATCCTTCAAGCGCAGCTCCAACCGTCCTTGCAGTTGTGAACCGCTTTTCGCTCTTCTCATCGATTGTCAGCGTTACCGGCAGAGCCGTTGTAATGGCAATGCGGTCGCCGTCCTGAATCGAAGCTCCAAGAGACACCGACAAATCGTCTTGAGGCTTAACGCTGATCGAGTGCTCATCCAGGAATTCCTGGAGGCTTCCCTTGTGCGTACTCAGCGCTTGTTCTTTTCCGTCGACAACCAGCACGATTTGCTTTTCAGCCTGCGCATACAGCCCGAGCAGCACCATCGTCACAAGTGCGACGACAAACAATGCGACACCCAAAATTTGAAGCCCATTCTGGCGCTTCCAACGCAAAGCGTAAGTCATGCTGGATGATCGTGAACCATGGGTGTCTTCTTTGGTGAAAATTCCCACTCTTCCGTCCTCCTCCATAGCCCCGCCGTCAAGTACGTACATAGAAAAATTGACGCGACTACTTGCTATTTTTCCGTAAAACGAGCAGTGCAAAGATTATGTTTCCACATATTCCACTGCGGCTGCGTCGTTTTACGTTCATCCCGTTCTAAAGCCCAGCCCGTGAATCACTCTTATGTATGCTGTTCCCTCGGCATATGTGCCTAAAACAAAAGAAGCCTGGAAAAGATCAACTTAAGCAAACTTAAGAGGACTTTTCCGCGGCTTCCCTCTAGAAAAAATCGACATGTTGACGATTTGAGGAAAACATAAGGCGCGTGGCTGCCTCTCTCTTATTTTACGCTTACGAGGTTAGCTGTCGGGTTCGGACGAAGAGAGTCGTCCTATGTCGGTTCTTACGCTCATGGCGAGAAGACCTTCAATTCACCCCGTAGACCCAATTGAAAGGAATCGACCACGGCAGCTCTTTCGGACTCGGTCCGAATTTCGTTGGGCATGCCGCTTCGGGTTCCCCCGTTCTCCGTTATGGTGGGCGGAGATTCAGCGAGACGGTACATGATTGATCGGATTAACCGAACATACGGCCGGATTAATCACTGACAAGATAATAGCTTTTTTAAGAGGACTTTGTAAAGTCGACAGTTTTCACGTTTTCCAGCCTAAAAGGTTAAAACTTTGTAATCTTCTATTCTTTTTTGTAACAAAGGGGTTAATATCTCGTAAATACTCTCTTTTTCGGCGGTTTTACTCCCGTTTTTAACTGATACCAAAAAGTTTATTTGCGTTTTTCGTCGTGCATTCGGTAATTTCTTCCAAAGAAACGCCTTTTAGTTGGGCAGCGGCCTCAGCCACGAGTCGTACATAAGCGGTCTCATTTCTCTTCCCTCGGTAAGGATGCGGCGTTAAATAAGGGGAGTCTGTTTCGATCAACAGCCGATCCATCGGTGTCTTCTCGAGCACTTCTTTGGGCTGTTTGGCATTTTTGAAAGTAACCGGCCCACCGAAGGAAAGATGGAAGCCCATATCGAGGCAAATTTTAGCCGTTTCCCAGCTGCCCGAAAATGCATGCATAATACCGCCCACTTCCGATGCATTCTCTTCCTTGAGGATGCGGATCGTATCTTCATGCGCTTCGCGATTATGGATTACGATAGGCAGCTTGACCCGTTTCGCCAACGCAATCTGCTCCCTCAGTACACGATGTTGAATTTCTTTGGGCGATTTATCCCAATGATAATCAAGTCCGATTTCGCCGATCGCCACCACTTTCTCATGACTGCACAGTGATTCAATCCATTCTAGATCGCCATCCTGCATATCGATTGCATCCACCGGATGCCAGCCGATTGCCGCGTAGACAAACGGATACTTTTCGGCTAATGCCAACGTTGTAGGAATGGTTTCCCGGTTGAAGCCGATATTGACCATTCGTCCGACTCCCGCTTCAACCGCACGAGCAATCGCCGCATCCCGATCTTCTTCGAATTCGGGCGCATCCATATGTGTATGAGTATCGAATAACATGCTGACCATCTCCTATTTATAAAATCAAACTATGCACAGGGCTGTGTGCTTGGTTTCATCATTTTTCTGACTGTTTTCCAAAGTTGTATTATTCAAAAAACAGCTTCTCAAAATGGACTAAAATACGCTGAAAATGTCCTTAATCCGCCGAAATCGGGAAAATTTCAGCAATTTCAGGCGGAAGCTGCGCAGCGACAGCAGCTAATTTATGATGAGGATAGTATAAATGATATTTCCCTCGATGCAGCCCACTGATCGACCTTATGATATCAGAAACTTCGGAAATTTCTCTCAGTTTATCCTGTTTTCCCAGCAGGAGAATACGGCTTCCTCTGTTTAGGTCGTCCGGTCGGAAAACGTCGTAAGGCAAATCGGTTGGAAAGTCGATTTCAAAATCGTATTCCGGATCTAATCCCACTTTGGCGAAGCTGCTGCGAATCTCATCAATCGTCTCTATATCGATAGAATCAACTTCTACATACTTATACAGTCTGCGATGCAGGAATCTGCAGCAGAGTTCACTCAGAATCGGATCTTTCTCGTCACTCCACTGCATAAACGTTGTTTGGATCAGTGATTCGTCAAGTTTCAGATATTCTTTGACGGTCAGATTATTTTCAAACAATCCCGGCAGCGGCTGAGGCAGAAAAGCGAAGGTATAACCTTCACGGTGAAGCTCGCCTGCCCGGCGGAAAATCTGTCTTAAAATGATTTCCGAACTGCGGGTAACCGGATGGAAATAAACCTGCCAGTACATTTGGTAGCGGGACATCAAATAGTCTTCGACTGCGTGCATCCCCGACTCCTTCACTACAATTCTTCCATTATAGGGACGCAGCATTCGCAAAATACGATCGATATCGATTTTCCCGTAATCTACTCCGGTAAAATAGGCATCCCGAAGTAAATAGTCCATTCGGTCCGCATCGAGCGGGCTGGTAATAAGATTGACGACAATCTTTTTTTCATAGTCCTTTCGGATGACAGAAGCCACCCGCTCAGGCAGGTCTGCTGACACCTCGCTCAATACTCGATTAACATCGGTATCACCTAAGATGATCTTACAGGTCCACTCTTCGTGATCCATATGGAAAGCTTCTTCAATGGAGTGTGAAAAAGGTCCGTGCCCCAAGTCATGTAAAAGAGCAGCACACATGGCGACCAGATTTTCTTCGACCGGCCAATCCGGGTAATTGTTGCGTTCGAATTGGGAGATGATACGCCGGGTAATTTCGTATACCCCTAGCGAGTGTGAGAAGCGGCTGTGCTCTGCCCCGTGGAAAGTCAGATAAGTCGTGCCCAACTGCCGGATTCGGCGCAGACGCTGGAACTCCACCGTATTGATCAGCGACCAAATGGTACGATCCTGTACATGAATATAATTATGCACCGGGTCTTTAAACACTTTTTCTTCACGCAGCGGCTTGATGTAATTCGGCATCGATTTCACTCCTTTAAACGGAAATAGAACTATATTAGAGCTTTGTCTTTTTTTGTCGAAGCAGTCATTTATCCTTTTCAGTCTTTTTTTTCATTAAATTCTTTGTTTTCAACGGTATTTGACCGTTTTCTCCATACATATTTCGGACATTTTTCATTTTTTATCAAAATTTAATGCAATCTTTAGACTTCCTGGGTTGACTGTTCTGGGAAACATTGTTATTATGAGGATCATAAAAGCTAGAACAATGTCGAATAATGACAATGGATGCATGGCCAAGCCAAGTCGTTCCTTCCTAAATGATAGGACGTCCTGTCGTTTGTACAAACATCCACTAACCTTTTAAATAATGATCATTTTCAGGAGGCATACTATCATGATGAAATCGACTGGCATTGTAAGAAAAGTAGATGAGCTGGGACGGGTCGTTATTCCGATCGAGCTGCGCCGTACATTGGGAATCGGCGAGAAGGATGCACTGGAAATCTACGTCGATGGTGAGCGCATTATGCTGAAAAAATACGAGCCGGCCTGCATTTTCTGTGGCAATGCGGATAACGTTACCTATTTCAAAGGCAAAATTGTTTGCTATGATTGTGTTTCCGAAATTCCTGCTCCGGTTGCAAAATAAATCAATTTGTTTTTGCAAAATAGGCTGTATCAGGTATAATGGAAATTATAGAAAAAACGATCCAGTCTGGGATCAACAAGCAGCCTAACGATGTTAATTCTAACCTTTTTTATATCTCCTTGCACCCCTGTGTGTCCGACTTCGGTACATAGGGGCCTTTTTTTGTTTTAATCCAAAAGGGCGTTGTAAACGTCCCGCTTGGACAGTCCGCGATCTGCCGCTACTTTTTTCATAGCCTCTTTCCGAGAAAGCATCTTCTGTTCTTCGTAGTAAACCACATGTTTCTCCAGATCCAGTTCCTGCCACCAAGCATCTTTGCGTTCTTGTGCCTGCTCGGCGCTTTCTCCTTCAACTGCGATACAGTATTCGCCAATCGGCGGATGTTCGTTCAAGAATGCCAACAGCTCGGCCAGCGTCCCGCGGGCAATTTCCTCATGCCGTTTGGTTAGCTCACGCGCCAATACTGCCTTTCTCGGCCCCCATGATTCGAGCATGGCTTCCAGCGTTTTGATGACTCGGTGCGGCGACTCGTAGAACAGCAGTGTGCCTTCCAGACGCCCCAGCGATTCCAGGGCAATTCGGCGATCTTTGTTTTCTCGAGACAAGAAGCCAGCAAAAGTAAAGCGCTCTGTAGACAGCCCTGAGACGATCAGCGCGGACAAGGCGGCATTGGCTCCTGGTACAGGCACAACCGGAATTCCGGCCTCTATAGCAAGCTTGACAAGATCGGATCCGGGGTCGGAAACAGCCGGCAGACCGGCGTCGCTGACAAGCGCTAGATTTTTTCCTTCTATTATATAACGTATCAATTCGGGGCCGCTGGCAGCCTTATTATGCTCGTGGTAGCTGAACAGCTTTTGGGGTACAATCTCAAAGTGAGTCAGCAGCTTGCGTGTCTGTCGGGTATCTTCCGCGGCAATCAATTCGCATTCGCGCAGCATACGTACAGCTCGATACGTCATGTCTTCCAGGTTACCGATCGGTGTTGCTACCAAATACAGCGTCCCGACCTCAGCTTCCTTCTTTTCAAAGCTTTTTTGAATCTGCATATTAGTGCTCCTCGCCCGGTTGCCCGTAATAAATGGTCATAATCTCGCTGCAGTATTCTCCCTGCTCGTTATATACGATCAGCGGAGGCAGAACGCGCATTTCCGGCTTACCGTCGCGCAGTCCTTCTACCAGTACCATATTGGCTTCCATTCCGGCACGTGGATGAACAAAGCGAATCCGTTTCGGTTCGATCCGGTACTGCCGCATTAATGTTAAAATGTCCGCCAGCCGATGCGGCCGGTGTACCATCGAGACTTTTCCGCCCTGCTTGACCAATCTCGAACAGGCCTGCACCACATCTTCCAGCGTACAGTGGATCTCGTGCCGTGCAATCGCTTCATGAGGGTTGGCTTTGATATCGCTGCCAGTAAGCGGAGTATAGGGAGGATTGACGGTTACCGCATCGTACATACCATGTCCTGCTATTTCGTGGAAATGCTTAAGATCCATATGATGGATCGTAATTTGCTCCTGCAGCCCATTCATCGTTATGCTGCGTTCTGCCATATCGGCCAGCCGCTCCTGGATCTCTACGCCTTCGATCTTCGCCTTGGTCCGGGTCGACAGCAGCAGCGGAATGACTCCGTTGCCTGTGCAAAGGTCTAGCACCCGTCCTCGGGCGGGAACCGAAGCGAAACGGCCCAGCAGAACGGCATCCATCGAGAAACTGAATACTTCGGGGCTTTGGATAATATGCAAATTTTGTGTCAGCAAATCGTCGATACGTTCTCCCTTATGCAGGGGAGTATCATATTGTTTTTCCATGACTAGGCTCCTCTTTCAAAAAAAAGCCGCTGGCAAAAAACGCCGCGGCTTTCAGACTGATACGTTGATATAACCGAATCTTGACTGTAATCCGGTGATCCCTCCCCCCAATAACAAGGGCTTGGTTCGACGGTAACCTTGATTCGAACATAATCAACGCGATAATTCCGGATTATTTATTCAAAAAAGACAGGCAGAACAAGCAATCGCCTTCCGTACGCAGATGCCCATAGTATACGTTGCAGATATGAAATCCTTCATGATACAGACGGGCCAAATTGTCATAACCTTCGCCAACTGTGTCGCTCGCTTCTTCGTTTTTCTTTTTCGGTTCGCTGAGGACATTGTAAGGCTGAGGATGTGCACCGGAACTTGCTTCTCCCTGGGCTTCCCTTTTCAAAATGATCCGCAGACGTTCATTTTCGGTAAGCAGCCGCTGATTTTCTTCCATTAGCTCTTTAACCGCCTGCTTCATCGTGCTGAGTTCATTTTTGAAGCTTTCAACTTGCGTTTCCATCTCGTCTATTTGTGCGAAAACATTTTTCTTCTCCAAGTAAACTCCACCCCAGAGCGATTCCGATTGACTTACTTGACGACAATGTCGTCCATAGGCAGTTCTTTAACCTTACCGATCTCAAACAACTGTACATGTACCATCCGCTTACCGGCATTGATGCCGACGACTTTGCCTTCTCCGAGCGAAGTGACGACCATCTTGCCAACCGCGGGAAGCTCTTCCTTGCTGCTTTCGTAGTTGTCGTGTTCAAACTTCAGGCAGCACATCAGCCTTCCGCAGAGTCCCGAAATCTTGGTCGGATTAAGCGAAAGATTCTGATCTTTGGCCATCTTGATGGATACCGGTTCGAAATCACCCAGCCATGACGAACAGCACAGTACTCGTCCGCATGGTCCGATTCCTCCCAACATCTTCGCTTCGTCGCGTACCCCAATCTGTCTCAGCTCAATCCGTGTCCGGAAAATGCTGGCCAAATCTTTGACGAGTTCACGAAAATCGACGCGTCCCTCGGCCGTAAAATAAAAAATGATTTTGTTGCGGTCAAACGTATATTCCACGTCGACCAGCTTCATTTTCAGACCGTGGTCCTTAATTTTATTTAGACAGGTTGCAAAAGCTTTGCGTGCGGCATCCTTGTTCTCTTCCACTACGCGCGCGTCCGTATCTCCGGCGATGCGGATAACCCGCTTCAGCGGAAGCACGACGTCACTCTCCTGCACCTGCTTCTTCCCAACAACGACTTTGCCGTATTCGACCCCTCGAGCTGTTTCCACGATTACGCATTGTTCCTGCTCAACGGGAAATTCTAAAGGATCGAAGTAATACACTTTGCCCGCTTTCTTGAAACGGACTCCGACTACACTATACAAAGCTAAACCTCCCTTGCGCGCATTCAAAACATTCGGCCCCGGATGCTCGCTGGACCTCATGTTACCGTCCCGGTTGCTCCAGGCCTACCAAAAATTGCTCAAGACAGAGCTGGTTGTTCATGTTGGATTTGAGCTTCTTTTTGCTCTCGGCGGCAATGGACATACAGGATATCCAATCTTCCGCACTTCGGGAACCTGCCACTTGGGAGATAAACTCCAATTGATCTATGAAAACGATATGCTCGCGCCGTTCGGATTGAACATAAATCATATCTCTGAACCACAAATGGAAAAGATCGAACAGACTGTCCAGGTGTTCGCCAAGTCCCGCCTTGAATACTTGCTGTTGGGCGGTAACGAGGCTGGCGCCACTTCTGCTGCTCGACTCCTTCCCTAATTGTATCACTACATTTCTTGTTTCTGCAAACCAATTCTCTGCCGCAAGCGCTTTGCATTCTTCCGGCCCCGGCGTTAAGTAAGCCGCACAGCGCGCAGCAGGGGTTGCCAAACCCTCAGCCGCAAGCTCGCCCAGGATATCTTCCGCTCCCATTGAAGTGAACGGAACCAGCTGCGTGCGCGAGCGGATGGTCGGCAGCAGTGCTTGACCGTTCTCCGCAAGCAGAATAGCCACGGCCGGAGCCGGAGGTTCTTCAAGAAATTTGAGCAGACTGTTCGATGCCTGTACAGTCATCTTGTCAGCTTCGTCAATAATGTATATTTTGCGGCCGCTCGAACCTGAGCGGTAAGAGAACATCTTCTGCAGCTCGCGAATCTGCTCGATCTTGATCGAGGCACCGTCCGGTCCGATCGCCTGCAGATCGGGATGATTCCCATGCTCGACTTTGCGGCAGCTTAGACATTTGCCGCAGGCATCGCCCAGTTCCGGAGCCTGTTCGCAAAGCAGCGCCTTGGCGAACGCATCGGCAGCCCTGCGCCGTGCGCTTCCGCCGGGACCGCTGAACAGATAGGCATGCGAGATTCGTCCGCTGCGCAAACCGCTGCCCAGCATCCGTTTGGCAATCTCTTGGCCTCTGATCGTTTGTAAGGACATAAGGGTGAGACTCCTTTAATGAATTTAACGGGACTAGCAGCTTGTTTCACTTAAATAGTAGGATTTTGTTTGGCGGAAACGTACACGGTTTAAGTGCGATTCCGCCAAACAAAACCGTTCATCTGATTGAGACAAGCTACCGGGTTCTTCATTACCCGCTTACTGAACGGAAGCCGGGAGCCTATAGCGGCCCCCGGCTTTCTTTTTTGCCCAATTGTAATAAGACTGGATGCAGGGTTAGAACAACAAATTTATCAGTAGTCCGCGTACCTCGCCGATGCGTTGAAGCAGTTCCAGACGACCTTCTTCGCTGGCCAACAATTCGTCCGCCATCGACAGTAAACTGCTGTCAATCTCGTCAATCAGCTTATAACGCTTCGTTCGGCCGAGACGATCCCAACCTTTGGTTTCTTTCATGCCGACGCCGCGGCGAACGGTATCTTCAAGGAAGCGCTTGACCATAGTACGGTAAGACTTCAGCTCGCGGATCGTCATCGAACGTGCCAGACGGTCGCCCTGTCGGTTGATCTCCTGCATGCGACGGCCGAGCTCGTCCTGGGTCGACTGTGCTTCCTGATGACGAATCGCATCGGCGAAGCTCCGCTGTTCAATCGGACGCGTACCGGTATCCGGCGTAATCGGTATATTATTCAAGGGGCGAAACCCCGGGTTAATCTTCATCGCTTATCCCTGCCTTTTGTATCCATGAAGACGAGCGGCCTCCATAAGGAGACCAGAACCCCTTCAGGCCGGCTGTCCGCCGGTAAAATGGTCGTTCAAACGGTTGCTTCCGTATCCGGACATGTCCGTAAATAGCGTACACGTCTTATTGGGCTTGTTGTCCGACATCCGGCGGGACAGCACGTATCTTCCAACTTCCGTCGCTCCTTACAAAGCGCTTAGTTTAGAAATGTTCGAAACGGTCGACTGGAAGCACGAATACCGTCGCGCCGCCGACTTGTACTTCCACCGGAAGCGGCAGGTAAGAATCTGTCGTTCCGCTCATCGGCGTAACCGGCGTAACCAGCTGTTCGCGAACCTTACAGCTGTTGCGAATAACGCTCATGACGTTCTCGACCTGGCTGTCATCTACCCCGATCAGAAAAGTCGTATTCCCCGCCCGCAAGAAACCGCCTGTACTTGCCAGTTTCGTTGCCCGGAAATTCGATTTAACCAGCTCGCCTGACAGGCGGTTGCTGTCTTTATCCTGTACGATCGCGATAATCAGTTTCATCCGTGGTCCCTCCCTTTCGATTGGTTCCTCTGCCTTGAAGGCAAAAAGAGCCGTATGTTACCTATTCGACACGATTCAGGAAAATTCCTGCTGCGGACCTTCGAAAAGAAGACGTTCAAGCACTCTTTTTATATCGGCAAATACCTCTGCTTCGTTTTGCGAAGCATCGATTGTTGCAAAACTTTCTTGATATTCGCGGCTTAGACGCAAATACCCTTCGCGAACTTTCCGATGAAAGTCTTCCTTCTCCAAATCAAGACGATTAATCTCCCGTCCGGCATCTTTAGCGTGAATACGCTGCAGCCCTACTTCCGGCGTAACGTCCAAATAGATGTTCAAATCCGGCCAATATTCCGTCCCGTCCACATTGATCGCCCGCTTGTTAATATCAAGTACTGCTTCCCCCAGTTCACGTCCATACCCCTGATAGCTGAGTGAAGACATAACATAGCGGTCACAAATCACGATCTTTCCCTGTTCCAATGCTGGAATGACCTTTTGCAGCAGATGTTCCCGACGGGCCGCCGCATACAGCAGACATTCGGTCAATCCGCTCATTGCATGGTCCACGTCCAGGATGACACTGCGGATTTTCTCCGCCACAAGGACGCCGCCCGGCTCCCGTGTGGAAATGAAATCGGCTCCTTGTTCGCGCAGATAAGCTTCAATCCGGCCGATCTGTGTCGTTTTGCCGCTGCCGTCCGGACCTTCCAACACTATAAATTTACCCGAATGCTTCATGTTTAGTTACCGTCCTCTATAATTTTATGCCAAATCGGCAGGAATATTGTGTATACTGCCGTCGTTCTCCTCTTTCCTACGCACCTGTATCGTCGTAAGCTCCCCATCGGCCGCCCCTTGAAACCGGGCTCCTGCTTTCCGAAGCCGGATTAGATGGTCTGCGGCGGATTTTGTAATCCGTTCGCCTGCGTAAATCAGTGGAATGCCCGGCGGATAAGGCACGATCATTTCTGCCGCAATCCTTCCGGCGGCTTCTTCAACCTGCAGGGGCTCTGACGAGCGCGGTGGTCGCAGATCAAAAGGTACCGGGTCGGAAATAAGCGGAGCTGTCCGGAATACTGCATCGCGCGATTCGAGGGCTTCATGTTGTCCAGAGCCGAATTCAACACTTTCGGCTTTGGTGTTGATGTCTAGTTCACACTGCAGCTCTCGCAGCGCGGAGATCAGCCGTTCGGCATCATTCATGCCGGAACCGGGCCCGAGCGCCAGCACCGTGCGGCGCTCATCGCTCATCTCCGCAATGCAGCCTGCGGCCGCCAGCCGCTGCTGCATTGCGTAGCCGCTCAAGACTCGCCGTCTGTCGTAGACGGCGATCTTGAGCGGATCCTGTTCAGCGTAGGCGCTGACAGCGCCGCCGCCGAACGGCTCACCGCGGCCCTCCTCAGCGGCCGCAGGCTCAGCTGCGCAGCATTCGAAAGCCGCCGCGCTGTCACTGCAGCCGTCCGGCAGCTTCGGCCGGACGTATCCGAACCGGGGCAGCCGCTCCAGCTCGCGGCGGATATAAGCCGCGGCTTCCAGCGCTCCGGTCCAGGCATCTTCGCCCCGGCTCTGCGCTATGCTTCGCGCCAGATCCAGCGAAGCCATAATCGGATAGGACGGGCTTGAGCTCTGGACCATGGCCAGCCGCCTGCGCAGCAGGCTCCGGTCAAGACGTCCGCCCTGTACATGCAGCATGGCTCCCATCGTCATTGCCGCCAGCATCTTATGTGTCGACTGTACGACACCGTCTGCGCCTTCCGCTAAAGCCGAGATCGGGAAAGCCGTATGAAGTCCATAATGGGCACCATGGGCTTCGTCGACAAGCAGCGGAACCCCATGCCGATGACAGATGTCGGCAGTTTTCCGGATGCTGCGGCCCATCCCGTAATAATTGGGCCGGGTTAGCAGCACACCGCGCGCTTCCGGATACCGCTGCAGCGCTTCTTCCAGTGTTGGATCGCCCGGCAGCACGGCCAAGCCGCTTTCCGGATCAGGATCAGGTGCGACAAACACCGCTCGAGCCCCGGCAAGCATCAGACCGTTCAATACGGATTTGTGTACATTCCGCTGAACGATCAGCAGATCCCCCGGCTCCCGGCATACGGTCAAGATCAATGCCAAATTCCCGGCCGTGCTTCCTCCAATGAGAAAAAAGGTTTCTTCCGCTCCGAAAAAGGCAGCAGCTTTCTCCTGCGCTTCCTTAATTACACCCTCAGGATCGTGCAAATCGTCTGTTCCTTCAATCTCCGTAACATCGATTCCCAGTACTTCCTTAAATCCGCTCGGTATGTTTTTTCTTATATCTCGATAAAAGTTCCCATCTTTATGACCGGGTACGTGAAAAGAAGCTTCTTTACGTGCAGCGTAACGAAGCAGCTCCGCATAAAGCGGTGCGTCATTAGGATCCCATCCGTTCATGCCCAGCCTCCCGCAATCTGCATTTTTCCTTGTTTATTGTACCTGATTTAACGCCTACACGGCATCCAATTTTATAAGTCAATACCGGAGAGGAAACGATTTTCAATCTTCCGATTGCCGCCGCTATGCGTTATGATAAAGTCAGTTCGATTTCCCGGCTCGGGAATGCTTGATCAGGAAAAGGAAGGAAGGTCCGACATGCTGGAACAACAGCGCGAAAATGGAAATGCCACCATTTATCAATACCAGCTTATTCGCAAGTTTCATATTCCACGTCTTTTACTGCTACTTTATTTATTCTTTCCTATCCCTGCCTTACTTGTCGGAACCCTTTGGTTTTCCTGGCATGCCCTTGTTTACATGTTAGCCGCTTTGTTACTTGTACTGTGGATTCATTTCGTCGTGTCGCATTCCGTCCTGCTGATTCGCGGCCCCATCTATCGCAAAAAGTGGCGTCTACGCTTTTCCGGTATGTGGTTTGGATTCCTGCCCGATCAACATACCGGTTATTCCATCCTGCAGCAAGTGCTTCAGCAAACGCTGTGGATTGGATTCGTCTTTATCGGCATTATAATTGCTTGGGTTCCGCTTCCTTTTACGCTGGCTTTGCTGTTCTGGCATTTCTGGTTTATGGCTCCGCGCCTATCTGTACTGCTCAGCATGCGCGGGCAGCGAAAAGATGTCATGATCAAGCTTAATCCACAAGATGTTTCTTACTACATTCAATAATTGCAACTCCATAATAACGCTGTATGCATTACTTGTACTTTCCCTGCAGCCAAAGAAAGACCGGGCCCGACTTTGCGTCGGATGCACCGGTCTTTTTATACGACTTTCCATCTTTTCTCTTTTTCCTACGTTTCTGCGATCTTCAATTCTCTTTCGGAACCAGCACTGTCAAATAACTGCCTTCGAGCGATAAGTGAACCGTAGTTTCACCTTTGGAGAAAATAAGGAGCGGATTCGGATCGTCCAAGTTCTCTTGATCCGTTTGTTCCGTCCAGCCCCATGCTTGGATGGCATCGAGATAAGCTTGTGGAATTCTATCAAGGCTGTCCAGCCCCGGCACTGAATAGCGCACGTAACTTATTTTCGTGTTATTGGCTGTTACCTCAGTTTTACTTGCTTCTTGAGGCACGGGAAAACTTTCTTCCACCGTCGCACCATCGTAAACCGCCCAGGACGAAGGCTCTTCCGAAGTGCATCCCGTTAGAAGAAGAAGTGAACTGCAGAATAGGCAAAAGGCAAATAAGGACACCTTCCGCTTCATATTCAATTCCCCCTTACATCGTTCTGCGCAATGCTTTGAACCCCCATATAGTTCTTCTCTCCCGGTTCTAACTTCCTTGTTTAAACCTGGAGTCCCCTAGAAAAACCGGCGATTGTTGTGCAGACTTTGACTTTTCCCCAGATTAATTAGCTAGAAAAGCTATTTAACCCATTTCTCCATTATACCGACTCCACTATAATGAACGGTTACAAAACTGTTACTTAGGGGCCGCGGGCCTTTTTCGACCTGCGCTTCGTTGTCCTTTCCCCTTTCTGATTGAACGAACACCATCTGGAAGAAAAGGGGAAAGGGCAAAGGCGCTCCGGTTCGAAAAAGGCCCGCTCTCGGCGTGGGGTGGAAGGCCTCTCAAGCAGTCAGAAGCTTGAGAGTTTAGGGACTAAAGATACGGCTGGATTCTAGCCGGGAAAGAGGCAGCGGCTTTGCCGGCTGCGGGGTGGAAGGGCGGGGCAGATCACAATCACACAAAATTCATAATAATACCAAGGGCAATATTTGTATATATAAATACAAAAACAAACATAAAAACAAAAAGAGCCTTTACCGTATACACGGTAGAGGCTTTTTTTCATCGGCTTGGCAGCTTCCTACTCTCCC
>NZ_KB899301.1 GCF_000378145.1 Saccharibacillus kuerlensis DSM 22868 | reverse complement strand
CGCCGGTCAACCATTGTCTCGCAGCAGCAACTCTTATATATTAGCATGTTCGTTTTCGTTTTGCAAGTCTTTTTTAAAATCTTTTTTCAGCTTCTTGCGAAGCGTCTATTCCGATTCTATTCTGTACCTGCTCACTTGTCCGAACCGCTTAGGCGCTCTCTCAAGGCCGTTCCTAGACTATACCATCCTGCAAAACGTAAAACAACCCCTTTTATTAAAAACTTTTATGCTTTTTCTCTTCCTTACTTATCACTCTCCACTCTTTCAAAAATAACTTCTATATATAGGCAAGATTCAGGTACATCTAGAAAACCTAAATACATGTCCTAAATACATATGCTAGCCACTATACGATCAATATAAAAAAAGCTGCTGCTCGTCAATTGACGAGCAGCAGCTTATGTTCAGTTCCGTACCTTAGCCCTTTTGAACGCTTTATCTGTTTTATTTCTCTCTATAATGCTTTTCTATACTTCTTTTTGCACATCTTCATGTTTTCCATATGCTTTTTGCGAAAAACTTGAGTTATTCTCCGCCCATGAAAGCATAACGCGCAAGAACGATAATCGCCAATACCCACATCAGCCAGTGAATTTTCACTTTACGGCTGGTGAACAAGCTGCTTGCCGATCCGAGAACCACATAAGACAGGATACCGATCGAAATCCCGTTTGCGATTCCGTTGGTGAAAGGCATGAAGATAATCGTCAAGAAAGCCGGAATCGCGTGCAGCATATCGTCCCAATCAATACTGCGAACTTGGGAGATCATCAGAACGCCTACCATAATCAATGCAGGGGCTGTTGCCGCCGAAGGCACCACGAGAGCCAACGGAGCAATGAACATAGCCAGCAGGAACAGTACGCCTGTTGTAACTGCAGTCAGACCGGTACGGCCGCCTTCTGCGATACCTGCTGTACTCTCTACATAAGAAGTGATCGTACTTGTACCGAGTACTGCACCCGTGCTGACGCCTACCGCATCGACCATCATGGCTTTGCCGAGCTTTTTCTCGCCCTCTTCCTTGTTCTTCATCAAGCCGGCACGTTCGGTTGTTCCGACCAATGTACCGAATGTATCGAACAATTCGATAAAGGTGAAGACAAATACGATCTCAAACAGGCCAAGCTGCAGGGCTCCCATAATGTCCAATTGACCGACAGCCAGATCGCCAAGCGAAGGAATCCATCCGCCGGCAGACAATCCGCTCAAGTTGGTCACTCCCATCGGAATACCGATCAGTGTAATCAATACGATACCGATCAACAGCGCTCCGCGTATTCTCATTACCATCAGAATACCGATAATGAAAATTCCGATCAGCGAGAGCAGCGTGTCTTTCTGATGAATGAAGTCGCCAAGCGCAAGTTGGAAATTCGAACCGAGTACATGTACCGGCGCCTGAAGCTGAGCCAAGTCGGTCACGCCGCTTACTGTTGCCGAGACAGTGACGATGTTGCCCAACTTCATCCCGATAATGGTAACGAATAAGCCGATACCGACTGTAATTGCGGCTTTGATCGAGGACGGAACCGCTACAATGAGCATCTGACGAATCCTGGTGATGGTCAGAATGATGAATATAATACCCGAAATGAAGACCGCTCCCAGTGCAGCCTGCCAAGTAATGGCTCCGTTCGAACTGAGGACAACCGTCATAAAGTAGGCGTTCAATCCCATGCCCGGCGCCAACGCCACCGGAAGATTGGCGAACAGTCCCATCAGAATGGTTACGATGCCTGCACCTACCGCCGTAGCGAAGAATACGGCCGAAGCCGGAATTCCCGCTCCATCCGGTCCCAGGAACGAAATGTTCACAATCAGAATATAGGCCATCGTGATGAATGTTGTCAGTCCGGCAATAATTTCCGTTCTGATTGTGGTGCCGTGTTCTTGGAGTTTAAAGAACTTTTCCATGTTACAATTTTGCCCCCTCTGGAGTATGAATGCGGAGAACGACAAAAGAGACCGGGTTCGAAAATTCGCCCCCGGTGCTCTTAGAATAGGGAAAACGCAAACCACTGCGCCGAGGCAACTGGCCGTTTGGGCCGCAAGGCTGCTTTTTCCCGTTCCGTAGAGCGATCATTTGCGGTGATCACGTAGAGACTTTCAGGCCTATTCCCGAAATTATACGAACGCTATTTCATTGAATTGTCGATTACCTTATCCGCCTATTTACCGGCAAACGAATACCAGCAGTTCGGCTTCACAGGTTACATTCTAGGTGAGCTGCACACGCTTGTCAACAACAAAAACGAATGATAAACCTTTTATACTTCATTATTGTTCGTCAATATTTCAAACTTCGCTTGAAAATGCTTACTTGCCTGTAGGTTATTCTGTCTTATTCGGAACAAAAATTGAAAGTTTCGCTTATTTTACTCTTGGGCAAATTCGGTCTCCAACCCGCCTTCTTCCAGCAGTATGCTGTTCCAACGAGATTTATTGGAGTCATAACCGGGAACAATCTGCTTGTAGCGCTCCTTGTATTCTTCCGCCAACATAGGATCGCATTTGAGCGTCAAGATCTGGTGTATTTCCTGAATCTTATTGAGCTTCTCCGCTGTTCTTCCGTTCATGCTTGTTAATTTCGAAGCTGTAAAAAGAAGTCTCGAAACCACCCTCTGTACCGGGACTTGCCGAGTACAATCCTATCTTCAATACAGCTTCTTCCGGACAGCGCAGATGCGCGATTCGCAGCTGCTCCCATTCTCTGCCCGCCTCACGCGCATGGATAAAGAAGTCGTTTCCTTCGCGGGTAACTTTAAACTGCAGCCGCCGCTTGAGCAGATCTGTATCCACGTTGCGTGTCGACCAATCCGAATATCCATCTCTCGTTACAACCGCTCCCAGATGTGAAGGACCGTTTGGAATATACTCGACCGATGTCTTTAGCCAATTGTCCCGATCAATTTCTACAAACAGTCCGGATTGATCAAACATATACTTGGGGTTCATCGCCAGCTCGGTAATCGCTTCAAAGTCTCCTTCAATCTCATCGTACAGAACATGCCCATTGTAACGTTCAAATCCGTAATGCGTTTTCAGCCAAAAGTCGGTGTCCGGCTGAGTGTGCAGTTTCAGTACGCCTTCTTCCACAGTCTGCTTTTCCGGTTCGGTCATGATTTGCAAATGATTAACGTGTTTCGGTATGTACTGCATGTTATTTCCTCCTTTTCACAAACATTTTTTCATGTAGAGTATAGCCCACTTTCTCTTGGTAGAGGACATGTTTCCCAATTTATCATGCAGACAAAAGCCTGTTTAAAACTTCACAACCAAATAAGGCGGCTCCTCCCACTCTCACATGGAAAAAGCCGCCTTTTCGAATAGCCGTATAATTTGTTACACCATACTGGGATTGGTCAAGCGAATGTTCGACACCGTTCCGCAGTTTGTACAGAAGGTCAAGAGAACATCTGAACCTGTAAATGCCATTTTGCTTTTTTCAGCATCTTTAACTTTAGCATACTGGATCGCTTCCTTGAATTCTGTTCCACTGCAATTTGAGCATGTCTGCATAACAACATCTCCTTTTTAATGTTTTGATTTTATGTTATTTATTTTGTTTTCATTTCATGTTGTTTATTTCAGATTCAATCCGGATCGGCGATTTTGAACATTCGAAGAGCGACAAACCAGAGTACAGCCGACATTCCAATCAGAATAAACAGATACTGATAGGTTGGAAGCCAAGTGCTTGCGACCACATCCAGCTCCAGCAGCGTAAAATCGTTCATAATCATCATGGGATTCCAAAATAAGAACTTATAATAAATGTGCGGGCTCTGGTTCTGAATCATGGCAAACATGGACGGCATCGTAATGCTGAACATCAACAGCATCGTAATGGGCGTCAGGATCGCGACAACCTTTTTGCTTTGTTTGAAAAAGGAAGCCAAGATGTAGCTCGCCGGGTACAAGCACAGTAGAGTGACATTGGCAAACAGGCAGATGTTCAAGAAAGCCGCCCCATCGATTCCGACTAACCATTTGTAGCTGAGCATAAATAAGATCAAGAGAACATTGAAAATCATAAAGCTCCCCAATGCGACTCCCATAAAGTAGCTGTTCAATTTCAAGTCGGTCCTTTTTAGCAGCAGAAACGTTCCGTCTTCTTTCTTCTCGGAAAGCAGCAGACTGTTCAAGGACAGCGCCAAACTAAAAATCAAAATCAAGAGAGTAAAAGGGAGAAACTGAGATTTAATGAGCAGATCGACTACAGTCTTGTTTTCCATCGTGTTTTTTATGACCAGAGCAAAAATAAGAAAAATGAGAGGAGCCATGATCTGGCCGAACGTCGTCCATTTATTTCTCCACTGTTCCAACAAATAAAATTTCGTTACGTTCCAGACCATCAGCTCACCTCGATATATTTTCCCGTCAGGCTGTAGAATACTCCCTCAAGCCCTTGGAACGGAGAATTTGGGTACTTATCCAGCAGATCCTGCGTTTTGCCGGTCTCCAGCACTTTGCCGTTGTCCATAATGATCACGTCGGTAAACAGTTCTTGATAGCCCAAAATTTCGTGACTGATAATAATGGTCATTGCATTTTGGTCCGCCAACTTTTGTTTTAGATGTTTGGCCAGCAGATACTTTTTCTCGATATCCAGCTCTGAAAACGGCTCATCCAATACGACGACCCGCTTGTTCAACAGGAAAGTCAGGTATAAAGAAACGGCTTTTCGCTCTCCGCCCGACAAATTTTCAATCAACTGATTATGAATGCGGTCCAGCGACAGCAGCTTGTACAATTCCGGATCTTCCTTGGCATCGACCGTAATCGTGGAGAAAAAATGGATCACTTCTTTCACTTTCAGAAACCGGAAACTGTTGAAGCTCTGATATTGGAAAACGGCATTGGATTCCAGATCATATTCTTCTCCGCCTGCTTCAAGCACAATTTCTCCCCCGTCACTGTTCAGATTACCGGAGAGAATATTGACGAACGTACTTTTGCCGGCTCCGTTTTTTCCAAGGATCAGATAGGTGCTTCCGCTTGTAAAAGAAAGGGTGAGTTCATCCAGCACCTGCTTGTTTCCGTATCTTTTGCTTAACTTGGTCACATTCAATTCCATCGTTTGACCTCCTTCTCTCTGCCGCTGCTCGGTAGTTGTTATTGCTGTTGAACCCAGTTTACGACAGAAGAGAAAGTTGAAAACGAGTATTTTGTGCAATTTTCGGCTCAAGTTCGGAAGTTTGGATCAAGTTTGAAAATTGGCATCAAGTCCGGAAATTTAATGTGACGATGCCGAGCTCGATTCCTTTCACAATGGCCGAGACGGTTGAATTGACGTGAAACTTTTCGTTAATCATTTGGATATGGTTGTTGACCGTTCTTCTGCTGATAAACAACCGATCTGCCACATCCTGCTGTCTTAGCCCTTCCGCCATCAGCTGCAGCACTTCCTTCTCGCGCGCCGTAAGCTGCACGATGTCCGAAGAGCTGCGGGGAAAGATCATACCGCCGCTGCGTACCCGTTCAATCTGATCAACGAGATCGTGGAGCGAGATATTTTTATGGATAAAGCCTTTGGCTCCGATCTCGATCGCCCGGTTATGATATTCCACCAGGTCGTAGCCCGACAAAAAAATGATTTTCAAGTCTGCATAGGATTCCAGCACTTCCCGAGCCACGTCGAATCCGTTGTAATCGCCCATATGAATGTCGAGCAGTAGAATATCCGGCACTCTGCTCTCCAGCACCTTCGACAGCTGCTCGGGAGACGTATAGACTTCGAATTTGTCGACCTGGCCTTTGAGCGAAATCTCCAGACTTTTGGCAAACAGTTTATGATCGTCAACCAGTATGATGTGCATATTCATTTCCCGTCCTTTCCAGCGGAATCTTAAAGTGAAGGTGCATCCCGGAGCCGGCGTTTTTCCGAATCGTAAACTCTCCGCCCAGCGCGTTGATGTCCTGCTTGACCGATAAGAGACCGACATGTTGGACCTCCGCAGTATCCAGATCTTTTTCAATATCAAAGCCTTTTCCGTCGTCAATCACGTCCGCCAGCAGAATTCCTTCTTGCGAAACCTCCAGAGAGACGACGATCTCATTTGCGGATGCATGCTTAATCGCATTTTGCAGCAGTTCCTTAACGGTACGAAACACCGGGTACTGGAGGGTTTCTTCCACTTCGATCTCTTCTTCGGCTTCTAACCGGATATTCAAATGAGGCTGCTGCACCGCTTCTTCCCTCAACTTACGGCATAGAATGCTCAAACTCTGATACAATCCAAGATCCTGCAAAGTTGTCGGATAGATATCGAACATCTTACGGCGGATCGAATCGTTCAGTTCATCCAACGTGTCCAAAATGAGCTGCCGGATCTCAGGATCATTGCCGCCCGACACTTCACACATTCGCCGAACAGCTAAAATAGACTGCAAAATATCGTCATGCAGATAGAGGGCGACCTCTTTGCGGATCTTCTCTGCATTTCGGGTCACGTACACACTCTGATAGTCCTCATAGCGAAGACTCGGCAGGGAAACGTATCTTCGTTGATTTTCATGCAGAATCTCTGTCGTCTTAAGGATTTCGCACACCGTATCCGCCAGCAAGGACAAGGTCTCCACTTCCGAGTTCGTAAATTTGCTTCCGGACCGCTTATGACCGGCAATCATCCAACCGTTCAAATTCTCCTTATAAAACAACGGGAACGCAAAATAAAGCTTTCCGTCGATCATCACATGTTCGGTCTGTCGGTGAAGCTGTCCGCCGGACAGCCGTTTCAATGAAAAGTCCGCAAAAATCCCACTCTGCTCCAGAATGTAGCTTCGTTCTTGTTCTCTCCAAATGATCATCATTCCGTCCATCGGCAGCGTCTTGTCGATCAGCTGCTTGATCATCCCGCTCAGCGTACTCAAATAATGGTCGTATGTGATCTTCTGCAGAATTTCGAGCCGCTCCTTCTCCAGATCCCCTTTAGCTCGGCTTACCGTCTTGAGTTGGCGCTTCGCCATCGCTTTCTGAGCCATCATATACAGGTAAATGATCAAGGAAGCGAACAACAGCAGAATCAGAGATTGGAGCAGCGAGATGCCGACTTCATAATAAGCCAAGCCTACAAATGCAGCCGCTCCCCCGCCCGCAATCGCCGTCAGCTTAAGCATGAATCGGTAATCGTAACGGGTCTGAATCCCGTTTCGCTTCATCAGCACATAGCCAACGGCAGCCGGAAGAACGATCATCATGTAAATGGAGGAATTCCGGATTTCTTGCGGCAGCCAGCTGCGCAGCAGTAAAACACTGACTATAAAAGGAACAAAGGATATCGCCATCGCCCCATTCAACAGCCAACGTTCACGATTCAAGATCTGACGCTGCTTCGGCCCATAATATACAGACATCCGAATGCAGGCCAGAATGGCCAATAGAATATGTATGCAAAACAAGTAGCCCAGCAGCTTCACAGGACTCCATAATGCGACCAGCGTGACAGCCGAAGAATGCAGCAGCCAGATGTTCCACTTGTAATACAGCCTTTTTCTCGGAAGCTGTGTGAAAGTAACGAAAAAGACGAACATTAAATTGGGCACCAGACTCATTAAAGGTTGACCGATGATCCGGTGAAAATAAAGAGAAGTATTCAAAGAGATCATGATCCACGCCGAAGCATACATCAGCATCAGAAACAGCAGGCTGGCCGTATTTTTTGAAGTGCATAAATAAATGACTGTACCCATTAGCACCAACAGCACGGAAAAAGAAATGTCAAAGATGAATATTTTAGATCCACCGTTCACTTGATAAGCATATAAAATGGCCACGAGCATAAGCAGCGCGTGAATCGGAATAAACCCTGTACGTTTGTTTGCGGTCATGCGGCCTCCTCTGTCTGTGTCACTTCTTTTTATTTCGATAATGTACTTGTTCAATTGTTATGTATTTATTCATTCTCTTCGGGCAATTCTTGTCCCTGATCTCATATTAGGCCATATTGCTTTCCATTTAAAGGGATGCGCAACTTAAAAACCCTACTTCTTGCTAGGATATCGTTCACTGAAAGATGCCGATTCGGTAGTTATTGGACGACAAAAAGGACAGCCGCCCAAGTGCGCAGCTGTCCTTTTTTAGATTGGCTTTATGACGATTCGTTTTTTCGAACAAGCATAAAGTAAGTCAGAATCGCAATGAGACTCGTGCCCATTAAAGTAAGACCAAGCGGAACGGCCGTGTCCTCGCCCGCAATCCCGACGATAGGAGCTACCAGCCCTCCCAGCACGAACGGTACAAGACCGAGCAGCGCCGCTGCGCTTCCTGCATTTTTGGACTGGCTCTCCATCGCAAGCGGGAAGGCCGCCGTGGAAGTAATGCTGATCGAACATACGAAGAAGAACAAAGGAATAACCAAAGCAAACAGCGGTCCTTGGGCAATCGTAACCCCGACCACGACGATGCTTGATAGTAAAGCCATCCATAAGCCGACTACCATAAGCTTCTGCTCCGGGACCCGATGCGAGATCCGGCCGACGATTTGGGAACCGATCATCAAGCTGATCCCGTTGGATGCAAACAATACGGAGAACATCGTCGGTGAAACGCCGTAAATATTTTGATAGACGAAAGGCGTGGCTGCCACGTACGCGAATACCCCTCCTGTCAGGATCCCCTGCGCCAACATGTAACCCACAAACTTCCGATTGCGTAACATCAAACCGTAGTTACGAAGCTGGGACTTGAAATTCGGCGATACGCGCTGTTCGGGAGGATGACTTTCCTTCAAACGAAATTGCGTCATCAGGTAGAGGAAAACACCCAGAATCGCCAGGGAAAGGAATACGCCCGGCCATGTCGTAAAGGTAAGCACTCCGCTTCCAGCAATCGGAGCAACCAACGGTCCCAAGTTTCCTACAAGCAATAGCAGAGAGAAAAATTTGGTAAGCTCATGACCGCTGTACAGATCGCGAGCGATCGCGCGCGAAATGACAATTCCTGCGGAAGCCGCAAAACCTTGCGCAAATCGGAGTACGATCAACGTGCCGATATTCGGAGAATACGCGCACGCAAACGAAACAATCACGTAAGCAATGATGCCAATGAGCAGGGGTCTGCGTCTGCCGTATGCATCACTTAAAGGACCCACGACAAGCTGGCCTATGCCGAGTCCCAATAAGCAAGCCGTCAGACTGAATTGAACCAGGGATGCGCTCGTATTCAAATCTTTTGCGATTTCAGGGAACGCGGGCAAATACATATCGATCGTAAACGGTCCTAACGTTGAAAATACGCCTAACAATAAAGCGAGAGCGATCACGCTCCACCGACTGCTGTTACTCTTATTCATAATAGTATGACTCTCCAGTCCTTCTTAATCCAACCTGATTTCAGATTATACAGGACCCCGGTTACTAAGTGAACTGTATTTATTTTAAATTTCATACTTTATTATTTTCCGTGCAGCTGCCGGGGGGGATCTACGGCGAATTCTTTTCCCTGCATAGGCGATTCGAAAATGAAATGGAATACGATCACGAACACGGGAGACATTCGAACAATGAAAACATTCAAGTAATAAAAAGCAAAAACGACCGCAAAACGTATCACGTTTTCGGTCGTTTATCACTGTTTATTTACAAAGTTTATTTACAAATCCTATTCCCACTCAATCGTGGAAGGCGGTTTCGACGTCACATCGTACACGATGCGGTTGACGTTCTCCACCTCGTTGACAATGCGGACCGAAATCTTCTCCAGTACGTCCCACGGAATACGCGCCCAGTCAGCGGTCATACCATCGATGGAAGTAACCGCGCGGATGCCGACGGTGTAGGAGTACGTACGCGCATCGCCCATTACGCCGACGCTCTTCATGTTCGGCAGAGCCGTGAAGTACTGCCAGATCTCGCTTTCGAGACCGGCTTTGGCGATCTCTTCGCGCAGGATCAGGTCCGAATCGCGAACGATCGTCAGTTTTTCTTCCGTTACTTCGCCAAGCACACGGATCGCAAGACCCGGTCCTGGGAAAGGCTGACGCCATACGATCGCATGCGGCAGTCCGAGTTCTGCGCCGACTTTGCGAACTTCGTCTTTGAACAGTGTGTTAAGAGGCTCGATCAGCTGGAACTTCATATCTGCTGGCAGGCCGCCCACGTTGTGGTGAGACTTGATCGTCTGTGCTGTCGCCGTGCCGCTCTCCACGATGTCCGTGTACAGCGTACCCTGCGCCAGGAAGCCGAAGTCGCCCAGCTTTGCAGACTCTTCGTCGAAGCAGTAGATGAATTCGTTGCCGATGATCTTCCGCTTCTGTTCCGGATCTTCGACGCCCGCGAGTTTGCTCAGGAAGCGTTCCTGTGCGTCAATCTTGATCACGTTGATATCGAACTTGCCAACGAATGTCTCCATGACACTTTCCGCTTCGCCTTTGCGCAGCAGTCCGTGGTCGATGAACATACACGTCAGCTGATCGCCGATCGCACGGTGGATCAGCATTGCCACAACGGAAGAATCAACGCCGCCGCTCAGTGCGCACAATACTTTGCGGTCGCCGACTTTATTGCGGATATCTTGAATTGCGTCTTCAATGAACGATTCCATTGTCCACTCGCCGCTGCATTTGCACACTTCATACAGGAAGTTCTTGATCATTTCGTTGCCGTATACGGAGTGGCGCACTTCCGGGTGGAACTGTACGGCGTGCAGATTGCGCTCCGGATGGCTCATCGCCGCGATCGGTGCGGATTCGGTACCTGCTTCGAGAACGAAGCCTTCTGGCAGCGTCACAACGTGATCGCCGTGGCTCATCCAGACCGTCTGTTTGGCATCAAGACCCTTGGTCAAAATGCTGTTGTGCAGGAACTCGACATCGGCTTTGCCATATTCGCGCTTGCCTGCACGTTCGACTTTGCCGCCGAGCTGCTGCGCCATCAGCTGCATGCCGTAGCAGATACCAAAGATCGGCAGTCCAAGTTCATAAATAGCCGGATCGACATGAGGGGCTCCCTCTTCATATACGCTGAGCGGGCCACCAGAGAAGACGATACCGGCCGGATTCAATTCACGAATACGCTCTACCGGGGTATTGTACGGCATTAGCTCGCTAAATACACCCAAATCACGGATTCTTCTGGCAATCAATTGGTTATATTGTCCCCCAAAGTCGAGTACGACGATGAGTTCGTTCGGTTTATTCATGTCACGCCTCCCTTGATTACTGACGCTATTATACCGATGCCCTCCTTATACCGCAAGACAAAAAGGCGATTGTCCTGGCTTATTCGCCAAGTTGGCAGATATCTGACCATAAAGTTGGATTTTTCCGCTTCAAATATCGTAAAATTAAAAAAACGTTTATAGCGTTAATTGCTCAAAGGAGTTCGAAGCCTATGCAACTATTTGAAATGATCCAGAAGCTGTTCGAGCATTACGGCTATTTAGTCATGTTCTTGGGGTTGTTTCTGGAATTTATCGCTCTTCCGTTTCCTGGGGAAACCACGATGGCCTATGCCGGATATCTTTCCTATAAAGGATTACTTCGATTCGATCTGCTCCTGCTCGTCGCTTTCCTCGGAACTACGATTGGGATGAGCATCACGTATTTCATCGGTAAAAAAGCAGGGCTTCCCTTTCTGAGACGCTTCGGCGGTTGGTTTTTCAAAGAAAGCAAACTGATCAAAACACAAACCTTTTTTAATAAGTACGGTCCGGCTCTGATTTTCTTTGGCTATTTTATTCCGGGGGTGCGCCACTTCACCGGTTACCTGGCGGGCATTATGAACATTCCTTTCAAGAAGTTCGGCGCTTATGCATTCTCCGGCGCACTCTTCTGGACCGTACTGTTCATCGGATTAGGGAAAGTATTCGGACCGCAGTGGTCCGTCGCCTTCAAGCTCGCCGAGCGTTATGCAATCTGGATCATTTCGATTCTCGTACTGATGCTTCTTGTGTTCCTTATCTTCAAGTATCGGGCATGGATGGCTTCAATCCTGGCCGCACTTCCGGTATACTTTTCGGGCAGTCGTCGAGCTTCGAAGCGGAAGTCGCAGCCTACGCAGCATCGCTCTCCACGTGCCGCACTTCGGATCTGCACTCCCGCTGCGCGTATGCGTTCAAGGTTGAAGCGTTCTCGTATTGCAAGAATTCAACCGGGACGCTTTCCTTCGAAAATCATATTAAAATCCCGAACCAAGTCATAAGGGCTAAAACGATCGGGAAAATAAAACGGAGCCGCGGCCTGCTGATGAATCTCACAATTAAAAAGTTCTATACAAAAACTCCCGGGTTCCCCAACCCGGGAGTTTCGTTTCTTGCGAGGCTTGCAGCTAAATCAGGCATACATCCAATCTTAATTCTAAACGCCAATACCGGCAGTTTCCCGGTCAACCTTCACTCGTTCCGCCATAGCAGCTGACTTGTCAGGTACTTCGATTCCCCGAATCTCAAGATCTTCAAGCAAATCCATATACAGACGATGCGCTTGTTCATACGCCGCTGTAATATCATTTTCCTTCACATTCTTGTAGATTCCCCGAAGTTTCGCGTTGTAAGAATTGTGATCGACTTTCACCCATGCTGGAATGTTCTGCATAACAAATTCCTCTCTCCCCAAAAAAATCATTAAAGTCTCGCTAAACCGGCCCCCGCCAGTCTGAAGACTAATTGCGGCATCTATTCTTAGACAGACGCACTCCATGCATCGTCCGTCGTTCCAGAAAAGTGCCCGAAAACCCCTTTTCCTGTGACAGTTTGCGAACGACTTTTTCTATTTCAAAAAGGAATACAGGACCCCCGCCGTTCGACTTGTTTATCAATTCCCTCCCGTTCGATTCTAGACATTGAAAATTAATGGAATTTTCATTACCTATCATAAATTTAAACGTTTTCTCGTTTTTTCTCAAACGATTTTTAATGGATTTCATTGAAAATTCAGAAATAAGACAAAAATATGACTCTCTTTGTAGAAAACAAGTGAAAAGAGCGATTGATTCGACATCAACCGCAGCAATTCCATCTGCTTCCTGGCCTATTCGATCGCCTGCAGGACTTCGTCGACATGCCCTTCCACTTTGACTTTTCGCCATTCGCGGATCAGTCGACCTTCTTCATCGATCAGAAATGTCGAGCGTACAATTCCTTCGTATTCTTTGCCGAAGTTTTTCTTGAGCTGCCAGACGCCGAACAGCTCACTAACCTCATGCTCCGTATCCGACAGCAGCGGGAACGGCAGAGCGTATTTGGCACCGAATTTTTCATGCGATTTTACATCGTCTGCACTGATTCCGATTACCGCTGCATTTTTGGTCGCAAAATAGCTTTCGGAATCGCGGAAATCGCAGGCCTGCTGCGTGCAGCCCGGCGTCATGTCTTTGGGATAAAAGTAGATCACCAGCTTTTTGCCTCGATAATCGCTGAATTTGATTGTTTCTCCGCCGATAGCCGGCAGGCTGAATTCCGGTACGATTTGTCCAACTTCTACCATAAATGAATCGCTCCTTTTAGTAAGAAAATGTGGGTGTGCTGGTGGCGCTTCAGGGGAAGGGGCTTTCGATTTACCTTTCCTCCAGAAAGCTCAGGCTGCCCTCGAAAGTCCTATTCGTTATAGAAGCTCAAGGGCTGCGAGAGAAATTCGTTCCGGTCGCGTGTTGAAATCGGGAAAAGTGATCAAATTAAAATGGAATTTTCCCGATTAGCGGTGCAAGTTCACATCCTGATCTTGGGTGAACTTGCACCACAAAGGCGAACACTATCGTTCCTTCACTGAATTTCCCTCTTCGCACATCCGCTTCTCTTTGAATTAGTTTTTTTCGACACGTTGCCTTTCCTTCGGTAAGCCTTTAGCTTCCTACAACTCCCTTTCCCTTCCGCTGCTGCGTGCGCACAAAAATATTTTCTGAAAGTAAACTCGCTAGAGGGTGAGAGGATCCGGCGTGGTCGGCCGGCTCCTCCGCAGGCTATGACTCCCGTGTTTGAGTGAACTTTGGTTGGGTTCGTTGTTGGTCATGATGACGATTAGGCTGACTTCGACTGCTCAGCTAGTTTAAGTCATGTAGGTGCTTCTGGTGTTTCTGGCGCGTGCTTCTGGTGCTTTTGGTGTCTCAGACACTCCACGTCCAGGGTCGAATTGTCCCGACCCGCCGACGTCCCTACCGCTCTTGAACTTGCCGCGGCCCGCGCTGGGGCCCGTGCTCTTATATCTGATCTTCCCTCTTCTCTCCCCCTACCGGTAAGCAGGGTCGGAGCGGAGGGGGAAGGTGGCTGAAGAAATGAAATGTTCGCCTTTGAGATTCGATTTCCACCTTATCAAAATACAATGAAGAAATCGAATCGAAACAGCGATCGTAAGCCACCTTCCCCCGAAGCGTCTAAGACCCTGCCCCCCGGTACCTTTTCACACCTACGTTCCAGCTGGTCAAGCCGATCGTCAGGAAAATAACAGCCATAACCGGCGTCAGCCAAGCCATATGCGTCATCTCCGTTCGCCCGAGGAACAAGGAAGCGGGATAAATGCCGACGAACGCAAAAGGCAGAATCCACGTCAGCAGGAACTGGATCGCGCGGTTGTAGATCGTCACCGGGTAACGGCCGTAGTTCTGAATATTGTACATCAGCGGCATAATGCCGGTCGGCGAATCGGAATAGAACGACAGCGAGGTCAGCGCAATGTAGATACCGGTGTAAATCAATGTTGCGCTAATGGCGAACAGAATCAGCACCGGAATATGCCACCACATCAGATCCAATCCCAGCTGGCCGCCGCTGATGATCATAATGATCAGACCGATCAGAGAACCGATCAGACCCGGCGGATCGATATTTTCCAAGAAGATCTGAAATAGATTATAGGCGGGACGGGTCAAGATGCGATCCATCTCTCCTTTGACGATATAGCGGTCGCTGAAATTCCATAGATTGACGAAACAGCTGAACAGTCCGAACGGAACCATAAAGAATCCGTACACGAACACAACTTCCGCTTCGCTCCACCCGCCCAGCGTGTCCGTATGTCCGAACACGACGAAGATAAAGATCAGGTTGCTCGCCTGCATCAGCAGGTCCGAAACGACTTCGACCCAGAAATCGGCCCGGTAAGTCAGCCTTGTTTTCATATAGTTCTTAAGATACTCAAAGACCAATTCGATGTAGTACATATTCTCAACCCCCCTGCACGAACAGCCGCTTGCGCGCCGAACGCCACATGAAGTAAATCGGGATCAGCAGGGCAAAGAACCAGATCAGCTGAATAGCGAATACTTCCAGAATACCTGTGCCTGTTGTGCGTCCCGTAAAGACCGAACCCGGCAGATACGTGATCGCTTGAAAAGGCAGCCACTGCATAATTCCGCTGAGCCAGCCGGGGAACAAGCTGATCGGAATCACAAGACCCGAAAACAGATCGACGACGACCCTTTTCATCCGCATGATGCCCTCGTTATTTTCCACGAAGAACGCCATAAGTCCGGTCAGAATGTTCAGCTGCGAATTGATCAGAAAGCTGAAGAACAGCATGACGAGGAATCCGATCCAGGCGAACGGATCTGTCGGAAGGCGGACCGGAAACAGCAGCAGCGCAAGCAGCATCCCCGGAATCATGAATAGCGTAAAGCGGAACAATCCTTCACCGAACCCCTGCATCATTTTGACGAATAAATAATTGTAAGGCCTAATAAACTGAATGGCAATGGAACCGTCCCGAATATCGGTCGCGATCTCGCGGTCCAAGTTGTTGAAGTAGAACGCGCGCGCCATCCAGGACACCGCGATATAAGTCGTCATCTGGGAAGCGGTGAATCCGCCGATCTCGCCTTTGTCCCCGTAGATCGCCTGCCAGGTAAAATAATAGACCCCGATGTTCAGCATGTAGATCAGAATGCCGGAATAATAGTTGACCCGGTATGCCAGCATAGTCAAGAAACGGATACGGATAAAGTCGGTATACACGCTAAGCATGAGAATTATGCCCGCCTTCCGATACGACGATCTTCGGTGTAGTCGCTGAGCCTGTCTGGTAAATCTGCCGCACAATCTCATCGGTCGTCGTCTCCGTGATCTTGATATCCGTAATCGGAATATCTGTCTGTCCAACGACTTTCGCCAGTACGTCCGACACATTCAGGCTGCCGGGCACAAGTGCTTCGGCATGAAGATCGTTCTCGGCGGTCCAGGTAACATCAAGACCTTCGACAAGCGCCTGCAGACGCCCCAGCGGACAGGATGCGCCAAACTGGAATGTCACTCGCGTCCCTTGTCCCCAACGGGTCTTGAGCGCATCGAGACCACCGTCGTAAATGACGCGACCTTCGTCGAGCATGATGACCCGGGAGCAGAGCGCTTCGATATCCTGAAGGTCGTGCGTCGTCAGCAGAATGGTCGTGCCGTGCTGACGGTTCATGTCTTTGAGAAACTCGCGAATTTCCGTCTTGACAATAATGTCGAGTCCGATGGTTGGCTCGTCCAGAAAGACGATCGACGGGTTATGCAGCAGCGCGGCTACCAACTCACAGCGCATACGCTGACCGAGACTAAGTTTGCGTACAGGCCGGCTCAGCAGTTCCCCCAGATCAAGGCGCTGTACGAGTTCGTCGAGCCGCTTCTTATAATCGTTCTCCGGTACACCGTACACCTTGCGCAGCAGACCGAATGATTCGATAACGCCGATGTCCCACCAGAGCTGACTGCGCTGGCCAAATACAACGCCGATGTTACGGACGAACTTCTCACGCTCCTCATGCGGTACATAGCCTCCGACATTAAGTTTGCCCGAGGTCGGAACGAGAATGCCGGTCAGCATCTTGATTGTCGTCGACTTGCCTGCACCGTTCTCGCCGATGTATCCGCAAATTTCGCCCTCCGGAATAGAGAACGAGATATCATTGACGGCCGCGACCTCATTATACTGACGAGCAAATAAATCCTGCAGCGCTCCTTTGAGCCCGCCGCGGTTTTTCTGTACTTTGAAAATTTTGCTGAGATGCTCCACTTCGATGGCTTTCATATAATTTCCTTTCTTCGAATCCTGGCCAAGTCGGTTTTTCAAATTCATCGCCCTTTTCCATACCGGCAATGCACCATTTGAAAACATTCGGCTGTCCGGATCGTTTTTTCTCAAGGAGCTTTACGATTCACTGCAAAAATCACCGGCTATTCAGCGTTGAGACGCCGTTATTGCATGGTGTGTGTTCCGTCTGTCGTTTCTTTGTCGCATAAGACTCTTTCTTGCCCGTTTTCGAAAATCAATCCGTCTACAGGGAAGTCACAGCCTCCGATATGAACGAATTGCAGGGCAATCACATTCCGTAACACCGGTGTTTCTTGGTACGTGTACATACCGGCCGGAGACGCTGAATTGCCTGCTGCTCCGAAAAAAATTATAATGTAGGGATGCAACAATGGCAAACGGCGTTCTGTCTTCTATTATTTTTGAGTGACGAAAGGAAGAAAACGAATGATTAGGAAGAAAAAACATGTGCTGATTTGGGCATTGGTTCTTATTTTCGCTTCTGCCGGAGGTTATGCCGTCTACTACTTCTCTAACCTCTACAATCAAGTATCGAACCTGCAAAAAGTCGGAGATAGTTCCCCGTTCCGCAATCTTCCGGTTACGGAAACAATAGTTGCTCAGGAGCCGCCCAAGTGGGAAGGCAATGAGCCGGTCAACATTTTGCTGATGGGTGTGGATGGCCGTGATGCGCTCGGAGACGACATTCCCCGTTCGGATACGATGCTGGTTGCTTCGATCGATCCGGTCAAAAAAGCGATCAACGTTTTCTCGATCATGCGCGATACATATGTGGACATTCCCGGTTTTGGCAAACAGCGAATTAACATGGCCATCACCCGTGGACCCAACACCGCCATGGAAGCCGTCGGCAATCTAATGGGAATCCCGATTCAGTATTATGTTTATACGGACTTCGAAGGCTTCATTAAGCTGGTCGATTCTGTGGGCGGGATCGACTTTTACGTAGAAAAGAATATGAAATACATTAGTGCAGCCGATGGTCCTCAGTACGATATTGATCTGAAAGAGGGCATGCAGCATTTGGACGGCAGAATGGCTCTGCAGTACGTCCGCTTCCGTCATGACCTTCTGTCCGACTTCAGCCGCACGAGCAGACAGCGCGATTTCCTGCAGGCCGTTGGAGACAAGCTCAAATCGACTACTTCAGTGATGAACCTTCCCGATATCCTTGAACAGGTCAACCCGTATATCGATACCAATTTGAGCGTCAGCGATATGTGGAAGCTTGCAACCGTCGCTTACGATAGTAAGATGAACGGCAGTGAACAGATTCCGCCGAATTCCATTTTGAAAGAAGAAACAATCGGCGGAGCCGCAGTGCTCACGATCCGCAGCGAAGACAAACTCAAGCAGTTCGTTCAGGATACACTAAACGCAGGCAGCGAGGAAGCTCCGGCGGAAGACGAGTCCGATCTGCTTCAAACGCCGTTCTCCACGCCTTCGGGACCGAAAACGGAAGCAGACGGATTAGACGAAAACGATCAGAATTAACAAAACAGACGCTGTACTCCGACGCGAAAATTCGTTACGCTTAGAGAGCGCCCTTACCGGGCGCTCTCTGCGTTTGCAGCCCCGTCAGCGGGTTCTCCATATTTCTGAAAGGATCGTGAATCATGAATCGTTCAAATTCCGAAAAACTATACACCGAAGCACTCGAACATATCGTTGGCGGTGTCAACAGCCCTTCCCGCTCATTCAAAGCCGTAGGCGGAGGTTCGCCCGTCTTTATGCAGCGGGGCCAAGGCTCACATTTCTGGGACGTCGACGGCAACGAATACATCGACTATCTGGCTGCTTACGGTCCGATCATTACCGGACACGCACATCCCCATATTACGGAGGCGATTGTACGCGCCGCACAAAACGGTGTGCTGTACGGCACGCCGACCGAGCTTGAGATTAAGCTTGCCAAGATGCTTAAAGACGCTATTCCGTCAATGGACAAAGTCCGCTTCGTCAATTCCGGCACGGAAGCCGTCATGTCGACAATTCGCGTAGCACGCGCTTATACCGAGCGTTCGAAAATTATCAAGTTCGCCGGCTGTTATCACGGACACTCAGATCTCGTGCTTGTTGCCGCAGGCTCCGGACCCTCCACACTGGGTACTCCGGACAGCGCTGGTGTACCGGCCAGTATTGCACAAGAAGTCATTACTGTGCCGTTCAACGATCTCCAGGGTCTTGAAGAAGCGCTGAACCACTGGGAAGGGGAAATCGCAGCCGTTATGGTCGAACCGATCGTTGGCAACTTCGGCATGGTTATGCCCGAAAAAGGATTCCTTGAAGGTCTGTGCAAGCTGGCTCATGATCACGGCGCGCTCGTTATCTATGATGAAGTCATTACCGCGTTCCGCTTCCACTACGGTTCTTCGCAGACTTACGCTGGACTGGACAACCATGAGGCCATTACGCCGGACCTGACAGCGCTCGGCAAGATCCTCGGAGGCGGATTGCCGATCGGCGCGTATGGCGGCCGTAAGCATATCATGGAACAGGTTGCCCCTCTCGGACCCGCTTACCAAGCAGGTACGATGGCCGGCAATCCGGCTTCGATCTCGGCCGGCATCGCCTGCCTAGAGGTGCTGCAGGGCGAAGGCGTATACGAAGAAATGGAACGTCTCGCGATTCGCTTGACGGACGGCATTGCCGAGTCGGCGAAGCGTCACGGCGTACCGATGACAATTAACCGGATTCGCGGTGCTTTCTCCACACATTTCTGCGATCATCCGATCACTAATTACGAGCAGGCAAAAGACACGGACGGCGAAGCCTTCGCTGCTTTCTTCCGCGGTATGCTGGACCGCGGCATCTGTCTGGCTCCTTCGAAATACGAAGCGTGGTTCCTGACCACTGCTCATACCGATGCCGATATCGACCGTACTTTGGACGCAGCTGAATCAACGTTGAAAGCGATGCGCTGAGGGCGGATTACTTAAACCGAACGATGATCGCTCTCAACGAAACATTGAAAGCGATGCGCTGAGGGCGGATTACTCAAACCGAACGATGATCGCTCTCAACGAAACGTTGAAAGCGATGCGCTGAGGTCGGGTTACTCAAACCGAACGATGATCGCTCTCAACGAAACGTTGAAAGCGATGCGCTGAGGGCGGACTGGATGGCAGAAGAAGTCAAATAGCCTTCCTCACGCGAAAGGTCTTTGACTTCTCGAGAAAGTCCGCTCTCGGGAAAATTCCTTTAAAATATAATCTTCTTTCCCGATTTCAACACGCGACCTAAAGCCTTTCGAAGAAAGGCACATCGTAAGGATCAGCTAACGAATTCCCTTCGCAGCCTCTACGAATGTTCTGCGTATTGAACTTTCTCGACAGCCTGAAGACCTTTCCCTCACGGGAAAGGTCTTTTTAATCTTTCATCCTTTTTCTCTGTAAAACAGAAGCGGTAATACTCAAAAGCGCAAGGATTTAAACAACAAGTCAATGACGGATAGGCTCTCGGATGCATGGGAATTCTGAGCTTTTATCAAGAAGAACTGCGCATAAATTCACGCCGACGGCCATCGCGGTCTTCCAATACCCGCCGGATTTCCGCTTCGGAAAACGGCTTGGAAATGAGGTCCTGTATGCCGCTTTCCAAGCATTCCTCTTCAAATCCCGGACGTACAAAGGCGGTAACTGCAACGATGTAAGGTCTCTGCTCGGCAGGCACCATCTGACGAATCAGACGGGCTGTGGTCATTCCGTCCATCAGCGGCATCTGTACATCCATAAAAACAATGTCGTAAGATTTATGTGCCACTGCCGAGAAAGCTTCGATCCCGTTAATCGCTATATCCGCTTTGCAGCCCATTTTCTCCAGCAGATCAATGAGCAGACGCCGATTAACCGGATGGTCTTCCGCAATCAAAATGTTCAGATCTTGGGGATCGATCGCCTTTTCTCTGACCATCAATATTTTGTCTTCGTCTTGGCTTACTTCGTACGTGTCGTTCTCGCTTAAATAGCAGGGCAGTGTGAAGCGGAAGACTGATCCGGATCCGAACAGACTTTCAGCCCTAATCGTCCCTCCCATTAACTCGACAAGCTTCTTGCAGATCGACAGTCCTAAGCCTGTACCTCCATACTTACGGTTCAGCTCGGGATGAAGCTGCGAGAAAGATTGGAACAATCGGTTTAGCTTATCGGCCGGAATCCCGATTCCGGTATCCTCTACCCTGAATTCCAATACCGGCCGTTCTTCGGAACAGCCTCTCATCAGATCCACCGCTACTTCGATTTTCCCCCGCTCGGTGAATTTGATTGCATTGCCGATAAGGTTGGTTAACACCTGCCTTAGACGGCTCGGGTCTGTTACGATTTCTTCCGGAACCCTTGAACCGATCCGGCAGGATAGTTCCACTCCTTTTTCCATTGCTTTCGGCTCGAACAAATCCACGGTACTTCTTAACAGAGGCTCAACCATAAAGCTTTCGGGCTCTAAACTCAGCTTGCCCGCATCAATCTTACTGAAATCGAGCACATCGTTCAGAATGCGCATCAGGCTTCTGCCGCTCTGACCGATAATCTCTACATATTCTCTCTGCACGCCGGACAATTCCGTATCCAATAACAGGTCCGTCATTCCAAGAACCCCGTTCATCGGGGTACGAATTTCATGACTCATCATCGCCAGGAATTCGGATTTGGCCGAAGCTGTTCGTTCCGCCAACTCCTTCTGACGCAGCACTTCCCGTTCATTGGTAATATCCCGGAACACCACGACCGCTCCTCGAATCTCGCCTTTGTCGAAGATCGGATTTACCGTGTATTCGATCAGACAGCTGGAGCCATCTTTTCTCCAAAAAACGCCCTCTTTATCCGATCTTGATACGCCGTCTTGAACGGTGCAGCAGATTGGACAGTGTTCGATGGGATGAGTTACGCCTCCCGCCCCCGCATGATTGAGCAGTATGTGGTTATAGGCCCCCAAAAATTCTTCTTGTTCAAAACCAAGCATTTCCAAAGCCGCAGGATTGGTAAACATAGCCCTGCCTTCCCGATCAAGTCCAAAAATGCCTTCAGATACAGAACGTAGAATCAGGGCATGCTCATACCCTAATTCTTCAATCTGCCGAATATAACGATTCCGCTCTGTAATATCATTGGCGATCCCGTATACCCCAACGACTTCCGAATCTACCACAATCGGAACGTTAGTGACGCTGAGATTCAATATAGTTCCATCACTGCTCGTAACAGCCGTTTCATAACTTTGCGGAATACCGTTTTTCGCGGCTTCGAAATGTTTCTCGGTATTTTCAAGCTCCTCGGGAGTCACAACCTGCTTGTAAGACATATTTTCCAATTGTTCCGGCGCATAACCAAGCATTTGAGAGAGAACAGCATTGGTCGATACATATCTGCCTTCCTTATCGAATGAATAAACGGCAAACGGGTTGTATTCGAATAAAGACTTGTATCGCTGTTCGCTTTCCTGCAGCTGGCGTTCGGCTTCCTTACGTTCAGTGATGTCGCGGGAAACGGCAATGATTTCCTCGATTTCTCCCGTTTCGTCATTATAGCTAAAGCGTCCTGTACTTTCGATCCAGACGTAGTGACCGTCCTTTGCCCGGATTCGGTAGGAAACCGTGTAAGCACCTTCCGTACTCAGAATTTCTTGCAGATAATTGGTCACCAGAACCACATCATCCGGATGAAAAAATTCATAGGCGCTTCGGCCAATCAGTTCTTCAGGTTTGTAGCCGAGTATTCTTTCACACGCCGGCGAAGCATAGAGATAAGGAGCCTCTGCTTCCGCCGCATGTCTTGAAATAAGATCGATCGAATGCTCCGAAATCAACCGGAACCCTTTTTCACTCTTCCGCAGCTGCATCTCAAGCATCTTGGACTGCGTAATATCCTGTACCGTACCAAACAAATGAAGGCTGCCGGTATGAGGATCCTGATACGGTTTTCCTTGTGCCCGGATTATTTTGCGTTTGCCACCGCTTACTACTATGCTGTACTCGGTATCGTAAAGGTCGCCTTCCAATGCTTTACCAATCTCTCCCTTAATACGCTCACGATCTTCGGGTATAAGTTTCTCGGCAAAATGTTTATATTGGTAAAATTTTTGAGGATTCTCAATGTCAAATATTTCGTAAAAAGTATCGGAACATGTAATGTAATCCTTACCTATTTCCCAATCCCATGAAGCAATCTGTACAATTTCTTCAACCTGAGCATGTTTGAGTGTAACACTCCTCAGCTCTTCTTCCGTTCTTTTAAAATCCGTTACATTCCGGCAGATGACATAAATCCCGATGACATCCGAATCAAATTCGAGCGGAACGAAAGTCAGCTGCAGCCAAAGGCGTGAGCCATCCTTATGCAGAACCTTGACTTCTTCTTCTGCCGTGTGCCCTCTCTTAGCTTGAGAAAAAAGGTGCTTTAATTTTTCGGGAGTAGCGCGAATACCCCAATTTTTGGGCTGCAGAGCTTGCAGTTCTTCCAATGTATAACCGGTAATTCGATGTAATGCCGGATTTATTCCGATGACGCCTCCCGATCGCTCCAGCACTACAATGCCGTCAGGGTGATTTTCCATCAGTGAATGATAGGCCCCATCAGTCGAAATCAAATGTTTAAGTTTTTCTGTTAGGTTCGGTTTCAATGACGGCTTTCTCCTTCATCGTGATTTGAATTTCATGATCTCCCCAGCCATGCGTTTCCAGAGGCAGAAGACATTCTAAACAACTTTTATGGATTGACAAATACTGTCTTCAACCGCTGTGTATATTGAACGTCGAAACCGAGTCCGTCTGCCAGTACCGCGAGCGGTACATAAGTTTTCGTTTCTCCATTAACTTTCGTCGTAAAGGCCGGAACTGTGATCACTTTACTCTGTCCATTGACGGTAATCGCCTTCTTGCCGACCGGGATATTGACAGCACGGCCGCCATAATTAATGCTTGCTGCTGCAGTCTTATTGTTCCACTTGAGATTTGCGCCCAGAGCATCGGTAATATCACGAAGCACAACAAAAGTAGTATTGTTCTTAAGAATCGGCTTAAACTTCGTATCCAGTTCTCTGCCGGATACAACAACGGCTACTGTATTTGCAAGAGCCGAAGCTTTAAGTGTACGATACTCGCCCCAGATCTGCTCGGCGAACGCCTTCGCCAGCAGTTCGTAGCCGTCCTGATTCGGGTGAATATCATTGTATTCGATGTAAGTAAGTTCGGATTCCTTGCCTGCGAACAGAGGAACCACATGCACAGCTTCAACTTTGGCTCCTTGAGCGTTCTGCTTGGCTGTCACAGTGTCCAGTGTTTTTGTATAAGCCTCTGCCGCCTGATTCAACTGAGCGTACAGACCGCCGGACTTAGAATCCGAGACAGGTTGATACTGATCGGCGATTACAATCCGCGCATTGGGGTTGATCTGTTTGAGGTTGGTCAAGATTTGGTCAACATTGGAAGCATAACCCTGCAGCAGTTCTTCCACCTTCGGCTCCAACTGCGCCGCAGTCAGTCGTGGACGAGCGGTAAGGAGCGGAAGCAAATCATTGCCTCCGATTGTGATGGTAATTACATCGGCCTCCACTATATCGGAACGCACCTCGGAAACATTTGCCGCCAATTTCGCCGCATTGGGATCTCGCAGCCCACTTTGAATGGCATCCGCTGTTGTATTTCTCTCAGCTTCAACAGCTTCAATATAACGGTTTAGTCCAGAAGAGTCCAAGCCAGAGATTCCGTAGTTATCAACTTCGGCACGTCCTCGGAACTGAGCTTGCTCTGCAAGGCGAGGTACAAAGCCATAATATTCATTCGGCTTTTTGTCCGGTTGATAGCCGGTCGTCAGTGAGTCTCCGAACGATACAATCTTATAGGATTCTACGGCGGCATTCACGCTGCTCACACCTGTTAAGCCCAACGCCGGAAATGCCAGCGCGACGCAGACAAGCACCATACAGCTTTTTCTCCATGCAATTTTCATTGTGATTCCCTTCCGGTCCGTACGGACCCTTGCAAATTTGATCGGCATTGTGTTCGGAGATTCAGAAGGCAGAGTAAAAAAAGAACCGTCGCCACTAACGGAATTTTTTCCGGGTACGACGGTCCACCATCTACAAAGGAGTTACTTCTTCTCATGCTCGCCTTCCGTCTCCTTAGGCTGCTGAGAACGGGTTTTCTTTAAATAATCGTCATAACGGTCATCTATTTCTTCCGCCATCTGGCGATATAAGCGAGTTTCTTCGACGATCGGATCAAGTGTAGTCTGAATGCGAATCTCATACCGAGGGGAAATCTGTTCACGAGTTCTGCGCTCACGATTCTCATCCTTCAGTTCGCCTTCTGTCAGCAGTTCGCTAAGTTCTTCTTCCAATTGTTCCTGTCCAAGCTTACGATCCTGTGCATCATCGCTCATGGATATCCCTCCTTAGGAGTCTTCAGTCATGATGATTCAGGCAGTGGCGACTTTCAGAAACCTGTTGCGTCGGCTTCTTTTAATACGGTCAGCAGCTCGGCATGAAGCGCTCCATTGGTTGCCACAACATTGCGCACGCCAAGGTGATAAGCATTTCCAAGCGTATCGGTTACTCTTCCGCCCGATTCTGCAACCAGCAGCGCTCCCGCTGCGATATCCCAAGCATTCAGACCGGATTCCCAGTAGCCGCTCAATCGTCCTGCTGCGACATGCGCGAGGTGCAGAGCAGCCGAGCCGCCGGCACGCAAGCTGCGCGCACGCGGCGCAACCGCTTCAATACCGCGCAGATTGATCGGGAGCTTGACGATCGGATCGGCTGGGAAACCTACGGCGATTAATCCCTGTGCCAGACGTTCCTCTCCGGAGACGACCATACGGGCACCGTGTACGTAAGCGCCTTTGCCTTTTTCTGCCACAAACATCTCGTCTCGCGACGGATCATAGATGACACCGATAATAACTTCGCCGTTATGGGCAAGAGCGATCGAAACCGAATAGAATGGAAACCCATGAACGAAATTGGTAGTCCCATCGATCGGATCAATAATCCACAGATACTCTTCTTTCTGCGCTTCGGCGAGTGCTTGAATCGATGCTTCTTCGCCCGGTTCCACACTTTCTTCTCCCAAAATTCCGTGATCCGGAAAATGCGTGAGGATCAGTCTGCGAATCATCTGCTCTGCACCTTTATCCACTTCCGTAACCAAATCTTGGGCCGATGTCTTTGTAGACAACTGTTCAAAGGTTCCCAGCTTGCTTTTGATCCATTCTCCTGCTTTGGCTGCTGCGTTAATTGCGACTGCTGTATAACTTTTTCCCGTTAAGACATAAGGAATTTTATCGTTGGATTCCACTATTTTACCGCCTTTCTCGAATTGCTGTGAGGCTGTATTTGTTTGTTGAAGACGTGAATTTTCGTTCGGTTTGTCGCTTATCTACATAGAGACTTCTCCAATAATTCCACGAGATAAGCCGCTGCACAGGAGAATCTCGGTGTCTTCGATCGGCCTTTTTGGCCGTGTCCAGCACTAAGATATTCTTACCCTCCAGCAGCTCTCCTATACCCGTTCCTTCCCGATTGACCGTATCTTATTCCCGTTCGCCGAAAAACATCTCGTACGCAAGCGCCGTTTGCATGCGCGATTCTTCTTCCGTTAGTTTGCGTACCAGTTCCAGTTCGACCTGGGTAACCTCTTTGTCCTGAAAATTGATTTCCGCGATGGACGCGGTAATACGTACAATCGCGATCGCCTGATTTTCCGGTGTGTAGGCAATAACTTTCTGGCCTGTCGGAAATACGCGGAATCCTTCTTTTACCATCTTGCCGCGTCCATACTCCAGCAGTTCGTAAAGCTCCTGATCGCTCTTGAATTTGCATATCGAATTGAACTCCGTTTCAAATCCCATGGACTAGAACCCCTTTCGAATTTATGTAACTGGTCAGCCGGCTTGGCGCGGGAACTGAACTGTGAATGCACTTAACCAAAAGGCTCGCTCGGCGCGGGAACTGCGAATTTGTTTAATCAAAAGAATCGCTTGGCGCGGGAACTGCGAATCCAATTGCCCATAGGGATATTGGATTCTCGTTCCTATTATCTTCCGTATTGAAGATTAGTACGGGCTTCATGACGTTCGAGAGCCAATTCAATCAGGCGGTCCAGCAGAGCCTGATAGGACATACCTGTCTCGCGCCATAGAAGCGGATACATACTGAACGGCGTAAAGCCAGGCATTGTGTTGACTTCATTGATCAGAATCTTGTTGTCGGAACGGCGGACAAAGAAATCTGCTCGGCACAGTCCGCTACCTTCGACTGCACGGAAGGCACGAACGGCAAGTTCACGCAGGGAATCGGCCAGATCTGGATCAACCGGAGCTGGAATCATCATCTCCGACTTACCATCGATGTACTTGGCGTTATAATCGTAGTAATCGCCGGAGGAGACAATCTCTCCCGGTATGGAAGCCTGCGGTTCGTCGTTGCCGAGCACGCCAACTTCCAGCTCGCGTCCATCGATAAACGTCTCGATCAAGACTTTACGGTCATAACGCAGCGCAAGCTCTACTGCATCGATCAATGCTTCCTGATCTTCCGCTTTGGAAATGCCGACGCTGGAGCCAAGGTTGGCCGGCTTGACGAAGCAAGGGTAGCCCAGCCTGTTCTCTGCTTCCTGCAGCAGCTCATGACGATTTGTCTGCCAGTCGCGCTCGTTGAAAGCAATGTATTCGCCCTGTTCAAGTCCGGCGGCTGCAAACAATTTTTTCATCACGTCTTTATCCATGCCTGCAGCGGACGAAAGGACTCCTGCGCCCACATAAGGCAGCCCCGCCATCTCAAACAGCCCCTGCACCGTACCGTCTTCGCCGAAAGTGCCGTGCAGCAGCGGGAACATGACATCGATTCCGCTTTCCCGACCGCTCAGCGACGCGAACATGGCACCGGCTGCTTCGGCCGTTCCGTCCGATGCCGATTCCAGCTTCATCTCGTCCAGCGAATTCATTGGTCTATGAAGCACGGAACCCATTCGCCACTCGCCCCTAAGGGTAATATAAAAAGGAACAATCTCGTATTTCTCGTAATCGAATGCATTCATTACCGCGAAACCGGTCTGCAGCGAAACTTCATGTTCGCCTGATTTGCCGCCGTATACCAGTCCTACGGTTACTTTATTTGCTGTCATGTCTGAACCCCCGTCAATTCATTGAAATCTCTTTCACCAGTATAGTAGATTGATGGCCGACCTGCAAAGAAAACGCACATACCGCGTACTTACGAAATTTGGAATATCGCGGCGTTTTAAGAGTAAAAAGGGCTTTACGCACCGGATTGTAAACGTTATAATTAAAATAGATATTTTTGAAATTTAGTTTCACTAAATGAAACAACTGGTGCTAAGAGTATCAAAATGCGCCTTGCTCCAATTCTTATGTTTGCTGACGACTTCCCGGTTTTCCCGCGTTTATGCAGGATTTTCCGGACGCCGAGACGCTTTATCCCATTTTCCGAGGAGGTACACTCATGGCTTTATCCGATCAATTTTCTACCGCGCGTACTCTTGAATCGGGCGGCAAGACCTTCCGTTATTACAGTCTGAAAGCACTCGAAGAACAAGGTCACGGCAGCATCTCCAAGCTTCCGTTTTCTATTCGCGTTCTGCTCGAAGCGGCCATTCGCCAATTCGACGGACGAGCGATTACCGAAGAACATGTTAAACAAATTGCACGCTGGAACGTCGATCGCGACAGCAACAAGGAAATTCCTTTCATCCCAGCACGTATCGTACTGCAGGACTTTACGGGTGTTCCGGTCGTTGTCGATCTGGCAGCCATGCGTGATACCGTTAAACTCAGCGGCGGCGATCCGAAACAGATCAACCCGCTCGTACCGGTTGACCTCGTAATTGACCACTCCGTTATGGTTGATGCGTTCGGTACATCCGATGCGCTTGATTTCAATATTAATCTCGAGTTTGAACGCAACGAGGAACGCTATCGCTTCCTTCGTTGGGCACAAACGGCATTCGATAACTTCCGTGCTGTTCCGCCTTCCACAGGTATTGTGCACCAGGTTAACTTGGAGTACTTGGCTTCTGTAGCGGCAACCAAGGAAATCGACGGCGAAACTTACGTCTTCCCGGATTCCCTTGTTGGAACAGACTCCCATACAACAATGATCAACGGTCTCGGTGTTGTAGGCTGGGGCGTTGGCGGCATTGAAGCGGAAGCCGGCATGCTCGGCCAGCCGCTGTACTTTGTCACACCTGACGTTGTCGGCTTCAAACTGACAGGCAGCCTGGCTGAAGGTGCAACCGCAACCGACCTGGCTCTTACCGTCACCGAGATTCTGCGTAAAAAAGGCGTAGTCGGCAAATTTGTCGAGTTCTACGGCCCAGGCCTCAGCAACATCGGTCTGGCGGACCGTGCAACGGTTGCCAATATGGCTCCGGAATACGGCGCAACAATGGGCTTCTTCCCTGTCGACGAAGAAACGCTGACCTACCTGCGCAACACAGGTCGTACGGACGAACAGATCGAACTGGTCGAACAGTATTACCGTGCCCAGGGCATGTTCCGCACTGACGATATGGCCGATCCGGAATTCAGCGAGGTCATTGAGCTCGATCTGGGCTCCGTCGTACCGAGCCTTGCGGGACCTAAACGTCCGCAGGACCGTATCGAGCTGACCAATATGAAGGAAAACTTCAACGACATCGTCCGTACGCCGATCGACAAAGGCGGTTACGGTCTGAGCGACGAGAAGATTGCCGAGAAGGTTACAGTTAACCATAAGAACGGCAAAACGAGCGAGATGGGCGCGGGCGCCGTTGCGATCGCAGCGATTACAAGCTGTACCAACACATCTAACCCAAGCGTTATGCTCGGTGCCGGTCTGCTGGCGAAAAAAGCCGTAGAACGCGGTTTGACCCGTCCGGAATATGTGAAAACAAGTCTTACGCCGGGCTCCCTTATCGTAACGGACTACCTGTACAAAGCCGGATTGATGGATCCTCTCGAGAAGCTGGGCTTCTACGTTGCCGGCTACGGCTGCGCTACTTGTATCGGTAACTCCGGTCCGCTGTCGGAAGATGTTGCACAAGCGATTACCGATAACGATTTGACGGTAGCGGGTGTACTGTCCGGCAACCGGAACTTCGAAGGCCGTATTCACGCTCAAGTCAAAATGAACTACCTGGCTTCGCCGCCTCTCGTTGTCGCTTATGCGCTGGCAGGCACGGTAAATATCGATATGGAAACGGAACCTCTCGGTTACGATCAGCAGGGCGAACCGGTATTCCTGCGCGATATCTGGCCGACTTCCCAAGAAATCCGCGATGCGGTCGCTATGGCGATCACACCGGAAATGTTCCGCTTGAAATACGCCAACGTGTTTACAGCCAATGAGCGCTGGAACGCGATTGAAGTACCGGAAGGCGAACTGTACGAGTGGGATGCGGAATCGACATATATCCAAAACCCTCCGTTCTTCCGTTACCTGAACGAAGGACTCAACGATATTTCCGATATCAAGCAGTCCCGTGTTCTGGCACTGCTGGGCGATTCGGTTACGACCGACCATATCTCGCCTGCAGGTAATATTGCGCCTAGCAGCCCAGCTGGTCTGTATCTCGCTGAGCATGGTGTAGAACGCAAAGACTTCAACTCCTACGGCTCCCGTCGAGGCAATCACGAAGTTATGATGCGCGGTACGTTTGCAAACATTCGTATCCGCAACATGGTCGCTCCAGGTACCGAAGGCGGTGTAACCAAGTATCTGCCGACCGACGAAGTGATGTCCATTTATGATGCTTCGATGAAGTATCAAGATGAGGGCCAGAACCTTGTCGTTATCGCCGGTAAAGAATACGGTACGGGCAGCTCGCGTGACTGGGCAGCCAAAGGTACGATGCTGCTGGGTGTCAAAGCGGTTATCGCCGAAAGCTTCGAGCGGATCCACCGCAGCAACCTCGTCGGTATGGGCGTTCTGCCTCTGCAGTTCGAAGAAGGAAGCAGCTGGAAATCCCTCGGTCTTGATGGCCGCGAGACCTTCGACATTCTGGGCCTGAGCAACGATATTCAGCCGGGACAGAAGGTGACAGTTGCCGTAACTCGCGAGGACGGCACACAGTTCGAATTCAACGCTATCGCACGTTTGGACAGTATGGTCGACGTCGACTACTACTACAATGGAGGCATCCTCCAGACGGTTCTTCGCCAAATGATGAAAGTCGCAAATGGTGAGAAGCCGCTGAAAATGCAGGACTAAAAAGATTCAACCAAAAAGCCGCTTCATTCGCCAACTGGCGAATGAAGCGGCTTTTACTTTTTCATCATGCAGAAACGGGATAGATCTGTTTTGTAACGACAGAATACTTCACGTTACAATGCTTACAGGGCGTTAACTTCTTACCCTACAATGATCAGGAGGAATGCTCATGAATACCGAATCTCTTGTCATCCGCCCGCTGGGCACGGAAGAACGGCATCCGACAGAACTGCTGCTGCTCGCAGATCCCTCACTCCCGCTCATTGAAGATTACCTGCGTCGTGGCACCTGTTTTATTGCGGAACTGGAAGACCAAACGATCGGCGCCTACGTTCTGCTGCCTACACGGCCCGAGACGGTAGAGCTCGTGAATGTCGCTGTGGCCGAAGGGCTGCACGGGCAAGGCATAGGCAGACAGCTCGTCCTCCATGCCGTCCAAACCGCTCATCAGGCTCGTTACAAAACCATTGAAATCGGAACCGGCAATTCAAGCATCGGCCAACTTGCCCTGTATCAGAAATGCGGCTTCCGAATCGTTGGTGTGGATCTTGACTTTTTCGTCCGGCACTATGAAGAAGAGATCTACGAGAACGGTATCCGATGCCGGGATATGATTCGAATGTCGATGGATTTGTAAAAAGCGCTTCTGCCCCTCACTCCTACGCTGCCGGTCCTCAAGCTTAGATTTGCTTTTATATCATTTCTTTTTCCATCACAAAATCATCCATTACATAGCCGTTCCCAATATCGGCAATCTGCTCGCGTATAGTGCGAAAGCCTTTTTTCTCGTACACCGCAATACTTGAACGGTTATCCCGATTGACGGTCAGCCAGATGTGACTCAGCCTGCGTTCCCGGCACAATTGTTCCAGAAACGCATTCGCCTGACTGGCATATCCGCGTCCCCGATCCTCACGCTTGACATAGAACTTGCTCAGAAACAGCCGGCCTTCGTCTTCCTTGACCGCTACATACCCTACTGCCGCTTCTTCATTGCGTATCAGGTAATACTCATAACCCTGATGTTCAATCTGACTCGTAATTGCCGGAACGGACTGGAATTTTTCGATCATGTAATCAATCTGTCCCTGTGTGAGGAGAGAGATATAGTATTCATTCCAGATCTCCGCTGCCAAATCGGCAGTTTCCTTAATCTCCTCGGGTTTGTTGACCGGTGAAAACGTAACCTGCATGTTCGGATCTTCCTTTCCTAAGGCATGATTTTACTTGTGAAAATAATCATACTCCGAATTTCAGAAAAGAACAAAATGTACGCATGCCAAAACGGACTTCGGCAAAGAAGCCCGTGGCAGTTCTACAACGATCATTTCTATGTTGGGTTATTCACCCAATCATCGAATCATCAAACCCATCTCTCTCGCTCTTTCCATCAGCAGCGGCGCATAGCTCTCCAGCTTCTCGACCGGCAGGCGGGCAAGCGGTCCCGATACCGATAGAGCTGCAGCCAGATTGCCTTTCAAGTCGAAGATCGGTGCGGCGACCGAAGTCGCTCCCTGCTCACGCTCTTCAACGCTGATCGCATAACCGGCGGCACGAATAGACTTCAGTTGATCGCGGAAAGCCGACCGTCCTACCATATCCGGCCAGATCGGATCGCTCAGAATATACTCCTGCTCGCGCTCGCTTGAAAAAGCGACAAGGATCTTGCTCGAAGCGCCGACATACAGAGGCAATCGCGCGCCAACTGGAGCGACGCGGCGGATCGCCTGATTACTTTGCACCGCCTGAATACGCAGCCGTTCCCGGCCGTCGCGCACGTACAAACTAACCGTTTCTTCCAGCTCGTCGCGCAGACGCTCCATCGCCGGAAGCAGCAGGAGCGCGGGATCATTGGTATTCGACAAATGCGCTGAAAGCTCCCAAATCTTGATACCCAGACGATACTTTTCGGTAGATACATCCCGGCTGACGAAGCCTTTCTCCTCAAGCGTCGTCATCAACCTATGTACCGTACTCTTGTGGAGCCCTACTTCCCCAGCAATTTCCGTCAGGCTAAGAGTGCCGCTCCGGGTAAAACACATCAATATATCGAGCGCACGATCAACGGCGCGGACTTTCAATTTGCCGTCTTCCATACAAGCATACCTTCTCTCCGAATTCCATGTGGGAATTTTGGGTTTCATCGTTCGGCTGAACGTTTCATATAAATGATAGATGAAGCATCGGCCTGCGTTTGTTTCTAATATAGCATATTTTCGTTTCATTGAGTGAAACATAATCAATATTTATGAAACTCTCATTTTTCTGATTCCATCCTTTTTCGCCCCTCAAACAGACGAAATTCGTCCGCCAAAGACGGACAGAAGGAATGGGGTGCAGAGAACGCTTTCAGATGCCGATATAGTGCTTGTAAGTTTGACTTCGGCTCTGCCGAGACATACCATTAAATAAAAGAAACAATAAAAGTTCAGCTGTCCTATATTGTTCAAGCTTCATCAAAATTTTAGCCAAGGAGAGACCGCGATGAATCCTGCTTCCGAAAGTGTCGTTCAGTCTGAACGGAGCAGCACTCCGCAGACGGAAGATACCGTTAAGGAAATCTCACCGGGCCATCGCCGGTTGCGTAATATAGCAGTGGCTTTGTTCTTATCGATTCTTTTCTTTCTGATCTTTTGTTTTGTCGCGCTGCATGCCTATATCGCCTGGGTATTATCCAATCCAACCGTCGCTCCGCTGTATTCCAACCCTAAGCAGGCGACTGGCATGGACTATAAAGATGTCACGTTTCCTGCAGTTGACGGAAGCCGCATCATGCAGGGCTGGTATATCCCGGCCGACAGCGCGGATTCAAAGAAAACGATTGTACTCAGCCACGGTTATGGAGCCAATCGCGAAGAGACCTGGGTTCCTATGTACGATCTGGCGCATTATGCGCACCGCCTGAATTTTAATGTCATCATGTTCGACTATGGTTTTGCTTCGCAGGGCAGCAAGGAAGTAGCAACCGGAGGCAAAAAGGAAACGCAGCAGCTGCTCGGGGCCGTCCAATACGCCAAGCAGCAGGGTGCGGAGCAGGTCGTAGTCTGGGGCTTCTCGATGGGCGGCGGCACCGCACTGCAGGCGGCACTGATCAGCGACGATATCGACGCCATGATTCTGGACAGCGCCTTCCTGCTTCAGCCGGACACGCTGTATCATAACATCCGGCAGAACATTGCGCTTCCACGCCATCCGTCGCTTGAAATTTTGCAAATGCTGTTCCCGGTTCTGAACGGAACAAGTCTAAATCAGATTCCGTATCGGGAAGTCGAGCAGAAAGATTACCCGATCCCGATCTTCTTTATCCACGGTACCGAAGATACAAAAGCACCTTACCAGATCGCCGAACAGCTCGCCGCAAATCAGACCAATCCGAACTCAAGATCCTGGATTGTTCAGAACTCGCACCATGAACTGATCTTCCGCGAACATCCGCGTGAATATCTGCGCCGCGTCTCAAACTTCCTAGGCGACGTCAGCATGGCCGAACAGAAAGAAATCAAAAACGGAGAAAAAATGGGTGCCGGGACTCCGTAACGCTTTGTTTCTTTCCAATCAAGCCAAACAAACGAACGAACTAAACAAGCGAATCGGATGTGAGACTGCAGATAAGCGATATGCAGTCCAAAAATCATCGAAAAGCCGTACCGAAGTCCGCTAATGCGGTTTCCGGTACGGCTTTTTTGTACAGATTATATTCAGTCCTGCTCAGTCCCGATCATAACGTAGTTTGAGCTGCGCCGACAGACGGTCCAGCTCGTCCAACGGCAGCTGTGGACCCTTTGTCAGTATGGAAGCTCCGGCTTGTTCAATCATCCAATCCTGAAGCGAAGAAATATAGGCTTCGGCCGATGGTACGCCAGCCAGCTCGTCCAGACTTGCCATTGACCCTTCCCGAACATCAGGGTAAGCATCGCCGGGCTGCAGAATGCCGGAAGCTTCGTCGTAAAATTCGCGTGCCAACCGGCGGCGTTCTTCCCCGCTGCCGTCTGCAATAATGAATGCAGTCAAGATGTATGCCTTGGTCTGTCTGCGCTGGGCAATACCGCAAAATTTCCGTCCGTTCACACTTACATCGTAATCGCCTGGGCAGAACGCACCTGCAATCTCTCCGGCTCTAGCTTCGCTGGTCCATGGTGCGGCAGCGCCGGCGATCAGCGAGACCATGCGTTCGAAGTCTCCGTGCAGCTCCAGCTTCCGATCCGGATTAGGCAGAATGAGCGATACATTGACTACGCCTTCATCAAGCGGAACAGCGGCACCGCCCGATACCCGTACGGCTACTGAGCAGCCTTCGCGTCTCAGCTTCTCCATCGCCTGCGGAGCACGCGGCAGCCGACGATCCCGCATGCCGATCGTCAATGCATAAGGATGCCGCCAGATATGCATGATCGGTGCTTCTCCTTCGCCGACACGGCGGCACATCATCTCTTCCCAAGCCAGCGGGAATATAATGTCTTCCGGCATGCTTTCCAGCGTCGGTGCCCAGATGCGGATACCTTCCGGCCAAACTTGACGTTTCTGCTCCGCAAGCCGCTCCTGCTGTTTTATTTCCGGCCCGATCCCTTCATATTCCGCTCTATCTGTGCTCATTCTGTCCGCTCCTTTCCTATTTTCGAAGTCCTTTGAAAAGCTTACTCTTCTTCCTCCGGAGTTTCGCTTTCTGCAGAGTTCAGCCCTTTCCCTTCCCGGCGGTATTCTTCACTGAGTATCCCGCTGTACATCATCGACAAAATTTGTTCCGAAGCGGCGCGTATATCGGGCATATTGTCCCAAACGCCCGGCCGGCTCAAATATTCTTTAACCGCCATCGTGAACACAAACAGCACATGCGGAGAAACATCTTTGCGCAGCATTCCGGACTGCTGGCTTCTAAAGATCAACTGTTCCATCTTAGCCGCCATGCCTTTCGTCTGGAACTCCATCAGTTCTGCCGCGAGATCCGGATAATCTTCAATCAGATCCCTGATAAACACGTCTGAAATCGACGCATAAGCCGCTTCGTCCCGCAGACGAAGCAGCGCACTGAACGGTTCAGATTCTTCGCTGAGCACGCGGTCGATATCTTCTTCCGCTTTTTGCACCAGTCGGCTTGTGACTTCGCGCAGCAGCCCTTCTTTATTTTGAAAATAATTATACAGAGTCATCTTGGACACCGAAGCCTGCTCGGCGATCCGCTCCATGCCGGTATCGGCAATGCCATATTCGAAAAACAGCGCCGAAGCGGCTTCGACAACCCGTTCGCGTTTGCCGCTCACTTGGCTTGTTCACACCTTCCCGTTATAAGTCCTGACGTTCCAGCCCCAAGGCCGCAGCCGCCAGCCCCACTGCGTATAATCCAACCGTAATCAATACACCTGCCGCTGTCAAGGTTACATCCATGACAATATCACTGGGCACGAACAAACGAAACAAACTCAAGTCTGCCAGACGTGCCGCATTTCCCGGTGCTGTCGATAGCAGGCCCATGAAGAACATCATCAGTACAAGACCGATTCCCGTTGAAGTCGCCGCACGCTCCGAAGTTACCCAGAACGTCAGTATATAACCGATTCCGAGAAAAGCGAGCGCTATACAATAACCTGCCAATACGAGCAGAAGCAGTATTTTGACGTTGGAAACACTGCTGAACAGTTCTCCTGCCGCCCAATTCACAAGAAAGGTCAACAGCGCAATGATCGTAACTAAAAGCAAATGTGCGGCAGCTTTGGAGAAGAAAATTTCCCGGCGGCTGTAAGGCAGCGAAAACAAGTACTCTGCCGTCCCCTTATCTCGTTCACGCGAAATACACGTCCCGGCCCAGATGGCGGAGAATGCACTCAGCAGCAGAGCAAAAAGCATATGCGGCTGTGCTCCGACCCACCCTTCGTAAGAAGACATCATGACCGTATTAATACCGAAAGACTCCAAAATTGCCGATTTCCCCTGGAGCACTTCCATCATGCCTGCGTTTCCCGCGAATGAATCCGCCATTGCGCCCAGCACAAATTGGTAGATAAGCAGAACGAGAGTGCCCACTAGAAAAGACACTCTTAGCGATTTTAATTCCATCCCGATCAAATTTCTGCTCATCATTTTTCCCCCTCTTTATAATCGCGCATAAACGATTCTTCAAGTGTCGGACGTTCGACTGTTAAATCCAGAATCTCATATCTGCCCAATCGCTGCAGCACCGGACCAGGCGGGCCGTCTATCGTAAACTGGTGTATACCGTCTTTTACGATTGTTTCCGCAGCGAAATCGTGCAGTCCCAACTCATCCGTCCGATCCTGATCGTCAGCAAAGCGAACTCGAAAAACATGCCGTTTGCCGCCGACAAGCGCAGCAACACTCTCCACCCGCAGCAGCCGTCCATCCCGGATCATCGCTACACGATCACATAAGCGTTCCACTTCGCTCAATACATGCGTGGAAAAAAACAAAGTCATACCGGCTTCCCGCTGCTGCTTCAGCAGATCAATCAGCTTATGCTGGATCAGCGGATCGAGTCCGGATGTTGGTTCGTCGAGGATCAGCAGTTCGGGGCTGTGCAGGAGGCTCTGGATCAATCCAAGTTTTTTGCGGTTGCCGAGCGAGTACGATTTGATTCTTTTGCCCAGGTCGAGGTTCAGCATTGCGGCCTGCTGACGGTAATCGGTCGTATCCAACTTCAGTCCGTAAGCCCGTGCGGTAAAAGCCAAACTTTCCATTCCCGTCCAACGCTCATACAGCCGGATTTCCGAAGGGAGGTATCCGATGCGGCGGCGAAGTTCGGCGGAAGGGCGACCGGCATCCCTGCCGAATAACGATATCCGGCCAGACGTTGGCTTGGCGAGCTGAAGGAGCATTCGGATCGTCGTGGACTTTCCTGCTCCATTCGGTCCAATAAACCCGTAGATTTCTCCGGACTGTACTTCCAGGCTTAAATCCGATACAGCCTGCTTGTTTCCGTACATTTTGCTCAAAGCTTCCGTATAAATAATTGTCATCTCTTCACTCCTTTTTATACTTCTGTATAACTATAAGTATAAAATAATCTTTTTCTATCGATTTGTTAAGAAATATTTTACTTTTTACTTGCCCGGAATAAAAAAAACCGTCAGAACGAAGAAATTCTTCGTCCTGACGGTTTAAGCTTTTATTCTGTAATTCGCAAACTTTTCGCCATATCAATTAGCAGTGGCAGCGCTTTGGCTTTGTCCAGATAAGTAAACGATACGATATACGTCTCTCCGTCATGCTCTACTTGGAAAAAGTCTGCAATCCGGCCATCATTGATTGAACCCCGATATTCTTTGTAGCCGGCGACCTCTTCAGTGCGATCGCGCATCAGCGAAGCATCGATCAGCGAGTTCTTCGTCACGCTCATAAAGATCTGTTTACTCTGGAAACCCCAAGCTGTATCGTTCCCCATCTTGAAAGCCGAAGCTCCTTGGGGCAGATACACGCCGATCGGAAGCGTTGGGTGACGTTCGAACGTCCCTGTCATCTTCTGGCCTTCCCAGCTCAGTTCCACCTGTTCTTCAGGATCGTAAGCTTTGAGATCAAAAAGTTGCTCCGTCCCTTCAAGCGGTTCTGCTTTCTGATTGCCGATCCATGCCGGTTTGCCGCAGGCTGTCAGTGTCAACAGCAGTACTATTAACAGCACAAAGCCGACTGTCTTTTTTTTCATCATTTCCGCCCCTTCCTGATTTTGCTCGGGACCGAATACGATTAACTTCCCAAGCTGAAAAAGAACCCGCCGACCCAAGGCGTGTTTTCAAATTGGCGCTTTATCCGGAAAGATAAGGCGTTTTGAAGACACGGCCTCCGGCCGGACAGGTTCATCCTGCATATCGTTTCAATTCTTGATGAGCGTCAGACATTCCGCCCGCTGCGCCGCATCATTGCGGAGAACACCGCGTACGGCAGTCGTAACTGTCTTGCTGCCCGGCTTCTTCACTCCACGTGCGCACATGCACAAGTGCTCACCTTCGACAACCACCATAACACCCTTCGGTTGGAGAACCTCCACCAGAATGTCGGCAATCTGAGTCGTGATTCGCTCTTGTACCTGAAGACGGCGCGTTACCGCTTCGGCCAACCGTGCGAATTTGCTTAGTCCTGCGATACGGCCGTTTGGAATATAGCCGATATGAATCTTGCCGAAGAACGGAGCCATGTGATGCTCACATTGGCTGTAGTACACAATGTCCTTGACGATGACCAGCTCTTCGTGATGTTCGTCGAACGTCACGCCCAGCGCTTCACGAGGATCGGTGTCGTATCCGGCAAAAATCTCTTCGTACATCCGGGTTACTCGCGCCGGAGTATCCAGCAGCCCTTCCCGCTGCGGATCCTCGCCGATCAGCTCCAGAATCTTGGCAATATGATGTTCGATCTGTTCGCGGTTGTCGCCAACCTTTTTATTTGTATAATCGTTCAAGCCGGACATGTTCCGTTCCTCCTTACCTAATGCGTCGACCGGGTCCTGCATCAACATGCAGCCCGGCTGACACATTTGCCGAAGCTCCTGCTGGAGCCCGGAAGACGTACTTATCTTCTCCGTTTGTTAGGAGGATAAGCATTTCCTTTTGGCGGTTTGCCGCCAGGCATACCGCCGTTTTGCTTCATCATCTGCTGCGCCTGCTGCATTTGCTTGCCGTTCAGATTATATCCCATCTGTTTGGCCATTTTCTGCAGCATTTGCGGGTCGTTCTGCATGCTGGTAAGCTGCCGGCGCAGATAGTAAACGCCGATAAAGAATCCGCCAACCAAACCGACGATCAATGTCACGATCGGTATCACATAATTCCACCACATCGCTGATGTCACCCCACGTTTTTTCGCTATGTGTGCCCATATAAACGCACGTAATAAGTGTAGCACGAGGCGGCATTCGCCGCAATTTATTATTGCTGGCGGAAGAGCTCTCTCAGTATATGACAGCATTGAAAAGTAACCGCCAAAGTCTTCCCTAGTTGTACGGACTGCCTTCTTCTTGTACGTTCATTCTCTTGCGCTCGATCTCAAGCAGCTTTTCTTTGATATCAAGTCCGCCGGCATAACCGATCAGCTTCCCGCTCGAACCGACAACCCGGTGACATGGAAGAACGATCGGCAGAGGATTGCGATTATTGGCGCCGCCTACCGCTCTTACAGCATTCGGACGCCCAACGAATTCGGCGACCCATTTGTAAGAAGCTGTGCCGCCGTAACCGATGCTCTCCAACGCACGCCATACTTCGACTTGGAAAGGCGTTCCGCGCAGATCAAGTTCGAATTCAAACTTCTCGCGGCGGCCGGACAAGTATTCAAATAACTGCTTCTTATATGGCTTGATGATGTCAGGCCTGCGAACAATGTCCGCCGATCCGAACCAACGCTTCGCCCAGCTCGCAAGCTCTGCAGAGCGTCCGTCGAACGTGCCGAAGTCGATGCGGCATAATCCCCGTTCGCTTGCTGTCAGCAGCAGCGGACCGATCGGCGACTGCATCTCGTCGCAGAGAAGCATTTCTACTGCCGTAACGCTTGTACGTCCATTTCCGCCGGGAACTGCCGCTTCCATCGGGGAAGACGGCAGAGCGGATGGCAGGAGTGCTGCGGCAGGAGAGATTCCTGCTGCCGACGCTTCGCTTGCACCGTCTGCAGCCGCAGCGTTTGTACCGCCAGCAGGCGAAGAAGCGCTCGTGATACCTGCCGCTGCGGCTGTATCGCCTGCCTCGCTTGCAGCTTCGGCGGCTGAATTATCCGTGCCGCTTGTTCCGTCTTCCACTGCAGCCGAAGTACTTGGTCCGTCTTCCGCCACAGCCGCTTCACTTGTGCCGCTTATAACAGCAGATGCAGCCGCTTCGCCGCTTGGGCCTGATGCACCCGGCCCGGGAGCTGCCGCTCCGCGCCGTGCGGGATCTCCTTTCGCCGGTCGCGGTCTGCGGCCTTCTCGCACTTCGCTCAATGCAAGCTCAATCCGCTCTACCACTTCCGCATCCTGCTCCAGCGGCTTCGCAGCGAGCAGCGCCTCTTCGGCGGCAGGACCGCCGATTCGGCCGATCGCCCATGCGGCCGTGCCGCGCATAACCGGACGCGGATCGCTCTGCAGCACTTCAGCGAGCTTAGGCATTGCCGCCTCGTCCTTAAAATTCCCCAGCGCGATCACCGCATTACGCTGGATCGGTCCCCGTCCGCGCCATGCAGCGGCCGTATCGCCGAAACGCTCCTTGAACTGTCGGTTGCTCAGATCCAGGATCGGCAGCAGCAGCGGCTTCGCCTTCTCGGGATCCGGCTGAAGCTGCTCATGATGCGGCCAGTGCTTGCCCTTATTTTTCGGACAGACGATCTGGCAGGTATCACAGCCGTACAGCCGGTTGCCGATCTTCATCATGAATTCTTCGCTCAGCAGCCCCTTGGTCTGAGTCAGAAAGGATACGCAGCGCTGTGCATTCAGCTCGCCGGGACCGACCAGTGCACCTGTCGGGCAGGCGTCGATACAGCGTGTGCAGTCGCCGCAGTCCTCCTGAACTTCTTCATCCGGCGAGAACGGGATATTCGTAATCAGTTCGCCCAAATAAATCCATGAACCGTATTTAGGAGAGATGATCATGCAGTTTTTCCCTTGAAAACCGATCCCCGCCCGGTGCGCGACAGCGCGGTCCGACAGCACGCCGGTATCCACCATACTGACGACGCTGGCATGCGGCACTTTTTGCTTAATAAACTCAACCAGCCGGTCCATCGCTTCCCGCAGCACATGATGATAATCCCGGCCCCAGGCCGAACGCGCCATCATGCCGCGGGTGCGGCCCGGCTCGGACTTCGGCGCATTCTCCAGTTTGGAAGGATAAGCGACAGCAATGGCAATCAGCGACTGCGGGTCCTCGTGGCTGAGCGCCGGATAAGTTCGCTTGTCCAGATCCGGTTCTTCGAAGCCCGACTCGTAACCGTTGGCGCGATGCTGCTCCAGTCTCGTTCGCAGCGACAGAAAAGGCTCGGCCGAAGCAAATCCGATGTCGTCGATTCCAAGCGATGGGGCCGCCTCGATAATTTCGCGTTTCAGCGCTTCCCATGACGCCGTCTTCGTTCCGCCGCCCTCTCGTACCTGTTCGTTCATACCGATCCCTCCCTTCTCTTTATTCTTGTTCATACACGTGCACATGGAAATTTTCATCTATGCTTTACGCAAAAAAGACGCTTTAATCCGGGCTTCATCAAGCTGCCGGAAGCGTTCTTGTGTCATTATGCTATTATGAAGCACTCTCTATTTTACCTCTAATACGGAATAAAATCGAGGGATTTCGCAGGAATTTCACTTCTGGATCTCACCTGAATATAAGACCGGACAAAATAAAAAGCATCCCTACACTCTCCAGCTTCCGTATGCGGCGCGAAGGCCGTGCGGACACCCGAGAAAGCAGGCATGCTTATTCAAGTTCAAGCGGTTCCTTTCCGGGGAATCCGCGTATATGTCTATTCTGCGGCTTTCTCCACCGTATCCGACAGCTTCCCGCTTCGGATATTGATCGGCTTCAGCCTTTTAATGTACAGCCAAAATACTGAGCTTCTGAACAGCATTCAAAATGCGGTTCGCGCCGTAGCCCATAGCTTCATACAGCGGGAGTGCAGGTGAGTTGTGCTCATCTCCAGATACAAAAATATCGCTGACTTTACGCTGTTGAAAGCGGCCTTCGAGCTTGGCGACCATCGCCTTGCCGATTCCCTGCCGACGATAATCCGGATGAACAGCAATACGGTAATAACAGCCCATGTTGCGCTCAATCGTACCGATCAGCACACCGACAAGCTCATCTCCGTCTTCCGCTACCAGAATCAGTTCCGAATCCCAAGACAACTGCCTGGCGAATGGACCAATCGTCTTTTCATAACATTCTTCGGATAAAGCGACCTTCAGAAGTTCTGAAATACGGCTAGAATCACTTAACTGAAAAGAACGAACGTTCATGCTTAAATCCCCTTCTTCTTTGGAAATGGCAGCACATGCAAAAAGCGGCATTACAAGTTTTCACAGCTATAGAACGGACGACTGTTATCCCCCGGCTCGATCAGGCTATGAAAACCGTCGTTCGGAGCCTTTCGCAAAAGCTTACTTGAATCAGGTTTTTACAGAAAGAAAGACGCGGATTTACAAAAAAGGCAGAAAAAATGCGTGGTTTCCAGCGGTTTCACTTTCCTCACACGCTTATTAAACCACAAGTGACACGAAAAAACATTACTTTTCTTTTGAAAGCGCTATAATTCGAGTTTTTTCGCCAGCTTGCCGTGCATTTCTCGCGATTTTTCGCCTTCTTTACCGTTCGATTATAAACAAATGGAATTTACATCATTATGACTTTTTTAACACTTCCCTATTTTCTTTTCTCCCTACAGCACAGGCTTGCAAGATTTTTTCGTTCTGCAAAAAGTCACGGAGGAAAAATGATCTATTGATTTAAAGAAAGTGTTCCTGTTTAATTAAAGGGTAAAGACGTTTCTCTGTACTTCCTAGGCAAGTTCATCATCTTTTGCGCGAAACGTCGCCAAATCCCACTTAAGCAGGAGGTAATTTTATTATGGCTTTTGAACTGCCAGCACTGCCGTACTCGAACGACGCGCTTGAGCCACATATCGACGCACAGACGATGGAAATCCACCACGATCGCCATCACAACACATACGTTACCAACTTGAACAACGCTCTGGAGAGCGCTCCCGAGCTGCAAAGCAAGAGCCTCGAAGAGCTGATCGCCAACCTCGACAGCGTACCTGAAAGCATCCGTACGGCTGTTCGCAACAACGGCGGCGGTCACCACAACCACAGCCTGTTCTGGACCGTTATCGGACCAAACGGCGGCGGCAACCCTTCGGGCGCGCTGGCTGAAGCAATCGACAGCGAGCTGGGCGGCTTCGATAAATTCAAAGAAGATTTCAACAAAGCGGCTACGACTCGTTTCGGCAGCGGCTGGGCATGGCTCGTTGTCGGCAAAGACGGCAAACTGGCTGTAACAAGCACACCGAACCAGGACAGCCCAATCATGGAAGGTCTGACTCCGATCCTTGGTCTGGACGTATGGGAGCACTCCTACTACCTGAAATACCAGAACAAGCGTCCAGACTACATCGCTGCTTTCTGGAACGTAATCAACTGGGACGAAGTGTCCAAGCGTTACGAAGCTGCGAAGTAATTCCCGACGAGCCTGCTGCCCGGCACAGCCGATGCAGCTTATCGCAAAAACGCCGATCCTTAAGGATCGGCGTTTTTTATGCATTCCGCTGTTTGTTCCTTGCAATTCGTATGCCGGAACCTCTACGATATCTTCTACTTGTTACTTCTGCTTCTTTTGCAACTGCTTCTTTTATTGCTGTTTCTCCGTTCATTCCCACTACTTCGTTCATAGCTCCTTTTGCTTCTCTTGCTGCCTCTACTCCCGCTCGCTCTCTCCTGCGAAATACCGGTTTAAAATATTCAAGAACAGGTTGGGGAATGCGATAGTTTCCATATCTTCGCGTGAGATCCAGCGCCATTCCTCGCCGGTTTCTTCGTCTATTAATTCGTCCTCCGCTTCAGCAGCTTCCGGAACCGCGACTGCGTAAGGCACGCCGCTCTCGGCAGCCAAATGTGCCAATGTTTCCGACTCCTCGCGGGCGATCAACACTCTCATCGTCCAATGAATATGGCTGAACGTATGCTCCGCTGTCAAATATGGTGACATTGGCGACCATGCCAATCCACGGTCTTCAAGCAGTTCTTCAAGCTGCGCGACATCAAGACCGAGATCTCCCGCTTCCGCCCCGCTTCCTGCCGCAATATGCGGAAGTTCCCACATGCCCGCCAGCAGGCCTGTCTTCGGACGACGGCGTACCAGCACGCGTCCCTCGTGTTCGCCGGACCCTTCCAGCAGCACGCCCAGCCGCTGCTCGGGACGAGGCTTCTTCGCCTTCGTCTTGATCGGCAGGTCGCGCTCCATCCCTTCGATCCGGCCCCGGCAGTGCTCCATAACCGGACAGATCAGACAGTGCGGCGATTTCGGCGTACAGATCAGCGCACCAAGCTCCATCAGCGCCTGGTTGAAGTCCGACGCCCGCCCTTCCGGAATCAATTCCGGAATCATCTTCTCCATCGCCACTCTCGTCTTGGGCTTGGCAATATCGTCTTCGATCAGAAAATAGCGCGACAGCACACGCATAACGTTGCCGTCTACCGCCGGTTCAGGCCGGTTGAAGGCGATGCTCAAAATCGCCCCGGCCGTGTACGGACCGACACCTTTTAAAGCAAAGACGTGTTCGCGTTCGGAAGGCATTTTTCCGTCATGCAGCTCTACAATCTGCTGCGCAGCTGCCTGCAGGTTCCGGGCCCGGGAATAATAACCAAGCCCTTCCCACATTTTCACGACGTCTTCCTGAGGCGCTTCCGCCAGATCGCGTATGGTCGGGAAACGCTCGATAAAGCGGTTGAAGTACGGAATAACCGTATCGACTCTGGTCTGCTGCAGCATAATTTCCGATACCCAGATGAAGTAAGGATCGCGATGGCGACGCCACGGCAGATCCCGCTTGCTGCGGTCGTACCAGAGCAGAAGCTCACGGCTAAAATAAGCTTTGCTCTCTTCCGCTTCGACAGTACCAATCCGCTCCCGAACCCGCCGCTCTCTCTCCTGTGCCGCGCTTTCGTTCGCTGCTTCGTTCCTTGTTTCCTCGTCAGTCATGATGTCGTCCTTTCTACTACGGCGAAAGCCGAAGCCATCGCCGGCTGATGCGTAATGCTCAAATGTATAAGATAAGCGTTCCCGCCCGGCAGATTCAGCCTGTTCCAAGCTGCCTCCGAGAGAGAGACTCCCGGCTTGCCCAGCGTATCTGGAACGATCTCGATATCGTCGAATCCGACTGTGCGACCGATTCCGCAGCCCAGCGCCTTCACGATCGCTTCCTTGGCAGCAAAGCGCCCGGAGACAAATTCCGCCAGCTTAGGACCTCGGGCTCGGGCAATTTCAAGTTCCTTCGGTGTCAAAATTCGGTACAGGAAACGTTCGCTTTGTTTTCCCTTCAGCAGCCGGACGACCCGGTCGATCTCCAATATGTCATGGCCGATTCCGTAGATCATCTCGGCTCCCCCACTTTCACTCCGTATAATTCGGCCGCCGTGTGGCGGCAGTGCCGCAGCTCTGCCCTATATTGTAGCAGGAGAAGCAGGCGAACTCCAGTTCCGGTTCGATTTCTGGATTGATGTCGTGCTCAACAGATGGCCTCCTGACGAACCTGGGTCATCCCGCAAAAAAGACCTGCTATAAGCAGGTCTTTAAGCTATTAAGAAAATCCTATGCACTTTGGAAGCTCAAGGGCTGCGGGAGAAATTCGTTGGCTGATGCTTACGATGTGCCTTTCTTCGAAAGGCTTTAAGTCGCTTGTTGAAATTAAGAAAAAGGATCGCGTTTTAGCGGTGTTTTCTCAATTTCAAAGGCGAGCACTATCGTTCCTATACTGAATTTCTCCCTCCGCCTCCTCACTTCACTCGGAATCATACTTTCTCGAACATTGACCTGCTGTAAGCAGGTCTTTAAGCGGTCGACAAGGTTTCTATGCGTTTCGCTTTGAATCAGATTCCCGGAATCGGACTCCGCTTATGCGCTGTGTTCTTATAGAAGTTTTCCAGCAGCGACTGAACGTTCGGATCGACTTCCTTGCCCTCCAGGTAGTCACTGTTCTCGTCGTACGTAATGCCCAGCTCAGCTTCGTCGGTCTGTCCGACCCACAGGCCGGCCGTCGGCGCTTTCTCGACAATCTCGCTTGGAACGCCCAGCGCACGCGCTACCTGACGAACTTGACGCTTGTTCAGGGTAGACAGCGGCGTAATATCGACCGCTCCGTCGCCCCACTTCGTATAGAAGCCGGTGATCGCTTCCGAAGCATGGTCGGTGCCGACTACAAGCAGGTTTAACTCGAATGACAGTGCATACTGTACAACCATACGAGTTCTCGCTTTGATGTTGCCTTTGCCCTTGTCCGTCATCTTGCCTGCATTGTTGATAGCCAGGTCTTGGAAGCTTTTCTCGACTGTAGAAGCGACATGGTCTACCGCATCTTGAATATTCGTTTCGACGGTATGCTTCAGATCGAAAGCTTTGGCCGTCGCGTAGCTGTGTTCGATATCGGACTGTTCGCCGTACGGCTGGAATACGCCGAGCGTGACATATTCCTTGCCCTGCTCCTGCGTTAATTCGTCCGTCGCCCGCTTGCACAGGCCGGCAGCTACTGCACTGTCTACACCGCCGCTGATCGCGATCAGCAGACCGTTGGTGCCTGAACCAAGCACATACTGTTTCAGAAAGTCGACCCGCTTGCGGATTTCGGCTTCAGGATCGATCGTGGGCTTTACACCCAATTCCGCGATAATCTGTTGCTGCAAACTCATCGTACATTCTCTCCTTTGAGTATCCGGAACTTGTATCTCCCGGACAAAATGGTTAATGCCTCTCCTCTCCATTATACCCGTAACAGGCTAACATCGAACTTACGCGTCTTTTTTTACATATTCCGCTTCTATTTTTGCTATGTAATTCCTCATCTGCTTGCGAAGTATTCCCCTATCCATTCATGAAAAAAAGCGCCCCGCATGACGAAATCGTCTGCCGGAGCGCCGCATATTTATTATTCAAAAACAGACTTATTTAAAAACAGACCGTTCAAAAGATAAACCGTCAAAAATGTTTAGCCGCAGAATTCGTCGAATTTCTGAGTCAGCTCTTCGGCAATCTCACCGGCAGAGCGGTCTTCAATTCCGTGACGCTCGATAAAGTGAACCAGTTCTCCGTCCTTGAACAGCGCAATCGAAGGCGAGGAAGGCGGGTACGGTGCGAAGTATTCGCGAGCCTGAGCCGTGGCTTCCTTGTCCTGTCCGGCGAATACCGTAAACAGGTTGTTTGGCGTTTTCTCATGCTGAAGCGCCTGGGCAACACCCGGACGGCATTGTCCCGCGGCACAGCCGCAGACCGAGTTGATCACGACAAGCGTTGTGCCTGTCGCGTTCGGCAGGTTTTCTTCCACTTCTTCCGGTGTACGCAGTTCACGAATTCCCAGCGATGTCAGCTCATCACGCATCGGCTGGATCATATCGCGCATATATTGATCAAAAGACATTGCCATGTCGATTCACTCCTTCAAAACGTTAATGTTCCTTTATTATAACGTGCTTCCTAACGAAAGGAAAGCCGTGATCCCATCTTCCGCCTGAACGATTTCGCCTTTTGTCCATATAAAGACGAAATTCCGTCTCTGTTTCCATTTCCAAAATCGTATCGCTTTTCCAGCGGAACAGAGCCATTTCTGCGCACTTTTTGTGCTATCATGGAGAAAATCGATTAACAAGGAAAAGGACGATGAATGTTGGATTATGAAGTGATTGTGATCGGTGGAGGATCCGCCGGGCTAATGGCCGCAGCAGCGGCCGGCGAGCGCGGAGCGAAAGTACTGCTGCTCGACAAGGGAGACAAATTGGGGCGCAAGCTGGGCATTTCCGGCGGAGGACGCTGCAACGTAACGAATAACAAAGAGTTCGACGAACTGATCAAATGGATTCCCGGCAACGGCCGGTTTCTCTATAGTGCGCTGTCGCAGTTCGGCAGCCGCGATATTATCGCGTTCTTTGAAGGACTCGGTATTCAACTCAAAGAAGAAGACAACGGACGGATGTTTCCGGTCAGCGACAAGGCCAAAACGGTAGTAGACGCTCTGGTCGGACGGGTTCGTTCGCTCGGCGTTGAAGTACGGATCAACACGCCGGTAGAACGCATTCTGTATCATGACGGACAGGCAGCGGGCGTTCGACTGAAAGACGGCAAAGAGATTTCCGCTTCCTGCGTCATCGCGGCCGTCGGCGGCAAGTCCGTTCCCAAGACCGGATCGACCGGGGACGGCTATCCGTGGGCAGAAGAAGCCGGACATACGATTACCAAGCTGTTCCCGACCGAAGTGCCGCTGACATCGGGCGCTGCTTTTATCCAGAGCAAGGAACTGCAGGGCTTGTCTCTGCGAGATATCGAACTGACCGTCTGGAATGCCAAGGGCAAGAAGCTTGTGACCCATGTCGGCGATATGCTGTTCACGCACTTTGGCCTGTCGGGTCCGGCAGCGCTGAGATGCAGCCAATATGTCGTCAAGGAGTTGGACAAACAGGCCGGCGGTACCGTACGAGTTACGGTAGACCTGATGCCGGATCGAAGCGCCGACGACGTCTATCGGGAAACGCTGAATCTGACAGCCGCTGAACCGAAGAAGGCGATTAAGAACGTACTCAAAAATGCGGTGCCGGAGAAGTTGATCCCGCTGCTGCTGATCCGCGCAGAACTGGACGACATGCTGACACACGACAACATTCCGAAAGCCAAGTGGACCGAACTTGCGAAGCTGATCAAAGCATTCCCAATCCCGGTCAACGGTACGCTGTCGATCGAAGATGCTTTCGTTACGGGCGGCGGTGTTCATCTGAAAGAAGTTGATCCGTCTACACTGGAATCCAAGCTGACCGAAGGTCTGTATTTCTGCGGCGAACTGCTCGATATTCACGGCTACACCGGCGGTTACAATATTACAGCCGCTTTCTCTACCGGCCATGCAGCTGGGACGAGCGCTGCAGAGCGTGCGATTGCGCTGCGGGGATAAGTTTGAGAGATTAGCTTCTGCAGCGATTGAGAGATGAGTCTCTATGGAGAATCCGACTTTCTGGACAGTCTGTCGTTCTAGGCAGTCTGTCGTTCTCGGCAGTCTAACGTTCTCGGCAGTCTAACGTTCTCGACAGTCTAACGTTCTCGGCAGTCTTACTTGCTCGGCAGTCTTACTTGCTCGGCAGTCTTACTTGCTCGGCAGCCTGATTTTAACGAATCCTGATAACACTATTCGCTCTCCAAACCGCTCTTATGGATTCTAAAGAATCGTGATAACGCTATTTGTCCCTAATCAGACTGAAACCGAGCCAATTGCCGCAAATAAGGATATGAGAATTCGTTAAATTCTCAAAAAGCCCGAAAATCATTAAATAGGGATACCTGGATTCGTTAAAACATAGAATAAGGCAGAATAGACATGCTTTTAGATGAATGAAAGAAACTTACCCGATAAACGAACAGGGCTGCGTCGTTAAGACGCAGCCCTGTTTTCTATTTTGAGTTGGATAAGTATAGATCAGGTAGGTAGAACGGATAGATAGGCAGGTAGGCCAGGTAGATAGGTAAAGCAGATAGACAGGTAAAGCAGATAGACAGGTAAAGCAGATAGGCCGGATAGATAGGTAGAGCGGGTAGGCAGGTAGGCTGAATAGGTGCGACGAACAGATAAGCCGAAGATCCCGACGCGCTGAACCTGCCGTTCATTCTTTTTTATGCCAGAATATAGATAAAGTAAACGCCAGCAGCACGCCGACCGCAGCGCCTGGCAGGCCAAATACCAGAGCTCCCCACCAGGCTCCGAACACTTTAACGCCCAGACAGGCCGTCAGGGCAAAAGCCAGCGGCAGCATCTGAATACCGACCGCCGGTGCGCAGGCGGAATCGGCAATCCCTCGGTCCAGGGAGGCAACCGGCGGAAAAGCATGATCGATGAAGCGCAGCCAGAGTCCTCGCAGCCACATGGAGAACAGAAGAAGGATCAGCGGTGTTACAACCCAGCCGACCCAGATCGGCCCGACAGCGACTCCTGCTACGCTGATGACCGCAAAGCGCAGATACATTGCCGCGTAGCCGTTCTCGCGCAGCGAACTTTTGAGCGCGGCGTCGGCGATCTGCCGCGTGCGCCAGCTGCCGGCGAAGCGCGGCAGCAGCGGTCCCGAGCGGCGCAGCAGCAGCGACCTGCGCTTGGGCGGCTGCGGCCGCTCCACTGCGCGCGCCAGCAGCAGCGCCGCGAACCGCAAGCGCACCGCCACATCGGCGGCGGCGCTTTCCTCAAAATGATGCGACAGCGCCACGCGCCTTTGCATCATAATTCCTGCCGCCGCGCCGAGCACCGCGGCGGCGGCCAGACTCGCGGCCGTTCCGGAGACGGCCGCCCAGAGAAAGAGCGCCGATATGGCGAGCAGCGCCGCCAGGGCCGCGCTCCCTTTCAGGCGCTCCCGCCGGAATATACCGGCGAAATGCGCAGTCATCCCCGCTGCCAGATGCAGCGCCCAGACCGCCAGGTACAGGGCGGCGACGCCGCCCCATGGGAGCAGATACAGCTCCCGCAGAAACGGCAGCAGCAGCGCCATGATCAGCGCTGCTTTGGCGCCTTGAAATACCGTGAACATAACGGCTGCCCGGGAAATCACATTCCTCAGCCAGCCCGGACGCTGTCGGAGGAACACCGCGTCGGCCGGATTGAGCAGCAGAATAGGGCGGGAAGCCAGAGCGCTCAGCAGCGGAAGCAGCAGAAGTACAATCAGCGGCAGATTTTGCATGACTATAGGAATTTCTCCGTGCCAGAAACCGTAATAATAGCGTCCGGCGAGCAGTCCAAACGGAACGATAATATACAGCGCCACGATCCAGTCGATGACCAGTCTCAGATTTTTTCGTTCCCAATTGAGGTAATCATGCAGCCGCCGCCAGAACAATGCTGCGGGTTCAGCCAATCCTGCAAACTTATGTATTCTAGGTTCAGATTTGCTGTCCCTCATACAGTCAGTGCCTCGAAGCAGTCGAACAAGTCGCCTTCACTAAGGCCGCTTGCTTCGCGGATCTGCGTCATGTTCCCTTGTGCCGCGGTCTCGCCGTTCGAGAGCAGCACGAAATAATCGCAGATCTTTTCCGCCGTATCAAGCACGTGGGTACACATCAGCACACCCGCTCCGCGCTGCCTCTCCTCTTCCAACAGCCGTAGGAAATCCCGGGTTGCCCGCGGATCGAGTCCGATGAACGGCTCATCTACAATATAGACATCGGGCTTAAGCAGAAATCCGAGCATCAGCATCATCTTCTGTTTCATACCCTTCGACATTCCGCCGGGCAGCTTATCGCGGGCATCGGTCATCCGAAAGCGCTCCAGCAGCCCGTTTGCACTTCGCTCAAACTCTTTTTCTTCCATGCCATAAGCAGCTCCCGCCAGAGCCAGATGTTCCCACAGCGTCAGCGTGTCATAGTAAAGCGGCTGCTCCGGCACGTAGGCATACGTACCCGATCCTCCCAGTACGATATCGCCTTTCACATGCGGAATCAGCTTCAGAATCGCTTTGATCGTTGTACTTTTCCCTGCGCCGTTAGGCCCGATCAATCCGACCAATTCTCCGCGGCATACGTCAAATTCAATGTCCCGTATCTGCCCGTCGCCCACCGAATAGCCTGCTTCTTCAATACGGACATTTAGAACGATTTCAGGTTTCCCATTTTGAGACTCTTCTTTGTTCTGCATCATTCATCTCCTCTTTCCATACAATGAAAATATCCGAGCAAAAACTGGATCAGAACAGAACATAGAAAAAAACTTCTATTCGAACGAGTCAATAATTTGGTCCTGCACTCTAGGTTCTGCATTCTAAATGCTTGTATGCAAACTCATCATCTTTTTAAAATAGAAAATTCTTTCAACGCCCAGTCCGGTTTTCAAATTCGAATGAAGCTGTTGAACGTAAAATACGATGTCGAGTATTGGCTTGCGTACACGCCATAATACGTCTATTTGAGGCTTTGGGTTCCTTTTCGCCAACTCTTCCTGGTCCACCTGGTCACTTCAAATTTGAATCTTCCGCGAAAACGTAAAATTTTAATAGTTAAAATGCAAAGCTGTGACAAATGACATGTTCCGATTAACAGCGCTGAATTAAGATAAATGTAGTTCATCTACCCAAATTCGAAAGGGCGGAAGCGTAATGATTCATTCCCAGGCACGAGATACCGAACTGTCGATGCATCTGTACCGGGTGTTTGCCAAATCGTTCAAGAGTGTCAACGAACATGCAGTTGGCGGAAGCAAAATTCAAGGCTTTAATCCCACGGCATTTGCCGTTCTCGAAGTTCTCTATTTCAAAGGCCAACAGCCGATTCAGCAGATTGGAGCCAAGCTTCTGCTGCAGAGCGGCAACGTCACTTATGTCATCGATAAATTGGAACACCACGGTCTGCTGGCTCGCCGCCCCTGTCCAACCGATCGGCGCGTCATTTATGCGGAACTAACGGAAAAAGGCAGAAGTCTGATGGACGAAGTCTATCCCCATTATGCGGAACGCCTCACTGATGCACTCAGCGGTCTTGAAGAGGAAGAGAAGCTTCAACTGATTCTGCTGCTCAAAAAAATGGGCATGGAGGCGGCAAAGCTTTCTCCGTTGGCACGCAAGTAGGTAGTCGTAGGCGATAAGCAGGATTGAACAAGTTTTGGATTCCCGCGGCAGCAAAGCAAAAAGACGACTACCCTGCTTTCAAAGCGGGAAGTCGTCTTTTTGAATTTATCGTCGCCTGATTTGAATACGGAATTTGAATACGGAATTGAATACAGAATTGAATACAGAATACAGGCTTATATCCTTTTCAACCAAAAGTACCGAGGCTCTTCGATCTGTATCAGTATGAATGCTCTACAGCTCTTGCCAGCCTCAGTCTGCATGCTGTCCCTGAGTCGGTTCCCCCGGCTCTTCCTGCGGTGCCGGAGGACGCTTGCTCAGCGGCAGTACCGCCAGCAGACCCAGCACGGTCAGAATCAGCATAACGACAAACAATCCATGCAGACCGCCTTCCAGAATCCCGGATAGGCTTGCCAGCTTATCCGGCGTCAGTTCGGCACGGCCATGTTCCGACAGCAGCGTGTTGATATCAGATTCAGTAACGCCCTGGGCACCTGCGGCCCCCGTTCCCGACAAGAGGGAAGCATTCAGAAGCGTTCCGAAGAAAGCAACGCCCAGCGTCTGTCCGAGCGTACGCAGGAAGGTGTTCAGTGCTGTCGAAGCACCCCGGAGCGAATAGCCGACCGAAGACTGTGCGATGATCGTAAACACGGTGAGCGACATCCCGAATCCGAGACCGAGTACGAGCATCAGCAGCGGAAGCACATAGCCTGGCGAGCCGCCTCCGATCATCGTTACTCCTGCAATGCCCGCCACCAGCGCCGTCAAACCGATAACCGCCGCGCCTCGTGCTCCGTTCTTGGCAATCATTCGTCCGCCGATAAACGAACCGGCAATCCAGCTGAAAGACATCGGCGCGAGCAGCAGTCCCGACAGAACAGCGCTGCCCTGCTGCACGCCCTGTACCCACAGCGGAATATACGTCGTAAGACCGATCAGCAGTGTGCTGACAAAGATCGCCGCGATACTGGAAAACGTAATGTCGCGAATACGGAACAGCTTCAGTGGAACCAGCGGCTCCGACACCCGGCTTTCGATCCAGACGAAGAGCACCAGCATCCCCACCGAGCCCGCAAGCAGACCGATAATGAGCTGCGAACCCCAGGAAGCGTTTTGCCCGCCTGAAGTCAATGCAAGCAGCAGTGCCGTCATCCCGATCGAGAAAGTCGCCGCTCCAGCCCAGTCGATCTGCGCTTTCCGGCGAGTCCGCTCTTCTTTGAGAAACAGCATAATAAACAGTACGGCCAGCAGGCCGAACGGCACATTGATTCCGAAGATCCAGCGCCAGGAAAATGTATCGACCAAATAACCGCCCAGCAGAGGTCCGACGAGCGAAGCGATTCCCCATACCGAGCTGATCATACCCTGCACTTTGCCGCGCTCTTCCATCTTGTACAGATCGCCTACAATCGTATACGTGACCGGGATAACGGCTCCGGCTCCAATACCCTGCAGGGCACGAAAAGCAATCAGCTGCTCCATGCCGCCGGCAAATCCGCACAGCGCCGAACCGATAATGAAGAGCACACAGCCGATTAGGAAAACGGGCTTGCGTCCAAAAAGGTCGCTGAGCTTGCCGAAGATCGGTGTCGTCACGGCCATCGTCAGCAGATAAGCGGCGAATACCCAGCTCATCAGCGAAGCCGCTTCAAATTCGCCTACGATCGACGGCGTTGCCGGGCTGATCACCGTTCCCTCGACTGCCGCCAAAAAAGTGGACAGCATCAGACCGGCCAGTACATACTTTCGTTTGTCTTGCACTCGTCCCACTTCTTTCAAGTCCCCCCGTCACGTAAAGCGCCCGAAAGCGTTCCGTCCAAAATAGCTGCATAATTCGGCCCTGTAGATGCAGGCTAGGCAGCATCTCTTCCATCTTACCATGTCAGAACTTACCATGTCAGAAAGCGTCCGGCGATGCCGGTCACAAAAATCCCCGAAGCCGTATCCTTGGATACAGCTTCGGGGATCTATCCGCCGGCCAATCGTTTTGACTGCCTGCGGTTAAGATTCGTGTCCATCTTGTACATGATCCGCTATTTGTTCATTCAGACGCGAACGGCTTTGTCTGCCCGGCTTTCGGTCAGTACTTCCGAACACATACTGCCGAGCGAAGTGCGGACCTTGCGCAGCTCGTTGATCCCTGCTCCGGTCAGCGTATACTCTTCCCCGTGGGCGGTAAGCAGATTTTCGGCAGCCAAATGCTCCAGTTCCTGCTTGACCTCGCGGTCTGCAACCCGGTAACCGGCACGCTCAAGTTTGGGCAGCGCTTCGCGAATAGAAATATCTTGTTCCTCCGCATAATGCAGCAGGTGAATCCGTATGAATAAGTTCTGTGTTGCGGCCTGCATATCGCCTCTCCTCCATTCTGTGACGGCTGTCGCATTTCTGTGGCTTCGATCCTACTATAGATTTCGGCAAAGCAAAATACGCAGCGTTTGAGTTACCCACTAATTACCCGTCGCTTTATCGAGGGAAACACCTCTCGGAAATCGCTGCATGCATTGACATTTCTCTCGGAAAAGGCCTTAATTAAGAGACTGGACAGACATTGGAACCAGAGGTTGGGAGAAAAATTTCGGGCCGCTTTTCTTCGATTTTGACTCGTTTTTCAACCCGACCGATATTTTTCGAATTCCCCCGCGAATAGGAGGCTCATACCCATGTTTGAAACAAAAAGCTATGAAGGTACGCGCGAAGAACGTTATGCAACCGCGCTTTCCCAATTGAAAGCTCTGATCGACGGCGAGCCCGACAGAATCGCCAATCTTGCTAACGCTTCGGCACTGCTTGCGCAGTGCCTGCCCGATACAAATTGGTCCGGATTTTACCTGTATGACGGCAAAGAGTTGGTTCTTGGCCCATTCCAGGGACTGCCTGCCTGCATTCGTATCCCAATCGGCAAAGGCGTCTGCGGTACGGCTGCCCAGACACGCGAAACACAGCTTATCGAAGATGTGCATGCGTTCCCTGGTCATATCGCCTGCGATGCGGCTACCAACAGTGAGATTGTCGTTCCACTTGTCAAAAACGACGAACTGATCGGCGTATTGGATATCGACAGCCCAGAACATGCTCGATTCGATGAGACCGACCGTGAATTCCTAGAGCAGTTTGCTGAAATTCTCGTCGCTCAGCTGTAAGAAGAGGCAGAATGTACATCCGACTAACCAAAAAGCACCTGCGGCGCCGAGGCGGTGGTATTATCCCCTCAAGGTAGACAGTGAAAAAAGACCTCATGGTAAAATGAGATCAACACTGAAGACCGGAGGGGATTTTTTATGGCTAAAAAAGGACAAACGTTCAAGCGATACGAGGAAGAAACCAAACGGGAAGCCGTGAGGTTGAGAACCGAAGAAGGCTGGAGCTATCCCCAAATCATGGAGAAGCTGAACATCGCAAATAAATCCCAGATTCAACGGTGGGTTGAGAAAAGTAAGACGGGGGAAGGCTTTGCCGACCAACGCGGACGTTGGAACAAAACCA
>NZ_KB899300.1 GCF_000378145.1 Saccharibacillus kuerlensis DSM 22868 | reverse complement strand
CCTGTACTAATCGGTCGAGGGCTTATCCTATCGCTTTCTCAGAAAGCACACTTTGTTGACGCAAAGGTAGATCGTTTCGGATCCGGTTTTCAGGGTGCAAATCCTGTATTAGGTTTGGTGGTGATGGCAGAGGGGTTCCACACGTTCCCATCTCGAACACGACCGTTAAGCCCTCTAACGCCGATGGTACTTGGACCGCAGGGTCCTGGGAGAGTAGGAAGCTGCCAAGCCGATGAAAAAGAGCCTTTACCGTATACACGGTAGAGGCTCTTTTTGTGTTTATGTTTGTTTTTGTATTTGCAAGTATTGCCCTTGATATTATTATGAATTTTGTGTGATTGTGATCTGCCCGCCCTTCCACCCCGCAGCCGGCAAAGCCGCTGCCTCTTTCCCTGGCTGAATCCAGCCAGATTCCCTTATCCTGATTCCCTAAACTCTCAAGCGGTCAGAAGCTTGAGAAGCCTTCCACCTCACCCCGAGAGCGGGCCTTTTTCGAACCGGAGCGCCTTTGCCCTTTCCCCTTTTCCTCCAGACGGTGTTCGTTCAATGAGAAAGGGGAAAGGGCAACGAAGCGCAGGTCGAAAAAGGCCCGCGGTCCTCCACAGGTTCCCCACACTCCGAGGATAACTTTCTTGGTTTTGCTTAAAAGTTATCCTTTTATCGACTCGATTACACACAGGTTCTCCACAAAAACAGCTTTCTAAAGAAGTTATCCACCGAGTTTCAAGGTTCTCGGTAAATAAATGTATTATTTTGTTTCTTTAATGATGATAAATAATAAGTTATCCCCAAACTATTTATTTTTATATTTTGGAAATTATGTTTAAGGCAGCAAGCATTTCGGTTTATAAACTTAGTAAAAAATAAAAAGTTAAAATTGGAGGAATGGGATGAAGAAATTAAGTTTAAAAGGAAAGCGGATGAAATGGATAGGTGGAGTCATCTTGATGTTGGCTGTTGTATGTTTGGGCCCCCTTTCGTCGGCTCAAGCGGCCAAGCCTGCAAATTCTCTCTCTGTTACTGCTTATGGAGCAATCGGAAACGGTAAAACGGACTCGCTTAAGGCTTTTGAGAAGACGATCAAGGCAGCCAAAAAGCAGGGTAAAAGTGTATACATACCGGCAGGAAACTTCTTACTAAGTGGTCGCTTGACGATAGATGGTGTAAAAGTAATCGGAGCCGGAGCGGAGCGGTCTATTCTAACATCGACTAACTCGGAAAGCGGTTCTATTGATCTTAGAGGCGAGAATGTAGAACTGCAAAACCTGGCGCATGTGTACAAAAAAACGGGTAAGCGCGATGGAGCCGATGCCAAGAACAGCATAACAGTGCTCGGCGCTTCTAACTTTGTGATTCAAAATGTCCGTATCGTGGGAGCAGGAACGGCCGGCATTTTGGTGCGGGATAGCGCTGTTGATGGAACAATCTCTAACAATCTTGTCAAAAGCACGAAAGCAGACGGTATCCACATTACAGGAGGAAGCCAGCGGATTACCGTCGAACACAATACCGTCAAAAAGACAGGCGACGACGCAATTGCGGTTGTAAGCTACAAAAAGGACCGAGCGATGACAAGTAATATTGTGATTCGTGAAAATTCGGTCGGTTATGCTTCAAAAGCGCGTGGTATTTCTGTAGTAGGCGGTAGTGACGTCTTGATCGAGAAAAACAAAATCAATAACACCGAAATGGCCGGCATCTATATCGCGGTCGAAGCGGGTTTTGAAACTCGCAACGTCAACAATGTGGGAATAAGCGGCAATACGGTGATCAAGTCCGGCACAAGACCGACTGACGATCATCCGAATGTACTGATTTTCGCTTCCGAGGGCAGCATTAATGAAGTTCGTTTTGACAAAAACATCATTTCCAAATCGGTTAACGCCGGAATTGGAATCTGGGGAGACGGAAAGATTGGCAATATTTACTTTACGTCCAATCAAGTTACAAATTCCGGAGAAGGCGCAACAACGTTTAAAAAAGGAGAAATTCATGCCGAGGGAAACAGCGGTTTCTGATCGGATAGAATGGAACCGAAGCAACAGAAGAAGGCTGCGGGAGACCGCAGTCTTTTTTTGCATGTAAGAGAAGCAGAGCACTTGGCAATCGAAGAAAATATGATATAATAAATATAAGTCAAAGAAAGTCAAAGTCAGCTGGACAGCAGTTACTTTAATACCCTGCAATACGCCGCAAGCGAACGGTGCCTCGCATCTTGAACGGATTTCTTTTGAATAGAATGAGTGCGTTCAGAATGCTCGAAAAAACCAGACGTTTCTTCCTTTTTGCGGAAGGGTTATTTTAAGAGTAGGCTCCACATCCGGATATCAAGTCGGGCGGCGGCTCAGGCAGATCGTGGAGGGCGAATCAATGCGTAACATTTCCGATGTCATTGAGCATTATCTAAAGACGGTTTTGCAGGAAAGTCAGGGAGGCATGATCGAAATTCAGCGCAATGATCTGGCCGATCGTTTTTCCTGCGTACCTTCTCAGATCAATTATGTTATCAGTACACGTTTTACTTTGGAAAAAGGTTACTTGGTCGAAAGCAAGCGCGGCGGCGGCGGGTACATTCGTATTCAGCGAATTCAACTGCCGACCCATTCCGAGCTTCATGCCCATGTTCATGAAACGATTGGCAGTCAAATGAGCCAGTCGGCTGCAGAAGGGCTGATCTATCGGCTGCAGGAAGCGAATTTGATTACGGGACGCGAAGCCGCGCTGATTCGTTCGGCTGTTTCGCGCAATACGCTGCTTCTTAAGCTTCCCTATCGAGATGAGATGCGCGCGCGTATTATGAAAGCGATGCTGATTGCTCTGATGGGGCAGCAGGAATAAATCGGTGAGCAGATCGGGTTAACCCGCGTTTATTTTGTGAAGGAGGTGGGGCGAGTGCTTTGTCAGGAATGCCAGCAGCGGCCCGCAACCCTGCATTTTACGAAAATCATCAACGGTGAAAAAAACGAATTTCATATTTGTGAACATTGTGCACGGGAAAAGGGTGAGATGATTCCGGGAACATCCGGCGGATTCTCGATCCATAACCTGCTTTCAGGATTTCTGGATTTTGATATGACCGGTAAGACACAGTCTGGAGGAGCCGCGCAGGCCCAGCAGCTTCATTGCGAAGAGTGCGGTATGACTTATGCGCAGTTTCGCAAGATTGGACGTTTCGGATGCAGCTCCTGTTATAAGCATTTTGACGGCAAGATCGATCCGCTGCTCAAACGTGTACATGGGGGAACCGTGCATGCCGGCAAGGTACCGAAGCGCGGAGGAGCTGATCTTCAGCTTCAGCGAGAGATCGAAACGCTCAAGCAGGAACTGCAGCAGCGGGTCGAAAAGCAGGAATTCGAAACGGCCGCACAGCTTAGAGACCGCATACGCGAGCTTGAGCTGCAGCGGTCCCAGCGTTAAAGGAGGGCCGGTCCATGTCGGATTTTGCATTTACGAAAAATGCGCTTAGCAGTTGGATGAAGGGTGAAGGAAAAGATTCCGACATCGTTATCAGCAGCCGAGTGCGAATTGCACGCAATCTGCGATCGCTGCCGTTCCCGCTCGTTGCAAGCGAGGAGCAGGCGGAAGAAGTCAGACAGGCGGTTATCGCAGCGTCTGAACAGGCGGCTGAAGAGCTGGGCCCAATGCAGCCGATTCGGCTTGAAGAGCTGAACGAGATTGATCGGCAGGTATTGGTTGAGAAGCACTTGGTCAGTCCGGCGCTTGTGAATGAATCCAGGGAAGCGGCCGTTGTGCTCAGCACCGATGAATCGCTGAGCATTATGGTAAATGAAGAAGATCATATCCGTATTCAATGTCTCCGTCCGGGATTTCAGGTGAAGGAGGCGTGGGAACGGGCAACTTCGGTAGACGATGCGCTCGAAGCCCATGTGGATTATGCTTTTGACGACCGTAGAGGCTACCTGACCAGTTGTCCGACGAATGTCGGAACAGGTCTGCGGGCTTCGGTTATGATTCACATGCCCGCGCTTGTTATGACGCATCAGATTGGCCGCGTATTGAACGCCGTCTCCCAGGTAGGTCTGACGGTTCGCGGCATTTATGGAGAAGGCAGCGAGGCTCAGGGCAATCTGTTTCAGATCTCCAATCAGATTACTCTGGGTCAGAGCGAGAAAGAGATTGTGGACAACCTCGAAGGAATTGTCGCGCAAATCATTGAATATGAACGTCAGGCGCGCAGTCGGCTTGTCAGTGAGTCCAAGATTCGGCTGTATGATCGGGTCATGCGATCATATGGTATTCTGACCCATGCAGCAATCATCGATGGAAAAGAAGCCGCGCAGCGGCTGTCCGATCTTCGTCTTGGTGTGGATCTTGGCTGGATCGAAGGGCTTCCGATAACGCTGCTGAACGAATTGACCATTTTGACTCAACCAAATTTCCTTCAGAAAACGTTCGGTGCTACAATGAACACATCAGAGAAGGATATGTACCGGGCGCAGTTAATCCGGGATAAACTGGTTAAAAGTAAAGAATAGCATCCGGTTCGACGGCTGAATAATTATTTGGCCAGGAGCTAACTACTTTCTGGAGGTGCTTTGCATATGATGTTTGGCAGATTTACGGAACGCGCGCAAAAAGTTCTGGCTCTTGCCCAAGAAGAAGCGGTAAGACTCGGACATAACAACATTGGCACCGAACACATTCTGCTCGGCTTGATTCGTGAAGGCGAAGGGATCGCAGCCAAAGCGTTGATCGGACTCGGACTCGGATTGGAACAGATCCAGAACGAAGTCGAGACGCTGATCGGACGCGGTCAGGAACAGCCGACGAATATCGCATATACTCCGCGGGCGAAAAAGGTCATCGAACTGTCGATGGACGAAGCACGTAAGCTCGGCCACACTTATGTCGGTACGGAGCACATCCTGCTCGGCCTGATTCGTGAAGGTGAAGGTGTAGCGGCACGGGTGCTGAACAACCTGGGCATCAGCTTGAACAAAGCCCGGCAGCAGGTTCTGCAGCTGCTTGGCAGCAGTGAAGCTGTATCCAGTCATCACGGTACGCCGGCCAATGTCAGTACGCCTACATTGGACAGCTTGGCACGCGATCTGACCGCTTATGCGAAAGATGGCAATATCGATCCGGTAATCGGTCGCAGCAAAGAAATCGACCGCGTCATTCAGGTTCTGAGCCGCCGGACCAAAAATAATCCGGTGCTGATCGGCGAACCTGGTGTAGGTAAGACGGCGATTGCCGAAGGCTTGGCGCAAAAGATTATCAATAACGAAATTCCCGAAACGCTGCGCGAGAAGAGAGTCATGACGCTTGATATGGGCTCTGTCGTAGCGGGTACTAAATATCGCGGTGAGTTCGAGGATCGTCTGAAAAAGATTATGGATGAGATTCGTCAGGCGGGCAATGTTATCCTGTTTATCGATGAGCTTCATACGCTGATCGGTGCGGGCGGAGCGGAAGGTGCAATTGACGCCTCCAATATCCTCAAGCCTTCGTTGGCACGCGGCGAGCTGCAGTGTATCGGAGCGACAACGCTGGACGAATATCGCAAATATATCGAAAAAGATGCCGCATTGGAACGCCGCTTCCAGCCGATCACGGTTGATCAGCCTTCGGTCGACGAAGCGATTCAGATCTTGATGGGACTGCGTGACCGTTACGAAGCGCATCACCGTGTCAAAATTACGGATGAGGCGATTGAACAGGCGGTTAAGCTGTCGGACCGTTATATCACGGACCGTTTCCTTCCGGACAAAGCGATCGACTTGATCGACGAAGCGGGATCGAAAGTAAGGCTGCATACGTATACGGTACCGCCAAACTTGAAGCAGTTGGAGAATCGTCTTGAAGACATCCGCAAGGAGAAGGATTCCGCGGTTCAAAGTCAGGAATTCGAAAAAGCGGCAGCTCTGCGCGATACCGAACAAAAGATTCGCGAAGAGCTGGAAGTAACCCGGAACCAGTGGAAGGAAAAGCAGGGTCGTACCGATTCCGAAGTAACGCCGGAAGATATCGCGGACGTTGTCAGCAGTTGGACCGGCGTGCCGGTAACAAAGCTGAAGGAAGAAGAAACGGAACGCCTGCTGAATATGGAAGAACTGCTTCATAACCGTGTCATCGGCCAAGACGAAGCTGTTGTTGCTGTCAGCCGCGCGCTTCGCCGTGCTCGTGCCGGTCTGAAGGATCCGAAGCGTCCGATGGGCTCGTTCATTTTCCTCGGCCCTACTGGTGTCGGTAAAACCGAGCTGGCACGTGCGTTGGCGGAAGCAATGTTCGGCGACGAGAATGCGGTCATCCGAATCGACATGTCCGAGTACATGGAGAAACACTCGACTTCCCGACTTGTCGGAGCTCCTCCAGGATACGTGGGTTATGAAGAAGGCGGTCAACTGACCGAGAAGGTTCGCCGTAAACCGTATTCCGTTGTACTGCTGGATGAGATCGAAAAAGCGCACCCTGAAGTATTCAACATTTTGCTGCAGGTGCTGGAAGACGGACGTCTGACCGATTCCAAAGGCCGCGTTGTCGACTTCCGCAATACGCTGATCATTCTGACATCCAATGTTGGCGCAGATGCGATTCGTCGCAATTCGACGCTGGGCTTTACGGCTGCTGTGGACAGTGGAGCGGAATACAGCAATATGAAAGGGAAAGTCATGGACGAGCTCAAAAAGAGTTTCCGTCCGGAGTTCCTGAACCGGATCGACGAAGTCATCGTCTTCCACTCTCTGGAAGAGAAGCACATCGGCCAGATTGTGACGCTGATGTCGGAAGAACTGCGCAAGCGGTTGAACGAATACGGCGTGAACTTCACGTTGACCGATGCTGCGAAAGCATTCCTGGCTAAGGAAGGCTATGATCCTGCATACGGCGCTCGACCGCTTCGTCGGGCGATCCAAAAGCACATTGAGGATCGTCTGTCCGAAGAACTGCTGACAGGCCGCGTAACTCAAGGCGATTCGCTGCTGATCGACGAGAAGGACGGTGCGCTTACTGTCGATAAGACGGAAGAGCAGCCGGCTGTAACGATTGAAAAATCAGATAAGTAAAGGTAGTGGCCAAGCTTCATTAGAAGCCGGCTAATTATATACAAGGCCCGGGCCGGGCGATGCTTTGCGCTCCTCCGGTCTGCCGGCCGTCAAAGCCGGGCCGCGAAGTTTTGTCTTCGCGGTTCGGCTTTTTTGCTTGGCAGGGGAGTTTGCATGCGGATGAACCCTTACTTTTACAAGCGATAAATGATAAACTTTTAATAAAGAGCTTTCCGTAGGCCGGAGGCGAGCGGACGGGTTCGGTATGCCGGGATAACCGGTAAGAGAGGAGATCCATGGCCAAAACAAAAACAAAGTTTTATTGCACCGAGTGCGGCTATGAGTCGCCAAAATGGTATGGGAAATGCCCAGGCTGTCAATCCTGGAACTCCATGGTGGAGGAAACGGTCAGCAGCGTAAAAACTCAGGGGATGAGCGGCATGAATGCTTCCCTGTTCCAAGGAACGCAAAAACCTCTTTCTATTGTCGATATTGAAGGAGGTCAAGAGCCGCGGGTCGATACGAAGATCGGTGAGTTGAACCGCGTGCTCGGCGGAGGCGTCGTGCCTGGTTCGCTTATTCTTGTCGGCGGCGATCCCGGTATCGGAAAGTCGACCCTGCTGCTGCAGGCGTCGCATTCGTTAGCCGCTTCGGGATTGAAAGTTCTATATATTTCCGGCGAAGAATCGGTTAAGCAGACCAAGCTGCGTGCCGAACGTCTCGGCGCGCTTTCTGCACAACTGTATGTACTCTGCGAGAGTAACATGGAGCAGATCGAGCAGGCGATTGAACAGATCGCTCCCGACTTCCTCGTCATTGACTCCATTCAGACGGTATATCAACCGGATGTGACCAGTGCACCGGGCAGCGTATCGCAGGTGCGGGAATGTACAGCCCGCTTTATGCGTTTGGCGAAGAACGGCGGCATTGCCATTGTATTGGTCGGTCATGTGACGAAGGAAGGTGCGATCGCAGGGCCGCGTATGTTGGAGCATATGGTGGACTGTGTCCTTTACTTTGAGGGAGAACGCCATCACACGTACCGGATTCTTCGAGCGGTCAAAAACCGGTTCGGATCAACAAACGAGATGGGAATCTTCGAGATGCGGGAGCATGGCCTGGACGAAGTCACCAATCCTTCGGAACTGTTTCTATCCGAACGGGCGATGGGCGTATCGGGAACAACCGTAGTGGCCAGCATGGAGGGAACAAGACCCGTATTGGTCGAGATCCAGGCGCTGGTTGCGACAACACATTTTCCATCGCCTAGACGCATGGGAACCGGTATTGATTACAATCGCTTGAATCTGATTATCGCTGTATTGGAAAAACGTATGGGTCTATACATGCAGACGCAGGATGCTTACGTTAATGTAGCGGGCGGCGTCCGTCTCGATGAACCGGCGGTCGATCTGGCTGTGGCCGTTAGTATTGCGTCCAGCGTGCAGGACAAGCCGACCCGGCCTTATGACGCTGTATTTGGCGAAATTGGTCTGACAGGAGAAGTGCGTGCCGTGGCACGGGCCGAACAGCGGGTCAAGGAAGCGCAGAAGTTGGGCTTCAAACGGGTAATTATGCCGAGTAAGAGTTTAAAAGGATGGAAGCATCCCAAAGGCATCGAACTGATCGGCGTCGAGACCGTTTCGCAGGCGCTTAAAGCAGCGCTGGAGTAGGGCGTTGACCGGGTTGGATCGATGAGATGAGCTGAGAGAAACAATTAAAGCGGTCAACGCAGTGGGAGGTAGGCAATGAAAGAAGCGGAATCTGTGAAAATGAATGAACTGCTCAAACTTGTCGCGCCGGGGGCTCCTTTTCGCGATGGGCTTGAGAATGTGCTGCGAGCCAAAACGGGCGCGTTAATCGTAGTCGGTTACAGTCCGGAAGTCATGGAAGTTGTCGACGGTGGATTTTCGATCAACTGCGATTTTTCGCCGAACTATTTGTATGAGCTGGCCAAAATGGACGGTGCGATCATTCTCAGCGAAGATCTGAAACGCATCCTGTACGCTAATACCCAGCTGATTCCGGACCCGGCGATCTCTTCGTCAGAGACAGGAATTCGGCACCGGACAGCGGAGCGGGTAGCAAAGCAGACCGGCAAACTGGTCGTGTCCATTTCGCAGCGGCGCAATATTATTACTTTATATTTAGGGAATCTGCGTTATGCGCTTAAAGAAGTCGGAGTCATCCTGACCAAAGCTAACCAGGCTATTCAAACTCTTGAAAAATACAGGGTAGTGCTGACGCAGGCGTTGACCAACCTGACCGCTTCCGAGTTCGAAGAGCTGGTCACGCTGGCAGAAGTCGTCGGAGTCATCCGCCGCGTTGAAATGGTGCTCCGGATCAAAACGGAAATTCAGCGTTATGTCAGCGAGCTGGGCAACGAAGGCCGATTGATCTCCATGCAGATGGAAGAGCTTGTCGGCAATACGGAGCGCGAAGTGCTGCTGCTGCTCAAGGACTATATTGCCCATCCGGGAGACGACAAGGACAAAGTTAAAGAAGTGCTGTCCTCGCTCCGCCGTTCTACGGACGAAGAACTGCTCGATACGACGCATATCGTACGGCTGCTCGGTTATCCGGCGCAGGCATCGGTTACGGAAGAACTGCTTACGCCCCGTGGATATCGCGTGCTGAGCAAGATTCCTCGTCTTCCGAACATCATCGTGAACAATCTTACCGAACACTTCGGTCAATTGGGGCATGTGGTACGCGCGGAACTTGAACATCTGGATGAGGTCGACGGCATTGGCGGCGCTCGTGCGCGGACGATCAAGGAAGGACTGCGGCGTCTGCAGGATCAGGTGTTTATTGAACGGCAGGTATAATCGCAAAATGAGAGAACAGGCGTCTTTCCTTGGGAAAGGCGCTTTTTTCATATGTGCTCCTGTAAGTTTTCATGCCGGATTGTAGTTTTCGCGGCCTGCCGCGGGTATACTAAAGAGACGCGAAAACAGCGAAATGGGGATAAAGGCGGGGCTTGAAGCAATGGAACGGAACTTGAGCGCAATCGTAGTCGCGGCCGGTCGCGGGTCGCGCATGGGTACGAAAGAAAGCAAGCAGTTTCTCGAACTGGGCGGACGTCCGTTGTTCCTGCGGGCGATCGAAGCGTTTGGACGATTCGATGCGACTGCGGAGATCATTGTGGTAACAGGTGAAGCAGATGTCGAGCGCTGCAGACGCTATATCGAACAAGCGGGTTGCCTACGCGTAAAGACGGTCGTAGCTGGCGGAACAGAACGTCAGCATTCCGTCTACCAAGGACTTAAGCAGGCCTCTTCGCCATGGGTGATGGTACACGACGGCGTGAGACCTTTTATCCGGGTAGAAGATATCGAATCCTGCTATGGGGAGATGCTTCGCACTGGTGCGGCCGTATTGGCTGTACCGGTCAAAGACACGATCAAGACCGTAGGCGGAGACGGCATGATTGTCGATACGCCTAACCGCAGTCTGCTGTGGGCCATTCAGACTCCGCAGGGGTTCCGGACCGAGGAACTGCTTCGTGCACACGAACAGGCAGCCGGAGAAGGATTTGTCGGTACCGACGACTCCATGCTGATTGAACGGCTCGGCGTGACGGTCAGCGTAGCACGCGGCGACTATACGAATATCAAGATTACGACGCCCGAGGATCTGGATTACGCGGAATTTTTGATTCGGTCGGAGCGGAAGGAGACAGAGTCATGATCAGAATAGGACAAGGGTTTGATGTGCACCAACTGGTGGAGGGACGTCCCTGCATTATCGGGGGTGTCACCATTCCGCATGAAAAAGGGCTGCTCGGGCACTCCGATGCCGACGTGCTTCTGCATACGATCAGCGACGCCATCTTGGGAGCGCTGGCGCTGGGCGATATCGGTCGGCATTTTCCCGATACAGATCCGGAATTCAAAGATGCGGACAGTCTGAAGCTGCTGAAGCATGTCTGGAAAATGGCGGAGGAGCGCGGATACGTTCTCGGCAACGTTGATGCTACAATCATTGCGCAGAAGCCGAAGATGGCGCCTTACATTCCGCAAATGGTGACAATCATTGCAGGCGCTCTGGGCGCCGACGAATCGCAGGTTAATGTTAAAGCGACGACAACCGAGTGGCTGGGCTTTACCGGCCGCGGCGAAGGAATCGCGGCACAGGCCGTTGTCTGCCTGACAAAGGGTATGCTATCATCTTGAAAGAGTTTAGAAACGACACGGGAGGAAGACAATGATGAGTAAGGAAGTACGCGTACGTTACGCACCGAGTCCGACAGGACATCTGCATATCGGCAACGCCAGAACGGCACTGTTTAATTACCTGTATGCCCGCAATCAAGGGGGCAAATTTATCGTCCGTATTGAGGATACCGATGTGAAGCGGAATGTAGCCGGCGGAGAAGAAAGCCAGCTCAAGTATATGCAGTGGCTGGGCATCGATTGGGATGAAAGTATCGATATCGGCGGGGAATACGGCCCTTACCGCCAGACGGAACGCGTGGACATCTATAAGACGTACTGGCAGGAGCTGCTGGACAAAGGATTGGCTTACCTTTGCTACTGCACGGAAGAAGAGCTTGAAAAAGAACGCGAAGAACAGATGGCGGCCAACCAGACTCCGCGCTATTCGGGCAAGCACCGAAATCTGACGCTGGAGCAGCGCCAAGCATTTGAAGCCGAAGGACGCGTACCGAGCGTACGTTTCCGCGTGCCTGAAAACAAAACATATACGTTCGACGACATGGTTAAAGGCGAAATCTCCTTTACGACCGAAGATACGGGCGACTTCGTTATTGTAAAAAGAGACGGTATCCCTACTTATAATTTCGCTGTAGTCATCGACGACTATTTGATGAAAATCTCGCATGTACTGCGCGGAGAAGACCATATCTCCAATACACCGCGTCAATTGATGATCTACGAAGCACTGGGCTGGGAGCCGCCGCGCTTTGCACATATGACGCTCATCGTAGGCGACGACCATAAGAAGCTGAGCAAGCGAAACGAATCGATTATCCAATTCATTTCGCAGTATGAAGAGCTGGGCTACCTGCCTGAAGCGCTGTTCAACTATATCGCGCTGCTCGGCTGGTCGCCGGAAGGTGAAGAGGAAATCTTCAGCCGTGAAGAATTGATCTCGATCTTCAATGCAAGCCGTCTCTCGAAGAGTCCCGCCGTATTCGATCCGCAAAAGCTGGCGCACATCAACAACCATTACATCAAGAATGCCGATCCGCAGCGGATCGCCGATTTGGCCATTCCTCATTTGCAAAAAGCGGGTCTTCTGCCGGAAACGTTGGATGCCGCGCAGCAGGATTGGGCACAGCGTCTGGTGGCCCTGTACCAGGAGCAGATGAACGCCGCTTCGGACATCGTAAGCTTGTCGGAGATGTTCTTCCGCAAAGAAGTAGAGTTCGGCGAAGAAGAAAGTGCCGTGCTCGCCGACGAGAAAGCGCCTGCTGCTTTGGGAGCGTTTCTGGCCAAAGTTGAAGCTTCAGAAGAATTCTCGCCAGAGCGTATGGCTGCCCTGATCAAGGAAGTGCAGAAGGAGAACGGAATCAAAGGCAAACAGCTGTTCATGCCGATCCGCGTAGCGCTGACTGGACAAATGCATGGTCGCGACCTCAACCAGACCATCTACCTGCTGGGCAAGGAAACGGTTATCGAACGGCTTAAAGCTCAGACGGCCTAAGCCCAGACAGGATCAGAAGCGATTCCCGATCAAAAGTAATTAACGAAACGACGCTCGGCGGCTTTACCCGATTGTCAGACCCAGGCGATTCGTTTATAATGGCTACACAAGATCGATACAAAGTTGTTATTAATCGAATATTGGATAGCGAAGAACAGGAGAAGTACGTCGTACGCCGATTCCCCAGAGAGGACGGCCGCTGCAGGACGCCGCAGTGGCGTTCTGCAGACGGCTGGGAGCCGTCCGGAGTCGGTAGGCGGAAATGCGCCTGGGAGCTGCGGATTCGAAGCGTGAACAGCCTCTGCGGGCGTTTGCGTCTAGAATCCGCCGGCCAGTCCCCGTTACGGACTTTGAACAAGATGGATTTCCTGGTTACCCGGAAATCCAAGCAGAGTGGAACCGCGGTCAAACGCCTCTGCAGCATCATGCTGCCGGGGCGTTTTTATTTTGGGTAATGGAAGCGAGGAAGCGAGATGTTCAAATCGATCAGATCCGATGTCCGGGCGGTATTCGACAATGATCCGGCGGCAAGAAGTTTGTTTGAAGTCGTATTTACCTACTCGGGGCTGCATGCGATTTGGGCACATCGGGTAGCGCATAAACTCTACAAATGGCGGCGTTTTACGCTGGCAAGATTCGTTTCGCAGACCAGTCGCTTTTTCACGGGAATCGAGATTCATCCGGGGGCGACCATCGGCAATCGTCTGTTCATTGACCACGGCATGGGTGTCGTGATCGGTGAGACGTGCGAGATCGGTGACGATGTCGTCATCTATCAGGGCGTCACGCTGGGCGGTACGGGTAAAGAAAAAGGAAAGAGGCATCCGACGATCGGCAGCAATGTGGTAATCGGTTCGGGTGCCAAAGTGCTCGGTTCCATTACAATAGGCGATCAGAGCAATATCGGTTCAAATTCTGTCGTGCTCAAGGAAGTGCCGCCGAACAGTACGGTAGTCGGCATACCTGGACAGATCGTTCGGCAGCACGGACGCAAGGTGGATCGCCTCAGCCACCAGATGCCTGATCCTTCGCGCGATGCGATCTGCGAGCTGCGCCGCCAGATCGGAGAGCTGCAGAGGGAACTCGAACAGGTCCGGCGGGATGCATATAGGGAACCGCCGCGTGCGGCAGGTAACGGAGACAGACAGCAATGAGCGATGTGAAAGAGAGGAATGTGACTAATGACTTTGCAAATTTATAACACGATGACAAGAGAGAAAGAAGAGTTTGTACCCGTTACTCCAGGCAAGGTGAATATGTATGTGTGCGGTCCAACCGTTTACGACTATATTCATATCGGGAATGCGCGTCCGGTTATCTTTTTTGATGTAGTGCGCGCTTACTTGGAAGACCGCGGCTACGAGGTCAAATACGTAGTTAACTTTACGGACGTGGATGACAAGCTGATCCGCAAGGCGGAAGCGATGAACACAACGGTTACGGAAGTGGCAGAGAAGTTTATTGCGGCGTATTACGAAGATATTGAAGGACTTGGAGTGGAGAAAGCAACGCTGAACCCTCGGGTAACGGAAAATATGGACGATATCATCGCCTTTATCGACGAGTTGGTGAAAACGGGGCATGCGTATCCGAGCGGCGGGGACGTCTATTTCCGGACTTCCAGCTTCGAATCATATGGCAAATTGTCGCGTCAGAACCTGGAACAGCTGCAGTTCGGCATCCGGATCGAAGTCGACGCACGCAAGGAGAATCAAGAGGACTTCGTTCTGTGGAAAGGCGCCAAGCCTGGTGAAATCTCTTGGGATAGCCCATGGGGAGCGGGTCGTCCGGGCTGGCATATCGAATGCTCGGCAATGGCGCGCCGCTACCTCGGGGATACGCTGGACATTCATGGAGGCGGACAGGATCTGCAGTTTCCGCATCATGAGTGCGAAATTGCCCAATCGGAGTGCCTGAGCGGCCACTCGTTGTCCAACTACTGGATGCATAACGGCTACGTCAACATCAATAACGAAAAAATGTCCAAATCGCTCGGCAACGGCATTACGGTACAAGATCTGCGCAAGCGGTACAAAAAAGAAGCGCTGCGTTATTTTGTCCTCTCGACCCACTATCGAAACCCGTTGAACTTCAGTGCGGACAACATGCAGCAGTCGATCAACAGCGTAGAACGGATTGAAAATGCCGTGAGCGGTGTTCATCACCGTCTCGAAACAGCGACGGTTGGTGGAGAAGGCGTATCGGATGAGCTTCGTACGAAGCTGGAGGCCGTACTGAATGACTTTTATGCGAAAATGGACGAAGATTTCAATACGCCCGATGCGGTTACCGCAATTTTCGAATGGGTGAACGAAGCGAATCTGATTTTGCGTGGGGAAGTGGCGAGAAAGGCCGACCTCGAAGCGCTGCTGGATACGTTCCGCAAAATGAACAGGGTGCTCCGTATTGCATCCGAACCGGGTGCGGAACTGCTGGACGAAGAAGTGGAAGCTTTGATCGTCGAGCGTACGGAAGCTCGCAAGATGAAAAACTGGAGCCGCTCCGACGAAATTCGCGATCTGTTGGCGGAGCAGGGGATTCTGTTGGAAGATACGCCGCAGGGCATGAGATGGCGGAGGAAATAAGATGACCGATCACGAGGGAAGAGACGGGATGGACGGCATGCTGTTCGGTTTTCCTCCGTCCAAGGCTCCGGGACTGCTGCCGCCAATCGTACTGGCCTATATTGGCGACGCGATATTTGAGGTAGCAATCCGACAGTATTTGATCGGTCATACCAACCTTCGGCCCCATCATCTGCATCGGGAGGCGACCAAATTGGTCTCGGCCGGTGCACAGGCGCGGATGTTGTTTCGGATCGAGGGGGAGTTGACCGAAGAAGAAGCGGATATCGTCCGTCGAGGGCGTAACGCCAAATCGGGATCTATTCCAAAAAATGCGGATGCGTTGGAGTATCGGCACGCAACGGCATTGGAGTGCCTGGCCGGCTATCTCTATTACAGCGGCCGCGTCGGACGTCTGGAAGAGCTGGTTCGTCAGGGACTTGCTTCTTCCGATGCCGAAGCGTCAGATCCGCCGGAACGCACATGAACGATTATTTTAGAAAGCGGCGAACAAATGACGCCGGCAGAAAGGGAGTTACAACATGGATGAAGAATTGATTGCCGGCAAGCACTCAGTCGCCGAGGCGCTGAGAGCCGGACGAAGCATCAACAAAATTTGGATCGCGGAGGGTACGCAGCAGAAGCAGATGCAGCCAATTTTGACAGAAGCGAAAAAACGAGGCGTCATTGTTCAATCGGCGGATAAACGAAAGTTGGATACGCTCGTACCCGGCATTCAGCATCAAGGAGTAGTTGCACAAGCTGCGCCGTATGTCTATGCGGAAGTTGAAGATCTGCTTGCAGCAGCTGCTGCGAAAGACGAAGATCCGTTTTTGCTTATTCTGGACGAGATTGAAGATCCGCATAATTTGGGTTCGATTCTGCGTACCGCCGACTGCACAGGAGTTCACGGCGTGATCATCCCAAAGCGTCGTTCGGCACAGGTCAATGTTACAGTCTCGAAAACAAGCGCTGGCGCTGCTGAATACGTTCCGGTCGCACGGGTAACAAACTTGGTGCAAACAATGGAAAAGCTTAAAGAATCCGGAGTTTGGATCGCAGGTACCGACGTCCGCGCCGAAGGCGAAATTTACGATACGGACGTCTTCAAAGGACCGCTGGCGATTGTGATCGGCAATGAAGGCGAAGGTATGGGACGCCTGATTCGCGAAAAATGCGATGTTCTGATCAAGCTGCCGATGCAGGGCCGAATCAACTCGCTTAACGCTTCCGTCGCCGCCGGCGTAGTCATGTATGAAGTGCTGCGCCAGCGCAGCGGAAGAAAGTAGCGTAAGATGATGGCCGATTTGCGGGATGTGCTTCTGGTGGACGGCTACAACATGATCGGAGCCTGGCCCGACCTGGCTTCGCTGTCGCAAATCGACATGAATGAGGCACGTGACCGCCTGCTTGAGCGTCTGGCCGATTATCAGGCTTTTACAGGCCGGAGAGTGATTGCGGTATTTGATGCCTACCGGGTGCCCGGCAAAGGCAAAACGTTTGAGCAGGGCAGAGTCGAAGTCTACTTTACAAAAGAAAAAGAGACTGCGGACGAAGCGATCGAACGTTTTGCCGTACAGCTCCGGGTAAAGCGCCGTCTAATTTATGTGGCGACGAGCGACTTTATGGAGCAAAGTGTCGCTTTTGCACAGGGAGCGCTGAGAGTACCGGCGCTTGAATTGTTGGTCGATGTCGAGCAGAGCGAAAAGGAGATCGGGAAAAAGATTGCCGAGCAGGCACGTCAAGGCCACCGCAATACGCTTGACGGCAAACTGACGCCTGAGCAGCTCAAAATGTTTGAACGCTGGCGCCGCCAATAAGCGGCGCTTTCTTCCCAAGCAAAAAGTAAGCGTTTTTTTATCAATTGGTGAACAAAAAGGAATTATACGGTACAACAGCTCTCTTTTGCACGTTATGCAGTTGACTGTGTAAGGTGACATAATATATACTGAGGCTAACTTTTAAGACAGGCTCGAAACTTGCGCCGCGGCCGGAGGGATTGCTGGTGAGTGTAGATCTCAAAGACGTCATGGTTTCACCCTATGATTTTCAGAGTGATGAAGAAGTTGTGGAAGCGGTACATACCGGCGACAGCGAAGCGTTGGAATATCTGATCAATAAGTATAGAAATTTTGTCCGGGCCAAGGCACGGTCTTATTTTCTGATCGGAGCAGACCGCGAGGATATTATCCAGGAAGGCATGATCGGCCTGTATAAGTCGATTCGTGATTTTCGCGGAGACAAGCTGGCTTCTTTCAAGGCGTTTGCTGAGCTGTGCATTACCCGGCAGATCATAACGGCGATCAAGACGGCGACGCGGCAAAAACATATTCCGCTCAATTCGTACGTTTCGTTGGACAAGCCGATTTATGAAGAAGATTCGGAACGTACACTGCTGGATGTCATCAGTGTCTCCCAAGTATGCGATCCGGAAGAATTGGTCATCAACCGGGAAGAATTCAGTGGGCTGGAAGACAAAATGGCGGAAATTTTAAGTGAATTGGAACGTCAGGTCCTGATGCTTTATTTGGACGGACGTTCTTACCAAGAAATTGCAGTTGACCTTCGAAGACACGTGAAATCGATCGATAATGCGCTGCAGCGAGTTAAGCGGAAATTGGAACGGTACTTGGAAGTGCGCGACCAAGTATAAGCATATGCCGGAGAGCCGGTCGGCTTATAGAAAGCTCCATCTGAAATATGAAAGACAGAAAAAGACTCCGATATCGGAGTCTTTTTGCATATTACGAAAAAACCGCGTCGCTTCAAGGTTTTCGTTGACAGTATATGTCGGCTATGCTAAAGTGTTTTAGGTAGGCCTAAAATCATGATTTTAGGCTCAATACGAGTTCTTCTTGATTGAAGGATATCTTCGGGAGGTGTACATCTATGCGGGTTATTATCACGTTGGCATGCACAGAATGCAAGCAGCGCAATTATACAACGATGAAAAACAAACGTAATCACCCTGACCGCATGGAGATGAAGAAGTATTGCAAGTATTGTAACTCGCAAACTCCTCATCGTGAGACTAGATAGTCTGTTGGAGGTGTCATGGGCGTGAAAAAGAGCTTCAAGTCTATGTTTTCCTTTTTCTCTGAAAGCTGGGCTGAACTTAAAAAGGTTCGCTGGCCCAATCGCAAAGAACTAACCAATTACACGCTGGTCGTGCTTGGTACGATTGTTGTGATGGCTGTATTCTTTTGGGTAATCGACATCGGACTCTCCTATGCGATTGAAGCGATAATTTAAGGAAAGGCCTGTAGGTGGCTTGATATGGAAAAAAGATGGTACGTCGTTCATACCTATTCCGGGTATGAGAACAAAGTCAAAGCCAATTTGGAAAAACGCGTAGAATCGATGGGCATGGAAGACAAGATTTTCCGGGTTCTTGTTCCTATGGAAGAAGAAGTGGTCGACAAAGACGGTAAGAAAAAAACCGTCATGCGTAAGGTCTATCCGGGTTATGTCTTGGTGGAAATGGTCCAGACCGATGATTCTTGGTACGTTGTACGCAACACGCCTGGAGTCACAGGTTTTGTAGGTTCAACGGGTTCCGGTTCCAAGCCGACAGCCCTGCTTCCGGAAGAAGTAGAACAAATTCTGAAGCACATGGGCATGTCCGAACCGAAACCGAAGATCGAATTCGATCTAAAGGAATCCGTGCGCATCAAAGTGGGACCTTTTGCAAACTTTGTCGGAACAGTGGAAGAAATTCTGCTCGAGAAAAGCAAGCTGAAGGTTCATGTCAACATGTTCGGGCGCGAAACGCCGCTTGAATTGGATTACACGCAAGTCGAGAAGATTTAATTAACGCAAGGAGGTGTTTCTCAGATGGCAAAGAAAGTCATTAAAATGGTGAAACTTCAAATTCCTGCAGGCAAAGCTAACCCAGCGCCTCCAGTAGGTCCAGCATTGGGTCAAGCAGGTGTGAACATCATGGCATTCTGTAAAGAATTCAATGCTCGCACAGCCGACCAGGCAGGTCTGATCATTCCGGTCGAGATCTCCGTATTTGAAGACCGTTCGTTCACTTTCATCACGAAAACTCCACCGGCTGCAGTTCTGCTGCGCGTCGCTGCGAAGATCGAGAAGGGTTCGGGCGAACCGAACAAAAAGAAAGTTGCTACGGTTAACCGCGATACTGTTCGCCAAATCGCCGAGCAAAAAATGCCTGACCTGAACGCTGCGAGCGTTGAGTCCGCAATGCGTATGGTTGAAGGTACAGCACGCAGCATGGGTATCACGATCCAAGACTAATTCTTGAGTATCGTCCAAAGCCGAGCCTCAAGGCAGTGCGGCATACGTGGGAGGGTTACCCGCTAACACCACAAAGGAGGAATACACAATGGCTAAACACGGTAAGAAGTACCTCGAAGCTGCCAAACTGATTGACGTTGAAGCAGTTTACGAACCAGCCGAAGCTGTAAGCATCGTTAAAAAGACAGCTACAGCTAAATTCGACGAAACAGTCGAAGCGGCAGTACGTTTGGGTGTAGACCCACGTAAACAAGACCAAGCCGTTCGCGGCGTCGTTGTCCTGCCACACGGCACGGGTAAAACGCAGCGCGTATTGGTATTTGCAAAAGGCGATAAAGCAAAGGAAGCGGAAGCTGCCGGAGCTGACTTCGTAGGCGATCAGGATATGATCAACAAGATCCAACAAGGTTGGTTCGAGTTCGACGTCTGCGTAGCAACGCCTGACATGATGAGCGAAGTCGGTAAACTGGGTCGTCTGCTGGGTGGTAAAGGCCTCATGCCTAACCCTAAAGCAGGTACAGTTACTTTCGACGTTACCAAGGCTGTTCAAGAAATCAAAGCCGGTAAAATCGAATACCGTCTGGACAAAGCAGGCCAAATCCATGCACCGATCGGCAAAGCGTCGTTCAGTGAGGATCAGTTGAACGAAAACCTGAAAGCACTGATGGACGCACTGAACCGTGCGAAACCAGCTGCTGCCAAAGGCGTTTACCTGAAGGGCGTAGCAGTGTCCGCAACGATGGGACCGAGCGTTCGCGTTAACACAACTTCGTACAAATAAAAAAATGTTGACTAACGTCAACGTTTCTGATAATCTGTAGAAGTTGTTTCAATCAGTTCTTCGGAACGATTGCTAAATTTGAATATGCTTACCGTAGACAGTAGGTGCTCTTGGGCTTAATTTCCTACCGAGGTGTCGTGATAGAATTTCAGCTTTGCTGATTCGTCAAGCCTTCGTCTTCTGCGGAGGCTTTTCTTATTGCCTACGGTGCATTTTTAACTTACGTTGAAAATGCAGCAACAGTGGGGAACGAATGGGCCGTCTGTAAGGCGGTTCCGCGTTTCACTCGAATTCAACAGGAGGTGTACGATTTGGCTAACGCAAAAGTGATTCAATCCAAACAAGAAGCGGTAGACGTAATCGCTGGTAAATTGCGCGAAAGCGTGACAACCGTGGTTGTCGATTACCGTGGTCTGAACGTTGCTCAAGTTACCGAGCTGCGTAAACAGCTGCGTGAAGCGGGCATCGAGTTCCAGGTTCTGAAAAACTCGCTGGTTCGCCGTGCGACTGCAGCTGCCGAACTGAGCGATCTTGACGCGGTTCTCACAGGACCGACGGCAATCGCGTTCGGTACGGAAGACGTTGTAACGCCTGCTAAAATCCTGAACGACTTCGCGAAAGCGAACGACGCTCTGGAACTTAAAGGCGGCGTGGTAGAAGGACGTGTAGTAAGTGCCGACGAACTGAAAGCACTGGCTTCCCTGCCTTCCCGCGAAGGTTTGCTGTCCATGCTCCTCAGCGTGCTTCAGGCTCCTATGCGCAACTTCGCGCTGGCAGTCAAAGCCGTTGCGGAAAAAGACGAGCAGCAAAGCGCTTAAGAAGTACCGAGAATCGCGGATGCGTGCTGAAGCGATTTGAGGGACCGAGTATTTGGACTTCGTCCGAATATTCGGAAGCCCTGATCTGCTGAATAAACAGATTGGGCATGTTTCATCCCGTTTCACAAAACTGACAGCCTTAATCGGCTGATCCCACATACCCAAATGGAGGTTCAATCATGAGCAACGAGCAAATCCTTGAAGCCATCAAAGGCATGACTGTACTGGAACTGAACGACCTGGTTAAAGCAATCGAAGAAGAATTCGGCGTAACTGCAGCAGCTCCTATGGCAATGGTAGGCGGCGGCGCAGCAGCAGCTGAAGCTGAGCAAACTGAATTCGACGTTATCCTGACAAGCGCTGGCGCTTCGAAGATCAACGTTATCAAAGCAGTTCGCGAAATCACAGGTCTTGGCCTGAAAGAAGCAAAAGAAGTAGTAGACAACGCTCCAAAACCAATCAAAGAAAAAACTTCTAAAGAAGATGCAGAAGCTGTAAAAGCAAAGCTCGAAGAAGCAGGCGCTTCCGTAGAAGTGAAGTAATTGCTTTTTAAATAAGCGTTACACAGGGCAGACCCTCGAAGTTATCCTGCTTCGGGGGTCTGTTCTCGTATTTGATGCCAATTTCGAAACAAGTCGTTTTTATTTCGTTTTGTTTTGGAGTAGGCTTTGAGCCTTCGATCACCGATAAAGGGGTTGAATCGGATGTCGGATCATTATTATTCCAACCGTCCCTCTGCGGCTCACGATCGTAAGACGATCGAAGCCGATCTACGCGGCAAAAAAGTTCATTTGGTTACGGATGCAGGTGTCTTTTCCAAAGGTGGTCTTGACTACGGAAGCCGAGTGCTGATTGATGCGCTGGATATTCCCGAAGGGGCTTCTGTATTGGATGTCGGATGCGGCTACGGACCAATCGGTATTGCTGCTGGAATTATGGGCGCTTCAAGTATCACTATGCTGGATGTTAACGAGCGTGCGGTGGAATTGGCACGCGAAAATGCGGCGGCCAATGGCATTTCGAACGTTAAGGCTGCGCAGAGCGATCTGCTTCAGGCGGTAGCCGGAGAACGCTTTGATGTCATTATCACCAATCCTCCGATTCGGGCAGGCAAAGAAACGGTACATCGTTTGTTCGAACAGGCAAGCGAATGTTTGAATCCTGGCGGAGCGTTGTGGATCGTGATACAGAAAAAGCAGGGAGCGCCGTCGGCAAAAGCCAAGCTGGAGATGCTGTTTCAATATGTAGAAGAAGTAACGAAAGACAAAGGGTATCGGATCTATAAAGCAGTAAAAGGGGAATAACATTTCTCGGGATACGGCTTATTGAAAAGACCTGAAGTAAGACGGAGCAAATTATCTTTTTCGATAAAATTCGGAAAAGGGATTGACCGGCCATAAAGATCATGTTATAGTTGTAAAATGTCAGTATAGAATGCCCTACGTGGCTTTAGCATATTAAAATGTCAAGAGGCTCCGCAAAACAGCAAAGGAAGCGCGGTTTTGTTTGGGGCTTAATGTTTTGATGTGTGAAGGTGGATGTGCGGGCATTTTTGACGGCACCGTGAAAGGTATGCAGCGACGTTTTTCATTTATGCTTTGATTCATTAATGATCCGGCCATGCGACGCTCTTTTTTCGAATCATACTCGATAAGGGCTTTTCTGCATGTAAGGGTCGCGCCCGTTTTGATTACATTATACGTGATTCAAAGTAAGGGTCGCAATGGAATTTTTAAACTCGGCATTTTTCATCCAAAAAGTGCCTAAAGTTGAGTAGACATTGAGGGGTGAGTATAGTTGACGGGACATCTTGTTCAATATGGTCGACGCACTCGGCGGAGTTATTCGCGAATTCATGAGGTGCTCGAAGTTCCGAATCTGATCGAGATTCAACAGAAATCGTACGACTGGTTTCTAGAGCAAGGTCTTCGCGAGATGTTTCATGATATTTCGCCGATCCAGGACTTTACCGGGAATCTGATTCTGGAATTTATCGATTACAGCCTTGGGGAACCGAAATACACGACAGACGATGCCAAAGAGCGTGACGTAACATACGCGGCGCCGCTGCGCGTGAAAGTCCGCCTGATCAACAAAGAAACGGGCGAAGTCAAAGAGCAGGAAGTATTTATGGGCGACTTCCCGCTGATGACCGAAACCGGTACGTTTATCATAAACGGTGCGGAACGGGTTATTGTCAGTCAGTTGGTTCGCTCTCCAAGCGTCTACTTCAATAATAAAGTGGACAAAAACGGAAAGAAAACATACAGCGCGACTGTCATCCCGAACCGCGGCGCATGGCTTGAGCTCGAAACGGACGCCAAGGACATTATCTACGTCCGAATTGACCGTACAAGAAAGATCCCGGTTACGGTGCTGCTTCGTGCGCTCGGTTTCGGCAGCGATGCCGAAATTCTGGATCTGCTCGGCAATGACGAGTATATCCGCAACACGCTCGACAAGGACAACACAGACTCGACGGAAAAAGCACTGATCGAGATCTACGAACGTCTGCGTCCGGGTGAACCACCAACATTGGATAATGCGAGAAGCCTTCTGATTGCACGCTTCTTCGATCCAAAGAGATACGATCTCGCCAATGTAGGTCGTTATAAAATCAACAAAAAGCTTCATATCAAAAACCGTCTCTTCAACCAGCGGTTGGCTGAAACTCTGGTCGACACTGTAACAGGTGAAATCATCGCTGAAGCGGGCCAGATGGTAGATCGTCGTCTTCTTGACGAAATTCTGCCTTATCTGGAAAGCGAGCACAGCGTGAAGACGTATCACGTTGCAGGCGGCGTTCTTGATGCCAACGACATTCCGATGCAGTCGATCGATGTATTTTCGCCGATTGAAGACGGTAAAGTCGTCAAAGTTATTGCAAACGGCCTGATCGACAAGTCGGTCAAAAATATTACGCCTGCTGACATCGTAGCTTCGATCAGTTACTTTATCGACCTGCTGCACGGTATCGGCGATACCGACGATATCGACCACTTGGGCAACCGTCGTCTGCGTTCCGTAGGCGAACTGCTTCAGAACCAGTTCCGTATCGGTTTGTCCCGGATGGAACGTGTTGTACGCGAACGGATGTCGATTCAGGACGCTAACGTGATCACGCCTCAGGCTCTGATCAACATACGTCCGGTTATCGCATCGATCAAGGAGTTCTTCGGTAGTTCGCAGCTCTCCCAGTTCATGGACCAGACGAACCCGCTTGCAGAGTTGACGCACAAACGTCGTCTGTCCGCACTCGGACCCGGCGGTCTAACCCGCGAACGTGCGGGCTTCGAAGTTCGAGACGTTCACGCCAGTCACTATGGCCGGATGTGTCCGATCGAGACGCCGGAAGGACCGAACATCGGTCTGATCAACTCGCTGTCCACGTTCGCGCGGATTAACGAGTACGGCTTCATCGAAGCGCCTTACCGCAGAGTCGATCCGAAGACCAACAAGGTAACGGAACATATCGACTATCTGACAGCCGACGAAGAAGATAACTATGTGGTGGCTCAGGCTAATGCCCAGCTGACCGAAGATGACTCTTTCGCCGACGAGATGGTTATCGTTCGTTACAACAAACAGGCCGACAACATCCTCCCGATGCCGAGTACTCGCGTCGATTACATGGACGTTTCGCCAAAACAGGTCGTATCCGTCGCGACGGCGCTCATTCCGTTCCTTGAGAACGATGACTCCAACCGCGCACTGATGGGATCAAACATGCAGCGTCAGGCCGTTCCTTTGTTGATTCCTAAGGCACCTCTTGTAGGTACCGGTATGGAACACAAGGCGGCTAAAGACTCCGGTGTATGTATCGTCGCCAAGCATGACGGTTACATCGAACGCTCGACTGCAAGTGAAATTACGCTGCGCCGCGTCGAGATGGTCGATGGGCAAGAAGTCAAAGGCGACTTGGTCACTTATAAATTACACAAATTCATGCGTTCGAACCAAGGGACGTGCATCAACCAGCGCCCGATCGTTCGCGCAGGCGACGTCGTGAAAAAAGGTGATATTCTGGCGGACGGTCCTTCGACCGAAATGGGCGAATTGGCTCTGGGCCGCAACGTTGTCGTAGCCTTCATGACTTGGGAAGGTTACAACTACGAGGATGCTATTCTGCTGAGCGAAAAGCTTGTTAAGGAAGATGTATACACTTCGATTCACATCGAGGAATACGAATCCGATGCACGCGATACGAAGCTCGGACCGGAAGAAATCACGCGCGATATCCCGAATGTCGGCGAAGAAGCGCTGAAGAACCTCGACGATCGCGGCATTATCCGCATTGGTGCGGAAATTGCTGCTGGCGATATCCTTGTCGGTAAAGTCACGCCTAAGGGCGTAACGGAACTGACGGCGGAAGAGCGTCTGCTGCATGCAATCTTCGGCGAGAAGGCCCGCGAAGTTCGCGATACTTCCTTGCGTGTACCTCACGGTACCGACGGAATCGTTGTGGACGTCAAAGTCTTCACCCGCGAAAACGGCGACGAACTGCCTCCGGGCGTTAACCAGCTTGTTCGTGTGTATATCGCACAGAAACGGAAGATCTCCCAGGGCGACAAGATGGCCGGACGTCACGGTAACAAGGGTGTCGTATCGCGCATCATGCCTGAGGAAGATATGCCGTTCCTGCCGGACGGCACGCCGGTTCAGATCGTACTGAACCCACTGGGCGTACCTTCGCGTATGAACATCGGACAAATACTGGAAGTCCACCTGGGCATGGCGGCACAGCGTCTGGGTATCCACGTAGCCACTCCGGTATTCGACGGAGCGAACGAGTACGATGTATTCGATACGATGGAAGAAGCCGGCATGCAGCGCAACGGTAAAACGATCTTGTACGACGGACGTACCGGCGAACGCTTCGAGCGTGAAGTTACGGTCGGCGTCATGCATATGATCAAACTGGCGCACATGGTTGACGATAAGATCCACGCCCGTTCCACGGGTCCTTACTCGCTCGTTACACAGCAGCCTCTGGGTGGTAAAGCTCAGTTCGGTGGACAGCGTTTCGGGGAAATGGAAGTATGGGCACTGGAAGCCTACGGCGCGGCATACACGCTGCAGGAAATTCTAACTGTCAAGTCCGATGACGTGGTTGGCCGCGTGAAAACGTACGAGTCCATCGTTAAGGGCGAGAACGTTCCGGAACCTGGTGTACCGGAAGCGTTCAAAGTTTTGATCAAGGAACTGCAGAGTTTGGGCATGGACGTTAAAATCCTTGGCGAAGACGAGCAGGAGATCGAAATGAAAGAATTGGACGACGAGGAAGAACCGACCGGCGGCGACAAACTGGGCCTCAATTTGGAAGGTTCGGAAGTCGGCGCGGAACAATAAGTTTTAAAAATCAGGAACCGCATATAGGGAGGGTTGCTCCTTGTTGGATGTAAACAACTTCGAGTTTATCAAGATCGGGCTCGCTTCGCCGGACAAGATTCGTTCTTGGTCCCGGGGCGAGGTGAAAAAGCCGGAAACGATCAACTATCGTACGCTCAAACCGGAGAAAGAAGGTCTTTTCTGCGAAAAGATCTTCGGACCGACCAAAGACTGGGAATGCCACTGCGGAAAGTACAAACGGGTTCGTTATAAAGGCGTCGTCTGCGATCGCTGCGGCGTTGAAGTTACCCGTGCAAAAGTACGCCGCGAGCGGATGGGCCATATCGAGCTCGCCGCTCCGGTTTCCCACATCTGGTACTTCAAAGGAATCCCGAGTCGTATGGGTCTGGCGCTGGACATGTCGCCGCGCTCGCTCGAAGAAGTCATTTACTTCGCTTCTTACGTTGTAACCGATCCGGGCGAAACGCCACTGGAAAGAAAGCAGCTTCTGTCCGAAAAAGAATACCGCAGCTACCGCGAAAAGTATGGCTACGGATTCCATGCGGGCATGGGTGCCGAAGCAGTGAAGAAGCTCCTTCAGGATATGGATATCGACAAGGAACTTGAGTTCCTCAAAGAAGAACTGCGTACAACGCAGGGACAGCGCAGAAGCCGGGCGATCAAACGTCTGGAAGTTATCGAAGCGTTCAAGAGTTCGGGTAACAATCCGGACTGGATGATCCTCGATGTACTGCCGGTTATTCCACCGGAACTGCGTCCGATGGTACAGCTGGATGGCGGCCGTTTTGCAACGTCCGACTTGAATGATCTGTATCGCCGCGTAATCAACCGGAACAACCGTCTGAAAAGACTGCTTGATCTTGGTGCTCCGGATATCATTGTTCAGAACGAGAAGCGTATGCTGCAGGAAGCGGTAGATGCCTTGATCGACAACGGCCGTCGTGGTCGTCCTGTCACAGGTCCAGGTAACCGTCCACTCAAATCCCTCAGCCACATGCTTAAAGGTAAACAGGGACGTTTCCGTCAGAACCTTCTCGGTAAACGTGTCGATTATTCCGGTCGTTCCGTTATCGTCGTAGGTCCGAACCTGAAGATGTACCAATGCGGTCTTCCGAAGGAAATGGCGTTGGAACTGTTCAAGCCTTTCGTAATGAAAGAACTCGTCAACAAAGGACTGGCTCATAATATCAAGAGTGCGAAACGCAAAGTTGAACGCGTAAGCGCCGAAGTCTGGGATGTTCTCGAAGAAGTAATTAAGGAGCATCCGGTTCTGTTGAACCGTGCCCCTACGCTTCACCGTCTCGGTATTCAAGCGTTCGAACCGATCTTGGTTGAAGGTAAAGCGATTCGTCTGCATCCACTCGTATGTACGGCTTACAACGCCGACTTCGACGGTGACCAGATGGCCGTGCACGTTCCGCTTTCTGCGGAAGCGCAGGCGGAAGCCCGTATCCTGATGCTGGCATCCGGTAACATCCTGAACCCGAAAGACGGCAAGCCTGTTGTTACTCCTTCGCAGGATATGGTTCTCGGAATCTACTATCTGACGATGGACAACAATCAAGCCAAGGGCGCAGGTATGATCTTACGCAACGTCAATGAAGCGGTGTCCGCTTATCAGCGCGGCACAGCCGACCTCCACGCTCGCGTGGCGATTCCGGTTAAAGCTCTCAATAAAACAAGCTTCACCGAAAAACAGCAGGACGCTATGTTGATTACGACAGTCGGTCGGATTATCTTTAACGAGATTTTCCCGGCAAGCTTCCCGTATATCAATGACGCGACTCGTGCGAACTTGTTTGACGGCGTGGCGGAAGACTTCTTCATCTATGAAAAAGGTGAAAATGTTACCGATCGTATCATCAATGCTCCGCAAACGAAGGGCATCGGTAAAGAGTATCTGGGCGAAATCATCGGACGCTGCTTCGAGGTTTACCAGACGACTCAAACTTCGATGATCCTCGATGAAATCAAACAGCTTGGCTTTACGTACTCGACTCGTTCGGGTGTAACGGTAGCCGTGTCTGATGTTGTCGTACCGCCTGAGAAGAAAGATCTGATGGAGGAATCGGACAAGAAGGTTGCGGTTATTACAAACCAATACCGTCGTGGTCTGATCACCAACGAAGAACGGTATGACCGTGTAATCGAAATTTGGTCGCACGCCAAGGATCAAATTAGTGACATTCTGATGAAATCCATGGACCGTTACAACTCCATCATGCTCATGGTCGACTCCAAAGCCCGTGGTAACAAATCGCAGATCACCCAGCTGGGCGGTATGCGTGGTCTGATGGCCAACCCATCCGGTCGGATCATCGAACTCCCAATCAAGTCGAACTTCCGCGAAGGCCTGACGGTCCTCGAGTACTTCCTGTCCACACACGGAGCGCGTAAAGGTCTTGCCGATACCGCCCTGCGTACGGCCGACTCGGGTTACTTGACCCGTCGTCTGGTTGACGTGGCTCAAGACGTGATCGTGCGCGAAGACGACTGCGGAACCGACAAAGGCTTTATGGTAAGTCGTATCCAAGACGGCAAAGAAGTGATCGAAGATCTGTACGACCGTATTGAAGGCCGTTACTGCTTCGAGACTGTTCGCCATCCGGAAACCAAAGAAATCATCGCCACTCGCAATGAGCTGATCACTTCTGACAAAGCGGAAGAAATCATCAAAGCCGGCGTTGAGAAACTGCAAATTCGTTCCGTACTCAGCTGCCGCGCCCGTCATGGTGTGTGCAAAAAGTGCTATGGACGAAACCTGGCTACAGGTAAACACGTCGAGATCGGCGAAGCGGTTGGTATCATCGCCGCTCAATCGATCGGCGAACCAGGAACACAGCTTACTATGCGTACGTTCCACACCGGCGGCGTTGCCGGCGATGACATCACGCAGGGTCTGCCGCGTATCCAAGAGTTGTTCGAGGCTCGTAACCCTAAAGGTCAAGCCACGATCAGCGAAATCGACGGCGTCGTGAAAGAGATCCGCGAAGCGAAAGACCGTCGCGAGATTGAAATTCAAGGCGAAGCCGAAAGCAAAACGTATCTGGTCACTTACGGTTCCCGTCTGCGTGTACGCGAAGGTGTGACTGTAGAAGCTGGAGACGAGCTGACAGATGGTTCGATCGATCCAAAAGAAATGCTGCGCATTAAAGGTATCCGCGGCGTGCAGAACTATATCCTTCAGGAAGTTCAGCGCGTATATCGGAACCAGGGCGTAGAAATCAACGACAAGCACGTCGAAGTCATGATTCGTCAAATGCTGCGCAAGATCCGCATTGTAGACGCTGGCGAAACGACACTGCTGCCGGGATCGTTCGTCGATCTTCATGAGTACGAAAAAGCCAACAAGGAAGCGATGCTGAAGGGCAAAGACCCTGCTGTAGCCAAACCGGTTCTGCTCGGTATTACGAAAGCATCCCTGGAGACTGACTCCTTCCTGTCGGCCGCATCGTTCCAGGAAACGACTCGCGTCCTTACCGACGCAGCGATCAAAGGTAAAGTCGACCAACTGCTTGGCCTGAAAGAAAACGTCTTGATCGGTAAGCTGATTCCTGCCGGTACCGGTATGAGTCGTTATCGCAATATTCGTTTTGAAGATCCGGAAGGCATGGAAAGCGGAGAAGAATCCATGGAACCTGTAACGACCGAATAAGGCCGCTGCAGTTTTCAAAGAATTGGGGTGGAGAGGGAGAGCGATCTTCCTCTGAAGCCCCGAAATTCTTTGCTTGACATACCTCTAGATCAAATGCTAATATAGCAAAGGTGCGTGAGCAGGCAGTACCAATCCTGTCTTTTGGAGGATATGCCGAATGTCTAATGATAAAGGACTCCAGGATGCTCATGTCAAAATCGGCGCTAAGCAGACCGTACGTGCGGTCGAACTTGGTGAAGCTTCCGAAGTTTATGTAGCCATGGACGCAGATCAGCGGATGATCGCAAAGATCACATCGTTGTGCAGCAAGTCCGGCGTAAAGATCACCGAAGTTGAGACGATGCGAGAGCTCGGCAAAGCTTGTGGGATCGAAGTCGGAGCGGCGATGGTTGCGGTTCTGAAGTGAGCAAGTCATAACTGTGTAAGAACGTTTTTGTTTCAGAAGCAATGAGCGTCTGGGGCAAAAACTTTCATTTGTTCTTTTATGAACCACCTGGGTCTGTGGACTTGGGAAAATGGTTTATAACAAGGATGTTTATCAATATGGGAAGGGGGTGGCAATGAAAATGCCAACTATTAACCAACTCGTCCGTAAAGGACGTCAAGCGAAAGTCGTAAAGTCGAAATCCCCAGCATTGCAAAAGGGTTTCAACGCACTGAAGCGTGAGGAAACAAACCTGAGCGCCCCGCAAAAACGCGGTGTCTGCACTCGTGTAGGTACGATGACTCCACGTAAACCGAACTCCGCGCTTCGTAAGTATGCCCGTGTTCGTTTGACGAACCGTATCGAGGTGACTGCTTACATTCCGGGTATCGGACACAACCTGCAAGAACACAGCGTCGTGCTGGTTCGCGGAGGTCGCGTAAAGGACTTGGCGGGTGTACGTTACCATATCGTTCGCGGTGCTCTTGATACTGCAGGCGTAAACGGACGTATGCAAGCCCGTTCGAAATACGGCGCTAAGCGTCCAAAAGAAAAGAAAAATTAATTTGAGCGCCTAAGGGCGTTCAACTATTGGAGAAAGGGGGATATCCATGCCACGCAAAGGTCCAGTTACCAAAAGAGACGTACTGCCGGATCCGGTGTACAACAGCAAACTGGTTACTCGTCTGATCAACCGCATTATGATCGACGGTAAACGCGGTGTAGCTCAGAACATCCTGTATAACTCGTTCAAGTTGATTCAAGAACGGACGGGCAACGACCCGATGGAAGTATTTGAAGCTGCAATCAAGAACATCATGCCGGTTCTCGAAGTTAAAGCCCGCCGTGTAGGTGGTGCCAACTATCAGGTACCGATCGAAGTTAAACCAGAAAGACGGACGGCTCTTGGTCTCCGTTGGCTCGTTAACTACTCCCGCAACCGCGGCGAGAAGACAATGGAAGAGCGTCTGGCGGCTGAAATCATCGATGCATCGAACAATACAGGCGCATCTGTGAAGAAACGCGAAGACACGCACAAAATGGCTGAAGCGAACAAAGCGTTTGCTCACTACCGCTGGTAGGATTTCGGCTTAGCAACCAATACTGATATTTGAAGGGAGATTCCCATTCATGGCAAGAGAGTTCTCCTTGAAAAATACACGTAACATCGGTATCATGGCGCATATTGACGCTGGTAAAACGACTACCACTGAACGGATTCTGTTCTACACAGGCATCACGCACAAAATCGGTGAAGTTCACGATGGCGCTGCAACGATGGACTGGATGGAGCAGGAGCAGGAGCGCGGAATCACGATCACGTCCGCCGCTACAACCGCTCAATGGAACGGTTACCGCGTCAATATCATCGATACCCCGGGACACGTTGACTTCACAGTTGAAGTTGAACGTTCCCTTCGTGTATTGGACGGGGCAGTAGGCGTATTCAGTGCCAAAGAAGGTGTCGAACCTCAGTCGGAAACCGTATGGAGACAGGCTGACCGTTATGGCGTTCCCCGGATCGCTTATGTCAACAAGATGGACATTATCGGTGCAGACTTCCTTAACGTAGTTAAAGATATGGGCGAGCGTCTTCAAGCTAATGCGGTAGCTATCCAGCTGCCTATCGGCGCAGAAAACGACTTTGCCGGTATTATCGACCTGGTAGAGCAAAAAGCTCACATGTACAAAGATGATCTTGGTCAGAACATTGAAGTTGTCGACATCCCGGAAGAATATCTGGGACAAGCCGAAGAACTTCGTGCTATCCTGATCGAGAAAGTTTCGGAACTGGACGAAGAATTGACAATGAAATACCTGGAAGGCGAAGAGATCACAGTTGATGAGATCAAAGCCGCTCTGCGTAAAGGCGTTGTTGATGTTAAGATTTTCCCAGTTATCTGCGGATCTTCTTACAAAAACAAAGGTATCCAGCTTATGCTGGACGCTGTTGTTGATTATCTCCCAGCTCCAATCGACGTACCTGCAATCCAGGGTACTCTTGAAGATGGTACGGAAGCAGTTCGTCATTCTTCGGATGAAGAGCCGTTCTCCGCACTCGCATTCAAAATCATGACAGACCCTTACGTGGGTAAACTGACGTTCTTCCGTGTATACTCCGGTACGCTTCAATCCGGTTCGTATGTACTGAATGCATCGAAAGGCAAACGTGAGCGGATCGGTCGTATCCTGCAAATGCATGCTAACAGCCGTCAAGAAATCAGCGTTGTATACTCCGGTGATATCGCAGCAGCTGTTGGTTTGAAAGATACGGGTACAGGTGATACACTGTGTGATGAGAAGAGCCCGGTCATTCTCGAGTCGATGAACTTCCCAGATCCCGTTATCGAGATCGCCGTGGAACCGAAAACCAAAGCCGACCAAGATAAATTGGGCGTAGCACTTGGTAAGTTGACGGAAGAAGATCCAACCCTTCGTGCTCATACAGACGAAGAAACCGGTCAGACCATTCTGGCAGGCATGGGTGAACTCCACCTTGATATCATTATCGACCGGATGCGTCGGGAATTTAAGGTAGAAACCAACGTGGGTAAACCACAGGTAGCTTACCGTGAAACTTTCCGTCAGCCAGCCCGCGTAGAAGGTAAGTTCGTTCGTCAATCCGGCGGCCGTGGTCAATACGGTCACGTATGGGTTGAGTTCGAACCGCTGGAGCCGGGTACAGGCAGTCAATTCGAAAGTAAGGTAGTCGGTGGTTCCGTACCGCGCGAATATGTGCAGCCGGCCCTTGCAGGTATCGAAGAACAGATGAAGAGCGGCGTTATCGCGGGCTTCCCGCTGGTAGACGTTAAAGCGACAATCGTCGACGGCTCTTATCACGATGTCGATTCCAACGAAATGGCATTCAAAATTGCCGGTTCGATGGCACTCAAAGCAGCGAAGGAAAAGTGTAACCCTGTCCTGCTTGAGCCAATCATGAAAGTCGAAGTAACGGTTCCCGAGGAGTACATGGGCGACGTTATGGGTATGCTGAGCTCCCGTCGCGGCCGTATCGAAGGTATGGATTCCCGCAGCGGTGCTCAAATCATCCGTGCGAAGGTACCTCTCTCCGAAATGTTCGGTTACTCGACGACTCTGCGCTCCGGTACGCAAGGACGCGGCGTGTTCTCGATGGAACTTTCTCACTATGAAGAAGTTCCGAAAAACATCGCTGAAGAAATCGTATCGAAAACGAAAGCAGGGGAGTAATCCTCGTTTTCACCGCTGGGAGGCGGATCCTTATGGAGATCGCTTCCCGGATTAATTTAAACCTATAATTTTTCTAAATTAAGGAGGAACTGTCTCAAATGGCTAAAGCTAAATTTGAACGTAATAAGCCGCACGTTAACATCGGTACTATCGGTCACGTCGACCATGGTAAAACGACCCTGACTGCCGCTATCACAACTGTACTGTCGAAAACTTATGGTGGCGCTGCTATCGCATTTGACCAAATCGATAAGGCTCCAGAAGAAAGAGAACGTGGTATCACGATCTCGACAGCACACGTAGAATACGAGACTCCTGCTCGTCACTACGCACACGTTGACTGCCCAGGACACGCCGACTATGTTAAAAACATGATCACTGGCGCTGCTCAAATGGACGGAGCTATCCTGGTTGTATCCGCAGCTGACGGCCCAATGCCGCAAACTCGCGAACATATCCTGCTCTCCCGTCAGGTAGGCGTTCCTTACATCGTCGTATTCCTGAACAAATGCGATATGGTTGAAGATGCTGAACTGTTGGAACTGGTTGAAATGGAAGTACGTGACCTGCTGAGCGAATATGACTTCCCAGGCGACGACACTCCAATCATCCAAGGTTCGGCTCGTGAAGCTCTGCAAAACCCAGAGGGCGAGTGGGCTCAGAAAATCGTTGAAATGTTCAACATCATCGATGAGTACATCCCAACTCCAGAGCGCGACACAGATAAGCCTTTCCTGATGCCAGTCGAGGACGTGTTCTCGATCACTGGTCGTGGTACGGTAGCAACTGGTCGTATCGAACGTGGTACGGTTAAGATCGGCGACGAAATCGAAATCGTAGGTATCGCTGAAGAGTCCAAGAAATCGGTTGTTACGGGCGTAGAAATGTTCCGTAAGCTGATGGATTCCGCTCAAGCCGGCGACAACATCGGCGCCCTGCTGCGCGGTGTAGACCGTCAGCAAATCGAGCGTGGACAAGTTCTGTCGAAACCAGGTTCGGTTAAGCCGCACACTGAGTTCACAGCTCAAATCTACGTCCTGACTAAAGAAGAAGGTGGCCGTCACAAGCCTTTCTTCACAGGATACCGTCCTCAGTTCTACTTCCGTACAACTGACGTAACAGGCATCATCAACCTGCCAGAAGGCGCGGAGATGGTAATGCCAGGCGACAACATCACGGTTACTGTTTCGCTGATCAACCCGATCGCTATCGAAGAAGGAACTAAGTTCTCCATTCGTGAAGGCGGACGTACAGTAGGCGCAGGTGCCGTAGCAACAATCCAAAAATAATACGGTTCCTCAAAAGACCGTTTATAAAGCAACAGTGTACTGGAACGAGTAACAATGTACTGTAAACGAAACACGAGGCGGGGCCTTTATCCCGGAGTCGGGATAGGGCCTCGTTTTCTTTTTGTGTAATTTTAAAAAAGGTATTGCATTGTCGCGTCTTCTTCTATATAATAATGAATGTTGTTCTGCGACGTTGCGATGATGCGAGAGGTTACCGACACACCCGGCTCCTTTGCCATAGTGGTCGTGCGCGGAAAATTTTCGCGGAGTATGTCCGATATCAAATTGGGCGATAGAAGGAGGGAATTATAATGGCAAAGCAAAAAATTCGTATTCGTTTGAAGGCATATGATCACAGAGTTCTGGATCAGTCCGCTGAGAAAATCGTTGAGACAGCAAAACGTTCGGGTGCCGGTGTTTCTGGTCCGATTCCGCTGCCAACTGAAAAGCAAATCATTACCGTTCTCCGTGCGGTGCACAAGTACAAAGACTCGCGCGAACAGTTCGAGATGCGTACGCACAAGCGTCTGATCGACATCGTGAACCCGACTCCACAAACTGTGGACGCACTGATGCGTTTGGACCTGCCGTCCGGTGTAGATATCGAAATCAAGCTGTAATACTCCTGAATAAGGACATAAATGAAAAGAGGTGTCAACATGAAAGGTATCTTAGGGAAAAAACTGGGTATGACCCAAGTGTTCACCGCTGAAGGTAACGTCGTTCCGGTAACGGTTATCGAAGCAGGCCCTTGCGTGGTTCTGCAGAAGAAAGACCTGGAAAACGATGGTTATGAAGCGGTACAAATCGGTTTTGCGGATAAGAAGACTACTCGTTCCAACAAACCGGAGGCAGGCCACGCCAAAAAGGCGGATACTGCACCTAAGCGCTACATTCGCGAACTTCGCGGTGTTGACCTCGGAACTTACGAGGTTGGACAAGTGCTTAAAGCGGACGTATTTGCAGAAGGCGAATTCGTTGACGTAAGCGGCGTATCCAAAGGTAAAGGTTTTGCCGGCGTTATCAAACGTTGGGGACAAAGCCGCGGACCAATGGCGCACGGCTCGCGTTACCACCGCAGACCGGGTTCGATGGGTTCCATCCAGGCTAACCGTGTACCGAAAGGTAAACGCCTGCCAGGACACATGGGTCACGACTCGATCACTGTTCAAAACCTCGAAATCGTAAGAATTGATGCTGAACGTAACGTGCTGCTCGTTAAAGGCTCCATTCCGGGTCCTAAAAACAGCTTCGTTAAAGTTCGCGCATCGGTGAAGAAATAATAGATTTTTAGAAGAAAGGAGGAACATGAAATGCCTAAAGTAACAGTTTTCAATATCGAAGGCAGCGAAGTTGGTGAAATCGAACTGAGCGACTCGGTATTCGGAATCAACCCTAACGGACATGTGCTTCACCAGGCAGTAGTGATGCAGCAAGCATCCCTGCGCTCCGGTACGCATAAAGTCAAAGGACGTTCGGAAGTTCGTGGCGGCGGTCGTAAACCTTGGAAACAAAAAGGTACAGGACGTGCTCGTCAAGGTTCCATTCGTTCTCCACAGTGGAGAGGCGGCGGTATCGTCTTCGGACCAACTCCGCGCAGCTACTCTTTCAAACTGCCTAAAAAAGTTCGTCGTCTGGCGATCAAATCGGCACTGTCTTCGAAAGTCATCGCGAACGAAATTATCGTTCTGGATGCACTGAGCCTGAACGCTCCGAAGACTAAAGAATTCGCGGCTATTCTGAGCAAACTGAACGTAGACCGTAAAGCCCTTGTAGTGGCTCCGGAATACGACAACAATGTTGCTCTGTCCGCTCGTAACATCCCGGGCGTCAAGTTCGTCCAGGCTGACGGCATTAATGTTCTCGACGTGCTCGTGTATGATAAGCTTATCATCACGAAGGACGCAGTACAGAAGGTAGAGGAGGTATTCGCATAATGAAAGATCCTCGCGACCTTATCAAACGTCCGATTATTACGGAACGTACAGCTGAAGCGATGAGTCAATCGAAGTACGTGTTTGAAGTGCAAATGAGCGCTAACAAGACGGAAGTGAAGAAGGCAGTAGAATCGATTTTCGGCGTAAAAGTGCTGAAAGTCAACGTTCTGCGCGTGCCGGCTAAGCCGAAACGCTACGGCCGTCACTCCGGTTATACAAGCGAATGGAAAAAAGCGATCGTGACGCTGACTCCAGATAGCAAATCGCTCGAATTCTTTGAATCTGCAGAGTAAGGAGGGAAACCAACGTGCCAATCAAAAAGTATAAACCAACATCCCCGGCCCGCCGCGCAATGAGCGTGTCGACGTTCGAAGAAATCACAACGAACCAGCCGGAGAAATCGCTGTTGTCGCCGCTCTTCAACAAAGCAGGCCGCAACAACCAAGGTAAAATTACGGTTCGTCACCAAGGCGGCGGACACAAACGTAAATACCGGATTATCGACTTTAAGCGGACTAAAGATGGAATTCCAGGCCGCGTTGCTACAATCGAATACGATCCAAACCGTACTTCGAACATCGCATTGATCAACTATGCAGACGGCGAAAAGCGCTACATTCTGGCGCCTAAGGGTCTGAAAGTTGGCGACACGATCTTCTCCGGTCCTGATGCAGACATCAAAATCGGTAACGCACTGCCACTGGAAAACATTCCGGTAGGTACAGTTATCCACAACATCGAGTTGAAGCCAGGCAAAGGCGGCCAAATGGTTCGCGCAGCCGGAACAGAAGCTCAGCTGCTGGGTAAAGAAGAGCGTTACGTTTCGATCCGCCTGTCTTCGGGCGAAGTTCGTCGCGTTCTTAAAGTTTGCCGTGCTACAATTGGTTCGGTAGGCAACCAAGACCACGAACTCGTGAAAATCGGTAAAGCCGGTCGTAACCGCTGGTTGGGCAAGCGTCCTGAAGTCCGCGGCGTAGTTATGAACCCGAACGATCACCCACACGGTGGTGGTGAAGGCCGTGCTCCGATCGGACGTAAGTCCCCGCTGTCTCCTTGGGGCAAGCCGACACTTGGTTACAAAACACGCAAGAAAAACAAATCTTCGGATCAATACATCATCCGTCGCCGCACGAAGTAATGCGCTTATCCCGCATTGCTTCGCCGGCTAGGGTTATGGAACAAGCCAGCTGAAGGGAGGACTACAATCGATGACACGCAGTCTCAAAAAAGGCCCTTTCATTGACGGATACCTGCTGAAAAAGGTAGAAGTAATGAACGAAGCCAGCAAAAAGGCCGTTATCAAAACTTGGTCCAGACGCTCCACGATTTTCCCACAATTCATCGGACACACTTTCGCCGTTTATGACGGACGTAAGCATGTACCGGTTTATGTGACGGAAGACATGGTTGGACACAAACTGGGTGAGTTCGCGCCGACGCGTACTTACAAAGGCCATACCGACGACGATAAGAAAACAAGACGCTAAAACGGACCTAAGTAAAGTCCGAAGGGAGGTTATGATAGAATGGAAGCACAAGCGCATTTGAAATATTCCCGCATCGCTCCTCGTAAAGCTAAGCTCGTAGCGGACCTGATCCGTGGCAAGCAAGTAGGTGAAGCGATCGCGATTCTGCGTCACACTCCGAAGGCGGCATCGCCAATCCTGGAGAAGCTGCTGAACTCGGCTATCGCCAATGCGGAGCACAATCATTCGATGGACGTAAGCAAACTGGTAATCTCGCAGGTTTACGTTAACCAAGGACCGACTCTCAAACGTTTCCGCCCTCGGGCAATGGGACGCGCAAGCCGGATCAATAAACGCACCAGTCATATCACTGTGGCTGTATCTGAAAAGTAAGGAGGGATACGTGTGGGACAAAAAGTAAATCCGGTCGGACTCCGTGTAGGAATTATCCGTGACTGGGAATCTAAATGGTACGCTGGTAAAGACTTCGGCGATCTGCTGATGGAAGACGTGAAAATTCGCGAATACCTGAAAGCAAAACTTAAAGAATCCGCTGTCTCCAAGATCGAGATCGAAAGAGCTGCGAACCGCGTTAACGTAACCATTCATACTGCTAAACCGGGTATGGTTATCGGACGTGGTGGTGCGGAAGTTGAGGTACTGCGTGGAGCGATCACTAAGATTGCTAAAGGCAAAAAAGTACACATCAACATTGCGGAAATCAAAAATCAAGAGCTGGACGCTATCCTGGTTGCAGAAAGCATTGCACAACAATTGGAACGTCGTGTATCGTTCCGTCGTGCTCTGAAGCAAGCAATGCAAAGAACTATGCGTTCCGGTGCTAAAGGAATCAAAACTGCGGTTAGCGGTCGTCTTGGCGGCGCGGAAATCGCTCGTTCGGAAGGCTACAGCGAAGGAACTGTTCCACTTCATACCCTGCGTGCCGATATCGACTATGGTACAGCAGAAGCGCACACGACTTACGGTCGTATCGGCGTTAAAGTATGGATCTACCGTGGAGAGATTCTTCCCCCAGCTAAGAAACAAGCTGCTCAGGAAGGAGGCAACTAATCATGTTGGTACCTAAACGTGTAAAACACCGTAAACAGCAACGCGGCAGTCTGGCCGGTCGTGCTAAAGGCGGTACTGAATTGAACTTCGGCGAATTCGGCCTGCAGGCAACTGAACCTTCTTGGATCACGAACCGTCAGATCGAAGCAGCGCGTATCGCTATGACTCGTTACATCAAACGTGGCGGTAAAGTTTGGATCAAAATTTTCCCTGACAAGCCGATTACTCAAAAGCCTCTCGAGGTCCGGATGGGTAGCGGTAAAGGTAACGTTGAAAGATGGGTAGCAGTCGTGAAACCGGGTAAGATCATGTTTGAACTTGCCGGTGTATCGGAAGAGATTGCTCGCGAAGCGATGCGTCTTGCTTCTCACAAACTGCCTGTCAAAACTAAGTTTGTGAAACGTGAAGAATTGGGTGGTGAAGCAAATGAAGGCTAAGGAACTGCGTGACCTGACCACTGCCGAGATCGAACAGAAGGTTTCCGGTTTTAAAGAGGAACTCTTTAACCTGCGCTTTCAGCTCGCTACTGGTCAACTCGATAACCCAACCCGCATCAGCGTAGTCCGTAAGGAAATCGCTCGTGCTAAAACTGTTCTGCGTCAAAGAGAACTCGGAATTACTTCGTAATTCCTTTGAACCCCTCCGGGTAGGTGAACCCGTTATTCAGGAAGGAGGCTAACCATGACCGAACAACGCAACTCGCGTAAAGTGCTGGTAGGTAAAGTCGTGAGCGATAAAATGGATAAAACGATCGTTGTTGCTGTAGAAACTTACAAAAAACATGATCTGTATCATAAACGCATTAAGTCGACGAAGAAATTCAAAGCGCATGATGAAAGCAACGAAGCGAAAATTGGCGATACGGTAAGAATCGTTGAAACTCGCCCGCTGTCGAAAGATAAGCGCTGGAGACTGACTGCAGTCACTGAAAAAGCGATCACTATCTAATTGAACGATAAAGCTCATCCGAAAGGAGGACATCAACAATGATTCAACCATTTACTCGTTTGGCTGTAGCCGATAACTCCGGTGCGAAGGAACTGATGTGTATCCGCGTACTTGGTGGTACGGGACGTCGCACAGCTAACATCGGAGACCTGATCGTGTGCTCGGTAAAACAAGCAACACCAGGGGGCGTTGTCAAAAAAGGCGACGTAGTTAAAGCGGTAGTTGTTCGTACGAAGCGTTCGGTACGTCGTAAAGACGGATCTTACATCGCATTCGACGAAAACGCAGCGGTAGTGGTAAAAGACGATCGTGGCCCACGTGGTACGCGTATCTTCGGACCAGTTGCCCGTGAACTTCGCGACAAGGACTTCATGAAAATCGTTTCCTTGGCACCGGAAGTTATCTAATATAAGCATGCACGATTTTCTTGTCGGCCGCCGGCCGGTAAGTCATAGGAGGTGTACCTAATGGCAAGAGTGAAAAAGGTTCTGGAATCTCACAACAACAAACTTCACGTGAAAAAAGACGATGTCGTTATCGTGATTAGCGGTAAAGACAAAGGCAAAAAAGGCCGCGTTATCGCAGCTTACCCTCGTGAAAACCGCGTGTTGATCGAAGGCGTGAACATGGTGAAAAAACACCAAAAGCCAAGCCAAGCGAACCCGCAAGGCGGAATCGTTGAGCAGGAAGCTTCGATCCACGTATCGAACGTGATGCATATTGACCCGAAAGACGGCAGCAAAGTAACCCGCGTAGGTTACAAGACGCTGGACAACGGTAAAAAAGTGCGCGTTGCGAAAAGATCCGGAGAAGTTATCGAATAATCTTATTTTTACGGAAAGGAGGTTCATCCTTCATGGTAACAAGATTGAAAGAACGTTATTTGAACGAAAGTACTCCTGCTCTGATGCAGAAGTTCAACTATACGACGGTTATGCAGGTTCCGAAACTGGAGAAGGTTGTCATCAACATGGGTGTCGGCGAAGCCGTATCCAACTCGAAAGTTCTCGATACTGCAGTAGCTGAGCTCGAGCAAATTGCTGGTCAAAAGCCAGTTATCACTCGTGCTAAGAAATCGATCGCAGGTTTCAAACTGCGTGAGAACATGCCGATCGGAACAAAGGTAACTCTGCGCGGCGAGCGTATGTACCAGTTCCTCGACAAACTGTTCAACGTTGCGCTTCCACGCGTACGTGACTTCCAGGGTGTATCCAACAAAGCCTTCGACGGCCGCGGTAACTACACACTTGGTCTGAAAGAACAGCTTATCTTCCCAGAAATCCAATACGATCAAGTGGACAAAGTCCGCGGTATGGATATCGTTATCGTAACTACGGCGAAAACGGACGAAGAGGGCCGCGAGCTTCTCGCAGGTCTCGGAATGCCTTTCGCAAAATAATATCGGCCAGTATCTAGGGCCATGATCCATGACCCTGTTCTTCCGAAACTACCCAGGAGGTGTCAGGCTAAAGTGGCAAAAACTTCGATGAAAGTTAAACAGCAACGCACACCTAAATTCAAGGTGCGTGCATACACGCGCTGCGAACGTTGCGGTCGTCCACACTCGGTGTTACAAAAGTTTAAGATCTGCCGTATTTGCTTCCGCGAATTGGCTCATAAAGGCCAGATCCCTGGCGTTAAAAAAGCAAGCTGGTAATTACCGCATAACAAGGAAGGAGGTTCACACATTATGACTATGTCCGATCCGATTGCAGATATGCTTACACGCATTCGCAACGCGAACGTGGTTCGTCACGAGAAAGTCGAAATGCCGGCTTCTGCGATGAAAAAGCAAATTGCTGAGATCCTGAAACGTGAAGGTTTTATCCGCGACGCGGAATTCGTAAAGGATAACAAGCAGGGCATCATCCGTATCTTCCTGAAATACGGACAAAACAACGAGCGCGTTATCACTGGTCTGAAAAGAATCAGTAAGCCGGGTCTGCGCGTGTACACGAAGAGCAACGAAGTTCCTCGCGTGCTGGGCGGCCTGGGTATCGCGATTGTCTCCACGTCCAAGGGAGTTATGACCGACAAAGAAGCTCGTCAAGCGAAAGCTGGCGGCGAAGTAATCTGCTACGTTTGGTAATTACGTCAGAACACAAGGAGGTGCAACAAATATGTCTCGTATTGGTCGCAAACCAATCGAAGTACCAGGTGGCGTTGAAGTAACACTGAACAACACGGTGATTACGGTCAAAGGTCCTAAAGGTACTCTCACTCGTGAAATTCATAGAGATATGAAAGTAACGGTGGAAGGTAATACAATTACAGTAGAACGTCCTTCCGACAACAAAGAGCATCGTTCCCTTCACGGCACGACTCGCAGCGTTGTCAGCAACATGGTAAGTGGTGTAACGGAAGGTTTCTCCAAGTCGCTTGAACTGGTTGGGGTCGGATACCGTGCCAGCAAGTCCGGAGAAAAAATCGTTTTGAACGTAGGTTACTCCCACCCGGTTGAAATCACTCCGGAATCGGGCATCGAGTTCGAAGTTCCTTCGAACACGAAGATCATCGTTCGCGGGATCGACAAAGAGCGCGTAGGCGCTTATGCTGCTCAAATCCGTTCGGTACGTGAACCAGAGCCGTATAAAGGCAAAGGTATCAAGTACGAAGGCGAACGCATCATCCGTAAAGAAGGTAAAGCCGGCAAGAAGAAATAAGCCGCTTTCCTTCGCATTACCCTTAGCTTGTTTATGTGAAGCTGCCTAATAAGCAGATGGGAAGGAGTGAAAGTAGTCATGATTACCAAAGGTGATAAAAATAAAGGCCGCCTGAAAAGACACTTGCGCGTGCGTAAGAAAATTCAAGGTACGGCTCAACGCCCTCGCCTGAACGTGTACCGTTCAGAGAAGCACATCTATGCCCAACTGATCGACGACGTGAGCGGTGTAACCATCGTTTCCGCTTCGACAATGGACAAAGAGCTGAAAAGCGAAATCACAAACGGCGGCAACGTTGAAGCTGCCCGTAAAGTCGGAACCCTGGTTGCAAACCGCGCTAAGGAAAAAGGTTATGCCGTAGTCGTTTTCGACCGCGGAGGATACCTCTACCATGGACGGATTCAAGCACTGGCCGACGCAGCCCGCGAAGCCGGACTGGAATTCTAAACCGAGACAAAAGGAGGTAAACGACTTGCGTGTAGATATGAGCACTGTAGGAGAACTGACGGAACGCGTTGTACACATCAACCGCGTAGCAAAAGTTGTAAAGGGCGGACGCCGTTTCAGCTTTAGCGCACTGGTTGTCGTAGGCGACGGTAACGGAAACGTCGGAGCAGGAATCGGTAAAGCCGGAGAAGTTCCGGATGCGATCCGCAAAGGCATCGAAGATGCTAAGAAGAACATGATCCATGTTCCTCTCGTTGGAACAACGATCACTCACTTGGTTACAGGTAAATTCGGAGCGGGCAGCGTATTGCTGAAACCAGCATCCGAAGGTACAGGCGTTATCGCTGGCGGTCCGGTACGTGCAGTACTGGAACTTGCAGGCGTAGGCGACATCTTGACAAAATCCCTGGGTTCTTCGAACTCCATGAACATGGTCAACGCGACTTTGGAAGGATTGTCCCGTTTGAAGCGTGCCGAAGATGTGGCAAAGCTTCGCGGAAAATCCGTCGAAGAACTGAGAGGCTAAGGAGGGAAAAGCAATGGCTAAATTGGAAATTACCCTCGTACGCAGCCTGATCGGACGTCCGAAAAACCAACGCACGACCGTTAACACGTTGGGACTGCGTAAAACGAACCAAGTTGTTGTACAAAACGACAACGCAGCGATTCGCGGTATGGTCAACCAAGTCCAGCACTTGGTTTCCGTAAAAGAAATCGAAGCTTAAAAAAATATCGCTTTGAAAGAAGCGAACCAATAGAATGAATCAAGGAGGTGCAACGAACGATGAAGTTACATGAGCTTTCTCCAGCTCCGGGTTCGACTAAAGAGCGCAAACGCATCGGTCGCGGTACGAGTAGCGGTACGGGTAAAACAGCCGGTCGCGGTCATAAAGGCCAAAACGCTCGTTCCGGCGGCGGTGTTCGTCCAGGCTTCGAAGGCGGTCAGAACCCGCTGTATCGTCGCTTGCCAAAACGTGGGTTTGTTAATCCAACCCGTAAAGAATATGCCATCGTGAACATCGAAGAGCTGAACAACTTTGCAGAAAACACCGAAGTAACTCCTGAGCTGCTTAAGGAACAAGGTATCGTTAAAGATACAAAGAGCGGCATCAAGATTCTCGGTAATGGCGATGTGACAGTTAAGTTGACTGTCAAAGCAAGCAAGTTCTCTCAATCTGCGGTGGAGAAAATCGAGGCTGCCGGCGGTAAAACCGAGGTGATCTAATGTTCAATACCCTGAAGAATATATGGCGGGTCGACGACCTCCGTAAACGAATTCTGTTTACGCTGATGGTTTTGGTCATCTACCGTATCGGTACGTTCATCCCGGTTCCGGGAGTTAACACGGACGTACTCCAGTCGGCCAATGAGGCCGGCAGCCAGTTGATGGGGCTGCTTAACACCTTCTCCGGAGGGGCGCTTATGCAGTTCTCGATCTTCGCGCTCAGCATCTATCCGTACGTAACGGCATCGATCATCGTACAGCTGCTGTCGATGGATGTCATTCCGAAATTCACCGAGTGGTCTAAACAAGGTGAACACGGAAAGAAAAAGCTGGCGCAGATCACCCGATACGGCACCATAGTTCTGGGTTTGATTCAGGCGTTCGCCACGGCAATCGGATTCAACCGTATTTATCAATCGGAAATGATTCCGAATGCCACGACCGTCGACTACATTCTGATTGCAATTGTCTTGACTGCCGGTACAGCCCTCTTGATGTGGCTGGGCGAGCAGATCACAGAAAAAGGTATCGGTAACGGGATTTCGATCCTGATCTTTGCCGGTATCGTTGCAAACATTCCAGGTTATATCTCGACAACAGCTCAATCCGATTTCATCGTAGACGGACAAACGTTCCTGAACGCAATGAAGACCGTGATTATTGTTCTTGTCTTGATCCTAATTATTATCGGTGTTATTTTTATTCAGCAGGGGATCCGGAAAGTTCCGGTTCAATATGCAAAACGGGTCGTCGGCAATAAAATGTACGGCGGTCAAAATACCCACATTCCGTTGAAAGTTAACGCTGCGGGTGTTATCCCGGTTATCTTTGCCATATCTCTGCTGCAATTCCCGGTTATCCTTGCAAACTTCTGGTCAACGTACGCGTGGGCAGAATGGGTGCAAAATAACTTGAACCACAGCCAACCGCTTGGCATGGTGCTTTATGCAGTCATGATCATCGGCTTCACGTTCTTCTATACCTTCGTGCAGATTAATCCTCAGCAGATGGCAGAGAACATGAAGAAAAATGGCGGCTACATTCCTGGAGTTCGTCCGGGTAAAGCAACTGAGAAGTACATCACTCGCGTGATGTCGCGACTCACTGTAACCGGCGCACTCTTCCTAACTGTAATTTCTCTACTGCCGATTGCATTCGGTTCGCTTTCCGGCCTTCCCCAGTCGGTTCAAATTGGCGGCACTTCGCTGCTGATCGTCGTCGGGGTAGCACTGGATACGATGAAGACAATCGAAAGTCAGTTGATTAAACGGCACTATAAAGGTTTTATCAATAAATAGCTCAGGTTCCGGACGGGTCCGACTCCATGCGCTCGCCCGGCGCCTTTTGTGCTGTTAGGCATGCATGGGTAAGACGTAAGGAGTGGACATGACGTGAACATTCTATTCATGGGGCCTCCCGGGGCAGGTAAAGGAACACAGGCACAGGTCATTGTAGATGCATTCAGCATTCCTCATATTTCGACGGGCGATGCATTTCGTCTGGCGATCAAAGAGGGAACTCCAATCGGAGTAAAAGCGAAAGAATACATCGATCAAGGGCTGCTCGTACCGGATGACGTAACGAACGGTATCGTCCGCGAACGGCTAAGCCAGCCGGATTGCGAAAAAGGTTTCTTGCTCGACGGATTTCCGAGAACTCTGCTGCAGGCCGAAGCATTGGATGCACTTTTGCTCGAGTCTGGCCGTAAGCTTGATCATGTTATCAATCTGAACGTTGATCCGGAGAAGCTGCTTGTTCGGATTACGGGTCGCCGCATCTGCAAAACTTGCGGAGCGACCTATCATGTGATCTTCAACCCGCCGAAGCAAGATGGCGTGTGTGACAAAGACGGTGGGGAACTTTACCAACGTCCGGACGACAACGAAGAGAGCGTACGCACACGGCTTGAGGAATATGCAAGCAAAACGGCGCCTCTGATCGATTACTATGCAAACAAAGGCTTGCTGCGGCAGATCGACGGAGACCAGGAGATCGGTACGGTATCGGAAGGAATCCTGTCCGTACTGCGAGGTTAACTGTAATGATCATTTGCAAGTCCGAAACGGAGCTCGGCTTTATGAGAGAAGCGGGACGGATTGTGGCTGAGACTCACCGAGTGTTGGCAGGGGCGATCGAACCGGGCGTTACGACGGCCGAACTTGATGCGCTGGCCGATGCAACCATCCGCAGCCAGGATGCGGTGCCGTCTTTCAAAGGCTATAATGGTTTTCCGGCCAGCATTTGTGCGTCGGTTAACGACCAGCTGGTACACGGATTCCCCAGCGAGCGCAAGCTTCGGGAAGGCGATATCGTATCAATCGATATCGGAGCGCAGTATCGCGGATACCATGGCGATTCCGCCTGGACTTACCCGGTAGGGCGTATTTCCGAGGAAGCCCAGCGGCTGCTGGACGTTACGGAAGGCTCCCTGTACGCAGGACTGGCACTTTTGAAGCCGGATGTGCGTCTGTTTACCATTTCGCATGCGATTCAGCGCCATATCGAACAGTCTGGAATGTCGGTTGTTCGGGAGTTCGTCGGTCACGGCATCGGTCGTGACCTGCACGAAGAACCGAAGATACCGAATTACGGCATCGAGGGTCGCGGTCCGCTGCTCAAACCCGGTATGGTGCTGGCAATCGAACCGATGGTTAACCTTGGCGGAAGACTGGTTCGGACGCTGGAGGACAACTGGACCGTCGTAACAGTAGATGGTTCGCTGTGCGCTCACTTTGAGCACACAGTGGCGGTTACGAAAGACGGACTGGAAATTTTCACAAAATTGAGCGCGTAGGTGATACACTTGAAAAAGGAACATCCCCTGCAGATCGGTCAACTCGTGAAGATCCGGAAAGGCCGCGATGCAGGGCAGGTGGCGGTGGTCGTAAGGCTGGACGAGGAACAGGGGATTTGGATCGCAGATGGACACAAACGCAAGTTTGACCGTCCAAAGAAGAAGAATCCGCTGCACCTTGAATCCCAGACGGCAATCAGCAGCGAAGTCGTAAACAGTTTGCAGGAGAGCGGCAGGGTTACAAATGCGAAGCTGCGCCATGCAGTTAACGTGTTTATGGAATCCGACGCACAGAATGCTAAGCAGAAAGGAGAATGATTATGGCCAAGGAAGATGTCATTGAAATCGAAGGCGTGGTTATCGAACCGCTGCCGAATGCGATGTTCAAGGTGGAACTCGAGAACGGTCATCAAATTCTCGCTCACGTTTCCGGAAAGCTGCGCATGCACTTTATCCGTATTCTGACGGGAGACAAAGTGGTCGTACAGTTATCGCCTTACGATCTGACTCGCGGCCGTATCACTTACCGTAAATAAGGATACGTCGCTTTTTGGATATACAACGTTCTAGTGCTTGGAACGATTCCGGTCCGGCCGGGGCGTTCGTGCACGATTAAACCGAATGCTTTTGAGGAGGTAATAATCATGAAGGTTAGACCGTCGGTCAAACCAATCTGCGAAAAATGCAAAGTCATTCGTCGCAAAGGGAATGTCATGGTAATCTGCGAAAATCCGAAACACAAACAAAAACAAGGATAACTTAGAAGGGGGTGTAGCGTAATGGCTCGTATTGCTGGTGTGGATTTGCCACGTGACAAACGCGTTGAGATCGCCTTGACTTATATCTTCGGAATCGGTAAAACGACTTCCCAAAAACTCCTGAGCCAAACAGGAATCAGCCCGGACACTCGTGTTCGCGATCTGACTGAGGATGAGGTAAGCAAGCTGCGTGAAACGATTGACGCTAATGTGAAGGTAGAGGGCGACCTGCGTCGCGAAGTGTCTCTGAACATCAAACGTCTGATCGAGATCGGATCTTATCGTGGTATCCGTCATCGTCGTGGATTGCCGGTACGCGGACAACGTACGAAAACGAATGCTCGTACTCGTAAAGGTCCTCGTCGTACTGTAGCGAACAAGAAGAAGTAAGAAAGGGGGATAACTGAAAATGGCTAAACCTAAAAAAGTCGTACGTACGAAACGTCGCGACCGTAAAAATATCGAATCTGGCGTGGCACACATCCGTTCCACGTTTAACAATACGATTGTTACCATTACGGATCCGCACGGAAACGCGATCTCCTGGGCAAGCTCAGGTAATCTCGGTTTCAGAGGTTCCCGTAAATCGACTCCATTTGCCGCTCAGCTCGCTGCCGAAACAGCTGCTAAAGCCGCAATGGAACACGGCCTGAAAACTGTTGAAGTTATGGTTAAAGGTCCTGGCGCGGGCCGTGAAGCGGCAATCCGCTCGCTGCAAGCTACAGGTCTGGAAATCAACCTGATCAAGGACGTAACTCCGGTTCCTCACAACGGATGCCGTCCTCCTAAGCGTCGCCGCGTATAGTATTCATAAGCATTATGTGTTCAGTATGCTTGGTTTCACGGAAGCGACGTTTTGAAGGAGGGGTATTGTAGTGATAGAAATCGAAAAGCCGAAAATTGAGACCGTAGAGATCAATGACGGAGGCACGTACGGTAAATTTGTCGTTGAGCCTTTGGAACGTGGATACGGTACGACGCTTGGAAACTCGCTTCGCCGCATCCTGCTGTCGTCGCTTCCCGGCGCAGCGGTCACTTCGGTCCAAATCGACGGCGTTCTGCACGAATTCTCGACGATCCCCGGCGTTACGGAAGACGTAACGGAAATCATTCTGAATCTGAAGGCTCTTTCGCTGAAGATTCATTCCGATGAAGAAAAGGTACTGGAAATCGACGCGGAAGGCGAAGGTCTTGTAACGGCCGGCGACATCCGCGCAGATAGCGATGTGGAGATCCTTAATCCGGATTTGCATATCGCCACTCTGGCACCGGGATCGAGACTGCATGTGCGCATTTTCGCTGGCCGCGGCCGCGGATATGTCCAGTCCGTCAAAAACAAACATGACGATCAACCGATCGGTGTTATTCCGATCGATTCGATCTACACCCCGATTTCCCGCGTAAACTACGCAGTGGAAAACACTCGGGTTGGACAAGTCACAAACTACGACAAGCTGACACTTGAAGTCTGGACTGATGGCAGCATTCGTCCGGAAGAAGCGGTAAGCCTGGGCGCCAAAATTTTGACCGAGCACGTGCTGCTCTTCGTGGGTCTGACCGACGAAGCTCGCGACGCGGAAATCATGGTCGAAAAAGAAGAAGACAAGAAGGAAAAAGTGTTGGAGATGACGATCGAAGAACTCGATCTCTCCGTGCGTTCCTACAACTGTCTGAAACGTGCCGGCATCAATACGGTACAAGAGCTGACCACGAAATCCGAAGAAGACATGATGAAGGTTCGTAATCTGGGCCGCAAGTCTTTGGAAGAAGTTCAAGAGAAGCTCGAAGAGCTGGGACTCGGTCTTCGTCAAGAAGACTAAGAACGAAGAGCATTATGTGAAGGAGGGAAAACAATGGCATACCAAAAGTTGGGACGTAACTCCAGCGCGCGCAAAGCTCTGCTTCGCGACCTGGTAACCGACCTGTTCCTGTATGAGCGTATCGAAACGACGGAAGCGAAAGCGAAAGAAGCCCGCTCCGTTGCTGAAAAACTGATCACCCTTTCCAAACGTGGAGATCTGCATGCACGCCGTCAAGTGGCTGCATACGTTCGTCGCGAAACGATCGATGGTGAGCAAGATGCAATCCAAAAACTGTTCGCTGATCTGGCACCGCGTTATGCGGACCGTCCGGGCGGATACACTCGTATCCTGAAGCTGGGACCTCGCCGTGGCGATGCAGCACCTATGGTTTACCTGGAACTGGTTGACCGCGCCTAGTCGTCGGTGTAACGGTTCGGGCCGGGGGTGACCCCGCCCACTGGATTCCCGAGAAACGTATGCCGCCTGTCCAAGGCGGCAGAGCCGTTTCTTTTTTTTTGACTCGAAGAACGAGGAAGGTGATCTCTTGCGCAACCTGTGCATGACCGTCGCTTACGACGGAACCCATTACAACGGTTTTCAAACGCAGCCGATCGGGCAGACCGTCCAGGACGAACTGGAAGCATCCATTCTGGCTCTAACCGGCGATAAACCCAAGATCATTGCTTCGGGCCGGACCGACGCTGGTGTGCATGCGTATGCTCAAGTGTTCAACTTCCATACTTCTTCGCAAATTCCTGCGGATCGCTGGCCGCTGGCGCTCAATGCCCGGCTGCCTCAAGATATCGTCTTAACCCGTTCATGGGAAGTTCCGCTTGAGTTTAATTCCCGGCATGCAGCTAAGCGTAAAACGTATCGTTATACAATCAATGCGAACCGTTTCCCGGATGTGTTCCAGCGGCATATGCAGTTTCATCATCCTGCACCGCAGCTGAACATTGAAGACATGAGAGAAGGACTTCAGTATCTGATCGGGACTTACGACTTTACGTCGTTCGCTTCCAGACATTCGCAGAAGACCAATCATGTACGCACTTTGCTTGAAGCCTGGATTGAAGTGGACGTGAGCACCTGCCGGCCTGGAACGACTGATCAGGGGTTCATTCACATCTTTCTAACGGGAACAGGGTTTTTGCAGCATATGGTCCGTATTATTACCGGTACTCTTCTTCAGGTGGGAGAAGGCAAGCGAAGACCGGAGGATATGAAGACTATTCTGCTCGCTTGCGACCGTGCAGCAGCTGGACCAACAGCAGTAAGTAAAGGGTTGGCGCTGTGGAATGTAGACTATGGCGATCTTCTGCCGCAGTAATTGAAAGTTCTTTAGGGAATTGTTTTTAAATGTATTGCGGTTTGCGAAATAATCATGTAGAATAAAAGTTGTGTTTTCTTGAAGGCTTCCCACGGCCCCCAATCAAGAAAACGGGCAGTACCAACTGTTTTAACTTTTAATTATCCATGATCGCAAACATAAATCGTTCCGGCAGCCCCGGATCTTAGCCCGGCGGCATGGAACGTTCTGACACCGAAAAACGAATTTAATGCAAAGATTAGAAGGAGGAACTTATTCATGCGTACTACCTACATGGCTAAGCCGAGCGAAGTTGAGCGCAACTGGCACATCATCGACGCCGAAGGCAAAACGCTGGGCCGTCTGGCTAGCGAAGCTGCTGCCCTCATCCGCGGCAAGCACAAAACACAATTCACTCCTCACGTTGACGGCGGCGACTTCGTCGTTGTGATCAACGTAGAGAAGATCCACCTGACAGGCAACAAGCTTCAGGACAAGAAGTACTATCGTCACTCGATGCACCCGGGCGGTCTGAAAGTAACAAGCGCGGGCGAAATGATCAAAAACAAGCCAGCACGTATTCTGGAACTTGCTGTAGCCGGCATGCTTCCTAAAACTCGTATGGGCGACAGAATGAAACTTAGACTTAAAGCGTATGCCGGAGCAGAGCATCCACATGCAGCACAGAAACCGGAAGTTTACGAACTTCGCGGCTAAATAAAAGGAGGACCCTTTCATGGCAACTGTACAATACTATGGGACTGGTCGTCGTAAACATTCGGTAGCACGTGTTCGCCTCGTACCGGGTGAAGGACGCATCGTCATCAACAAACGTGAAATCGACGAATACTTCGGTCTGGAGACGCTCAAACTGATCGTCAACCAACCACTGAACCTGACTGAAACGATTGGCAAGTACGATGTAATCGTACTGGCACACGGCGGTGGCACTTCGGGCCAAGCCGGCGCTATCCGTCACGGTATCTCGCGCGCTCTGCTTAAAGCAGATCCTGAGCTGCGCGGTTCGCTGAAAAAAGCGGGCTTCCTGACTCGTGACCCACGTATGAAGGAACGCAAAAAGTACGGTCTCAAAGCCGCACGTCGCGCTCCACAGTTCTCGAAGCGTTAATATTCGTTTCTACAAACCCAGCCCCTTGTGGCTGGGTTTTTTTGTTGTATCTACAGTAGGGGATCCTGCTTTTCTTACAACTACATTCAAGTAAGTTTTGTCCAAGTAGCAAACATCAAAAAAAGTTTTTCTCATTTTGAAATAAAGAATTGATTGTTTACGGCGAAAGTTTTATACTTATCATAATTCAGATTAGAATAGTTGGTTTAATTCGCTAAAGTGTCAAGTGACCTTATAACTGCCTGCCCGCCGGCTATTCTTTTCCGCAGCTGCCGTATGGGATTTCAATCTATTTAATTTGCCATTCAGAGATGGAGGGTTTAAACAATGAACTTGCTGGAAAAAGAAGACTTTGCCCGTGTGAAAGCCGAAGAGTTGGAGCATTTAAGCGCAGAAGAAGTAATCCGTTTTGCTACTCAGCAGTATTCAAGCCTTACCTTTGCCTGCAGCTTCGGAGCAGAGGACGTAGTTATTGTTGATATGCTGCAGCACATCAGTCCAGATACAGACATTTTCTACTTGGATACCGACTTTCACTTCAAAGAAACTTACGAAACTCGCGACCGTATGGTAGATCGCTATGGCCTGGACTTCGTACGTGTATCGCCGCTGCTGACTCCGGAAGAACAGGATGCGAAGCATGAGCCGAAGCTGTGGACTATCGATCCCAACCTATGCTGCAATATCCGCAAAGTTGAGCCGTTGACCCGAAATCTGTCGCGTTACGATGCTTGGATTACCGGAATTCGTCGCGATCAGGCTCCAACACGTGCGAATTCGAAAAAAGTAGAGTACGATTACAAGTTTGGCTTGATGAAGTTTAATCCGTTGGCCGATTGGACGAGCGAAGATGTATGGAAATATATCCGGGACAACGATGTAATCTACAACCCGCTGCATGATCGCAATTTCCCAAGTATCGGCTGCGAGCAGTGCACACGCCAGGTTATGCCAGGAGAAGATCCTCGTGCTGGCCGCTGGGCGGGCAATGACAAGACAGAATGCGGATTGCATAAGTAAGAGAAGCTTAAGAACCCGACAAAGGAGCGACTGCCGAATATGACTTCTATCAAGCCGCACGGCGGCATTCTGATCAATCTTCTCGCTGAGGGAGAGGAACGCGAACAACTGCTTGCAGAGGCCCGTACGCTTCGGCAAATTCCGATTAATGCATGGGTGCTGTCCGATCTTGATTTGATTGCTGTAGGCGCTTTTTCTCCGCTAACAGGATTTATGAATGAAGAGGACTACGAGAGTGTGGTCAGTCGTATGCGTTTGGCGGATGGTACCGTATGGAGCATCCCGATTACGCTTCCCCTTGAAGGTGCCGATGTCTCACTTAAAGGTGAACGAGTAGCGCTTGTAGGAGAAGAAGATGGAGTCGTATATGCAATCTTGGATGTGGAGAGTGTCTACAGTATCGATCGCGAGAAGGAAGCTCTAAATGTGTTCAAAACAGACGATCAAGAGCATCCGGGAGTCAAGAAGCTGTATGAACGTCCGGTTGAACGCATTGGCGGCAAAGTGAAGGTGCTCAATCGTCCGCAGCCCGAGCGTTTTAACGAGTTTTATTTCGATCCTTCGGAGACAAGAAGACTCTTTGCGGAAAAAGGTTGGAAAACCGTTGTTGGCTTCCAGACCCGTAATCCGGTTCACCGAGCGCATGAGTACATTCAAAAATCCGCTTTGGAGACAGTCGATGCCCTCTTCCTAAATCCTCTTGTGGGGGAGACCAAGTCGGATGACGTTCCTGCAGATATTCGAATGAGAAGTTATTTGGTACTGCTCGAAAACTATTATCCGTCCGCAAGAACGTTTCTTGGCGTATTCCCGGCAGCTATGCGCTATGCAGGCCCAAGAGAAGCCATTTTCCATGCTATCGTACGCAAAAACTACGGATGTACACATTTTATCGTAGGACGCGATCATGCAGGTGTAGGCGACTACTACGGCACATATGAAGCACAAGAAATCTTCTCTGGCTTCCAACCGGAAGAATTGGATATTACCCCGCTCTTTTTCGAGCACAGCTTCTTCTGCACGCACTGCGGCAATATGGCGACAAGCAAGACATGTCCGCACGGCAAAGAAAAACATTTGACTCTATCTGGTACCAAAGTCCGCGCTCTGCTGCGTAATGGAGAATGCCCGCCTCCTGAATTCACACGTCCGGAAGTAGCGGAAGTGCTGATCGAAGGCATGAGAGAACGTTTGGCGGAACAGGTATAAGCTTAGACAGTAGATTTGCATAGAACTCAAGATGGAGCACCGGATCGTTTTCCTGAAAGGGGAGAGCGGTTCGGTGTTTTTATTTCATGTATAATAAGAATGAGATTTCCCCGTATACGGGGAGAGAGGGTGAACAGCATGGTAACAAGAGAAGAAGTTGTGGAAGCGCTTGAAGCGGTGATAGATCCGGTCTATCGTGTGCGTTTATCCGACCTGCGGCTAATCCGTGATGTTGTTATTCGCGAAGGACGGGTATCACTGAGTGTCGTATGCCTGAATAATGAAGAAGAAACCCGACAAGGACTGGAGACGCAGATCCGTTCCATTTTGCAGTCGCTGGCGGTCGAGAATGTCCATATCCGATTCAAAGAAGCGACAGATATGGAGAAAGAACGCAGCCGGGCAATCATTAAAGACAGTCAAGTTAGGTCTGACGAAGAAGATGAACCCGAAGAAGATCCCGTGCTGGTTAAAGGGCATGCAGCGGGACTTGAACATCTTCCGCTGCTGAGCCAGGATTCCCCGACCGTATTCATTTCTGTAGCAAGCGGCAAAGGCGGAGTAGGGAAGTCTACTGTAGCGGTCAATCTGGCTGTTGCTTTAGCCCGCCGCGGGAAAAAGGTAGGTCTGATTGACGCGGACATTTACGGATTCAGTGTGCCGGACATGATGGGGATCGAAGAAGGTCCTGAAGTGATTGACGGACTGCTGCGCCCGGTTGAACGTTTTGGCGTCAAGGTAATGTCCATGGGCTTCTTTATTCGTGAAAATAATCCTGTTGTCTGGCGTGGTCCCCTGCTAGGGCGAATGTTGAGACAGTTCTTTGAAGAGACAGAATGGGGCGATCTTGACTACATGCTGTTGGATCTCCCTCCAGGAACCGGCGATATTGCGCTGGATGTCCATCAGCTGCTGCCTCAGAGTAAACAGATCATCGTTACGACTCCACACGGCACAGCAGCGTTTGTTGCGGCTAGAGCGGGCGCTATGGCACTGCAAACCGGGCACGAGATTCTGGGAGTCGTCGAGAATATGGCTTACTATGAGAAAAACGGAGAACGGGACTATGTTTTCGGACGTGGAGGCGGAGGCAGATTGGCCGAAACGCTGCATACCGAGCTTTTGGCTCAAATCCCTCTTGGTGTACCGGACAATCACATTTCAGAACCCGACTTCTCGCCGTCTGTCTATAAAGCGGATACGGTTACCGGTGGAATGTACAATGAGGTGGCGCAAGCTATCGTAAAAAAGACGAATAAAGGCGGGGGTTCAGAGTAAAGGAGGGAATCATGGCAATATTGTCGTTTTGGAACTTCATAAAAGGATTAGGAAGCAACAAAGGTTACATGCTGAGCGCAGCCGTATTGTTTATCGCGGGAATTGCAATCGGTGCGGTACGAGCGGAAGATCTGCAGCAGCTGCTTCTCTCCCAATTAGAAGGATTGCAATCGGTTTCCAAGTCGCTGGAGCAGTCCGATCATGTAGAGCTGAGTTTTTTTACCTTCATCTTCTTAAATAATGCAATCAAGTCGATAGCTGTGATCTTGTTAGGTGCATTCTTCGGCCTGGCTCCAATAGGTTTTCTCCTGCTAAACGGAATGGTATTGGGGTTTGTAGTAGAAGTGGCGCATAGACAAGGCGAAAATATAACGGAACTCATCTTTCTGGGGCTGCTTCCTCACGGAATTGTTGAACTCCCTGCAATCGTAATCGCATGCGGATACGGATTGAAATTTGGCGGTCTCGTTATAGGCAGTTTGTTCAGTCTCGGAGCGGGTAAAAGAGATCGTCTGGCAGCACGGTGGGAGCAGGGGATGAAAGAAATGCTTAATGCGGCTATATGGATTGTAATTCTCCTTTTTATAGCCGCGATTATTGAAAGTACATTTACTTATCACCTGCTTCGCTAACTTTTGTAAACTTTTGCGCATCGAAAGGTTATCCCTGCTTCATTTTGGGTTAAATCAAAGTTGAAATAGCAAATCAACATTGAGGACGATCCGGAAGGAAGGAGGGACTGTAATGCTCGGTATGATGTTCAACGATATGGAGTGCAAAGAATTTGGATATGTGCTGCGCAAGGAGCTGGACGAGATGTTGTTCGATCTCAGCGACAAGCGTTTGGATAAAGGTATGCGTGAATCCATTTCTAAACGATACCAGACAATCTTTCAAATGTATGCGAGAGTTGCGCCTCCTAAGGAGTTATCCAAGTACGTGCGGGACAAGCGTCACAGCGGAGAGCGATAATGCAAAGATGGCTTATATAGCGCGGAAAAGCGGCCGGTGACTTCCGAGCCGCTTTTGTTGTGTAAAAGGCCATTAAAGGAAACGGAAAAAAGCTTTTAAGTTTTTTGAAGAAAAGTGTTGACTCGCTAGGTTGGTTCGTGGTAAATTATTAATCGGCTCTTCGAGAGAGAGTCATCACAACCGAACAGGAAATCAGCACTGAAAAAGAAATTCAAAAAAGTGCTTGACGAAGTGATCGCCACTGTGATAGGATATAAAAGTCGCCGCTGAGATGCAGTGACGCACAAAAGAAACAAGCACAACAAGGTTTGTTCTTTGAAAACTGAACAATGAGTGAGTTAGAAACGAAAAACACTTAACCCAGCCGGGCATAGTGATTTGGAGTTTCCGCGACAAGTGAAAGTCTTCGGACCGTAGCTTGAAGCGAAGAGAATATAGGGAATGAAAATTCCCGCCACGTTTTAACGAGCACATGGTGCTTTCTAGATAAGTCGATTCCTCGGAATCGCAACTTTAATGGAGAGTTTGATCCTGGCTCAGGACGAACGCTGGCGGCATGCCTAATACATGCAAGTCGAGCGGAGTTGA
>NZ_KB899299.1 GCF_000378145.1 Saccharibacillus kuerlensis DSM 22868 | reverse complement strand
CTAGGGCCTGTACGCAAACTTCAAGAATATGATCAAATCTGTTAAATTAAAGATATGAGACGACGATACGATTTAACCGATGAGGAATGGAATGCCATCGAATCTTTCTTGCCACCGACTCGAAAAACTCAGGGAGGACGTCCACCTAAAGACCGAAGACACCGACTGAATGCCGTTCTTTGGGTCGCTCGTACCGGAGCAGCTTGGCGAGATTTACCGGATTATTATGGGCCTTGGTCTTCGGCTTATAGTTTCTTTTGGCGATTGCAGAAATCGGGAACGTGGGACAAAATCTTGGAACATGTCGCGATTGAACCGGACTTCGAACAAATGATGCTCGATACGACGATTGTGCGCGTTCACCAGCATGGAACAGGCGCAAAAGGGGGCAGCACAAGCAAGCGATCGGAAGATCAAGAGGCGGATTGACAACCAAAATCCATGCAGTCGTCGATGCGCTGGGCAATCCGCTCAAGTTCGAACTGACGCCTGGACAAGCTCATGACTCGGTCAAAGGATACGAAATGCTATCTCAGTTCGACCTGTCAAACCGTGAGGTTTTAGCCGATCGAGCTTACGATACCGATGCGATTCGAACTCTTTTAAGGGAACAAAATGCAGTCGCTGTAATTCCCAGCAAGAAGAATCGCCGAGTGCAGCACGTCTATGACCGTACGGTATATAAAGAACGTCATCTGGTCGAATGCTTTTTCAACAAAATGAAAAACTACCGACGCCTGGCCACTCGTTACGACAAGACAGCGAGCATGTTCAAGGCTTTTTTGGCTTTGATTTCGATTCGAATCTGGCTTAAATAGGTTTGCGTACACGCCCTAAAAGGTATGCAAAAAGAACTTTTGGGCAAAGTTACTTCGCCCGAATCACGATCTTGCCGACCGCATGGTGAGTTTCACTTTTCTTATGTGCGTCCCGTACGCCCTGCTCATTCAACCAATAGGTTGAATCGATGATTGGCTTAAGTTTGCCCTGATTAGCGAGCTCGGCCAGTTTCTCCAGTTGATCGCCTTTTGGCTCCATCATGAAATGGGCGGTATGAATCCCCAAATCTTTCGCCAAATGCTCGTCCGGCTTCTCCAATACCGAAACCAGATGGCCGCCGGGCTTCAGCACCTTGAAGCTCTTATGCTGAATATCTCCGCCCATCGTATCCAGCACCATATCGTAATCCGAGAGCACCTCGGAAAAATCTTCTTCTTCATAATTGATAAAACGATCCACGCCCAATGTTTTCAGCAGTTCTTCGTTTTTTCCACTTGCCGTCGACGCGACTTCGGCTCCTAAGTACTTGGCAATCTGAATCGCCATCGAACCGACTCCACCGGCTCCCGCATGGATCAGAACTTTATCGCCTTCTTTGACTTTGCCGTGATCGACCAGCGCCTGCCACGCCGTTTGACCCGCCAGAGGAACCGCCGCCGCTTCCTCGTAACTGAGATTGTCGGGCTTCTTCGCAACTACGTCCGCATCTACCGCCACGTACTGCGCATAAGTTCCGAATACGCGCGGCCGTGCAAATACCGGATCGCGAGGCTTGAAGCGGCTGACGTTATCGCCGACTTCCTTGACGATGCCCGCCACATCTCCGCCTAGAATCAATGGAAAAGGCCTGGCAGCGTCTCTCATCGCCCCTTCACGAATCTTGGTATCTACAGGATTGACCGATGTAGCATACAGTTTGATCAGGACCTGGTTCGCATCGATCTTCGGTTCGGGTACATTTTGCTCAAGCAGCTTGTCAGTTCCACCAAACTCTTCAATCACGATTGCTTTCAAATCTATCCTCACCTTTCTGTAGCAGGTTGGTCTTGCTTCCAATGCTATTACCCTGGACATCCCCCGCAGACCCGGACAACGAAGAAAAACCCTCCTTCCGAAACGGAAAAAGGGTTCGATCGGACTTGTTTCAGTGCTGTCAAGCCGCAAACGGCGTTCGCGGGCACCGGGCCGGAAGCCGAATCGCCGAGTGAAGACGAACTTTAAGCCGCCTGGAAAGGAGACTCGGCTCAGCTTGGAAAAGGATCAGCCACGTTTGCGCTCCAGCACGCGAATGTCATACGGCGCCAGCGCAAGCTCCGACCCGACCTGCTCTCCGCTCTCCAAATTGCGGTAGACCCGGCCGTCCAGCGGGATCGTTACGCTCTCCGGCGTGTAGTTCTGCACAAACACGAAGTCGCTCTCGCCGTTCGTGCGCAGATGCGCCGACGTGCCGGCCGGCAGCTTCGCGTCCAGCGTCCGAACGACGCCAGCATGCCGTACCAGCGCAGCATAGAAGTCGTCATGGAACGTGCCGCCCGTGCGGGCAGCCAAATAATAGGCTTCGCCCTTACCGAAGCGATTCACGGTCAGCGCCGGTCTTCCCGCGTAGAAGTCGGAAGCGTACTCGCCCAGACTCTCCGCGCCTTCCAGATGGATCAAGTCGCACAGCTCGGCGATTTCGTATTCGCCGGACATCCCCAGATCCCCGGCTCCGTTCAGACGCAGACCGTTCCGGTCGCGGTCATGCAGCCCTTCAAGCTCTTCCGACCAGATCCCGAGGACTTTGCGCAGCGGTCCCGGGAATCCGCCAAGGAAGCACAAATCGGTCTCGTTTACGATGCCCGACCAGTACGTGACTACCAGCATGCCGCCGTTTTCAACAAAGCGTTCCATACGCTCGCCTACGCCTTCGCGAACCATGTACAGCATCGGCGCGACAATCAGCTTGTATGTGGAGAAGTCGGCGTCCATGTTGATCACGTCCGTCGGCACGCCCAGCTTCCACAGCGCTTCATGATGGTTCTGCACCGTTTCCTCGTACTTCACGCCCATGTTGCGGGGTCCCTGCGAATCGTTGACCGCCCAGCGGTTTTCCCAATCGAAAATGACGGCTGCTTCCGCAGGCACGGAAGTTCCGACAATCCGATCCATGCCTTGGAGGGCACTGCCCACATCCGTGACGTCTTTGAACACACGCGTATGCTCATGGCCGACATGATCGACAACCGCGCCGTGCAGCTTCTCGCTCGACCCGCGGCTTTTGCGCCACTGGAAGTACTGAACGCTGTCGGAACCGTGCGCCACAGCCTGCAGCGACGACAAGAGATGCATACCCGGACGCTTCAGCTTGCTTACGTCCTGCCAGTTGGTCAGACTCGGGGTACTCTCCATAAGCAGAAAAGGCCGTCCTCTCTTGATCGAACGCACAATATCGTGCATCATGGCGATTTTTGCCGCTTGGTTGGAATCCTCATCTGCGTCGTGCCAGGTCGGGTAGCTGTCCCATGACAGGAAATCGAGTACATCCGCGAATTTCCAATAATCCAAGCCTTCGAAAAACTCCATGAAGTTGGTTGTGACAGGAAGGTCGGGATTGACCGCCTTCAGCGGCGCCGTTTCGTGACGGATAAAATCGACCGTGCGCTGCGTAACGAAGCGGCGCCAATCCAGATTCATCGCGTGCACCTGCTTTTCGCCATGCGGCGCGGGCGATTCCACCTGCGACCAGTCCGTCACCGTGTGGCTCCAGAACGTCGTCCACCAAGCATGATTCAGCTCGTCCAATGTGCCGTACTTGTTCCGCACGAAGCGGCGGAACTCCGCTTGGCACAGTTCGCAGTGGCAGTCGCCGCCGAATTCGTTGGAAATATGCCAGCCGATGACGGCCGGATGATCGGAGTAGCGCTCCGCCAGCTTTGTATTGATTATCCGGGTCTTCTCGCGGTATACCGGCGATGTCGGGCAGTGATTATGCCGGAAGCCGAACAGATTGCGGACGCGGTTCTCTTCGGTTCTCAGCACTTCCGGGTACTTCTGCGCCATCCAGGCGGGACGCGCCGCGCTCGGCGTCGCAAGCAGGGCATAGATACCGTTCGCCGCAAAGCGGTCCAATACCTGATCGAGCCAATCGAATGTGAATACACCTTCTTCTGGCTCCAGCATGGCCCACGAGAAAATGCCGACGGACATGACATTGCATTTCGCCAGCTTCATCAAGCGAATGTCTTCTTCCAGCACTTCCGGGTAGCGGAGCCACTGCTCCGGGTTATAGTCGGCTCCGTGCAGCATGTGAGGAACTTTGCCGCTCACGGGCGGGTAAACGTAGGTCAATTGTTTCACTCTCCTTTTTTGTAGGAAGCTTGGTTGGCATCGCTGCCGAAAACCGATTCCCTCCGATTGTATAAGATAAGCCGAATGCGGGGAATCGCTTTTCAAAGGCGACCGCAGATTCTCCACCCGGAAACGCCTCCGGTACGCATATCTCTATCCTTTTGTGCAGCCGGCTCAGCCTTTCACCGAGCCTACCGTCATGCCTTTGACAAAGTATTTTTGGAGAAACGGATAGACGATCAGGATCGGCGCGCTGCCGATGAAGATCTGCGCTGCCTTGACCGTCGTCTGCGAGATCATTTCCATTTCCTTCGGATCGACGCTCATGGAACTCATGTCCTGCTGGATGATAACCGTCTGCAGGAAAGTCGCGAGCGGAAAATCTTTGGCATTGTTCAGATACAGCAGGCCGTCGAACCAGGAGTTCCAATGGAATACCATGCTGAACAGCGCCACGGTCGCGATCGAAGGCATGGAGATCGGCAGGAAAATGCTGAACAGCGTCCGGAAATGACCCGCTCCGTCGATCAACGCCGCTTCTTCCAGCTCTTTCGGAATGCCGCGGAAGAAGTTTAGCATCAGGATGACGAGGAACGTATTGACCGCGCCGGGCAGAACAAGCACCCAGAACGTATTGATCAGCCCCAGCTTTTGGATCACGATGTAAAAGGGAACCAGCCCGCCGTTGAAGATCATGCTGAACACAAAAATCCAAGAATAGACGTTGCGGCCTCGGAATACGCTGTTTTCCTTGGACAGGGCATAAGCCGCCAGGAACGTAATAAACAGCGTGATTGCCGTACCGACTACGGTGCGCAGCACCGATACCCAGAGCGAGTGCAGGAACAGCGGATTGGCGGCCGTCTTCTTGTACGCTTCAAGCGAGAAGCCGACCGGCCACAGGCTGACCAGATTTGCGTCCGCGGCTGACTTGGCGCTGAGCGAAACGGCCAGCACATGAATCAGCGGAATGATACACAGGACGGCCAGGAAGACCAGAAAACAGATGTTGAACACGTTGAAAATGCGGTAGCCTGTCGTTTTATAATACATGGAAACCCCTCTTTCAAGCCGCGCGGCGGCGCGGCCGTCGAATTAGAAAATGCGATATCCGGCCCATTTGTAAGCGAGACGGTACGAGATCAGGATCAGGATCATGCTGATGATCGATTTGAATAATCCGATTGCCGTGCCGAAGCCCATTTCGCCGTTCAGGATTGCCGTCCGGTAAACGAACGTGTCGATGATGTCGCCTTTTTCATACACGAGCGGGTTGTACAGGTTGAAGATTTGGTCGAAACCGGCGTTCAGCACGTTGCCGAGCGCGAGCGTGCCGACGACCATCAGAATCGGAATCAGCGACGGGACCGTAATGTGCAGCGTCTGCTTCAGGCGGGTCGCGCCGTCGATCTCCGCGGCTTCGTACTGCGAAGGGTCGATGCTCGCGAGCGCCGCCAGGAAGATGATCGTGCTGTAGCCGAACTCCTTCCAGATATCCGACAGGATTACCGTGAAGCGGAACCAATCGTTGTCGCCCAGGAAGAAGTAAGGGCCGAGGCCGAAGACTCCAAGGAATCGGTTGACCAGACCTCCTGTGGCAAGCAAATCGATCAGAATGCCCCCCAGAATGACCCAGGACAGAAAATGCGGCAGGTAGACAAGTGTCTGGACGCCGCGCTGCAGCGCCGTTTTGCGAATCTCGTTCAGCAAAATCGCGAACGCGAACGGAACAATTAGGTTGAAGATCAGTTTCAGTACGGCGATAAACAGCGTATTCCAGATTACCTGCACGCTGTCTTCGCGTTCGAACAGGTAGCGGAAATTGTCCAATCCTACCCATGGAGAGCCGCCGATGCCGAGCCACGGCTTGTAATCCTGAAAGGCCATCACGATCCCGCCCATCGGGATGTAGCTGAATACGATCAGGAAGATCATCGCCGGCAGCAGCATCAGGTGAAAAGGCCAGGTTTTTCTCAAATTTTTCAAACGGAACGCCTCCTTCGACTAAAAAAGGGCATGGGAAAACAAAGGCCGCAGGACAATCCCCGCCGCCTTCGATTTCCGTATTTGCCGCAGAATCCCGGATCCCCTCGCTCCGTCCGCAACCCGCCGTCTGGTGGCGCGGATCGGAATCCGGGAATCTTCGCTTACTTTTTAACTTGGTCGTACCAGTCGTTGACTTCCTGCGTAATTTGATCGCCGCCGCCCGCTTTCCAGGTGCTGACGAACTCGTCGAACGCGTCTGCCGGTTTTTTGCCGTAAATGATTTCGTTGAACGTTTGATTTTCCATTTTGTTCAAGTAATCCAGTTTCGTTTTCATCGTTTCGGTCGTCGGACCCGTGAACATGTTTTTGTACGAAATATCATCCTGTGCAAGCAGAACTTCGGCCGCCTCCGGCGTCTCCGGACCGTAATTGACTGCCACGTCTTTTTCCAGCTTGGTCTTTGGCTCGTTGCCCTCGGCCAAACTCTGGAGCGCCTTCATCTGTGCATCCGGAATGCGTGCCCCGTCGCGAACGAGCAGGTAGCGGACGCTGTTGACGTATCCGCCGTCGATATCGTCGATCGGCAGCTGCTTGCCTTCGGCATCCAATTGATAATCGTATCCTTCGAAGAGGCCGTTATCGTAAGGGCTGCCTGGTTCAGGATTCGCATAGTTGTCGAACAGGTAGTTCTGGTACGTGAAGAAGGCTTCCGGATGTTCCATGCCTTTTTTGATCAGTGTGACGCCGTTGGTGAATGCAGTGCCGTGGCGCATCGCTTCGCCGTCGGGACCGGTCGGAATTTCGATCGGCTTCCATACGGCGTTCGGCGCGTTTTTGACCGTGTCTTTAAGCGGCCATCCGCTCATCCAATAAGGCCCCGGAATAATGCCGGCTGTACCGGCAAACGCAGGCTCCGCCGTTTTATTCTCATCCCACAGCGCCGCCTCCTGCGGAATATAGCCTTTTTGCAGCCATTCCCCGAGCTTCTGCAGGCCTTCCTTCATGCCCGGTTGAATCGAGCCGTAGACCAGCTTGCCGTCTTCCCCGACGTTCCACTGCTGAGGCAGCGTTCCGTAAGCGCCGAAGATCCAGGACGGATCGCCCATCCATGTATTCATCGAAGTTTTGAATCCGATGCTGAGCGGGATGACTTTATCCGGTGCAAGGCCGTCGGGATTCTGATTTTTGAATGCGTCCATGACGGTCTCGAGTTCGTCGATCGTCTTCGGCGCTTTCAAGTTGAGCTTGTCCAGCCAGTCCTGGCGGATCCAGAGCACATAATCGTGGTTATACGCGTAGTCCAGAACGGGAATGCCCATGCGCTTGCCGTCCCGCATATAGGCGTTCCAGACGTTCGGATCTTGATTCATCGCTTCTTTCCAAGTGTCGGACGCGTATTCGTCGAACAGCGGGCCGACTTCCTCGTACATGCCCGAGTCGATCAGATCCTGGGCAATCTGGTTGTCGGCCGTGCCGATCGTCAGAATGTCCGGCATGTCCTGCCCCGACGACATCGCCAAGCGCAGCTTGGTGCCGAACGCGCCGTTCGTGTCGGTTACCGACCACAGCGACTTGATGTCGATGCCGAACTGCTCCTTCGCCCATTTGGTCGCGACGCTGTTTTCGATCGTCTCGCCGTTTTTGAATTTCAGTTCAGGGTCGATTCCCCATGCCGTCGAGATCGTGACCGGCGGATCGTATTTTTCTTTGTATGCGTTTTCAACTCTTGGCGCAGCGCTTGTCGAACCTTCTTCCGTCTTGCTTCCGGAGCAGCCTGCGAGCGTACTTGCCAGCATTACGCCGGCAGCCATCAGCGGCAGCCATCTTTTGCTGGATTTCGCCTTCATGTCGTTTCCCCCTCGTGTGTTCTTCCCTGCCTCTTTATTATAGAATCCGTCGGCTGCACTTCCTATGTCGCGTTTGCAACATTCCTGCACCTTTTGCAACCAAGGCGGCCAAAACGCGAATCAGCCGACCGGGAATCGAGCCTTTCCCGTCGGCTGAGCGCTTCAACCCGACTCTCTAAATTCATTAGGCGTCATGCCGTATTGTTTTTTGAACATCTTGCTGAAGTATTGGGGGTTCTGATAACCCAGCTCGCTAGTAATCTCATAGATCTTCTTGGAGGAATGCTTCAGCAGATGGGCGGCGCGTTCCATGCGCATGCGAATGATATAATCGCCGAGAGCTTCGCCGGTTTCGGCTTTGTAGATCTTCGACAGATACACCGGGTGCAGGTAGACCTGGTCGGCCAGCGTTTTGACCGACAGGTCGCTGTCGAGTCCCGCGCCGACCAACTGGCGTACCCGGCTGATAACCTTGCTCCGGCCTTCGCCGCCGCCCTGCGACATCTGTTCGGCGAAGCCTTCCAGCAGACGAAGAGCCCAGCTCCGCAGCCGACTCGGGTGCTGTACGAGTCCGCGGGCCAGCACGGGATCGAAGCCTTCTTCGCCGCCGATCTCGCCGATCGGCTGGCCTTCGCGGTGCGACATGAACAGGAATCCGTTCGTGATCCACAAATAGATCTCGTACATGGGAGGCCCAGCCAGTCCCGCCTTTTCTGCAGCGTCGAACACGCCTTCCATCTTCGTTCTTGCTTCGTTCCATTGATGCGATTCCAGCAGATGCAGCAGCGTCGGCGGCGCATACATGCGTTCGGCTACACCGCCCCGTCCTTCTCCGGCGGTGTGCCGAACGGCACCCACCGACACGGAATCGTAAACGGTACGTCCTTCTCCGCCGGCGGCATACAGCGAGCCTAGCGTCTTGCGGTAAGCCGCGCCCGGGCCGATGCCTCCCAGCTCGAATACGCTGGAGAGCGCCAGCGAAATCTCTCCCTTTAAATAGAGACGGATATGCTCCCGCAGCGTATCCAGCCGCCGGTCTGCTCCCCGCGCCGTCTCTTCCAGACCGCTTGTTCCTCCGTCTTCGCCCGGCTGCAGCATTAAGACAAGGCAGCCATGCGGACCACTGCCGTGCCAAAGCGGCTGGCCGCGCAGCACCTCCTCCGCGATATTTCCGGCCGCGAAGTCCATCAACTCGAGCGACTGCGCATCCATCGCCGCAAATCGCCCTTCCAGCTTTGCCAACAGCATCAGCGTCGGCGCTCCCGCACGCAGCGGCAGCTCGTACGCGCGCAGCTGTTCGTCCAGCGCCTGGCCGCCCAGTTCCCGGCCGAGCATCAGCTCGTGCAGCAGGTTTTCGCGCAGCACTTTGTAATCCGACTTACGGCTGTAGAGCAGCCTATGTACCTTGTCGAACTCGTCCCACTCTTCCCGCAGCGAATCGATCGCTTCGGATACGGCCGCGACAAATTCGTCATCGTCCACCGGCTTGAGCACGTAATCGCTAGCTCTCAGCTGAATCGCCTTTTTCGCATAGGCAAAGTCGCTGTGTCCGGTCAGCAGGATGCAGCGTACGCCCGGCCAGCGCCGTCCGATCTCTTCGATCAGCTGCAGGCCGTCCATGCCGGGCATCCGGATGTCGGTTACGACCAGATCAACCGCCTCCTCTTCCATAATAGCCAGCGCCTCCGCGCCGGAAGCGGCGCGGCGAACCGCGCTTACCCCGATCTCCTCCCAAGGAATCGTCAGCTCCAGACTCTCCGTCACATAGGTCTCATCGTCGACGAGCAGCACTTCGATCATTCCGCTCTCTCCTTCCCTCGATTGCTTTTATACCGACTGCCGCCATTCGGCTCCTTTATCGCCTTCCGCAGCTTCCGGCTTTCCTTCGTTCCAGTTCAGCGTCACGGCCAGGCCGCCTAACGTCGATTCCGACGTGCGCACCCCGGCTTCGCGTCCGCAGCGCAGCTGCAGCCGTTGGTTCACGTTCCATAATCCGCATCCCGTCTCCTCGCTCATAGGTTCAGCCAACCGGCGTTCCAGCCGTGTTCTTCCTGCCGGATCCAATCCCCTCCCGTTGTCTTCGACCGTCAGCGACACTCCGCCGTTCTCAAGCGATCCGAAAATCCGGATCAATCCCGCTTCGGCCTGCGGCTCGATTCCATGGATTACGGCATTTTCGACAAGCGGCTGCAGAATAAGAGGCGGTACGTACAAATTCAGCATGTCCTCCGGCAGTTCGATCATGTAATCCAGCCGGTTCATGCGCATTTTCTGGATCTCCAGATAATGCCGCACGAACTCCGTTTCTTCCCGCAGCGGCACCAATTCCCTCTCCTGCCGGGTCGTATAGCGGTAGTAACGCGATAAGCTGTGCGACATCGCCACGACGGCATCCATGCGTCCGAGCTTGGCCATGCTGGTCACGAATGACAGGCAGTTATAGAAAAAATGCGGATTGATCTGCGACTGCAACTGCTTCAATCGGGCTTCCTTAACATGCAGCTGCTCCAGATAGACGTGTTCGAACAAATTCTGGATTTGTCCGACCATCTGGTTGAATCGTTCGGACAGGAAGCTGAATTCGTTCTTTCCCTTCGGCCTGATGCGTACCGAATATTCTTCCTGCTCCAGCCGCTGAAACCCCCGGATCAGCTGGCGGATCGGAATTTGTACCTGCACGTAAAGCAGATAGGCCGCGACCGATCCCATCACGAGTAGAGTGAGAATCGACGAGTAGAACAGCAGGTTCGATTTGCGAATCGGCGTCAGCATGTCGGCCATCGGCATGTAATCGATCAAATACCAGCCCGTCTCTTTGGAGAGGGCGATGCTGACCATATAAGGCTCGCCGTCCAGCCCTACCGTCAGGTTGTCGCTGTCTGGCAGCGGCGAAGCGTTAAGGTTCTCCAGCAGCCGACCGGTCAAATCGCGATCCGACGTCCGGTTGTAGATGACGCCCATATCCTGCCTGTAGTAAAAAGGATCGTGCCGCCCGTCGGTCTTGAACTTGTCCAGCATATTCTGGATATTGCGGCTGTCGAATTCGAGCTCGATGATCGTTTCCGCATTCAGCGCCGGATCGGCAATGCCGTAGGGCGCCACCGTAAACCACGAAAACCGAAAAATGTCCTCGTCTCCGTCCTTGTCCCTGCGAACCTGCCAGCCCGGCTTGATCTCTTCCTGCAGGGCGGTGGGATCGTAAGACCGGGCATCATTTTCGAAAATAACCCGTCCGAGCGACGGCGAATACAAGGACAGCCGGCTTTGCCAGTTCGACGAGCTCTCCTGAATACTCAACTTGTTCTGAATCCGTTTGACCAGGTTGATCTCGTCCAAATTAAAGTATCCTCCGTTGACGTACAGCTTCCGGAAGCTTTCGATATCTGGGTCGTGAATGAGCAAATTGGGCCACGAGGACAGCATTTCGATATCGGTATTGACCTGACTTTGAAAAAAACCAAGCTGGTTGCTGTTCGATTCGCCCAACTCCTGCTTTAACACTTCGGTTGTCGTTTTATTGGAGTAGCCGTACAGCAGCGCGACCGGAATCCACATCAAGATCAGAATCAGAATCATTTTCGTAAAAAGGTTTGTTCGGGGCATCGGAGTTTCCTCCCTCTCGGTTGAGTGCTTGGCTGCCGCCGCAAAAGACGACAAAGCAAGCTCACTTATTGTAAGCGGTAACAACATTGTCGGCAATAGCAGGATTGCAACATTTCGGGCATTTTGGCAGCGAAAAAGACTCCCCTAAGGGAGTCTTCAAGCTACTGCGTCTCGATAAGCATTTTTTATCCTTCGGAATCGTCCTGCGCTTTCGAATCAAATCTTGAATTTCGCGATCAGCTTGCTGAGCTCCACGGCCATCGCGTTCAGGTCTTCCGAAGAAGAAGAAACGCTGTCCAGCGATTCGCGCTGAATTTGCGACGCCTGAGTAACTTCGATAGCGCTTCCGGCCGAATCTTTCGCAATCCCTGCCAGCTCGGACACCGAAGCGGATACTTCTTCGGAGCTTGCGGACATCTGCTCCGTAACAGCCGACATATCTTCAGTCTGCGTCGATACGCCGTCAATGGCCTTTTCAATGCGGCGGAATGCATCACCGGTCTGCTGCGACAGTTCCAAACCGGTTTGTACTTCCCGGATGCCTTCTTCCATCAGGACGACGGCTTCGTCGGTATCTTTGATCATAAGTCCGAGAATTCCCGAAATCTGACCTGCAGACTGAGCCGACTGATCTGCCAGCTTGCGTACTTCTTCGGCAACGACCGCGAACCCTTTGCCGTGCTCCCCGGCTCTTGCCGCCTCGATTGCGGCATTCAGTGCCAAGAGATTCGTTTGGGAAGCAATGCCGGAGATCAGCTCCGCAATGCCTTCAACTTCGCGGGAACGTTCCTGAAGCTGACGAATGCGTTTTGAAGAACGTCCGACCGAAGCGCTGATCGCCGACATCTGATCGCTAACACGGCCGATCGATGTTCCGCCGACTCCCACTTCCTCTTTCATATCCGAAGCCGATTCCGAGACCTGCTGGGCTGCAAGAGCGATCTCGTGAATAGCGCGGGTCATCTCTTCCATAATTCTGGCTGTTTCCTGCGCTGCAGTTTCCTGTGTCTGAGCACCGCGGCTTACTCGCTCTGCAGTCTCAAGCACTCCATCCTGAATACGTACATTCTGCTCGACTCCGCTCTTCAAAGCAGCCGAAGATTCTGCTGCCTGCTGGGCACGATGCTGCACCCCGGAAATTACATTCTTGAGTTCATGGGACATTGCAGCAAATTGACGATTTAGATCGCCGAAGTCATCTTTACGCTCCGTATGAAGTTCAACGTTTAGATCACCTTCGCTCATTTGTTTGATCGCTTTGAACAAATCACGAACCGGCCTCATCATACGGCGCATCAGAATAAATTGAATCATCAGGACAAATGCCGCGCATACTGCCAGAACCAGCAGAGACGTCTGCAAAATTTGCGATGTGTTGGCTGCGATATCCGTTGCACTAATATCCAGTCCCAGAACGGCAATTACCTTGCCGGAATCATCGGTTACGGGCTCTAGCACGCTGACCCAAGTTCCATAAACATCGGTATAGACCTCCGTATTAGCCGGTGTATTCTGTTCAACCACATGCTTAAGAGCTTTCTGCATCATGGGCGGATTCTCATACATGCTGCCCGGCAGCATACCGTCTTCGATGAGATGCTTCGGCGTGCCAACAACCTGCTGGGCATTGCCTTCCATTTCGGCACTGAATACATAGGCCTGCGCTACGTTCGGATTCAGGTCGGATACTTCGCTAAGCAGAGCAGTCAGTTCGAGGCCGACTTTGTTGTCCGGCTTTGGATCTGCCGCCGCTTCAATAATCAATTCCGCGCTGATTTTCTCCTTGATATAGTTGGCGAATCCAGAGTATTGATGGCGTACACTGTCCAGTGCCATTTTTTGCTGCATTTTTACCGTAATGCCGGTCAGCATGCCACCAACGAGAAGAACTCCGATTGTGATCATCAGCATATTTTTTACAAAAAAGGTAAGTCTGAATCTTCTTTTCATTTTTGCTTGCCCCTTTTATTTTGGCTTCTTGTTGTCTTTGTTGTTTTTCGACAAAAAAGCTTGATTTGTAAAGAGCAAACTTGAATAAATGAAAAAAAAGCCGCCTTAGAGGCAGCTTCAACTTTTCTTGTATTGATTCTTATCTCTTTCGAAAACTATTTTTGTTTAACGTTCTTTTTCCGTCAGTAGATTCAGAAATTCTGCTGCACGGCCATCGGAAGGACGATTCAGCACCTGTGCCGGCGGTCCCTGCTCCAAAATGACGCCGTCGCCCATCAGCACGACCGTATCAGCCGCTTCGGCGGCAAACTTCATTTCATGGGTTACCACGACCATCGTCATCCCTTCGGCGGCAAGCTGCTTCATGACTTTGAGCACTTCGCCGACCAGCTCGGGATCGAGCGCGGATGTCGGTTCATCGAACAACATCACTTCAGGGTTGGTCGCGAGCGCCCGGGCAATGCCTACACGCTGCTGCTGCCCGCCGGACAGCTCATGCGGATAAGCATCTTCCTTGCCGGACAATCCAACTTTGGCAAGCAGCTCGGCGGAACGGCTGCGCGCTTCTTCCTTGCTCCGCTTCTGAACGACAACCTGCGCTTCCATCACGTTTTCGATTGCCGTCTTATGCGGAAACAGATTGTAAGATTGAAAGACCATGCCGGTGTTCTGACGCAGCTTCAGCACGTCTTTCTTGCCCGGCTTGCGTCCACCATCGAAGCTCAGATTCGAATCGCCCAATTTCAAAGAACCGGCATTCGGCATTTCCAACAGATTCATGCAGCGCAGCAGTGTTGTCTTGCCGGAACCGGAAGGTCCGATGATGACAAGCACCTTCCCTTTTTCCAGCGACAGGTTGACGCCCTTAAGCACTTCAAGCGATCCGAACGATTTATGCAAATTGCGAATTTCAATCATGGACTTATCTCCTCTCGGACAGGATTAGCGGGTCGAGAAACGGGCCAACCGCTTCTCCATCACGTTTTGCAGCGCATTAAGTACGGTACACAGAACCAGATACAGTACAGCAACTTCACAATAGATAAGCAGAGGCTCATAGGTAACCGCTGAAACTTGCTTGGATACTTGGAACATCTCGACCACGGTAATGGTATAGGCGAGCGAGGTGTCTTTAACCAAACTGATAAAGGAATTGGAAAGCGGCGGAACTGATACGCGAGTGGCCTGCGGCAGTACGATGCGCCGCAGCGCCTCACCACGAGTCATGCCGAGCGAATAGGCCGCTTCCCACTGCCCCTTTGAAATCGACTGAATGGCGGCACGTACGATTTCGGAATTATAGGCACCCATGTTCAGCGTAAAACCGATAATCGCGGCCATAAACGGATCAAACTTAATTCCAATTGTCGGAAGGCCATAGAAAATGATGAACAGCTGTACAAGCAGCGGCGTACCCCGAATGATCCATACGTAAATGCCGGCAATCTGGCTAAGTACAGGGATTTTCCACAACCGCACCAGAGCGACAACGATCGCCAGCACCAATCCCAGCGCAAATGCGATCAGTGTCAGCGGAATGGTAAACTGCAGGCCGGCCTTGATCATCGGCCATAAGGAATCTATTAAAATCTGAATTTTACGATCGTCCATTTTCGTTATACCCCTCTCTTTGGGCGAAATCAGGCTCGGCATACAGCAATCTTTCCGACTGCGCATGCTTGGTCAAAAAGCATCGGACAGAGCCAATCATTCTGACAAGCCGCCGGGCTTACCCGACAAACGAAGCGGGGCTGTCCCTGAATTCGCTGTACGAATTCGGGATAGCCCCGTGCGGCTTAAGCCGACTATTTGCAGATCGTTTTAAGCAGTCTTAGCTGCTCAAAGCCAACCTTTTACGGATCGTTTTAAGCAGCCTCAGCTGCTCAAAGCCGACCTTTTACGGATCGTTTTAAGCAGCCTCAGCTGCTCAAAGCCGACCGTTATTTAGAAACGTCTTCTCCAAAGTACTTCTCGGAGATCGTCTTGTAAGTGCCGTCGCTGTGCATATCGGCCAACGCTTTATTCGCAGCTTCGACCAGTTCCGGATTGTTTTTGGCAAATACGGCACCGCTCTGCGAAGCGTCTTCCGCTTCAGCAACGACTTTCAATGCGATGTCCGGCTTTTGCTTTTTCAGATCGAGGAATGACAAGTTATCGTTGATCGTCGCATCGACACGGCTGGAGTTCAGCAGATCGATCGCCTGGTTGAAACCTTCAATTGGTACGATTTCCGCGCCGTTCTCTTTTGCGATGTCAGCCAGGTTGCTGGTCAACGACTGTGCGGACTTTTTGCCCTGCAGATCTTCAAGCGAATTGATGTCCGTATTGTCTTCGCGCACAATCAGAACGGCACCGGAAGAGATATATGGATCAGAAAAATCATATTTCTCTTTGCGGTCGTCACGGATAGCGACTTGGTTGAAGACGGAGTCGAAGCGTCCGGCGTCGATACCGGCCAGCAGACTGTCCCAAGGTGCTTCTACAAATTCAGCTTCTACACCGATTCGCTTGGCGACTTCACGGGCGATATCCACATCAAAGCCGGTCAGATTGCCGCTTGCGTCATGGTAAGTGAACGGAGGGTAAGTTCCTTCCGTACCGATTACCATTTTGCCTTCCGCTTTGATTTTTTCCAGAGAGTTCGCCGCGGCAGTCTCGCTTTGTTCGGATGCCCCTTCATTATTTGCAGCCGTCGGAGTATTGTTTCCGCAGGCAGCAAGCATTAAAACCATCAGTATGGCAGTTAGGCTTAGCAAAGTTGCTTTTTTCATCGTTGAATTCCTCCAAATGAATAATGATGACCCTGAGACACCAGTTTGTGCATAAGCTGATTGGTCTCATTTAGGTCGTGCAAGATTGAATTCTAAACTCTTACCTAAAGAAAGTCAATATTTTTTAGTATAATTCCTATTAATTTTGTCGGTTTTTTTGAAATTTATGATATGCAGCTCGCTTTTTTGTGTTTCTTCCTATTAGCAGTGTAAACTTGGCAGCTTTCGTTTAAATAGGATATAGCCGCAAGTTTTCGTTTCTACATATGTATAAAAATCCCGGTCCCGGGCATCAGGATTTGTGCATGAGCGGGAACTCACGTAAGCATGTAAGGAGGACATTTATGTTAAGAAATCGCTTTTTTGTAGTGGGAGCAGGCATTGCCTTGGTTCTACTTATTATTTTCCTGGGTTCCTTGGTAAAATTCATTTTTGATCCGATCGTTTCCTTGGTCAGCCTGCTGGTTGTTCCTCTGCTGATCGCCGCTTTTTTCTATTATCCGCTGCGTCCGGTGATTCGCTACCTAGAACGTCATCGCTGGAATAGAAATGTTTCGGTTATGACCATCTTCTTGGTAGGTTTGTTGATCTTGGTAGGCTGCTCACTATGGGTATGGCCACCGCTCAGCGAACAAGTAAACACGCTAATCGATAACGCGCCAAACATTACACAGAGTATTATCGACCAAATCCAGCAGCTCCAGAATACGCCGGCATTTGCACGATTTGTTCCGGACAATAACGAAGAGATGCTTTCCCGTCTGACCGGATATTTGAATACTGCCATTACCTGGGTTTCGGAAAATATCAGCAGTATGTTCTCGTTTATCTCAAGTTTCATGCTGGTGCTGGCTACCGCTCCGATCCTGCTGTACTTCCTGCTGCGTGACGATAACCGGGTTACTCCCCAGCTTATGAAAATCTTCCCGGAGCGTTTCAAGGAAGACGGACGTGTAATGCTGGACGATATCGATACGTCACTCAGCAACTTCATAGCGGGTCGAGTAATCGTTAACTTCGGTCTTTGTATCATTCTGTATATCGGATTTTTGATTATTGGACTTCCTTATTCACTGCTTCTCGTTATTATTGCTTTTTTCCTGAATTTTATTCCGTTTATCGGGGCATTCGTAGCAGCGGTTCCCGTCGGAATCATCGGATTGATCGAGTCTCCGAGCATGGCGCTTTGGTCGATTGTCATCGTTATCATTGCCCAGCTCATACAAAATAACGTACTGGAGCCTCTCGTATTCGGCAAACAGCTGGATATGCATCCCTTCACGGTCATTGTTGTCGTACTTGTCGGGGGAGACATTATGGGCATTCTGGGCATGCTGATCTGTATTCCGGTCTACATGACCCTCAAGATCATTATTCAGCATGTTTATCAAATGTACGTTAAAAACAAGATCAAACAAACATTGAATTAAGAGCAGGACACCAGGCCATTCCCGAATTCGGGGATGGCCTTTTAACTTGTATATAAAACGACCATCCCGAGCTTGGGCACGGTCTTTTATATGTATAAAGCAGTCGTCTTCAAGCTTGGGCGCGGCTCTTTAGCGTACAGAAGCAAGTATGCTATACTGATTGAAATCGTTTTACATCCTCGAAAGATTGAATAAAATCACTAGACAGGAGATGAATTTGCATGAATTTTGATCCACTCTATCAGCCTTATCCGTCGCATCGTCTGCCTGTCTATGCACGAAACGGCATGGTCGCCACTTCACAGCCGCTTGCTGCGCAGGCCGGAATGGATATTCTTAAAGCCGGAGGCAATGCCATCGATGCCGCAATCGCCACGGCTGCTGCACTGACTGTACTGGAGCCTGCTTCCAACGGTATTGGCGGAGATGCCTTTGCCCTTGTATGGACAAAAGGCGAGCTTCACGGCCTTAATGCCAGCGGTCCGGCACCTGCTTCGCTCTCGATTGATGCACTGCGAGAGCGTGGTATGGAAGAGATCCCGAAATACGGAGTCGTTCCAATTACGGTGCCAGGTGCTCCTGCTGCCTGGGCAGAATTGTCGGCACGCTTTGGCCGCCTGCCGCTTGAGCAGACACTCGAGCCTGCGGCACGCTATGCTGAAGAAGGATATCCGCTGCCTGCAGCACTGGCCTATTATTGGGATCGTACGCACCGGATCTTCAGCAGCCAGCTCAGCGGTGATGCCTATGCAGAATGGTTCCGTACATTCGCGCCGGAAGGTCGGGCTCCAAGAGCTGGAGAAATGTGGGCTTCGCCGGGCCACGCCGCAGCGCTGCGCGAGATTGGCGCAACAAATGCCGAATCTTTTTATCGCGGTAGCTTGGCCGAGCGAATCGCAAGTTATATTGGCAAGCATGACGGATTCCTGTCCCGGGAAGATCTGGCCGCCTATAAGCCAGAATGGGTAAAGCCGATCTCGACGAATTACCGGGGCTGCGAAGTCTGGGAGATTCCTCCGAACGGTCAAGGGCTGGTGGCGCTGATGGCACTGAATATTCTGGAAGGCTTCGCTCCAGGAGAAAAAGACAGTATGTCTACGCTTCATCGTCAACTGGAGGCCATAAAGCTGGCTTTTGCCGACGGCGAAGCTTATATCGCCGATCCGGCACATATGCGCACATCACTAGAAGGGCTTCTTTCGCGTGAATACGCGGATACGCGGCGGGCCCTGATTAGCGAAGAAGCCGCGCTGCCAGGCCCTGGCACCCCTCCTTCCGGCGGTACCGTCTACCTCGCGGCCGCAGACGGCGAAGGCAATATGGTTTCGTTTATCCAAAGCAATTACATGGGCTTCGGATCGGGCATTGTTATTCCAGGAACCGGCATCTCCATGCAAAATCGGGGACATAATTTCTCTATGGATCCTCAGCATGATAATGCACTCGCACCGGGCAAACGCAGTTATCACACGATCATTCCAGGCTTCCTTACGCGCGGCGGTGAAGCTATCGGGCCGTTCGGCGTCATGGGCGGCTTCATGCAGCCTCAAGGACATGTGCAGGTTGTCATGAACACGATCGATTTCGGATTGAATCCGCAGGCCGCACTCGATTCGCCCCGCTGGATGTGGGAGAACGGGAAAACAGTCTGGGTCGAACCCGATTTCCCTACTCACCTTGCACAGGCCTTGATCCGCAAAGGACATGAGATCAAAATCGCTCCCGATAAAGGCATGTTCGGCCGTGGTCAAATCATCTGGCGCGATCCTGCAAGCGGCGTACTCTGCGGTGGCACCGAGACCCGTACGGACGGTTCGATTGCAGTCTGGTAATCTGCTTGTTTATCCCTCAAAAACGTAAAGGCAGCTTCCCCGGAGGCTGCCTTTTTTCGTTTGAAACGCTTTTGAAAAAAACAATTGACTTTTTAATTAAATTATGCATTTTGTGTTTACATTCCGCTAGGAAGTTTAAATATCAATCGTGGCAGTAAACAACGAAGCATTGAAGCAGTATCACCGAAAAACAGCACGACAACGAAATTAAACTCTAAAATCACTGACAATCAAAGAGGAGGAATCATGATCATGAGTAACAAAATCGTAGGCGTGTTCAATACGGAAAGAGAAGCTTCCAGTGCAATCCAGGAACTGAAAAGAACGGGGTACAATACGGACGACATCTCAATCGTAACCCGCGATAAGAAAGACATGCGCAAGCTTGAAGACGAAACAGGTACCATGGCTCCGGAAGGTGCTGCCGGCGGCGCAGCAACAGGCGGTGTACTGGGCGGTATTGGCGGTCTTCTGGCAGGTCTCGGCGCGCTGGCTATTCCCGGAATCGGGCCGATTCTGGCAGCAGGACCATTAGCTACGACACTTGCAGGTGCAGCAGTCGGAGCAGCCGGCGGCGGCTTGGTCGGCGGACTGATCGGTCTGGGTATCCCAGAGCACGAAGCCAAAGAATACGATGCGGCTGTTGACGAAGGCAACATCCTCGTTATCGTAGATACGGAAGATGCGAACCGCAGCGAAGTTTACCGTATTTTCCGCGATAACAATTCGACAAATAGACGTTACGACAACGATCCTTCCATGAACAGTGGAATGATGAACGATACGACTTCCCAAGATACGATGTATCGCGATACGCCGGCAATGGGCGCAACAAACCTTGACGCCAACCGTATGGATAACACGCCGCTTGGCGATCGTTCAATGGATACTTCATCCAATATGGACAACCTTGATGAAGCACGCAAATTGCAGCTTCGTGAAGAACAGTTGGACGTAACGAAAAATACGGTGCGTACTGGTGATGTTGAAGTCCACAAAGACGTAATCGCCGAGCAGGCAGCAGTTGACGTGCCAGTCAATCACGAAGAAGTTGTAGTTGAGCGCCGGTCCGTCAACAATTCGCCGACCGATCAGCCGATAGGTACGGATGAAACGATTCGCGTGCCGGTCAGCGAAGAGCAAGTTCAAGTCAACAAGCACAACGTCGTAACCGGCGAAGTGGAAGTGCACAAACGCGACGTGCAGGAAACCGAACAAGTACGCGATACTCTTCGCCGCGAAGAAGCACGCGTCGACAAGAATGGGAATCCGGAAATTCGCGAAGGCAGCGAAACGATGAGAGAACAATCGCCTTCGAGAAGATCTTAAGTTATAAATCGGGAAGTTATGGAAGATCGGTATGATATTGAATAATTACTTCATTGCTGCGGCGATAAGCTCTTCGTCCGGTAAGCGGCGGCATATCTGTTAAGGTCGCAATCGGCCGAGGAGCGCCGCAAAGCATCCGGTCTCCCTTCCCAAATTCGAACAAGCCCGGCAGGCAGCCCGGGCTTGTTCGCGTATAACGAGATTTTCAGTCTGCAGCTATTCCCCTAAAACAAGGAGGACGACAAGGTGACGGATAAAGTGGTAGGCGTATTTTTGACTGATCGTGAAGCTTCCGAAGCAATCGAAGATTTGAAGCAGCACGGATACAGCCAGGATGATATTTCGATTATTGCCAAAAATCATGAAGATGCAGAAGCAATTAGCGAACGGACTGGGACTAAAGCGCCGGAAGGTGCTGCAGGAGGCGCAACCGCCGGAGGCATTCTGGGCGGCGTAGGCGGACTGCTTGCCGGTCTCGGTGCACTCGCAATTCCCGGAATTGGACCCCTGCTGGCAGCTGGACCGATTGCGACGACGCTTGCGGGGATAGCGGTCGGCGCAACCGGAGGTGGACTTGTCGGCGGATTGATTGGACTTGGCATTCCTGAAGAAGAAGCGAAGACTTACGACGAGCATGTCAGCAGTGGCCGTCTGTTAGTTATTGTCGATGCGCACAACCAAAACCGGGATGAAGTGGAACGTATCTTCCGTCATCATTACGCATTAAATCACACTTCATTAGGTGCTGAAGACAATATGTCCAACTTGAATACCGCTCCTCCCCGTCAGGCACAACCGGATACAAATTCCGCTGCAATGATCGATCGAAATGATTCGGAGGCTTCCGCACAGAATTCGCGCACTGAGGCGCCGACGGCTCCCTCCGTTTCCGATGACGAAACGCTCCAGCTGCGTGCCGAACAACTGGATATTGAAAAGCGTCAAGTTCGCACGGGCGAAGTGAATGTTCGCAAAGAAATCGTCCGTGAAGAGAAGACCATTACCGTACCTGTTATGCATGAAGAAGTGGTCATCGAACGCCGGGCAGTGGACGGTACTTCATCGGATGAGGGTGTCGGACAAACCGAAACGATTCGGATTCCGGTAAGCGAAGAGCAGATCGAGATCAATAAACGGAATGTTGTGACAGGAGAAGTCGACGTAACCAAACAGACAGTCCAAGGTACCCAGCGCGTCGAAGATACTGTAAGACACGAAGAAGCACGCGTTGAACGGACAGGCAGCGTTCGGGCTGCCGATCCCGACTTCGTTCCTACAACCGATTCGGTAAGTCAAACGGACGGAATGCCAGATGAAACGTCCGGTCTGCCCCCACGCAGCGAACGATCCCGGCGTTAAATTCCGTCTGCAAACGAAGGACGGAATCGACCTATAAAGAAAGGTTGGAATTTGTATGAAAGAATCCAGCACCATGCCGAAATGGGCAATCTTCGGTCCCGGACAAATCGCGAACGATTTTGCTTCGGCTATCCGCTCCGTATGCGGAAGCATTGAAGCAGTAGGCGCCCGTAATCGAAAGAAAGCCGAAGCGTTCGCACATAAACACAGCATTGAAAAAGTATACGGCAGTTTGGATGAACTGCTTGAAGACGAGCTGATTGACGTTGTCTATATCGCTACACCGCACAATACCCATCATGAATTGATCATGCGCTGTCTGGAAAAAGGGAAGCATGTCTGCTGCGAAAAAGCGATTACGGTCAACGGCAAGCAGCTTGCGGAAGCGGTCGAGGCAGCCCGAAGCCGCAATCTCGTTCTGGCCGAAGCAATGACCGTCTATCATATGCCTCTGTACCGCAGACTGCTCGATCTGCTTGCCCAAGGTAACCTGGGTGCGATCAAGAGTATTCATGTCGCATTCGGCGATCCGAAAGAGTATGACCCACAGAATCGATTCTTCAATCCCGATTTAGCCGGCGGTGTTCTGCTCGACATGGGCACTTATGCGTTATCTTTCGTTAAAATGTTTATGCCGGGCGGTCCGGATCGCTTCCTGACCGACGTACGCAAATCCCAAACCGGTGTGGACGAAGAGGCAATGATTATGCTTCATGGCGGTCTGGGCGAGTCGGCTTCCGTGTCGCTCAGCTTTCTGGCCGACACGGGTCATTTGGCCACAATTGTCTGCGAGCGCGGCACTATTTTGCTTAAAGACTTTACTCGTGCAAGCCGGGCTTTCATTTCTCACGCGGACGGGACTTCTGAAACGATCGAAGCCGGAAATCGTGACGATGCGCTGAGTTATGAAGTTGCCGATTTTAACGAGTGGGTACGCCGTGGAGAAACACCTTCCACGCTTGGCTGGTCAATCGGAGTGATGGCTATGATGGATGAAGCTCGAAACCAATGGGGACTTCGCTATCCTTCAGAGTCTTGATCCAAAATGCTTACTAATTAGTCCAATGTTTTGATTATGGTCGTTTTTTTGAAAAAGAAAATATTTTTGACATTTGCCCCTACACGGTTAGGGGCTTTTTGCCGATATTGTAATTAGGTCTTACGTACTGCGAAAATAATTTATAGATAGGGGAAATGAGGACTTGAGCAATCTCGATCGGATCATGTATCAGCGCAACAAAATTGTGATGTGGATCTTATGGACTGTTTCTCTGCTTCTAGGAGTGGCCGGTTTGAATATGTCGCTTCCCATACTGCTTGCAGCAGGTGCAATAGGAATTTTTGCAGCAGTGTTCACCTGGTTTACACTTCGCAAAAAAGCGTTACATATTCTGCCGTATGCTGCAGCTCTCTTCTTCTTTGGCTGTTATGCCGTCGTTCTTATGAACACGATTAACGTACTTGCAGCTCTCGTACCTGCGATTCTATTGCTTCTGTATCCGCGTTATCGTTATGTGCTTTTGTACTCTGCTTTGACTGCGGTCTTTCTGTTGACTTCGTGGCTTCGGGGTGCGGAAGTGTTTGTACCGGAAGGCCGGATAAGCACTCTGATCTTCACAGTCGTGTTGTTTGCGGCGATCGCAGGCATTGCCGTCACAATTGGAATACTGAACGAAAAGTTGTTCGCTGATCTGGCCAAACAGCGTGAGAAAAGTAAATCCGATGCTCAGAAGCTCGATCAGATCTTCGAACAGATCAAAGCTTCGGTTGACGAACTCAGCCAGTTTGCCCGTAAATCCAAGGAGAACGTTACATTAAACGAGCTGATTACCGGCGAGGTTACGAATGCTTTCGCCCAGGTTGCGCAGGGTGCGGAAAGCCAATCCGGCAGCGTAACGGAAATCGCGGACAAAATGTCTGTGAGCGACCGGGAAATCGAAGGGGTCGTACAGAATTCTTCGATCATGCGGGATCTATCGGAGCATACCGCCAATGTCACGCAAGACGGGTCCGGACGCATGTCCGAACTGCGCAGTCATATCGATCAGGTCTACTCGGTGATGAACGACACGGCGCGCGATATGGAATTGTTCCGCAAACAGAACCAGCAGATCGCTCAGATTCTGTCTACGATTTCGGAGATAGCGAGTCAGACCAATCTTCTGGCCCTGAACGCTGCAATCGAGGCCGCTCGCGCGGGCGAAGCCGGACGCGGTTTTGCCGTCGTATCGGACGAGGTTCGCAAGCTTGCCGAGCATTCGCGCGAGTCCGCTGAACAGATCGGCGGTATTCTCGGCGATCTGCAAAACGGAACCGAGCGGTTGATGAATCAGGTTCTGCGCGGTCGCGAAGCTGCCAAGAACAGCCTGGGAGCCGCTCAGCGCTCCGAAGAAGCTCTGATTGAGATTAATGAAAATACACACAAGCTGCTTGACCAAGCCGGAGAAGTTGAGATCCGATCCGAGAAGATGAAGATCTCTTCTTCGGAAGTGTCCAATCAGGCAGCAGCAATTTCGGCGATTACGCAGCAGACAAATGCCGCTATCGAAGAAATTCTTGCCGGCATGGGTGAACAAAAATATATTACCGGTCAGATGACCGGCAGCTTTACCCAGTTGGAGAAACTGATCGCAGATCTGCAGAAATTGACTGCATCCGGAGCCGAAGCAGAACAAGCCGAGACGCTTCCAGTGGCGCAAAACCGCAAGAAAAAATTACTGCTTTCCCGCGACCCCAAATCAGAAACACAAGACGAAGAACCGATTGCCGGTTAATCATTCGTATTGAACAGCGAATTACCTCTTCCTCCTTTCGCTGCAAAAAAAGAGCCTTTCCGTACCCTCTTTAAGGGAACGGAAAGGCTCTTTTTCTATTTATATCTAGGCGTGTATGCAAACTTATCGACTTTTTTGAGTAGGAGTTTCTTTCAACGCCCAGGTTCGGCTTTCTGCTTTTCAGCTTTATAATGAAGCGGTTGAACGTCAAATATGAAGTTGTTCTGTCTTCCTCATTCTATCGTAAATACTTTTGAAGCCTTATTCGCTCTGGCTGCAGAAGAAGCATACAGTACCCGATCCGGCTGCTTGTAAAACTGCGGCCACAGTCCGTGCCGATAAGAAGCCGAATTGGGGAATGTCGGATCGTTTGCGCGAATTGAAGCGGCATAGACATAAATTTTTTGACCCTTTTTGGCACCGGATGCCTTCTTCAGATCGATTCGATAGCGCAGCGAACGGGCATCGTACAATTCGAAGCGAACCGGAGACAGCTTCCATTTCCCCTTCTCGCCTACTTTATAATGCAGTTGGATCTCCGCCGGACGATTTCGTTCGTATCGGTTGGTCTGCGGATTATCGGTTCCCGAATAAGCGGTCACATACAGCATGTTGCCATCTCGCCAATCGGCGGACACATAGTCGAGATCCGAGCCCCCATTCCATGTCTCCAATGACGTATGGCGGTATAACAGGTACATCGGCATCGTCTGCGAATCGGCGGCGCTGCTGCGTCCCCGGCTGACCTGCTGAATATGCAGATGCGGATTATAACGCTTGGCCCGGTCGATCGTACCGATTACTGTTGTCTCGGTCACATAATCGCCGACACGGATGCCCGAGCTTCCGGAACCTGCCGGATCAATATGGACATACTGGATATACATGCCGTCGGGAACGCCATCGCCGTTCGTATCGTGATTGATAATCATGCTGCCGAGCTGCGCCGATGTATGGTGTTTAACCTCAGTCACCCGTCCCGGTAAAATAGCATATACACGCTCGCCTGCAGCCATCGCCAGATCCGATCCATTATGCGGATTGGTCCCGCTGACCACATTGCGCGGCTGGTTAGTTTTGCTCTCGACCAGTGAATAATGCTCAAACAGTCCATCCGCATCGCTGCGCGCCGGCGTCATTGCGGGAGCAATTGATGCTTTGACGCCGTACTGCTGAAGAAATCTTGCTCCGTAATCAGATGCCGACGCCGTCGATACGGCACCGAGCGCAAGAAGCATGCAGGAGGTCAACCCAACTTTTCGTCCAAATCCACCCGCTTTTTGTCCAAATTCGCCTACTATTGAAGATTTTTCTCGATTGGACTTGTTCATGCTTCCTCCTCCCCGCTTACCTGCACGGTATACGTCGATTCCTCTGCCGTTGTCCGATTGCGCAGTTGAACAAGCAGCGTTTCGCCATCCTGCCAAGTGATCCCAATGATGGAGTGTCCTGCAGGTTCTTCGATCGTTCGACTTTTCAGCGTCTTTGCATCAAGCAGTATCAAAGTGGATACCCGGCTGGAGCGGTCAGGTGCATTGAGAAGAGCGAACCACTTTCCGTCGTCGGAAGCTGAAGCGGAGCGAAGGTGATTGAGACCGCCTCCCCGAAATGTTTGGGTCTGCCCGGTCGACAGAGCACGTACATTCAGAGATCCGTCCGATACTTGCGAAAGCAAATGCGTTCCGGATACGGCCGAGATGGAAAAGCCGGATACAAGTTTGGCCGATGCTCCGCTTGCACTGTCGACCTGTACAATACCGCTATCTCCCAAATCAAGGTAGAACCGATTTCTCGCATCCCAGCCAAGTACGGGATAACCGGCTCCATAGACTTTCTTTTCCGCACCCGTACGCAGATCTTTAATCCAATTCTCTCCGTCTTCACTGCCGGTAACCGTAATATTTCGTGTCGTCCAATACAGCATTTTCGTACCGTCGGGACTGACCGAAGCACGTTGACCCCAGACTACCATTTTTGGAGTGCCGCCAGATGCAGAAGTCCGTTTGGTTTTACGATAATTGCCCGTCTCTCCTTTTAGAAAAACGGAAAGCTGCCGCTTCTTGGGATCCAACTTATAGATCGACGATGCGTACTCGACCAGCGCCTGTCCATTCGGCAGTGAATGCAGCTCGTATCCGAGATCCGGCGAAGGTAGTACGATCATCCCTCCCTCCGATTCGATAAATCGAAAAGTCAGCGTCTCGTTCAATCCGTCCGCGGTCAGTTTGGCCGTAAAGGTCTTTGTCGCTCCCTGGACCGCTGTCGTTCCTGCACGCGTTTCAGGTCTCCCGGACAACGGGTCGATGGAAGACACCGCCTTCTGCTTTTCCTCCCGTCCCGGCAGTTGAACCCGTATTCCCTGCACAGCTGCCTGGCGTCCGGACTCCTGATCTGCGCGTGACCATACACCGGCGTCGGCTAATGCGGCTCCCGAAGCCAGAAGCAGCATTGAAGTTCCGAACGCGGCAATTCTGAACATTTTGCGCATATCGTCCTCACTCTCCCATCTTGCATACTTAAATTTTGGAGATACCTTCACTCTATTACGCCGTAATGTACCGGAAAAGTTGTCGAGATGCAATAAACCGGGCTTTTTGGAAAAGGATATTGAAAAATAGGTCTAAAGGTATTATTCTATTCTTTGAAAGACTTTTTATCCTCTTTTACATAGTTCTATATTCATCCCTCCTTAATTTCATTTTTATTCCATAAGACTCTCCTGTGACTCGGCTTCTTCCGATTTCGCCGCTTAATGACTTTAATATTCGACAATTTTCATCCAAGAGGAGGTCTATTGCATGTCGGAATCTTGTTCTGTACCAGACAAAGAAAAAACGGATCTTGTATCGGATGATCGTGTTCGCGACGATTCTAGAGGTGCAAATCCCAATTCGCAAACCGCAGACGGAAGTATTGAAATCAAAAAAGGTCAGCTGCTTGTTACCGATCCTGTTGATGACGGTGCGTATGCGATTCTGATTCCGCTTCCGCCGCTTCGCATATGGCTGAACGGAGTCGAACTGCTCTCTTCCACTCCAGTCCGCTCAAGCGATCAGATTGAATGGGAAAGAGACTTGGAGCCGCTGTACCGAATTGAAATCTCTCCTGATCATATGCATGCCGCGATACGCGTCTTCAGCGAAGTTAGGTACGCTTGGAAGCTCGAAGATTGTCCCGCTTCTTCCTTCCTGTCGCCAAAAGCCGTATCGGATTCGAACAAGCCGATCGGTAGGCTCGAAATTGCGGAAATCATGGCCGAGATCGGCTCAATGGGCATCCGCAAAAATCTCGACGTATCTGCTGTTGTGCGAGCGCTTCAAGAAGCAGAGGGACAGCCGGTATCTTTCGCTTGCGGACTTCATCCCATACCGGGCTCCGACGCCATACTCGAGATTTTGTTCGGCAAAAAAATAGAAAACGCCTTCAAAGAAATTGACGGTGCTCTCGATTATCGCAATCACTTACATATCCCTTCCGTCCAGCCCGGCGATCTGCTCGCTCGTCTGCACCCCTGCAATCCGGGAATACCGGGGTACGATATATACGGCGATCCGATTCCGCCTCCGCCTGTCAGGGAGATTGATCTGCGTGCCCGGCAGCATGTCGAAGCACGAGAAGACGGAACGTTTGCGGCGCTGAAATCGGGACGACCCTGCATAACGGAAGGGGCGATTCAGTATCTGGACGTTTCCGATGCTTACGTGGTCGCGGGCGATGTCGATCTGAAGACCGGGCATATCGTATTCTCCGGCGACGTAACCATTCAGGGAAATGTTACCGAGAATATGATCGTCGAGTCGCTCGGCAATGTCTATGTCTCCGGCGGTGTCTATCAGGCAACCATTACGGCTGCAGGAAGCATTGTCGTACAAGGCAGTACAATTGGCAGCCGGCTGTATTCCGGAAGCTTCGGAGTTGCTTTCAACCGGCTGCACCATTTATCCGTCCAATTGCAAGAAGACATATCCCTGCTGCTGCAGGCGGCTCGCACTCTTTTTGCAGAGATCGATAAACGAGGGCAGTCCGTCCGCTTCGGTCAAGCCGTACTGCTGCTGCTCAAGACCAAGTTCAAAACGATCCAGCCGCAGATCCGGGAACTGCTTCAAGTCTTGGTAACCGTGCAGCGCAGTACCGGCTCCGCATCAAACGAATTTGCCGACACACTGAACCTGATGCTCTCTCCGGTCCAGATGATCGATATGCTGAATGAGGAACTGCTGATTGGTCTACAGTTAAATCTAGAACGCGAGCATTCGTTTATCATTAATATGCGGGAAGGCGATTCTTCGATCGAACTATCCCGATGTCAGACCAGTACAATCAAGTCTAACGGCGATATCGTCATCTATCGGGAAGGTGTGATGCAGAGTGATCTTTACTCGACCGGCTGCATCAGCTTCACCCACCCTTCCTCGGCCTGCAGAGGTTCCTTACTGGAAGCCCAAGAACGAATCAAAGCATCTATTGTAGGCAGTGCCGGCGGTGCTCCGTGTATTCTCCGGGCTGGGAAAAGCGTATATGTACAGCGTATGTTTGAAGGCAAAATTTTCGTCAACGGCCTGCAGCGGGATATTCTCTCTCCTGTACAAGACTGGACGTTCGGATCTGCAAGCGACGATTCTGCAAGCGACGATTCTCTTTCCCTTATCAGCCAACCGCTGTAAGCGAAAAGCAAATGCAAAAAAAATAATGCAGAGCAGATAAAAAAAGGACGACGAAGATTGTTCTTCGTCGTCCTCAGGCTGTCGAGAAAGTCCTATTCGTTATATAAGCTCAAGGGCTGCGAGAGAAATTCGTTCCGGTCGCGTGTTGAAATCGGGAAAAGAGATCAAATTTTAATGGAATTTTCCCGATTTCAAAGGCGAACACTATCGTTCCTTCACTGAATTTCTCTCTTCGCACATCTGCTTCACTTTAATTAAGACTTTCTCGACACGGTGAGGACGACGAAGATTGCTCTTCGTCGTCCTTTTTTTAGTTCAATTTCTCCATGAGGCGGCGTAGCGCTTCGCCGCGGTGGCTGATCCGCTGTTTCTCTTCAACGTTCAGCTCCGCCATCGTACGCTTGTACTGCGGCACATAGAACAGCGGATCGTAACCGAATCCACCTGCCCCCGCCGTATCCGACGTAATCCAGCCTGCAACCTCGCCCTCGGTTTCGACACTGCGTCCCGATGCCGGATCGTACAGCACCAGTGCACAGACGAATCGGGCTGGACTGAGCAGCGGTTGTTCCGTATCGTCACCCTGCCGAATTCGAATCAATTCCTCCAGCAGCTTGGCATTGTTGGCGGCATCGTTGCCGTGTTCGCCCGCGTAGCGAGCCGAATAGATGCCCGGCGCGTCGTCCAGCAGCTCCACGCACAATCCTGAATCGTCCGCCAGTACAGGCAGGTTCAGGAAATCGCCGATTTGCTTGGCTTTCTTGAATGCATTTTCCCTGAAAGTAGAGCCGTCTTCCACGACTTCCGGCGCTTCCGGATATTCGTGCAGGCTGAGCACTTCTTTGCCCAGTGCAGCAAATGCATGCCGGAATTCGCGTACTTTGCCCATATTGCGCGTTGCCACAACAATAATGTCTTTACCGGTTACGCTTTGTCCTTCGCTCATGCCAACCCTCCGGTTCCATGATTGCCGATCTTCAGTGAACTTGCGCCAAGCGCTTCTTTTTGAATGGCGATCATCTGACGTACTCCCGTCTCACCAAGCTCCAACAATTCGTTCAGCTCCTGACGACTGAAAGGTCGATCCTCACCGGTCCCCTGCAGTTCGACAAACTCACCGGAGCCCGTCATGACAATGTTCATATCGACCTTCGCTGCAGAATCTTCTTCATAACGCAGATCAAGCAGCGCCTCGCCGTCGACAACGCCTACGCTGACCGAAGCCAGAAAATCGGTCACCGGATAGCGCTTGAGCTTGCCCTGTGCCTCCAGCTTGTCGAGTGCCAGACACATCGCTACGAAAGCTCCGGTAATCGAAGTCGTTCTTGTTCCTCCGTCCGCCTGAATAACGTCGCAGTCGACCGTGATCGACCGTTCGCCAAGTGCCTGCAGATCAACGACCGACCGCAGCGCACGGGCAATTAGGCGCTGGATCTCCATTGTCCGTCCGCCCAGCTTGCCTTTTGCCGCTTCACGGATATTGCGTGTATGTGTCGCACGAGGCAGCATGGAATATTCTGCAGTTACCCATCCGCGCCCCTGCCCTTTCATAAATGGTGGGACTTTCTCCTCCACCGTCGCATTACAAATGACTTTGGTATCTCCTACCTCGATATAAACCGAGCCTTCTGCAAATTTGTTCGTATTAATCTCAAGCTTGACCGGACGAATCTCATCCGGCTTTCTGTCGTTTCGGCTCACTTCGTTGTCCTCCCGTATTCGTCTGTTCGACGCTTCGTTCCCCTCATTTTAGCAAAATAGGCCGCTGAGCGCACACCTTGTTACACTTATGAAGAAAATTTGATTCATGAACGCCAATTATGTACACAGGTTAGATAGAAAGCCGTACTCCTATTCCAAATTAGAGGTGATGACGATGCAAACTCCGGAAAAACCGACTACGCAAGAAGAAAAGATGGGCATGCCTGAACGTCAGGCCTATTCGCTCGACAGCCGCAAAGTAGCTGAAGCGACAAGACGGTGGCTGCAGAAGCGCGGCATCAAGCTCGAAGAGATTGCTGAACTGGTACTTTTCCTGCAAAGCAAATACTACCCGAATCTAACAATGGAAGAATGTATGCATAATGTCGAAAAAGTACTTGAGAAGCGCGAGGTACAAAATGCCGTCCTGACCGGTATTCAACTTGATGTACTTGCGGAAGAAGGCAAACTGCTGTCTCCGCTGCAGGAGATGATTAAGAACGACGAAGGCCTATACGGCGTTGACGAAATTCTTGCCCTATCGATCGTTAATGTCTACGGCAGCATCGGACTGACCAACTTCGGTTACATCGACAAGCTGAAGCCAGGCGTGCTGGAACAGCTGAACGATAAGAGTCAAGGTCCGGTTCATACGTTTCTCGACGATATTGTCGGCGCGATCGCTGCCGCAGCCAGCAGCCGTATCGCGCATAATAAGCAGAGTGAACGCGAAGTCGAAATTCAGATGCCCAAGGAACCGGGAGACGATTGAACATTTGCCTCTCTCTATTTTTGTTTGAAAAAGACGGCAGCCCCGGTGGGCTGCCGTCTTTCGTCATGATGCTTAAATCCGTATTCATTTCACCGCGCGTATAAACTTTGTCGTCTATGTTTTTGATAAAAAGGTTCGCAGTTCGATTCGAAATAGGTCTCAAAGCCGCTGGTTCCGTCCAATCGAAGAAAGTCGACAGGCGGCTCCGGCACATGGGCTGACGAAGAACGAAGGCTCGCCGCCCGAACGACCTGTTCCCAGTTTCCCTTTGCCTCTACTGCAATCAAGGTATGCGGGGGTTCTCCGGTAGCCGGATTGTAGTAATGTGCGTTATACGCCAACATGACGTTCGGCAGTTTGTCGAACACTTCCGCTAATTCGTTCAAGAGGTCATTCGGTACAGTACTCGGACTGCCGAGCATGACCTGGGTTTCGCAATCGACCGTATAGCTCTCCGGCACACCGAGCAGGCTTCCATCGAGAAGCGATTCAATCTCCGAAGCCGAAAATTCTTTTCCGAATTCTCCGCCCGGATTCAGCCAAACGTCCGAACCGCGCACAAGTCCGAACAGATCGATCGCATTCATTGACAGATAACGCATTTCCCGGTCAATAAAGTTCTGCAGCATAGGCAGCGAAGTGAAAACGGGCAAATACGTCTTTCCGGCGATCTCTACACTGGGCAAACGCACCTTCATTTTTTCCTGTAAAATGCCATCTTCCCCAGGTGCATCTCCACCCATATGCAGAGTATAAATCTCCGAGCACTGCAGCTCCTCGTAAAATTCCTTTCTTCGCGACGGATCATGCACCGCGGCAGCCAAAGTCCGCTCCAGTTCGTTTCGAGGTTCGAATCCCATAATCCCCCTCCTTTTTTGTCTTGAATTTAAAGGATTCAAATTTTAGCCGCAAATACATTTTTATCCATACTTTTCCGAAAAACAATCTGAAAAACGTTTCTTTGGATATTTTATACCAGTTTAACCTTAAAAATCAAAAAAGAAGGGTCCCCTTTCCAGGAAACCCTTCTGCGGTCCTACTTTAACTTACTGTAGAGGACAAAAGGCTTATACCGACTTTTTCTCCGCCTCTTCGTCTTCTCGAATACGAACTTCTTCGAATCCCGTGTCTTTCGGTCCAATGTATCCGCGAAGCACGTCGTCCACATAATCGTCATAGTCATACCATTCTTCATAAAGGTCGGATTTTCTTTCCAGAATCGGAATTTTTCTTTCCAGCATCGGAATTCCTCCTCTTAATGAAGTTTTGTTTATCTATCGCTAGCCTATCAGTGGCTGAACATGCTGTCAAAATCGATAAGACCTGCTTGCGAGCGGTAAAACGAAATAAAACCGCGGCTCCCACAATCTAAGCGGGCGCCGCGGCAAATTATTGCGTTTTTCGAGCCTATTCTTGTACTGACTCTTTGTTGGCAATTATACCTTAAATGTCTTACATCGATTTAGTGAGTGTGATTGTCCAATTGCTGCTGTTTACGGCAATGTCCCAACCCAGCAGACCTGTGATAAAGCGCAGTGGCACCACTGTTCTGCCGTTCTCATCCGCGAATACTTTGTGTCCTACCGGCTGTCTCTTACCGTTAACTTCCATGAAGTCTTTGTTCAGCCAGAATTTCAGCGTATCGCTGCCTGCTTTAACGGTTACGGCTTTGGTCTTGTTATCGTATTTCACGTCCGCACCGATGCCTTCGCTCAGGAAGCGCAGCGGTACATAAGTTGTGCCGCTCCAGACACGAGGCATTGTATCCATCTTGGTCGTTTTGCCGTTAAGTGTCAGGTTTGGACTGCCCACCTGCAGTTTAACCGTCATGATGTTCAGATTCGCCGGATCAGGCTTTGCCGGAGTCATTGCAGGTTCTTGGAAGTTCGAATTGAACTGGTCGACAAGTGCGCCGCTGAGCAGTTTGCCTACACCGAACATCAGAGCGTAACCTTCGCGTTCCGTTTTGTAAGAACCTGTGTAATCTTGGGCTGCGTATTGATCAAGAACCTGCTGCACTTGGTTCTCGTGCGCGGTCAGTCCTTCAAGCGCTCCGGCTTCCGGAATGCGGTTCTCGGTTGCCGCAGCCAGGAATGCCGCCATTTCTTTTGTAAACTTTGTGATTTGAGCCTTAGCTGCTGTAATTGCCGCCTGATCCTCGCTCTTCACAGCTGCTACATATTGAGCCTGTACGTTAATGTGGTCAGTCGTCCAGAGCTTCTCGAACTGGTCCGCACCTGCTGCACCGTAGACCGAAGCAATCGCAGCTTTGAAATCTTTGGTGTTAGCCGCTTCTGCTGCAACCAGTGCATTACTGCTTGCGCTCATACCGTTATACTGCTCTTTCATTTGCAGAGTAGCCAGAGCAAAGTGCTCAGCGAACAGATAGTTCAGCGCCGATCTTAGATCACCTGCAGGCGTATCCGATTTCGTGTTCTGGAATTTCTCCGGCATTTGCGTCACGATTGCGGTCGACAGCGCTTCGCTGATCGTGAACATAGTGCTCAGGCCTGTACGGTAAGAAGTGTAAGCTCCCTTGAAGTCGCCTGCTACATGCTTATCGAAAGCTTCTTGCACTTGGCCTTCGTGAAGGCGAAGTACTTGCTCAGCTGTTGCCTGAGGCAGTTTGCCGCCTGTTGCTGTACCCAGGAATGCGGAGAATTCTTTAATGAATTTCTCGAGATTCGCTTCAGCTGCTTGCACAGCTGCAGTATTGCCGGCTTTTTGTGCTTTTACCAGATCGTCGGTCGCTTTGTTGTGGGCGTTGAAGATGCGTCCGAATTCGGCTGCGCCTTCTTTGCCATACAGCGATTCGATCGCCGGAAGCATGTCTTTCGCGTTCTGATCCAGCGCCGCATATGCGGCAGCCGCGTCAGGCGAACCTTCATACGCTGTAATCATCGCGTTGACCGCCAGTTGATAATGTTCGGAAAGGAGAAGGTCCAGCGCCGATCTCAATTCGACTGCAGGTGTTGCAGCCGATGCCTTCATGGTTGACATTTGCGCTGCTGTTGCTGCAATGTTCGTTGCTGCTGCCGAAGCTTGTGCCGGAGCGAATCCTGCTACTGTCGGAACAATCAGAGCCAAGCCAAGTACCGGAACAGCCAACTTCTTAACATTGAACTTCTTTGTTTCGAGATTTTTTACATTGAACATTTTAAACATCTTAATCCCTCCAGTTGTGTGTGTGTGTATCATTTTGGTGATTAGGTGTTCTTCTATGTTTTGTTTGCCCTTGTTTCTCTCGCTTACATTGGGTGAAACGCAGGGTTCATGAATTTGGATCACTCTATTTTTAATTTTTAAAATAATCTTTTTTGGGGCTTGATCGATATCCTTTGAATCCGACCTATGTTTTTTACACACAAATCAAAAAGCCCGTTCTCTAAAAGAGAACGGACAGGCTGTCGAGAAAGTCCTATTCGCTGTGCAAACTCAATGGCTGCGAGAGAAATTCGTTAGCTGATGCTTACGATGTGCCTTTCTTCGAAAAGCTTTAGGTCGCGTGTTGAAATTGAGAAAATGGATTAAACTTTGAATTGGTTTTTTCTCAATTTCAAAGGCGAACGCTGGCGCTCCTTCACTGAATTTCTCCCTTCGCACATCCGCTTCACTTTGAATTGGAGTTTCTCGACACGTTGAAAGCCCGTTCTCTAAAAAGAGAACGGGCTTCGTCGTGATTTCTTTAACAACCTTTTCATTCGAGTCCGGCGAAAACGTACTGTTTGAGCAGCGGGGGCTAAAGTAATTGGTTCACGTTAAGGTGATTGGTTCACGGTCAAAGAACCGAATGTGATGACGTCTCCCTCTTGGTTACAGTACGCCCGGCCGCGATCCGCAAGCTCTACCAGATGCGCGAGAGTCTCCGACAAGGCGAAACGCAGCTGATGAATTCCTAGCGAAGTGCCGAACAGAGTCGTGCAGATCTCATAGGCACTGCGAGGTTCGCTGCGCAGCAGCTCCTCCATCCGGTCCAAGCGCTGCTCGTGATGTTCGAGCAGCTGCTCCGTCCGTTCCGTAAAGTTCTTGAACGGATCGCGATGACCGGGAAATGCCTGGGTTACATGCAGCGCTCCAAGCGTCCGCAGCCCGTTCAGATACGAACGCAGTGGATGGAGATCGCCGCCCGGGCTGTAGGAGATATTCGGCGAAATACGCGGCAGTACCGCATCGCCGCATAGGATTAGGCCGGTCTCCTCCTCATAGAAAGACAAATGTCCTTCCGCATGACCGCCTGTCTCGATCGGCCGCCACAGACGCCCGCCGAAGCGAATCGGCAGTCCCGGTTCGATGATCGTAATCTCCGGCTGAGGCTCGATCTGTGTTCGAAAACCCGACAGATGCTCCGGGAGTTGAGCCAAACGATCGTCACCCATGCCGTGACGACGATACAGATCGATCGTCGCCGCATCAAAGCTCCCTTCCGGCTGGAACTCTGTGCCTCCCCAATTGCGCCGAGCCGCTTCGCTTGCAGCCTTCGACATCCAGACCTGCGCTCCGCTTCGCTCCTGCAGCCAGCCGGCCAAACCATAATGATCTGGATGATGATGCGTTAGTACAATCGAAGATATTTCTTCGTAAGAGAAGCCCAGTTCATTCAGCACCTCATCCCAGGCTGCTTCATTTTCCGCCGAACGCGGGCCGGGATCGACAATCGTCCATCCCTCTTCTCCCGGCAGCATATAGCTGTTGACCCAACGCAGCGGAAAAGACATGCTCATCCGTGCCCGTGTCAGTTCGCCGTAATCTGTCACTCGTGATTGACTCATCTGCAGCCTCTCGTCCCTTCCTTACCGTTCACTGATCAGAACGTATATGCCGTAGAACCCATCATTTTTTGCGATCCGAATCGCGAATTAAATATCTATCGTTTTTTTCCATGGCCAAAATCGCGTTTAGCATATGCAGCTTGCGAATCGGCTTGGGCACAATCGACCGGAAAAAGATTCGTTCTCCATCTTCTATTTTTTCGCCAAGCCATGCAAGCAGAAATAGATTCAGATCCGGAATTTGCTGCAACTCACGAAATACTTCATTGCGCTTAAGCGTACTCCCGTCAATAAACACAACGTCAAACGAGCCCATACCAACCCGTTCTACCAACTCTTTGTCCATTTCTTCAGAAGATTCCGCGTGAGCGCCCCAACCTTCCAGCATGCCGACAATCGTGTTTCGACTGGTCGCCTGCCGATCTACAACGAGGAAGCGCATGCCTTCTAATACGTCATTCTCAAACGGAATGGAAGGCAGGTCCGTGTAGCGCTCGAATGACAGCATGACCTCGATCGTTGTTCCCTTACCTTCTTCGCTTGATACTTCCAATTCTCCGCCCAGCAGCTCAATCAGGTTTTTCGTAATAGACATGCCGAGTCCGGCTCCTTCATAAGTATGCTGCGATGATTCATGCACCTGGGTGTAGACGTCGAAAATGTGCTTCAGCTGCTTTTCCGACATCCCGATACCAGTATCATGAATGACAAAACTAACCGAAATATTGTTCTCCTCCAGAGTAGGAATACGTTTGAGCTCGAACGAAATTTCTCCTTCATGCGTAAACTTGATTGCGTTCTGCATCAAATTCAGGAAAATCTGCCGTACTTTCAATGCGTCTCCGACAACGAACAGCGGAATTTCCGATTCGACTTTCAAAATAACTTCAACATTTTTACCGAAAGCTTGAGGAGCAAGTGTATAAATTAAGTTTTCAACCGTATTGATCAGATCGAACGGGTTATAGGCTACAGTCATTTTCCCCGCTTCCAGGCGGCTCATATCGAGAATGCCGTTAACGAGTTCCAACAACGACTCATTGCTGCTCTGAATAATGTCCATATAGTTTTGCTGTTCTTCCGTCAGTTCGGTTTCCTGCAGCAGATCGCTCATAGCGACAATGCCGTTAAGCGGATTACGAATCTCATGACTAAGCACCGCTACAAAGTGTGCCTTATTCTTCGATTCCTGCTGGGCTTCCTGACGTGCCTTGCGTTCTTCGCCAAGCAGGTGCTCCAGCCGATCCATTTCTATTTTATAGTTCCGGTTTTCGCGCTCCAGTTCTTCAATTTTTCGATTAAGATCTTCTTTTGTTGACATTTATATACACCTCTTAAGCAAGCATAATAGTGCTATATACCCGAGGCCTGCCTGCTTAGAACCTTTTTCCGACAAAAATCATCCTCGGTGAATCCGCCTTATACTTGTTCTGATCGTAACTTCCGCGTACGTCTTCGGCTTTCAAAGCCGCCTCATCCAGCATATCCGTAAAACGTTCCAGTGTATACAATTTAACACGCTCGTCGTATTCGCGCTGCTCTCCGCCATCTTCCGTTTCCGGAATGATTGTAATATGCTTTTTGACAAATCCATCCTCGATCGTGCGGCGTTCTTCGATCTTCAGCCCTTCTTCCTCGCGCTCGGTATAAGGCTTCAGATGACTTTTCACATGCGGCGGGTTCATAAAATCGATAATAAATTGTCCGCCCGGACGCAGCACACGCTGAATTTCCTTCAGCACCCGAATATGTTCGGCATCTTCTTCGAAATAACCGAAAGACGTGAACAAATTGACTACTGCATCAAACTCCCCGTCTTCGAAAGGCAGTTCGCGCATGTCGCCCTGCACCCATCGAATCCGATCCGCTCCGTCTTCCTTCTTCGCCTCGTCCAGCAGCACATCGGAAAGGTCCATACCGGTAACTTCGTAGCCCTTCTCCGCGAGTGATAGCGAATGCCGTCCCATTCCACAGCATAGATCCAGCACTTTCGCGCCCTTCTCCAGCTTCAGCCAGGAGATCATCTCGTGCACTTCATGCGCTGCGCCCTGTTCGTCCCGATAATTGTACACCCTCAAATAATCTTCGCCAAAACTCTCTTCATACCATTCGCTCATTGTGATATTGCCTCCCTTTACACGGTTCATGCGGTGTAGGACCCTAATCTGACAACTGCTTGTATCCTCAATCCTATATTTACACGAAAAAGAAGGCGGTGATGTCCGTCTCCAGAAATTCCCGCCTTCAAATTTAAGTTATTCCAGTTTCAATCAAACGCTCTTTTTGCTTTAGGTAAGCGTGCAGAATAGCCAGATCTCAGCTGCGAAATCCAAGAGATCAGGCCAGCTCTCCACGCAGCACGGTCACAGCGCGGCCTGCAATCCGAATTCGTTCCGATCCGACGTGCAGCTTCAGCAGCCCCTGCCGCTTGGACAGCTGCAGCGCAGTTAACTCGCTGCGTCCGAGACGCTCACTCCAGAACGGACCCAAGCCGCAGTGCGCTGAACCGGTGACCGGGTCCTCGTCGATTCCGATCCCCGGATAGAAGCAGCGGGAGACAAAGTCGATGCCCGGTCTGCTGGATGGGGCCGTTACGATCACTCCTCTTGCCGGTACGTTCCGCAGCATGGAAAAATCGGGCTTCAGGGCGGTAAGCGATTCTTCATCCGGAAGCAGAACAAGCCGGTCCATCCGATTGCCACCGGCATAGGCGGGCGATGTGCTTAAGCCGAGAGCCGCCAACAGTTCCGGCTCCGCCTCGCAGGGCTGTACCGGCTCAAGCGGAAAATCCAATTCGATGCCGTCTTCGGTACGCACTGCTGTCAAGATGCCACTGCGCGTATCAAATGCCAGTTTCTCCGACGTTTCGCCAAGCTCGGCCCACAGTGCATGTGCGCTTGCCAATGTCGCATGTCCGCATAGATCGACTTCCGCTTCCGGCGTGAACCAGCGCAGCGAATAGCCGTTTTCCTTTTTTAACAAAAAAGCCGTCTCCGACAAATTCATCTCCGCTGCAACCCGTCCCATCCATGAGTCCGGACGTTCTTCATCCAATATACAAACAGCCGCTGGATTGCCCTGGAAAGCCTTTTCGGCAAATGCATCTGTGATATACATCTTCATTGCTTTGTCCTCCTTCGATTTATCTGTACATACCGACTTTTAGTCACACTTTAGATCTATAACGTTACCGCATTCTTTTACCATATAACAAGACACATTCCCGGTGGCAGGCGAGAAAGTTTGCCGAAGCCCAAAAAGACCTTCCGCTGGAAGCGAAAGGTCTTGGAATTTCGAGAAGGCTCTTTCGAGAAGGCTCTAATGGATAAGAAAGTCCTGTTGAAAATGAAAATCTAATAGCGGCGGGAAGCATTCATTCCGATCGCGCGATAACAATCAAGAACGCGGATCAGCCTGCAGCGGGACTCTCACCGGATAAGTCACCGTGTATTCTGCTCTCTCAATCCAGGAACGCCGTACGAAGTCCCGTCCGCGTACAACGACTCGATTCTCATAAATCTCAACCTGCAGCCCTTCGCTGCCTGTCAGATGGTCGTCCTGATCTGTCCAGAGATAGCCGACCGATGAAGCGTTGAACATGGAGGGCATAACGCCTTGTCCATCGTACATCGTCCGCTTCGCTTCTAGCTGCCAGTGCGTATGTCCGGAGAACAGAATCGCCTGCGGACATTCGGTCAGCACTTTCTTCAGCTCAGCATCCTGATTAACCCCATACCAGCCCTGCTCCTGCATCGAGCCGGCCACGGTATCCATCAGCGGCTGGTGCAGGAAGACGAACACCGGCCGATCCGGCGAAGCTTCTTCAGCCAAACGTTCCTTCAGCCATTCCAGCTGTGCGGCCGATAGATCGCAGTCTTTCGGATGCGGAGTCTCACTGCCAAGAAAAATAAAGTGATAACCGCCGAGCCAGTGATCGTGATACGGCGCAGCTTCTCCGGTCGCTTCGGCAAAGCGGCGCATCCGGCGTTCCCACAGCTCCCGGGTCCGAAGGGCATCTTCTCCTGTACTGGACAGCCGCGCCGCCAAGCCGGACAGATCGAGCCCCGCTTCGGCGGCAGCGGCGGCGATAGATTCAGCCGCATTCTGCGGGTTCGCGCTTTCTTCAGAGTCGGTTTCGGTTTCGGTTTCGGTTTCAGTATCGATGTTGATATCAATATCGGTCTCGGCATTGGCTTCGGTATCAATGTTGATATCGCTACCGGTATACATGCCGCTATCCCCAGCAGCATTCTTTTTCCAATCCTCTGATTCTTCCTTATCCTTTAACCGGTCTCTTTTCCATCCCTCCACTAACCGTCCGTCCAGCGCGTCTTCGATCTCAAAGCCCGACAGAGAGGTCAAATCAACGGGCGTACCTCCCTCTTCCCACAGCACTGCTCCGATATCATGATTGCCGAGCGTGACGTACAGATGCGGCAGATTCGACGGACGCGACTCCCAGATCCGACTGAACTCTCGGTATTCCGCTGCCATTCCGCGATCGGTCACATCCCCCACGTGCATAATGCCCAGACTATCTGTGCAGAAATCAGCCATATCTTCCAGCGCCGCTTCGAAATGACGATTATGAATATGACCGGCATCGTCCCGAATATGCGTATCCGTAATGACCTGAAAAGTCGCCAGCGGCTTTTCCTCGTATCGTTCCATTTGTTTCATTTCCCCTCCCGTGTTGAAATCCTATTCTTCTGCATCGCTTCTATTACATTTATCTTGCACTTATCTTGCGTCCATCGATTCGGATGCTGGATCTCAGCTTTCAAGACTCGCTCCATTTCAACCCGACAATACCGATCAAAATAAAACTCATCCAGAGCAGCGAAGTGATCTTCAACCGCTCCTCGAAAAAGTAATGCCCGACAATGCCGATCATCGTGATCCCGACGCCCGACCAGATCGCATAGGCGACACCGAGAGGAATATGTTTCACCGAAAAGTTCAGCAGCGTAAAGCTGGCGCCATAGCATACAAACATGAATACCGAAGGCCACAGCCTAGTAAAACCTCCGGATACCTTCATCAAGATTGTTGCGCTCAATTCCAGAATGATCGCCAGCGCCAACAGTCCCCAGCCGGCGCCTGTGTTCTGACTCATCCGTTCACCCCATTCTCCAGCAGCGACTCGAAAGAGGGTACGGTAAAGTCTGCCAGCTTAAGCACGCCTTCCTCGCCAATTCCGACCTTAAGCAGTACCCCGGCCGCACGCCCCATTTCCATATCGCCGTCGGTATCGCCGATCACAACTACCCTATGCGGCATTACGCCAAGATGTTCACATGCCAGCAGGCACAGGTCCGGAAACGGCTTGCCGCGCTCCGCCATATCCGTGCCGATTACAACGTCAAAATACTCCTCGATCTCCAGCCAACGCAGATGCCTCCGTGCACTTTCCGTCTCATCGGCCGTGACCACTCCCATCCGAACACCGGCGCTGCGGCAGCGATCCAGGAAATCCCCGGCTCCCGGCAGCAGCCGTGCAGGACGAGTAGCTTCCATCTCTTTCTCCGCATGTTCCAGACAATCGCGCACCATCATTTTCGCTTCAGCCCAGGACAATCCCGCCCGATAACCGTGCCAGTTCAGTACAGCATACATCTCATCCATTGTTCCCATCGCCAGCGGTCCCCGCTTGTCATACCCGTTCATAAAGCCCGCTGCGTCATGCTCCGTTCCCCATATCCATGGAAGATCCTTATCCGCAATTGTAAGCCCCCGTTCGGCAAGCCTTTCACGGAAACTTTCAATTACACGGTCAGTCCAGAATCCCCACATGTAAGTGAAATCGAGCAGCGTTCCATCCTTGTCAAACAAAATGGCATCCGCCTGCAAAATATTCGGTTCCTCCCCAAGCTTACAGCCGTCCCTATTCATGTTCTCCATTTGTATCTCCTCTATGTTCATGCTCCTACAATGTTCATTCTTCTACAAATCAGCAGCCGTTCGCTTTCCCATCTCTTGGCGGTCGTTAAAAGAAAACCGCAGGGCGGCGCAGTATGCGCCCTCCCTGCGGTTGATAAATCAGGAGCAGTCCCGTATGCGTGTGAACCGCACCTCGAACCGCCTTTATCTCCCTTGCGCCGCTCGATAAGTCTACGCTGCCCAAGATCGACTTACTTTGTTACGCGATCCAGTTCGCTCTGTGCTTTAGCCTGCGCTTCCTTCAACGCCTGCTCGGCCGGCACATTGTTAATCTGCACTTGATCGGCCGCAACCTTGAGCGCGTCGCCGATCTTCCCGCCGGTCGGGTCCTGGAATGGAGCCGATGCGTGCGAAGCCTGCTGCAGAGGTACGCTGATCTGCGGATTCTTTTCGCTAAACTCCTTGAATGCAGGATCTTCAAGAGCCGATTGACGCACTGCGATATAACCTGTTTTCATGGACCAATCGGCAGTATTTTCCGGCTCCATGAAGTACGTGAACCATTTGAATGCCGCCTGCTGCTGCTCAGGAGTCGCTTTGGCCGGGATGCCCGCTTGAATTGCACTGGCGACGGGTCTGCCTTCCCCGACACCTTCCCAACCCGGCTGCTGCATCGCTGCCACAATGCCGAAGTCCAGGTCGCCTTGGTCGCCGCTGGAACCGGTGTAACCGGCTGCTTTGCCTTTCATCACGTCGTCAATCGTTTTGTACCAATACTCCCAGCCCTGCCCGCCGGAGTGAATACGCATGATCTGATCTTCGTGAATCCATTTGCGGAACTGCTCCCACGTCTCAATCCATTCCGGCGAATCGATCGTTACCGTTTTGCCGTCTTCGCTCAGAATGCTGCCGCCTTTGCTGTACACGGCATCGACCATGTTCTCATAGCCCCACATCGGTTCCCAGCCGTAGAACGTTGTCTTGCCGCCTTCTTTCTTCGTCATTTTGGCAGCCGCTTCGCCGAGTGCTTCCCACGTCGTCAGACTGGCCGGATCAATACCGTTTTCTTCAAAAGCGTCCTGACGGTAGTACATGATTTGTGTTGTGCCGTACATGGGCAGGAAGACCTGCTTACCGTCCACTTTGCCCTGTTCGAGGAAGGTCTGAACGAAATCTTCGCTCTTGAACTCCGGATCGGCTGCGATCAATTCGTCCAGAGAAGCATAATAGCCTTTGCGCGCCCAATCAATATTCGAGCTGAGCACCGCCGCCGGTACGCTGTTCGATGCGATTGCCGCCTGCAGCTTCTGTTCCGTTTCCGTGTAATCCGCCTGAGCGATGCCTTTGACGATCACTTCGTCCTGCGAAGCGTTGAACGCCTCAATCTTTGCTTTCATGTTATCGCCCAGATTGCCGCCCAGACCGTACCAGAACTCGATCTCGACTGGCTTCCCAGACTCGGCTGCCGCAGGTGTGGCGCTTGCGGAAGCAGCCGGCGTCTCAGCTGACGGCGAACCGCAGGCGGACAGCAGCGTGAAGCTTGCCGCGAGCAGCATCGACATGCCGCCTTTCCAGTTCCATTTGCGGCCAAGCGGCGATTTCCCAGCAAAACGTGCGTTGTTCGTTCCTTGTGTCATTCGATAGTCTCCTCCAATGGGGGTAGTGGAATGGCATTGCTTGTATACAGGCATAGTTTGAATCTGATGTTAGGTGAATCTGGTGTGGGTTGAGTCTGATTTTGATAGAGTCCATGTCAGTTGAATCTGAAGCGGGTTAAATCAGCTCTTGTTGACGCCGGCCGATATGTTGACGCTCTGCATGATCGTTTTCTGCGCGAACAGGAACAAGATCAGCAGCGGCGCAATCGTAAAGGCGCTGGCGGCCATAATCTGCGGCCAAGCCAACCCGTAGGCTCCACCTTCTACAAAGAAGCTGCGCAGACCCGCGGATACAAGCCGCAGATCAGGATCTTTTGTAATCAGCATCGGCCAGAAATAGTTATTGTACTGGTCGATGAACGTAATCAGGATCATAACGGCGAACGAGGAACGGATCAGCGGCGCCATAATGGTCCAAAGAATCCGGAAATGCGAAGCGCCGTCCAGCTGACCGGCTTCGACAAGCTCATGCGACACCTGCAGGAAGGCCTGGCGCAGCAGGAAGATCGCGAATACACTCACACAGTTGGATAAGATCAGTCCCGCATAACTGTCCAGCAGATGCAGCTCGTTCAGGATCATATAACTTGGCAGGTATACGGCCGTACTCGGAATCATATAGCCGACTAAGATAATCCCTGTAAAAGCGCCCTTAAGCCGAAACTTCATATGTGTCAGCGCATACGCCATCATGCTGGCGTTGATCACCTGCAGTACACAGATCGAAATCGCCACAAAAATACTGTTGAACATGTAACGGGCGAACGGTGCCGAATTCCACGCATCGCTGTAATTGCTCCAATTGATCGACTCCGGCCAGAACGTCGGCGGAAACTGCCAAATTTCATCGTTCGTTTTCAGGCCGCTTGTCACCATCCAATAGAAAGGGAACGCCAGGGCCAGACTAATGACGGCCAGCAGGATATAACGTGCGATCCGGCTCAACCGTTCGCCGAGCGGAACGAATTTCCCCGTCGTTTCTCCTCCGGCACCCCGGCCCAGCTCCCGTTTCTTCTCCACTTTTCTCGCTTCAGTTATGTTCATGAGTAATGTACCAGGCGCCGGCTGAGCAGGAACGACAGTCCCGACAGCAGTACGCAGATCAGAATAATAATAACGGCGATCGCCGAGGCTTCGCCGACGTTAAAGGTCTCGAAAGCCGACTGGTAGTACATGTACAGCAGTGTACGCGTTGAGCCCGCAGGACCGCCCTGCGTCATCACGTTGATCTGGTCGTAGGCCTGGAGCGATTGAATCGTCAGGATGATCGACAGGAACAGCGTAGTCGGCGAGATCAGCGGCAGCGTGATTCCACGGAACTTGTTCCAAGCTCCCGCTCCATCGATCGAAGCAGCTTCCATTAGATCCGCCGGCAGGTTGCGCAGCGCGACCAGATAGAACACCATTGACCAGCCGATTGACTTCCATATCGTAACGATCATAACGGCGACAAGCGCCCAATTCGGATCCTGCAGCCAGCCGAGCGGCGAAATACCGAACCAGCCGAGCGCCAGATTGGCAAGACCGACTTCCGGTTCGAAGATCCACGACCAAGCGATCGATACGGCGACGGTCGGCGTAACCCACGGCGAGAACATCATGGCGCGGAATATGCCGGTCGACCGAAGCTTGCTGTTCATCAGCAGCGCGAGCGCGAGACCGCCGACGATGATCGGAATCACCGTACCGAGTCCGAACATCAGCGTCACTTTGAGTGCCTGGTAGAAGTCGGCGTGCGTCAGCAGATATGTATAGTTTTCCAGACCGACAAACAGTTTCTCTGGGCTCATAAAGTCCCATTCGGTAAAGCTGAGGTAAACAATGTAGCCAAGCGGACCCAGCCAGAAGATCAACAGCGGGATCAGAGCCGGTAGGGTGAACAGAACCGCTTCTCCTTCACGGAACGTTTTCAGACGCAAACGCTCAACTCCTCTATGTTCAATTTTTTTTGAAAAACGGATTTTTTGTGGTACTAATTCCGCTTATCTATTCTTTCGTACAAACATGATTGTACATTCGAATTGAAAAATGGGGATTATCCCGGTGTTAAATTGTCAGGGAATCGTGTAAAATATGGACAGAACAAATCGGATACAAATTGTTCCAATCACCGAACACATACCTGCTCAATAGGTAAGCCAAATTCGAATTTTCGCTTCAGAGGTGACAGTGTGGAAAATGAATCCGCCCGGGAAACCGGTTCTTCCGTATCGCCGAAAAGGCGCGAACTGCGGGAGAAAGTAATCGAATCGATCGCAACGACGATGGATCTGTACGGGGTCAATCATTCATTTGGCCAACTCTACGGCATTATGTATTTCGAAGATCGTCCGATGACATTGGAAGAAATGAAAGATTATATGAACATGAGCAAGAGCAATATGAGCTATGCGGTGCGTGCGCTGACCGAGTCGCAGATGATTTACAAACTTGACGAGAAAAAAGACCGCAAGGATCAGTACATTGCCGAAACGGACTTCTTCCACACGTTTCGCAGCTTCTTCGGCGCCAAGCTGCAGCGGGAAGTCGATGTCATGCTGTCAAGCATTCGCGAGGTCACGCCGGATTTGTCGGAAATCGTACTTGCGCAGCAGACGACGCCGGAAGAACGCGAGCAGGCACTGCGCGATTTGCATAAGCTGCAGCATGCAGAACAGTATTACATGTGGCTGCAGGGATTCGTGGACCGTCTGAGAGATGGGGATCCTTTTTTCGGAACGGAAGCTTCGCAATCGGGCGAAAAAGAAAAAGAAGCCGGGCGGTAAGCCGGGCTTCTTTTTCTTTTTGAGAATATTTCCTCGAGAACATCTCCACAGCCTGACGATTCCAACGAATCACGATCCTCCTATTCGCTCGCCCGATGGCCTCTGTACATTCTAACAAATGGTGGTCATGCTATGGACTCTCCAGATGGCCTCTGCGTATTCTAACGAATCGTAATCACGCTATTTGCTCTCCAGATGGCCTTTGCGCATTCTAACGAATCGTAGTCACGCTATTTAAGCCAATTCAGCCTTAAATCGACCTAATTGCGGCAAATAGAGATGTGAGGATTCGTTAGATTCTTAAAACAGCTAAAAATCGGCAAATAGCGATATGTAGATTCGTTAGAATTTCAAGTAAGGTGCAGCGGACAGGAATTTAAAGGTTCACACCTAAAAACACAGACTCTAACTTGTCTTCACAGACATTTCCGCTGCGGTTGATTACCTGATACGCTGCGGCCTGCTCTCGGGAGGATACGACCTGGTACAGCTCCCCTTCCCGGTAATGAAGGGCAGCGCCGTCATCGGCTGCAATGCCTGATTCGATCTCACCCTTCTCTAGCATTTCCCGATAAGCGGGCCGCCTCTCCGCTTCACCGTCATAATGTGGGCAGTGGCTGCCCGGCAGCAGACCGAGCGCTTCAATGACGCCCAGTTGACCGGTAACGGAATCCGTTACGCCCTGCTCAAACCAGCAGATTGATCCGGCACTCAGACCCGCGAGGATGATGCCTTTTTCGTAAGCCCGGCGCAGAATTCGATCCAATCCCCATTCCCGCCACAGCGCCAGCATGCTTCGGGTATTGCCGCCGCCGACGTAAATGATGTCCTGATTCAGTACAAAATCCTCCAAGCTGCCTTCCGGCAGTTTGAACAGCGACAGATGTGTCGGTTCGCACGATAAACTGCCGAAGGCTGTATAGAAACGCTCGATATAACCCGGCGAGTCTCCGCTTGCCGTTCCTACAAAGCAGATCCTAGGCCGCTCTGCCTCCGATTGTTCCAATATGTACCGATCAAGCAGCAGATTCTCCGGCTCCATCGAAAATCCTCCGCCGCCCATTGCGATAATTTGTTTCATTGTTTTCACCCTCCAGCGAACAGTACGATTTAATCCATCCGGCTGATGCCGTTTTTCAGAAGCGGTTAACCTTGAGCATTCAGATCAAAAGCTCCCTTTTTTTCGTTTATGTCTTAGCCATAACCCAAGCGCAGCCGCAAGCACCAGTGCTACAACCGAGATTGCGATCCATCTTATAACTGTACCACCGTCTATTCCTCTGTCTGCCTCTCCCCCACTCTCCGGCGGCGCTTCAAATTTCGTACCCGCTCCGAGTTCTTCGAGATCTGCGGCAGCTCCGGCATTCTCTTGATGAATCTCGCCCGATCGTCCGCAGTTCACGACTTCGTATCGTCCATCGTTCTCATATGAATACAGCAGATAACGCTTGCCCTTCTCAAAGTCGAACTGACAGCTGCTCCAACGGGTATAAACGACGATTTCCGATTCATTCACACCTTTCCAGCTTTCGTCGACAGCCAGCGTAACGGCATAATACTTTTCTTTTCTATCGCTTTCAAATTCTCCAATACTTCGCACCGTTCCCGTAAAAACGGCTGCTGCCTGCTCTTTTGCCTTCTCCGCACTTTCGGGAATTATGCAGCTGCAGGCCAATGCTTTTTCCGATGGCAGCAACATGTTTATTGGCATCAGAAGCAGAATGAATGCCAGCACAATTTGCATACTTCTCCGCATGATATAGCTCCTCTCACCTAAATTTCTTAGAATTTCATCTATTAAACGAATCCTGCCTGGAAAACGTTACAGAAAGCTCGTTTTACCTGCCCTAGAGTGCCGCTTTATCCCGAATTTGAGTCTTTGCGACCGATTTAGGGTAATAAGTGAAAGAAATGTTGAGGAAAATGCAAATTCTTTCATTAATTTTCATAAAAGAAGGAGAGCTGGTCCATTCTATGAGTAAAACAATTTTTGTATCCAATCGCCTGCCCGTTACTGTAAGCAAGAGCGAATCCGGCCTGGACTATAAGGAAAGCATAGGCGGTCTGGCTACCGGACTTAAAAACTATCATGAGCAGGGCGACACCATTTGGGCCGGCTGGCCGGGCGTTGCGAAGGACGATCTGAGCGAAGAAGAAGTTGCTTCCGTCGCGTCCACTCTCAAAAATGATTATAAATGTCTCTCTGTACCGTTGACGTCGGAAGATATTGAAATGTATTACTATGGCTTCTGCAACGAAACAATCTGGCCGCTGTTCCACTACTTTACGAGCGCCGTTGAATATCGCAGAAAGACATGGGAAGCGTATAAGCGCGTTAACCGTACTTTCTTTGACGCAGTCGATCCATTGATTGAAGAAGGAGACACCATCTGGATTCACGACTACCAGTTGATGCTGCTGCCGCAAATGATTCGGGAAAAACATCCTGACGTCAAGATCGGCTTTTTCCTACACATTCCGTTCCCATCGTTCGAAACCTATCGCCTGCTGATCTGGCGTAACGAACTGCTGGAAGGTCTGCTTGGCGCGAACCTGATCGGATTCCATACTTACGATTACGTGCGCCACTTCCTGAGCACTGTTCGTCGTCTGCTCGGCCATGAACATAACTTGTACAAAATCCAGTTCGAAACACACCTCACTCAAGTTGACGCTTTCCCAATGGGTATCGATTACGATTACTTCTCCAAGTCGCCGACTGAAGAGAACATTTCGCAAGAATCGCTCGATTTCATTGAAAGCACGAAAGACCTGCGCAATATTATTTCCGTAGACCGACTCGATTATACAAAGGGCATTCCGGATCGCATCAAGGCATTCAAGCATTTTCTGGCCAAATACCCGGAGTATCATGAAAAGGTACGTCTGAACCTGATTATCGCACCGTCCCGCGTAGGCATCGAGAAATACGATAACCTTAAGCGCGAGATCGAAGAATTGGTCAGTGAAGTGAACGGCGAATACGGTACATTCAGCTGGATGCCGGTCTGGTTCTTCTTCCGTACCGTTTCGCAGGATGAATTGATTGCCTTCTACCGCAACAGTGACGTGCTGCTTGTAACGCCTCTGCGCGACGGTATGAATCTCGTAGCGAAGGAGTATGTCGCGGCTCGTACCGACAACAAAGGCATGCTGGTCATGAGCGAAACAGCCGGCGCGGCCAGCGAGCTTGGTGAAGCCGTTATCGTCAATCCGAACGATCACGAAGCGATTGCGAACGGAATCAAGATGGCGCTCGAGATGCCGGAAGACGACAAAATGGACCGCAACAAAAATATGCACCGCCGTCTTTCGCGCTACAACGTCAAATTCTGGGCCGAGGAGTTCCTCAATACACTCTGGGCCGCACCGGAAGATCGTATTGCTACAGAACCGCTGACTAATCTGACATCCGGTTCGTCAGATCTCGAGATTGCCTATCGGACAGCGGAAAATCGCGTACTGTTCCTTGACTATGACGGTACATTGGTCGGATTCAAGCCGACACCGGATCAAGCCCGTCCAGATAAGGAACTTAAGCAGCTGCTCCAAAAGCTGACCGAAGATCCAAAAAATACGGTCGTCATTATTACCGGCCGCGATCGCATCACAGCGAATAAATGGCTTGGGGATCTGAATGTGCACATCGTCGCCGCTCACGGCCTATGGCTGCGCGTACCGGGCGAAGAATGGGTCATGACACTCAACATGGATAACGAGTGGAAAGAAACAATTCGTCCGATTATGGAGACGTATACCGACCGTACGCCGGGTTCCCTGATCGAAGAGAAAGATTATTCGATCGCTTGGCACTACCGTCAATCCGAACCGGAGATCGCAGCCCTGAAGCGCAACGAGCTGAAGGAAGCCCTTATGTCGGTGACACAATCGATGACAGTTGGCGTCTTGGACGGCAATAAGGTTATCGAAGTGAAGGATACTCGCGTCAACAAAGGGCATGGCGCACATCTAATCCTGAATCAAGGCGAATATGACTTCGTCTTCGGTGCTGGTGATGACCGTACAGATGAAGACATGTTCGCGGCACTACCGGAAGGCGCCTACTCCATCAAGATTGGCAAGGAAGTGACGGCTGCCAAATACCGTCTGAAATCTTCCCCTGAATTCCGGACGCTGCTGGGACGCTTTACGGAAGTGTCTGACGAAGTGGCCAGAGAGAAATCCGAGAGTAAATAAACGAATTCTCATTACTGCACAATAGAATGATAATAAAGAGCCGTTTCCTCTTAAGGGAAACGGCTCTTTGCTGCTGCTCTTTATTCTGCAATCCTTCTCCGGCACAACCGATTGGACCTCTATCTCCACCAAAAGTTTTGGGCAAGCGGCAATCCTTTCCTTGCCCAGACAAATTCCACATCCTATAATAAATATACTTATTCCATTTAAAGCGGCAAAGGAGCACGGTGATGATTGCGATGAATACCGAAATTCCTCTTAGTGAGAAAAATATCATTCTAATCGGCTTTATGGGAGCGGGCAAAACGACAATCGGCCAGCTGCTGGCGAACAAGCTTGATCGGCCTTTCCTTGATGCGGATCAGGAGATCGAACAGAAATACGGCATGCCGGTGACGGAAATTTTCAAGTGTATGGGCGAGCCCGCTTTTCGGCAGATAGAGAAAGATTATCTGACCAAACTGTGCCACAATTCGCGTTCTAAGGTTGTGTCCCTGGGAGGCGGATCGTTTATGCAGGACGAAATTCGGCAGGCCTGCTTGAGCAGCGGCATTGTATACCACCTTGACCTGCAGTGGGAAGAGTGGCTGAAGCGCTTCGAAGCATTGATCGGCACCCGACCGCTTTTGCAGAGCAAATCGCTTGAAGAGATCGAAGAACTGTTCAACAGCCGTAAAATCGTCTATGCCGATAACCACTATACAATAGCGGTCGATGCGCAGAATCCGGAGCAGATTGCCGAAGCGATGGCCCAGCAGATCCGGGTAAGCTGGCAGCAGGAATAGCAGCAAAAACAGGCAGGCTGCGTTTTGCGCAGTACCTGCCTGTTTTCATTTCACTTCCGTTCCACTACCTGTTCAATCGTTGATTCCAGCATCTATGTCTGACCGCTGTCTTCTCGCTTCATCCCTTTTATCAACTTTTATACCGTATTTCCATATCGTCATTTCTTCATAAAAAGACAGCCCTGTACAAGGTACAAGGGCTGTTCGTTGAATGCGCAGGTCTTGTCAGCCTACCTTTACCGTATATCGTCCCGATCCTAGTTCCAACATTACGATTCCGTCTTCCTGCTGCATAGGGGCCGTCATGAGCACCTCCGCCGGATCGCGCTCATCAACACGTACGGATTTTCCTGCCGCAGCGGGAAGGCGGACTTGTGCCGTCATATTCGGAGGAAGCTGGAACTCGTAAACAACACTTCCGTCTTCCCGCTTACTCCAGCCGCTGAACACTTTGCCGTACAGCGAATCGTACTGCGCGCGGGCGTACGTCAAACCGGAATCCGGATTCGGTCGCAGCACGAGGCGTTTGCAGCCGGGAATCTTCTCATCGATATCCAGACCTGCTACTGCCCGGTACAGCCAATCGCCAATCGCTCCGTACGAGTAATGGTTGTACGAGTTCATGTCGTCGCTCCAGAACGAGCCGTCCGGCTTGATGCCGTCCCAATGCTCCCAGATCGTCGTTGCACCCTGCTTAACTGAATAGAGCCAGGAAGGATATTCCTCCTGCTGCACCAGCTGCACGGCAATATCGTGGTAGCCGTTTTCCGACAGCACATGGCATAAATACGGCGTTCCTACAAAACCGGTCGTCAGATGCATGTTCTCGCTGCGCACGTATTCCGCCAGCGTGTCCGCTAACCGCTTCCGCGTTTCTCCTTCGACCAGATCAAACATAAGCGCCAGTACATGTGCAGTCTGTGTATGAGCAGCCAGCCGGCCGTTTGGCGTAATGAACTCATCGGCGAATGCCTGTACAATACGCCGGTGCAGATCACCATATTTCTCGACATCTTCCTCCCTACCGAGAACAGCGGCCGTTTTGGATACTAGAGATGTCGAGTACGCGAAAAAGGCAGTGCAGATCAAGTCGCGCGGTGTTGCGCCAATATAGCTGTTTTCTTTGGCGTCCAATCCCAGCCAGTCGCCAAAGTGGAATCCGGTGTTCCAGATTAGCTCATTATCGCCCTGCGAACGAATGTATTCCACCCAACCGGTCATACTGTCGTACTGTTCCTCCAGAATGCGTTTGTCGCCATAGTACTGATAAAGGGTCCATGGACAGATCACTGCCGCATCGCCCCAAGCCGCCGAAGAATGCGAACCTTCGTCCAAAATGTCCGGCACAACAAAAGGTACACCGCCATTTGGCAGCTGCTCCGCCGCCAAATCTCTCAACCATTTGGTGAAAAAGGGCGCGATGCCGTAATTGAACGCCGCCGTGCGAATAAACACCTGCGCATCCCCCGTCCAGCCAAGCCGCTCGTCCCGCTGCGGACAGTCTGTTGGAATATCGAGGAAGTTGCCGCGCTGCCCCCAGACAATATTTTGCTGCAGCCGATTGATCAGCGGATGCGAACATTCGAAAAAGCCGGTCGGCTGCATATCCGTATGAATAACTTCGCCCGTAAAGTGTGAGAGATCAATCGGTTCCGGGAACCCCGCAAGACGCACATAACGAAATCCTTGGAACGTAAACGAAGGTTGATACGATTCTTCTCCGCCGCCTTTGCACAAGTATGTCACTTCCTGCGCGGCGGTCCGCAGATTGCCGGTATAGAAATTGCCTTCCTTGTCCAGCACTTCCGCATGATGCAGCGTCAGCTTCGCACCTGCCGGAGCCTGAACCGTGAAGCGCATGCGGCCAACCATATTTTGTCCCATATCTAATACAATTTCTCCGGCTGGGGTATGGATAAGGGATACCGGCTTGATGATTTCCGTCACCTTGACCCGCTCGCTCTGCTCTCCAATCAGCATGTCTTTGGACTGCTCCAACGTCTCTACGGGATGCCAGACCGAGTCATCGAATCCCAGTGTGCTCCAGCCCGGAATTTCACGCGAAGCATCATACGTTTCTCCTTCATAAATGCCGGACATCCTGATCGGACCGTCCGCGAACGCTTCCCAAGATTCGTCCGACGCTATAATCTGCTCTGTCCCATCGTCATAGCGGACATGAAGCTGCAGCAGCAGGCCTCTCCGATCGCCATAGATGCCGCTGCGATCCTGCCAGCCCAACCGGCCTTTGTACCAACCATCCGCGAGGACTGCTCCGATAACGTGCTCCTGACTGTTCAGCAGCTGCTCCGTTACATCGTAAGCCTGAACCTGCAGTCGATGGTTGTAACTCGTCCAGCCCGGCGTAAACAAGCTGTCTCCGACTCTTGCACCGTTCAGCTCCAGCTCGTAAAGGCCAAGCGAAGTTGCGAATACGGCTGCGTGAACGACTCTTTTTCCGTTCAACTCGAAGGCTTTACGCAGATAAAAAGCTTCCTTGGTCTGCGGTTCGATCGCATCCGCCGACGGCGTAATCCACCCGGCCTGCCAGTCGTCGGTTTCTAACAATCCCGTCTCCCAGAAAGCGCTATCACTCCAAGGTGACTCCTCGCCCTGATCGTCCCATACACGAACGCGGTACATATAGCGGGCAGCGGACTTCAGCTTCGCTCCGCCATACTCGACGTGCACACTCTCATCCGACTCCACCCGGCCGCTGTCCCAGACCAGCTGCTCTTCGGCAAAGTTCTCGCCTCCCAGCGACACCTGAATCCGGTAAGCCATCTGCCGCACATTGCGTCGATCCGTCAGCAGTTTCCAGCTTAGGCGAGGATGCGGGACGTTCAGTCCCATCGGATTTTTCAAATATTCGCAGCGCAGTTCCGTTACCATTGTTGAACGCATGAGTATATCCCTCCTGTTCGGCATATAAACCCTGTCTTCTCGCACTCATTGCAGACAATTTTAAAGTCATAATAAGGAAGCCAATCGGACAAATTCATAAGAGAATATAGACATGCTGCAGAGGAGAATCGGAAAGGATTCCATACGGCATTCAAGCTTTATGGTTTAGGCTTTACGGCTGAAGGGTCTCTTCCTTCGTCAGCCACTCCACCACCGGATACGAGATAAGATTGCGGTCCCGGTAAGCAGCGGCGACTGCGTCGTCATGCCGACTGAGAATGCCATTTTGCAGCAGTGCCGGACTTAAGTCCCGTTCGATCGCCCCGTTGTACGTAAACTGCACGCAGTGTTCGGCTGCAAATCCCGCCAGGATCAACTGCTCGATTCCCTTCTTTGCAAGAAGATCTCCCAGCTCTGTTTTCCAGAAAGCGTTCGAGTATTCCTTGGTCACGAAAAGATCGGATTGCTCCATGGAAACCTCTTCAATCGTACTGTAGATTTCGCGTGTCTCTTCTGTCATACCCTCAATATCTTGGATATGAATGATCGGATGTCCCGCCGTACGCATCATACGGGATACGTAATTGATATATTCGCAAACTCCGTCGATTTTGGACTGCGGCACACCTTCCAACTGTACGGTCTGCATGTCGATGATCAGAAACGCGATTTTCATGGGTAGAATTCCTCCGCTTCCGGTACAATGGCCTGAACTTCGATTTCCACCATGAGCTTGGGATCGATAAGCGCTTTGACTTCGACCATCGTCGACACCGGACGAATATCGCGGAACACTTCGCCGTGGGCACGGCCGATTTCTTCCCATTTCGAGATATCGGTTACGAACATTCGCGTGCGGACGACATGTTCCATCTTGGCACCTACGTTCTCCAGCGCTTCTTCGATTGTATGTAAAATCTCCTTCGTCTGCCGGTAAGCGTCATCCACTCCGATCACTTCGCCGTCCTTCATTGCCGTTGTGCCTGCAACTTCTACCGTATGACCCACGCGCACTGCACGACTGTAACCGACAATCGGCTCCCAGGGAGAACCCGTCGAGTATGTTTGTTTTTCCATCTGTTTCGTCACCAGTTTTCTCCCTCGCTTTCCACTTCAAAAATCGAATCGACGATAATCGGCAGATTGTTACGAACCGACACTGCACCAAATACGGATCTCGCATGCAGTCCACGTTCGCCGAATACGTCGGTCATCAGTTTGGAGCAGCCGTCCAGCACTTTATGATGCTCGTCGAATTCCGCCGTCGCATTGACGAATCCCTGAAGCTTGACCACGCGTTTGATCCGATCCAGCGAACCCAGTTCACTTTTGAGTACGGCCAGAATCTCAATTCCGGCCTGCCGGGCAAATTCGAATCCCTGCTCCGTATCATATTCGCGTCCCAATTTGCCCTGCGGACCGCCGGCTGGTCCTTTGCCCGCAACGAACATCAATCCGTTCACGATGACCGCATTTGCATAGGCTGCGGCCGGTGAGCTTGCTTCAGGCAGTACGATTCCCAGTTCCTGCAGTCGTTCTTCAACCGTGTTCGACACTTGTATCGTCTCCTTTTAAGGGATAGATCATCTTCGCCATTCATATTTGCGGCTTGGCATGGATATTCTCTCTTTTGAGAATTGTTTTTTTCTGTCTGTTGATTTTCACTTCATGCGCCGCATGATGGGATGGTCCCCTTTCAGCTGAAGCAGATCCCACAAATTTCCGTACAAGTCTTTGAATACGGCAACCGTTCCATACGAATCTTCTTTAGGCTCACGCACGAATTCGATACCGTTCTCCTTCATCTCTTTATAATCTCTCCAGAAGTCGTCCGTATTCAGAAAAAGGAATACCCGTCCGCCCGCTTGATTACCGACAAAAGGCTCCTGTTCCGGCTTTGAGGCACGAGCCAGCAAAAGGGTCGTTCCTGCTGATCCCGGCGGCGCCACAACGACCCAACGTTTATCCTGCTCGGGCTGAAAAATGTCTTCCACCAGCGTAAAATGTAATTTTTTCGTGTAAAATTCGATAGCTTCATCATAATCGTTTACGACAAGTGCGATATGTACGATCGATTGATTCATTTCGTTTCTCCTTTATCGAAGGCGGATTTATTGGCTTATTACTTTGATCAGCACCTTGTTCGGACCGATCTCCGGCACGGGAACGTCCTCAATCGTAATCTCGCGCAGATTGTGCATAGCGGCGGCTTTCATCGCTGCAGGAGTATGGGCTTGGGTCATCGCTCATCGTCCTTTCGCTGTTCAAGATGTATGCGTATACAAATCCGGCTGTGCCTTTTAACTTGGCTCGTAAAAGATCACGCGGTTACCGAACGGATCGATCAGTATAACTTCCAATCCGCCCCACGGCATTTGTTCCACGTCCGGATTCAGGAACCGATAAGGCTTGGCCGTTAATTCGCGATGAAGCTCTCTTATGTCCGGGGTTCCAATCCGAATCGCCGAACCAGGTGTACAGTCTCCATGATGCTCGGACAAATGCAGCGTGATCGGTCCTTTGGAGACTTGGAGATACAGCGGCATATCCGCTTCAAAGCGATGTTCCCAGTCAATCTTGAAGCCCAAATAATCCACGTAAAACTGTTTGGCCAGAGCTTCGTCGAAGATACGCAAAATCGGGATGACGCCGATCGTTTCCATCCATTTCGCTCTCCTTTTCACGTCCCGGATTTTTCTGTTCGTCTACTCTTCTATGACCAGCCGTCCGCTCAGCCAAAAGCTGCCGCTCAAAATATCGCCTTCCTGAATCTCACGCTCGCCGACCAACCGCTCGTCCGCCACCACGTCGATGTCGCCGCCGAGCGTACGCACCAGTGCCCATTGGAAGTACAATCCGGTCATTTCGTTCCTGACCCAGCCGGCTCGCAGCACGCGTCCCGTAAAAGCAGCCGTCGAACCCGGTTCGCCGCCCTGATCATTCAGGCCGGTCGACTCGAATGTCTCCGTTGTCAGAATCAATCCGCCCGCCGAACGCTCCAATTGATAGGCAAAATAATCGGCTTCATTGGAAAAGACTTTCAGCTCATGCGCGAACGCCGACAGCTGAACCTGCCGAATCATCGAGGTGGTGATTGAACCGTAACGGTCCCGATCCGGCACATCAAACAGGAATGCATACAAACCTTCTCCCGGATGGCCTGGCTTCGCTCCCGCCCAAGCATAGAATGTACCGTCCAGCTCATTCGCTTCTTCATGCTGCAGCTCGCCTTCGATACCAATTTGCATTAGACCGGCTCCGGTAAAATGCGGATGCATGCCGATCGCTACGCCTTCGCGGTTAAGCTGAAGCCACAGCTCCGCGCCGCCTCCGGCTTGAAACTGTACGTAAGCGCCCTGCGGTGTCTGTATAAGCGTACCGTTCTTATAGGCATGGTCAGCCAATTTCAAAAAGTCTTCTTCATCCTGCATTTGAAATCCAAGCATTGTCATGTGGTTGATCATTCCGAACCCCTCCCGGCTGCGTCCAAGGCTGCCCTGCTCTATACTGCCACTGCTTTTATGTGACTGCTGCATTATTTGATGTGACTACTGCCTTCTATGCTAGAGGGCGGGAGTAGGCAAGTCAACCTCGGTGCTGGAAGCGATTGGTTACGGCCAGTCGAACTTTTGCATTAGTTCGTCATCCCACTATTTATCAGCCTCCTGTTATTCCGAGCCAATCGAACAGCTTGAGAATCAATACGTATTCGCCTACGATAGCAGCTGCACACAGCCCAAGCATTAGCGTAATCTGTGCTTCATTCATTTTATGACTCCAATAACGTCCTTTAAGCGCAGCGTACCAACTGGGCGTATACGTATCTTTGACGGCTTGGCTCATGTCTTCTTTGTCACGAAACAAAACCCGCGATAACAGACTCACCAACGGCACATTTACGATAAACAAAATGATCAGCAGAATTCCTTCCATGAAGTCTCCTCCTTAAAAGCATGATTAAGGGGATTACGAAAAGAAAGATATTTACGTTCCTTTTAAGAATACTTTATTCCCCGAAGCTAAACAGGTTTAGAGAATATGGTCGGTGAAATCCGTGAAACACAATTCGATACAGGTATCGCTTGCGTTCATTGCGGAAGTAAGGCTATCAAACAGTTGCGAAATGCATAGAAAAAGCCTTGTTCAAAAGGCTCAACGTGTTGAGAAAGTCTTTTTTTGTGAGAATCCAATGAGTGGAAGAGGAAATTCAGTGAAGGAGCGCCAGCGTTCGCCTTTGAAATCGAGAAAATTCCAATAAAATTTAATCCCTTTTCTCGATTTCAACACGCGACCG
>NZ_KB899298.1 GCF_000378145.1 Saccharibacillus kuerlensis DSM 22868 | reverse complement strand
GGAAGGCTATCGGATGCGTTTTGGACTGGTTCACCTCGATTACCGCAGCCTGAAACGTACGCCGAAGGAAAGTTTCTATTGGTATCAGAATGTAGTGAAAAACAATTGGATGGAGACTCGCAAAGAACAGTGAAGCAGCGAAGCGCGAATGTTTGCGAGTAACTCGCAAAGAACAGTGAAGCAGCGAAGTGCGAACGTTTGGGAGTAACTCGCAAAGAACAGTGAAGCAGCGAAGTGCGAACGTTTGGGAGTAACTCGCAAAGAACAGTGAAGCAGCGAAGCGCGAATGTTTGCGAGTAACTCGGAAGGGATAACGTAGGGGACGCAGTCCCCAGTGGCTCCCGAGTAACCCGCAAGGAATAGTGTAGGGGACAAAGTCCCCAACATCACTCAACTCTCTTTTTGCATGTCCAGAGGGCGCGGGAAGCCGCGTCCTTTTCGTGTTTCCGTCCCAGTTGGCGAGCAGCATTGTTTGAACCGCCTTTAAAAGAGTTAATGGAGAGTAACCAAACCATTCGAGCCGCCGATGCGGCATGAAAAAAAAGGGGGCAGGGACAATGAACCGCGAAGCGAAAAACACCAGAGGTCTGATGCTCGTATCATCCATCATATCCATCGTATTGGCAGTCATCGGGATTGTCATGATTCTTTCGGATCTGGGCAACTTTGGCGATAAAAGTTATCGGGTCATGATCGGGATTGGATTCATCGTAGGCAGTATTCTCATTTTTGGACTCAGCAGGGCAGTAGGCATGGCACAGATGCGCAAAGAAGAAGGCAAAGGCAAAGTGGAAAATTGACGCTTTCTCGCCGCAGTTCCGTTATCCATGTAGTCGATCCCCGGGCGAGATTCCGAAAGGAATCGGCCGGGGACTTTTTACGTGGAGACAAACGGACTTTTCGCTATGTTTAAAGAGAAAATACGAAACAATGACAAATGTCACAAAAGTGTCGAACAAAAGCATTTTGGAAGCAGGCAAAAAGCGAACGAATGGTCGATAATGGAAATAGAAACTTAAAGGGAGGAAGTGGGGGGAGAATCAGAAAGGTGTTTAGGATAAGTTGGGGAGACGTAATGGCTATATAAGGACATATATAAGGAAGAAAAAAATGCGCTTTGAAATAAAGTGAGGTGAAGGAAGAATAAAAGCCGGTTATGGAAAGGAAGTAGAAAGGTTTTTAGGGTGTTTTCAAGGCTCAATTTCACCAAACAAGCCATATAGTTTGACATCTTTGTTAACAAAGTCAAAACTTTTCGAAAAACCTGTTCATTTCTGGTATCTTTAAGTGTAGAATCAAAGTTGCGTTTTATTGTGTGAAATGCTTATCGAATGACTTGAGCGTTCAACAAGGAGAGGGGATCTACATGGGCAAAAAAAGAAGATCGCTTGTTCGTGCAGCTTTCTCGGCCGTCACACTTGTTATGACGATGCTGCTGCTCTCGGGATGCGGGAATTATATGGTTCTCGATCCTAAGGGACCGATTGCGGCGAAGCAGCTCGACTTGATCATCATCACGACGTTATTGTGCGCGGTTATTATCGTGCCAGTGCTGATTATCACGTTCGTCATTGTCTGGCGCTATCGTGCCAGCAACAAGAAAGCCGATTATAAGCCAGAATGGGCACACAGCAACCTGCTGGAAACGATCTGGTGGGGAATTCCGATTGTCATCGTTATCATTTTGGCTATCGTTACGGTGCGCTACACGCATGAACTCGAGCCTTCCAAGGCATTGGCTTCGGATAAGGATGAAGTCGTCATTCAAGCTGTATCACTGAACTGGAAATGGCTGTTCCTCTATCCAGAGGAAGGAATCGCAACCATCAATACGATTACGATTCCGGAAGATCGGCCGATTCGCTTCGAACTGACTTCGGATTCCCCGATGAACTCGTTCTGGGTTCCTGAACTCGGAGGACAGCTCTACGCGATGTCCGGCATGTCGATGGCGCTGTACTTGCAGGCTGACGAGCCGGGAACGTACTTCGGTACCGGTGCGAACTTCACCGGCGAGCACTTTGCGAACATGACGTTTGACGTCAACGCAACGAGCGAGGAAGAGTACGCACAGTGGATCGAGGAAGCGAAGAGCTCTTCGGAGACACTGACCGCAGAATCGTATGAAGAGCTTTCGAAACCGACCGAGAAGGAAGAGCCTAGACTCTATGCCTCTTTCCCGAATGGCATGTATGAGAGCATCGTGACCAAGTATTTGCATGACGGCGCCGAGCTGCACCAACACGGCAGCGCGGAGACCGGAGATTTGAAAGGACCGGAAACGGTCGATGTGCAAGACGCGGACTCGGAAGATCATTCTTCCTCGCATAGCGGACACTGACAGTCGGCTGATGCTGACTGTTAAGCCCTGGACATTTAACGCAACGAAAGGAGCTCCCTAATGCTCGATAATATCAAAGAGTTCGCATCCGAGTTTTTTGTAACGGGCGATCCGCTGATCTACGGTGCGGATGCGTCCATCGTCCTGGCGACGATCGGTATCGTATTCGTACTGACGTACTTCAAAAAATGGGGCTGGCTCTGGAGAAACTGGATCACGACCGTCGACCACAAGAAGATCGGGATCATGTATATCCTGGCCGCAATGCTGATGCTCTTCCGCGGCGGCGTAGATGCCGTCATGATGCGGACTCAGCTCGCTTTTCCGGATCTGAATTTCCTGGAACCGGAACACTATAACCAAATCTTTACAACGCACGGTGTTGTCATGATCTTCTTTATGGCCATGCCGCTGATGTTTGGTCTGTTTAATATTATCGTGCCGCTGCAGATCGGTGCGCGCGACGTTGCATTCCCTTTCCTAAACTCGCTCAGTTTCTGGCTCTTCTTCGCCGGAGCGATGCTGTTCAACCTGTCGTTCGTTATCGGCGGTTCGCCTGACGCCGGTTGGCTTGCTTATCCGCCGCTTTCGGGTGCGGAATTCAACCCGGGCGTCGGACAGAACTTCTATATCTGGGGGATCCAGATATCCGGTATCGGCTCGCTTGCATCCGGTATCAACTTCCTGGTTACGATCCTCAAGATGCGTGCACCGGGTATGACGATGATGAAACTGCCGATGTTTACTTGGTCGGTATTCGCCGCTTCTACGACGATCATCTTCGCGTTCCCAATCTTGACCATTACCCTGCTACTGCTGTTCTTGGACCGCTTCTTCGGCGCCCATTTCTTCACGCTTGACGGCGGCGGTAACCCGATGATGTATATCAACCTCATCTGGATGTGGGGTCACCCGGAAGTGTATATCGTCGTCCTGCCAGCCTTTGGTGTCTTCTCCGAGACGGTTGCTACCTTCGCGAGAAAACGACTGTTCGGCTATGCGTCGATGGTATTCGCCATGGTTATCATCAGTATCATCTCGTTCTTCACATGGGCTCACCACTTCTTCACAATGGGTTCCGGTGCGAACGTTAACTCTTTCTTCGCAATTTCAACGATGATTATTGCGATTCCGACAGGGGTCAAGATATTCAACTGGCTGTTTACGATGTACAAAGGTAGGATCACCTTCCCGACGCCAATGATGTGGACGATTGCATTCATACCAGCATTCGTTGTTGGCGGGATGACGGGGGTTATGCTGTCCGTTGCACCAGCGGACTTCCAGTTCCACAACAGTTACTTCCTGATCGCCCACTTCCACCAGGTGCTGATCGGCGGTACCGTATTCGGTTACTTCGCAGGTCTCTACTACTGGTGGCCGAAGATGTTTGGCTTCAAGCTGAACGAATACCTCGGCAAATGGGCATTCTGGTTCTGGAATATCGGATTCTATGTCTGCTTCATGCCGCAGTACCTGGTTGGTCTCGACGGTATGACGCGTCGGATCAGTGTATTCAGCAATCCGGATTGGATAGGACTGAATATCGTTTCGACAATCGGTGCTTACCTGATGGGTATCGCATTCTTGTTCCAGGTCGCTCAGATTGGCTATAGTATCTTCCGTCATGAAAAAGATACGACAGGGGATATCTGGGATGGCCGTACTTTGGAATGGTCAACTCCATCGCCGGCGCCCGAGTACAACTTTGCAGTTATTCCGCAAGTTCACAGCCGTGACGAGTGGTGGGAAGAGAAAGAACGCCGCAGACGCGGCGAGAAGCCTTGGCAGCTTGGACCAATTGAACCGATTCATATGCCGAAAAACTCGGCAATCCCGGCAATTATGTCCGCCTGCTGGTTCGTTCTCGGTTTCGGTCTTGTCTTCCACTGGTTGTGGATGGCCATTCCGGGTCTCATCGGCGTATTCATTTGTATGTTCGCTCGGTCGTTCAGTGCCCACAAAGCGGAATATTATATTCCGGTTGAGGAAATTGAAAGAACCGAAGCGAAGTTAAGAGGAGGGTCGGTGTAATGGCACAATCTCCGGCACATGGCACGGATCATCATGATCATCACGCTGCGGGTCATCACGACCCGCAGGATCTTAAACTGCTCGGTTTCTGGATGTTCCTCGTTACCGACGTTATTATGTTCGGAACATTGTTCGCAACCTTTATGGTACTGCGAGGCAATACGGACGGTAGTATAACAGGAGCAGAAGTATTGGAAATGAACGGGATTATTATCTCGACATTCCTGCTCCTAACAAGCAGCTTCACGAGCGGGGTAGCTGTTCTCGCCATGAATCAGAACAAGGTCAAGCAGATGATTATCTGGTTGGTCATTACCGGTCTGCTCGGCGCAGCATTCTTGGGTCTCGAAGTGACTGAGTTCATTCACTTGGTACATGAAGGCGCAACGCTGCAGACAAGCGCATATTGGTCGGCATTCTTTACTCTTGTCGGGACACACGGTGTGCACGTTGCTGTCGGTCTCTTCTGGATGATTGCGATCATTATTCAAATCGTCCGCCGTGGATTGAATTCGGACACCAGGGGCAAAGTTACGGTATTCAGCTTGTACTGGCACTTCCTGGACGCGGTCTGGATCTTCCTGCTCTCGATCGTGTACCTGATGGAGGTGATGTAAGATGGCGGATCACAACAACACGCATAACAGCCACGGTGGGGAACGTCACGAACACGGTTCGATCAAGTCCTACATCATCGGCTATATCATTTCGATCGTACTGACGATCATTCCGCTCGTTGTCGTTTTGAACGACATGATGGGCCGCACGGCAACGATTGCAGTCATCATGGTAACAGCGGCCCTGCAATTCCTAGTGCAGCTGATCTTCTTCATGCACGTCCGTGATGGCGAACAGCCTCGTTGGAATTTGATTACGCTTGTCTTCGGCATTTTGGTTCTGCTGACGGTCGTAATCGGTTCGATCTGGATCATGGGTAACAACCAGATCGGTACGAGAATGTAAGAAACCTGATATCACTTTCCTATTGAAGGAATGTCTGTCATGAAAAGAGTCCGCATTTGCGGGCTCTTTTTTTATTGAATAAGAATAAAAAGTGAATTTCAAGAATCTGTGCATACAGACACACAAAAGAGACCCTATCGAAGAAACTTAGATAGGGTTTCGGATTGATCAGCTATAATTCATCGATCAGCGATTTACAAATACTCACATTTGAAATTTGTGAATTCCGCTTTGGTTCCCTGCCCGTAGACATAAAGCCCGATCAGTACACCCGTAAACCCTCCGGCGACTTCAGAAGACAAGTAACGGGTCTGAGCAGTTCCCAGCGGAATCTCGCGCCCGTCTACCAGAGCAAAAAATTGGTAACGTTCAGGATCGGAGCGGATAATCAATACTGCACGACTATCGTCGATAAGATCGACTTTAAATTCGACAGACTTAATATCTCCAATGTTTAAGCGCTCGATTGCTTCAAAGCCGGAGTCGTTTTTTCGGATGGCCAAGTCGTAATGATGATTTTCATCCATATATAGAGTTATGCCTGCTTCGCCGATTCCGTTCAAAACGATTTCGCAGGTGATCGCAGCCTTGAAATCTTTTTGCCGAATACCGATAAACGTTGGAGAAGCCGGCATATCCAGCGTAATGTCTGTTCCCGACAGAACGGCTTTATTGGCTTCCAGCCGATAATTGGCTGTTAGTGGATGGCGCAGATAGCACCAATCCAGCGTCCAATTCGTGTTTTCGAACGTATCCAGCTTTTTCTCCTGCTGCACGACTGTCTCGGGAATTCGGTCGGTATTGAAGGCGGTCAGTGTGGTACCATCTTGTCCGGCAGTAAACCAGCCATTTTCGTCGAATGTTACCGGAGTCAGAAATACTTCGCGACCCAAGTGATGATAGGTCAGCCACCGACCGATTTGACGAAAGCCGAGATGCAGCATCCACCAGTTTTCATTATTATCCTGTATCAAGTCGCCATGGCCGACTCCTTGCAGTTCATAACCCCCCAAATTGCGATTGGTCAGCACAGGGTTATTTGCATAGGATTCAAAAGGACCGGAAAGCGATTCTCCTCGTGCGTAAATAACCATATGACCGTACTCTGTGCCGCCTTCGGCTGCCATCAGGTAATAACGGCCGTTGATTTTGTACATATGGGGACTTTCCAAATATCGTCCGCCGGTCCCCTGCCAGATCGAACGGCTTCGGGAACGCTTAGTTCCCGTCTGGATATCAATCTCGCATTGCACAACACCGCTAATACCGTTATCGTCAAGCCCATTGCTTATAAAGTACGCTCTGTTATCCTCAAAATACAAATCAGGATCGATGCCTCCTTGATCAACATATATCGGCTCGGACCATTCGCCATAAATGTCATCGGTCCATACATAGAAGTTCTGATGCGTAGTGTCATTGGTCGTCGTCATATAAAAGCGGCCATCGTAATAACGGATTGTCGGAGCAAAGACACCTCCGGAGCTGGTTACGGTCCTCAATTCAATCTGACTTTTTCGAGTCAGGCAGTGACCAATCTGTGTCCAGTTGATCAAGTCTTTACTTTCAAAGAGCGGAACGCCAGGGAAGTATTGAAAGGAGCTGCAAACAAGGTAATAGGAGTCGCCAGCTTTACATACGCTAGGATCGGGATAAAAGCCTTTCAGAACAGGGTTGTTATATTTCATCCAGCACCTCTTTTTGAATTCACGTTTTTGCGAATTACGGATTTTATGGAAGCTAAGGAGATTAAACAATATACTCAGGGATGTTACAATATGATAAAGTTTAATTAGTTATCAAAATTGATTGAATGAATATTAATGTGATTTCAAATAAAATGCAAAGAATAAGCGTGCATAGGAGCAAACTATGATCAAAGCAAATAGTAAAGACAAATTCATGCCGCTTTACGAGGCTCTGGCAAGTGACGTCAGGTGGAAAATGATGAGCCTGCTTGCCGAAGGTGAAATCAATGTCAAGGACTTAGCAGCTGAACTCAAGCTCAGTCCGTCTATCGTCACCATGCACATTCGCAAGCTGGAGCAGGCCGGTCTGATCGGGAGCCGTCGAGTGCGGCTCAACGGAGGAACGCACAAACTGTGTTTTCTTAAGGAAAAAAAGATTGAAATCGAACTGCCGTCCGCCTGCGAGGAATCGAAGGTTCGGGAACAAACAATTGCAATTGGCCACTATACTGCTTTCGACGTTCATCCTACCTGCGGACTTGGCACGCTTGAAAAAGAAATCGGTGTATGGGACGATCCTCGGTACTTTCTTGATCCCGAGCGTGTTCACGCTGCCATTCTATGGTTCGGTCGGGGATTCGTCGAATACAAAACGCCCAACTATCTGCTGGCGGAGCAAAGGGTAGAAGCTGTCGAAATTTCGATGGAACTGGCTTCCGAAGCGCCCGGCCTGCAGGACGATTGGCCTTCAGATATCGAGTTTGCATTCAACGGCAGGATTCTCGGGACCTGGACCAGTCCGGCTGACTTCGGTCGAGCAGCGCGCGGCAAATATACACCGTCGTGGTGGCACCGGAACGTAAATCAGTACGGTTTGCTGAAAACAATCCGGATCGACGCAGCGGGAACATTTATCGACGGAGAGCGAATGTCGGACGTTGCGGTCTCAGACATACGCCTTGAAGAACCATTTTGGACATTGCGCTTCCATGTTAAAGAAGAGGCGGCCAATGTAGGGGGGCTTACGCTTTATGGAGCAGGCTTCGGCAATCATGATCAAGATATCAGGATTCGGGTCTATATCAGCGGGAGTCCAACAAAAGGAGAAGAGTGAGCGGAATGAAATCTTTCAAAGCAGCCGATAAACATGTAAAAAAGTTGGGCAGAACATACGAATACAATGAGGCTTTGTGGCTGGCGCTATCGGGCAGCGGAGCCGAATTTTCGTTTTACGGAAAAAAAGCGGAAATTGTATTCAAAGGCGACAATATAGCAGTCGGCAGTGTAAACCTTGCTCGAATCGGGATTTATGTGAACGGAATTCGGGTGATTGACGATCAAATCGATCAAGCGCTCAAATCCTATACAGTTTTCGAAAGCGACATCGAACAGAATGTTGTGGTCACTATCGTTAAGCTGTCGGAAGCCGCAATGTCGACAGTAGGCATTCTGGACCTCCGAGTCGACACCGAGGGAGGCATCGTGCCGACTCCCAATAAGCGGCCTCGGATTGAATTCATCGGCGATTCCATTACGTGCGGGTACGGAGTAGACAACAATCGGGGAACGGATTCTTTTACAACTGCTATGGAAGACGTCACACAAGCCTACGCTTATTTGACTGCTCAAGCGCTGAATGCTGATTACAGTATGGTGTCGTACAGCGGCTACGGCATCATTTCTGGATATACGGAGAACGATACCAAGCTGCTCACTCATCTTATCCCGGATTACTACGAGAAGTTTGCAAAGTCTGAAGGCAGGTTGGACGGTACACTGGACCCTTTGAATATCGAATGGGACTTTACAAGATTCGTACCTGATCTGATTGTTGTCAATCTCGGTACCAACGACAATTCTTACACAGGCGATCGAGTGAACAGACAAACCGAGTTTTCTCAAAAGTATACGGAGTTTCTTAAGCAGGTCAGACGACAAAATGCTCATGTTCCGATTCTTTGTACACTGGGGATTATGGGCGATCGCCTGTATCCTTTTGTCGAACAGGCGGTAAGCCGTTATATCGAAGACACGGGCGAAGACGGTATCTCTGTCATGAAATTTGAAGTACAGCGGGATGAAGATGGCTATGGAGCTGACTTTCATCCGTCAAAGCTGACACATGCCAAAGCGGCGGAAAAGTTGGTACGACAGATTAAGCAAATTCTCGTCTAAGCAATATACGGAGGGTTATACTAATTCCTTCTCGTTACTGCAATCTGAAATACTTAAATTTGATTGAGCTTACCGTTTGAGTTTTTGACGGTAAGCTTCTTTTTTTGAAGGAAAGGTGTACAAATAGAACTTAATGAACTAAAATGAACCTATATAAACGTTCATTTACTAAAAGAGTTTGCTTTCAATTCCAATTCGAGAGGATGAATTTTGTGGAAAACCGCTATGTTTCGCATCCGAATGACGTAAAGAAATTTGATACGACCCGCCTGCGGGAGGAGTTCCTGATCGAAAGTCTCTTTACGCCGGATCAACTTGTAACCGTTTACTCGCATGTGGACCGCTATATTGTAGGTTCAGCCGTACCTGTATCGCAGGATATCAAGTTGGAAGTGGATTTGAAGCAGATTGGCGCAGACTTTTTCCTGGAGCGGCGTGAGGTGGGCATTATCAATGTGGGTGGAGCGGGCAGTGTAACGGCTGACAGCGAAAGTTTCGAACTTGGAGTAAACGAATGTCTGTATATCGGCCTTGGTGTCAAAGACGTTGTGTTCAAAAGTTCGGACAGTGCAAGCCCGGCCAAATTCTATCTCGTCTCGACGCCAGCGCACAAAGCTTATCCAACAAAGAAAGCCGGACAAGGGGAAGCGATCAAAGCGCATCTGGGCAGCATCGACAGTTCTAACGAGCGCACCATCAACAAATACATTCTGCCGGGCGGTATCGAGAGCTGTCAGTTGGTTATGGGCATTACGGAACTGGAACCGGGCAATATGTGGAATACGATGCCCTGCCATACGCATAATCGCCGTTCGGAAGTCTATCTGTACTTCAATATGCCGGAAGATGCCGCCGTGTTCCATTTCATGGGCGAACCGCAGGAGACTCGTCATTTGGTTGTACGCAACGAGCAGGCGGTTATTTCTCCAAGTTGGTCGATCCACAGCGGTGTCGGTACCAACAACTATACCTTCTGCTGGGCAATGGCCGGGGAAAATCAAGTCTTCGACGATATGGACGCGGTAGCCATGAAGGACTTAAAATAGATCCTAATTGACTTTTTGCGGATAGGGGCTATTTCAACAGATGAACGCACTCAAACGGCATGAAAAAATTATGGAAATTCTGATCGAACGCAAGGAAATCGAAGTAAGCGAATTAAGCGCTCTGCTTGAAGTTACCGGGAAGACCATTCGGGAAGATCTGGCGAGACTTGAGGAAAAAGGTCTGCTTGTGCGGGTACATGGCGGTGCGATGCTGGCTCAGAACGATCAATTCGGTATCTTGTCGGCAAAAGGAACAGGAGATATGCACGCGGCGGAGAAAGCGGAAATTGCTGCCCGTGCTCTATGTTATATTGAACCCGGCGATATTATCGCATTGGACGGAGGAAGCACGACGCTCGAGATCGCCCGACAGCTCGAAAATGTGCCGCTGACGGTCGTAACGAACGATCTCTTTATCCTCAGTGAGCTGGCGCGGAAGGACAAAATTCGGCTTGTCGTGCCGGGCGGTGAACGGGTGCGCAATGTCCTGATCGGTCCGGGCAGCGCGGCATTCGTTGAAGGACTGAATATCAGCAAAGCTTTTTTGTCGGCAACGGCACTCCACCCGGAACTTGGCGCTTCGATTTATACGGGCGACCTGGTGCCTTACAAGAAAGCGCTGGTCCAAACGGCTAGGCATGTATATGGGGTAATTGAGCATCAAAAATTCGCCAAGTTTGCTCTATGGACATTTGCAGCGTGTGAAGACATGGATGTGATTATCACCGACAGCGGGCTGGAGCCGGAGCAGAAGAAAATTTTTGAGCAAAAAAACATAGTGCTGGACGATGGAAGCGGCGAAAAACCGAATCAGACATAACAGGAACCGGTCGGTCCGGCGATATTTTGGGAGGAAAAGAAAAATGAGCATGTTCGATCTCAGTGGAAAAGTAGCACTGGTCACGGGAGCACGCAGCGGACTCGGACAAGGGATGGCGCTGGCGCTGGCGGAGGCCGGTGCGGATATCATTGCAGTCTCGTTCTCGCCATGCTCGGATACGGTGGAGAAGGTAAAAGCGCTTGGGCGTCAGGCATATGAATTACAGGCAGACCTTAGCAAAGCCGAAGACCTGGAAGATATCGTGAAAAAGTGTCTGGAATTTACGGGAAACATCGACATTCTGATTAACAACGCAGGGATCATTCGGCGTACACCGATTTCCGAACACAGCTGGAAAGATTTCGAAGACGTGCTGGATATCAATCTCAAGACCGTCTTTTATCTGACGCAGTTGATTGGCAATCATATGATTGAACGCGGCAGCGGCAAGATTATCAATGTTGCTTCCATGCTGTCGTTCCAGGGAGGGATCAACGTACCGGGATATACGGCGAGCAAACATGGCGTAGCAGGGCTGACCAAAGCATTTGCCAACGAATGGGCTTCTAAAGGCGTACAGGTCAATGCAATCGCGCCGGGCTACATGACGACCGACAATACGGCTCCGATTCGGGAAGACAAGGAACGGGCGGATTCGATTATTGCGCGCATTCCAGCCGGCAGATGGGGAACGGGCGAAGATATGGGAGGTCCTGCAGTCTTCCTGTCCTCCTCCGCTTCAGATTACGTGAACGGTCATATTTTGTGTGTTGACGGAGGCTGGATGAATCGCTGATCGACTGCAGCAGGCTCTCTGGAGGAGCAGCAATCTGATCGGAATTCAGGCAAGGGCAATTCCAATCCGGACCGTGGAAGCGAAGGCGAATCGTGCAGCGCCGCGCGCCGCGGTCCTTTTTGAATCGATTTTTCGAACAAAAAGGAGGATTTTTGAATGAAACTTGGCATTCTGGCGCATACTTACGGCAAGCTGCCTACAGCCGAATTGGCGCGAAAAGTGGCGGAGGAAGGATTCACTTCCGTCCAGCTTGCTCTGCTGAAAGCGATTGGGGATATCGACTGCTCGCCGGGCAAATTAAGTCCGGGACTGGCTAATCATATCGCAGAGACTTTCGGACGTGAAGGCGTAAGGATTGCGATACTCGGCTGTTATATCGATCCGGTTCATCCAGATAAAGAAGCTCGCCGTGCGGAGATCCAACGGTTCAAAGAACATCTCCGTCTGGCAAGGGATTTCGGCTGCGGCATGGTCGGAACGGAGACCGGATCGATTCGAACTTACAGCGAATCGCATCCGTCCAATTATGAAGAGCATGGCTGGAGTGTACTGCGCGAGACGATGAGCGAACTTGCCGAAGAAGCGGAGAAATGGGGAGTGAAGCTTGCACTGGAGCCGGTTGCCGGTCATACGCTGCATTCGCTGGATCATTTCCGGCGTCTGCTTGCGGAGGTCCCTTCTTCTTCAATTGGACTGCTGTTCGACGCATGCAATCTGCTGAATGAAGAAAGACTGCCTGTGCAGGACGAGATGATCCGCGATGCTTTTGAGACATTGGGAGATCGAATGGTGCTGATCCATGCCAAAGATCTGGATTTCGGCGAAGGCGGCCATTGGGCCGGCGGCGGTCAGCCTCGGCTCGATCGGCCGATCGGAGACGGACTGCTTAACAAAGAGCTGCTGTATCGCCTGCTGAAGGAACATAAGCCGCATATTGATATTTCGATCGAAGGGGTTACGGCGGAACAGGCAAAACGTTCGGCAGACACGCTGCGGCAAATTTATGCCCAAGCTTAGATTGCAGCCGGTTATACTCTGCTGAAGCGGGGTAATGGGGCGTAAATCGATAACCCCAATAAAAAGGAGAGAGATTGGATGACCCAAGATACGCATTCTTCGGAACAGTTTCTCGTTGCTCTGGTAACCGGCGGCGCGAAAGGGATTGGCCGTGGAATATCGCATGTTCTGGCGCAAAAGGGCTATCGGATTGCGCTGACTTATCATTCGGATTCGGAAGACATGAACAGCGTGACCCAAGAGCTGAAACATATTTACGGGGCGGAGCCGTTCGCAATGCAGAGCGATCTGACGCAGCCCGGCGAGCCCAAGCGGGTCATCGAAGCGGTGCTGGAGCACTTTGGACGGATTGACCTAGTCGTTAACAATGCGGGACAGAGCACGATGAAGCCGCTGACGGAACTTGAAGAAGAAGATATTTCCTGGATGGTCACTTTAGACTATACGGCACCTATCGTACTGTCCAAATATGCGGTCCGGTCCATGATTGAGCGAGGCATCAAAGGTCATGTTCACTTCATTACATCGTCCCGGGGGGAGCGCGCTTATCCCGGAGACAGCATCTATGGCGGTATGAAAGCGGCACTGATCCGTTCCTGCGCTTCGTTGGCTCTGGAATGGGCGCCGCACGGCATTCGAACCAATTGTATCGCGCCGGGTGCGACAGTTCACGATCTGGATCAGGATGCGCATACGGAACCGTTGGGGCGCAAAATCCCGCTCGGCAGACTGGGTACGCCTTCGGATATTGGTGAGGCGATCGCTTGGTTGGCTTCGGATAAAGCCTCTTATATTACCGGCATCAACCTCCGGATCGACGGCGGATTGATTCTGCCAGGTATGCCGGAAGATACTTCGGAAGAAGCTGGTTACGGCTGGGGCGTCGTATATCCGAAAGAAAACTGAGCTGCAGGTATAAGCCAAAGGGAAGAATCGGATATGTAAGGAAGAAAGCTTACTTTCGAGACGCTCGCCGTTCACGGAGAACAGGAGATCGCGGATTCAGGTGGAAATTAGCCTTGTACAAAGCAGCGCATAACCCGCTGGTTTGACAAGTAAATGCAAAAGGCCCGATTTCGCCACAGACGAATCGGGCCTTTTTTGATCCGCAATTGGAAGAAGGGTGCAGCGGAAATGCGGAGCTTGTTTTATGTGGGAAGGGAGTGCTGCAAATGCGGATTTGGTTCATGAAATCTTCATTTTAATGGTAAGACATTCAACTTGACACAATCAATAGCAAGCAGCATAATAAGCACTACATTGTAATTATTATAGAATAGAAATGACTGAGAAAGAGGAGGATCATCTATGTATAAATCGATCATCGTCGGTACGGGACCTGCCGGACTGACCGCCGCTATCTATCTGGCGCGCGCCAACATGAGTCCACTGGTTATCGAAGGCCCGCAGCCGGGAGGACAATTGACAACAACGACTGAAGTCGAGAATTTCCCGGGCTTCCCGGAAGGCATCATGGGTCCCGAGCTGATGGACAACATGCGCAAGCAGGCGGAACGTTTCGGAGCAGAATTCCGTACCGGCTGGGTAGAGAACGTTGATCTGTCGGAGCGTCCATTTAAATTGACGGTAGACGGCATGGGTCAATTGGTGACCGATACACTAATTATTTCGACCGGTGCGAGTGCCAAATACTTGGGTATCCCAGGTGAGGAAGAGAACGTGGGTATGGGCGTCAGCACATGTGCGACATGCGACGGATTCTTCTTCCGCGGCAAAGAAATTATTGTAGTGGGCGGCGGAGACTCGGCGCTTGAAGAAGCGAACTTCCTGACCCGCTTTGCTACAAAAGTGACATTGGTACATCGCAGATCGGAGCTGCGTGCTTCGAAAATTATGCAGGATCGCGCACGTCAAAATCCGAAAATTGAATGGGCACTTGACCGTACACCGCTTGAAGTTGTCAAAGGCGCTAACGGTTTGGAAGGTCTGCGAGTTCGTAACAATGAGACCGGAGAAGAAACGCTGATCGAAGCAAGCGGCGTATTCGTAGCGATCGGCCACCATCCGAACACAGGATTCCTGAACGGCCAGATTACGACCGACGAGAACGGCTACATCGTTGTAACTCCAGGTACAAGCGAAACGAACATTCCGGGCGTATTTGCCTGCGGCGATGTGCAGGATACGCGTTATCGCCAGGCGATTACAGCTGCAGGCAGCGGATGTGCGGCAGCAATGGACGCAGAACGTTTTATCGAGAGCCTGGAATTTGCTGAGGCAGCTGCGGAAGCCGTTGTTTAAAGACGTACAAATTGGTATTGTTTTAAGAGAACGTTATAATAAATAAAGCTGATATCAAAAAAGTACTGCAAAGGTGGAGAGAGAACATGACGACAGCAATCGTATACACAAGCACCAACTGCCCGCACTGCAAACAGGTTAAAACTTACCTCGACGGCAAAGGCGTAGCTTATGAGGAGCGCAATATCGAACAAAGCGACGATTTCGCTCAACAAGTTTGGGATATGGGTCTGCGTGCCGTTCCAGTAACGGTAATCGGTGAAGCGAAAATTGTAGGCATGAACAAGCTGCAATTGGAAAAAGCATTGAACGCTTAAATTCTGCTTTGGATCACTTTTTCGGCACTGCCGAGCTTTAAGCATAGAAATGCGTTAGGCATAAAAATTTGCATATGAAAAGGCGGAGCCGCAACGGCTCCGCCTTTTTCAGTATTACAGCGATACGCGAACTCTTCCGAGAAACTGTGATACCGCCAGATGCGCTGCTCCCAGCACGGCTGAGCGGCTGCCCAGCTCCGAGAAGGACACAGCCAGCTCACGCCGATGATAAGGCAGGGCTCGTTCGGCAATTACAGCAAGCATGGCAGGTTCGATCCACTCTTTCGCTTCAGTCAGCGGTCCACCGACGACGATTTTTTCCGGATTGAACCCGTTAACCAGATTGGTTATGCCGATACCGAGACGCCGGCCGATCTCTTCGTACATCCGCAGCGTATTATCGTGTCCTTGGCGCGCATATTCCGTTAATTCGGGCGTAGTAAGAGATGGGAGGTCGATAGGTTTATCAAATTCTGTCGACCGGCTGCCGGATTCTTGGGTGGATATCTGACCTTCCTCTTCTTGCGATTCAAAATAGGCGTAGGCGCGTTCCGATGCGTACAGCTCCCAACAGCCGCGGCTGCCGCAGCTGCACAGCCGGCCATCGCTTTCGATCGACATATGCCCGGTCTCGCCCGCATAGCCCCAGGCGCCCTTGTAGAGCTGTCCATCGATAATCATGCCCGAGCCGATACCCATACCTGCACTGACATAGACCAGATGACGGACATGCCGGCCGGCTCCGTATTCACGCTCGCCTGCCGCACCGGCATTGGCTTCGTTGTCGATCACTACAGGTACGCCGAACTCCGATTCAAGCCGTCCTTTCAGATCAACGCCTTCCCAGCCCAAGTTGGGTGCGTAAAGGATCAGACCCGATTCGTCGACCATACCCGGTACACCGATTCCTATGCCGACCACTCCGTGAGGTGCTTCCGGCGCAGCTTCCAGCAGCGGTCTTACGATTTCGCAAATGACGGCAAACGCTGTATCGGGATTGTGCTTTCCCAGCGGGGCGCTTGTTTCAAGCAGAATACCGCCCTTCAGATCCGTCAGCGCAGCCTTAACCAGTGTGACGCCCAGTTCGATTCCGATTGCACAGCCTGCACCGCCGTTAAACAGCAGCATTAGCGGTTTGCGTCCTCCGCTGGATACCCCGAGTCCCGTTTCTTCGACAAGCTTCTGCTCCAACAGCTCAAATGTCAGATTCGATACTGTTGCTTTGTTGAGTCCGGTTCGTTCCGACACATCTGTTCTTGACAGCGGTCCTTTTCTGCGAATTGTATCGAGTACGATCGATTTGTTTAATTTCTTGACCAGAGCCTGATCCCCAGTTACTCTCATTCCGATTCCTCCATCCATGCCTGTGAACTTCTATCATAAGCTAACCCAACATCAAAATGAAGATGTTTTGCTGCGCTCAATCCTTTTTGTCTAACGTCCTGTTTATGTGTTCCGTGTTTATTGTAACCAGAAAGAAAAATTTTCGAAAGACTTAGTTTACTCGATAGACAAAGTTTTTTCGATGTGCTAGGATAGCGATGTAAACGATTTCTGCGAAATAACGAGGAGGCTTTTCTTACATGGCTTATTTTGAAAACGTCGGTAAAGTGGCTTACGAAGGCAGTCAGTCGCAAAACCCATTCGCTTTTAAATTCTATAATGCAGACGAAGTAGTGGCCGGCAAAAAAATGTCCGAGCACCTGAAATTCTCGATGGCGTATTGGCATACGCTGACAGCTGAAGGAAACGATCCTTTCGGTGATACAACGGCAACCCGTCCTTGGCATTCCTACAAAGGCATGGACCTGGCCAAAGCCCGCGTTGAAGCAGGTTTCGAATTCATGGAGAAGATGGGGTTGGATTACTTCTGCTTCCACGATATCGATATCACGCCTGAGGGATCGACACTCAAAGAGTTTTTCGCAAACATCGACACTATCGTTGATCTGATTGAGTCGAACATGAAGTCCAGCGGCAAAAAACTGCTGTGGAACACAGCCAACATGTTCACGAATCCGCGCTTCGTACACGGCGCCGCATCGACCAACAATGCGGACGTTTACGCTCATGCAGCGGCTCAAATCAAAAAAGGCCTTGAAGTCGGCAAACGTCTCGGCGGTGAGAACTATGTCTTCTGGGGCGGCCGCGAAGGCTACATGTCCCTGCTGAACACAGACATGAAGCTGGAGCAGGACAACATTGCCCGCATGTTCCATATGGCGATCGATTATGCTAAAGAAATCGGATTTGACGCTCAATTCCTGATCGAACCAAAACCGAAAGAGCCGACGAAGCACCAATACGACTTCGACGCTGCGACTTCGATTGCATTCCTGCAGAAATACAATCTCGACAAGCACTTCAAGCTCAACCTGGAAGCCAACCATGCGACATTGGCCGGCCATACATTCGAGCACGAGCTGCGCGTAGCACGTATCAACGGCATGCTGGGATCGCTTGACGCCAATCAGGGCGATATGCTGCTGGGCTGGGATACCGATGAGTTCCCGGTTAACGTCTACGATGCGACACTTACTTTGTACGAAGTACTGAAGAACGACGGTCTTGGCAAAGGCGGCATCAACTTCGACGCCAAAGTACGCCGCGATTCCTTCGAAGCGGATGATCTGTTCCTGGCTCATATCGCTGGCATGGATACGTACGCTAAAGGCCTTAAAGTCGCTGCCAAGCTGATCGAAGACGGCGCGTTCGACAAAGTCATCGAAGAACGTTACAGCAGCTTCTCCGAAGGTATCGGCGCTGACATCGTAGCAGGTAAGACGACTCTGTCTTCCCTGGCCGAGTACGCGATGAATAACGAGAATCCTCGTCCGAACAAGTCGGGTCGTCAGGAAATGCTTCAAGCGATTCTTAACCAGTACATTTATGGTTAGGAACGAAATTCACCGACCCCTCTGGGCAAGGTGAATTGGAGTTCCCGCGATAAGCGATAGTCTTTAATCTTTTAAAACTTCATTCGCCTCCCCTTCAAAGGGAGGTGAATGAGTTCAGGGTATGAATGAGTTCAGGGTATGAATGAGTTCCCGCGACAAGCGATAATCTTTAATCTTTAATCTTTAAAAGTTTCATTCACTTCACTCCAAGTCAGGGTTGAAACACCTATACAGAATCGCATAAGCGATCACCGCATCATAATCGGACGGCTTCCCGTAAGCTCCCTTCGGGGAAGGGAAGCCGTTCGTTTGTCTTTTTATTCGTTTTTACACAAGGAGGAAATCCATGAGTTACGTAATCGGAATCGACCTTGGTACCAGCGCCGTCAAATCCGTGCTGGTAGACCGCAAAGGAACCGTTATCTGTGAGGAGTCGGAAGAATATCCGCTGTATCAGCCCAAGCCCGGCTACAGCGAGCAGGAAGCGGAAGATTGGGTCGAGAAGACCGTTCTGTCGCTGAATAAATTGCTGTCGGCATCTGGTGTGAAGCCGGAAGAGATTGAAGGAATCAGCTTCTCCGGACAAATGCACGGGCTGGTACTGGTGGGTCAGGACGGACGTGCGCTGCGCCGGGCTATTCTGTGGAACGATACACGCACTACACCGCAGTGCCGCAGAATTGAACAGGTATTGGGCGACAAGCTGTTGAAGGTGGCGCGCAACCGCGCGCTCGAAGGTTTTACACTGCCGAAAATCCTGTGGGTGCAGGAACATGAACCGGAAATTCTTGAGCAGACTGCATTTTTCCTGCTGCCGAAAGACTATGTCCGCCTGCGCCTGACCGGCAATGCTGCAATGGACTATTCGGATGCCGCCGGCACGCTGCTGCTGGACGTGGGCGGCAAGCGCTGGAGCAAAGAGATCGGCGAAGCGTTTGGTCTGAAACCTTCCTTGTTCCCGGAGCTTGTCGAATCGTTCGACGACACGGGATCGCTGCTGCCGGAAATGCAGGCCCGAACCGGTCTGACAGACCGAACGCGTGTGTACGCGGGCGGAGCGGACAATGCCTGCGGAGCAATTGGAGCAGGTATTCTAGACGAAGGGCAGACCATGTGCAGCATCGGAACATCCGGTGTAGTACTGTCGTATGAAACCCGACGCGACCTGGATTTTGAAGGCAAAGTCCATTTCTTCAACCACAGTGAAAAAGATGCATTCTATATCATGGGCGTAACCCTGGCAGCCGGATACAGTATGCAGTGGTTCCGTGAAACGTTTGGCGGAGGTCTATCGTTCGAAGACCTGCTTGCCGGTATCGGCGAAATTTCGCCGGGTGCGAACGGCCTGCTGTTTACACCGTATATTGTCGGGGAACGTACTCCGCATCCGGATTCGGACATTCGCGGCAGCTTTGTCGGGATTGATGCCAGCCACAAGCTTCCGCATTTTGCCCGCGCTGTGATGGAAGGCATCACGTTTTCTCTGCGCGAATCGATCGATATTTTGCGAGCTGCCGGCAAAACGGTCGACAAAGTAATCTCAATAGGTGGAGGCGCGAAAAACAAAGAATGGCTGCAAATGCAGGCGGATGTATTTGGAGCAAGCGTCGTCAAGCTCGAGAGCGAGCAGGGCCCGGCTATGGGCGCGGCGATGCTGGCGGCCTTCGGCAGCGGTTGGTTCGAGACGCTTCAGGACTGTGCCCGCGAGTTTATTCGCGAAGCCAAGACGTATACGCCCGATGCGCAGCGTGCCGAAATTTACAGCCGACTGTTTGCGGTCTATCAGGATGTCTATACGCAGACAGCCGAATTGAACCGCAAGCTGGCGAAATTCCGCAAAGGCAATAACGAGTAATCCAATAGGTCGATGCGCACAGCAAGCAGAGTAAGGATCAGTCACCCGATTCGATGAAAAAGCCGCTTTCTCTTGTATAAAGAGGAAGCGGCTTTTGTCGTGCACAAGCTGAATGACGGGAAAAAGCGCTAAAGTTGATTTTTGAGGGGAGACGTTCATAATGGAGTGGGGGATTTTTTTGTTTGAAATGTACAAAAAAAGTGCAATTTTTCCGTCGTAATGCCGATATATACCGATATAAACGAATAACTTTCGTCAGTAAAGGAGAGAAGGCAGCCACATGAAGGGGAATGCAAAAAGACAGCTGTTGAAGATAAGCGCCGCACTCGCACTGGTGACGGGAGGCACTCTAGGAGGATTCCAACCGCTGTCAGCGCTGCAGACGGCAAGCGCAGCGAGCGTATCGCCACAGAGCCAGCTGCAAAACCAGCTGTTTCAAGCTTTGTCAGCGCGTAAGGACAATGTGAATCTGACCTACGCCGGGGGAATCAATGAACTGAAGAAAGCGATCGAGCCTGCGCTGGAAGCAGCAATTGCGCAGGATCCATATATTCATTACACAATGAAGGGCTACGCCTACTCGCTGCGAGGCAGCAATTCGTCTTCTACCGCATCGATCAAGCTGACCTACCGGGAGTCGGCAGAGCAGAGCGCTTATGTGCATCAGAAAGTTGCGTCCGTGCTCAAAGAAATTATTACTCCGGACATGAATGATCACTTGAAAGTTAAAGCGATTCATGATTGGGTGGTCCGCAATTTGAAATACGATACAACGCTGTCGAAATTTACGGCGTACGAAGGATTGAAGACGGGAAGTACGGTCTGTCAGGGATACGCTCTCCTCACTTACGATATGCTGAAACAGGCGGGATTTGAGACCAATATTGTTGAAGGATACGTGGAGAGCGAAGCGCATGCCTGGAATATGGTCAAGCTGGACGGCAAGTGGTATCAGATCGATACGACGTGGGATGACCCCGTACCTGATCGCGCTGATCGGGTCTCGACTTCCTATTATCTGTTGACGGATGAGCAGTTGAAGAAAGATCATACTTGGAAAACAGCCAATTATCCGCAGGCGGTGACAACGTACAGCGAGACGCTGAACGTGTTGGTCGCCAAAGGTGTAACCGGAGCGAAAGAGCTGCGTACGACGCTCGGCTATTCGGCAGTCTCAAACCGTGTAGTGTCAACAGCAGCCGTACTGCAGAAGATCGTGAAGACGGCAGATCGCAGCGGCGAGAACAGTCTGACGTTCCGCTATCAGGGCAGCAAGACCAAACTGAAGAAAGACCTGCTCACTCTGTACAATCACGGCCTTTCGCCGATCGGATATACAAGCAGATCGCTCGGCAGTACCAACAATCTGCAGATTACGCTGTACTGGAAATAATCGCTGTTTTCTTGGATTGCTATTAGAGTTCTGTATGAATATGAGTATGCAAAAAAGCCTTCGCTTCCGGTTATCCGGAAACGAAGGCTTTTCTTGTCGGAAATGCATATTGCAGCGGCTGCGAAAAAAACAGTGCACAGCTGCGGTGACGAGGCTTCGTCGTCGTCAGCTGTGTCCTTCCACATCGCATTCTTCCAATGGAATCACTTTGGTATGATTGATTTGTTTGTAGCCAAGCCAAAGAATAAGGAACAGCGGCACGCTCAAGTACGTCGCAATCAGGCCCAGCCAGTCTACCGTGCCGTTCTCGATGGAGGACAGACTTTGGCCAACAATGACGAACAGACAGAGCGCAAAGGCGAACAGTGGACCAAACGGGAACCAGCGTGCGCGATATGGCAGTTCGTCGAGGCTGTGCCCCTGCTTGATGAAAGCACGGCGGAACCGGTAATGACTGATTGCAATACCTACCCAAGTAATGAAGCCGCACATACCGGAAGCATTAAGCAGCCAGCTGTAGACGACGCCATCTCCGAAAAATGAAGCCAGGAAAGCCAACATTCCGACTGCTGCCGTTACGATCAGGGCGTTGATCGGCACGCCGCCGCGGGAGAGTTTGGCCAGGGCTTTCGGCGCTTTGCCCTCAAGAGCCAGCGCGTACAGCATACGTGTGGAAGCGTACATGCCCGAGTTGCCGGCCGACAGAACCGATGTCAGGATAATAGCGTTCATGACAGCGGCCGCAAAAGCAAAGCCGGCACGTTCAAAGACAAGCGTGAACGGACTGACGCCGATCTGGTCAAGATCGCCGTTCAACAGATTTGGATTGGTATATGGAATCAGCAGGCCGATGACGAAGATAGCCAAAATATAGAAGATCAAGATCCGCCAGAACACTTGGCGAATCGCACGCGGCACGTTGCGGCGTGGATTTTCGCTTTCGCCGGCGGCGACACCAATCAGCTCGGTTCCTTGGAACGAGAAGCCGGCAGCCATGAATACGCCCAAGAAGGCGAAGAATCCGCCATTAAACGTACCGGTTGCGAAGTTGGTGAATCCCACTGCCTCGCCGCCCAACACACCGAAGATCATGGCAACGCCAATAACCAGGAAGATAATGACCGTGACGATCTTGATCAAGGCAAACCAATATTCCGCTTCGCCATAAGCGCGGACGGACATGACGTTCAACAGGAACAACATGGCGAGAAACAAGACGCTCCATAAGAACGAGGAACTGTCCGGAAACCAATATTTAATAATGAGCGTTGCCGCTGCAAGTTCCGCTGCGATGGTTACCGCCCAGTTGTACCAATAATTCCAGCCCATAGCGAAGCCGAAAGCCGGGTCGACATAACGGCCGGCATAAGCGCTGAAGGAGCCTGGTTCCGGCGAGTAGGTCGCCAGTTCACCGAGACTGGTCATTAGGAAGTAAACCATAATGCCGACTGCCGCGTAGGCCAGCAGGGCACCGCCGGGACCGGCGCTGGCGATCGCGCCGCCGCTTGCCAGAAACAATCCTGTACCAATTGCGCCGCCCAGTGCGATCATCGTCATATGACGGGCTTGAAGCCCCTTTTTCAACCCCGATGTCTGGGGGTTCTTTCCTTGTGCAGCTTTCATGTGTAATTCAACTCTCCTCGTGTAATTTTGATCGACCACGAAAAGAAGCGTACGACAAAAACCGGAGGACACGGGTCCGCCGGTAGGGCAAAATCCGCATCGTAAACGCTTCGTTTCGTGAAGATAGCTCAACATCCGCTTTGCGGCGGATGACAGTTCCGTTCCTTTCGGAGACGGCCCCAGCACAAACTTCAGGCAGAAGAAGTTCGTACTTCGGCGGGTGCGCCTTTCCAAGCCGGCATTATAAGCGCTCTGCTGCGCCTCCGCCGGTGTACTGATCGCCACCGCAACCTCTACCTCATCACCGGTTCGAACTCGGATACGATGAGGGAATAGCTTATTCGGTTTAGTGTGAAACAAGAAAAAGCCCTGCATTCGCAGGGCGAACAACTTTCACAGTATACGGGATTGTCTCTCTTGAGGCAACCCTATTTCACACAATCTTTTAGGGAGTCCATTTATACAGGTTCGTCCGGTTTCTGGCGGCTTTTGGCCATTTGCTGCCATACGGTTCCGGCGGCTTCTTCGCCGGAATCGATCCGTTCCAGCGCCATGCGCGCCTGCAGGCCGACTTCGAATTCCGGATCGTTCGACGCTTCTTCAAGCGCTTCTCTGGCCTCGGCTGTACCGACTTCATAGAGGAAACGCGCTGCACGCCAGCGAACAATCTTACTGACATCCTTGAGTGACTCAAGCATGACTTGAGTGGCCGAAGGGTCACCAATGTCCGACAGTGTATCGCCAGCGGTACGGCGCACAGCCGGCGATCCGTCTTTCATGGCCCGGAACAGCAGCTGCATAGCTTCCGGCGTTTTCAAATCGCCCAGGTAAACAACGGCCAGACGCCTAATCTGCATCTTATCGTCTCCAAGTGCACGTTCGATCAATGGAAGATTTTCTTCGCTGGCTTCCATCGCTTCAAGTGCGGAGTAGCGTCGGCGCCAATCTTCGCTGTTCAAGCCTTCTTCGATCTCGGCCTGCGACCATTCGCGACGTTCTTCGACGAATTCTTCGGCTTTTGCACCATGGGCGATCGCCTGCTTCACGACGCGCTCCAAGCGTTCCGGAGGAAAAGCAGCTTCCAGTTCCTGTTCCACTTCTCGGGCGATATCCGGCAGGTCGCCGTAGCGCACGCCGTAGTCGGTCAGTTTGCGTTCCTTGATCATTGTCGCGCCTGCCACTTCCGTTACGGCCTCGACAAAGCGCTGCGACAGACCAATCCGTTCTTCCGACATGCCTGATTTAACGCGAATTTGCATGGGGATGCCCCGGAAGAACTGAACGAATACCTGTGCTTCGCCGAAGTGACCGGCGGCATCTTCAATGTCGGCGACGACCGGCTGATCGGAACTGCTGCCGAATACCTGCTGCACGTTCGACAGAATGGCGGACCAATCCGCTCCCGGTTTACGATCGATGGCCATGAAATCTGTAGTGTGAAAGACACTCTTAACGCCTTCAATATGCAGCAGCTGTGCGATAATCGGCGGGGCGGAACGTTCGTTGTCGAGTGTGTATGTTTTCCGAATGCCTGCTTCCAGCGTTTCGTCCAGATGAAGCTTCATCGAGTTTGGGCTGGGAGTAGGTTCGATTAATTTAATTTTCATAAGCGATCAGGCCTCCTTCTATAATGTCTATTTTACACGTCACCCTGACAAATGTCACAATAGCATAAGATTCGTACGACAAAAAATTGTACTTTTCTAGTCCATACAAGCAGCCAGAGGGTAATGGGTAGAGAGGCAATCTAGAGAAGGAGGAACGGGTATGCCCAAGGTTAAATATCTCAATGCAAACAATACACCCATGAGGAAAACATTAAAAGAACATCGCGACCGGCATCTGCATCGCAGACGCAAAAAACGCGATTATTCCTATATTATTCCGAGCCAGCCCGCGAAACTGGATTATTTGACGGATAATCGAGAGGATGTGACTATTACTTGGGTGGGTCATGCCACGTTTCTTGTTCAATACGCGGGACTGAATATCCTTACGGACCCTATCTGGGCCAAACGTATGGGAGTTGGTAAACGGCTTAGTGAACCGGGCATCCCTATTGAAAAAGTGCCGCCTATCGATCTGATCTTGATCTCTCACTCCCATTACGACCATATGCATATCGCTTCGATCCGGAGATTGCAGAATCCGAAAACGCAAATAATCGTACCCGTAGGGCTTAAGAAGAAGTTGGCCCGCAAGCAGATCGGCCGCTGCATTGAGCTGTCCTGGTGGGAAGACATCGTGATCGAAGGCGTTAAGATCAGTTTCGTGCCGACTCAGCACTGGACACGCCGAACATTGTTTGATGCCAATACGTCACACTGGGGCGGATTTGTGCTGGAGCCGGCAGATTCCGTCAAGGTAAAGCTGGGGAAGGTGATGAATGCGTCGGAAACATCGCCTTATGAGCGCCACTCCGACCCTTCATCCATCCGTTCGGTGAACGATCAAAAGTGCGGCCGCTGGGATGAGACGCTGAACGCTAATGTTTCCGCCGATGGCACTCCGCTGCCGCCAACCATTTATTTTGCGGGAGACAGCGGCTACTTTGCTGGATTCCGGGAGATTGGCGAGCGCTACCGCATTCATATTACGATGATGCCGATCGGCGCCTACGAGCCCGAGTGGTTTATGGGACCTCAGCATATGAATCCTGAGCAGGCGCTGCAGGCCTTTCGGGATGTCGGGGCCGAAATCATGATTCCAATGCATTACGGTACGTTTAAGCTGTCTGACGACACGGCAGAAGAAGCGCTGGCACGTTTGGAAGCGGAGCGTCAACGAACCGGAACGTCGCGGGATTGTATTAAACTTATGGTCCACGGCGAAACGATGATTGTACACGCACAGCAGAAAACGATCGATTCATAAAAATACCGCTCCGGCCTAAACCGGGGCGGTTTTTGATGCATTGGATGCATACTGGGCGAAATTTTACTGGAAAACAGGCCATGAATGCCTTACGAGCGGCCATTTTATGCTATAATAAGCTTTTGAAAAGCACCTTAGTCAACGATAAGCTGCATGAGGAAACCGGAGCTTAATGAAAAGTTTATAATAAAGGATGGGAATGCATATGATTAGTACAAGCGGCGTTACGCTTCGCTACGGCAAGCGGCCACTTTTTGAAGACGTCAACATTCAATTTAACCCAGGCAACTGTTATGGCCTGATCGGCGCCAACGGCGCCGGCAAATCGACATTCTTGAAGATCCTTTCGGGAGAAATCGAACCGAACCAGGGCGAAGTATCCATCACGCCGGGCGAACGTCTGGCCGTTCTGAAGCAGAACCATTTCGAATACGATGAATATCCGGTACTGGAGACCGTTATTATGGGTCACAACCGGCTGTATTCGATCATGAAAGAGAAAGATGCACTGTATGCAAAGAGCGACTTCTCTGAAGAAGACGGCATTCGTGCCGGCGAACTCGAAGGCGAATTTGCCGAATTGAACGGTTGGGATGCAGAAGCTGACGCGGCTGCGCTTCTGATTGGTCTCGGTATTCATCGCGATCTGCATGACAAAAAAATGGACGAGCTGAGCGGCAATGAAAAAGTCCGTGTCCTGCTTGCGCAAGCGTTGTTCGGTAATCCGCAGATCCTGCTGCTGGATGAGCCTACCAACCACTTGGACATCGAATCGATCAACTGGCTTGAGAACTTCCTGATGAGCTATGAAGGCACTGTCATTGTCGTTTCTCACGACCGTCACTTCCTGAACAAAGTATGTACGCATATCGCGGATATCGACTTCGGCAAAATTCAGCTGTATGTCGGCAACTATGACTTCTGGTATGAGTCGAGTCAGTTGGCTTTGCGACTTGTGCGTGACCAGAACAAGAAAAAAGAAGAAAAGATCAAAGAGCTTCAAGCCTTCGTTCAGCGTTTCTCGGCAAATGCTTCCAAATCGAAGCAGGCGACTTCGCGGAAAAAGCAGCTCGAAAAAATTTCGCTGGACGACATTCGTCCTTCCAACCGTAAATATCCATTTATCAACTTTAAGCCTGAACGTGAAGCGGGCAAGCAGCTGCTGACGGTTGAGAACCTGAGCAAGTCGATTGAAGGCGAGAAGATCCTCGACAATCTTAACCTGGTTGTCAACAAAGGCGATAAGATTGCATTTGTCGGCCCTTACGGCACACCGAAATCGACGCTATTCGATATCGTAATGGGTGAAGTAGAGGCGGACGGAGGCGAATACACATGGGGCGTTACGACAACCCAGGCGTATTTCCCAAAAGACAACTCCGCTTACTTTGATGGCGTAGATCTGACGCTGGTGGAATGGCTGCGCCAGTATTCCAACGAACAGGATGAAACATTCCTGCGCGGATTCCTTGGCCGGATGCTGTTTGCAGGCGAAGAAGGCTTGAAAAAGGCGAGCGTATTGTCGGGTGGCGAAAAAGTTCGCTGCATGTTGGCTAAAATGATGCTGAATGGTGCAAATGTTCTGATCATGGACGAGCCGACCAACCACTTGGATCTCGAATCCATTACGGCCCTCAATAACGGCCTGATCGACTTCGACGGTACACTGCTGTTTGTTTCCCATGACCATCAGTTTATCCAGACGATCGCCAACCGTATTGTCGAAATTACACCTAACGGCGTAATCGACCGTGTAATGACTTACGATGAGTACCTTGAAAGCGATGAAGTCAAGGAACTGCGTCAGCGGATGTATACGGTCCAAGTTTAAAGGTATAGAAGTATAGAAGTATAGAAAGAGAAACGCCGAGCTGCCTGTGCAGCTCGGCGTTTCTGAACAGAAGCACTTTCCACCTTCGATTAGAAAAAGCCCCTTTCCGAGCCATAGGCTTGGAAAGGGGCTTTTGCATCGACAGCCATACAAATAGAAATTTAAGATCCTCCGGTACGGCGGCGCTGATTATTCGGCTTTTTGTTGTTTTGGGTCGTCAGCTTTTTAGTCTGATTGCCTTGGAAACTGTTTTTGTTTGAACCGGCCTGCTGCTTTTTTTGTTCAAGCTTGTTGCGGATCGCTTCGGCCAAATCGACTTTGCGAGTTCCTTTTTCTTCGGTCATACGGAATTCCTCCTCGCTGCGCAGCTTAACCGGTGCTCCTGAACGAGCTGCCTGCCCGCTGCGGGTTTCCTCTTTATATTAGCCGCTTTCAAGCGGCGGGACAAGCGGCAAATTTCCAGAAGAATGATGATGTACGGCTGCTGTTTGGGAATGCAAAAAAACACCGGCGGCTGCCGGTGTTTTTGATGTGAAGGATGGAAGAAAGAGTCGATTACTCGACTACGATCCAAGCCATACCCATCCAAGTGTAGATTTCGATCCACTGACCATTTGCAGGAGTTGTCGTACCGTTGCCCGTTGTATCGAGCTTTTGCGGTGCGAGGTAACCCATCATTGCGCCGCCTGGAGCTTTGTAGAACGGCGTCATGCTTGTCAGTTGAATCGTAGGAGTTGGGTTAGTGGAAACTTTGTCTGGATCGTCACCCGTAACGATTGGAGCACCTGGAAGGGTTCCTGTCATTGGGTTAACTGTGAAGTTTTGCAGCGATCCGCTGTCCAAGCTTTGCAGCAGTGTGTTGAACGCGTTCATATCTTCACTGGAAGTGAACGGGTTGCTAGCTGCTTTAGACAGAACATAGATCGTGCTGCCTGTTGTGTTGAGCGGAGTACCCAGTGTTTCTTTGTTGGCGATGCTGTTCCAGACAGCGCTATCATAGCCGCGGATCGAAGCGAAAGTTACCGGAGTGGCATTTGTATCGGTTGGAGTGTATGTAAAGTTAACGAGGTATACTCCGCTTTCGCCCATTTCGGACAGTGCGCTTCCTGTGAATTCTTGGCTGCTTACGCGTTCGTTCCAAGCAGTAGGGTTAGTGAAGCTGAAACCGTTGTTGTTTCCTACGAACTTCGTCGAAACTGTTCCTGTTGTAGGGGAAGTGTAAGTAGTGTCAGTCACTGTTCCTGTAGTTGTTTCTGCTGCCGAAGCTCCTGTTGCAATGCTGCCCATGAGCAAAGCCGAAGCTGTAAGGGTTACCAATTTTTTCATAATAAGAGTTCCTCCTCTGTAATTTAGGAGCTTGATTGCTCCTTACTGTTATATGAATAAACTAGATAGCGGCCAATTGAACCATTTCTGCGAAAAAAAATTACGGAATCGTAACTTGATCTGCGCAGAATAAACTTTTTGCCCAAAGAGTGAAGTTGATATTATTATTAGGTACGTCGGGGAATTTTATTTTTACATAAGGATGCAATTGGCTGAAATATTTCGGAGAGTATAAAAGATAAAGGAGGAAAATAAAAAACCGCTTCCCGACCGGGAAGCGGTTCAAAGATCCCTGATTAAAGGGAAAAGCTTATCTAACGAGTTGATCGTCCTCTGCCTAAGAACAGAGAAATAACGAACAGGGCCAGGAAGACCCAGAACAGCACCTTGAAGATTGCAGCAGCAGCTTCAATAATTCCGACGAAACCGAAAATACCGAGCACGATTGCAATGACAAGCAGAATCATAGACCATTTCAGCATGAGCTTCACCCTCCTTTCAATATTCGATATCAGTGTAATGCAAAGCATGTACAGCAAAACAAAAGTAATTAAGTAGAAACATATGACCGATAGGGCAAAGTTGTATATGGGCCCCGGCCTCTTACCTAAGCGTCTCGCTGAGACACATTAACCGGGCACTTTCGCCTTGAAACAAAGCGGTTTTGGTTGGGATAGGACTGACTTTCGCTTTGTTTCGTGTCAAAAAGCTCAGGGTAACTATGAAGTAACGCAGGAGACAATGCGCAAGAACGAACAAAAAACGCACGAACGAACAAAAAAAACGGATGTGAAGAAAGAGAGGTTTTGAATGTGGAATTGTGGCAATGGGCTTTACTTATCGTGGCTGTAGCTTTTGCAGTGCTTGTCGTATTTTTGATCAAAACACTGCAGGCCGGTACCAAGACGCTGGAAAACACGGCGGAAACGTTGAAAGAAGTTCAAAAAACGATGGATGAGCTGACTTACGAAGTTAAACAGGTTGTGCGGCATACCAACGATATTACATTGGATGCCAACCATAAGTTGAAGCAGCTTGATCCTGTTATGGAATCGGTAAAGAACCTGGGACAACTTCTTAATGAAGTGACGCTGGTGACTCAGCAGTACTCGCACCGGATGATTGAGAAAGCCAAACATCATAAAGAGAAGAAAGAACAAGAGAAGCGTGAAGGCGGAGACGCAGCGCTACTGCCCGCGTCAGGCGAGAGTAAGACCGTACGTACTTACAATGCCACATATGGTAACGGAAACGGTCAAAACGGCGGCGTACAGAAAATCGTAAAATGGGTTGACACAGGTGCTTCACTTTGGCAAAAGTTCCGCCGCTAATTAGATGACTGCTTCGATTATTACAACTTCGAATTGAAGATACATAGTTTTGAATCGGGTTATTATTCGGTTTACTACTATGTAGGGTAAGCGGTTTGCAGGCATAGGCGGAGCTGTTTAAGCAATTCCCTGAGCAATACGAAAGGATGAGAACGATGCTTACAATCATGATGCTGCTAACAGGAATGCTATCTTCTCTTTCAAATCAGGATTATTCACCTTCCTATGCCGCGACCGTACCCCATGTAATGGGTGCATCCTCTATTTATCACGCTGCTTATGCACAGACGCTGCCGGAACAAGTTCAAACACCTATTTATCCGGCAAAATCAGGCTTTGAAACGTTGAACGGACTTACTCTCCAGAGTCGTATCGAAGATGCAAACAAGCTGTATGGCGAACCCTTTGAACGCGTTCCCGCTTATATGGCTGGAGAAGAGCATCGTTATGATGGTCTAAGTGTTGGAGCATACGAGGATTGGATTTATTACGTATCCGTTCCTGCAGAAGCGGGAGTATTCAATTTGAATGGCCATGAACTGCCAATGGAAATCAGAGAGATTCGCGCACGACTTGGCGAGCCTGATTTTACGGCTGATGATGGTTTCGGATATGAACATCAGGGCCAAGCGCTTAAGATCTTTGTTGATTCGTCCAGCGGTAAAGTGAGAAGTGTTGAATTGTTCGACAGTACTTCCGTCTAATTCAATACAAATTAATTTCAAAGAATTTTATAATTTTAAATTTATTTTTGATTTTATTTTTATTTTTTTGTTTCATTCCCTTTCTGGCAGGGTAAATAACGTTTTAGGTTCAAAATAAACCTTTGCTGGTTGAAAGTGAATTTTAAAAACTTATTGCAAACATTAAGATTCTTATAAAAGAGTCGATTAATTATGAAAAACAGTTCGAGCCGGAGAAATTTTCTGATTGCTGCTTTAGTGCCGAATTTTCAATAGTTAGTTATCGATTATACATGTTGGCCGCGGTTTAGCGGATTCGAAGTATAGATAAGGAATGGGAACCCTGTGTCCCATTCCTTATCTATGTTTATGGAATCTTTTACAAGATGTTGATAAACAGTTTTTATAAGGGATAAAAGGTCCTTGACGACAAAGATAGAAATATTTAAAGATAGAGGTATTTGATAGCGAAAGATAGGAGTAAGTGCTGGCCGAACCATCTTCGAAATACAAGAGCGAGACTCTTTGTACAATACAAGAATCGGGAACGGCAGAAGCAGTATTACACGTGTTTTCACACAAGAGGGAGAGGATTATGAAGATTTTAGTTGTCGACGACAATCCTACCAATGTCATTATCATTCGAGAGATTTTGAAAAAAGAAGATTATCGGAATATCGAGATCGCTTCTTCCGCCCGAGAAATGTTTTCCATTCTGGGTATTGCCAATCTGGATTCTCAGGTCAAATCCAAAAATTCCGACATTGATTTGATTCTGCTGGATATGATGATGCCGGAAATGGATGGAATTGAAGCATGCCGGATCGTGCAGACTTACGAACATTTACGCGATATTCCTATTATTATGGTTACAGCTGTGGGCGACTCCAAAAAGCTGGCAGAAGCGCTCGATGCAGGTGCTGGAGACTATGTAACGAAACCGATTAATAAAGTTGAACTGATGGCCCGGATTCGTTTGGCGCTTCGGCTCAAGCAGGAGAAGGACTGGCACAAGGAACGAGATCAGCGAATTCAGGATGAATTGAAGCTGGCAGCCTTGGTGCAAAATGCGGTATTGAGTCTACCTGTCAATGATCGACATATCGAGATTGATGCCTTGTATAAACCTTCATTTGAGTTGGCCGGTGACTTGTATGCCTGGTATCCGCTCGGTGATGGACGTTATGGTATCATCTTGCTGGATATGATGGGACATGGCATCTCTTCGTCGCTATTCTGCATGTTTATTGCTTCGGTGCTCAAAGATACGGTAGTGACTTATGTAGAACCGGAAAAAGTCATTCAGGAATTGAACCGTCGTTTTAATCAACTGCATATTGAAAACCAGCTGATTCAATACTATTTTACGGCTATTTATATGGTAGTTGATACACGATTCAAGCGAATCGATTACGTCAACGCAGGGCATCCTCCGGCGCTCCTTTTCCGCGGCAGCAATGAAGTAGCCCGTCTGCAGCGTTCTTCTCATCCTGTAGGTCTTTTCGACCGGATCGATGCCGAACCGCAAACGATCTCTTATGACGGAGACAGCCACTTGGTGCTCTACACCGACGGCCTGCTGGAAGCGGTGGACGGCGAACAAGAGGAACAGCTGAGTTTCCTGATCAGTCATCTTCAGGGAGAGCACGGTTTTAACAAAGTGCGAATGGAGGAAGTGTTCTTCGAGGGCGAAGCCAATGCCGAACAGGACGACGATAAGTGTCTGGTCTGGATTTCTTTGAAAGAGGGAGCGGCTGAGTAGATGAAGATAAAGACTAAGCTGGTCGTAGGCTTTTCAGCGCTGCTGATCATTATGCTGTCGCTGTCGCTGGCGAGCTACGATCGAATGAGCTATATGAACGACCAGATCGACCGCGTTTATGAAGATCGCTATATGAAGGTTCGTTACAGCAGCGGAATGAGAGGCGAAGTCAATAATATTGCTACAGAGCTGTCCAATCAGCTGCTGGGCGGTCAAGCTTCCGCTCTATCCGAAAGTCGTTTGTCCATTGAAAATTCCAGAGGGCTTGCGCAAAGTTATTGGAACTTGATTACGGAAGAGCAGGGTTCGGCGGAAGAACAACGTTATGTTCAGAATGTTGGGACCGGTTGGCAAAACTTTTCAACCTATGAGACCACGCTAATGCGGCTGATCGAGAACGGAGAGTTGGAGGAGGCCCAGGATTATCGGGATACGACAGGTGTCGAAGTACAGCGGTCGGCATTGGTTGCACTGAACGAATTGGCGAATTTTCAAGATCTTCAAGTTGAAAAAGAAGTCGCAAACGTCAAAGAAGCTTATCAGCGCTCCACACAAATTACTACGGCGTTTCTCGTTGTCGGCTTGATAACCGGGCTTGGGATCATGATGTGGGTTATACCAACTGTAACGCGAGGTCTGAACACCGTATCGATGATGATTGCAAGCTTCGGCAAAGGGAAGTTGAAGGCGATCCGGCGGATCAAGGTCAAGTCCAAAGACGAAATTGGCAATGTGGCGCTTGTTTTTCAAAAGATGGCTGAAGATATCGAAGATAAGCAGGCTTTAGAACGCGAATATACGGAAGCGCAAAATAATCAGTCATGGATTAATTCTAATATGGCGCGCATTACCGATGTGCTTAGAGGCATTATGTCGCTGGAAAAAGTGTCACAAACCTTTGTCAGCGAGTTCACCCCGGTTCTGGGCGCAGAATATGGAGCCTTGTATTTAACCGACGTGACAAATGCGAATGAACTGCATTTGTACGGCTCCTACGCGTTTGCCAATGAGCCGACAGCGAAAACGTCTTTCCGTATCGGAGAAGGACTGCTGGGGCAAAGTGCGGCAGACCGCCGTGAGATTGTGCTTGAAGACGTTTCGCAGCAGTATATCGAGATTCGTTCAGCGCTCGGTGACAGTCCATCGACTCAAATTATGATTTGCCCAGTTATGGCCGAAGACGAATTGATCGGAGTATTCGAGATCGCCTCGCTGACGCCGTTCAGTGAACTGCAGCGGCAGCTTCTGAATCAATTGCTGTCTAACTTGGGAGTGATCCTGAATAATATCAAGGGACGGCTTCGGGTTGAAGAACTGCTTCGCGAATCGCAGGCGCTTACCGAAGAGCTGCAGTGTCAATCTGAAGAACTGCAGACTCAGCAGGAAGAGCTCAAGCGCTCGAATGAAAATCTCGAATCGCAGACTGAAGCGCTTAAGCGTTCGGAAGAGCTGCTGCAGCGGCAGCAGGAAGAATTGGAGCACTTTAATACCGAACTTATTGCCAAAACAAGAGCGTTGGAAGAACAAGTGCATGAGACCGAAGAGAAGAATCGCGAAGTCGAACTGGCGCGGGTTCAGCTGGAACGGCAGACGATGCAGCTTGCTGTATCGAGCAAGTACAAGTCGGAATTTTTGGCCAACATGTCGCATGAACTGCGGACGCCGCTCAACAGCCTGCTGATTTTGTCGCAGCTGCTGGCAGAGAACAAGGATGGCAATCTGGCACCGAAACAAGTAGAGTACGCCCAAACGATTTACATGTCCGGCGCAGATCTGCTGAAGATGATTGATGAGATCCTTGATTTGTCCAAAGTCGATGCCGGCAAAATGGAACTCAATCGCGAGCCGGTGCCGTTTGAAGAGATTACAATGTTCGTATCCAACAACTTTGCTGCCGTTGCAGAGAAGAAAGAAATTGACCTTCATATTGAGGCGGATGCAAAGGATCTGCCAAATTCTTTATTGACCGACGGTCATCGGCTTAAGCAGGTTCTACGCAACTTATTGTCCAATGCGTTTAAGTTTACTTCCGAAGGTTCCGTTACTTTCCGAGTCCGCGAAGCGAAGCCTGAACAGCTTCCGGATTATCTGGAGAAGAAGAGGAAGTTCATCGAGTTCTCCGTTATCGATACAGGAATCGGTATTCCTTCCGATAAAACGGACATCATCTTTGAAGCCTTCCAGCAAGTTGACGGTACGACCAGCCGGAAATATGGAGGAACGGGGCTCGGATTGTCGATCAGCCGCGAGCTGGCCAAGCTCCTTGGCGGCGGAATTGAGCTCGAAAGTGAAGAGGGTCAAGGAAGCCGCTTCACTCTCTACATTCCAAAGCTGACGACTTACGCACCAGGCGAAGAAGTAGGACAACATGAAGCTTCCGCCGCTCATCCTTCCGTCGAAGAACGAGAGTCTTTCCGCCGGAGAGAACCTGCAGCGGTTGAGGCGCTGCCGCCGAAAATGCAGCAGGCGCAAATCGAAGACGATCGTGACAGTCTTGGCGCTCAAGATAAAGTTTTATTGATTATTGAGGATGATCCGAAATTTGCTGTTATTTTGCGTGATATGGCAAGAAGCTACGGATACAAGGCAATTGTAGAGGTTCAAGGTGATACGGGTCTTGAGACAGCGCGCAGCCAAATGCCTGATGCCATTATCCTGGATATCCAGCTGCCGGTTATCGACGGTTGGACGATTCTGAGCGAGTTGAAGAGCAGCTCGGAAACCCGTCACATTCCGGTACATGTTGTATCGGTTGTCGATGACGTTAAGCAGGGATTAATGATGGGAGCTATTGCTTATCTGAAGAAGCCTGCGAACAAAGAGGGGCTGGAAAGAGCTTTCTCTTATATCGGTTCCTACGCGGACAAAGGTCTGAAGCATCTATTGATTGTAGAAGACGACGAAACACAGCGAGGTGCAATCATTGAGCTGATCGGTCACGACGATGTCGCGATTAAGGCGGTCGGCACTGGGGCACAGGCGCTTGAAGAATTGCAGCGGCATCGGTATGATTGCATGGTGCTCGATCTGATGCTGTCGGATATGACCGGTTTTGAAATGCTTGATCGTATTCGCGAAGATGAACGTCTACGGGATCTTCCGATCATTATCTACACAGGCAAAGATCTGGATTCCAAAGAGGAAACGAAACTTCGTCAGTACGCCGAGTCGATTATCGTCAAAGACGTCAAGTCGCCGGAGCGGCTGCTCGACGAAACAACGTTGTTCCTGCACCGGGTCGAAGCGGATTTGCCGGAAGACAAGCGTCAGATCCTCCAGAAGCTTCATAATAAAGAAACGCTGTTCGAGGGCAAGAAAATTTTGCTCGTTGACGATGACGTTCGCAACGTATTCGCACTTTCAAGTGTACTTGAAAGCTACCGGATGGATGTCACATTCGCTGAGAATGGTCGTGAAGCAATCGAGACATTGGAAGAACAAGGCGAATTTGATCTGATTCTAATGGATATGATGATGCCGGAGATGGACGGATACGAAGCGATGCGCCGTATTCGGCAGATGCCGAAATTCGAGCGAATCCCAATCATCGCACTGACGGCAAAGGCAATGAAGGAAGATCGAAGCAAGTGTATTGAAGCCGGAGCATCGGATTATGTCAAAAAACCGATTCAAACCGAACAGCTTCTTTCGTTAATGCGTGTCTGGTTGTATTCGTAAACCAAAAGTTTGGGTAATAAACAAAGATTAAAGACGATTTTTTATGTAATCGGGGCTGAATTTATGACATTCAACAGGTTTCAAGAAGAATCTTCATCGGAAAATACACCGGATGCCATAGAGCTTGAGACGATCGAATGCGATCTTCTGCTTGAAGGCGTGCATCGAATGTACGGATACGATTTTCGGAATTATGCTAGGCCGTCGTTAGTACGGCGGATCTGGCATCACGCTCATGCCGAAAATCTCAGTACAATTTCACAATTGCAGGACAAAGTGCTGCACGACCGTTCCTGCTTTGAACGTATGGTGCAAAGCCTATCGATCCCGGTTACGGAAATGTTTCGTGATCCTGAACTGTTTAAAACGTTCCGCAGGGAAGTTGTACCCATTCTGCGGACCTACCCCTATATTCGAATCTGGCATGCCGGTTGTTCTACAGGGGAAGAAGTATACTCGATGGCTATTCTGCTGCATGAAGAAGGGTTGTATGATAAGGCGCGTATTTACGCAACCGATATGAACGACCGCTCTCTTCAGCAGGCCAAAGAAGGCATTTACGGTATCGAGAAAATGAAGCTGTATACGAAGAACTATTTGGATGCAGGAGGAACGCAGTCGTTTTCCGACTACTATACCGCCAAATATAATTCGGTCATGTTCCAGCCTTATTTGCGCAAAAATATCATTTTTGCTGAACATAATTTGGCGACAGACCGCTCCTTCAACGAATTCAATGTTATTTTTTGCCGGAACGTTATGATTTACTTCAATGACACACTTCGGGATCAGGTCCATGGACTATTTTATGAGAGCCTAAGCCGTTTTGGTATTTTGGTTCTCGGCTCCAAAGAGTCCATCCACTTCACTCGTTTCAGTGATTGCTATGAGCCGCTAGATCGGGTTGAGAAGATTTACCGAAAGATTAAATAGAATGTGTAGGAGGATTCCATGGTGGTTCAAGAGCCGATTCATATCCTGTTGGTCGACGATCGTCCAGAGAACTTGCTCGCGTTGGAAGCCGTTCTGGGCAGCGAGCGTTATACGCTTGTAAAAGCGACTTCGGGCGAAGAAGCACTGCGCTGCCTTCTAAAAGACGAATTTGCGGTTATTGTGCTTGATGTCCAAATGCCCGGCATGGATGGAATAGAAACCGCAAAGCTCGTCAAGGCCAGAGAAAAGACCAAAGACATCCCCATTATCTTTATCTCTGCCAACAGCAAAGAGTCCGAGCATTTATTTGCGGGCTATTCGGCAGGCGCGATTGACTATATGGTGAAACCATTTATCCCACAGATTTTGAAGTCCAAAATCGAAGGGTTCGTTAGTATGTATCTCGCTAACAAGCGCTTGAAGGATCAGACCGCTTTGCTGCATCAGAAAACGCAGGAACTGGAGAAGATCAACGAGGAGTTGATCAAGGCCAAAGAGGCTGCCGAGATCGCGGCTAAAGCGAAAACGGAATTCTTGGCCATGATGAGCCACGAAATTCGCACGCCGATGAATGGAGTTATCGGCATGATCGATCTGCTGATGGAAACGGAACTCAAGCCTGAACAAAAGGAATATACAGAGATTATTCGCGGCAGTGCGGATGCGCTCGTCACCGTGATCAACGACATCTTGGACTTTACCAAAATGGAATCCGGAAAAATGGAACTGGAAGAGCATCCGTTCGAACTGAAAACTTGTATCGGTGAAGTTTTTAATCTATTTACAATGGAAACGACACGCAAGAATCTGGAAATGGTATACTTTACAGAGGATTCGGTGCCGGAACTGCTGTACGGCGATATGGCTCGACTGCGGCAGGTACTGATCAATCTGGTAGCGAATGCCGTTAAGTTTACCGACCGCGGCGGCATTTATCTGGTCGTTTCGAGCCGCGGAGAAGAAGATGGCAGGATGACGCTGGAATTTGCCGTCAAAGACACCGGAATTGGTATTTCACCCGAGAAGATTAATCGGCTGTTCCAACCGTTCTCTCAACTCGATTCTTCCATGACCAGAAAATATGGCGGTACGGGTCTGGGCTTGGCAATTTGCAAAACACTCGTCGAAATGATGGGCGGAGATATTCGCGTCGAAGCGATGGACGAAGGGGGAGCAACCTTTGTCTTTACGATTCAAGTCGGCTGTTTCCGGCCAGAAGAGCCGAATCCGTTTCGGGGTGAGTCTCTAACATCTGTGCGAGAAGATGTAGGCATGCAGACAACAGCGGTTCTGATTGTGGATGACCATCCGGTTAACCGTAAGCTTATGGTCAGCATGCTGCAGAAAATGGACATCACAGCCGATGCTGCGGAGGACGGAGAACAGGCACTGCGTATGTTGAACGAGCGTTCGTACGATTATGTGTTTATGGACCTGCAGATGCCGGTTATGGACGGTTTAGAGGCGACGAGAAGAATCCGGGCGCGGCTTTCTCGTGAAAGCGGACCGGTAATTGTGGCAATGACAGCGAATGTTATGAACGATATTCAGTCTCGCTGCAGAGAAGCAGGCATGGACGATTACATCAGCAAACCGGTCAAAATGGCTGGAGTTAAGCAGGTGCTCGCCCGCCATATGTCTGCTTACAGTGATTATCCGACCAAAAAGGCAGTGCGTTAAACCGATTTTCTTTTCAAGAATATGATGGACTGTACGAAGTGATCGACAAGCTTTCGTTTCAATCGCTTGGTTTAAGTTTAATAAGTTTAGAAAACATTTTTTTAGGGAGAATGTCTATGACCACAAATAAGAATGACAAGTTTAATGCTAGAACGGTTTCGGAAGAAGGCAGAAGCATCGTCTACCTGAGCGGAGAACTTGATTTATCCGTAGCACCGGACTTCCGCCTCGTTATGGAGCCACTTGTAGGGGATTCTGATGTCGACTTGGCAATCAATTTGAAAGAATTGAAGTATATCGACAGCACAGGAATTGGGATTCTACTGTCCATTTTGAAAGCACGGCATTCGATGAACGCTTCGTTCAGTGTAGAAGAAGTGCCGACACAAATTCAAAAGCTGTTCGACATGACAGGTATTGCTAAATTTTTTGAACCCCAAGAGAATTCCCAATAGGAAAGGATCGAACAACGCATGAAAGCAGATCAAACCGTTACTCTCAACTTACCGGCTACTGCCGACTACGTGGATATTGTACGGCTTAACCTATACGGAATCGCGTCCAAGATGGGCTTTTCTTATGAGGACATCGAGGATATGAAGGTTGCCGTATCTGAAGCTTGCAATAACTCGGTTCTATATGCATATGGACAGGAAGGAGGATTGGTGGAAGTTGTCTTCGGCGTCAACGGAGAAGAACTTACGATTACCGTTAAGGATGAAGGCGTAAGCTTCGCCCTGTCGCAAGAGGCATCTGACGCTCCAACCCTGCACAACAAAGAACTGCATGATGTAGAAATCGGCGGTCTGGGTTTCTATCTAATGCAGGCTCTGATGGATGACGTACGCGTCGCCAGCGAGAGCGGAAAAGGAACGCAGGTCGTATTGACCAAGCGTCTCACCAGGAGTGAGGAGAAAGTATGAATGATAAAGTGACCCCGCCTGAATCCATGTCGGAAGCGGTATCCTTGATCTGGGAGTATCAACAGACCAAGGATAACGAAATCGCCACGGTGCTTATCAAAAAGTACGAGCCGATGGTCAAGATGGCCGCAGGCAAAATTGCCAGAAACCGGCCCGATCTTTACGAAGACTTGTATCAGGTTGGTCAAATGGCATTAATTCGTCTGCTTCAGCAGTACGACATCCAATTAGGTATTCCTTTTGAGCCTTATGCGATGAAAAGTATGATTGGGCACATGAAAAACTTTTTACGCGACAAATCATGGTACATACAGGTGCCAAGACGAATTAAGGAAAAAGGAGCGTTGGTCCAACAGGCGATCGACGAGCTTACTGTTCGTCTGGAGCGCTCGCCCGACGTTAAAGAAATTGCCCAATATCTGGATTTGAGCGTAGAAGAAACAGTTGAAGTATTGGCTGGACGGGAATGCTACCATTATGTATCTCTCGATTCTCCGCTTTCTCAAGAAGAGAGCGCCGCAACGCTCGGAGAACTCATTAGCTCGGATGTTAACGACTATGATACTGTCGAGCGGCGAATGGACCTTCAGCAGGCACTCAGTCAGTTGAAGGAGCAGGAGCAAAAGGTGCTGCTCCTTGCTTTCCAGGAAGGACAGTCGCAGCGAGCGATTGCGCAGAAGCTGGGTGTTTCTCAGATGAGCGTGTCTCGAATTCAGAAACGGGCTACCGAGAAGCTTAAACAGATTATGTCCAATTCTTCTTCTTCTTTATGAATCAGGATCCTAATTTTACGATTTTGCAAAAAAGGCTGGGCCGTCTCTGCAATCAGAGGAGCACCTGGCCTTTTTATTATGGACCTATATGATTTTTTCTCTGCTTTGTTGCTTGTGTAGACAAAAAACTAAAACCGCCGAGTCTCCGGAAACCGAAATTTTCTGGAAACTTGGCGGTTTTGGCTTTCGAGGATCAGGCTCCGCTTCCGCTGGTTCCGTTGTTACGACCTTCTTGGATCAAGCTGCCCATGTAATCGAAAAAACCACTTACATAAGGAACACCAAGGCTGGCCATAATTGAAGCGATCCAGGTCAACAGGGCAATAACGGCAACTGTACCGACGGTAAGTCCCAGACCGCGGGCCATTCCTGCAGTGAAATTGGTGATGAGTCTTCTTTTCCAGTTGGTGTAATTTTCGATCAAATCTTTAAAGTCGCCTTTTCGCAGAGCAACTGAAATGTCTTCCAACTGTTTGTTTAATCTTGTTACTTCATGTCGCAGCTCAAAAGGATGGTCTTTGGCTAAATCTTGAGGCCTTACGCTTCCATCTTGAGTCTTTTCATTTTGTTCGATTGTGCCGTTTGCAAAGGGGTCCTCCTGATTCGGACGTGTTTCTGTGTTTGCCATGATGCTTCCCCACTTTCTATAAGGTAATCAAAAAATAGGATCGTCGTTTGCCAATAAAAAAGCCGGCTTAAAAGCCGGCTCAGAATTTAGCAATACCTTACAGTGTGCTCTTGCTGTTATTGTTCAGCGCGCCGGAATTTGAACCGGAGTTGGAAGGAGCACCCGACTTGGAAGCGGAGTTTCCGGAATTGGAGTTATTAGAGTTAGAATTAGAGTTATTGGAGTTAGAATTGCTGGAATCGGAATTGTTGGAATCTTTAACTTCAGCTCCGGTTTCTTTAGCCTTATCGGCTGTTTCCTGCATCAATTCTTTGTCCGCTTTAGCAGCTTCGGTTGCAACATCTGCCGAAGCTTTTTTAACCGTTTCTCCTACGTCCGAAGAAGAATCTTTAACAGACTCGGTAACATCTTCGCTGTTTTTACGTACCGATTGAACAACATTCGATGTTTTTTCGGATACGGCTTGTGCCAAAGTTGTCGCTTTGCCGCCAACTACGCTTGCAGCGGATTTGGCTTTATCGCTTACAACGAAAGCCGTGTCTTTGGCTTTCACACCAATTGTGCTGGCAACGCCTTTAGTCTTGTCTGTCGCGACTCCAACTTTGTCGGAAAGGTCGCTGCGAAGATCGCGTCCCGGTTTAGGAGCAAACAGCAGAGCTGCCGCCGCACCGATCAGTCCGCCAATCAACAGGCCTTTAGTGAAAGTTGTACTGCTTTGTGCCGGATATTCTCTTTCTGCTTCGTTCATGAGAAATCACTCCTTAAGTATAGTCATGTACCGTACGGCCATAGACCGATTTGTATTGATCATTCCATCTGTCGGATGAGTTGAACCTCTAGGCTGTACGTCTAAACAGTCTGGCAATGAGTCCAAGAATCAAGACGAAGATTGCAGTTCCTAATACGGCCGGAATAATGGCGAATCCTGAAATGTTCGGGCCAAAATTTCCAAACAGCAGGTTACCGATCCAAGCACCGGCAAGACCGGCGATCGCGGCTCCTATGATCCCACCCGGCATCATATTGTCAGCCAATGCGTCTCCGATAAATCCGATGACGATCGCCATAATCAGACTGATAACCAGCCCCCACATCCGGCTCACCTCCATTCCAGGCTTTCCGAGTACGCAATGGCCCAGTAGGCTGCGCAACCACTCTTAATTGCTATATAAACGCCCCCTTTCCTGCTGAAACAGACAAGAAGGACAGCTGTAGATGAAGAGCAGCCCTGCGATTCGCAGTTTGCAAAACAAAAAACCGGCCTTTGGCTCAGTAAAGAGCACAGAAAGCCGGAATTGGTAAAGAAAATGCTTTTTCTACGGTGTGTAAGTCCCAACCAGAATATACGACAATTTCAAGCTTACTTCCGGCGCAAACGTCCAAACTCCGAAGCAACCGCTTCGACTTCAGAAATGCTAAGGGTAGGCTTGCTCATCACAAGATGATAGATATCAAGAATGTCGTCGTATTGGTCGACTGAGAATGAGGAAGACTGCATTGCTGCTCCGGAAGCCATTCGAAGCTTGTTTTTGATTGCTTCAATCATAAGCTCGACATTTTCTTGGGTTTTGTTAGACAAATCCATGTGTAAGTACTCTCCTTCCGGCAAACAAGTTCCGTCCGCAAACGTACAGCCTTTCTGCCAAGTCCAATGCTTGACCCGAAGAGCGGTGTTCGACGGCTCACGTGTCTTTATTGTATCACGATCCGGTTCCAGGCTCACCTTTTTTTGCAGAATACCCTATAAGTACGATAAAATCGAGAAGACTAATGCGTATATGCAAAAAGTAATCCTTTGATGGAAGCTGGCGCAGGTCCAGCCGGATTGGAGAGGTGAAGGCACACATTGAGTATCAGCGAATCAATATGGGCGAAGATGGATGACGGCAGGCGTGAAGATCGCTTTGCCAGCCTCGAAGCACTTTTTGCCGAGATGGCACTGCATTTTCGTCTGGAAGAACTGTTTTTTCTATGTATTGGAACGGATCGTTCCAGTGGAGATGCATTTGGGCCGCTGGTCGGCAGTCGACTGAAGGCGTTGGGATTTCCAAATGTTGCAGGTACATTGGAAGAGCCGTGCGATGCTGCCAATCTGGAGCATATTGTCTCCTCTATTCCCAAAAAGTTGACCATAGTAGCGTTCGACGCTTGCTTGGGGAAACCCGGTTCAGTAGGAAAAATTCTTGCACGGCGTGCACCATTGACCCCTGCTGGTTCCATGAAAAGTGATTTTGCCCCGGTTGGCGATTATAGTGTAGCGGCAGTGGTCAATGTTCATGGACCTAAGCCTTATCAATCGCTTCAGACCGCATCGCTGCAGCTTGTCCTGCAGTTGACCGATCGAACAATTTCCGCCGTGGAAGAAGCATTTGGAATGCAAGCGCCAGGCGGAGTGGTATAAAATACCGACAACAGATAAGGGAGGAAAGCTGAGATATGGAGAGACGAAGTCAGGAAGGCCTGCCGATTCGTTATGTGGACCGAGGAGAAGGACCGGCATTGCTGCTGCTGCATGGTTTTGTGGGCAGTGCCGATTATTGGGAGCGGGTTGTGCCTCTGCTGGAAGGACACTTCCGCTGCATTGTTCCGGATTTGCTCGGTCATGGCGAATCCGAAGCACCGTCGGGACCTTATACGATCGAACAGCTGGCCGATAATGTGCTGCAGCTGTTGGATTCGCTTGGTATCGAGCGTGCGGTAATATTAGGGCATTCAATGGGCGGATATACGGCTTTGTCTTTTGCGGAGCGTTATCCTGAGCGGCTGCTGGCGTTGGGACTTGTTCACTCGATGCCTCTGCCCGACGATGAAGCGGGTAAAGAGAAGCGAACGGCGGTGGCTGAGCGGGTAATGCGCGAAGGGGTCCGTCCGTTTGTAGAGCAGTCAGCACCGAATTGGTTTGCGCCGGATAATGCAAAATGGATGAAACCGGAACTGGAGCGGGTTATGGGAATCGGTTTTGCCACAAAACCTGAAGGTGCTGCCGGTGCAGCTCTAGCTATGCGCGAACGTCCGGATCGAAGCCATATTATCCGGGAACTGGAACTGCCCGTACTGCTGATTGCCGGCGACGAAGACGGAATTGCACCGCCGCAAAAAGCATTTGCAGCGGAAAACGCCCATACCGTGAAACATGTGATTGAAGGTGCGGGTCACATGAGTTTATTCGAAGCACCGCAGGAACTGGCCCGTCATATTGCTTCTTTCGTTGAAAGGCTGTAAATGTACCGACAGTAAAGGCGGGATTCCATTGCTGAGAAAAGATTACTTGATGCGTATGATCGAGGAAATGACTGAGGCCGTAGGTTCCATGATGGGCCTACGCAGAGAGCATAAAAATGAACAGGCGCTTGAGAAGCTTGACGGCCTTCTTAAGAGAAACTTCCGGATGAGCGAGCGGATGCTGCGCTCCCTGCCGCCTGAAGAACTGATCCTGTTATTTCAGCAGCGTGGAGGTGTCGATGCAGAAAGTCTTCAGCTTGTTGCACGCATGCTGCAGGAGAACGGAGAAATACGCGAGAACATGGGCGAGGAACAGGAAGCCGCATCAGTCCGGATCAAGGCGCTTCATTTATATCTGTATGCAGCGCTTAACGGCGGCAGCCGCGAGCTGGTCGATTATCCACAGCGAATTAGTGAATTGACTGCACAGCTCGAACGTTATCGACTGCCCGCCGAAGCGGAGAAATTGGTTATGCTGTATGAAGAACGCGAAGGACGATACATACAAGCGGAAGACGCGATGTTTCGAATGCTGAATGCCAGTCCGATAGACGACGAGAATGCGCTTGAAGAAGGCCGTATGTTTTATGCCCGACTAGCAGCCCTCGATGACGAGCAGCTGCGGAGCGGAGGCTTAAGTCGATTGGATCTTGAAGAAGGCATTGAGGCGCTTCAGGACGAATGACACCCAGAGGACAACTTCGAGAGGATGAGATCCACCTTATGCAAAATATTAATGAACTGTTGGATGCCGTAATGAAGGAAGACCAACTGATTACGGCGACCATCAGCCAGCCCCGGCGCAAAGACAGCGAAATTTACGGCAAAGTCGCTGTGAAACCGGTCATGTTGAGGAATGAGCTGCATTATCAGCTTGCTTATTATTATGAAAAAAAAGTTACGCATGACAATCTGAGTCCGAAAGAAGCACAGGCACAAATTGCGAAGCTGCTGGAAGACGATATGCGCCAAGGGTTGTTCTGTACACTAGAAGCGGACTATCAGGTGCTGGTCAGCAAAAAAGGGAAAACAGCCATCTTAAAGAAGCCGCCAACCAAGAAACAAGGGCCGGATCTCTCGCATAACCGTAAGAAAACCTATGTCTTGGAAGAAGGCGAGCCGATCTCGTTCTTGGTGGAGCTTGGCGTTATGAATGACAAAGGACGCGTGCTCGCAGCCAAATACGATAAGTTCCGCCAGATCAACCGTTTCCTCGAGATGGTACGTGACATTTTGCCTGCGCTGCCGAAAGAGAGAAAGCTGACGATCGTTGATTTTGGCTGCGGTAAGTCGTATTTGACGTTTGCGTTGTATCATTATTTAGCTGTTCAAGAAGGATTTGAGCTGAACGTCGTGGGTCTTGATCTTAAGGCAGATGTGATCGAACATTGCGAATCGCTCGCTCGTACGCTGGATTACAAAGGCCTGCACTTCCGGATTGGGGATATCGCGGACTATGACGAATTCAGTGCCGTCGATATGGTCATTACTCTTCATGCCTGCGACACGGCGACTGACGCTGCATTAGAGAAAGCGGTGCGTTGGGGGGCTTCGGCGATTTTATCCGTTCCGTGCTGTCAGCATGAAATGTTCTCGCAGGTGCAAAATGACGTACTGGAGCCGCTGCTTTCGCACGGTATTTTGAAGGAGCGTTTTTCCGCACTGGCTACCGATGCAATCCGTGCCAAGCTGCTTGATATTGTCGGTTATAAAACGCAGCTGCTCGAATTTATCGATATGGAGCATACGCCAAAAAACATTCTGATTCGTGCGGTCAAGTCAAATGGTCAGGATACGAAGGCTTTATGGCAGGAATATGAAGCGTTCCGCAATTTCTTGGGCGCTTCGCCCTATTTGGAAAATGCGCTTCGCGATCGTCTTCCGTCTTCTTCACAGGTTTAACTGCGCTTCAATAAAATAAAACAGGTATAGGAAAGAGGGGAAACAGTGGGCTTTATTTCGGATGTCGTATCGCAGTTGTTTCAATGGATTCAAGGATTGGGTTACTTCGGAATCATGATCGGTTTAATGGTTGAAGTAATTCCCAGCGAGATTGTGTTGGCGTACGGCGGATATTTGGTTTACTTGGGAGACATCAACTTCTGGGGAGCTGTTTTGTTCGGTACAATCGGCGGCGTGTTCGCCCAGCTTTTCATCTACTGGATCAGTCGTTACGGCGGCCGTCCGGTATTGAACAAGTTCGGCAAATACATTTTCATCAAGGAATCGCATATTGATCACGCCGAGAAATGGTTTAATAAATACGGAACAGGTATCATCTTCAGCGGCCGATTTATTCCCGTCGTCCGCCATGCAATATCGATTCCGGCGGGTCTGGCCAAGATGTCGACGTGGCGCTTTACCTGGCTGACGACACTCGCTGTTATTCCATGGTCGATTCTGTTCATTTCCCTCGGCTATCAATTGGGCAGTCAATGGGAGCGGATCGACGAGGTGGCAGCACCTTACATTATACCGATCGTTCTGACTGCCGCGGGTCTTCTGATCGTTTATCTGGTTGTGAAGACAGTGCTGACACGTCGCAAAAAAAGCAGAGCTTAATCGGGTCCTACGGATACCGGCTGCTTCACTTACTGAGAAAAGAGGAGACACAATGAGCAAATCCAATTTAAGATCTCGTTTTGGAACCGGATTGAGTCCGCAGGGGTTCATCGATTCCATGCAGAAAAATAAAGAAACGTTCGAGACCGGTTATCGAGACTTTACCTGGAAGAAGGAAGAGGATCGGTTGTTTTTTGAAGGATTGCGTTCGCGTGAAGATCTGAGAGCTGTGATTCTGGCTGCCGACTGGTGCGGCGATGTCGTGCGCAACGTCCCTGTCGTATTTCGGGTATTGGAAGCGGCAGAAATCCCGGTCGACGTGATGATTTTGGAAGAAAATTTTGACTTAATGGATGAATATCTGACTATGGGCGGCCGTTCCGTACCTATCGTTATTTTTGCAGATGCGGAAGGCGAACCACTGCTTCAATGGGGACCGCGTCCCGAGAAGGTACAGGAACTGATGCGTAAGTTTAAGACAGAAAATCCGGACCGCGAGGCACCCGATTATGCCGACAATATGAAGGTCGTTCGCGAACAAATGATGGAGCGTTACGGCGAAGGCACGTCGATCCATGAAGTGATCGTGCACGAACTGCGTACGCTTCTGTCGGGGGTGTAAGATGCTGAGAGTTGAGACATTCAATCTTGGTCCGCTGCAGACCAATGCTTATCTGCTTCGGGGCGAAGATGATTTGAAAGCGGTCGTTATCGATCCCGGAATGAACCCTGCTGCGCTGCTCCGCCGGGTTGAGCATCTGCATATTGAAGCCATTCTGCTGACCCACGCACATTTCGATCACATAGGGGGCGTAGAAGAACTGCGTCGTCTAAAAGGATGTCCGGTGTATTTGCACGATCTGGAAGCGGACTGGCTGACTGAGCCCAAGCATAACGGTTCGGCCAAGTGGACCGAACTGGGCGGACCGATTACCGCGTCACCAGCGGAATTCGCCCTAGCCGAGGGCCAGACACTAAGCCTGATCGGAAATGAATTCAAAGTACTGCATACACCTGGTCATTCTCCAGGCAGCGTAAGCTTCCTATGCGGCAAGGATTTGTTCGCAGGGGATGTACTGTTCCGCGAAGGAGTAGGACGTACCGATCTGTATGGAGGGCGTCAGGGAGACTTGGTGGATTCCATTCGGATGAAGCTGTACAAGCTGCCGGATGAAACGGTTGTATATCCCGGTCATGGTCCGCGTACCAAAATCGGCCACGAGAAAGCGAACAATCCATTCGTTCCCGGATTATAGAGTTTTCCGGAATATAGAATGCAGATGCCAAGCGGCTGGACAATATTCGATTCGGATAGTAAGATACAGCTGTCGCAAACTTATTTTCAAGAGCCTGTATTCAAGTGAAACTTTATAAAGAACCGGACCAGTATGCCTGCAATCGGATATAGAAGTATGAGGATTCTCGTGTATCGAAAAGCGAAATTGAATACGCGCCTGAATAATTGATATACGGTGCATAATGCCTGCGAAGCACGCAAGCTGAGGAACTATTCTCGGTTTGTGTGCTTTTTTGTTCTTTTGAAGAGACTATTGACTAGGATGGCAATTGAATAACCCCTTACATATTCAAGTGAAAGTTACTCGTACATTTATTCAAACATTCAAGGAGGAGATAGAAAATTGGACGGAATGGAACCTTTTGATAAAAAGAACAATGGACAACTGAAACTTATGCAGCAGCGGTTGGAACTAAATAAGGACGTTAAAATCGAAATCAAGCAGCAAGAGGTTCATGAAGAAGTGTCTTCTTATGAAAGCAGGAGAAAAGCGATTTTCGTATGTTCTTGGGAATCGACCAAGCTGAGGGAAGACCGAATTCAGCAGCCTTGGCATGAACGCTTGAGCCGAATACGCAGCGGCAGAGATCCGCGAATTTAGTCAAAAGGCGATTCCAAGAACGCTGTAGGTGCTTGTCAGGTGGCTTTATCTCATTTTTTTTACAAAACCTGCGTAAGGGGAATCAATAGCGTGGACAGCAAAACCTTTTTTTAGTACGATATAAGCTAAGCATTTGTAATTACATTCATTTTCATGAAAAGTGGAACCATGAAGCCGATAGTGTCCGGGCGGGCCGGGCTTTATAGATAACGACCGAGGGGGAGAAACAATGCTTCATCTGGGAGAGAAAATTGTGATCGTCGCGGATGTGTTCGAGCAGAACCTCCCTGTGGGGGAGTATGGGTATTTGATTGCTTACGATCGTAATCCGGATAATGCTTTCGATTATATCGTTCGAGTCCCACAGGCCAATCGCAACTTTTTCGTAACGGAAAAAGATGTTGAGCCGGAGGAAAATGTGCTGCGCTTCGAGGCCGAACAGGTCGAGCGAGCCGCGCTGATCGATTATGCGCTGGCGACACACAATGAGAAGCTGTTCTATCAAGTTATGAACGGCGAAGAAGAGACGTCTGAATCGGAATCGGAAGCAGAGACGGTTTCCGAGCCGATGTCGCAAGCCGAGTTCATTAAGAAAATCAATTTACGGGCATGGATCTGAAGCCGGCATACGCCGGCTTTTTTCTTTATTAGAACTGCGGTATATGAAGCGTCAGGCAGTTGCAATGACGCAGGAGACACGTTACAGGAACTTCGCGATCCTCTGGATTTTTGCGGGTTGCTAACCTATAATGGGGACGTTGAGGAGTTTCGGTACTTTAATCCTTTAAACGACAGGAGAGTATGTCATGAAAATTACGGTGGAACAGGTCGAGCATGTGGCCAAGCTGGCACGGCTGAACGTAAAAGACGACGAAAAAGAAATGTTCGCCGAACAGCTTAGCGCTATTTTGCAGTATGCCGAAAAGCTGAACGAGCTGGATACGGAAGGCGTAGAGCCTACCACGCATGTACTGCCGCTGCACAGCGTGATGCGCGAAGATAAAGTGCATGAAAGTTTGCCGATCGAACGGGTTTTGCATAATGCACCCGAAGACGAAGACGGCCAGTTCCGGGTACCGGCGGTTTTGGACTGACCGGAAGTATGTGAAGAGTTAATGATCAACGCGGAGGTGCGATAGTGACATTGTTCGATTTGGGACTTCGGGAGATTCACAACCGGCTGCATGCCGGAGAGCTGTCCGTGACCGATTTGGTCAAGGATTCCCTGCAAAAAGTCGGGGAACGCGAAGAAAAGGTAAAAGCATTTTTAACGGTGGATGAAGAAGGTGCTCTGGCTTCGGCTGCTAAACTTGATCAAAAGTTGGCTGCTGGCGAAGAGCGCGGTCTCTTATTTGGTCTACCGGCCGGGATCAAAGATAATATTGTGACAGAAGGGCTGCGCACAACCTGCGCCAGTCAATTCCTGCGCGGCTTCGATCCCGTATACGACGCAACGGTAGTGAAGAAACTCCGTGAAGCTGATAGCGTAACGATTGGCAAACTGAATATGGACGAGTTCGCCATGGGCGGTTCAAATGAAAATTCCAGCTTCTATCCGGTACGCAATCCTTGGAATTTGGATCGCGTTCCGGGCGGCTCCAGCGGCGGATCTGCTGCTGCAGTTGCTGCGGGAGAAGTTTATTTCACTCTGGGTTCCGATACCGGAGGTTCAATCCGACAGCCTGCTTCTTACTGCGGAGTAGTCGGGTTGAAGCCAACTTACGGACTTGTCTCCCGCTTCGGTCTGGTGGCGTTCGCTTCTTCGCTCGATCAGATCGGTCCGGTAACACGTACCGTGGAAGACTCTGCTTATGTGCTGCAGGCAATTGCCGGTCATGACGATCGTGATTCGACTTCGGCAAATGTCGAAATTCCAGATTATGTTTCCGCACTTACAGGAGACATCAAAGGTCTGCGTATTGCCGTACCGAAAGAGTACATGGGCGAAGGCGTCGATCCGAAAGTCAAAGAATCCGTAATGACTGCGATTCGACAGCTTGAAGCACTTGGCGCTACCTGGGAGGAAGTATCGCTGCCGCATACGGAATATGCACTGGCGGCTTACTACTTGCTTTCCTCTTCTGAAGCGTCATCTAACCTGGCACGTTTCGACGGTGTGCGTTACGGCGCACGTGCCGACAACCCGGACAACCTGCTTGATCTATATCTTAAGTCGAGAAGCGAAGGTTTTGGCGACGAGGTGAAGCGCCGGATCATGCTGGGTACCTACGCGCTCAGCTCGGGCTATTATGACGCTTACTACTTGAAGGCTCAAAAAGTCCGTACGCTGATCAAACGTGACTTCGACAATGTATTCGAGAAATTCGACGTTATTGTCGGTCCAACGGCGCCAACGACAGCATTTGCAATCGGCTCGCAGACGGATGATCCACTGACGATGTACTTAAATGATATTCTGACGATTCCTGTCAGTCTTGCTGGTGTTCCGGCAATCAGTATTCCCTGCGGATTCGAAGACGGAATGCCGGTCGGTTTGCAGATTATTGGTAAGCCGTTTGACGAACAGACCGTACTGCGCGTTTCGCATGCGTTCGAGCAGCATACGGATCATCACAAGCGCCGCCCTCAGATTTAATTTCCGCGCATAAGAAGGAGGAACTGCCTTTCATGTCCACCGTACAATACGAAACGGTCATCGGACTCGAGGTGCACGTTGAGCTGCACACAAAGTCCAAGATCTTCTGCGGCTGCTCCACCGAATTTGGAGCGCCGCCCAATACACATACCTGCCCGGTCTGCCTCGGACACCCTGGTGTTCTGCCGGTACTCAATCGTCAAGCGGTCGAGTATGCGATCAAGGCAGCGATGGCGCTGAACTGTGAAATTGCGGACGTCAGCCATTTTGATCGCAAAAACTACTTCTATCCCGATTCGCCGAAGGCGTATCAAATCTCGCAGGCAGCCCGTCCGATCGGCGAGCACGGATGGATCGATATTGAAGTGGATGGACGTACAAAGCGAATCGGAATTACTCGTCTTCATCTGGAAGAAGACGCAGGGAAGCTGACCCATACCGGGGCATTTGGCTCTCTGGTCGATTTTAACCGTGTAGGCACACCGCTCATTGAGATCGTCTCCGAGCCGGAGATTTCCTCACCCGAAGAAGCTCGCGCTTACCTTGAGAAGATGCGGGCCATTATGCAGTACTGTGAAGTATCCGACGTGAAGATGGAAGAAGGTTCGCTTCGCTGCGATGCCAACATCAGTATTCGTCCGCAGGGACAAAAGGAATTCGGCATCCGCGCTGAATTGAAAAATATGAACTCCTTCCGCGGCGTACAGCGCGGTCTGGAATACGAAGAAATCCGCCAAGCTGAAATTCTGGATGAAGGCGGAACGGTCGTTCAGGAGACTCGCCGCTGGGATGAAGGCAAGGGACAAACTTTCTCTATGCGCGGCAAGGAAGAAGCGCACGATTATCGTTATTTCCCGGACCCTGACCTGGTAGCCGTTGAGATCGGAACAGATTGGAAGGAAAAGATCCGCCTAACGATCCCGGAACTTCCGGATGCGCGGCGTGCGCGGTACAGTGCTGATTATGGACTGCCTGCCTATGATGCGCAGGTTATCACCTCTTCGAAGCCGCTGGCGGATTTATTCGAGGAAAGTCTGAAATATACAGAAGATGCAAAGTCCGTCTCCAACTGGATTATGGGAGAGCTGATGGGCTATTTAAATACCAGCGGTCTGGAGCTGGGTGCGGTTCCGCTTACTGGACAGGGTCTCGGCGAATTGGTTGGTCTGATTGGCAAGGGAACAGTCAACAGCAAGATCGCCAAGACGGTCTTCAAGGAAATGCTGCAGAGCGGCAAGAATCCGCAGCAGATTGTTGAAGAGCAAGGACTTGTTCAGATCAGCGACGAAGGCGCGATCAAAGCCATTGTCGTTGAGGTGGTCGCGGCCAATCCTCAGTCTGTCGAAGATTACCGCGCCGGCAAGGATAAAGCAATTGGTTTCCTGGTTGGTCAGGTAATGAAGCAGAGCAAGGGCAAAGCCAATCCCGGATTGGTCAACAAGCTGCTCATGGAACTGCTGAAAGGCTGATCAGCCGAGAAGCTTTCGAGAGGGCGCGTTCGCTTGCGAACGCGCCCTCTTTTTTTAAACACGGCTAATTTTATGTGTAAAGTTTCTATTGACCGCAATCCCCCTCGCAGTCAAAGCAGCAAAGAAAAATCGGTTAATAAAACAAGAAGAAGCGAGGAGGATTGCGATGATTGGTAAACTCGATACGCAGGACGAACTCAAAATGGAAGAACTATTGAGGCTGCAGACGACGGCATATCGGTTGGAGGCGAAGTTGATCGGCTTCGACGAGATTCCGCCATTGGCCGATACGGTCGATACCCTTAAGCGAAGCCGCGATGTTTTTTACGGTTATACCGTCCAGTCCGGTAAACTTGTCGGGGCCGTCGCAGTCGAGGAAGAGCGGCCGGGAGAGCTCACGCTGACGAGAATGATGGTGCATCCGGACTTTTTTCGTCAAGGGATTGCGAGCCGGTTGATTGAGTATGTATTTGCGAACTACCCGGAATTTCCGATATACATTGTATCGACCGGTTTGAAGAACGAGCCTGCGAGGCGCTTATACGAGCGTTTTGGATTTGTTCCGTTCAAAAGCGAGTATATTGCGCCTGGTGTTGAATTAATGACCATGAAGAGAGAAAGAAAGACGGGAGAAACCGGCTGATTATGTAATTTTCGAACTGAAGGAGCAAGGATGCAAATGACAAATCCCTGGGTTATCGACAACACGTATATTTTACTGCGGCTGCTCTGTGCAGTGCTGTTGGGCGGCTTGATCGGCTGGGAACGGGAACGTTCGAGTCATGCGGCAGGTCTCCGCACTCATATTCTGGTTTCTCTTGGTTCCGCACTGATTATGCTGCTGTCCATGTATGGATTTGCGGCATTTGTGCAGGAACCCAGTGTACGTGTTGATCCGGCTCGTTTGGCGACAGCTGTCATCTCGGGAATCGGTTTTCTGGGTGCAGGGACGATTCTGTTTACCGGCAAGGCGATTACCGGATTGACGACTGCCGCCTCGCTGTGGGTAGTAGCCGCTATCGGACTCGCCGTAGGCGCAGGTTTTTATTTTGCCGCAATTCTGACCACGCTGATCGTTTTCTTGACGCTTCTTGTGCTTAATAGCGTTGAACAGCGTTATATCCGAGGCCATCATACCCATGTCGTCACTGTGCGGGGCCGAACAGGCAGCGGACTGCTGGAGAAAGTGTCCGATTTTATGAAAGAGCGTGAAATACGCATCCGCAAGTTGGAAGTTCACGTGAAGAGCGGCTATCCGCTGTCCGAATCGGGTGAAACTTCTTCAGCTGCCGAAATTACGATGCACCTCACTTCGGATAAAAGAATGGATCCGGCCGAAATGACACATCAACTGCTGAGAATGGACGGCGTCTATTCCGTGGCGATTGAGTAGAGCATAGGGTAGAGGACAGCAACCGAGCGGTACTACGTCTTAGGACGTGCTTACCGCTGGCCGGAGGAAAGGAGGCCCGGATCATGGCTAAGACCGTCAAGACAAGGACAAGACAACAAAGGAAAAAAAAGCGTAAAGCGATCGCCTGTCTGCTCTCTGCTGTCATCCCAGGGACCGGACATGTTTACCTGGGACTCATTCAGAAAGGCATATCGTTTATGCTAATTATTCTGCTCGTAGCCGAATCTTTGCTTTACTTTTCGTCGACGGGCATGAGGATAAATGTGCCGCTGCTTATCCTGCTTGGCCTGACAATTCCGATCATTTATTTCTACAGTGTATATGATGTGCTGCAGGAAACGGATCAGGTTAATGAACGAAGACAGGTACTGGACAGCGAAGTTTACAATTGGCGGAAAAGTATGAAGTTTGCTTTGGTCCTGATTGGCGAGGGGACGCTTCTTCTGCTGCTGCACAGTCGTCCTTCTTGGTTTCGACAATTGATCGAGCAGTATGGCCGAGAGGTTTCGGCCGTTGGACTTATTTTGCTGGGCGCTGTTCTAGCGGGGATTCAAGCGGCAAATGTACGCAAAGCTGCACTTCAACCTTATCGACCGACTTCGTCTCAGCTGGAATCGACTGCGGAACGGGGGAATCGTCATGAATCCTAAAATTCGTATCGGTCGCTGGACAGCCTCCCTACTGCTTATCGTTGTCGGTTTGCTGCTGCTGAACGACCAGTTTCGCGGGCGCGAAGATATGCTGCAGCTGCTTCGCTGGTGGCCGGCCGTCTTTATCTTTTGGGGAATTGAATATGTCGTCATGCTGCTGCTGTTCAGACATAGACGAGGTGGAAATCGACGATTTGGTATTGACATCTCGGGTATGCTGGTTGCTCTGCTGCTTAGCGCTTCCGTTTTTATCGTTACCCAGCAAAATCACTATCTGCACTTATGGAACCGGGTCAGTCTTGATCTGACCAGTTCCGCTATCGAATTTAGTGAAGCGGAAGGCAATAAATTTGCCAAGCCTTCTGTCGATATTGCCGCAGCGCTGGAGATGAACGAGCTGTCTGTTGAAGGAATCAACGGGGATATTGTGATACGCCGAGGATTTTCCGATCGTATCCGGGTCCACAGCACCGTCTGGGTCGACCGAGTTGAAGCGGAAGAGGCAAAAGGAATCGCCGAAAAAACAGGAATCAAAATCGAAGAAGGCAAGACATTGGCTATTACCACCGAGGCTCAGCCTTACGGTACATCTGGTCGTCGGCAGCCTCGGATCGATCTGGAGATCCTTCTCCCGCCTGAGCGAAGCTTCGATATGAACATTCGAACGAACGGAGGATCGGTAACTCTGGATGGGGTTCAGGCTTTGCGTTCGATTTCCGTACAAACTGGAGGCGGCAATCTCAATTTTACCAATGTAAGCGGGAATATTACGGCATCTACCTTAAGAGGCGGCGTACGGGTGTCTACCGTTACCGGCAGTATACAAGCCGACACCCAGCAGGGGGATATCGAGAGTTCGAATGTAGCGGGTTCCGTCAAATTCACAACCATGCTCGGCAGCATTATAGCGAACGGAACGATCGGCGATATTGCAGTCGATACTCGTAACGGAAGCATTGATATTGGTGGCGTTAACTTCGGTTTATCCGCACAAACGCTCAACGGCAACATTTCCGTCAGCTCCCGTGTCGTACGCGGTGATTGGTCCGTATACAGCGCAGTTGGGCGGATCGATCTCACCCTTCCGTCTTCCGGAGATTACCGGATGGAAGGATCGAACGGATACGGAAATATAAACAGCGAGCTGCCGTTTGGTATTCAAGATCGTACGCTGAGCGGCACCTACGGTGAGGGTACCTTTACCGTGAAGGCAGACGGCAACGGAGATTTAAATGTTTTTCGGATTGATGAATGAAACGGCAAAAGTTCATACGTTGACAAGAAATATTCAAAAACCTTACAATGGAGAATAACACGAGGAATAACGGCAAGGAGGAGAATGAGATGACGTCACGCGTACAACATGCTCTAGAACAGCTGAAAATCAACGGTGTGCGCATCACTCCCCAGAGACATGCCATTTTGACCTACCTCATGGAAAACATGGGTCATCCGACTGCGGATGAGATTTACCGCGCATTGTGTCCTCAATTTCCCAGCATGAGTGTAGCTACCGTATATAATAATCTCAAGATGTTGATTGAAGCCGGGATGATCCACGAGCTGACTTATGGAGACAATTCCAGCCGGTTCGATGCGAACATCAGTGACCACTATCATATTATCTGTGAGAAATGCGGCAAAATCGAAGATTTCCATTATTCTTATTTAGAGGAAGTCGAGCATGCTGCGGCAAAGTCGACGGGATTTTCGGTAAAAGGGCACCGTCTGGAAGTTTATGGGGTATGCAAGAGTTGCAGCGAGCATTAACATTTGCTTACAATAAAGCGTGTGGAGCCGAATTAGGCTCCCACGCTTTTTTTTATGGCGTATTCTTGCAGGCATGCAGAAGGGCAGCTGTTGTAGAGTGATGCAAAGCAGAAAAATGCGCGGCCGCAAAAAAAGAAGAATGGGCAGCATTCTTTTACTGGGCGTTGTTATTGCGGGAGCCGCATGGGGAGCCTGGAAGCTTTTACCGAATTTTTTTTACGAAGACCCGGAGTGGGTGGGGAAGCACAAGCCTATTTTTGTACAGGGTCAATGGAGCGGTTATACGGCTGTCGGCAGCGGCGATTCGCTGAAGCTTCCGCTTCCGCTGGTTAAGGAGCAGATCAATGATTATGCTTACGGCGATCCGGATGGAGAAACGGCGATTCTGACGACGGCAAACCAGATATTAGTTATGACAATAGGCAGTGAAACGGCTGTATTGAACGGGGCGGATCATGTACTCGAATCCGCTGTCGAAGAGGAAAACGAAATTTTGTATGTGCCGGTAGAAGCTCTTAAGCATATGTATGGTATTCAGATCGAGGAAGTAGGAGCGGAAGAGGGCGTTATGGTGTTCAAAGCAGGTGACACATTCCGTACAGCTTCGGCTGTGGACGGAGGGATTTTTAGTTCGCCCAAGCTCCGAAGCGGCATGACGACCAAAGCTCCGATTACCGCAAAGCTGGAGGATGGAACGGAGCTTCGGGTTTGGAAAGAAGAAGATGGTTGGCTGTATGCACAGACCAATGAGGGATACTCCGGTTATATCCGGAAGGATGAAGTGAAGCTGAGTGAAGAAAGAAGCCTTCCTGCGGTAAAAGAGGTACGGACAGCAGCATCACAGGAATGGGCAGACAAAAAGATCAATCTGGCGTGGGAGGCTGTATATGAACAGCGCCCAAACCCGGATGTGATTGAAGAAATGCAGGGTGTCAACGTCGTCAGTCCAACCTGGTTTGCATTGAAGGATAGTGAAGGAAATGTCGTCAGTAAAGCAGATTCGGCCTATGTAGGGCGTGCTCACAATCGTGGGAAGCAGGTATGGGGGTTGTTCAGCAATGATTTTGACGCCAATCTTACACGTGAAATGTTGAGTGACTATGAGACACGGGCTCGAGCGATCCGACAAGTATTGGATTACGCGAAGGAATACAAGCTCGATGGGATCAATCTCGACTTTGAAAATGTATACACCGAAGACAAAGAGCCGTTCGTCGAATTTGTGCGCGAGTTTACGGTAGGTGCAAGGGCGGCCGGGCTTACGGTATCGATCGATGTGACTCCAAAGTCCAACAGCGAAATGTGGTCGGTTTTTCTGGATCGGCGCGCTCTGGGTGAGACGGTAGATTTTATGATTGTGATGGCATACGACGAACATTGGGCCAGCAGTCCCAATGCAGGTTCGGTTGCATCGCTGCCTTGGGTAGAAAAGTCCGTGACACGCATTCTTGAGGAAGATGATGTCCCAGCATCCAAGTTAGTGCTTGGCATTCCGTTATATACGCGAGTATGGACGGAAGCAGAAGAAGAGGGGAAGATGAAAGTTTCTTCTGCGGCGGTAGGCATGGAAAGTTCTCAGCGTCTTGCAGCCGAAAGCGGAGCTGAGAAGGAGTTTCTTGAAGACATCGGACAGAATTACATTCAATATGAAGAAGAGGGAGCGCTCAAACGGATCTGGCTGGAGGACAGTGACTCGCTGGAACGGCGTATCGAATTGGCAAAACGGTATGACCTAGCCGGCGTAGGGAGTTGGGCGCGGAGCTTTGCTTCTGCCAAAGCTTGGGAAGTGCTTCGTACAATTGGAGAAAAATAAGGAATTCAATCTATTTTCTCTTCCATCTTCCTCTATAAAATAAAGAAGGAAGTGGAAAGCTCCGCGTAGAATAAGAAGTAACGGCAAGCGCGCTAAGGCGCGCTTATTTCTTAATTGGATTGCCGGGCAGTTTATGCGCGAGGGGGAGACGAGATTGAATTCATTTATTTTTGGAGGAAGGGCTCACAATGAACCTATTCCTCTCGGCGCCGTCGCCTGCCATAGACCCGGAGGCAAGTTTCACGGCGCCCTGCTTCAAGACTTTGACGTATTGGTGTTTTTGATTTTTGAGACGCTTGAGGAAGAAATGCAGATTCATCATCAAATGGAGAACGGTGTACACTATCAGCTTCTCAGCCTGCAGGCAGAGGAATTAAAACGCTGGATCGTCACGGGAGAAAATCGTTCGCTGGTTCATTACTTTTTGCAGGGGGAAGTGATCCATGACGTGAAAGGACAAATATTGCAGTTAAGACAACAGGTCGAACAATTTGAGCAGCCGCTGCAGGAACAGCGATTGTTTTTTGAATTTGCACGTTTTTTGCACAACTATGTAGAAGCCAAGCGTCATTTAACGGAAGGACATGAGATGGACGCTTATTACAGTACACTCAAAGCTCTGCACCATTGGGCTTGCATCGAACTTGTTCAACAGTCGGTATATCCAGAAAAGACAATTTGGAATCAAGTTCGAGCTTATAGCGCTCAAGTATATAAATTTTATGAGCAGTTAGCCTTCAGCAAGGAAACACTGAAAGAGAGGGTAGAGTTGGTACTGCTGGCATGTGAATTTTCCGTAATGTCCAAAATGGCAGATTGTTCAGAACTTCTTATACGTGTACTGCGCAGTCGGAAGGCACCTTGGACAATTGAAGAGCTTATGCAGCATCCAGATCTTCAATATGTTAAAAGGGAACTTCCAATGGTTGTACGTAAGCTTGTATACCGCAATTTGATTCTACAGTGGCCTCGCGAAGGGAAAAACAATATTAGGAATGAGGAAATCCGTTACAGTGTGAATTGAAGAAAGGCCGGAGTAGAAAAGCGGAAACACAAAAATAGAAAAAAGGGTTGACGCTTTGAAAAGGTATATGATATATTAAATCTCGGCCTTCGAAAGGCAGCAGTGCTAAGTCGCTGTGAAGAATCAAAGTACAACCCAATCACATCGAAGTTCAAAAAAACTTTTTAAAAAAAGTGCTTGACGAACTGCTTGGAACTGTGATAGGATATAAAAGTCGCCGCTGAGATGCAGAGACGCACGAAAGAAACAAGCGCAACACAGTTTGTTCTTTGAAAACTGAACAGTGAGTAACGAGAATCACTTAACCCAGCCGGGCATAGTGATTTGAGGAATCGCGACAAGCGATAAGGTTTTGCCTTTGATCTTGCACGGTTCGAGTGAATATAGGGAATGAAAATTCCCGCCACGTTTTAACGAGCACATGGTGCTTTCTTTAATAGCGAAGATCAAGTAATCGCTTGGTTCATTGCTCTTGCCCGAAGGGGTCAGGCAATGAAGTCGCGGTTGCGAAAGTATTCGCAACTTAATGGAGAGTTTGATCCTGGCTCAGGACGAACGCTGGCGGCATGCCTAATACATGCAAGTCGAGCGGAGTTGATGAGAAGCTTGCTTCTCTGATACTTAGCGGCGGACGGGTGAGTAACACGTAGGCAACCTGCC
>NZ_KB899297.1 GCF_000378145.1 Saccharibacillus kuerlensis DSM 22868 | reverse complement strand
GGAAGTAACTTCGCCGAACAACGTGCTGCTGAATTTGGATGGCGAACTAGGCGGGCGTCTGCCGGGCGTGTTCGAAGTGCTGCCGCAGCATCTGCGGGTGTTTGCTTAGAGGAACGCAGGTGTAGAGACATGCAGGGATGTAAAGTGCAAGGATGCAGAAATGCAGAAATGCAGAAATGCAGAAATGCAGAAATGCAGAAATGCAGAAATGCAGAAATGCAGAAATGCAGAAATGCAGGAGTATCTGTTTCTCTGCAAGAGTCGATAGCGGCAGTTGAAAGCAGCCGGTGAAGGCGGCAATCGACAATGGTCGGCATAAGCGGCAGTCCACAGCGGGTGTAGGTAGAATTCGGGCAGCGGAAGGCGGAAACGGAAGCCAGCAGGCTTAAGTAAAGTGTGCCTCTGCCGGGAATAACGTGTTACAATACAGGAGGAAGGAACGTGTCCGGACAGCGGCAGACCGTTGGGGTGCGGAAATCCTCCTTTTTTGTGTGCCTGGAAAATGGAAACATGCGTGATCGGCAGATAGATAGGCTGTGGGCGGGCAGAAGACAGATTGGTAGGCGGCAGATTGCTAGGCAGCCGCTGGATAGGCAGCCGCTGGCGAATTGGCAGACGGCACATGGGCAGATGACGGATTGCACACAGGTAGGCCCAGACGGCAGATTGCTAGGCGAAGTTGCAGGTTTTACAAGATTTATGGCTTTTAAAGTGGCGAATAGCTTGTCATGTTGTAAAAAATGCAAGATTAACGGCTTTTATTGATGTCTTAGGCGAAAAACAAGGTGGAAATGTTGTAAAAAGTGCAACTTGCCGAGGCAAAAGAATAGTTTGACCGCCATAATCCTGTATTTTTTACAGCATGAACGAGTACAATAACAAGATTTATACAAGCGAAAGAAAGATCTATAGAAACGAAAGAAAGATCTATAGAAGCGAAAGAACAAGATCAATACAAGCGAAAGAAGTGAACATAGATGAAAAACAACAGCGGCCGCGGAAACGCGGGAAAAAGCGGAGGTCAGGGACGTGGAGGCGGAAGCGGAAGAAATTCGGGTTCCCGCACCGCCCAAGGAAGCAGCCGGCGCGGCGATGGAGGCAGACAGGGATCCGGACGTGGGCGTACAGCATCCAGACCGCAAGAAGAAATTACCGGCCTGCCGGTTGCGAAGAACGACGAAGTCCAGCTCGATATTATCGGCATGAATCACAGCGGCGAGGGTGTCGGACGTGCAGACGGCTATACGCTGTTTGTAGCGGGTGCCCTGCCGGGCGAGCGGATCTCGGCCAAAGTGTTAATGACCAAAAAGCAGTATGGCTATGCCAAAATGAATACGCTGCTTCAAGCGAGCCCGGCTCGCGTCGAAGCGCCGTGCGAGATCTTTGACCGATGCGGCGGCTGTCAGATTCAGCATATGGACTACGGGGCACAGCTGGAGTGGAAAAGGCAGCAGGTGGCGGACAGTCTTCAGCGAATCGGGAAGCTGAACGTGCAGACGTTTGAAGCGGAGTCTGCGAATGGAGCCTCCACGAATGCAGCTTCTACAAATGGAGCTTTCGGCGAAGCGGCGCTAATGAAGGATGCGACAGGTTTGGAAGAAGGTACAAGGGTTTCCACGGAGACTGCGGAAGCCGGTGCACATGCGGCAGGGCCGAGCGAAGCAGAGAAGCAGGGCAACGCGGCATACGAAGCAGCATCGGCAGCCTCCTCGGCAGCGAACGAAGGCAGCGAAGCGATCGGCTATGCGCCTGAAGCTTCTTCGGAGCAGCCTCTTCAAGCGCTCGAAGAGACCGGATTCGGCGGCGGCGAAGGTGATGAAAATTCGGATGGACGGATTGCTGGCGAAGCGGCAGAGAAGGTCGCAGGCGGTGCGACTGCTCCAACGTTCGGAAGTGCTGCGGACGGCACAGGTACCGATGCTGCGCCGAACTCGTTGGCAAAGGCGTTCGGCGCCGGTACAAGCGCTGCCGCAGACGGTATGAGTGCTCCAGAACTCGACGCTGACACAAGCGCTGCTGCAGACAGCGTATCTGCTTCAGAACTCAGCATTGACGCTGCTGCAGGCGGCGTGTCTGCTCCGGCGCTTGGCGCTGACGCAGGCGGTATCTTGGTGCCGCCCACGCTCGGTATGAGCGATCCGTGGCGCTATCGGAACAAAGCGCAGGTCCCGATGGGCGAAGAGAACGGCCGTCTGATCGGCGGATTCTACGCGCGCGGCAGCCACCGCATCGTCGATATGGAGACGTGCATCATCCAGCACGAAGCCAACGATGAGATGGTCGAAGCGGTTAAAGAAATCGGCCGTGAGCTGGGCATTACCGCTTACGACGAAGAAACAGGCCGCGGACTGCTGCGCCATGTCGTCGTGAAGGTCGCTTTTGCCACAGGGGAGAAGATGGTTGTACTGGTCACGAACAGCGACCGTCTGCCGAAAGCGGAACAGTGGATCGCTGCTATTACCGAGCGAGTACCCGGTGTGAAAAGCATCTGCCACAACGTGAACACCCGTCAGACGAACGTCATCTTCGGCGATATTACCCGAGTGCTGTGGGGCGAGGAAGTCATCCACGACTACATCGGCGATATCAAGTTCGCGATTTCGGCCCGCTCCTTCTACCAGGTTAATCCGGCGCAGACCGAAGTACTGTACGGTAAAACGCTGGAGTACGCAGGTCTGACAGGGAACGAGACGGTGATCGACGCTTACTGCGGTATCGGTACAATCTCGCTGTTCCTGGCGCAGAAAGCCAAGCGCGTCTACGGCGTCGAGATCGTAAAGGAAGCGATCGAAGACGCACGCAAAAACGCGGAAATCAACGGCATCACGAACGCCGAGTTCGAAGTCGGCGCGTCGGAAGACGTGATTCCACGCTGGAAAGAGCAGGGCATCACGCCGGACGTGATCGTCGTCGATCCGCCGCGTAAAGGCTGCGACGCCCGCCTGCTGGAGACGATTATCGAAATGCAGCCGGAGAGAGTCGTGTACGTGTCTTGCAATCCAGCTACGCTGGCGCGCGATCTGCGAGTGCTGGAAGACGGAGGATTCAAGACCACGAAGGTGCAGCCGGTAGATATGTTCCCGCAGACGGTGCATGTGGAGGCTGTGGCATTGCTTACACGGCAGAATTCAAAATAAGCTCGACGCTAAAAACACCAAAATCCAAGTCATCAATTAGGCTTGGGTTTTGGTGTTTTTTTGTTTGAATTCATAGGCTTAAACTTTTAGTCAATCGACTTATTTATAACCCATTTAGAAGATATGCTTTTTTATATTCGAACCAGCGAAGACTATTCAAATGTCTTTTATTAGAACAAGTTTATATGCGGTTTTGGCATTATTTCGGCAGAAGAGAATTAGTAATCTACAAGTAAGTTTATCGATCGCAGGGATCGAGGAAGGAGCTTTCAATGAATCAGTCCATCTGCACATACAGCGAGCCGATCATTCCAGGATTTTATCCCGACCCCAACATCTGCCGAGTTGAATCGGATTACTATTTGATCACCAGTTCTTTTCAATATTTCCCGGGAGTGCCGATCTTCCGCAGCCGCGATCTGGTGAATTGGACTCAAATTGGACATTGTTTGACCCGCCGCAGCCAGCTGGAGTTGGAAGGCTGCCTCAGTTCGATGGGGATCTTCGCGCCTACTCTGCGTTATCACAATGGGCGATTCTATATGATCACGACGAACACTCGATCGTTCCGCAACTTCTATGTATGGGCCGAGCAGCCGGAGGGGCCTTGGTCCGATCCTGTGTGGCTGGACTGGCCGGGCATTGATCCTTCGTTGTTTTTTGATGAAGATGGACATGTTTATATTACAGGTCCAGGCGGCTTTCTCGGCGATGAACAGGCGGGCATTTACCAGGCGGAAATCGATATGAAAAATGGCGAACTTCTAACTGAGCGGCGTTTAATTTGGACCGGAACGGGCGGCAAAGCGCCGGAAGGTCCACATTTGTACCGGATCGGGAGCCAATATTACCTGATCATTGCCGAAGGCGGCACGGAATATGGACATATGGTAACAGCAGCGCGCAGCGAGCGACCGTACGGACCGTTCGAGAGCTGCCCGCATAATCCGATCCTCAGCCATCGAAGCTTGGGTCATCCGGTGCAGGCGACCGGACACGCCGATTTGGTGCAAGCCCAGGACGGCAGCTGGTGGGCGGTCTTTCTTGGCATTCGGCCGGCCCCGGTGCCTTTTGCGGGCCTGCATCATCATCTGGGACGGGAGACGTTTCTGTCGCCGGTGTTCTGGACAGAAGACGGCTGGCCGATCATTGGGGACGCCAGTGAAGCAGTCGGGAGGACAGGAACCGGAAATCTGCCCGCTGACAAGACTCCATTTGAAGAAACAACCTACCACTTCAATCAATCGGCGCTGCCGCTGGAGTGGAATTCACTACGCAATCTGCCGGAGGAATGCTGGAAGCTGGATCAAGAACGCGGAGGGCTTATTCTCTACGGAAATGAAGCGACGTTGGACGATGCGGGTTCACCGGCATTTTTCGGTCGCAGGCAGCAGCATTTCCACTGTGAGGCTTCCGCGCTGCTGGAATTCTGTCCGGAAAGAGAAGCCGAAGAAGCGGGCCTTACCGTCTATATGAACGAGCGGTTTCACTACGAAATTGCGCTGACGCAGAAGGCAGGCAGGCGCCGCATCATCTTTCGCCGGCGAATCGGCACGCTATGGAAAGTCGAGCACGAGGCCGATTACGAAGCGAATTCTATCATTCTAACGGTGAAGGCCGATCCCAAATGGTACGAGTTCTCTTACTCGATGCCTGAAGGCCCGGCCGTTCCCTTCGGCCGAGGGGAGTGTTCGCTGCTGTCTTCGGAAACGGCAGGCGGCTTCACCGGCGTTTATTTGGGATTATATGCTTCTGGCGGAGGAAGCGCATCTTCCGCCGCGGCAGCGTTTCGCTGGTTCCGGTATGCGCCGGGACATCTGGGCGACTCCGAATCCGGAACCGATTAATTGTCGTTTCTTCTTCAATGCGACCGAAACCTTATACGGTTTCGGTTTTTTAGCGTGTGCGTGCTTTTAAATCTGCTGCTGATGGAACTTGCGGTAGTGGTATGGCGTTGCTTCAAACATTTCCTTAAACTTTTTATAGAAAAAAGTGAGGCTGGAATAACCGACCTCTTCTGCAATATCCGGAATGGTCATATTTGAATTTGACAGAAACAGCGCCGCCTGATTCAACCGCTGGATTTGCAGCAGCTCTTTGAATGATTTGCCCGTTCCTTTTTTAAGCAGCGAAGAGAGGTAGTTGGGATGAAAGCCGAATCGGCTGCCCATTTTGGCCAAGCTGCAGTCCTTATAATTCTCCTCAATATATTGAAGGAATTCGATCAGCAGGCCTTCCCCGTTTGGCGAAACTTCCATGCTTTCTCCGGTAGGCAGGCTGCTGGAGCGAATTAGCATGGAAAATAAGGCGACCAGAAACGAATCGATAATTTTCCCGGAGTAGAGGTCCCTGTCGAAAAATTCGCACATAATCTGTTCCATGACGTCAATGACCGGACTGTCCAGTCCCGGCCGAAAGATCAGAAAGCGATGATGCTGCCGATTGTCGATCACAGAATCCAGCATAAAACGCGAAATGATACTTTGTCGGGTCAAACGGCTGAGGAAAGAAGGTGACAAAAAATCACGTTTCATAATGATATTGATGACGATGTCCTGCTCGGTCGCGGCTTTTACGGAATGAGGTGTCCACTGTTCGATCATGATCAAATCGCCTTCGTTCAACAGCCGCTCCCTCTCCTTGATCACGATGCGGCAGCTTCCCCGATATACGAACATCATCTCGATATAGTCGTGCATATGCAGCGGAATTGGCATATTATGCGGCTGCTGAGAGATGGATATACTGTCCGAAATAAGCGAATCGTGAATATCGAATGCTAAGTCGAATAGGAACACCGGTCTGCCTTGTACGTCGATAACTTGCGGACTGCGGCTCCTCATGATTTCATCGCCATCCAGGCTGTCGAGTCTATGTTTTTTAAGAAAATCGACCACTTCATTCCTTTTCACAGAGAATCCCTTCTTTCTTTGTTTCGAGCACTTTTATTTCTTCAAAAAGATACACGTCTATTAGATTCTTAATCGTATCTTAGAATTGAGGCGGTTCTTTTATTTATTTTGCTGAATAGGGTTGTGATCCGAATCTTTGAAAAGAGTAAACATCAACTACCTTTTTAACATTATATAAAAAGAAATGCTCTGCTACCATGAACGTTATAGAGTGCATTCAAACACGATGAACGGAGGAATATCATGCAGCTTAAATTTCCCGAGACTTTTATATGGGGCACGGCTACAGCCGCACACCAAGTAGAAGGATATAACGATAACTGCGACGTCTGGGCTGAAGAGCATTCCGAAGGCTCACCTTACAAAGATCTTTCCGGCGCTGCCGTCGATCATTACAACAGATTCCGAGAGGACATTGCCCTGATGGCCGACATCGGCTTGAAGAGCTACCGGTTTTCCGTGGAATGGGCGCGAATCGAACCGGAACCGGGCGTTTACTCCGCCGAGCAGCTGGATCATTACCGAGAAGTTGTGCAGACCTGTTTGAAGTACGGTTTGAAGCCTTTGGTTACGATGTTCCACTTCACTTCTCCGCAGTGGTTGATGCGCGACGGCGGCTGGAGCAATCCCGAGACGGCAGATCGCTTTGCCAAGTACTGCGAAGTCGTCTTCCGCGAGATCGGTGAGCCGCTCGATTATGTGCTTACTTTCAATGAAGCGAATCTGCCGGTCATGCTGAAGGAACTGTTCACAAACATGGAATTCATGCCTCCGGTTGGTATGGACGCCAAGTCCTGGATTGCCCCGGGCTGGAGAGAATCGGCGGCACGCGCCTGCGGAACGACGGTCGATCGCTACTTTACTTTCCATATGGCTTCGGAAGCAGAATCGATCGCGATCGTTATGGATGCTCACCGGAAAGCGCGGGCCGCGATGAAGGCAATTAAGCCTTCCATACAGATCGGCATGTCTCTGGCGCTGCCCGACGTACAGGCGATCGAAGGTGGGGAAGAGCTGGCGGCCGCCGCCTGGCAGGATTACTTCGGACAATTTTTGCCGGTTATTCGGGAAGATGACTTTCTCGGCGTGCAGAACTATACCACTGAAATCTACGGTTCGCAGGGCGTCATTCCGGCAGGCGAAGAGGACGAGAAGACTGACATGGGCTATGCGTACGCGCCGGAAGCGCTTGGTGCGGTCGTTCGCAAAGTCCATCGTGATCTCAAACTTCCGATCCTGATTACCGAGCACGGAATTGCGACGGAAGACGACGCAAAGCGCTTATCTTTCATCCGTGAAGGACTTAAGGGACTGCATGCCTGCATTCAAGAAGGTATCGACGTACGCGCCTACGCCTATTGGTCCACGTTCGATAACTTCGAGTGGACGTTCGGATATACACCGCGTTTCGGGATCATCGCCGTAGACCGTGAGACGCAGGCTAGAACCGTGAAAAACAGCGGAAAATGGCTCGGCCGCGTTGCGCAGAACAGCGTTCTGCCGCTTGAATTAAAAGTGTAGCAAACGCTCTATGCCGCCGGCGACACCGTCTGCTCTGAAATTGTGCAGGAGACGATGAATACGCAACAGCCGAAGATCATCGTCGTGAGCGGCAGGGAAGATATTTACGAGAAGCATCTGGCGGCTCCGGAAGCGAAGATCCTCTCTGCATATGGAAGCGGTGAACCACTGGACTTTATCAAGAGCTGAGCTGCGGACATTTTCCGAGGAAAAAGGATTCGCCGACCTGCTGCTGATTCCGAATGATGGTGATACGTACTTTTTTGAGTAAAATCAGGCATGGATCGTCCTAAACTCCGCAATTTCCGGGTAATCCGGCAGCATTGGGGTTAATAAGAAACGTGAGATCTTCCATTCGCAATCCGAATTTCCGGAAAGAAAGGAGCATCAAGATGAACGAAAAACAATTGGAACGAATCAAAAACGGTAAAGGGTTTGTGGCGGCACTGGACCAAAGCGGGGGCAGTACGCCGAAGGCACTGTCAGCATACGGCGTGGAAGAAACGGCCTACTCCGACGAAGAGGGCATGTACGCTGCCGTGCACGAGATGCGGACCCGAATCATTAAGAGCAAAGCGTTCGATTCGGAGCGGATTCTTGGTGCGATTCTGTTCGAAAACACGATGGATCGAGAAATCGATGGCAAGCTGACTTCAGATTATTTGTGGGAAGAGAAAGGCATCGTTCCGTTCCTGAAGGTAGACAAAGGACTGGCAGAAGAGGAAAACGGTGTTCAGCTGATGAAGCCGATGCCGGATCTGGATGGGCTGCTGAAGCGTGCGAAAGAGCGGAATATTTTCGGCACCAAGATGCGTTCGGTCATTAATAAGGCTCAGCCCGACGGCATCAAACAGGTGGTCGAGCAGCAGTTCGAGATCGGCAAGCAGATCGCCGCGGCGGGGCTGGTTCCGATCATCGAGCCCGAAGTCAGTGTACTGATCGACGACAAAGCCCAGGCGGAGGAACTGCTTAAGCACGAGATATCTAAGCAGCTGTCCGAGCTTGATCCAGACACGAAGGTCATGCTCAAACTGACGATTCCGACGGAGGACAACCTCTATCACGATCTGATCGAGGACCCTCATGTGATCCGCGTCGTAGCGCTGTCCGGCGGTTATCCGCAGAAGGAAGCGAACGAGAAGCTGACCCGCAACCACGGCCTGATCGCCAGCTTCTCCCGTGCGCTGTCGCAGGACCTGAGCTTCAGCCAATCGGAGGAAGAGTTCGATAAGACGCTGTCCGCTGCGATTGAATCGATCTATGCAGCTTCAATTACCTGATTCAACTGATCGTTCCATACAAGCGGGAGTTACATGTTCAATCAGGAAATGAACGAAAATTCTAGTAAACCGTTGTCTGCACAAAAGGTATACGGTTCGATCGGATTTACAATATTCAAAATATAGATCTGCAATTGAGGTCAGTCGCTTTCAGCTATAAAAGAGAAAACCCGGACTTCCTGATGGAAGTCCGGGTTTTTCGACTATTCTGCCTGCCGCTATTCTTTTCTCCATGCACTAAATTGCAAAAGATCTTGGAAAACGCCTACTCCCAGCAGTACCGCTGTAAAGAGCATGCAGCATAGATTCATCTTTCGACTAAATCCTCGTTTGAATCCGTCTGCGAGAATATAAACAAACAAGAGCAAATTAGGGATCAGTAAAATTACATAGATTTCAAACATGTCCCATCCCGTATAAGCCTGCGGTGCCAAGATGAAGGCGCTTATACCGAAAAACCAACCGGCAGCATAAAACGGAATAAGCAGAAGATTAAGAACGATATAAAAAAGCACGGTTTTAATCAAAATAAATTCCTCCAGGTTAGTCCTCCATCCAGTTCATTGCAGGATAAAACCTTCTTTTATAGGGATAATTCCTTTTTTTGATTGTTCAATTGCTATTTTAGCATAAATGAAGTGCACTACATTCAACTTAAATATTCAATCATTCGTTCTGCACTGAACCACCCGCTAGCTTGCCTGTATGAGAAGCGTGGGTTACCGTTCCCTTACGTTCCCTGCGTCTTTTTTCGTATATCGACTATGGTTTCCCCGCCTTGTGAAACAGTTCCTCACCTGCTATACTGATTCCCGATTGATTGAACGGACAAGAAAGCGGGGGATTGAAGCGTGGCGAGCATACGGGAAGTGGCCAAGCTGGCGCAGGTTGCGCCGAGCACGGTGTCAAGAGCGCTGAACAGCAGCGGCTATGTGGCGGAAGAAACGAGGGAGAAGATCAAAGCGGCGGTCGCCGAGCTCGATTACGTACCGAATCAATGGATTCGCAATCTGTATCGGCAGAGCACCGGAATTATAGGGGTAGTGGCTCCCGGGTTGATCCATCCTTTTTTCTCGTCGTTGTGGAATCATCTGGAGCTGGAACTGCGCAAGTTCGGCTACAATATGATGCTGTGCAGCACAGGGGGAGATGAGCAGCGGGAGCGGGAATACCTCGATACGCTGGAACGTAATCTGTTTGATGGCGTGATTGACGGGGCGGCGGTGCTGCCGGACGAGAACTACGCGAAGCTGGAGAAGCCAATCGTGTTCCTGGACCGAATCGTGCCGGGCATTCCCGTTGTCAGTTCCGATCACCGACAAGGCGGAGAATTGGCAGCGAAAAAGTTCCTGGAATGCGGATGCCGCAAAGTACTGCACACGGTCGGCGACCGGCAGTACCGGCTGCAGTCGCACGAAGGCGATGATGCGCTCGACCGCTATCTGCAGGAGCACGGCGTCGAGACGATTCGGGAAGAAGTCTCGTGGGACGATACGACCGATTATGCGAGCTGCTATAAATTGACGAAAAAGCTGCTGACCGCGCATCCGGACGTGGACGGCGTATTGGCATCCGATCTACAGGCAGCGGCGTTTCTGAAAGCTGCCGCATCGCTTGGCATCGACATGCCGGGGAAGCTGAATATCATTGCCTACGACGGCACCTTTGTAACGGATTTCAACTCGACAACGCCTACGGCGATCGTACAGGATGTGCGAACCATTGCCCGTCAGACGGTAGCCGTGCTGTTGAAGCGAATCAACGGACAGCAGTTGGCGCAAGATCAGATTGTCGTTCCTATTACGTTAGTCGAAGGAGAAACGACGAATCGGACATCTTTCAAAGCAAAATAAATTTAAGGAACTGTTCCACAAAAAAAGATTGACCTTCCGTGATAAGGGGTGTATTCTTAATTCCACTGGAACAGTTCCACAAGTTCGGCAGGAGCCGAATTTTTTATTACTGATTTGTGGAACAGTTCCATTTGTAGGCTAGTCCCCTTTCAATAAGCTGTTATGAAATCGGATTCAAGGATTGAGAGTTCAGAATTTAAGCTAATCGAGATTTTAATGGGCAGCCAAATTTTTTTAAATTAATGTGGAACAGTTCCACTCAAATAACGGAGGACGTATGGACAAACAATGGTGGAAGCGGTCGGTCATGTATCAGATTTACCCGCAGAGCTTTAAGGACTCCAACGGAGATGGGATCGGCGATCTGCCGGGCATTATCGAGAAACTGGATTATTTGGCCGAGCTCGGCATCGATGTCCTGTGGATCTGCCCAATCTTCCGGTCGCCAATGGTGGACAATGGGTACGATGTTGCGGATTACCGCAGCGTGGACCCCATGTTCGGAAGGGACGAGGATCTCGACGAACTGATCGCGGCAGCGGAACTCAGAGGAATCAAGATTGTGCTTGATCTGGTACTCAACCACTGTTCGGACCGGCATGAATGGTTCCAGCGCGCGCTGGAATATCCGAATTCGGAAGAAGCCGGGTATTTCTACTTCCGGCATACGGACGACGGACAGCCTCCGAATAACTGGCGTTCCAACTTCGGCGGTTCGGCCTGGGCCCAGACGGAGGACGGCAGATGGTATCTGCATACATTTGCCAAGGAGCAGCCGGATCTCAACTGGGAGAATCCTAAGCTGCGCCGCGAGTTGTACGACATGATCAACTGGTGGCTGGACAAAGGTGTCGGAGGATTCCGGATCGATGCGATCACTTTTATCAAAAAGGATCTGTCGTTCGCTTCTGGAGAGGTGGAAGAAGGCGCTTTGTACCCGATCGAAAACTTCCAGAGCTATCCGGGAATTAGCGAATTCCTGACCGAGTTGAAGCGCGAAACGTTCGCCAAGTACGATGCCGTTACGGTAGCGGAAGCGCCTGGCGTTTCGCCGGAGCTGTTTGCCGAATACGCGGGACCGGACGGACACTTCTCGATGATCTTCGATTTCAATTGGGATCATATAAAAGGTGTCTCCGTCAAATGCGATCCGGATTCCGTAGCCGCTTGGCGCAGCCGGATATTCGAGAGCGTACTGCATACACAGAAGCACGGCTGGAGCGCAATCTTCCTGGAAAACCATGATCAGGCGCGCTGCCCGGACAAGTTTCTCGACAAAGACAAGCACAGCCGGGACAGCATGGCCTGCCTGGCCACGACGTACATGCTGCTTCGGGGCACGCCTTTTATTTATCAAGGGCAGGAGCTGGGGATGACGAACGGGATGCGAAGCGGAATCGGCGAATTTCAGGATGTGTCCGCGCTGAATCAATGGGAAGAAGGGCTGGCGCAGGGACGTTCCGAGGAAGAAATGCTCCGGGAATTGAACGACTACGGCCGAGACAACGCCCGTTCGCCGTTTCAGTGGAATGCGGAGCCGAACGCCGGATTCACGACAGGAACTCCTTGGATGCCGGTGCATCCGGATTACCGGCAGGTGAATGCGGAGAAATTGCAGGCCGACGCTTCTTCGATCTGGGCCTATTACAAGGAATTGATCGCTTTTAGAAAAAGCGAGGAGTGGAGCGATATACTGGCGTTCGGCAGCTTCGAACCGGCGCTGACCGAATATCCGTCGCTGATCGCTTATCGGAGAAACTTTGAGGGGCGGACGCTGCTCGTACTAAACAATTTTGGAGACGAGCTGAAGCTTCCGCTGGAAGGAAGACAGATTGTATTCAACAGCTTTACTGGCCAGGAGTCATCAGCAACGGCGGACGGCCTCCTGAACCTGCTGCCGTATCAGTCGGTCGTATTGGTAGAGTCGAAATAAACGAAGATCGGGGAGGGTAAGACGCATGGGGAAGAGATCGACATGGAGCAGATGGACGGCGGGAGCAGCCGGCCTCGCGCTCGGCGCCGTACTGCTGTCGGGCTGCGGAAGCCAGGAAGCGAAAGCTCCCACGAACTACGACTTTTATATTTTCAACGGCAAATCGGAAAACGCGGAAGCGATGGAAGAAGTCGTGGATCGATATGAAGCGGAAACGGGCCTTACGATCAAGCTGTTTTCTCTAGGCACGACCGACGTGGCGGAAACGCTCCGATCCGAGATGAATTCAAGCGCTAAGCCGGCCCTGTTCTCTACAAATATCGGGGGTGTTATGGAATGGTCCGAGAGCGGAGCAATTCTTGATCTGAACGAAGCGTCCAACCCAGAGTTGAAGGCGCTTGCAGCAGAAGTGCCGGAACCGCTGCGGCTCAGCGCGGACGGCTCGCAGAATTACGGGATTCCCTATAACATTGAAGGCTACGGCCTGATTGTCGATACGCGGATGGCGGAGCAGCTGTTCGATCTGGAAAATCCGGAACCGTTTCTTGAAGACTTCAAGGCGGCGACCTATGACGAATTCGAAAATCTCGTGAACCAAGTCGATGCTTACATCGCGACCGGGCAGGCTGATCAAGTCATGCTTAACGGCAGCCCTTACCCGTTTGCCGCCTCGAAAACGGAACTTACCTCCCGGCTGACCGGTGTGTTCGCCGAAGCCGGCGCGGAGAAATGGACCTACGGGGACCATATGGGCAATATAGCGCTGAATGCCGTCTTCAGCAGCGCCGTTGATGCCAGAAACGCTTCGGAGGAACAGGTTGAGCAGCTGAAAGGTCCACTGGAGAAGCTCGCCCGGACGCTCGATCTGTATTCGGCCCATGCAGCGGGAATGGAAGGACCGCTGGAACGAGGGCCTTCCTACATCAATTCGACCACAGCGAGCTACGACGTATCGGTACAGCTTTTTGCTACCGGTAAAGCACTGTTCCTGAAGCAGGGAAACTGGGTGTACCCGAACATCGAAAAGCTGAACGCGGACATTCTGCCGACGCTGACTTTCCTACCGATCAAGCTTCCGCTTCAGCAGGAAGACATCCAAGTCGAAGGGCTTACAGTAGAACAATTCAACCGCTCTGTCCCGCAGTTTGTTCCATCCTATTATGCCATCAATACGAAAGTAACGGAGCGTGAGCAGGAATTGGCGCAGCAGTTCCTCGTCTGGCTGAATACGACAGAGGAAGGCCGGCGCACGATCGTCGAAGACTTTCAGTTTATTCCGTACAACGCGGACGACAGCGTGAAATTCGAAAATACACTTAACAACTCATTGATTCAGTATCAACTGGCTGGCGATACACTGTCCAATCCGTTCAACGGCTCGCCGGCAGGCGGAGCTTATTGGGGCCAAGAAGTATTCGGATCGATTCTGCAGGAACGCTATTACAACCGTGAAGGCGAATGGACGCCGGAAGACTATCGGACGATCGCCGAGCAATCTGTTCAAGGCTGGCAGGACGTCATGTATTAAAAGTATAGGGAGGCTGCTGAAATGAGTGGTTATTACAAGAAATGGTTTTGGCCTCTGGCGCTGCCAGGCTTGATCCTGTTCGCCGCTGTCGTGCTGGTGCCGTTCCTGATTGGCTTGTTCTATTCGTTTACGTCATGGCGCGGCACCTATTTCGTCGGAGGAAGCGCTTGGTCTTCCTTCGTCGGGCTGGACAATTACACGCGCATCTTCCAGAGCCGTCAGTTCCTGCACGCCCTGCTGTATACGCTTGAATTTACGGCACTTGCGGTGATCTCGATCAGCGCAGCGGGACTGCTGCTGGCGCTGCTGCTCGATTATGCCGGGAAGCGCGTTGCCCTGTTCCGCACCGTCTTTTTCCTGCCGAATCTGCTGGGCGGACTTGCGCTGGGGTTTATCTGGCAGTTTATTTTCCAAAATGTCTTCAACCGAATGTTCGGCGAGGGCGGGTTGAATATCGAATTTCTGACCAACATGACTCAGGACTCGACAAAAAATCTGTTTGCTCTCGTCATTATGGTGACCTGGCAGATGGCGGGCTACATGATGATCATCTTCGTTGCCGGCCTGAACAATATTCCGCGTGATCTGTATGAAGCGGGCTCGCTCGACGGAGCGAATGCCTGGACCAAGTTCCGTTATATTACGCTGCCGATGCTCATGCCGTCGATCACGATCGTGCTGTTCCTGACGCTGGCCAGCTGCCTGAAGCTGCTGGATCAGAACGTTGCGCTGACAAACGGCTCGTTCAATACGTCGATGCTGTCGCTGCAGATTCTGCGGACTGTCCGCTATACGCAGCCGCCGGATTACGGTCAGGCACAAGCTCAAGCTGTTGTCTTCTTCGTTCTGGTCGCTATCATCGGCCTGATTCAAGTCTATATCACGAAGAAAAAGGAGGTGGACGCATGATCCGCGCTGCTTCGCCTGAAGTTCGCAAACCAGCCCTCCGCCTTCCGGGAGGCAGAATTGCGGCGTATGCCGCTCTAATTCTGCTTGCGCTGTGCACGCTGTTTCCACTGCTGTTCCTGTTCGTCAACTCGTTTAAGGACCAGGGAGCAATCGTGGCCCAGCCGATGGCGCTGCCGAAGGAATGGTCGTTCGCCTATATCTCGAGTGCACTGACCCAGATCCATTTTGTTCAGGCAGCACTGATTACGGCAGGCATTACCATTTTGTCGGTCGGTCTGATCGTTTTCTGCTCTTCGCTGCTGTCCTGGATGCTTGTGCGCAACAATTCTCTCAGCAGCCGGATTCTGCTGCTCGTTCTGACGGCGGCCATGCTGGTGCCTTTCCAATCGCTGATGTATCCGCTTATTCATCAATTCGAATCATTCGGTCTCAAGAACATTCCGGGACTCATTCTGATGTACGGAGGTTTCGGACTCGGCATGTCGGTATTTCTGTACCATGGCTTTATACGCAGCGTTCCGCTGGCGCTCGAAGAAGCGGCGCTGATCGACGGCGCAAGCATCGGAAGCCTCTTTTTCCGAGTCGTATTCCCACTGGTGCAGCCGATTACAGTAACGGTCATTATCTTGAATGCGCTCTGGATCTGGAACGACTATCTGCTGCCGTTCCTTGTGCTGGGCAATGCGGAGTACAAAACACTGACCCTTGAGCTGTACTATGCCAAGATGCTCGCCGGACAGTTCAGCAACCCGTGGGAATTGATCTTCCCTGCTGTGTTCGGTTCGATTATTCCAATCGTCGTGCTGTACTTGTTCCTGCAAAAATACTTCATCAAAGGGGTCACAGAAGGAGCGGTCAAGTAATCTCGCGATAAAGAGGGGATTGGCTGCCGGCTCTAAATAATCGTTCCTACGGACTGTGTATATGGAGGCTGAAGCACTGTTTAAGGGATGGGGTTTGGAGTGAGTAAAGGAGTAAATGAGACAGACACGAAAAAAGACGCGAATGAGTTCGCGTCTTTTTTTGTGAAGTCTTATGCTTGTTCATCAACTTGAATATTCGATTGAAGAGGCATTGGATATGGCCCACATCAAGAATATGATTGATAATCCCGTTGTGGCTGCTGAGTATCATCGATATATGAAGCAGTGTTAATTTCGAACATTGATTTTTGTTGCAAATTCAATAAAAACACAATAAATTAAATATATCCTGTTTTTCGTTTGCAATGAAATTTTTAGAAGGAGGTACTCATGAAAGAGATTCTGCGCGAAATAGGCATGATTGCAAGGGCCTTGGATTCCATCAGTAATATCGAATTCAGAGAGTTTGACCTGACCAAAGGACAGTATCTATATGTGGTTCGAATCTGCGAAAATCCGGGCATTATTCAGGAACAGCTGCTGGACATGATCAAAGTTGATCGATCCACCGCTACACGTGCTCTCCAAAAGTTAGAAAGAAATGGATTTATCGAAAAGAAAGAAGATGCTCAGAATAAAAAAATAAAGAGGCTTTTTCCAACGGCTAAAAGTGAAAAGGTGTATCCCTTCATCAAAAAAGAAAACATCTACTCCAACCATATTGCTTTACAAGGCTTTTCAGAAGAAGAAAAAGCAGACGTGTTTGATCAGCTGCAGCGAATTCGGAGAAATATCGAGAAAGACTGGGAGTTTGTAAAAAAGGGAAACAAGCGGAGTTATTAAAAGACCAAAGGAGCCAAATTCATAATGAAGACAATAATTAAAAAATGTACGCAAACAGACTTACAGGAACTCCAAGCCATCAGTACGGCAACGTTTGCCGAGACTTTTCAAGAGCAGAACTCTCCTGAAAACCTCAACGCTTATTTGGAAAAGGCATATAACCTGAAGCAGTTGGAAGGGGAGTTGGCCAATCGTTCTTCCCAGTTCTATTTTGTTTATTTCAACGAAGAAGTTTCCGGATATCTTAAAATCAACACCGAAAATGCCCAGACAGAAGCCATGGGCATTGAATCGCTTGAAGTTGAACGGATTTATATAAGAAAGGAATTTCAAAAATTGGGTCTTGGTGAGCTGCTGTTGAATAAAGCTTTCGAAATTGCGATGCAGCAGCAAAAAAAGAAGGTTTGGTTAGGCGTTTGGGAAGCGAATGAAAATGCTATCGCGTTTTATCAAAAAAAAGGTTTTATCCAAACAGGCTCCCACTCGTTCTTTATGGGCAACGATGAACAAGTAGACCTGATTATGACCAAAACATTGGAGTAGGTTTGAACACGGATTAGCACATTTGTTTGTGAATAATAGTTATACGGGAAGGTTAGCAGGGGATGCCAACAGTTCCAATACCAACGTTTCCCGTTCGATCGAAAATCCCATTGAAGCTTCTTGATCCGCGATCACCCGCCGGTTATACCGGATAGCTTCGTTCAGATCGACCCATACGGCGGATGAACCGTTAGCAATTTCGTAATCTTCCGGCGAAGCTTCGCCCAGATGTTCTCCGATTGAACAAACATAATAGTAGGAAAGCATATGGATCAGATCATAGTTGTCTTTATAATGCGGTCTGTACTCTTCGATATAACCCAGCTCGCTTACGATCTCGACATCGACAGCTCCGGTTTCTTCAGTCACTTCCCGGCATAGTCCGGCGTACTCGTCTTCATCGGCTTCAAGACCGCCGCCGGGAAAGCTGTAGTCGTTATAGCGCTTTGTATAAATCAGCAAAATATCGGACCCGCGCATGATGACGGCTCTGGCCGCTTTTCTCTCAAACGTTCTGCCTTCAAGCGACGATACGTCGCGGTGAATGAATTGTTGGATCAACTTCATGAATAATGCCTCCTGATTTCTGTTTGTATGGTTTATATCACATAGAAAAGACCTTTGCGAGAAGCAAAGGTCTTCCTGCGGTAAGGGGATGGTTGGGATCGAAAGGCAAAAAGGTTACTTGACGATCATGACCGGGCAGGAGGCCCTTTTGACAACCTTGTGGCTGACGCTGCCGAGCACGAATTCCTGTAGGGCGTTCAGACCGCGGCTGCCCAGAATAATCAGATCGATTTCGTTCTTTTTGGCGTAGTCGACAATAGCCGGGCCGGGATCTCCATGAATGGTCGTGAAATGATGCGGGATGCCTTGATCGGCAAACACTTCTTCGATCGGAAGCAGTTTCTGATGCCGCTTGTACTCCCGCTCTTCCTGATTTTGCGAATGAAGAACTTCTTCTTTAACTTTGGAATTATCGATAACAAACAAAATCTCGATTTTGCATCCCGGCATGGCGGAAGCGATTTTCAAAGCTTCATGGGCGGCCCGCAGCGCATTTTTCGACCCGTCGGCAGCCAGCAAAAGGTGTGAATACATGGCACATTCCTCCTGAATGAATTAATGGGACTTCAATTGGGCATTGGCATCATGATAAACGGCGAGTTTATTAATGATTTTTTCGCTGGAAGGATTAAGACCTCTGACCACAACTTCGTTGCCGCCGGCTCGATATTTAATGATGACTTTGTCCACCGCGCCTACACCGGAATCGTCCCAAATATGAGCTTCCGAGAAGTCCAATACCACTTTGGCGTTCACAAGGCTGAAATCAAAGTGATCGACGAACTCTTCCACGGAAGCGAAAAACAGCTGACCTTGGATACCGTAGATGATGGTATCGCCAGACTCCTGCTTGACGACCTGAATTCTGGAAATCTTCGCCGCGAACAGAATAGCGCTGAGCAGCACGCCGGCAAGCACGCCCAGAGCGAGATTGTCCGTCATAATGACAATCGCGACTGTGACAAGCATGACGAGAGCGTCGCTTCGCGGCGCTTTGCGCAGATAAGAGAAGGAAGACCAATCGAAGGTGCCGATGGAAACCATGATCATGATCCCGGCAAGTACCGGCATCGGAATCTGAACGACGATGCCGCCCAGTACAAGAATCAGGAACATCAGGAATACCCCGGCCACCAAGGTGGAAAGTCTGCCCCGACCGCCCGATTTGACGTTAATGACGGATTGACCGATCATCGCGCAGCCGGCCATGCCGCCGAAGAAGCCGGTTACGAAGTTGGCAATGCCTTGTCCGCGGGCTTCTTTATGTTTGTTGCTCCCGGTTCCCGTCATATCGTCTACAATCGAAGCGGTCAGCAGTGATTCCACCAAGCCTACGATAGCGAGCGAGACGGAGAAAGGCAAAATAATCATCAGCGTCTCCAAGTTGAGCGGCACGTTGGGGATCAGGAACGAAGGAAGGGACTGCGTAATGATGCCCAGATCGCCGACCGTTCCGACTTGAATGCTGCCGAAGATTACGACCGCGGTCAGCACGACGATTGCGATCAAAGGCGCCGGAATCGCTTTGAAAAATCTTGGCAGCCCATACACGATAAGAAGGGTTACCGCGACGAGTACATATGTTATCGTAGAGATACCGACAAAATGAGGCACTTGGGCCAAAAAGATCAAAATAGCCAGTGCGTTAACGAAGCCGATCATGACGGCTCTGGGAATAAACTTCATCAGCTTGGCGATCTTCAGCACGCCGAATAGGAATTGGATGACGCCTGTCAGCAGCGTGGCCGCGAGCAAATATTGTAAGCCGTGATCCCGTACGAGCGGAACCATCAGCAGTGCCATTGCACCGGTAGCGGCAGAAATCATGCCCGGTCTTCCGCCGATAAAGGCGGTAATGACCGCGATGCAGAACGAGGCGTACAGCCCGACCATGGGATCGACTCCGGCGATAATCGAGAATGCGATCGCTTCGGGGATCAGGGCCAGCGCGACGACTATTCCCGCGAGGATGTCTCCTTTGACGTTGGAGAACCATTCTGTTTTGAGTTGACTCATTGTTTTGTACGACACTCCTTATTTGATTTATTTTGTCGACTTTCAACTCTCATGAAAGTCAGGTCCGTTATCAGCAACACGATCTTATCACGCATCGAACCTAAATGGAACCTTTTTGGTGCTTTTTTGGCTTTGTTTTATTATCTTTTATGTTTTATTATCTTTTACATTTTTAATGTCTTTTATGAAACAAGGAGAAATTCAATATGAAAATCGGTTATATGAGACCTTATCAGGAAGATGCGGACTGCAAGGAACAGACACGTCTGCTGCAGGCCGTTCCCTGTGACTTTTACATGATCGAAGAACATGCTTCCGCGAAAAGAAGAACTGCGTTGGATAGCGCCCTTCTTCAACTACAGGAAGGGGATACGCTGGTCGTTGCCAAGCTGTTTGTGTTGGCGGATTCGACCCGGCATCTGATTGAGGTGCTGGACGATTTGGATCAAAAAGGGGCTTATCTGTTTTCAATAGGCGAGGAGATCGATACCCAAATTGCGGCTGGTCGGCAGTTTCGCGCCAACGCGCACTCTTTATTGAATTTGCAGCAGGATATCGTAAGAGAAAATACAATCAGAGGCATGTACGAAGCGAAACAAAGAGGAGCCAAGGTAGGCAGACCGCGTAAGTTGGACGATAACGTTAAGAAGGCGATCCAGATGTATGAGAGCAAGCAGTACAGTCTAGCGCAGATCAAAGAACAAACGGGGATCAGCAAGACGACCCTGTATCGGTATTTGGAGAATTGACGACTCATTCACATTTTAATGAAACATAGGAGGGCACTTATGTCCTGGAGTAAATTGCAGCAGCAGCTGGAGAGCTTTCTCGCTCCTGCGTTAAAAGGAACCGTAGAATACCGCTCGACCAGTTACCGTTATGTCGCCGACAAAGCAGGCACCTGCCATATCGCGGTCGACAAGAAAAACATCCTCAATATGAGCGACAAAAATAGTTTTATAAAGTGGTATCAAAGCGAAATCGAGATCAAGAACGATTCGATGATTGAAATCCCGGTCACGGAGGCAGAGATCGACGCCGTCAGGCAGAGCGCTAAAGGCCCTATTCCTGAAGATCGACTGAAAGTGATGGCTGTAAGCCGGAAATCGACGGAACATGCCAAAGAGATGATGGCTGCCCAAGCGGCGCTAACCAAATCGAACTTCGTCGTGACGGCTAACAAATTTCTCTCGACTTCGATCGAAGAAAATCTGGAGAGCCGAGATATTCTGCTGAACGTGCTGGCTCTGGTAGACAAGCGGGTCGGGAAAAAGCGCATCCTGAACATGTCAGAGACGATCAAATTGAAGCATCCGATCGTGCAGTATTTTCATGAGCTGCGTCGGCGCACGATGTAAGATAGAGGATCCCTGCTGAATCTCAAATTGAATTAAGTTTCCTCGAAAGTAGTTAGCGATTGACCATTACGACTAATCTTTATATAATTGATTCATTTGGAAAAGCATGGAACAATTATAAAGAGAAAGAGGCGGATGGGTTGAAAATAATAGGCATTATTTTGATCATTTTTGGAGTGCTTGCAATTTTGATGGGCAGTATGATGTATGGAGATATTGGAATTGCAGCTATCATCGGTGCTACAACAGCACTTCTTTCTGGAATTGGATTCTTGTTAACTTCTAAAAGATTAAGTCGTATGGAGAAGTAATCAACAAAGTAAGAACTTGGACCGGATCGGTTTAAGTTCTTTTTTATGCGAACTTTTCTGGGTTGCGGTTGCATCTGGAATATGAACCGCATACATTAAAAGGAACGGATGAACATCCAATCAGAACAGTGAGAATACGGAGGAATTGGAATGGCAGCGAGATTAAGAAGAGAACTGTTTTCCGGTTGGACCACATTTGAAGCCGCATACATCTTGGCCTTTCTGGCGATTCAAATTATCGTATTCGCACTGAATCCGGATAACTGGCTCAGTTTTGTATCCGGCTTTACAGGCATTCTCTGCGTGACATTCGTGGCAAAAGGCAAAATCAGCAACTACGCGTTCGGGCTTGTGCAGGTCAGTACCTATTTGATCCTGGCTTACCAATGGAATCTGATGGGCGAGTTCATGCTGAATTGGTTCTATCTCGCTATCCAGTTCATCGGGTTCTACATATGGAGCAGGCACATGATGAAGGAGAAATACGGTAAAGGCGGCAGCGTATCCGAGAAAACGGAAGAAGTTTCCGTAGTCAAAGCCAAAGGGTTAAAGGCGCTGCAGTATGTATGGCTTACCGTGGTCATTGTGATCGGATGGTTGGCGTATGCGCAGCTGCTGGTTTCTTTGGACAGCCACCAGCCTTATCTGGACGGCCTTACAGTCGTGCTGTCGGTAACGGCGCAGCTGCTCATGGTATTCCGCTTCAAGGAGCAGTGGTGGCTGTGGGTCATCGTCAACGTGCTTTCGATCATTTTGTGGGTCCGCGTCGTGATCCTGCAGGACAGCACGGATTATGGTCTTGTCGTCATGTACGTCGCTTACCTGTTCAACTCCGTATACGGGGCATTGAACTGGCAGCGGCTGCAGAACGCGACACGGGCGAAAGAAGCTCAGGGGACGGTATAATCGAATTCGAAGAGAATTTAAGAAAAAAAGGGTGAACCGAATTTTGCGACAGTTATGCGATCACAGCTGAGGGAGCGCGATCGATAAACGGACGAACATGAAAAAGGACTGTGCTTTACGCATAGTCCTTTTTCAAGTTACCCCGCAGCAAATTGAACCACAGCGCTGTACAGCATCTTGCTGCGCAGCGGATCGAAAGTCACCTGATGCTGAACGTTCTTCACACGGAGCATCAGCGCTTTGTTCACTTCGATTCGCATTTCGATAGCGCGTTCCAGCTCATTGAAGTCGTAAGCCTGTAGGCATTCCACTTTATCTTTAATATTATCGAGAATGAGATCCATGTTCCGTTACGCCTCCTATGCGGCCATTGATCATGCAGCAGGCGCTGCAGTCTTTTATTGTAGACGAGCTTGCTGATGCGGGCAAGATCCAAGCTAAGACTTCGTATAAATGGCTAAACCATGCGGCGGAATAGAAAAGTGGAAGAGAAGATGGGAGATCTGAATAAAAAGTGATAAACTACAATTATTACCTGCACCAAAGGAATGATTACATATGATGCTATTCGTTGGGACCCTTCAAATGCTGCTTGTCGTATCCAGTGCGCAGATTATTAATAAAGGGAAGTATTTATCATGGAAGCAGCTGGGGGTTACCCTGATCACAGGGCTGTTATTCGCTTTTTCTTACCATTGGTTTGGCGTCTACATTTCAATATTGATACTGACGACTGCTTTTTTGATTTTGAATGTGCACGAACGCCGTCCTCTGCATGTACTGGGCGGGCTGTCATACGGAACAATTCTGATTCTTTTAAGCGATCCAGTAATTACGCTGTTCGAAGACGCTCTGTTGTTTCCCAACGGGAGTGATTCTTTTTTCATGCTCTATGCGGTCCTGCTGACTCTTTTTTCGATTGGGGGCAGCATTGGCATACGCCGCCTGAAGCAGCTTGCTATCCGAAAAGGAGAAATGGACGATAAACTTAAAAAGCTGATCGTGTATTTGGGTGTATTGACAGTCATCGTATATTACCTATGCATTTACTTGAGCGCCTATATTGGTGAAACTATCGAATTAATTCAGCTTAACCTGTTCTTTTTTATCGTATATCTGCTGATCGCTCTCCTTGCTTTTTATATTTACTCCAAGTCGCTTCGTAAATCTTATGAGAACAAACAAAAAGAAATTGAATATGATGCTATGCAGAGTTATACATATGAACTTGAGCAGCAGTATACCGAGATTCGCAAATTTAGACACGATCATCAAAACATTTTATCTTCGCTCGAAGCCTTCATTCAAGAGGAGGATTTCGACGGATTGAAAAAGTATTATCGAGAAAAGTTAAAACAAGCTTCACAGCATTTGGAAAGCAATGATTTCAAGTTGGAGGATCTGAGCCGAATCCAAGTCAAGGAAATCAAAAGCATTATTGCTTCCAAGTTGATCCGGGCCCAGGAGCTGGGCATTGACGCGACATTCGAGGCGAGGGAAGAGATTGACTGCATCCCTGTCGATTCGGTTGCTATGGTCCGGGCTTTGGGCATTTTGCTGGACAACGCGATCGAAGAGCTTCAGGAAAGCAGAAGCGGAAGTCTGCAAGTAGGGTTTGTCAAAGATCAGAAGGCGCTGCATATTATTGTGCAAAACAGCTGCCGACCGGATATTCCCCGCGTGCACAAACTGAAAGAGAACGGATTTTCCACTAAAGGACCGGGTAGAGGGTTAGGGCTGGCGAGCTTAACGGAGTTGGTTGGAAAGCTTCCGAATGTAATTTCCGAGACCATAGTGGAGAGTGGACAGTTCAAACAGATTCTTGTCATTAATTATATTTAGAAGGTGATAGTATGCTTTCCGTATTCATATGCGAAGATGATTCCAAGCAGCGTGAAAGGTTGGAGAAAATTGTCGCCGACCATATAATGATCGAGGCGCTTGATATGGAATTGGTGCATACGACCGGTGATCCGACTTCCGTGCTGGATTATTTGGATCGGCATCCGAAGACGACGGGACTATATTTTCTCGACGTTGATCTGAAGCATGAAATGTCCGGTATTGCGTTGGCTTCGGAGATTCGTGAACGTGACAATTCCGGCAAAATTGTGTTCGTTACTACGCATGGAGAGTTGTCTTATTTAACGTTCATCTACAAAGTGGAAGCAATGGACTACATCATTAAAGATCGTTCGGACGAGATCGAGCGCAAAGTGAGAGAATGTATGGTCGTGGCTTGCAAACGTCATTTGATTGACGGAGGGGCGCAGCCTCGTCGATTCAAGATCAAGGTCGGCGAAAAGACCCGTTCTATTGATTATCAGGACATTATGTTTTTCGAATCGTCCAGCGTTCCGCACAAAATTATTTTGCATATGGACAACAGCCAGCTGGAATTTTACGGGTCGATCAAGGAACTGGAAGAGCTAGGCGGCAGCTTTTACCGCTGCCATAAGTCTTATGTCGTGAACAAAAACAATATCAAAAGTATCGACCGAGTCAAAAGAGAGATTGAAATGGTTAATGAAGAGATTTGTTTGGTCTCGGTTCGAGCGCTTAAAGGGCTGGATTGATCCTGTGAGAAGTAATTGATCCTGTGAGATGTAATTTCCAAGGAATGTATATTATAGACACACTGCCGCAAAGGAAGAAACCGCCTGCCTCCGAATTCCGGAAGCAAGGCGGTTTTTTTGTATGCTTTTTTGCTTTTATCGGCATCTCCCTGACGATTCTGATATCGCAAACGTTCAAGAAAAGAAAAATGCGACGATTCTGACAAGAATCAACGATTTTGTGATCAAAATCGGTGGGAATAAACGGGGCGCTCTATACTGAAATCACGAGCAGAAGAAATTCAAGAAGCGGAGGCAGTCCCTGATGAACATGATCAAACTGGAAGGACTCTCGAAAAAGTATGGAAACAAGCAGGCTCTTCAAGACATCCATTTCACAGTGGAAACGGGCAGTATCGTTGCCGTGCTGGGACATAATGGCGCCGGCAAGACGACGCTGATTAATTCCATCATGAATATTGTCGATTACGAAGGCCGAATTGAGTACGGTTTCGACCAGAAAGATTTATACAAGAAGGTTGGCTATCAGATGCAGTCTTCTTCTTATGAGAGCGAAGCGAAAGTTTATGAAGTGTGCAAGCTGTACCGGAAAATATTGAAAAGCCGTGTCGATCTCGACCAGCTGCTGCAGACATTCGATATTGCTGCCTGCCGCAATATGTATGTGAAGAATCTGTCCGGCGGCCAACGGCAGAAGCTGTCAATTTTATTGACTCTGATTGGAGAGCCGGAGCTCATTATTTTTGACGAACTGTCAACAGGACTCGACTCTATGGCTCGCCGCCAGATTTGGGACTACGTTAAGCAGCTGAACGAAGAGAAGGGAGTAACAATCATTTTGACCAGTCACTTTCTCGATGAAGTAGAATATTTAGCGGACCGCGTTGTCATTCTGGACAAGGGGCGAATCAGCCGAATTGGCGATGTATCCTCGATCATTCGGGAGGAGTTTGAAGCGGCGAAAAAAATCGAATTTCGAACCCATGATCGCGAAGTGTTCAGGGAGCGTTTTGGCAGTGAGCTGTCGAGCAGTGGAAACCTCCTGTGCATTCGGTACAAGGAGGAGGCGGAAGAAGAGGTTTACCGGCAGGTGAAGCAGTTAGGCGGCTATGATATTGCTATCAGAAATTATACGTTTGAGGATGCCTTCTTGAACATGCTGGGCTACAAATTAGTAAAGAATGGGGAGATCTCACATGGATAACCTGATTGCTCTCTCGGGCTACCAAATCAAGCTGCTGATGCGGAATGCCAAGAGCCTTATTCTCGGATTCTCGCTTCCAATCGCCATGTTTTTCATTTTCAGCAATCTGCTGGATGGTTACAGAGTGGGCGGAGGCATGTCGCTAACCGAGCTGCTTGTTCCTGCCTATATTCCAATTATCATCGTGAATGGAGTATTGGTGATTTACGGACAGACCTTCATGCTCTACAAAGAACAAGGCAACCTGCTGAAATTCAAGCTGCTTGGCATTTCCGGTTTGACAGTCTCGTCCGGATTATATATCGCAACTTTCTTGTTTCAGATTGCCGCATCCGTACTGCTGGTCGGTTTTGCAGCAGTCGTCAAACAAGTGGAGATTCCTTACGCCAGCCTACCCAATCTTGCGGCTGCCTTTCTGCTTATTAATTTGTATCAGTTTGCGCTCACTTATTTTCTAACATCGTTAATCCATAAGAGTGTTACCTATCAGGGAGTGTCCCAGCTTATCTTCTACTTCCAAATTTTTTTGGGTGGACTGACCTTTCCTCCAGAAATGTTTCCGAACTTCCTGCGAGAATTTGTCTACATCTTCAATCCCATTGTATATGGTCTGGAGATGATGCGGGGACTATGGTCAGGGAATGGGAACCTGTTGGATTACGGGAAAGAAGCTATCATTCTGATTGGTGTTTCAATGGCGTTTGTCGCAGCGGGTATTGGTGTTCAGAGGAAAAGCAGAGGGCTCAAGTAAGACTGCTCATCTAGGCTTGAACATGAAGAAGATGGATAGGTTTTGAAAGCTCGGGCCTGTTAACTCATCTTTATGAAGCTGCAGAGAAGGAGGAGTCAGGTGGAAGAACTGTTTGGAAAAAAACTTGCGAAGCTGGATTTGTGTTTTTTTGAACACCTAAGCCAGGGAGCTTTCTCGGACGACACCTTATTTCTGCTGTTCAAAGCGGCAGCAGAGCATGAGCGGGACTATCCAAATACAGGCTCGCTCCGGTTCCTGTTTTTGAATGACAGTAAAGCTTTTATTCGCTCAGCCGATCGGAATGCCATTCACATTTACGAGCTGCCACAATTAGATTTACCAGATCGAAGGTCGCAGTATATTTTGCTTCTCGTTACAGGAGAACCTGGTGTTTTAACAGCCGAAGCTGCACGTCTATATGCCGAACTGCTGCAGGTATTAAAGCGCAAGAGGATACGATATCACTCGCTGAAAAATAAAGAAGCTTTTTTCGGGAAAGGGCGGGTTCGAATCCTGCGGATCGTCTCGCTTCAAATCGGAGCAGCAGCTGTGCGCAGCGATGCTATAGGGATGACCTGAGTGAGCGGCGTCCGGATCAAGGCACATAAGAGAAGTCGGATAGCCTACAGCTGTCGGGCTTCTTTGGTGCTTCAATTCCTGGTTTGGCATTGACACCACCTACCATGCCTTATACAATTCCATCTATGTTCATTCATCGTTCGCTACATAAAAAGGAGACCTTTCATTCATGCTGCAAAATCCTACAGGCCGAGAGCGCCTTGGACTGGCTCTGCTGCTGTCCACACTAGGCATTCTGGGTCCGCTCAACATCGATATGTATCTGCCGAGCTTTCCGGGTATCGCAGCCGACCTCGGTGCGCAGGCGTCGCTTGTTCAGTCCAGTCTGACCTCATGTCTGATTGGCCTGGCCATCGGACAGATTATCGTCGGGCCAATCAGCGATGCTCGCGGACGGCGTGGTCCGCTGCTGATCTCGCTGCTGCTGTTCGCCGTATCGTCCGTCATGTGCGCGCTGTCGACAAGTATCGAGATGCTGATTGCCGCCAGATTTCTGCAGGGCCTCACTGCTTCCGGGGGGATCGTACTGTCCCGGGCCGTCGTGCGCGACGTGTTCAGCGGCCGCGAACTGACGCAGTTTTTCTCGCTGCTGATGGTCATCAATGCAGTCGCTCCGCTGCTCGCCCCGATTATTGGCGGAGCGGTACTGCTGATTCCGGGATCAAGCTGGCATACTATTTTCTATGTGCTCGCGCTGCTGGGCTTCCTGATTCTGCTGACGGTCGGTTTCAAGCTTAAGGAGACACTGCCGCCGGAAAAAAGACAGCCGAGCTCTATTGGGCATTCGCTTCGTACAATGGGCAGCCTGATGCGGGACAAGTCATTCATGGGTTACGCTCTGACACTGGGATTTATCCACGGGGGCAGCTTTGCCTATGTGGCAGGCACACCGTTCGTCTATCAAGAGATCTACGGGGTATCGCCGCAGGTATTCAGTATTCTGTTCGGGATTAACGGAATCGCGATTATTACCGGCAGCTTTATCATTGGACGCTTCAGCAGCATTGTACCTGAGCGCAATCTGCTGCGGATCGGCGTTATTATGGCGGCAAGCGCAACGTTCCTGCTGCTGATATCTTCGATTGTTCAGGGTCCGCTGTTCACCATTGTCGTGCCGCTGTTCATCTATATGATCACAATCGGTATTACCGCAACGAGCACCTTTACGCTGGCAATTGCACGTCAGGGTCACCGTGCAGGCAGTGCCAGCGCCGTACTCGGCCTGTTCCCGCTGCTGATCGGTGCCCTCGTATCTCCGCTTGTCGGACTGGATGAGACGACGCCGATTCCGATGGGAGCCATTCTGTTCGGAACAGCACTGCTCGGCGCATTGGCATTCTTCGTGATGACAGGCGGAGGGAAGCCTCGGACAGCCGAAGGAGAAACTACGGCAAATCCGTCCTGATTGCTTTATCATCCGATCCTCATTCCAGCATAAACCGCAATTTGAGAAGAACGCCGGATTCAACGTCTTCATACGTTGAATCCGGCGTTTTTGCGTGGATTTCGCTATAATTTTGAGTATTCACTCTGTTCAGTTGAAAATAACACACCTCTTAAACTGACGGCGGATTATGACGAGAATATTGTTCAGACGGAGGAACGGGTGTTAGAAGCGGAAGCGATCATGAAGACGCATCCGGAGCGCTTTGAAAACTACAAGCATCCAAATTCCGGTAGGACCGCGTTTGAGCTGTTCGACGATTTCAAAGTATATTTTGCAGCTTGGAAAAATAGCTCAGACAGCGAGTCGGTAGCCTCTTTCGAATCGGCGAGAAACGTGATTAATGAACTCGAAGAGATTCTCGACGAGTACAGTGTCGATATTACCGAGGAAAGCCAAGCTTACCAGCAGAAAATGCAGCAGGTAATCTGGATTGGCCTGACAGCTGCGTTGGCGGTATCCGCCGTAATCGGTGTACTGATTATCCGTAACCTACGCAAACGTACGCAAATTGTTGTGGGCTTAATCCGCAAGAAGGCTGATGCTCTTCAAAGCAGGTGATCGAGACGTTGGCCCGATTGGTAGAGAAGTTCAAGCTGTAGGCAGCCTGCGAAAAATAGATCATATAATACTCCTATTGATATAGGAAATAAAAATATCGCAGAGAGGCATCCGTGAGGATGCCTTTTTGTTATGTGAATGATAGAGATTCAGAAATTTGCTTGCTTAAAGAAAAATTTTATGAATTTTCAGGAAAAGATCCCAACTCTGTATGTAGTTTCTGTTATAGTGTCGGAGGGGGTTAAAATGAAGGAGGGTGAATGCATGAGTGAGCTGAAAAAGGGATACATACAAGAAGTAAGTACAGTGAGAGTGATTGCCTGTCTAAGTATTGTTCTTTTGCACGCGATTCATTTTACTGTCGGTTTTGGCATGGAGGAAGGCTCGACATCCGTAGATTATGTTTTACTGACGATCGCTGGTATTCTATCCTTTGGTACGCCTGCTTTTGTGTTTATTTCTGAACTGCTGCTGGCTCATTCTTATCCGAATGTTCTTCCAAAAGATTTTTACAAGAAAAGGCTGCTTTTAATTCTGCTTCCTTTTGCGTGTATGGCTGTCTTGTACGCGATCCTTTCGCATTATGACAATCTCGCGCGGCTCCCTCACGTTCTTGTGTTGAATTTTATCGGGGGATATCACGGATGGTTCGTGTTGGTCATTTTTCAATTTTATATCCTTCACCGGCTCTTCACTAAGTTTTTGTCCCGGGTCCCGGCAAAGGTTATTCTTCCTGTCTCGCTGGCGATCAATGTGGCTTATCTGGCGATCTTCAATTTCATTGAACCTCCGTCCGATCGCTTTTTGATTCCATTCATCTGGGATAGAGGATATTGGGTTCCTTTCTTCGGCTGGTTTTTCTATTTTTGTTTGGCGTACTGTTGGGGAAGGGATTATAAAGGGTTCTTGGCGAAGATTAAGAAGTTCCAAGTATGGATCATTCTGTTCGTTCTCGCTTCCCTTGCTCTGCTGACTTACATGAATTCCTTGAACTTCACGCTGCTTCATTTCAACTCCAAACGTGCGGATATGATTCCTTTGAGCATCTCGCTGATTTTGCTTCTGTTCCTGGCCGCATCCAAGTGGAAAATAAGATCAAGACTTCTGAGTCTAATCGATCGCTGCTCGTTCGGAATTTATCTCATTCACTATTTTTATCTGATCGTATATAGAGTCTTTATCGATAGCGCAGCGGATATCGGATACTGGAAAATCCCGCTTCTGTTTATCACGGCTTTGATTTCTTCAATTGCAACAGTTCTGTTGGTCAATAAGCTTCCATTCGGAAAGTATATATTGGGACGGACAGGCAGCAGTCAAACTGGAACGGAAGTCAATCTATTTGTAAGAAGAAAAAGAGCACCTTTATAACGGATTGAAGTTTCGGCAGCAGGTATGTCATATCAAGTATGTGGGGACATGAAAGAGAAAAGGGTGTTTCGAAAAAGTGCTTTAAAGTTATGGTTTAAAAAACGCATTCTAAAAAGCGTACCTCTAAGGTGCGCTTTTTTTGTTAGAGTCAGAATAGGTCGCATTTTTACTGTGCAAGAGTATGACATAATGCAAAATCAGGATGCTTAAATGCGTGTGAAATCAGCTATAATTGCTTCTTAACACATCTATAAGTAAAAATAATGACCCAATAGTACGTCATATATGTTTCAATTCACCAATAAATGTCGTATTATATGTTTACGCAGAGGCGGTGGACAATTGCGGTACAGCGATTGAGAACCGTAACTTGAAGCGAAAGCAAGAAATCGGAGGGTAGCCGTGATCGAATTGACGGCAAGACAGTTGAAGATTGTTGATGTTGTTAAAAAGCAGGCCCCTATTACCGGAGAACAGATCGCCGAGGGTCTGGGATTGTCCAGGCCGACGATCCGGTCGGATCTGTCGCTGCTGGTAATGCTGGAGTATATCGATGCCAAGCCAAAAGTCGGATATTTTCCCGGCCGAAAAGCTGCGGGCGGCGAAAATGGCAGCGACCGGATGAGGGATGCCAAGGTGAAGGACATTCAAACCGTACCCATTATTATCAGGGAGACGACGACCATTCAGGACGCGGTCGTAACGCTCTTTTTGCAAAATGTGGGCACACTGATCATTTGTGACGGAGAGGGAAGACTTACCGGTGTTGCATCACGCAAAGACTTCCTGAAAGTCACATTGGGGAATTCCGCTTCGGCTTCTATGCCGGTCAGCATGGTCATGACTCGTATTCCAAAAGTTGTGACGACATCGCCGGATGAATCAGTGCTGGAAGCGGCGCACAAGATGATTATGCACGAGGTAGACAGTTTGCCGGTGATCGACGCCGGCCCGGAAGAAGCGGGCGGCAGGCCGGCTATCGTAGGACGTCTGACGAAGACGGCCATCGTCCAGCTTCTTCTCGATATCGAAACGACGGGATAACGGGGGGATACGTAGACGATGGAACAAGCCACACCATTTATTACGATTTGTTCGGACTCGGTCGGCGATACGGCGGAAGCCGTCGTGCAGGCCGTTATCCATCAGTTTGAACACAGGGAAGTCTCGATCAAGCGCTATGGCAACGTCCGGCATGAAGAAGAGCTGAGGCAGCTGATGGAAGAAGCGGCCGAGCACAGAGGCTTCGTCGCCTATACGCTCGTTCAGCCGGAACTGCGCGAGACAATCCGTGAGGAAGCGGTAAGACTGGACGTGCGGGTCGTGGACATTATGGGCCCCATGATGCAGGCATTTATCGATACGTTCAGCGGAGCGCCGCCGACTCGTCGTCCAGGGGTACTGCGCCGAATGGACGACAACTATTTCCGGCGGATGGAAGCGATCGAATTCACAGTAGCCAGCGACGATGGACGTGACCTCGGAGCAATGCTGAAAGCCGATATTGTACTGATGGGCATTTCACGGACGTCGAAGACGCCGCTGGGCATTTTCCTCGCTCACCGGGGCAAGAAAGTCGTCAATTATCCGGTTGTGCCGGAGATCGCGCCTCCGCAGCAGCTGCTGGGGCTACCGAGAGAGCGCTTGGTCGGTCTGACGATCGCGCCGGAGGCCATGCTGAAGGTTCGGTCCGAGCGTCTGAAGGCTTTGGGTCTTCCGGTCGGTTCCCAATACGACAGTATTGAGCGAATTAAGGAAGAGTTGGAATACGCCGAAGCATTGTATACACGGCTGGGCTGCCTGGTCGTCGATATCACGGACAAAGCGATCGAGGAAACGGCAAGTCTGATCCTCGGCAAGCTGTAACCATAGTTTGCACATAGAAGCGAAATAAGCGTTTGGCAGGCAAAAAGAAACAAAGGACCGATGATGGAACTCGAAGACGCCTTCCAGCAGTATCTGGTGTTTTCGATATCTATAAGCTTTAACGCGGGAATCGGGAAGTGTACATAATCGACAAATCAGCTTACTTGGCTTGTCTGCATATCCCGGCCGTAAGGCGCCCGACGAATCGAATGGAGGGGATTGGAAATGGAACGTGAATTGACCCTGGAAATTGTACGAGTAACGGAACTTGGAGCATTGGCGGCAGCAAAGTGGGTCGGCAGAGGGGACAAAAATGCGGCGGACGATGCGGCAACAACCGCAATCCGTTCGATGTTCGATTCTGTCTCCATCGACGGTACGGTCGTAATCGGCGAAGGTGAAATGGACGACGCTCCAATGCTGTACATCGGTGAGAAGGTAGGCACTAAGGAAGGGCCGGAAGTGGACGTTGCTGTTGATCCGTTGGAAGGCACGGAAGTGGTAGCGGCCGGTCTGCACAATGCACAGGCGGTTATTGCCATCGCGGAGAGAGGCAGCCTGCTGCATGCACCTGATATTTACATGGAAAAGCTGGCCTGCGGTCCCGAATTGGCTGGTAAGCTCTGCTTGAACGATCCGGTCGAGCTGACGCTGCAGAAGGCTGCGCATTATACCGGCCGGGCGTTGTCCGACCTAACGGTCATGGTACTGGAACGAGAGCGCCATTCGGATCTCATCTCCCGACTGAGAGCGGCCGGCGTGCGGATCAAGCTGCTCGGTCACGGCGATGTAGCCGGTGCAATTGCCGCAGCTCTTCCGGACAGCGGCGTCGATCTGTACCTCGGCTCCGGCGGTGCGCCGGAAGGCGTTCTCGCTGCGGCGGCAATGAGATGCTTAGGCGGCGACATGCAGGGACGGCTGCTGCCGGATGGACCGGTCGAATGGCAGCGCTGCATCTCGATGGGGATTGTAGATCCGTCCCGGGTACTGACGCTGGCGGATATGGCTGGCACGGGCGACGTGCTGTTCGCGGCGACGGGCGTCACAAGCGGTGAATTCCTCGACGGCGTCCGCATGATCGGCAAGGACCGCGCCGAGACGCACTCTGTCATCATGCGGGCCAGCAGCCGCACCGTCCGCTACATCCGCAGCATGCATTACCTGCCGCTGAAGCAGTTCCCGGCGGGTCTGCCGGAAATTCCGGCTATCGGACAAGCGGTTTCGCTGTAATTTGTTTCACTGGACGGGGTTAGCGAACCTTTCCGCTTCCATACATTCAGAGCTCCGCCGACATGGCGGAGCTCTATTGGTTTTGAAAGTCTGATCCCGAATGAAGCGGGGATGCAGACTAAGAAATTCGATTCGGTCGTATGCTGAAATTCGGCAATCCGCGGTTTTTAAAAAGCTAACGAATCCTGATATCGCTATTCACGATATTTTGGCCTTTTTTAAAATATAACGAATCCTCATCACTCTATTCACTGAAAACTCGTTTAATTATAGACAATTTGATTCAAATAGCGTGATCACGATTCGTTAGAATTTATATAAGCTCTCTGGAGAGTGAATAGCGTGACAAGGATTCGTTAGAATATCTGCAATATGTCTGGAAATCACATAATCTTGCCCGCAGTCAACAAAGTTTAGCTGCCAACAGACTATTTCACGGGGCTTACAACGTTCCCCTGCGGCTATAATGTTTCTCTAGACCCACTGCAAGCCGGCTTGTTATGATGGACAGCGTTCCGGAAATACACAAGCTGGAGGCATCGCAATGGTCGATATCTACGACAGAATCAAAGAAGGCGAGCGCGGAGCGTGGGTCAGTATATTTGCCTATATCATTCTATCTGCACTCAAGCTGACCATCGGATATCTGTTTCTGTCCAGCGCGCTTCGTGCGGACGGATTAAATAACTTGACCGACATCGTAGCTTCGATCGCCGTGCTGATCGGACTTCGGATTTCGCGCAAGCCGCCGGATGCGGATCATGCATACGGTCATTTCCGTGCGGAAACAGTAGCGGCGTTGATCGCATCTGTCATCATGGCTTTTATCGGAATTGAAGTGCTGCTCGGCGCAGCCCGGACATTGTCCGCAGGGAGTCAGGAAGCGCCGCACGTCTGGGCAGCCGGAGTCGCCCTATTCAGCGCGATCGCCATGTACGGCGTCTATCGCTACAACCGCGATCTGGCGAACCGCACAGGCAGCCAAGCGCTGATGGCGGCCGCCAAAGACAATCTCTCGGATGCGCTGGTCAGCTTGGGCGCGGCAGTAGGCATTCTCGGTTCGCAGCTGCAAATGCCTTGGCTGGATGTGGTTACGGCATTTGTCGTAGGATTGATTATCTGCAAGACGGCTTGGGAAATTCTGCGCGACTCGCTGCACCGCTTGACCGACGGTTTCGATGAAAAAGAATTGGCGATCATTCGACAGACGATCGCGCGGATCGACCGAGTGGAGACTGTGCGTGAACTCAAAGCCCGGGTAAGCGGAAGTCAGACTGTACTTGATGTGGTCGTTGAGGTACCCAGAGAATTGACCATTGTTGAAGGGCATGATATTGCCGATTTGATTGAAGCGGAGATGAAGGAGAAGCACGGTATTCACTTTGTCAGTGTACATGTGGAACCTAAGATTGAACCTGAAATTAAACCTGAAAAATCAATCAAAAAGGACCTCGAGTCACCGCCTTGACGCGGAGAAACGAAGTCCTTTTTTGTATTCAACCTTGTCTCCAAACTCGCTTTCGAATTTGGATAACAAACGCAGAAGCTATCTTACAAGTGTTTGACCGCTTGAGGTCCGGCCAGAGCTTTGGCCCTTCTGCGGTCGCTGCGGGCAACGTAAAGCACCAGCAGGAAGCAGAGGAACAGGACGATCGCTGCCGCTGCGTACGGATAATTGATGTTAACATCAAACAGCGATCCCGCAACGATCGGTCCGGCAATATTGCCAAGGCTGGTGTAAGCGGAGTTCAGACCGGCTGCAAAGCCCTGCTGATCGCCCGCACGGCGGGAAATCTGCGTACCGATCGCCGGCCGTAAAATATCGATCGCCAAGAAGACAATAAATGTGACGGTGACGATCAACCAATATTGGTGTACGAAGAGCGTCATCAGCACGAATACGGCGGCGGCGGCCAGACAGATGGAGATGACCCGCTGCTCGCCGAAGCGGTTGAGCAGCCAGCCGAATACGGTCGCCTGCACGACTGCGCCGGCGATAGAGCCAAACGTGATAATGATGGCGATGTCGCGCGCAGTGAAGCCGAACTTGTGATCGACGAACAATCCGAATACAGTCTCATAGTTAGCCAGTCCGAATGCGCTGACGAACACAATAACCAGGCTGAGGAAATACGGCGTTCGATACGACGTCATCAGCTGTTTCAGCAGACTGTCGCGTTTGCCGGATGCCGCTGCAGCAATCTCCGCTCTGCGCTCATGACTGAGCGATTCCGGAAGCACAAGCAGCGTAACGATGCCGGAGAGCAGCGCAGCTATACCGGCTGCGAAGAAGGGTACGCGAATGCCAAATTCGGCGAGGAAGCCGCCGATGCCCGGGCCGATAATAAAGCCTGTTGTGATCGCGGCATTGATAAAGCCCATGCCTTTGGCACGTTCTTCGTCGGACGTAATGTCTGCCGTGTAGGCCATAACGGCCGGCATAATCAATGCGGCACCGACGCCGCCGAGGATACGGGAGACGAACAGCAGCCAAGGCGCATTGGCAAGGCCGAACAGAAATTCCGATACGGCGAAGATCAGCATGCCGGCGATAATGATCTTTTTGCGGCCGAGTCGATCGGACAGTCGACCGGCGATCGGCGAGCAGATCAACTGCGAGACGGAGAACGTAGCGACAAGCAGACCGACGATGACGCCGCCGATATTCAGCGTATTCATGTAAGTCGGCATAATCGGAACAACCAAGCCAATCCCGGTAAAGACGAGGAAAATATTGAACATGAGCAGCAGCAAGGCGGCTCGGTTGCGAAGCATTAAAGTCATGATGGACATCCTCCAAGATTATCGGTTGAGAAAGAAATTGATTTTATGCTGCTGATTTATGTCGCAATCCCGTGCAGGAACACGTCGATCGCCAGCCGGTACGTATCCAGCGCCTGCTGCAGACTCGCACGGCGCGACACTTGGCTGAGTCCGATCACGAGTGCTTCCAGTACATAGGCCAAGCCTTCGGCATCGCCTGGTTTGAACTCGCCGCTGTCGATTCCCTGCTGGATCAAGCTGCGGTTGAACGAGATATGATTGGCGACCATCTCGGCCAGCCGTTCCTCGATATCGGACGTTTTGTCATCGCCGACAAAAAATTCGTCCACGGCTTTGGTCAGCGGATGATTCAGGTCTTCGCGAACCATCTGTTCAGCGAATCCGTACATTTTCTCCGCAGCGGATGTATAGTGATGCTCTTTCTCCTGCCACTTGGCAATCCAGTCCCGATCCCACTCGTCAAGCAGATAGATGAATAAGCCTTCCTTGCTCTTGAAGTGGTAATAGATATTGCCTTTGCTGCTTCCTGTCGCATCTGTAATGTCTTCAATCGAAGTTGCTTTATATCCTTTCTGCACAAACAATTGACGCGCGGCGTCGGCGACGCGCTTGCGGGTTTGTTCGCTCTGCAGCTGTTTTTTATTCAAAATACCATCCCCCTGAATCCTGAACATTCGTTCAGTATCTTAACACGGATGTGTGGAAAAAAGCAATAAACGAATGCGTACCGAATTGTTCCGAATTTTGCGTAGGGACATTATATCCTTTACAATAAGTAAAACTTGAAAGCGCGGACGAAAGTCCGGGTTTGGTTTTTGCAGGAAGGAAGACGAAGTATGGAACTGCTGTACCGGGAACGGGAGCGGGAAAGTGAGATTGCGGTTTACGATACGAATGAGCTGTATGGGGAAAAAGGATGCTTTCGTATTCTTCAATTCTCCAATGGAGATGTACAGGGCGCGATGGATCTGGAAAATCCTTCTCGCATTGTATTGGAATATCCGAGAGCGATTGTGCATTTGATGGAACAGAATAATCTCTCTTTTGAACGGGCATTCGTAATCGGACACGGAATCGGTACGGTTTCGGGACATTTTGCGGATCGTTCGGTGAAAACGGCTGAGATCAGCGCGGCAATTGTCAAGCTCAGTCGGAACTATTTCGGATATGTCGGTGCCGATGTAGAGATTGGGGATGGTCGGGATTCGTTGGAACGCGAGTCGGACGGTTTATTGGATTATATAGTGCTGGATGCTTTTACGGAGAAAGGTACGCCGTGGCATCTGTTTACTCGGGAGTGCTTTCTTACAGCCCATCGAAAGTTGGATGAACAAGGTGTTCTGCTGCTGAACGTGTTCGGGCAGGGACGCCGCGACGCAAAGACGGAGGCGATTTACGCGACGCTTGCGGACGTTTTCCCCCATGTACGGGCTTTCGGGCTGCGGCAGGAAGATCCGCGGGATCCGATGAATCGGATTCTAGTCGGAGGGAAAAGGCCCATTGAAGCGAAAATACGAAAAATGGCGGGATTCGAAGAATCTGAACCGGAATACGGAACAGTGCTGGAAGATAGTATGTTCGGCTGAGGCCGTTCCAGAACTGAGTAGGGAGTGAATATACATAATGGAATATAATCGGGAATATAATCAACGGCTCGACAAGGAACGCAGTTACGCCGGAGAGTCGGAAGAAGGCAGACGGAGCGCCGCACGCGCAAAAAGAAGCCGGCCGGCAGACGGGAAAGCTCCGGTCACGACGCTGTATTTGACGCGGCACGGTCAAACGCTTTGGAATCAGGAAGGGCGTCTGCAGGGACGGATGGACTCGCCGCTGACGGAAAAGGGAGAGCTGCATGCCCGCTGGCTGGCCGAGTCATTGGCGGACAAGCCGCTGGATGTCATCTATTCTAGTTCAAGTCCCCGGGCAGTGCGGACAGCCGAAATTTTGCGCGGCGGCAGAATGATTGAGATCCGGACAGATGACGAACTGCGCGAGATTCACTTGGGCGGCTGGGAAGGACAAAGAGCCGACGAGATTAGAGCTGCTGAACCGGATGCTTACGATACGTTCTGGAGCCGACCGCATCTGTATGAGCCGGCGGACAACGGGGAATCTTTTGTGCAATTGGGAAATCGGGTTGTGCCAGCGATTGAACGTATCCTGAACGAAAATCATGGCCGGAGCGTGCTGGTCGTAACCCACGCGGCAAGTCTCAATCTGCTGATGACGGCGTTCCGGCAGAGACCGATTTCCGAAATTTGGCAGCCGCCGGTACTGGAGTCGACCAGTCTGTGTAAGATTGTATACGATGCGGACGGGATGCGGGTAGAGCTGCATGGAGATACTTCGCATTACCGGGAGTAGCTCTTCATGACGAAGGCGGAGGTTTTATCGGTAATTGAGATTTTGAAAGTTTAAGAGCTTCGGAAGGGAATCTTCCGAAGCTCTTTTTGTTATTACATAATAAATTTACCGTGATTAAGCTTGTCCTGCTTTGATCACGCCGTCCTTGCGTTTGCGTGCACGGTCGGCGGCTGCGGTAAACAGCACGTCCGTCGAGGAATTCAGCGCCGTCTCACAGGAATCCTGCAGCACACTGATGATGAAGCCGACAGCTACAACCTGAATGGCAATCTCGTTCGGAATGCCGAACAGGCTGCAGGCCAGCGGGATCAGCAGGAGCGAGCCTCCCGGTACGCCGGAAGCGCCGGCTGCAGCTACCGTAGAGAGTAGGCTGAGCAAAAGCGCTGTACCGAAGTCTACATGAATGCCGAGTGTATGAGCTGCCGCCAGCGTCAGGATAGAGATTGTGATCGCCGCACCGCCCATATTGATCGTGGCACCAAGCGGAATGGAGACGGAGTACGTTTCTTTATCCAGTCCCAGCTTCTCGGACAATCTCATATTGACCGGAATGTTGGCTGCTGAACTGCGTGTGAAGAATGCCGTAATTCCGCTCTCTCCAAGGCAGGCGAATACCAGTGGGTACGGATTGCTGCGAGTCTTGAGGTAAACAATCAGCGGATTAACGACCAGGGCCATGAACAGCATGCAGCCGACCAGCAGAATCAGCAGTCTTCCGTAATCCAGCAGCGACTCGAGTCCATTTGTCGTGATCGCCTCGAATACAAGACCCAGAACACCGAACGGTGCCAGATTGATGATCCATCTGACGATCCGTGTCAGGGCATCGGACAGGCTGCTCACCACTTCTTTAACGCCTTCTTTGGCATGGCGTAGAGCGATACCCAGCAGAATAGCCCAAGCGAGAATGCTGATATAATTGGCGCCGATCAGGGCGTTAACCGGATTGTCGACAATTTTCAGCAGCAGGGTCTGCAGCACTTCGGCAATGCCCTGCGGTGGACTCAACTCTTCGGAAGTTGTCACAAGCGACAAGCTGACCGGGAACAGGAAGCTGACGATGACGGCAGTCAGTCCCGCCAGGAAAGTTCCTACAGCGTACAGCACGACGATCGACTTCATATTGGTCTGCTGTCCCTGGCGATGTCTCGACAGGGCCGCCGTAACAAGGCATAGAACGAGAATCGGAGCAACAGCTTTCAGTGCGCCGACGAAGAGCGATCCCAGCAGTGAAATGCCGGTCGCGCCGGGAATGACAAGGGCCAAGATGATGCCGACAATCATGCCGATCAGAATTCGTTTGACTAGACTGAGTTGATTCCATTTTACGAACAATGTACGCATAAGTTCCCTCCGAAATCGAATAGTGCAATAAGGCCGCGTTGTCGCTTGCATAGTCGGCAAGCGGCATATATTTGTGACAGTTTACCACACAAAAGCGTTGGTGTATGCATGCCTTTGAAAATTTTCATGGCGATTTTTCGCAGTCCGTTACTTTTGCACCGTTAAAACTTCTCTATTAGACGCTGCAGACCCCAAAAAGCCCAGCCCGATCATTCCCCGGGCTGGGCTTTTCTGACCGATTCCATAATCGATCCGGTTTACTTAATCCTCATTTGATTCTTACTCAATCTCTTTTGTACTGATCAGCTTGTATGCCTTAAGCGAGCCGTCGATCACACTTAGTTTGTACTCGGAATTGAAGTGTCTTAAGGTACCTTCATTATCCTTGTTGTAAATGATGACAGATTCACGGGTCTTCACCGTATAGGTGGAGTCGCCGTTATATTGAAAGTCAGTCACTACGGCATCTTCGTAAGCTTCTGTAATGCCTTTTGTCTCCAGATAGGGGATGTAGTCGGAAGTCTCTTTGTATGCCGGACCCGCCGGATCCATATAGGACTCGACATAGCTGAAATCGCGGGCATTGATCGCTGAGATGGAAGCGTACAGGTAGTTGGACATGAACGACTGAGCGTCTTCCTCCGTAAAAATGTAGGAACCGGAAGCCGATGCCTGCTGCGTGCCGGAGCTCTGCTGCATAGCGGCTTCGGCTTCTGCAGCTTCGGCTTCTGCTTCAGAAGCTTTGGCCAATTCGGAGCGCTCCTGCTCGAATTTCGGATTCTCCTTCTGGATGGCATACTCCGATTCGTACACATACGTCGTTTCATAGCCGGTGATCCACCAAGCGTCTTTATCCTTTTGACGGGAAATCTCAAGTTTTAGCGCTTGGCTGCGTTCATCGTCAGGATCGTCGGATCGAGCGTAATAGTAGATGAATTCCGCAGTAAGATGATCTTCATAGAAGTGGATGCTGTAAGGGTTCATAACGACTTTATTCAGGGCGTATCGGCTGCTTGGATCATCTTCCATCGCTTGAGCTAGATAGTCACCAAAATCTCCACTTGGGTCATAACCGGTAAACAGCTTGCGGCTGCCGGCATTGGTTCCTTTCGCCCAACTTTCCATCGTTGTATAAGCCAGATCCACTACATGCTCTGCAGCGGCCTGCTGAAGAAGTTCTTCAACTTGGTATTCCTCAACTTCGTTGGTATTCAAAGTTTGTTCGTCGCTTAGATTGAGGCCATAAGCTTTTTTCTTGGCCGTCAATTTGATCTGCTCCGGTACCGGTCTGAATAAGACATAAGCGTCCAGATCACCGGTTATTTCCTTGTCGTTTAACGTAACGGATGCCTCGGTCGAAGGGAGTCTGAGTGCAATCTGATTCATCTGCGAAGTATCGAAAGTGACGGTATTCGCTTCCGGGTACTGGAGAGCTTCGATCTGCCCGTCATAAGACTGGCTGCCGAAATCTCCGGTCAACGCGCCCGTGTACGTGTATGTCGAAGGCCACAGATTCTGGATCGCACCACTTTCCGCAGACAGTTCTCCGATCTGCATCGTCGTTTTCAGATCTTCGGATGAATCTGAAAGTCTGGCTTCAACGGCGACCGGAACGATATGCAGACTCCATTTGCTGCCTCTCCAGGATTGCTCTTTGACGAACGTCATCCAGGAAGCCGGCAGATCGGCATTAGGACCGTCGAGTTCTTGTCTCAGTTTGTCGCTGAAAGAATCGCTGCGCTCGGTCTCCTCTTCGGTGCTCTCTGCCAATTGAATAGCGTTGAGAATACCTTGTTTGTATGTACTGCGGGCGTAATCGTCCTGAAGGGATGCCTTGAAAGCTTGGATGCGGTCTTCCGCCAGCAGAGGCGAAGCGGAATCATCCAGATAGGAGACCAGTGCCGCTGGGTCCTGCGCATCAATTGCTGCATTAAGCTTCTCTGCCAACTCTTCGGGAGTAGAAGGGCCATAGGTCACACGCAGGATTAGAAAAGCGGCAGCCAGCAGTACCGCAGCTCCGCCGATTGTACCGGCCAGAATTTTGTTCTTTTTCGACATCGGCTGTCTGGGTTTGGCGGGAGATGGAACCGGCACTGTCGCAGTGTGCTGCATAGCGGGTACCGAAGCTGTTGGTTGGACAACCTCCGGCCGTTCGAGCACGACTCCGCATTTTTCGCAGAACTTCCAGTTAGGATCGGCTGCCGTTCCGCATTTTTGACAATACATCAGCTATTCATTCCTTTCGGCAGGGAATTAGAGTTCATTCAGAAGCTCAAAGAGTCCAAAGTTTCCAGGGAGACCCAAAAGATCTGCTGCCATATTTTCAATTCCTGCCTGCACTTGAAGGTTGAAGGTAATAGCGATTACGGCAACCATAAGAGCCGTGAATAGAGCGATAAACGAGAGAAGACGCGCTTGGGCAACGTGGAACAACTGCGCCGAAACAAACAGCGTAAGAGCCAGCGCGGTCAGCAGCACGATCAATAGCGCAATGAATCCAAGACGCAGCGAGACGAACATTAGCAGGGCGCAGATGAGGAAACCGGCTCCAACTACAAGCTGTGCCGAGCCGATCTTCGCAAGCCCTTCTTTCCAGGAGGTTCTGTAGGTACCCATTCCGTTGCCAAGCAGAATCGCTCCTGCCGTCAGGGCAATCAGTGATACGAGTCCCATTACGAATATTGGACTTAAGACATCAAACTGATCGCTGAATTCCGCGTAGCCTTTTCTCCAGTCTGAACGTGAACCGCCGCCGGATAATTCGAAAACGGTATAAAGAGCATTTCTTTTGAACGACCAGGCCAGCATCATATAACCGATCAGCGAGGCCAATAATCCAATCAGACCGTAGCGCAGATCGCTTTCTCCGCGAAGATGAAGCGCCGAGAATGGATTTTTCAATAGTCCAAGCAAAGTTCCTTTTTCGAACTTGGCCAGTTCACCCTTGACCAGCGTTCCGTAATCTTTGGTGTTGGAGCCAGTGTTCGATGAATACGCCGGCTGACCGGATTGATGCTCGAACATTGGAGATGGAACCGAGTTTTGAACCGAAGGTTGAAGTGACGGTTGAACCGGAGTCTGAACCTCGCAGACATGGTTTTCGCCTTCCGTAAGGGGACGACCGCAGTTTGTACAAAAAGCCATGATTTTTCCCTCCTGTATGTAGTCTCATAGACCGGGTGATTTTGCCTTTTTTATATATGTTCAGGCAACTTGTTTATATTAACACCTTGCTTGCTTGCCGACTAGACGGGTTTTCTATAAAAAGTAAAATTTCTAGAAGATAAAAGGAAGTAATAAAACTGCTTCTGATTGTGCAGTTGATTGTGTTTGGTGTGACGAATCGGGTGCTTCGGCGTCGAAGCTCTAAGCGGGGAGTTAAGAGCTAAGGGCGAAAACATTAGGATTTAAAAGATTTAGGGCCTGTATGCAAACCTGTTTCCACAAAATCCAAAAGAGGTTATTGAAGGTACAATAGGGGGAAAGAAAATAAGTGCGCCTGTACACTTATTTTTCTCACATTTTTAACTTACGCTGAAATAAGTGCTCCTATACACTTATTTCAGCGTTTTCGCGTTTCTAACCTTACTTTTATGTGAAATAGCTGCACCTGCGCACTTATTGTACGATTTGGCGAGCTTTTGCGGAAAATAATTGCATATAAGCACTTATTGGGCCGTAAGGGGACGCGTCCCATTCCGGCATATACGCGAACCAATAATCGGCTTCGTATTTACGTTCAAAGACTTCATTTGAATTTGGAAACCGGACCTGGGCGTTGAAAGCATCTTCTATTCGAAAAAGTTGATGAGTTTGCGTACATGCCTTGAAAGATTTAAAGATTTAAAGATTTAAAGATTTAAAGATTTAAAGATTTAAAGATTTAAAGATTTAAAGATCGAAGACGTTTAAGCCGATTATTCGGCTAACGTCTTCTTTTGAGAGCGGTGATACGCTCTGGAAAAAAATCCGCTAGGCGCGGGCTCAACTTTTCATTCGCACAGCTGTGATGAACCGAAAAGTTGGGCCTAGCTGTGATGAACCGAAAAGTTGGGCCTATGTATAGTAATTGTCTAGGTGGTCATGCTATATTTTTCACTGCATCTCGGCGAAGGATATTAACCATTCTAGCCATTATTCCCCTACGAAACCTATCTCCATTGCACGGTTTCGGGCAGTAAAAAGACACTCGCGCACTCTCCTCGGCACGAGTGTCTTTTTGCTGCAATTCTCTTGAACAAAAGGATTCTGTCCATCTTTTTCCAATGGTTGCTTGCCAGGGTGAACGGTTACGGGTAATGAAGAGGAGAGGCTGCCGAAGAAGCGGCTTATTCCGAACCTTGACTCTCTGCCTTATTCCCCTAGAAAGGTGTGACCGTCATGACAAGCATCTCCCGTGTGCTGCTGTTCGTCGTATGGCTGGCTTTTGTTGTGTACGCGCTGTTTTTCGCGCCTGGAGCGGGCGGTGGGGAGGACCCTTGGTTCGGACGGCTGCTGACGCTGCAGGCGGATGAACCGTCGCTGCTCGCCATGTTTACACTGCTTGGCTTATTCCCGATGACTTACGCTTGTCTGCTGCTTCGGCACGATGATCGGGGAGTTCCCGCATGGCCGTTTGTACTGCTGTCTTTTGGACTGGGTATCTTCGCCCTGCTGCCGTATTATATTCTCACTTCGCATACACATGCCGGTTCACATGATCTGCGTTTGTCGGAAGGCATACGCCGCACCGCGGAATCGCAAGTTACGCACGGTATCCTTTTCCTCTTGACGCTGGTAGTTATGGGATGGGGGCTGCTGGCCGGGGACCTGGGCGTCTACATGGAAGCATTCCACACGTCGCAGTTCGTTCATATTATGACCATCGACTTCTTCCTGCTGACGCTGCTGTCGGCCTACGCCATCTATACGGGATCGCGTAGGCGCTGGATGCCCCAAGCGATAGCACTGCTCGGTTTCATCCCGATTCTGGGTCTGCTCATTTATGTATGGATTACCCGCAAGGACGAGAGCGCTTCGCCGTATGTTCCGCGCGATACTGTCATGAAGAGCCGCAGGCGCAGAGAAAGCAGTTTTTAGACGCTGGGTGGGCAGCCTATAAGAGAGCCGTCAGCCGTAGTCTTCGAAAAATTCTCAATAGGAAAGCCCCTGAAATCCGGTGTGCCGGGTTCAAGGGGCTTTTTGCATGCAGCATACGTTTCCTGCAGCCATTCGAATCTGTAGACGACCTGTTCCATAGAGAAGCGTTTTAGATCCTAGTTCTGATAACTAGGGCTGCAAGCTGTCGCTTTTCTTATCCTGCGAACTGCTGCGATAGATAACCTCCTGCCGGGAAGACCGATTTCGGATAACCGCCAGCAGTTGGGTCGCCATGTAATCGGGAGAATGAACGAGCCCGCCTTCAATCCATGCAAGAATCATGCCCCAGATGGCATAAGCCTGATAACTGGCATACAATTCGCGATCAACTTGGGGATTCGATATACTGCTCTCCAGGTCGGACAGGCTGAGCTGCTTGAACACGCTGCAGATGCGGTCGGGAAAGCCCGGCAGCGCCTGCGATTTGACGATCAGCGTATAGAAGGCAGCGTGTCGATGAACATGTTCGAAAATCTTGATCGCCGAAGAGGTCAGTTCCTGCAGGACAAAAGAGTCAGTATGCAAATAAGGTTCCCGGTAGGAGGAGACCAGATCGGTCATGGTATCGTCAACAATCTCGGCGAGCAGTTCTTCTTTGTCCCGGTAATGCTTGTAAAAGGTTCCCCGGTTGAGATCGGCGCCGTGAACCAGGTCGGTGATCGAGATCCGCTTGAATTCGCGTTCCCGCATCAGGGTCAGCAGCGTTTCTTTTAATGCTTTTTTGGATTTACGGACACGGCGGTCGGCAGAGTCTTCCGCTATCTGCGAAGTCATAGGAGTCCTCCTTTTTCATGAAATCTACTTATGATGAACAGGGAAGCTAGCAGATGTTCATTAACGTACAAATGGCTCGGGTTTTACCGATTGTATGCGTTATCTATGATTGATTATACTGAATTGGAGAGCAGTTAATGAACAGTTGTTGACGAAAAATAGTTCTACTTTAAATCGGGAGGCTGAGCATATGAAACTTCAAGGCAAAACGGCAATCGTAACGGGCGCGGCATCGGGCATGGGGCGCAGTATCGCCATCCTGTATGCGGCGGAAGGCGCGAAGGTTGCAGTATCGGACATCAATCTCGAAGCAGCGGAAACGGTCGCACAGGAGATTAAGGATGCGGGCGGCGAAGCGTTTGCGATCAAGACCAATGTAACGTCTGAAGCAGACATTGTGGAACTGGTCGATCACACAGTCGAAAAATACGGTACGCTCGATATTCTGGTCAACAATGCGGGCATTATGGACGGCTTCACGCCTGCGGGCGATCTGACGGACGAGCTGTGGGAGCGCGTATTTGCAATCAACACGACTGGTCCGATGAGAGCGATACGCAAAGCCCTCCCGATCTTTTTGGAAAAAGGACAGGGAGTTATCGTCAATATTGCTTCGGCAGGCGGCTTGAACGGGTCGCGCGCGGGTGCGGCTTACACGGCGTCGAAGCACGCGGTAGTCGGCTTGACGAAAAACGTGGGCTTCCAATATGCCGTCAAAGGCATCCGCTGCAATGCGATCGCACCGGGCGGCGTAGCGACCAACATCTCCGCCACTATGGGGCAGCCGAATGAATTCGGTATGGAGCGCGCCATGGTCGGTATGGGACTGAATCCGCGGATCGGCGAAGCGGACGAGATTGCCAAAGTCGCGCTGTTTCTAGGCTCCGACGATTCCAGCTTCGTTAACGGCGTGACGCTCGCGGCGGACGCAGGCTGGACAGCTTACTAAATTCCAAGTGTGCAGCATGAAAGCCTCTTCGACTCGATACGGCAGCCTTCAAGGAAAGCCATATCGCAGGAAGAGGCTTTTTGGTATGGGGAATATGTAGTGTCGAATACCGAGATCAAACGCAAGCGAATCGTAAATGAATTGCAAAAGAATTGCAAAAGAATTGCAAAAGAATTGCAGATAATGAATGAAGCTCTTTTGATCAGCCTGCTAGAATATCACGTGGACGAGGAGGAGTCGCAATAGCAGATTTACTGCGAGATATCCAGGCAGCAGCCGATAAGATAAGTAAAGGCAGCAGAAAGAACCTTTTCCTTTTGCCCATTTGTGCGAATCCATCAGTCTTTTACGGAAGATGGGCGAGCCGAAGTTTGCGTATGGGCGGCGGAAACAGGTTCTTTTTTTGCGGTAAAATGGTATAGTGAACACGGAAACAATGCGAACGGACGTTGGACAGGCGATGCGAGCAGTATCCAATTTTAATATAGATGGAGAGTTAAATATATGAGTGAGCAAAAAGACAAGTCGACCACACCAAGCCGCAAAGAGCGCAAACTTCAGACGGCCAAAGAAGAGAAGAAGAAAAACAGAGGCTCTGGCAAAAAGCCGGCAGCTAAGCGCAGCAGCAAGCCGGGCGCGGGCAAGAGCGAAAGCAATCAGGGCGCAGCGGCAAGAATTGCGGACAAGAAAAAGCCGAGCAGACGTCCGGCTTCTTCCGGCGAGAAGCGCCGTCCTGCGACTGCGGGAGGAGAACGTCTCAGTCCCGCTGAGCGTTACGAACAGCGCCAAAGCGAGCGGACAGCCGGCGCACCGGTTACCGGCAGCACGTCCGGCAAGCCTTACGCGGGCGATAAAGGCAGAGGCCCGACATCGGGTCAGCCCTATGCGGGCGGCAAAGTGAAAACAGCTCGCGAAACGGCCGAGCGCGATCGGGCGCGGACAGCAGCGAATGCAGGCGGCAGAAAGCCTGGGACGGCCGTTCCGGCAGGTACAGGCGTTCAAGGGCTGCCTAAGGCAGCGCGTCCGCACAGCGAAGCCGCAGTGCCAGGCAAAAAGCCGCAGGCAGAGCTGAGCGGTGCGCCGAAGCGTCCGGACCCGACCGTTCCTACGGTTGAAGCCGAGCAGATCAAGGCGGGCGACCGTATCGTCGTGACGATCAAGCGGATCGGCATCAACGGCGAAGGCGTGGGCTACTACCGCCGCAAAGCGGTCTTCATCGACGGCGCGATCACGAACGAAGTGGTCAAGGCGGAAGTGATCGAGACCCAGGAGAAATTCATGAAGGCCAAGCTGATGGAAATCGAAAAGAAATCGCCGGACCGGGTGGAACCGCCTTGTCCCGTATTCGGGATCTGCGGCGGCTGCCAAATCCAGCATATTTCGTATCCGGGCCAACTGCGTGCGAAAACGGAAATCGTGCGCGAAGCGTTCAGCCGCTATACCGGCCTGAACGATCTCAAGATCAAGCCGATGCTCGGTATGGATCGGCCTTGGGACTACCGCAACAAGGCGCAGCTGCAGGTCGAGCGCCGCGACGTCAAAGGCTCCAAGAGCGAGATCGTGGCCGGTCTCTATGAGATCGGCAGCCACGAGATCGTCGATATCAGCGGCTGCCCGATTCAGCATCCGCAGGTCAACCGCGCCATCGAGCGCGTCAAGGCTGTGCTCGGCGAGCTGAACATTCCGCTGTCCAAAGGCGACAGCCGCGGCGGACGCAGCGATATCAAAGACAGCGGCCCGCGCAAAGGCGTGCGCACGATCGTCGTGCGCTACGGCTTCCAGTCGGAACAGCTTCAAGTTACGCTGGTGACCGAGAACGCCGATATTCCGCGTCAGGAAGAACTGATCGAGCGTCTGCGTCTGGAACTGCCGGAGATGACCGGTTTGTCGCTGAACGTCAATCCGCTCAAGACCTCGCTGATCTTCGGCGAGCGCACGACCAGCCTGTGGGGCTCCGAAGCGATGAAAGAATCGCTGGGCGATCTGGAGTTCGAACTGTCGCCGCGTGCGTTCTTCCAGCTTAACCCGGAACAGACGACCAAGCTGTACGAGACGATCCGCGTAGCGGCCGCTCTGACCGGCAAAGAGACCGTCGTCGACGCCTACTGCGGTACCGGAACGATCGGTCTGTGGCTGGCGCCGTATGCCGCCGAAGTACGCGGCATCGAGATCATTCCGGAAGCCGTCGAAGATGCGACGCGCAACGCCGCTCTGAACGGCCGCGACAACGCCCAGTTCTTCGAAGGCGAAGCCGAAGACCTGCTGCCGCGCTGGGCCAAAGCCGGCCTGAGCCCGGATGTCATCGTGGCTGACCCGCCGCGTACAGGACTTGACCGCAAGTTCCTGGAGACCGTCCTGCGTACCAAGCCGCAGAAATTCGTCTACGTATCGTGCAACCCGTCGACACTGGCGAAAGATTGCAAAGTGCTGCTGGACGGCGGTTACGAGATCCAATCCGTACAGCCGCTCGATATGTTCCCGCAGACGAGTCATGTGGAATGCGTGACGGTGTTGGTGAAAAATTCGTAAACAGTGATTAAACCCGTGCAATTCCAAGGAAATTCGTGCTAAAAGTCGAATAAGACGCGATAAATTGCTAGAGGAAACAAGAGTTGGCATTCATTCCTCCAACTACGCACGAACAGCCGACCGGACTTCAGGCATCTTTCCTGAAGATCGGTCGGTTTTTCTTTTCTCAAGGTTCTTTTCTTTCGCTTAAAATGCTTGCCGGTGGTATGGGAACAACCGAGCTCATGTAAATGTTGTTCGAATATGAATAATTAGATCCAAAGAACTATATGCCTGTGAGTAAGTCTAAATACGAATACGCTTCATAGGATCCAGTCTTACTATATCAAGATCCTTCACAAAGTAGGATAAGTTAAAGAACTGAATAGAATCATATTATTATAAGTCGAAATAGAGTATTTATAATAAACGTCATAATTGTCTGCCTGTTTGGCTTGGTTAGTCTCCCAGAAGTTACCCTGCATGCAGAAAGAGTATCTTTTGTTATGATCCTTTTTTTTGAAAAAGATTCTATGAATGGGTAACAAGTCATAGTAGAATTAGTTCGTAAGTGTGAGAAGACATCTGGGAGTGGGTTAAGATGACACAAATTATGATTGCTTTGCTGACAGGAGCCATCATTTCATATACTTTTTTGACATACCAATATAAACGATTAGTTAAAAATAAAAAACAGCGCTCTGATAATGAAAAGATGCTAATCGGATTAGTTGAAAATTCGCGTGACGGCTTTTATCATTTTGAAGTTAAGCCTAAATGGAAGTTTCGCTATTCATATCCTCCTTTCGAAGTTACCTTCGGTAAAGAGCAGGGAGAGTTAGTCTATGACAACCCTTTAATGGCATTCGAACGTGTCCATCCGGATGACCGGGACCAGCTTTTTAAGAAGGTTAAAGGAGAGATTGACTACGATAAGCCAGTCATTTATCGAATTGCAATGGGTGAAGAAGCATTTAATAAAGGTGAATATAGATTGTTTGAAGAGTATACAACGCCTGTTTACCAAGACGGTGAACTGGTAGCCATTCAAGGAATCTTGCGGGATATTACTGAGAAGAAAGAACTTGAGGAAAAACTGGAGTATCGCATTACTCACGACAGCCTTACGGGAGTTTACAATCGTGAGTATTTTGATAGGCAGATGGAGAAGTATGAAGAAGAGGAAGATACAGCGTTTGGGATCATCATTATTGATTTAGATAATTTAAAAATAACAAATGATACTTATGGCCATCGGCAGGGAGATCGATTGATTAAAGAAGCAGCTGGAATATTGAAGACGTATTCGTCAAAAAAAGTGGTTGTCTCAAGAGTTGGTGGAGATGAGTTCGTCATTCTTTTGGTTGGAACAAATTCAGAGGAGATTGAAGGTTTAGTACAGCGTATACATAATGATGTGAATATTTACAACAGCAATAATCAAGATATAGAAGTGCATTTGTCAGTCGGTTACGCATTTAGTGAACAATCTATTGGCAAGATGGAGAATGTTTATATGGAAGCGGATAGAAAAATGTACGAGAACAAGAGAAAGAGGAAGGGTCGATAATTTCGAGAAATAATATGAGCCTACTTAGGTACAAAACTAACAAAGGATTCAATTATGATCGTTGAAGCTAATTCATAATGAACAAAATTGAATCTCGGTACGAAAAAAGCCTAAGCAGATCATCCGCTTAGGCTTTTTCTTGATTACCGATATCTAGCATGCTGATCTGTCAATACACCGCGATCGGCCCATAAGGTCCCTGCAGAATCTCAATCTTCGTCTCAAAAATATCCGTCAAAATATCCGGTTTCATAATCTCTTCCACCGTGCCGAAAGCGGCAATCTGACCGTGCTTCATCGCACAGATTCGATCCGAATATTTGGCTGCGAAATTGATATCGTGCAGGACGGTCAAGATCGTTCGGCCGAACTCGGTAGCAGCATACTTCAGATGCTCCATCATCTGAACCGAACGGGCCACGTCAAGGTTATTCAAAGGCTCGTCCAGCAGCACGTATTCGGTCTCCTGGCACAGCACCATCGCCACATAAGCTCTCTGTCTTTGCCCGCCGGAAAGCTCGTCCAGGTACCGGTTTTCCAGCGCGGTCAGATCCAGAAAGTCGATATATTTGGAGATGATGTCTTCGTCTGCCTGTGTCAGTCTGCCCTTGGAATAAGGGAATCGTCCGAATCCGGCCAGCTGTCTGACCGTAAGCCGCGTGACAAAATGATTTTCCTGCCGCAGGATCGTAAGAATTTTAGCGAGGTCTTTCGATTTGGAAGTGGCGATATCCATGTTGGCAACGGTAATTTGGCCTGCGTCCAAGTCGAGCAGCCTTCCGATCATCAGCAGCGTCGTCGACTTGCCTGCGCCGTTCGGTCCGATCAACGAAGTCAGTCCCGCTTTCGGGATTTCGATATTCAGAGGACCTATGGCCACTTCGTCTGTATACGATTTTTTGACGTTCTCGATTTGTATCATAGACTACCCCTTCTTAAGACAACGATTAAAAACAGGATGCCGCCGACCAGTTCGATAATGATGGATACGACTCCCTGCGCATGGAACACATGATTCATAATGAAATATGCGCCCGTAATAATCACAAACGCGATAGCGAAAGCCATCGGGAACACGTAGCGGTGATCATAGGTCTGTGCCGCCTGGTATGTTAACGTGGCAACCAAAAATCCGTAAAACGTAAGCGGACCGACGAGAGCCGTCGAGATCGCCATTAAGATTGAAACCAGTACGAGCGTGTAGATAACGCCGGCTTTGTGCCTGCTTCCCAGAGAAGTCGATACCTCTTTGCCCATTGCCAGCAGATTCAAGCGTCTGGCGTGAGCCAGCAGAAGAAAGGCTACGACGACGACAATTGGAATTGCAATCGGAAAATAAGCGGCGTCCGCATTGTTGACGGAAGCGAATAACCGGGTCTGGAGCAGGTCAAATTCGGACGGCGCAAGCAGTCTTCGCATAAAGGCGGATACGGAACCCAGGCCGGTACCCATAATGATGCCGATCAGCAGCAGAATTTGCAGGTTTCCATATTTGCCGGACAGCAGCCAGCCGTACAGGATCAGACACATTAAGACCATTGCCGCTACTTGATAGAGAAAAGAATCCACGCCGCTGAAATTCACAAATGCCGCAGCTCCTAGAAAGAAGATCGTGCTGGTATGTATTGTGGAATACAGGGCTTCAAATCCCAAAAGGGACGGCGTAATAATCCGATTGTTCGTAATGCTCTGGAAGGAGACCGTTGCAAGACTTTGGCAGACGGCAGCGATCAGCATGGCTACGATGGCGACCATTCTTCTTTCTACGACCGGTACAAAAGAAGGGGAGGTGACCGGAACGGGATTGTTGTAGACCAACAGTCCATAGGTAGAAAGAAGGCCTAATAGCAGCAGCGTGACGAGCAGTATCCAATAATGCTTGGCTTCTTTTGGTGTACGAAAGGCGCTGGCCGCTCTTCTTTTCCGAGGAAGACTAGCTCTGACGGGTGACGGGTTGCTTTGTGTGAATTCGCTCATCGCGTTGTTCTTTTAGACCTCCTCTGCTTCAACAAAATCAAGATAAACACGACCGACCCCACGGTTCCGAGAATCAGGGAGACCGGGATTTCGAAAGGCATAATCAGAACACGTGACAGAATGTCGCAGGCCATAATCGTTCCCATTCCCAGCAGGCACACCCAAGGCAGATTGCTTCTAAGGTCGTCGCCTCTGAACATGGATACAATATTCGGTACAATCAATCCCAAAAACGGCAGATTGCCGATAACGGCAGCGACGATTCCGACAGCCAAAGAAATCAGTGCCGTGCCTATAAAAATGATACGGTTATAATTGACACCCAAGCTTGTGGCGACGTCCTGCCCCAGTCCGGCGAGCGTCAAACGATCGGCACAAATGAAAATCAAGACTGTGACCAAGACGATAATCCATAAGTATTCGTATCTTCCGATTTGAATGTTTGAAAAAGAGCCGATATACCAGCTCTCAATATTCTGAGTCATTTGGAAAAGAAGTCCAATAAACGTCGAAATTGCGGAAATGACCGCTCCGAGCATCATTCCGATAATCGGTACGATCAAGGATGACCGCAGTTTGACTCTTCGCAGCAGTAAAAAGAAAAGCATGGTCCCTATAAACGAAAAAAGGATCGCACCGGTCATTCTCAATAAGAGACTTGGGGCCGGAAAGATCAAATAAACAAACAAAAGTCCCAGACCCGACCATTCGATCGTTCCGGTCGTAGTAGGTTCAACGAGACGGTTTTGCGTAACAAGCTGCATGACAAGTCCTGCCATAGCCATTGCGGCTCCGGTAAGCATTAATGAGAGAGTTCTCGGCACTCGGGTAGTGAAAAACATCTCTTTTCCGTCCGCTTGTCCTTTGATATCGTAAACACCGGTGAAAAGAGAGATCACGCCCAAAGCAATAATCGCGATAATGGCAGCGATAAAAGGCCAAGTCCACAATTTATTAGAATGATGCCGGGTTTGAATAGATTCAAACCCGGCTGTTTGAGGCATTACATTTTTCACCACGATGCGATGCTCCTTTTTGTTACTTGGTCAAAGCTGCGGAAAGGTTGTCGAACAACTCGATATAAGTTTGGATAGACTCATTGACGTAAGTGTCGTTCGGCGCGTAAACGATATGTCCTTCTTTGACAGCCTTGGCGTTTTTCAGCGCAGGCGCTTGGTCGATCACGTCTTGAGCAGGAACGGCGTCGGTTTCGCTGGAGATTGCCGCGTCACGGTCCAGTACGAAGATCCAGTCCGGATTGCTCTGGGCAATCGCTTCGACCGAGATGTCGTCACCTTGGTGATCGGAAGAAGCGGCGTCAACTTCCAAAGCCGGAGTCCAACCAAAGATTTCGTACATCGGTCCCCAGACGCGTCCGTTGTGAGGAGCCGAGAAGCCGATGCTTCCTCCGGAAACGACAACGCTCATTACGGTATCTTTTCCATTGTAAGCGGCTTTGGCTTTTTCAATAGATTCGTCGAAACTCGCGTTCAGCTTGTCGGCTTCTGCCGTTTTGTCAAAAATTTTGCCCAGGCTGACTGTCGAATCTTTAAGTCCGTTCACCAAATTTTGTCCAGGTGTTTTCTCAGCGTCGGAGACGTCAAAGCTCAAGTCGACAACGGCAGCGTTAGGTACCAGTTTTTTGATATCTTCATAATAATCCGCGAATCTCTGGCCGACAATAACAACGTCGGGATCGAGCGAGGCCAGAAGTTCAAGATTAGGTTCACGGTGATTTCCGATATCCTGCACGGCTTCGTCTTTTACATAAGGCGAGTCGGCGGACATAACGCCTTTTGGTACAGCCGCCAATTTGATGTCCCAGTCGGACAGCGTCTCAAACGTACGGTTGTCCAGTGCGACAACTTTCTCAGGATTGACGGGAACTTGAATCTTTCCGTGGATATCCGTAATTTCAACGGTTGCAGGAGCAGCAGCAGCGGCTTCAGGCTGTGCAGCCGGGGTACTTGAGTTTGAGCAGGCCGTCAGCATAAGCATCCCAGCCAATACCGGAGTAGACATCAATTTAAAGAAAGCGGACTTTTTCATATGAACCTCCTGAAGTATAATATAATATGTATTTGCATCGTTGTTCAAAGCGCCGATTACAATCAATAACCTCCTCTTTTTTTAGTGTAGGCGCCGTAGATAATCGAAAAATTTGATAATGATTCTCATTACCAGTGTAAACTCATTATATCAAAATCAAACTAATAATCAATGGCTATTGTTTATTTGCGAGTTTTTTTGCGTTTTTTTCCTTTACAGCAAGGTTTGGTTTGGCATTTTGTATAGAATCGGCGTACTATAGTATGGGTTTGATAACGCCGTGTTAAACGGTTGAATGATCGTATGACAGTTGAATGATTATAGGATAGTGAGGTTTTTTACATGACACAAAACTTTTGGGATACGCTGCCGCGTCCCTTTTTTATATTGGCTCCTATGGAAGACGTAACGGACGTTGTGTTTCGCCATGTAGTAAGCGCGGCAGCCAAGCCGGACGTCTTTTTCACAGAGTTTGCGAATACGGAAAGTTATTGTCACCCGGAAGGACGCCACAGCGTACGCGGCCGGTTGACGTTTACGGAAGACGAGCAGCCGATTGTCGCCCATATCTGGGGAGATAAACCGGAATATTTCCGTCAGATGAGCATCGGTATGGCGGAAGAAGGATTCAAAGGCATCGATCTCAATATGGGCTGTCCCGTGCCGAACGTAGCGGAGAACGGCAAAGGAAGCGGTCTGATCTGCCGTCCTGAACTTGCAGCGGAGATCATTCAAGCGGCCAAAGCCGGCGGACTGCCCGTCAGCGTGAAGACAAGGCTCGGTTTCAGCTCGTTGGACGAATGGAGAGGCTGGCTGACCCATGTCCTGAAGCAGGATATTGCGAACCTGTCCATTCATCTGCGAACGCGGGATGAAATGAGCAAGGTTGACGCGCATTGGGAACTGATTCCCGACATTAAGCAGCTGCGGGACGAGATCGCGCCGAACACGCTGCTGACGATCAACGGAGATATTCCGGATCGTCAAAAAGGATTGGAGCTTGCGGAAAAATACGGCGTAGACGGCATTATGATCGGACGCGGCATTTTCCACAATCCGTTTGCTTTCGAGAAAGAACGGAGAAAGCATGAACCCCATGAACTGCTTGATCTGCTGCGGCTGCATCTGGATCTGCATGACCAGTACTCTTCGGAGCTTGAGCCTCGTCCGTTCAAGGCGCTGCCGCGCTTCTTCAAGATCTATATCAAAGGTTTCCGCGGAGCGAACGAGCTGCGAACGAAACTGATGGAAGCCAAGTCGACGGCGGAAGTGCGTGCGGGCCTGGAAGAGTTCGAGAGCAGACTGAATCTGGTACGGTCAGAAAGCTGAAGCGGCAGGAGAATCGTTTGACGCAGAATATAGGACCATCAAGGCTGCCAAATTAAGACGAAATGCAGGGCAAACGAAAAGACTTTCACGGGAACGTGAAAGTCTTTTTTTGTTCGTTCGAACAGCGTTAAGACAATAAATTACACAGGTAACACTTCAAACGAAATTTATTTAAGATTCCGAAAACAATCCATTTATATGTTTGATATTCACATGATATACTGATGTATAAATTACAGAAAGCAGCAGATCCAACCCGCTGCATTCTACTCCATGAATGATGTTGAATAATTAAAGTAGATGGGGTAATGATGTTGAAGATTTTAATCGCCCACCCGGATCACCTGACACGAAGCGTTTTCACTGCCTACTGCAAGCGTCTTTCTTATTTGGATTGCCAAGGCGTTCGCAATGAAGCGGATGCTCTGCAAGAAATTACCAACACCGCTTACGATGCCGCAATCCTTCCCTTTCAATGGCTGTCTCCTACTACTTCCACAACCTCCCTTTCGCAAGAGATCCAGAACCTTCAAACTTTACGCTGTATTATCATGACAACTGATTTTTCCCGGGAAGAAGAAAAATGGTGCGAAGACCATCAATTAGGCATGTATGTTCAGCTGCCTATTTCATTCGGTTTGTTCAAGGTGCTGATTTCCCGAGATCCTTCGTCCAGACAGTGAAATCTGCTGACAGAGAAAACGAACATAGCGTAAACAAAAGGCTGTCGAGACATTCTCGGCGGCCTTTTGTTGTTCGTTGAATGCTTCAGCCGACGCTTCCTATATGTAAACAGCCGCGACAGAGACGTGGAAAAATTTTGGGCTGAACTTTGCGGTTGTCATTACGTTAGCGACGGCGATCGTAATCTACTTCCAGGTCGCACATGGGAAAAGCGTAAGTTTCGACCTATACCCGGGCGTATTCCTGATCTTGGCATTCGCGCTTGCGAACGCTTTTTCGGAAGAGATCATTTTTCGCTTCACCTTTGTCGCTGTCGTCAGCAAATACGGATACTCTCCATACATAGCACAAGGACTTGGGGCCGCGGTCTTCGGCGTTGTCCATTATTTTGGGAATCCCGGCGGTATAGTGGGTGTACTGATGGCTGCCTTTATCGGCTGGTTTCTAACCAAGTCGATGTTGGAGACCAAAGGATTTTTCTGGGCGCTGATCATTCATTTCCTGCAGGATGTCGTGATATTCACAGCTTTGTTTATGGAGTAGAAATGAAGATGAACAAAAGAAAAGGGCCGCGGAAAATATTCTGCAGTCCTTTTTCGTGTTACATTGTAGAAGAAAAGTGTTCAATTCCCGCGTATACGAAATGTTTGGTGCAAAGTTATGATAAAACCAATCGAAACAAGGGAGGATCTGCCAGTGAATATGACTTGGAGATGGTACGGAGAAAACAACGACAATGTGACGCTTGATCACGTTCGGCAAATTCCGGGTGTGATGGGCATTGTATGGTCGCTGCACGACAAGGTTGCCGGGGAAGAGTGGGAAATGGAACGCATACAGGAAGTGGCTGATCAGATTACAAGCAAAGGATTCAGCACGGCAGTATTAGAAAGCGTTAACATTCACGACGATATCAAAATTGGCCTGCCTACGCGCGACAAGTACATCGACATCTACATAGACACGATCCGCAAACTTGCCACAGTGGGCGTCAAAGTTATCTGCTACAATTTCATGCCTGTTTTCGATTGGACACGCACCGAGCTTTATAAGGAACTGCCGGACGGATCCAACGCACTCTTTTACGAAAAAGCCGCTATTACGGATAATCCCCGCGCAATGGTAGACCGTATCTTGCAAGGGGCGGGATCATTTACGATGCCTGGCTGGGAACCGGAACGTCTGGCCCAATTGGATGAGCTGTTTGCTGCCTATGCCGATGTGACGGAAGAGAAGCTGTCCGAAAATTTGCAGTACTTTTTGGAGCGGGTCATCCCGGTATGCGAAGAGGTAGACGTCAAAATGGCGATTCATCCCGACGATCCGGCTTGGCCGATCTTCGGTCTGCCGCGGATCGTTCGCAGCCGAGATACGATTCGCCGTCTGCTGGATATGGTCGACAGTCCGTATAATGGTCTTACTTTTTGCACCGGGTCGCTTGGAACCAATCCTGCAAACGATCTGCCGGCCATGATCAGGGAGTTTCACGATCGGATTCACTTCGCGCATATCCGCAATATCAAAGTGTTCGAAAACGGCGATTTTATCGAAGTTTCGCATCGCGGACGTGACGGGAATGTCGACGTAGCCGAAGTGGTCAAAGCTTATCACGAGACCGGATTCCAGGGTTATGTGCGCCCGGATCACGGACGGCATTTATGGGGAGAAGAGAAAAATTGTCGTCCCGGTTACGGTCTGTATGACCGAGCACTGGGCATCATGTATCTGCTTGGAGTCTGGGACAGTCTCGAAAATGCGAAGGACGAGAAGGGAGCCGATTGAATGCTTCGTTTATCGCTCAACAGTTTGGCCGATGAAGCAAAGTGGCAGGCCGCAGGGGTCGAGCTGCCGAAATTCGATATTGAACAGGTCTCGGCGAATACGGCGGAAAATCCGGAATGGGTGCACTTCGGCGCAGGCAATATTTTTCGCGGTTTTGTAGCCAATGCCCATCAAAAGCTGCTCGACAGCGGCAGCGCAAGCACCGGCATTGTGGCTGTAAAGTCATTGCGTGCCGGAACAGTCGACAAGACAGCTACTAAGACAGCCGAAAAGGTCTATGGTCTTGACGACAACCTTACCTTGGTCGTGCTGATGAATGCGAGCGGCGAATTCAAAATGAATGTGGTCGCAAGCATCGTCGATACGCTCGTCATGGGGAAAATGATCGGGGAAAGTCGGGCAGATGATTATAATCGTTTGATTGCCATGTTCGAGAATCCAAGTCTTCGGATCGCCAGCTTTACGATTACGGAGAAAGGCTATTCGTTAACGGGGCCGGACGGCGAATTTTCGGACACGGTTCAGGCGGATCTGGAGAACGGTCCCGAACATCCGCAGCATCTGATAAGCCAGGCAGCTTCCCTCGCGTATCGACGCTATCTGAAAGGGCAGTATCCGATCTCCTTCGTTAGCATGGATAACTGTTCCCGCAACGGAGATAAGCTGAAGGATGCAATCGTTACGATAGCGGCGGAATGGGAGAAGCGCGGATTGACGGAGGAAGGTTTCACCGCTTATTTGCAGGACGGCAGCAAAGCGACTTTCCCGCTCTCCATGATCGACAAAATCACGCCGAGTCCGTCGGAAAGAGTACGGGCGGCGCTTCTGGATCGGGGCATAGAAGGCATGGACATCGATACTTCCGGAAGCTCGCCGAGGGCGCCTTTCGTAAACGCGGAAGTCAGCGAATATCTGGTGATCGAAGATCGTTTCGCGAACGGCCGTCCTCCGCTGGAAGAAGCGGGGGTGATCTTTACCGACCGGAACACGGTAAACCAAGTGGAGACGATGAAAGTAACCACCTGCCTGAATCCGCTACATACGGCGCTTGCCGTATCAGGATGCCTGCTCGGGTACACGTCGATCGCCGACGAAATGAAAGATCAAACGCTGCGAAAATTTGTGGAAATGATCGGTTTTACGGAAGGACTGCCCGTCGTTGTGGACCCTGGTATTATCGATCCGGAATCATTTTTGCGAGAAGTGCTGAACGAACGGTTTGCCAATCCTTTTATCCCGGATACGCCGCAACGTATTGCGACCGATACGTCCCAGAAGGTCGGTATTCGTTTTGGAGAGACGATCAAAGCCTATGCCCGCAGGGAAGACCTTGATCCTGCGTCGCTTATAGCCATTCCATTGGCGATCGCGGTCTGGTGCCGTTATCTGCTTGGCGTAGACGATAAGGGCAGTGTTTTCGTACCGAGTCCGGACCCTATGCTGGAGACGCTGCAGCAGAAGCTGGCGGGCACGAAACTGGGCGATTCCACCTCCAATGTGCGCGCCGTTCTCGAGGATCAAAGCATTTTTGGCGTTCGGTTGTATGAGATCGGACTCGGGGACAAGATTGAAGGGATGTTCCATGAAATGCTGGAAGGTCCCGGCGCGGTGCGGAAAGTACTGGAGAAATATGTGCTGCAGGAAGTTTGAATCTGTTATATCCATAAGTTTGTTTGAAAAAGTCGGTCTGCATCCAGGCCGGCTTTTTCATGTGCAGAAAGCGATTTTCTTTTGGAATCGCTTAGGCAGAATTGATGGATAGTGAAAGAAAAGCATTCGTTACTCTCCTTCAATCCTATATAGAGGCGGCTTATAAAGGAAAAGACCGATTACAAAACGATTGTAGAAAAAATACAGTTCAACCAGTCGACGCCGGAACAAGCGTATGAAGAATTGTTGAAAACCGCAAATCAGTACAAGGCGGAAGCAGGCAAATAACTAAAAAAGGGTTGGCCGAGCATGCGGGCCGGCCCTTTTTTAGATTTAATTTTCAATTAAAGCTTAGTTTAAGCTTTCTCAATGATAATGAGATCAGAAAGAAGAAAGCGCCTAGTAATCAACAATGACAGACTTTGTCATAAAACTAAAAGTGGAGGAATAATCATATGAACAACAAATGGATGACCAAAGGCATGGTGGCAGTAATCGCAGGGACAATCGTACTGTCCGGATGCGGCACGAAAGAAACGGCCGAGACGGAAACGACGGTTGAACAGGCGGAAAGCGCAACGACGGAAACTACGACCGATGCGCCGACAACCGAGACGGTATCGGCGGATGCGACCCAAGGCGCTGAAGGAACTCCGCCCGACGGTGCAGGAGGCAGGCCGCCGACAGGCGGCGGAGGCGGTGCTCAGGCTGAAGCCAAAGAGTCCATCATCGAGATCGTGGAACAGGTCGCTGCCGATACGACGATCACAGAGGAGTCGGATGAAGCGGCGCTTGCCGAAGAATTCCTGGCAACGCTGACCGACGAACAGAAAGAGTTGGTGTCCTACGAGCTGACGGAAGAAAATGCGGTACACTGGACCAATCTGCCGGCCAACTCTACCAACCGGAATGGCGCGGCGCTGGGCGATCTGTCCAACGAAAGTATCGAAGCGGCGCTGAAGCTGGCCAAAGCTGTGTTGAGCGAAGAAGGCTTTGAAACGATGCTAAACATTATCCGTGCGGACGAATTCCTGACGACGGACACCGGCCGCACGGAATGGGGATCGGGCATGTACTATATCGCGCTTCTGGGCACGCCATCGGACAGCGACACATGGATGATGCAAATTAGCGGACACCACTTGGCCGAAAACTTTGTCTTTAACGGCCAAGAAGTGAGCGCGACGCCGCAGTTTACCGGTACGGAACCGCAGACATTTGAGCTGGACGGGACAACGTACTCCCCGATCGACACGCGTAAAGAGGGCATGTATGCCATTATCGATTCGCTGAGCGAAGACCAACTGACGATGGCGCAGATTTCGCAAACCTTTACGGACGTTGTCGTCGGTGCCGGCAAGGACGGACAGTTCCCAGAAAGTGAAGGTATTCTGTATTCGGAATTGAGCACAGAGCAGCAGGAACTGGTGAAAACGGCAATCAGAGCGTGGGTTGAAGACGCAGATGCGGAAACGTCAGAAACGCTGTTGGGCGAATACCTGTCCGACGAAGCACTGGCAGAAACGTATATCGGCTGGTCGGGTTCGACGGATCCGGACATGATCGGTTCGTACGTTCGAATCGACGGACCTCGCCTGTGGCTGGAAATGGCTGCTCAGCAGGGGGTCGCTTACAACAGTGGCGAATCTGCCGAAGCACATTTCCATACGGTATGGCGCGATAAAGTAGCGGATTACGCCGGAGAATTCACGGAGTAAAGAGCCGGATAAATGACACAAACAGCGAAAAGGATCTTTAACTCGAAGATTCTTTTCGCTGTGTATTTTTGTCAATTTTCTTTTTTCGACAAAATGCCAGTCCTCATTTGTCCGGATCTGTGGTACGCTTATCGGATATCCGCACAGCACCAGGCGAGACCGAAGGAGTTAAATCAAACATGAGCGAGAACCAACCGAACAACGAAACCGTGAACGAAACCGTGAACGGAAACGATACAGTAAACGATACAGCCAACCATGAAGAGAACCATACAGAGAACCATACAGAGAACGAACCTGAACTTACGCAGGAAGTCTCGAGTAAACAAGCGGCTTCGGCCGAAGTTTCCCAAGTCTCATTTTCTTCCTACAACCTCAGCGAAGAAATCACTCGAGCGCTTGACAGCCTGGGCTACAAGTCTGCGACCCCTGTCCAGCAGCAGGTGATCCCGCAGGCGCTGGCAGGCAAAGACGTTACCGTTAAATCACAGACGGGCAGCGGTAAAACGGCGGCTTATGGCATTCCTCTATGCGAACTGCTGGAGTGGGAAGAAAGTCGTCCGCAGGCGCTGATTCTGACGCCGACCCGCGAGCTGGCTGATCAGGTGAAAGAAGACATTATGAATATCGGACGCTTCAAACGGATCAAAGCGGCAGCGATCTATGGCAAGCAGCCGTTCGACCGCCAGAAGAGAGAACTGATGCAGCGCAATCACGTGATCGTCGGCACGCCGGGACGTGTGATGGACCATATCGAGAAAGACACCATCGATCTGGAGCGCATTCAATATCTGGTGATCGACGAAGCGGACGAGATGCTGAGCATGGGCTTTATCGAACAGCTGGAGAAGATTATTAAGCAGCTGCCGAAGGAACGCGTGACGATGCTGTTTTCCGCGACGCTTCCGAAAGACGTGGAGGCGCTCTGTCACCGCTACATGAAGAACCCGGTTGATATCGAGATCGGTTCGGCAACGGACAAGCGGCAGACGCAGATCCAGCACAAGCTGTACACGGTAGGCGAGAAGTCCAAGCCGGCCCTGCTGCAAAAAGTGACGGTCGTCGAAAATCCGGACAGCTGTATGATCTTCTGCCGGACCAAAGACAATGTGGATGCGGTAGCGAATCATCTGGAGCGTCTCGGCTATCCGGTGAACAAAATCCACGGCGGCATGGAGCAGGATGACCGCAACCGCGTGATGAACGAGTTCCGTGCCGGGCAGTTCCGATACCTGGTCGCAACCGACGTGGCGGCTCGCGGCATCGATATCGACCGGATTACGCATGTCATCAACTACGATCTGCCGATGGAAAAAGAAAGCTATGTCCATCGCACCGGACGCACAGGCCGTGCGGGTCAAAGCGGCACGGCGATCACGTTCGTCACGCCTTTCGAAGACAAATTCCTGCATGCGATCGAACGCTATATCGGCTTCGAGCTGCCGCGCGTCGAGGAGCCTTCCGCACATACGGTAGCCGCAGCGCAGACCGACTTCGACCGCAAACTGCGCGACCGTCCGGCCCCGAAAAAGAGCCGCGGCGAAGAGCTGAACGCGGACATTATGAAGCTGTATTTTAACGGCGGCAAAAAGAAAAAGCTGCGCGCCGTCGACTTCGTAGGCACCATCGCCCGCATCGAAGGCATCACCGCAGACGATATCGGTATCATCAGCATCCAGGAGACTGTCACTTACGTAGATATCCTGAACGGCAAAGGCAATAAGGTGCTCAAAGCGATGCAAGAAACGACAATCAAAGGCAAGTTGTTGAAAGTGCAAAAGGCGCGGACTTAAAAGAAGAATTTAACGAGCAATTAGAGTGCTTGACTAGGGCCTGTATGCAAACCTGTTTCAGCAAAATCCGAAAGAGTTTGTTGCAGGTGTAATAGAAGAAATTAAAGGTTTAACGGGGAAATAGAAAATAAGTGCGTATATACACTTATTTTTCTCGAATTTCTAATTTTCGCTGAAATAAGTGCTCCTATACACTTATTTCAGCGTTTTTGCGTCTCTAACCGTACTTTTATGTGAAATAGCTGCACCTGCGCACTTATTGTACGATTTGGCGAGCTTTTGCGAAAAATAATTGCATATGGG
>NZ_KB899296.1 GCF_000378145.1 Saccharibacillus kuerlensis DSM 22868 | reverse complement strand
GTGGACTGCCGCTTATGCCGACCATTGTCGATTGCCGCCTTCACCGGCTGCTTTCAACTGCCGCTATCGACTCTTGCAGAGAAACAGATACTCCTGCATTTCTGCATTTCTGCATTTCTGCATTTCTGCATTTCTGCATTTCTGCATTTCTGCATTTCTGCATTTCTGCATTTCTGCATCCTTGCACTTTACATCCCTGCATGTCTCTACACCTGCGTTCCTCTAAGCAAACACCCGCAGATGCTGCGGCAGCACTTCGAACACGCCCGGCAGACGCCCGCCTAGTTCGCCATCCAAATTCAGCAGCACGTTGTTCGGCGAAGTTACTTCCAACCGCTGTGTGCGGAAATAGATGAGATTGGGATCGTTGAAATGATCTCCACGCTGCGCCATTGAGACTACGCGGATCAGTTCAGCCAGGTTGCACTTTTTGAGCAGAATAACGTCCAAATGACCGTCATCGATCCGCGCACCCGGCATCAGTTTTTCAAACCCACCGACCGAATTTGTGTTTCCGATCAGGAAGATCATAAATTCTCCTTCGATCGGAGACTGACCTGCGGCATCAATCTTCAGCTGCATTGGCGTCAGGTTAACCATCTTCTCGACACCTTTGAAGTAGTAAGCGAGCTGTCCGATCATCGTTTTCAAGCGGCTCGGCACCTCGTAAGTCAATTCCGTCAGCGATCCGCCGCCCGCAATGTTGATAAAGAACCGGTCGTTCGCCCGCCCCACGTCGATCGGCCGCGATTCGCCCCGCAGCACCAGATCGCAGTAATCTTCCCACTGGCGGGAAATACCGAGCGCTCGGGACAGATCATTCGTCGTACCCAGCGGAAACACACCCAATTCCGGTCGATGCGGCTGATTTGCCAAACCGTTTACGACTTCGTAGATGGTGCCGTCGCCGCCCGCGGCGATGACGATATCATAACCGCGCTGCGCCGCATCGGCAGCTGCGAGGGTCGCATCGCCTTCACCGGTTGTCGCATGCACCGTTGTCTCGATTCCGCCTTCGTCGAGGCGCTGCAAAATATCCGGCAGCCGTCGGCGCATTTCTTCACGACCGGATGTCGGATTATAGATCAGCCTCGCTCTTCTCATCTGTCAAACTCCACCTGTTCTTTATAAGTTCTTGCCGTCCGTAGTCTGCTCTACCTAGCAATCTACAGAAACGTCGGCTGTTGATACAACTCGAAGCGAAGGCCGCCCAGTCGGGACCTTCGCTTCTTTGATGTATGGATCCATTCTATTATGCGTGTGTCTGTTCTATTACTTGTTTTCCTGCTCTATTGCTCGTTTTCCTGCTCTACTGTTTGTATCTCTGTCCTATTGTCCGTCTATCTCTTCAGTGAGCCCGCCGAGCAGTTCTTCAACCTGCCGCTCAATCCAGATCGGCAGCAGCGGGTGAGGCAGAAGTGCATCTCCGGTATACCCATACGTTAACCCCTCGAGTTTGCGGGGAATCACCGTTTGCAAAAAGTATCCCGTACTCAGGAACAGCGGAGCGATCAATACCCTGCGGCCTTTGTCGATCCATTCCTGAACCTTGGTCCGCACATTGTCGGGATTCAGCAGTGCGTAATCACAGACCAGACCGCTTGTCTCGCCTACTCTTTTCGCCAATGCAGATGCACCCTGCTCCCAACGCTGCCGGAATCCATCGTGAATGCTGCCATGGCCGACCAGCAGAATCACTTCATGTTCCGGCTGTACTGAAACAGGCGATATTTTGTCCCATACCATGCGTGCCACATCCGGATCGTCGCCCATCGGGCGGCCAACATGCATGCGTGCCGCGATGTGGAAAGGTTCGAGATCTGTTTCCTTATCCGGTGCATCCTTGATCCCCAGCGCATATTCAATCTCGTCGATATGCGTACTTCCTTCCGATACGAACAGCATCACGGCGAGAATATCCGTGACGCCTTCCGACTCCAGCGCATCAATGCCATCTTGAATCGACGCACCTTCCACATTGCCCAGAAACGACACTGCGACCGGCATATGTTCTTTGATTCTGACTTCGCCGGCCGCCTCTTCAACCGCCTGCACCCATTCGGGCTGCGGAGAACCGTGACTGATAAGGAGAGCGCCCGTTTTCATCATGGTCGTTACCTTCCCAGACGATCAAGCGACATTTTGTAGCCGTCGTTGCCGTAATTCAGACAGCGCTTCACCCGCGAAATCGTTGCCGTACTGGCGCCCGTCTCCGCTTCAATCTGGTTATACGTACTGCCCTTGCCGAGCATGCGTGCCACTTCAAGACGCTGCGAAAGCGACTGAATTTCGTTGACTGTGCACAGATCGTCGAAGAACACGTAGCACTCCTCGATGTCCTTGAGCGTAAGAATCGCTTCGAACAATTGATCGACCGTTTTATCGTTTAACTTTTTCAGCTGCACTGAAAGATCATCCCCTACCGTTTACTGGTTATAGACTCAAAGCGATGAACCGCCAAGATTTCCGGCTGTCGAAACGCTTTCGATACCGGTGTCATAAGCCCTAAGGCCAGAATAGTTATGCTTACTTTATTATTGTAGCGGCCTAAGTTATGTTTTTCAAGCGTTACCGATTTCACGCGATGCAGACCGAATGCGTTCGTGGACACTTTTGATCGCTGGCGCATCGCATTTTTCTATTTAAACCATCCTCTGCGCCAGAACCAGCCGATCATCATTCCACCTAGGAGCAGCATTCCGCCCAGCACGATGAAGTATCCATATTCATGGCGAAGCTCCGGCATGTTTTCGAAATTCATTCCGTAGATACCGGCGATCAGCGTCAGCGGCATAAACACCGTCGTAATAACCGTCAGCGTCTTCATGATTCCGTTCATCCGGTTTGAATTAAGCGAGATGTAACTGTCGCGCAGGTCGGCGGTCATTTCCCGGTTTGATTCGATCATCTCCGACAGCTTGAGCAGATGATCGTAAATATCGGTAAAATACACCCGGTATCTCTGCTCATCGTCGACATGCTGCGAATTGATAATCCGGTACAGCAGATCCCGCATCGGCACGATCGTGTGATGCAATTTAAGCAGTCGTGCCCGCAGGTCGAACACTTGGGCAAGCAGCTTGTCTACCGACTCCCGGCGCCCTCTTTCCTCCAGGTCGGCCAATTCATCTTCTATGCCGAATACGCAGGGGAAATATTCATCTACCAGCGCATCAAGCACCAGGTAAGCCGCCATGACCGAATTCGTATTCCTCTCCGGATCGACTGCCCGCGTACGGATCCGCTCCCAGGCTTCGTCGATCTCGCTCATTCGTTCGAAATGGAAGGTAACAAAAAAAGTGTCCCCGAGGAACATGTCGACTTCGCCGGCTTCCTTGCCGCCTTTTTCGAGCGCATGGGTGATCAGAAATACGTATTTTTCGTGCGGGTCCATTTTCGGGCGCTGCACGTCATTTAGACAGTCTTCGATTTCAAGCGGATGAAAATGAAAATAGGTATCGAGCAGCTCTGTTTCTTTCGCCGTCGGCGCAGAAAAATCGACCCAGAACCATTCATAATCCGACGGCTCAAGCTCTTTCAGTGGAATATCGAGTTTAACTTGATGATCGTGAGTTACCGCAAGCGTCCGAATCACGGCAGCCGCCCTCCTTGTATCTGGAATCGATTCGGCGTTTCGCGGCCATGTGTCTTCCAGCCGTGGACGCCGATCCTCTTCTTCTATCGTAATCGCTGGGCAGTCCGCTTGCAATCTTCATTAAATCGAAATTTTTGCGTCATTCGTCCATTCCTTCAAGCTAACAATTCCTTCTGTAGACGTGTAAAAAAAAATTTTGTTATACTTCTGTTATTCTATTAGGCAGAGGGGTTTCTTAATGGCCAAAAAAGTTACGATGCAGCAAATTGCCGATCAGCTTGGCGTATCCAAATTTGTCGTTTCCAAAGCACTGTCCGGCAAAGGCGGCGTCAGCGAATCGACCCGCGAACGAGTCATCCAGGCTGCTTCGCAGCTCGGCTATTTCACGCAGCCTCATGGCTACGGGAAAAATCGAAAGCAGCCTTCCGACCCGGCGGTTCCTTCGACCCGGCAGTCCGTACTCGTTCTTATGCCAAATGTACGCTTTCAGACCCCCGAATCCCTCTACTGGGGGAAAATTCTGAATGGTGTTACCGAGACGCTGGAAGAGAACGGTCTGGGTGTCGTTATTATTTCCGAACAGCGAGTAGATGCCGTTACCGGCATTCTGAATCCCGACGGCTTCCTCGGTCTGATCGGCATCGGTCAGATTTCGACGCCGCTGCTGCTGGAGGTGCACCGGATCGGTCTTCCGATGGTGCTCGTCGATCACGAAGACCCCCTTGTTCCATCCGATACCGTATTTGCGGACAATATGGATGCCAGCATACGGCTGACCAACCATCTGATTGGCTGTGGGCACCGCAAGCTGCATTTTCTCGGCAGTACCGGATTTTCCCGCAGCTTCCGTGACCGCTGGAGCGGATTTCGCGCTGCGATGGAGGATCATGGACTGCCTGTGCAGGATCGTCTCGATCCAATGAACACCCTGCCAACCACCGAAAAAGCAGAGTTTGAGCCGGAACTGCGGCAGTGGCTGCTCAAACATCGCAAAGGGCGAACTTTCCCTACAGCATTTGTATGCGCCAACGACGATATGGCACTTGTCGCTGCACGGACGTTGACCGATCTGGGACTGCGCGTTCCGGAAGACGTCTCCTTGGTCGGCTTCGATCATATCGACGAGTCCGGCTCATCATCACCAAAGCTCACGACCGTACATGTGCCGAAAGAAGCCATGGGCCGAAGAGCTGCACTGCGTCTGCTCGAACGTGTACGCGATCCGAAAGCCCCACTGGAAAAAATTCTGATCTTGTCGGAATTGGTCCTGCGAGAATCGGTCTCGGAACTTCGCGAATCGGCGGCGGAACTTCGGACGGAAAGTGTTCAGAAGGAGATCCGGCAAAGGAATGAAGAAAACGGCGGGGACGCGGTACTTTCCGACTGAGTGCGACAAGTTCAACCAGACATCCCATCGACAACGATAGCTGCAGCGTTTCAAAAACCTCCTCCTTTTATAGGAAGAGGTTTTTTCGCATAGCTTCTTCTTTTCGCATAGCTTCTTCTTTTCGTATACCGGCTTCTTTCGTATATAGATGATTTCTAATCTCCTAACCTCCCAGCTTTCCTAACCCAGTCGAACCCACATCTCCAGGCAAGCTCTGCTGCTGCTATTATGATACGGATATCTCCAAGCGCCCAGCTTCGGTTCTCGGACATCAGGCACCCGATCGTTCAAGACTCTCCAGTACCACTCATCGTTTTCCTAATTCACGTTGTAATGCCTAATGAAGTCCCAAAACTTCCGAGCAGTTTTCAAGGAGTGATAGAAAGAGAAAGGAATATGAATGAATTTGTTAGCATCTTTTTCTGTATAAATACAAAAAAGTCCAAATTCCGCTGCATCGCGAAACTTGGACTATAAAACGTCAAAGGTTGCATGTTAAGTGTGAAATATTGAGTGTTGAGTGTGAGTACTAAATTATGAGATTAATCGTTTAAAACGTTGCGATCAATCCGACTTAATTCTTCGAATCGGATTCGATCGAAGATAACGACGTCAGCGCCGGTGTCAGGAACGTCTCCGATGGCTCGCCGCTTGGCACATGAACGCGGAAAAGGAAGGCGCCTCCGTTTTCAGGTTCCCATACGATATAATTGTGGAGTCCTTCTTCATTTGACACCTGCAGGAACAGATTTGCACCCGACATCGGACCTTCAAACAGTTGATCCCCCTCATATTCGTTGACTTCACCGTATTTCTCCAGTTCCGTCATTCCTTGCGTACGCAGTTCGTCCCGGTCAAAATCATCGGGCAGCACTTCGATATCCGCATGATATTCCGGGAACGCCGTCAGCATCAACCGATTTTGAGCCGAATCGAACGTATACGCGTCGAACACGTAGAGCGAGTACCCGTCGCCCTGCTCCAATTGAGCCGTACGCTTGTCAGGCATGCCTTCGCTCATCATTTCAAACGACTGCGTGGCAGGACGCTGAGAGACCGAAGCAGAATCGCCAGACGTATTCGCACCTTCGCTTGCAGACGTTTCATCCGTTTTTTCCAATGATTGAATTTCCATCTGCGGTACATCGCTTCCTTCAACCGGATGTTCCACATACTCGAACGAGATCGCGTCGCCCTCTGTAAGACCATCCAGCTGCTTCGCTACGCCTTGAGCAAGCTGAAACGACATCGGCTTACCGTCCACATCTACCTCGATCGTATGCGGATCAGCCTGTCCATTGTAAACGCCCGATGCCGAGATCGCTTTGTGGTTTTCATGATCGGTCTTATCGGTCTGACCATTCTCCGCCGGCGGTTCCTGAGTTGTATTAGTTGGCACTTCTCCCGGTTCCGGTGCCGGAGCATTAGCTTCTCCGCAGGCTGTCAAAGCAAATGTCAGCAGCAGGGCGGATGCCAAACTCATCATTCTGGCAGTTTTGTTCATATCAACACCTCCTTCTCTTTAGACGAAGGATAAGCGCAATAAGTTACATTTTCAAGGGAATTCGAAAAAAAGGCCTGCCAGAACGACTGGTAGGCCTTTTGCAATCAAACTTTATCAAAACAGCAGCTTATACATCAATCCGGCCAACAAGGCCACTACCGGAATGGTAATGAACCAAGCGACAATAATCCGACCTGCCATTCCCCACTTCACTTCCCGGAAGCGCTTGGCGGCGCCTACGCCGAGAATCGAGGAAGTCGCAGCATGCGTCGTACTGATCGGCAGATGCAGAAGCGTAGCTGTGAAAATAACGGAAGCGGAGCTGACATCGGCCGCAAAACCGTTGATTGGCTGGATTTTGAAAATCTTCGTACCAAGCGTCTTGATGATTTTCCATCCGCCGACCGAAGTGCCGAGCGCAATTGCAGTGGCCGCGGACAGCTTAACCCACAGCGGGGGTTCAAGCGAATCCCATCTGCCGGCTGCGATCAGCGCGAATGTCATGATACCCATCGCTTTTTGCGCATCGTTCGTGCCGTGCGCGAACGACTGCAGCGCGGCTGTAAAGATCTGCATGGAGCGGAAGCCTTTGTTAACCGTGTGCGGGCTGCGGCGTCCTAATGTCCATTTGAGCACCATCATGATGATATAGCCAACAACGAAAGCGATCAGCGGCGAGAAGATCAGCGCTTTGACGATATCAAGGAAACCGTTCCAATTGACGCTGTCCGATCCTGCACCGACAAATACCGCACCTGCCAGCGCACCGATCAGAGCATGCGAGGAAGAAGACGGGATACCGAACCACCAAGTTGCAAGGTTCCAGATAATCGCTGCAATAAGCGTCGCAATGACAATCTCGATACCGTTATCCAGCGTGGCCGGATCAGCGATACTTCCTCCGATTGTTTTGGCAACCCCGGTAAAAGTAATCGCGCCGAGGAAGTTCATACTAGCCGCAAGCAAAATGGCTGTGCGAGGCTTCAGCGCGCGGGTTGAGACGGACATGGCAATCGCATTGGCCGTGTCGTGAAATCCATTAATGAAGTCGAAGGCGAGCGCCAGAAAAATGACGATCGCAAGTATAAGAAAAGGTGTATCCATAGTATTTTGACCGCACGAAGACAGACGGCTGCGCCGCATCCGCAGTTCTGCCGATGCCGTGCCGTTGTCCTTTTACGAAACAGACGCCGATTATGAGACAATGCCCACGCCCGGAAACACATTCCGAAAAAGCGGTCCAGACCTCCTTTAGCCCTAATATGGCAGGCTCCGCTTAGGAGTTGCTCATAATAATAGTTTCCAGAATATCGGCAACGTCTTCGCAGTTGTCGGTCGTCGTTTCTAAACGCTCGTAAACTTCCTTGCGCTTGATCAGTTCGATTGGATCGGTTACTGTCGCGAACAGTTCCTTCGTGCAGATGCGCAGCAATTCGTCGCCCTGGTTCTCCAGATCGTTCAAACGGATCGTGTATTCGCGAATCGCCAGCAGTTTTTTCTGCGACAGCAGGTGGATTGCTTTCTGGATCTCGTAAGCCGATTCACGCAAGATTTCTCCGAACTGAATCATATATTCGTCCGGCTGACCCAAATTGTACATGTAGAAACGCGAAGCGGTGGCTTCAAGTCCGTCCAGTACGTCGTCCAGGGTGGTAGCCAGCTTCAGGATGTCGTCTCTTTCAAGCGGGGTGATGAACGTCTTATTAAGCTCGGTAATGATCGTATGCGTAAATTCATCACATTTGGATTCATAAACTTTCATTTCTTTGGCGAACTGTTCGACATCCTTCAGGTCAGCGACATGGATGGAGAAGTAGTCGGCAGCCTGTACAATGATGTCGGCCATATTTTCCAAGGTCTGAAAGAAAATGTCTTTCTTTTTTGCACGCATTTTAAAACCCCTTTTCAAATTTTCAAAACCGTGCACGCGAAATCCGCGCAAAGTTTTAAATCCGCTTCTGCGGCCTCAATCATTCTAGCACAATCATGTCAGGGATTAAAAGAAAAGTTCGCTCGTTTTTCACATTGTTTTTACAGAAAAATAGACTGTAATTAACAAAAGCAGGAAAATGACTGCTTTTTGATCTTTATTCGCGTTTATCGATTTCTTTCTCCCGCTTCCCACTTTACACAGCGTTTATTAAACGAACCTTAATCTGAGAGTTCTGAACAAAAGAAAACATAAAAAACCGAAAGCCCTCAGGCTTCCGGTTTAATGAAAAATGAAAGTTTCTTTCAATATTAATCGTCCAGTGCTGCCAGTGGGCTGCGCAATGTTGGACAACGTCAGATTGTCCAATGTTGCCAGTAAGCTGCGCAATGTTGGACAACATTAGATTGTCCAATGTTGCCAGTAGGCTGCGCAATGTTGGACAACATTAGATTGTCCAATGTTGCCAGTAGGCTGCGCAATGTTGGACGAACATTAAATCGTCCAGTGCTGCCAGTAGGCTGCGCAGCACTGGACGAACATTAAATCGTCCAGTGCTGCCAGTCGACCTCGCTCTTATGCCGATCCTGCAGCCAGCGCTTCGTAATGTCGAGCAGCTGTCGGCGATGCGGACCGGACGAGTACGTATGGTCCGCCTGGAAGATGATTTCTTTGTCACAGCGGGAATCTTCGCGCGTCCAGAACAATTTCTGGTACAGGAAAGCATAATCAACAGGAATCACATCATCCGACGTTCCGTGTACGACCAGTACGTCGCCGTAGAACTTGCTCGCTTCCTGAAAAGGCTGGAACGATCCGAGCGATTCGAAGAACACTGGCGTAAACGAATAGCCCAGATAATCGGTGCTGCCTGTGCGAACCGACTCGTCATATCTTTCGCGTCCGGTAATCTTGACGATGTCGTTGAAGGGATAACCGACGGAAGACCACATTGCCAGACTCTTGACCCGGCGGTCGCGAACAGCCGTCAACAGCGCCACTGCACCGCCTAGACTGTGCCCGATCAGCGTGACCCGACTCGGATCGATATCCGCGCAGGTCATCGCGTAATCAAGAACCGTACGCGTCTGAAGGATCATCGACTCCATCCCTTCCTCGCCGTATACGCCTCCGCTTTCCCCACAGCCGGCATAATCGAACCGAACGACCAACTGCCCTTCGGCAGCCAATTCCCGAGCCGTTACGACAAAGAGCCGGTCTACGCCAATCCGGCTGCCTACAAATCCATGGCAGATGACCGTCAGCGGAAGACGCCCTTCGCAGCCTCCCGAAGTCGGATAATGAATCGTAGCGGTCAAATCGTGCGTTTTGTGGCGGATCACAATTTGGCGTTCCATGGCAGCAGCCTCCTGTTTTTAATTCCTAGTTGTTTGGTGTGAATTACATCTATCTTAACGTTTTGACCCGGAAATTGTCAATTCGGAGTTTGTTCCGCTGTCCAGTGAGACTGTACAATTTGCGAAGGGGATTCCGTAGACCGCTAACCCCGATTGCGATATGCTTAGAGAGATAATCATTCGGGAGGGAACGCCAGTGAGCCGCTATCGTTACGGCGTGCTGAAAGCCAGAGCGCTGCGCTCGATTCACGGCTTTGGCAGTCAGCCTCATTTTCATATTTGTCTGCAGGATGATCGGAACGTTCTGTATCGTTCATCGATCAATATCAAGTCCAAAGCTTATCCATCCGAACTTCTATACTGGATTGGCCCGTGTATACCTTCCGAAACAGAGTCTCTTAAAAGCCTGCCGAGCGGCTTCACGCCGATCGAAAACGGACTTCCAATCCGCGGTCTGGATTTCGTCCGGAATCCCCTGTTCCACCGGGAGGATATGGTTCCGCTGCCGGCCAGCCTGCCGGGTCCGGATAATGATCTGAACGAGAAAATTGTTGCCCTGATCGACAAGGCAATACAAACGAAGGCCGAGCTGTACGTTTTCGGCGACAGCTGGGGTCCCGAACTCAAGACGCCGGATTATTACTTCGGGTTCCTGCCGGGACACGGTCTGCACAATATCCATATGAACCAGGGCAACGAGCGACCATGGCATGACGACAACGGTACTTTCCGAGACGGAGCAATTCTGATCCACGATACCGGTGAGGACCGATGGACCGGTCTATTCCTCGCGTTCCAGTCCCAATCTTGGCAAACAGACGAACAGGGACATGCGGCTGATTAGCATTTCCATCATTATTTCAAGATTTCAAGATTTCAAGGAGGCTTCCCCTTTTGAGCGTAAGAACGAACATACGCGAGATTAACACGATCCGCGATCAATTGAGCAAGAAAAACGCTGAATACTTCGATGAGGTGATCGTTCACATACGGTCCAGCCGAGTTCAAGAAAACAGCGGCGAAGAATGGCTGCTGGCGCGCGGGCAGGAACTGCTGTCCGCCCAAAAGCAGGGCAAATCCGCTTCCAAATTGTTTGGAGAAGATCCGGTTGCTTTTGCCTCCGAAGCGCTCCTGCACCTTCCGCAGCGCAAAGTATCCGGTCGTGCCCGTCTGTCGGTCTTGGTTCCTTGGACTGCACTGAGCTGGACTTTTCTGCTGCTTGGACTGACCGCTCTTATTGTTCCCGAGGCGGAAGAAACGAATACAGGCATGCTGCTGGTTGTCGTTATTGGGGCGTTTGCTCTGATTGAAGTGCTGATGCGTCTAACCCGTCGGGACCCTGAAGAAGGCATTCCGGCTCCGCCGAAATTTAACCTTCGCGGAATCGGCACTGTGCTGATTGCACTGGTCATTCTCGGAACCGCAAGCTTGATGCTTCTGCGCATTACCCCGGTCATTACGATTCCGTACTGGGTAAGTCTTATACTTGCCGGAGTTGGATTTGTAGGGCAGGTTCTGCTGTTCCGTCGGCGCTGAATCGGCAGCATGCACCGATAGGAGATTGAGCAGTGATATAAGATCGCAAGATCGGTACTGACATGAGATCGGCGAGACCAGATTTTCCATCCATAGGCTGTACCTGCTTCTTGCAGCCTTTTGCTTCTTGTATCCTTCTTCCTCAACAAAAGACCGCGACTCCCGAATTCCCTTCGGCAGCGCGGTCTTTTCGTCTATTTCTGCTTAGTTCTATCTTTCTCTCTATTAATATTAAAGGTCTCCTTGGGGCAGGACTTCTACGCTCGCCAATTCCCGTTTGGGATAAGCCGGTACGATATGTTCTTCTATCTTCCGACCGTTTACCTGAACTTCTTTCACTCCCGGCATATGCCGATTTCGCTGCGTACCTCAAGCTCGTACCAGCAACCGCTTGTGCTTACTTCGCTTGTGCTTACTTAATGAGGCACCTGCACTTGGAAGTCATCTTTGTATGACTTGTCTGCATGGAAAAAGACGATGTCTCCGTCCTGCAGCGAGAACGTATTCCCCCAAGAGTCCTGTACGCTTCGACGGAACCCTTCCAGATTCCACTGATTCATCAGCGGCGCATGGATGTACTGCAGATGCGGGCGATCCAGGTTCCCATTGCGAATACTCTCAATGTTGAAATTCAAGATGATATAGCCGTCCCGCAGGAAGATCGGGTCGCGCTTGGTCAGGCCGCGATGCGTTCGGCCGTACTCGGCCAGATCTGTTCCTTTGGCGACGACATACGGATCACCGGGCAAACTGTACTCCCCGTACCATTTCTGCTCCGCAGCGTTCGCTCGTTCGTAATCAACCGAAGCCGGCAGGCTGCTCTTCGGTCCGATTAAGGTGCGAATCTGTTCCGGCAGCAGAAGCTGATCATAGCCGCCCACCGGTGTCTTCATTTTAGTGAACCGATAGATATAGTCGTTGATAAACATCTCGCGGCTGACGTTCCCTACCTGCGAGAAGCCGTAATAATGGTTGTATTTGTACCGTGCCGTGTCCCTCAGTTCCTCTTCCGGTACATTGCGCAGCCGGTCGTTAAGAATGACATAGCGCGGTTCTGTATCTTCGGGCGAACCGACTTTAATAAACGTTCGGTGATCGTCGTGATAATACAGATCGACCGGCATTTTACTTTGGCCGTCTCGGCTGACAAAGGTAAAGCTCGGCGTGATGCGAATACCGTCCTGTTCGCCGAACATATTGCCTTTCGTCTTCAGATCAAACTTCACGTGATAGCCGGTCTTCACCGCAAGATTTTTCATGCCTTCCAGCGGATGGCTGCCTGGCAGAATTGGCAGGGTAAACGGCGGCGTGTTGCCTCGAGCGGCGCCGTCAATCCCATTAAGGCCGGTCCAATAGGTGTCTCCGGTATGAAGCGGCCTGCCTTCCTTTACCCGAAATACCTTTTCCCAGCTGTAGTCAACGATGTCCGTAATGTGGAAGTCGTATAGTCGGCCGATGACCTCGACATTAACGGTATCGGAAGCGACATGGTTAATCAAATCCAGATTGGCATCCCGCTCAGCAGGCTGCACATCCGGTGCATTCTCTGCGATATTCCGGAACTCGACACTATAGTCGCCTTCGTCTACCCAGACCGGCAGGAAGAACGTCGTGTCCAGTTGGCTGACCGGAATGTCGATCCACGTATTCTTCTCATAGAAGATCGACCGGTCCGCCGTGTACACGTCGAACGGGAAACGGACCTGCTTGGCGCGGAAATACTTGGCATAATCCCGATGCCCATAACCAACATAGTTAGCATGTTGTCCGCTGGTCGGTATTCTTACCGTAAACGGCCGGTCAAGAATGAATGCAGCTCGGCTGCCATTGGGCACGGTCTTCTGGTTGTGAGCTTGATCGTCGGTGGCGGAGGAATAGTTGACGACCGGAGTATGTACGGTGACTGAGTTGATGCTACCGATGGGGTAGGTATCCCCGGGATCAGCATTGTAATTTACGCTTAAAGGTTTATACGTAATGGCCCCCATCGAAGCCGCTGCGTACCGGTTTGTTTTGGTCATAGGAATCATATGATTTGCACTGTACAGAACATCACGTGTAATGGCTGTCGGTTCAGGTACACGCTGTGGATCCTGCGTTTTTCGCTCGACCACGTTGTCGTTCATAAGGACTTGACCGTTAAATGTTACTTTATCGTTATTGACCTTAATCTGATCGATTTTGTTTTCAGTTTCGCCTTCATACCGACCTAATTCATCGGGAACCGGTGGAGGCGACGTCCCGCCTAAGTCGATCGTTTCTGGGTCAGCCGTCCAGTTACCGGGGCCTGGATCAGCAACGGCCTTACCGTTTCGGGTAAGTGTCATATTGGGCGGCGTATAGCCGTTTGGCCTTATCGTGATTCGCTCGCCTTCAAACGCATAGTTTTGAAGAACGGCGTTGTCGATCTCGTAGGCGCCGAGTTTATCAACGATCCAGTGCGAGCCGTATCGTTCGATATGAAGCTCATATAACTTGGTTTCGCTGTCTTTTTCTTGGACACGTTCTGTTCCCCCCGGAGATCCGTCATCATTGATTATCGGAACGTCGGTGTACCAGATCAATTCGTAGGTCTTGCTTACGGTTATTTCGTAAACGCAAGTGGTGAGTTGTTCTTTGAATTTGAATTGATGTAGGTAATTATTGGCGATTACGTTCCCGTATAAACTTTCAGATGTCGGAATGCCTTGCAGCACATCGAACATTTCACGGTCACGTTGATCGGCTTTAATGACGGCACTGGCTTCGGGCGTCATTTTTTCACCTTCGATAACGCGTCCGTCTCGTACGGTACAACCGAAGATTGGTTCTTGAGGATCTTCAATTTCGGCATCTTCGGTATAGACCCAATACCGGTCTGGATACTGATACGTGACCGATGCGGCGGTGAAGTTATACGCCGCGTAGTAAAACGCCATAATTTGCGCGTTTTTCGGATTTCCGTTATACGGGCGCATGCTGCCATCTGCGTTTTTTTCAACGTAATAGCGATACGCGCCAATATCGGCATGCTCCTGGTCGAATGTAATTGTAGCGAAGTTTAAATCGCGAGTAGGACCCACCGTTGTTTGACCGGGTTCTAATCCGACTAACAGTGACACAATGGAAATTTGATTTTTAACAGGATAACCTGTAATTTGCAAATTCGCATTACTAACTTCTTTATCTTCATCAATTTCGATTTTGGCTCTATTAGCAGGAAGCTGTGGATTTTTTGACTGTACAATATTTGATCGATTATCGATTAAATACAGCGGGAAAGATAAATCGTTAAATGTGCTGGTCCCTTTAAATGGGTTGCTGATCGGATACTTAACGGTCAATCTAGTCTTCCGGCCGGGCGTTGTTTTATAGTTGCCTGTGTGAGGTGGGTCTTGGGTTGTGATATTGGTTTCAGTTTCGGGTGCAGATGACGACGGACCTTGATCTGATGCTGAATCACTCTGTCCGGCTACCCATCCGCTTAGAATCGTTCGGTTCCATGCGAACCATGAGCCGTTTGACCCGTTGTTCTCTGACGCCACTTCAATTGCTTCGCCTGTAAATGTTTCGGTTCCGGAATAGGTTTGAGAGTTAACCTCGATGGTTTTAACCGCTTCGGTTCCTTTGTAAAACACAATTTTTCGAATCTTTTTCCCGGTGCCTGCGTCTTCGCTGATCCGGGTTGTTGTTGCGGTTGGCGTTTTACCGAAAGCTACGGCGTTTCGATGGGGGTGAAGTCTTGGGGCGTCATCGCCGCCGGAATAGGTGATTACTTTTTTAATCGGCGCAGCGGCGATTTTTCCTTGGAGTGGAAAAAAAACACCCAGCACGCTACTCGCAATGAGTAGCGTGCTGAGTCCGACAAGCGTGAATCGTTTCTTTCGTTGTCGATTTTCTTTCATTACTTGATACCTCGAAGTCTGAGCAGGTCAACATTTTTGAACCAAGTACCGCTCGCTGGCGTTTGTAGAACGATACTAATATCGTTCATGCCTTGTACCGTGCCGCTTTTCGGTACGATAACGGCAGGCACATCACCCATCTGATTGCGATATACATACGCCGCTTTGTTCAATTTTCCTGCTGCGTATGCGTCACCATCTACGTTACCGAATCCAGTGACCTGAAATTGTGCAAACGTACGATTTACGTATCTGGTTCTATCTTTATTGAATACCTGTTTGCTCTTGAAGTAGATCACGTAAGTGTTGGTGTTACCTTTAATTGGGTTCTTCATCATTTGATTACCATTGAACCATTTTAGCGTGTTGATATCACCCAGCAAAGCGCGGTTCGGGTCATTCGGATCAGCCATGTCGATCGCGATCAGGGCGTCAAGCTTCGCTTGGTACAGCCCGTCTTTCGACGTGATCGTCATATTTTTCTCGTTCCACATGTCTTCAATGCCGGTCTTTCCTTTGTTTTTCCAGTCAGATTCCGGTGTGACAAACATTTCCGGCATCACCGTAAAGATGTTGGTACCGTGCCACATGATTTCCGCAGCGCCCGTTGCGTACAGATCGGAATCGAGATTGCCGCCGGCATTGCTTGTCAGAATACGCTCGATGATTACAACGGATTGGGCACGCGTGGTCAGACCTTTTGGAGCAAGCTGCGCTTTACCCATGCCTTTGATCAGACCCTCTTTGGTTGCGAGATACATCCATTTGTCGTTTTCCGATGTTTTCTCGCCGATCGCACGGGCCGCAACGCGGGCCATTTCTTCGCGGGTCATCGTTTTGTTCCAAGTGGCTTCGCTATTCGCGAAATCACTTGTCGCGTACAGTCCTTTGCTTGCCGCCGCATCCACATAAGGCACATACCATTTGCCCGAAGCTTCTTTCGTTTCAAGTTTCATCGCCGATACGACCATCTTCACGAACTCTGCCCGGGTCACACTTGCATCAGGCTTGAATGTACCATTGGTGTAGCCGTCGACATAGCCTTTGGATACCCCTTTTGCAATGGCGCTCTCGGCCCAATGCCCCGCTTTCACATCTGAAAATGCCGAACTGGCAGCCTGAACATCCGGTGCGTAACCCGTTCCCCATACGGCCCCCGCTGTCAGCACCGCCGCCAACGCCAATCCCGCTCGTTTCATCCAACTCTTTTTCATCACAATCCTCTCCCCCTCAATCTTGTCTATTGCAACATGCAGTTTTACTGCATGTTGCGGTCCTGTCGCATTATGCAGATCCCGACACCTTCCGCCAGGTCCATCTTTTCTATTGTCGCTTGGTTGCAGCAATTGGGAAAGTCCCATTTTCTGTTTTCAAAGAACCTCGAATTTTGTCGTCAACCTGCCTTGGTCTTCAACCCTTCTCAAATCGAATGCACGCAAAAAAGCGGACGCCTCTCTTCTAAAACCAGAAGAGAAAACGTCCGCGTGCTTCGCGCCGTTCAACGAATATAATGCTTACTGCCTTACTTTAAAACGATCGGAAAGAAAAATCAACCCTCAATCAATCTTCCCCATACACCAACGTCACTCCGCGTCTGTGCAGAAAATTCACCCATTCTTCCGCCGGCTGCCGGTCCGTTACAACAAAATCAATTTCTCCGAAATCGAACAATCGAATAAATGCCAAACGGTCAAATTTCGAATGGTCAGCGAGCAGAATTGTCTTGTTAGCCTGGCGCCGCATCAGCAGTTTCAGCTCGCTTTCCGCTTCATTGGAGTCGCAGATACCACCGTTCATGGACAGTGCTTTGCAGCCAAGAAGCGCCACATCGGCATTATAACGTTCGACAGTCCGCGCCGCATCGGGACCGACAAACGAACTGGTCGACGCGCCCAATGTTCCGCCGGTTCCAATCAGCCGATGTCCCGACTGCTGAAATGCGGATAAGGCAACGAGTGAATTGGTGATCAGCGTCAGATTGTCCCGCCGTTCGGTCAGCAGGCGCAGCACTTCAAACGCCGTCGAACTCGTATCTGCCATAATGCTGTCTTCGTCATGGATTAATCCCAGCGTATTTTCCGCAATGCGGCGCTTGGCTTCAAGATTGAGATCGTGTCGGCTCGCATACGAAGGATCACGGTTGATCGGAGCACTAAGCACCGCCCCTCCGTAATTTTTCTGTACGATGCCTTCCTTCTCCAACTTGTCCAGGTCGCGCCGCACGGTCTCTTCCGATACCCCAAACGTTTGCGCCAGCGCCGATACCTGTACCTTTTTGCTGCGATACAGTTCGTTGATAATCCAGTCTCTTCTTTGCTCCGCTTTCATTGCCTATCCGCTCCTGTCCCTCTACTCCTTTTACCGTATCATGAATATCACAAAACCACAATATCAATCACCATTAATCGAGAATAAACCCACAAAACAACAATATAAACCTATTTATATGTGGATTATGTGTTGACTTCTAAGTATCGGAAACTTAAGATAAGGAAGAAATCGGAAAAAGAACGGCTGTATATTCTAAAATGATAACGCTTTATTTTTGAAAGCTGCTCATTGGTATCCCGCTTGCTTGTGTCCCGCTTACTTGTGATGGTGGCTTAATAACGTCTTCAGTATGATCGCTTCACCAGCTCGGTAAGACTCCCTGTTCAATCCGCAAGATCGCCTACTCCATTAGGATGTCTGCCGAAAGCTTTCCGTTTGTCCGAGATTTATTCATCGAAGTTCAGCCTGCCACTCTACCTACATTTAAGGAGGAAGGTTATGTCAGCCAACACTTTACAGCAGTATCCGAAAATCGGAATTCGTCCTACCATCGACGGCAGAAGAAGAGGGGTTCGCGAATCGCTGGAAGAACAGACCATGGGCATGGCACGGCGGACAGCCGCTTTTTTGCAGGATAATCTACGTTACCCCGACGGCTCGCCTGTACAGTGTGTGATCGCGGATACGACAATCGGAGGCATTGCGGAAGCATCCGCGGCGGTCGCCAAGTTTAAAACCGAAAATGTAGGCGTATCGATTACGGTCACTCCCTGCTGGTGCTACGGTTCGGAAACGATGGACATGGACGCTTCGATCCCGCACGCGGTATGGGGCTTCAACGGTACGGAACGGCCCGGTGCAGTCTATCTGGCAGCAGTGCTGTCGGCTTACGCGCAAAAAGGCATTCCGGCATTCGGCATTTACGGTGAGGACGTGCAGGAATCGGACAGCGAAAACATTCCGGGCGATGTGCAGACCAAGCTGCTTCAGTTTGCAAAATCTGCCCTGGCTGCCGCGATCATAAAAGGCAAAGCATATTTATCTATGGGGTCCGTCTCAATGGGCATCGCCGGTTCGATCATCGACGAAGATCTTTTCCAACGTTACCTCGGTATGCGCAACGAATATGTGGATATGTCGGAGTTTGTTCGCCGCGTCGAGGAAGAAATTTACGACAAGGACGAGTACGAAAAAGCGCTCAAGTGGACCCGTGAAAACTGCAAGGTAGGCGCCAATAACAATCCGGAGCATCTGATCATCAGTGACGAAGAACAGGAGAAACAGTGGGAATTTGTCGTCAAAATGACGCTAATCGCGCGCGACCTCATGGTCGGCAATCCGCGTCTGGCGGAGCTTGGCTTCGAAGAAGAAGCGGGCGGACATTTTGCGATTGCGGGCGGATTCCAGGGACAGCGGCATTGGACGGATCATTTTCCGAATGCTGACTTTATGGAGACGATCCTCAATTCTTCGTTCGATTGGAACGGACGGCGGGTGCCCTACATCGTCGCTACCGAGAATGACAGTCTTAACGGTGTCGTGATGCTGTTCAACCATCTGCTAACGGGAACGGCGCAGATCTTTGCAGACGTGCGTACATTCTGGAGCCCGGCAGCGGTAGAACGTGTAACGGGACACAGACTGGAAGGACCGGCGGAAGGCGGACTGCTGCACTTGATCAATTCCGGTTCGGCGGCATTAGACGGAACCGGCGAGCAGCAGATTGACGGCAAACCCGCAATCAAGCCTTTTTGGGATGTGACGGACGAAGAAGCAGCGAAATGTCTGGAAAAAACACTCTTCCGCCCGGCTTCGCAGGAGTATTTCCGCGGCGGCGGTTTTTCGACGGATTATCTGACACGCGGCGGGATGCCGGTCACAATGGCTCGTCTTAATCTGGTCAAAGGACTCGGTCCCGTGCTGCAGCTGGCAGAAGGCTATACCGTCGATCTCCCGGAAGACGTGCATCGTACGCTCGACGAACGTACCGATCCAACATGGCCGACCACTTGGTTCGCGCCAACATTGACGGGCAGAGGATCATTCTCTTCCGTCTATGATGTCATGAATAACTGGGGCGCCAATCACGGGGCAATCAGCTACGGTCATATCGGCGCCGACCTGATTACGCTTGCCTCCATCCTCCGCATTCCGGTCAGCATGCACAACGTAGACGAAAAGCGAGTTTTCCGCCCGCGCGTCTGGTCGCTGTTCGGCACGGACAATCTGGAAGCGGCGGATTATGCGGCCTGCCGAAATTTCGGACCTCTATATTGAACGATAAGAAATCATATTCAGGCGAACGGCTGAGTGAAATCTTATCGGAAAGCAGAGGGCTGCCTATGAGTGAAAATATGTATTCAGAGTCGGAGCGACCGGAAGAACGGGATTCGCGAAACAAACGAGACTTGCGAAACGATCGGATGCAAATCCAGCAAAATGATTCCGAGGTTAGAAGCGTATTGGCCGTCGACCTTGGGGCCAGCTCCGGACGGGTCATGCTTGCACGTTACGACGGAATCAAGCTGGCGCTGCGCGAAATTCACCGTTTCGACAATGTACCGCTCGAGGAAGACGGCGGTCTATATTGGGATACTGACTCCCTGCTGACGGAGATCAAGACCGGTATACGTATCGCTGCCGACAGCATTGAGAGTATCAACAGTAGTATCAATATCGATAGCACCGACAGTGTCGACAATACAGGCACTGGCAATAGTTCCGACAGCACCGCTAACACTGACAATGTCGATAATACAGACAGGGGCAATAGTTCGGACAATCCGATAGTCATGCCGATCCTCAGTATCGGCGTTGATACCTGGGGCGTCGATTACGGTTGGATTGGACACGATGGTCATCTGCTGCGCGCACCGCATCATTATCGCGACACCCGCATGGCGCGGCACGCTTCGGAACTGGAGCGCCGACTGCCGCCAAGTGATCAGTTCCTTCTGACCGGCAATCAGCCGAGCACGATCAATACAGTGTACCAGCTCTTCGCCGATCTGGAAGAAGAGCCGGAGCTGCGCGGGAAAGCGGCGCACTTCCTCATGATGCCGGACTTGTTTCATTATCAGCTGTCAGGCATTATGGCTGCGGAGCGGACTATCCTCAGCACCGGAGGACTGCTGGCGGCTGGCAGCGGTGAGCCTTCGGCTCTTGTACTGGATCGGCTGAGCATTCCGTCTGGACTATTTGCGCCGATCATACCGGCCGGCACGGTGCTCGGCGAGCTGCGGTCGGAGCTGCAGGCCGAACTGTGCTGTGGTCCGCTGCGCGTCGTAGCCGGTGCCTCGCACGATACGGCTTCCGCCGTAGCGGCGGTGCCTTACAAGCGGAATCTAAGCCAAGCAGCAGCTGTGGATGCCCTAGGCCTATCCGCTGAAGGTGCTGCAGATCTGTCCGATGCCGATGCCCTGAGCCTATCCGCTGTGGATGCTGCAGATCTGTCCGCTGCCGATGCCCTGAGCCTATCCGCTGTGGATGCTGCAGATCTGTCCGCTGCCGATGCCCTGAGCCTATCCACTGTGGATGCTGCAGATCTGTCCACTGTAGATATCCTAGGCCTGGCCGCTATGGATGCTGCCAATTTGTCGGCTGTAGATCCCCCAGGCCTGTCCGCTGCGCTTAGAACGGATGACGGCAGTGCTCCCGCCGCAGCCTTCATCAGCTGCGGCACCTGGTCCATTGCGGGGATCGAAACCCCGCAGCCGGTCTTGACCGAGGCCGCTTTCGAACGCGGCCTTACCAATGAAGTGTGCTTCGGCGGAGGCAGCCGCCTGCTGAAGAACATTACCGGTCTGTGGCTGCTGCAGGAATGCCGCAGACACTGGAATGCCGCGGGCGAGGCTTTGAGCCACGCAGATCTGGCGGCGCTGGCCGAAGCTGCCGGCCCCGCCGCCGCGCGGATCGATCCTGACGATCCGCGCTTTGCCGCTCCGGGCAATATGCCGGAGCGGATCCGGCAGTACTGCCGGGATACCGGGCAGCCGATTCCCGGCAGCCCGGGCGAGATCGCGCGCGTCGTGCTCGAGAGCCTGGCCGATGCCTACGGCCGGGCCATCGACGAGCTGCAAGCGATCTCGGGCCGCGACATATCCGCGGTCCATCTCGTCGGAGGCGGCAGCCGCAATCGCCTGCTCTGCCGCCTGACGGCAGAGCGAACCGGCCGCGAAGTCATTGCCGGCCCGGTTGAAGCGAGCGCCGCGGGCAGCGCGCTGATTCAGCTCGCCGCACTTGGCGAACTGGATTTCGCCTGCCGGGCAGAGATTATCGAGCGCTCGTTTACGCTCGAACGCTATTTGCCCGTTGGATCGTCAGGATTATAACTTCTAACGAATCCTCATAACGTTAAAAGAGCCCAAAATGCCGGTTTCCATTTCTAACGAATCCTGAGAACGTTATTTCTCCTTATTCGTCCAAAACTGCTGTGGAAACACGAAATAGCGATATCCAGATTCGTTAGAATATCAAAACTTCAATATTCGGTCGAATAACGTTCTTAGGATTCGTTAGCTCACTGCTTACCGCTCAACTCAGCACACCTATCGGCGCCTATACCAATAGCGATAGCAATATTTATAACTTTACCGGCAACTTCGTTTCTACCTATAATTCAAATTTACAAATTACATTTTTACTTATATTTGTACCTGTGTACCTGCCCTTGCACCTACACTTATCCTTATCCTTATCCTTATCCTTGTCCTTGTCCTTTTCCTTCTGATTATGATTGTATCTATTACCTGCACCTCAATTTGCACCTCTATTTATACACCTACTCATATCTATATCTATATCTATTTCTATTTCTATATTCACGCCACGGTCGGTACTTGCACCTGTATCTGTTAGCCTGCAGCCGGAGGCCTACAACTTTACTCAAAAAGCCTCACCCATTCAATCGACCAAAAGGAGGCTCTTCTATGACCCAACTATATCAGACTGCCGATCTCATCGAACGCGAGCGGATGCTGCGCCTGCAAATCTGCGATATCGGCCGCAATCTGTTCAACAAAGACTTTATCGCCGCCAACGACGGCAATATCTCTGCCCGTTTGTCGGAAACAGAGATTCTGGCTTCCCCGACCGGTGTCAGCAAAGGCTATCTCGAACCGCATATGCTGGTCCGGGTTAATCTGGACGGCGAGATCGTCGAAGCTGCCGAAGGCTATCGCCCGTCTACCGAAGTGAAAATGCATCTGCGTGTATACCGCGAATGCCCGGAAATGAACGGCGTTGTCCATGCCCATCCTCCCTATGCGACCGCTTTTGCGATCAAGGGGGAAGCGCTCGACAAAATGATGATGCCGGAATCCGTAATCGCCATGGGCGATATTCCACTGGCTGTGTACGGCACCCCTTCGACCGAAGAAATTCCGGATTCGATCATGCCTTTCCTCGGCAAGAAAACGGCCGTTCTGCTTGAAAGCCACGGTGCGCTGACTTGGGGCAAAAGCGTAATGGACGCCTACATGAACATGGAGCGTCTGGAATATACAGCCAAGCTGACCTTCCTCACGCGTATGATCGACGGCGAACGCGAGCTGCCGAAGCACCGGATCGACGAGTTGGTCGCGCTGCGTTCATTTTACGGATTCTAGAACGGAGGAGATACAGACATGCTGAAAAAAATCCCTAAAATCCTCTCTCCCGACCTTCTTTACGCCTTGATGCGAATGGGACACGGTGACGAAATCGTTCTTGCGGATGCGAATTTCCCTGGACACTCCCTGCATGAACGTGTGATTCGCTGCGACGGTCTCGGTATCCCTCCGCTGCTTGATGCTATTCTGGAACTGCTGCCGCTTGATCCGTACGCCGACTATCAAGGTGCAATGATGAGCGTCGTACCCGGCGATCCGGTCGTACCGACCATTTGGGACACATACCGCGAAATTATCGCACGCTACGATGCTTCCGCACAGCTTTCGTTCGAGGATCGTTTTGCCTTTTACGAACGCGCCAAGCAAGCCTATGCAGTCGTCTTAACCGGCGAAGAGGCCCTATACGGGAATATTATTTTGAAAAAAGGCGTGATCTGAAAAACAGAACTCGAAGTCTAACCCCAGCTTTGCACTGTCATACAAGTCATCTACCAAAAGAGAGAGCCTTCTGGGCCTCTCTCCTTTTTGGTAGATGATCGAATTAAACGGCACCCAATCTGCGATCATTCGCTGTCCTACTTTCAGAATCCGGTTATCCCACTTCATTTACTTCATTTCATTTACTTCACTTCATTTTACTTCACTTACTTCACGTCACTTCACTGATTAAAACTGATCATTTTATACGCTTCATCCGAATACTCGATAATCGTCACGCTCGCATTGCGAATATCGATGGTAACGTCGATTCCTTCGCACAGCCGATTCACAATATTGCGGATCGTATTGCCGTGAGTGACAATCAGAATGTTCGCGCCGTCCTCGTAATCCAGCCCGACAACCGCATCCAGCCCCCCGCCGATACGCGTCCAGAGCTCGTCGAAGTTTTCCGCGTGGTGATACGGATCGGCCTTTTTGGTCATATCTGCCACTTCCGCTACCGTATACGTTTGGATCAGTTCACGGAAACTTCCTGCACCGTTCTCTTGAGCAATTTTGTTCCAGGCGACCGCCGAGATCTCTCCTTCAAAGCTCCCGAAAAAAGTTTCTCGAAAAGCTTTGGTGCGATGGATCATGGGGATATTGTGCCGGTTCTCTTTCAGCATAATCTCGGCCGTTTCGAGTGTCCTGCCGGAATCGCTCGTATACACATAGGCAAAGTGAACGTCCGACAGCCTTTTGCCGACCTCAACGGCTACAACCTTGCCTTCCTCCGTAAGCGGACTGTCCGCCCAGCCCTGCATTCTTCCGTAGCGATTCAGATACGTCTCGCCGTGCCTGACCATATAAAGATTGACCTTTTTCCCGTCCATACGATGCCTCCCTACCGAAATCTACACAGCTTCTGCTCTGCACATTCTTTCATTTTCACTTATTCAACACTTTAGCGTGCTGCAAATTTACTATATTCAACCTTTCTGCTTTAAACGGCGCCGCAAAAAAGTCTTTTCCCACTTCGGAGAATTCCATAAAATGCGGCGCAGCATTATCACGCTCAATCTCTTGCCGCACCTTCCTCCGTTGCCGCCGCCGAACAGGCTGCACTCTCGCGGTCCTCGACGATTGCAACGCCCCAGGCCGGCAGCCGCAGCAGTTGGCCGTGGCGCAGGTCGGTGCCGGACAGCAGCTCGCGACCGTCGCGGTAGCCATACTCAAACCCCACCGGTTCGCCGGAATAGTTCAGGAAATAACGCACGCGGCAGCCCGCCGCATTCACGCCAGATTTGACGATCAGTGGGAAAGAAAGCTTCTGATCCTGTCCCCATACTCCCGCTTCGCGCAGCACCCGCTTGAACACTCCCAGCAGCAGCCCTTCACTTGGGAAGAACCCGATATATGTCGCTCTGCCTTCGCCAAAGCGATTGGTTGTAATGGCCGCGTAGTCTTTCCACTGCGGATGCTCGTAGCGTGCCCATACTTCCGCCGTTGTCGGCGTCAGCAGCTCCATCCACGTTTCTACAATGCAATCTTCTTCAACTGTATCGAATAATTCGCCTGTAAGCTGAACGCGTACGTTTTTCGGTTCGACGAACAGCTGATAGTTTACGCCGCAGGAACGTTCGATAATTCCCGGCTGTACACTTGTGCGCACCTGTACATCGCTGTTCGCAAATCCGCTTTTGAACGTATACACGACGTGCCCGCCTTGTTTTGTAAAATCATTCAGCTTTTCCAGCAGTGTATCAGGCGCGCTGTACAGTGCAGGAACGACAATCAGATCGTATTCGGTCAGCACTTTATAATCCGTGTCCGGATAGATGAAATCACATCCGACATTGAGCTTGTACAGCGCATCATAGCAGCGGCGCACAATGTCGTTATAAAGTATGCCGCCCGGCAGCGGGAACCAGTCGATCGCACTGAGCGCTTCATTGCTTACGAACACTGCTGTCCGGTTGGTTTTGCGCAGACCGACCAATGATTCGTTCAAACGTGCAAAGTCGGCTCCAATTGTCTTTGCTTCGTTGTATACGGGATTTGGCTGCAGGTCATGGCTGAGCAGTCCTTTCCAATACGTCTCAAACGAATGATGAATGGAATGCCAATGCCAATACGCCACCATGCTCGCTCCCGAAGCCAGATGGCTGAACGCCAGCAGTCGAAGCTGTCCCGGATACGGTGTCCAATGCGGAAATGCCTGCGCCTGTGTCTCCAGTACAAGGTAATTCGACTGCTTGAGCGAACGCGTCAGATCGCCGCCAAACGAAATTTCTGCGCCTGTCAGTTCGCTTTGCGATGGGTGATAAATATCTACACCCGCAATATCGAAAGGCTTGGAAGCTTCAAAGTGGTTTACGTCCCGCTGCACGCCGTACGAATGGCCGCGCCAATCGAAATCGAAGTTGTGGGTCGTAAACTGTCCGGGCTTCTTGTATTCATTTACGATCCCGACCTGCCAGGCGAGGAAATCCGTCACCAACTGCCGCTGGAAGCGGGCAAATTCTGCGCCGAGACTGCCATTAATTGTACCCAGCACAGACGGAAAATCTTCCCAAGCGTCAATCCGATTGCTCCAATAAGCCAGGCCGAAACGGCGGTTAAGTTCGTTAAGGTCGCCGCCGAACTTTTCTCGCATCGCTTTGACGAAGCGCAGCTGCACGTTGGGGCCCGCAGTGCCGTAATGCTTGGTCTCGTTATCGATCTGGTAGCCGATTACCGCCGGATGACTGCACACGCGTCCGATCAGTTTGCGAATAATCCGCTCGGCATAGAACAGGTACGCCGGACTTGTAATATCCATGATCTGACGTGCACCGTATTTGCCAGGTCCCCTGCTCGTTTCGGCCAGTACTTCAGGATGTTCGCGCACCATCCAAGCTGGCACAGCATAAGTAGGCGTGCCGACGATCACGGAGATGCCCGCTGCATGCATGCCATCCAGCACGCGATCCACCGATCTGAAATCGAAGACCCCATTTTGCGGTTCGTGTGTGCTCCATGTCGATTCCGCGATGCGCACGACTGTAATTCCCGCTGCTTTCATCATTTTAATATCTTCGTCCAATCGATCATAAGGCATATATTCGTCATAATAAGCGACTCCGTAATGCAGACGTTCCATGTCGATTTCCACCCTTTCTTTTCGTGCCTGTCCGTACACCTTTCGCGTTTATCACCCGCATGTCCTGCAAACGCTTTATTTTAATTGCAATAGTTTAATCGTGGAAATTCTACTTTTTTATCGGGCAGTTGGATCTCGACTGTTTTGCTCTCCTTAAAACGAATAAGCATTAAGCTAATCTTGTCCATCATTTTACTTTCTGTTAATATTTTGTATCAGATTTAGTCTATAATTAGATGACAGATACAGGGAAAAGGGAATGATAACGCTTAATCCTTACAGCAGCTCATAGAATGGAATTAATATGGAAAAAGGGTTTTTTTACATTCACTTAACAAAAGAACGCTATACTAGTAGATAAGTGTCTGGAAGACGTTATCATGCTTAACCGGTCCGATTTGAGCTTAATCGATCGGGTAAATGAAAAGTACGAATGCCTTTTAATCTGCGTTCGTTATTACATTCAAATCGTTTCGTGCCCGCCGGAACAGCTTGACTAACGAGATAAGCAAGAACGAATTTATACGAAATACTCGGCGTGTGCGGTGCAATTGTATTCTGCCTACACGCTTTACTTTGGAGGAATTATGGATAACCAAACTGCTTACCGGGGAACTTCCCCGTATTACATTAATCGTGACCTCAGCTGGATCGAATTCAATTATCGCGTACTTGAAGAAGCACAGGACCCGGATACCCCCCTTCTGGAACGCGCCAAGTTTCTCGGGATTGTCTCACGCAACTTGGACGAATTCATGAGTGTCCGTGTAGCAGGAATCCGCAATCAGCTCAAAGCAGGCATTACCAAAAAAGACTTTTCCGGCTATACACCGCCCGTTCTCTACAAACGTCTCACCAAACGCATCGAAAAGATGGTGGCAGCGGAATATCGTACATACCGCGATTTAATTCGCTTGATGACGAAGGAAGGACTTGTGCTGAATCGCTATGATGATCTGAGCGCTGCCCAGCAAAAGTCGGCGGATGATTATTTTCATGATGTCATTTTCCCTGTCCTGACACCGATGGCGGTCGACCTGAGCCGTCCGTTCCCGCTCGTGCACAGCCAGAACGTCTATTTGGCCGTGCTGCTCGAGCGCGACAACACACCGGAAGATCTGCCTGACGAAGAACGGTATTATTTTGCTATCGTACAGGTACCTTCAATTCTGCCAAGACTGGTCTCCGTTTCGCAGCGCTCCCACAGCAAAAAGCAGAATTATGTTCTGATCGACGAGCTGATCTGCCATCATATCCAGACTCTGTTCAGCGGCTATACAGCGGTAACCGTACACAGTTTCCGTCTCACTCGAGACGCCGATCTGGAGATCAACGAGGAAGAAGCGGAAGATCTGCTCGAAGAAATTGAGAAGAAGCTTCGCAAGCGCCGCCGCGGCGCGCCAGTGCGGCTTGAAGTGCAGAAAGACTTTCACCCATACGCTCTGCAGCTGCTGCAGGAAGAATTCGAAATTCAGGATGCCGTTTACGAAATCGATGGGCCGATCGACCTCGGCTTCCTGACGTCGTTCAGCGGTTCTGTCAAAAATCGCGAGGCGCTCCGGTATCCGTCCAGATTGTCCATTTACCCTCCGGAGTTTGGCGATGGAGGAGATACCGACTACTTCAGCGTCTTGAAAGAGCGCGACGTACTGATGCACCATCCGTTCGAATCCTTCGATGCGGTCAGCGATTTTGTTGAACAGGCTGCCGAAGATCCGAATGTCATGGCGATCAAAATGACGCTCTACCGGGTCAGCAGCAAATCGGCGATTATTCGTTCGCTTGCCGCGGCTGCCGAAGCCGGCAAGCAGGTTACGGTGGTTGTCGAGCTGAAAGCCCGTTTCGACGAAGAACGCAATATCAGCTGGGCTCGTACATTGGAGCAGGCTGGCTGCCACGTTGTCTACGGACTTGTCGGTCTCAAAACGCATGCTAAAGCCATACTCGTCGTTCGCCGCGAAGAAGATGGACTGCGCCGCTATGTGCACGTCGGCACGGGTAACTACAACGATGCGACAGCCCGGTTGTACACGGATGTCGGTCTGTTGACATCCAACACTTCGATCGGAGAAGATGCTTCGGAGCTGTTTAATCACATCACCGGTTATTCCACTCACCCAGACTGGAAGGAAATTTCGGTTGCGCCGGATACGATGATGGGTACGTTCGTAACCAATATTCGCCGTGAAGCCGACCATGCCAAAGCTGACCGGCCTGCGCGCATTATCGCCAAATTCAATTCGCTGTCCAATCAGCAGATCATCGACGAACTGTACGAAGCGTCAAAAGCCGGCGTAAAAGTTGATCTGATCGTGCGCGGCGTCTGCTGCCTGCGTCCGGGAGTACCTGGCCTGAGCGAAAACATTACGGTTCGCAGTATTGTCGATCGCTATCTGGAACATTCCCGAATTTACTATTTCGAGAATGGCGGCGATTCCGAGATCTTTCTCTCCAGTGCCGACTGGATGACACGAAATTTGACACGCCGCGTCGAATTAATGTGTCCGATCCTCGATCCAGGCTGTCAGGATACACTGCTGAATATTTTGAAGCTGTATCTGAAAGACAATGTCAAAGCACGTATGCTGACGTCCAGCGGCGGCTATGAGTTTTTCAGGAACGGCGAAGAGCCTTTCCGCAGCCAGTTCCGTGCGGAAGATATCCGGGCATGGAAATCGACGCTGAGTTAATTAAGATGTCGGCACCATACTCGAGTGATAGTGAAAACAACACCAAAAGAAGCCTGTTTCTCCGAGTGTTCGGAGAAACAGGCTTCTTTCACATCCACCCTATCCTGCATTTCAACTGTGTTCGAAATGATCTAATTCTTAATGATCTGCTGGAACGCCGACAGCTTTATCCTGCCGACTTGATCCTCAGCTCGATCTTAACGTTCCATTCTTTCTCGAACTCTTTTGCCGCAACTTTAAGGTCGCGAATTTCCATAAACGCTTCCGTCCGGCAGGTCAGCTCCAACTCAAAGCGATCTCCGCTGCGTTTGGCCGACAATTCGGTGACCGCCTGCGTTTCGCTAGCGTCCAGTGCAGCCGCCATCTGCAGCACGGCTCCGAGACGACGGGTCCGTTCTTCATCTTTTGGCAGCAGAATGTCTTTGTAGGTCTGTGCCGTGACGCTTTTGCGCCATTTCACTTTGCCGGCAATGCCTGCGATCAGCGCAGTTAAGATGATCTCACGATGCGTAAGTCCCGCCAGCGGACGCTTGGTCAGCAGATACTGGGTATGTTCCTCGTAGTCGATGTAGCCGATCTCCGTCCCCGTCTGATAGGTCCAAGCTGCGACACGCAGCAGTTTACCGTTCCACTTGCTTTCTCCGCCTTCTTCCAGTGCTTCGTACAGCAGGCGCGCAAAATGTTCCGTATGACGAAGATGACGTTGGCGCTGCTTCGGCATCTTCGACAGGAGCGCCCGAAGCTCGAATTCCAACACATTTTCGTGCACCGCCTGCTCCGGATGAAGCAGTTCGAAAAACAACCCTTCCCGCAGACCGGTTCCGCTGACAATATAGCGCTCCGCCTTCATATGAAGAAACAGCGTTCGCAAAATAATCAGGCCCGGCACCATAATATCCGTCCGACTTTTCGACAATCCCGGAACCTGTTTGCGGCCGTTGTTGTCCATTCCCGGAAGCGAACGGTAGAAGTGATCTACGTCACCTGCCTGCATCACATAATTATGCGTGTAGGGCAGCGAATAATTGCGCCGCCTTTGATCCATCTTGCCAATTCCTCGAATTGTTCCTCCGAGTCCGACCAGATCAAGTCCCGGATGCTCCGAGATCCACGGATGCTTGCGCGCCTCAGCAAGAACGAAATCTTCCAATTCGCGTACGCGCTCTTCACTCCAGCTTCCGCTTCCGCCGAAGCGCACATTCATATTGACAGCGCCGAACGGGAAGGAAAAGCTTGAGACCCGGCGGCGTTTCTGAAACAATGTCACTTCCGTACTGCCGCCGCCGATATCGACAATAAACCCTTCGGCAATATCGATCTTGTTCACGACGCCGATAAATCCATAATGGCCTTCCATTTCGCCTGGCAAAGCTTCAATATTAAGTCCGGTCTCCCGGTTCAAAATCTCAATAATTTGACTGGAATTCGAAGCATTCCGAATCGCTGCCGTAGCGACAGCACGGACTTTGGTAGCTCCATAAGCTTCGCAAATTTCGATAAACTGCCTGAGGACCGGCACGACGGAATAAATAGCCGGAGAAGGCATAATTCCATCGGGTGTGACAAGTGCACTAAGCCGCGCGGCTTCACGCGATTCAGTTAATACACGGTATGAACCGCCGCTGTCGCTTTCGTATACAACGAGACGGATCGAGTTCGATCCGATATCGATAATGCCCGCTCTCAGGCTTGTCTGTTCCGCCTCGCGCGGAGTCGTTTCGGGTAGGGTGGTCATGAAAATGGACAGCTCCTTGTCCCCGGCGCTCACATAGGCTGCCGGATGTTGATTGAAGGCCGGTTTCTTTACCTCTTCATTAGCCTTAACCTTAGCAAACCAAACAGGACGACGCAATGCGCGTCGCCCTGTTTTTTTACATCATTTTTACTTTCATGTTTTCAATAGCGCTGCTTATCGGATCATTTCGTCGTTTGCGCGCCGTTCCGCAAGCAGCCGCACAACCCGATCCGGATGATCCGTAATAATTCCCGCCGCGCCCATCGCAATCAATTCGCGCAGACGCGATTCGTCGTTCACTGTGAAGGGGTGGTAATCCGTCCCCGCTTCCAGCGCCTCTTGAACCCATTCCGCTCGCACAGCCGGATCATAAGCGTGCAGGGCATCGGAACCGAGCGACTTTGCATAATCCCATGGTCGGTACAGCCCTTCTATATAGAGAATGCCTGTCCGAATTTCCGGCGCCAGCTTCTTGCACAGTACCAGCGAATAATGATTGAAGCTCGAAATGATCGTTTGATTCTCCACTCCATGCTCGCGCACAGCCGCAATCACTTTCTGCTCTAATCCCTCGTAAACCCGAACCGTATTTTTCAATTCCAGATTGACGACGATTCCCGTTTTCCGTACCAGCTGCAGCAGCTCGTCCAGATGCGGGATGCGCTCGCCCATAAATTCCGGATGGTACCAGCTCCCGGCATCAAGACTGCTCAGTTCCTCGTACGTCTTGTCGCCTACCCAACCGGACGCGCCGGCCGTACGGGACAGCGTCTCATCGTGGATCAGCACCGGTTCCCCGTCCACACTCAACTGCACATCGGTTTCGATCCCCGTCGCCCCGAGCTCTACCGCCCGTTGGAAGGCTGACATCGTATTTTCGGGACGTGATCCCGAAGCTCCTCTGTGTGCAAAAATGATCGGAGCCCCCGGTTTCCCGGCCGCTTTACGTTTTCCCTCGTGTGCCGCAGTCATGCCTTGAATCGTTTCGTTCATTTGAATCGCCTCTTCTCCAGGCCAGCCTTCGGCCGACCATGATTTATGTCGACAAGTCCCTCCCACTATACCAGCCTTTCGTAAACCCGATGTTAAACGAAAACCTTTACCGTAAAAACTAATTTTTACAAAAGAATGGGGTTTTATTTAACAAAGCGCTGTTAGGCTAAACATGTTTGGCCGGAACACCATCGGCATCCTGGATAGATGGATATACATAAGGAGGCACGGCATACGAATGGAAAACCGCATTGAGAATACCGACGAAACCGCTCCGGTTCCGCTTCAAAAGGGCACCTTGGATGCAAACGCGGAGTCCAGTTCCCGCACCAGCGGCAATTCGTCCCGCACGGCAAGCTTAGGACGGTTTCGCGAAGCGGCACTTGCGGCGATTTTTATTGCACCTGCCCTGCTGCTGTTCGGAATTTTCCTTTTTTATCCGTTGATTCAATCGGTATACCTGAGTCTGCATTCGACGAATCCGCGCGGACAAGTGGCGAATTTCGTAGGGCTTGCGAACTTCCGCAATTTGTTTAATTCGCCGGGATTCCCGAACAGCTTAATGGTTACATTGAAATTCATTCTGCTGACCGTTCCGGCCAGCCTGGCTTTCGCACTGGCTTTCGCAGCTGTCTGCCGAAGCCGCATCCGCGGCATGAAGATCTTCCGTTTCGTCTTTGCACTTCCGATCGCCGTATCGGTCAGCACGGGTTCGATCATGTGGATGGTTCTGTTTCATCCGACACTCGGCACCCTCAATTATTTTCTCGGCAAAATGGGCATAGCGCCCGTTCAGTGGCTGACTGATCCCAATATGGCGCTGCTGTCGATCTCGCTTATGACCGTCTGGATGAATATAGGCTTCCTCTTCATCCTGCTGCTCGGCGGCATGCAGAGTATTCCGGAAGAAATCTACGAAAGCGCCAAGATTGACGGCTCCGGACCGGTGCGCACCTTCTGGCGCCTGACACTGCCTCTCGTCTCCCCAACGCTGTTCTTTGCTTCCGTCACCTCGGTGATCGGCGCATTCCAGGCGTTCGGTCAGATCAACATTTTGACAAAAGGCGGTCCGGTGAACAGCACTAATGTGCTCGTGTTCAAATTGTATGAAGATGCGTTCGTGAATTTCCGTTTCGGCATCGGAAGCGCCCAGGCACTTGTCCTGTTCGCCATCGTATTGGTTATCACGGTGCTGCAATTCGTAGTCGCCGAAAGGAAGGTGCATTACCAGTGACATCGATTCGCCTATCCCGTACTCTGGCTTACCTGTTGTCTACAATCGCCGCAATATTTATCCTATTTCCATTCTGGATTACGCTTTCGAACGCTCTGATGACCGAAGCGGAATCGGCAGCATATCCGCCGAAGCTCTGGCCAACCGGGCTTCACTTGGACAACTTCTCGGGCGTGCTGGCTTCGATTCCGATTGTACGCTTCATTACGAACAGCTTCGTTGTCAGCAGCGCTATTACAATCGGCTGTCTGATCACATCATGCATGGCGGCTTATGCATTTGCATTCCTGCGTTTTCCCGCCAAAAAGATCATCTTCGCCCTGTTCTTGTCCACGATGATGATTCCTTGGGAAGTTGCGGTTATCCCGAATTACCTGACTGTACGCAGCTGGGGTTGGCTGGACACTTATGCGGGACTGACTATTCCTTTCCTGGCCACCGCTTTCGGCGTGTTCCTGATGCGTCAGTTCTTTCTCCAGCTTCCTAAGGAGTTAATGGAAGCTGCCCGGATCGACGGATGCGGTCATATTCGGATGTTCCTGCGTCTGGCCGTTCCTCTGTCCATGCCGGGTCTTGCCACCCTCGGCGTATATTCGTTCCTGAATCACTGGAATATGTACCTGTGGCCGCTGCTTGTCACAAGCAGCGAGAAGATGCGGACAGTACAGATTGGCGTCAGTATGCTTCAATTCTCTGAAATGACAGCTTGGAACCTTGTAATGGCAGGCCTTGTGCTCGTACTTCTGCCATCGCTGATCATGCTGGCGCTCGGTCTTGGGCGGCTCGTCGGAGGATTGACGGCCGGTGCGCTTAAAGGCTGAGATCTGATGTTAACCCGATATTAACCTGCCAACGGAAAAGGACGGCTTCGCCGATTCCGCTGCCGGAGCGAAGACACGGAGCATCCCGCCTCTTCGCTCCGGGATCGGAATCGGTGCCAGAACGGCTGATTCCTCCAATTGAAACGGTCCGCATGGTGCCTTGTGCAGCTTGCGGTTCTCGTGGAATCCGGCTCGCGCCCCGGCATCCCCCTACCTTGTGCGGTGCGCATCGGATCTCCGGATAACCCGGACGGACACGCGGAGATATCTGCGGCTTCGCCTTCCGCCGGGTTCTTTTTACAGCTTCAATGCTTCAACCTATACAAATACTTATTCAGAAGAGGGAGTGGAAAGTTTCATGCAAACGAGCCGAAAGTGGATGTTCGCCTGCCTGTGCATGTTGATGGTGGTCTTGACCGCCTGTGGAGGAGGAACCGGCGGACAGTCGGCAAGCGGTAATGGTACGGCGGATGCTGCCCCTACAGCTGCCGCAGCAGGCACTGAAGGAAGCAGCGATACACAGACAAGCGGCGAACCTGTCAAAGTTGTCTGGTGGCATGCTATGAGCGGCGAGCTGGGAACGGTTGTCGACGGACTGGTTAAGCAGTTTAACGAATCCCAGGACGAGGTAGAAGTTGAAGCTGTCTTCCAAGGTACATACGATGAGAGTCTGAACAAGCTGAAAACGGCAATGGGCTCCGGCACGGGTCCGACAATGATTCAGACCTATGAGATCGGCAGCCGATTCATGATCGATTCCGGCGCGATTACGCCGATGCAGCAGTTCATCGATGCCGAAAGCTATGACGTCTCGAATCTTGAAGAAAACATTCTCGGTTACTATACGTTCGACGACCGCCTGTATTCGATGCCTTTCAACACGTCGAACCCAATTCTCTACTATAACAAAGATGCCTTCAAAGCGGCTGGACTTGATCCAGAGAACCCGCCGAAGACTTACGAAGAAGTGGCAGAAGCCGCCAAGACACTGACCAAAGACGGCATGACCGGCGGATCGTTTGCGATCTACGGATGGTTCATGGAGCAGCTTACTGCCAATCAGGGCGCGGAACTGCTGAACCACAGCAACGGCCGCGACGGTATGGCTGACGAAGCACTGCTGGGACAACCGGCAATCGTTAACACGCTAGAATGGTGGAAAAAGATGGTCGACGATGGCGTCATGCTGAACCTCGGCCGTAAAACGGACGATACGAAAAAAGCTTTCGCTGCAGGTCAGATCGCGATGACGCTCGACAGCACCGCTTCCCTGCGCGGGATTGTAAAAGCAGCCGAAGGCAAGTTCGAAGTCGGCACTGCTCCACTGCCTAAACCGACAGAAGCCGATGCCGGAAAAGGCGGCGTAGTTGTAGGCGGCGCAAGTCTCTGGATTCTGAACGACCGTCCGGAAGAAGAGCAGCAGGCCGCTTGGAAATTCATCAAGTACCTGGCTGAGCCGGCTACACAAGCTCAATGGCACGTTAACACAGGATACTTCCCGATCACGAAAGAAGCTTATAATGAAGATCTGGTCAAAGAAAACCTGGAGAAGTATCCGCAGTTCCAGACTGCAATCGATCAGCTGCACAATTCCGAACTGACGCCTGCTACTAAAGGTGCCGTAATGGGCGTGTTCCCGGAAGCTCGTCAGCTGACGGAAACCGCGATCGAAGAAGCACTGACCGGAACCGCTTCTCCGCAGGAAGCGCTGGATCGCGCCTCTGCAGAAATTACGCAGAAGATCCAGGATTACAACAGCACAGTCGCTCAATAAAAACTATAAAGGCGATCAACATTTAAAAGCAATCAACACTTAAAGGCGATCAAGAACCCAGATTTTGCAGGATCTTATATTCCGGATCCGCACAGCAAGCCAAAGCCCAGCCGATGATATCGGCTGGGCTTTTTGTTGAGCATCTTTTTGATGGCAGAAATACAAGTCCTCCATACAGGTATTGCCTAGGTTATAAGCAGCGATCAAATCAATAAATATGTATTAATAAGTGCGTCTGTACAATTATTTTAGTCTTTTTTTCCGTCTTTTACGAAATAGGTGCGCCTATACAACTAAATAACCCTTTTTGCTTCTGCATCTTGTTTTTTTATATAAATAGATGTATCTCAGCACTTATTTCAAAAAACCATGGCTAAAGTCGTTATTTAGTTGCATTCTAGCATCTATTTTGTACTCCTTAAAGCAAATCGAGTTTTTGAACAGTTCGAAAAGACCGATCGATCAGAGCCGTCGGCCTTTAGTTGGGTTTGGGTTTGGGTTTGGGTTTGGGTTTGACGTGCAGGCTTATCGCCTCATCTTTTCTCCGATACACAGATCTATTTCCTTAAATTTATACAAGCTGCTGCCTTACCACAGCTTTTCCTTTTTCCGCGGAAAACTCCACCTGCGCCAGCGCTCCGTTAATGAGCGTCAGCTGGGGCGGCATATGGCCGCAGTCGATATCGTACAACACTGGCACCCTAAGCTCTCCGGCTATATCCCGATACACGTCCTCAGCCGTATATCCGCTAACGGCTGTATTTGCGGCACTCCGGCCGAATAGGAGACCCGAACAGTTTTCAAACCAGCCGGCCAGCTTCATCTGTACAAGCGAACGACGCAGGTCTGCCGCATTCAGTTCGCAGTTTTCAAGAAACCACAGCACTGGCTCATCCGGTATATGAGTTTTCCGAAACCTCTGCACATCGCCGTACGGCGTGCCGATCAGATGCCGAATGACATCAATACAGCCGCCGAGCAGCCTACCTTTAAGCCCGACATCGTTACCCGAGACACTTTTCCAGACGGTCGGTTCTGTCAGGTTAAACACTCTATTGTCCAACTCAGCCTGCTGATCCTCCTCCAACTCATGCTTCCACCGCGTCTGATAACGTACGGATGAGTACTGCTCTACTACCCCACCGGCCGGCGTCGTTAGAGCATCACGCCATTTGACAGTCGTTTCATCGATTGTGCCGCTTCGCAGATCGACCAGATTAGTGCCGTGAGCTGTTGCCAATCCGGTCTTCAGGGTAACAGCCAGCAGCAGCAGGCTAATATCTGAGTAACCGAGTATCCATTTTTCGCCGATCCCGCCGTAATCGATATGTTCCAGCACTTCGATCAACAGTTCGCCGCCCCAGGGCGGCAGAATCATTCCGATATGGTCATCCTGCAGCATACGGTTCAGCTCCTCGGCACGATGGTCGGCGGGCGCAGACTTGGCTTTGTGCTGCATCCAGACGGTATCACCGCAGGACACTTCAAAGCCTTCCTCTTCCATTCGGCGGATTGCCTGCTTAAGCAGTTCGTGCAGCTCAGGCTCCAGTCCGGAGGAAGGAGCCGTAACGCCGATCGTCGTACCTTCCTGCAGCAGTGGATAACGAATCATGAACAGCGCTCCTTTCGAAAATTGGGGCTTGAAGAATCCTTTGTTGAGACCTTTGTTGAGACCTTTGTTGAGACCTTTGTTGAGACCTTTGTTGATACGGTCTTCTATATCTGATCTTCGAAATCCTGCTTCTTTTCCGAACCTTGCCTTTATCTCGAATCCTGCCTCTGCTCCGATAACTAACTGCTGTACCTCCTTCTTTTCTCCTTCTTTTCTTTCTTCTTCTCCTCCCCTTCCTGTTTCCTTCATGAAGCCTCACCGAACTCCTCCGTTTTTCGAAAGAGCCGCTTCGGGTATGTAAGAAGTAGAGTTTTATTTTCTGACAGCTTTCCTACAACATGCACTGGAGGATAACGAATGCCGATGATCAACAGCTTGACGTTATGGTTTCAACAATTCCGATGGATCGACGCCCTGATTTCTCTGGGAATTTTTCTGCTTTTTCTGATCTTCCGCAGGTTGTTTATCCGCTATCTGTATGCTTATCTTCTTCGCAGATTCAACAATTTCAACGGAATCGTCACTACGCTTGAAGCGTTTAACAAACCGCTGCGCTTATTGTTTGTACTCTTGGGAGCTTATATTGCAATTCGTTATTTTGTCGGCGACACCTGGACCAATCACCATTGGACACTTCCGTTTCTGCGGAGCTTTGCCATTATCCTGGTAGGCTGGGCTTTATACAATCTAACAGCTTCCTCCTCGTTCCTGCTCGCACGTGTGGGCAAACATTTCGGGCAGGACAGCACCAGCATGCTGATTCCATTTCTGTCACGCTTGCTTCGCATTGTAGTCGTACTTTTTGCTGCTGCCGCTCTTCTGTCGGAATGGGGATTCAATGTTAACGGGATCGTCGCCGGTATGGGCCTCGGCAGTCTCGCTGTCGCCTTGGCGGCGCAAAATACATTGAGCAACATTTTCGGCGGAGTTGTGCTGATTTTGGAGAAGCCTTTCGTACGCGGCGATTGGATTCAGTCACCGGAAACACAAGGCATAGTCGAAGACATCACATTCCGAAGCACAAAAATCCGGACATTTGACGATTCTCTGGTCATTATTCCAAACTCCAAAATTGCCGATCAATCGATCACCAACTGGAGCCAAATGGGACATCGCCGAATCAATTTCACACTCGCTGTCGCTTCCGACGCCGATCCCGTAAGACTGCGCCGAGCGATCAAGCGGATGCAGCAGGAAGTCGAAAATAACGAAGGAGTCGAAGAAGATACGGTGCAGGTCAAGTTCAATTCATTCTCGAAAGACTCGCTCGGCATCCTGTTCAACTGTTTCGCCCGAACGACCGTATGGGGAGAATATCTGGTCACTCTGCAGGAAGTCAATCTGATGATTCTGCAGGTTCTCAAAGACGAGGAAATCGCACTGGCCTTCCCGGCAAGACGTATTAGAGTTAGCAGCGAGGACGGCCAAGCGTCGTTCTTCGATGGTTCTCTCCAACCGGAATCCCAGGCGGACAAAACAAACCTATCCAAGCCCCGCGGCATCAATCCAGCGGAACCGGCCGCCCCACCCACTCCTTCCGTCAACTTGTACAAACAGAGAGATTGATCCGCTCACTGCGGTCGATTTCAAAAAAAGGCATGCGTCTCGGAGTTTACTCCGCTGCGCATGCCTTTTTGCTTTTTATTTCTACTCTCTTTTTTAGATCAACAAACTAAACAGACTCGGATCACGGTTCAGCTCGGTATAGTTAATGCCGTGCGCGTCCATGCGGGCGATCAGCGGCTCGTAATCTTCCCTCGCTGTGAGTTCGATTCCGACCAATGCCGGACCGTTCTCTTTATCGCTCTTCTTCGTATATTCGAAACGCGCGATATCGTCGTCGGGACCGAGCGTTTTCTCCAGAAATTCGCGCAGTGCTCCTGCTCTCTGCGGGAAGTTGATCAGGAAGTAATGCTTCAGCCCTTCGAAAATAAGCGAGCGTTCCTTGATCTCCTGCATTCGGTCGATATCGTTGTTGCCGCCGCTGATGATGCAGACGACCGTTTTGCCTTTAATCTCATCGCGGTACAGATCAAGCGAAGCGACCGAAATCGCTCCGGCCGGTTCGGCCACGATCGCATTTTCGTTGTACAGATCAAGAATCGTTGTGCAGACTTTGCCTTCCGGCACTTTGACCACTTCGTCGAGCATCTTTTTGCAAATCTCATAGGTCTGCTGCCCGACTCTCTTCACGGCTGCGCCATCTACAAATTTATCGATTGTATCAAGCGTCACCACGCCGCCGCGCGCCATCGCCTCGCTCATCGAAGCGGCGCCAAGAGGTTCGACTCCGATCAGACGTGTGGACGGACTCATCGTTTTGATATACTGGGCCACTCCGGCCGCCAGGCCCCCTCCGCCAATTGTCACAAATACATAATCGGCCGGCTGTTCCAGGCTTTCCATGATCTCCATGCCGACGGTGCCGTTACCCGCAATAATCATCGGATCGTCAAAAGGATGAATAAATGTCAGTCCCTGCTCCGTGCACACTTTCATTGCTTCTTCGTAGGCATCGTCGAAGGTATCACCAATCAAAATGACTTCAACACTCTGACCGCCGAATTTGCGCACCATCTTCACTTTTTGGTTCGGTGTCGTACTCGGCATATAGATTTTCCCGTGAATGCCGAGCGCATGACAGGAAAAAGCTACGCCTTGAGCATGATTGCCTGCGCTGGCGCAGACGATGCCGCGTTCGCACTGCTCTGCGCTAAGACTGCGAATCTTGTTATAAGAGCCGCGAATCTTGAACGAGCGGACTACTTGTTGATCTTCGCGCTTCAGATACACATCACAATCATATTTGGCCGATAGAGTCGCATCACGATGCAGCGGCGTACGCACAATCGCTTCGCGCAGCCGGTGATGAGCCCGTACGATGTCTTCCATTGTTACAATACCGCTGTTATTCATATCGTCCACTTGTGCAGTAGGTTCGGTTTTCATGTCGTTCTCCTCGCTCCTGATTTCGTCTTATCTATATAACGGCTATATTTGAATTAAACTTAAAGGTAACGCGATTTCGGATAAAATTCAAGCATTGCGCCGAAAAGAAGCGTCCTCCCACTGCCGGTTCTCCAACGTTCACCTATCGATGCAGGGCACCAAATCCATCTGCGTTCATGTGTCCGGCAAGCGATGATCTCAGTCTCTATTGGAGTGTCCCAAGATCTATCGAAAACCGCAAAAACGGACAAGCGTTCGCTTTTTCGTTCTGTTAAGATGAAATCACCGATCGGGAGGGAACAAAACATGGACTATACGACCTGCATCCAGCGCACGCTGGACCATATCGAGGATCATCTCAAAGAGCCGTTGACGGCCGAGGAACTGGCTGCGCTGGCCGGTTTTTCGCTGTATCACTTCTACAAAGTATTCCAGTCTCGAACTGGGCTGCCCGTTATGGACTACATTCGCCGGCGCCGACTTGCCTACGCGGCAGCGGATCTGACCAGCGGCCGCACCCTGTTGGATATTGCCCTCGATTATGGTTTTGAAACGCATGCGGGCTTTACCAAGGCTTTTCGAAAAACATACGGGCTGACTCCCGAGCAGTATCGCATCCATGCCACCGGCCGTGTTCCCGAGCGGGTGGACCTTGCAAAGCTCTCCAACTATAACATGACCGGAGGAATGATGATGAGACCGACGATTGTAATCAGACCCGAATTCAAGCTGGTAGGCTATGCCCTGGAAACCCGAATGCATGGCGAAAATTTCACGGAAATCCCCGCTTTCTGGAACCGTTACATCGAAGAGCAGTGGGGACGGAAGCTGTATGAGCAGGTCAAACCCCTCCACAACGCAGAGTACGGCGCCTGCATTATGCTTCCTGATAAGCCTGATCATTTCCTGTACGTGATCGGCTTCGAAGTCGAAACCTTTGATAACGTTCCTGAAGGCGTACACCAAGCGATTATTCCAGCTTCGACCTACGCCGTATTTACCTCGCCCAAAGCCGACCGAGCGGAGGGGGCTTTCAGCAGCGCAATCCAAGGTATGACCACTTACGTCTATAATGAGTGGTTCCCGAGTTCGGGCTACGCCTATTCCACAGGCGGCGTGGACTTCGAGCTGTATGACGAACGCAGCAGCGGAGATAGGGATTTGCAGATGGATCTGTACGTTCCGATAGAGAAGAAAGCGGAATAAAAGACAGTAGTGAGTCCAGCAGCGAGCAGCTGCCTACTCAGGCACAAGAGCAAGCTGTGTGACATGAAAGCTGTGAGATGCTCTTATGCAAGAGCAAGCTGTGTAACATTCAGGGCCACGGCATGCTGTCTCGCATGAACCAACTGCGTAAAACGTTGGTTCTGAAGCGTCAGCCGTAGGCTGTGCAAGCATCAGCCAAGAATCGACATTATGCCGCCGAGTTACAGCGAAGCCCGGACCTTTATCGGTCCGGGCTTCGCTGTTATATGCAATCCATAGCCTATAAAAGACTGTTTAAACCCGAATCAAGCCAAAAGCACCGTGTACGTGTATTCTTATAAACCGTACAGATCCGCCTCAACTGTACGCTCGCTGCCTGTCCCGAACATTCTAACGAATCCTTATCACGCTAATCAGTTCATTTTGTCTGTTTTGAAAATCTAACGAATCACCACAACGCTATTCTTAGATTTCTTCTCTAAAATCGCACGGAATCATCAAATAACGTTCTCATGATTCGTTAGAGCAAGAAAATCGACTAAATCAGCTAAATAGAGTGACTGAGGTTCGTTAGAGCTGTCGGTGCTGTTAGTGCTGTTAGTGCTGTTAGTGCTGTTAGTGCTGTTAGTGCTGTTAGTGCTGTTAGTGCTGTCACTATCATCGATATTGTTGATACTGTCAGCGCTAGAGAGTAGAGCGGCAGCAGGTGGCGATGCCGACTTGCAAAGTGCTGCGCCAACTAAGTCACATTCCGAGCTTTATCAACGCTGTATCTGCCTACCTGCGCGGCCTCAATGCCATCTGCGTTACGTCATGCCCCACCCGCGCTACATTATATTATCCGCGCTAAGTCAACGCCTTCGCCGCAATATCGCTGCGCATATGCGCGCCTTCGAACGCAATGAGTTCTGCCGCCGCATAGGCGGCATCTCGAGCTTCGGCAATGCCGGTACCGCGTCCGACAACGCCGAGTACACGGCCTCCTGCCGTCACCAGCTCGCCGGCGTCATTACGTGCTGTTCCCGCATGGAACACCAGACCGCCGCCTTCTTCGGCTTCCGCGATGCCGGTAATGACCCGGCCTTTCGGATACGAAGCCGGGTATCCTTCGGAAGCGAGTACAACGCAGACAGCCGCCTCGTCACTCCATTCAATTTCCACATCTGCCAGCGTGCCGTTCACAGCGGCGAGGAAGATCTCCAGCAGATCGCTCTTCAGACGCGGCAGTACGACCTGCGTCTCCGGATCGCCGAAGCGTGCGTTGAACTCGACCGTGCGCGGCGTGCCGTCGTCTTCGATCATCAGACCGGCGAACAGAACGCCTGTAAACGGCCGGCCCTCGCTGACCATCGCGCGCGCCGTCGGCTTAACGATCTCCTCAACTGCACGCTCGATAATCGCGGGATCGATATGCGGCAGCGGCGAATACGTGCCCATGCCGCCGGTGTTTGGTCCTCTGTCGCCGTCGTAGACTGGCTTATGATCCTGTGCCGCAGGCATTGCACGTACCGTCTCGCCGTCCACGAATGCCAGAATCGACATCTCCTGTCCCATCATGAACTCTTCGATCACGACTGTGCTCCCTGCCGTACCGAACGTACCGCCGATCATGGCGTCGTGCAGTGCCTTTTCCGCTTCTTCGAGCGTCTGGGCGACCGTTACGCCTTTGCCTGCGGCCAGTCCATCGGTCTTGACCACAATCGGCGCTCCCTGTGTCCGCAGGTAAGCCAGCGCCGTTTCGTAGTCGTCGAACGTCTCGTAGGCGGCTGTCGGGATGTCATACTTTTTGAGCAGATCTTTCATAAAGGCTTTGCTGCCTTCAATCTCTGCCGCATTTTTGCGCGGGCCAAAAACCGGAATGCCTTTTGCTTCGAACGCATCCACGATGCCTCCGGCCAATGGGTCATCCGGGCCGATTACGGCTAGGCCGACCCCTTTCTCCAGCGCAAACGCGGTCAGCGCATCAAAGTCGAATACGCCGATATCCACGCACTCCGCTACATTTGCGATGCCCGCATTGCCCGGCGCACAGTAAATTTTCCCGGCTCGCTGCGACTGCGACAGCGATTGGCAGATTGCATGCTCGCGGCCGCCGCCTCCCACAACCAGAATATCCATCAGAACTGCCCCTTTCACTCTCTTGTGTGTTCCTTTTTCCAACACTGATATGTCTCTTTCCCCAATACCGATCGATTCACATGAAAAAGAAAACGCGCGCCGCTCCGGGAACGGTCCGCCTATCCGCAGAATCCGTTTCTCCGGCGCGCCGCGCGTCGATTCGATTGCTGTTATTGCCTGCCCATGACGAGTTCTTTCTATTAGAAACAGGCCAGCGAGTAGAAGCAAACCAACTAGAAACAGACCAACCAGAAACAGACCCAGCGATGACAGAAATGAAGATTTCGTACTCAGCCTGCACTTCGTTCTGTCCTGCTTCTTGCGTTCCCATTTGCTTCTCGTGTGCTCGCTCTGTTGGACTCTTAGTGCTTAAAGTGGCGCACGCCGGTGAAGATCATCGCGATACCCGCTTCGTCGGCCGCTTTGATCGACTCTTCGTCCTTGATCGAGCCGCCCGGTTGGATGATCGCCGTAATGCCGTGGCTTGCCGCCAGCTCAACCGTGTCTCCCATCGGGAAGAACGCATCGGATGCGAGGATAGAGCCTTTCGCTTTGTCGCCGGCCTGCTCGATCGCAATTTTGGCCGAACCAACCCGGTTCATCTGGCCCGCGCCAACGCCTACCGTCATGTTGTCCGCCGCCAATACGATCGCGTTCGACTTCACATGCTTCACAACTTTCCATCCGAACAGCAGCTGCTTCATTTCGTCTTCCGTCGGCTGACGCTTGGTTACGACTTTCAGGTCGCTTTCGCCAAGAGAATGAACGTCGCTGTCCTGTACGACCATGCCGCCTTCAATCGACGTCACGACATGGACGGACGAACGATCTTTCGACGAAGTCAGCTCGCCCATTTTGAGCAGGCGGATATTCTTTTTCTTCGTCAGAATCTCGAGCGCTTCCGGCGTAAAGTCCGGAGCCAGCACGATTTCCAGGAAGATCTCGCTCAGCGGCTGTGCCGTCTCAGCGTCAATCGTACGGTTCGCCGCAACAATACCGCCAAAGATGGACACCGGATCAGCGTTATAGGCTTTGTTGTAAGCTTCCGCGATTGCTGCGCCTACGCCTACGCCGCAAGGATTCATATGCTTGACCGCTACAACAGCCGGCTCTTCGAATTCCTTGACGATCTGCAGTGCCGCGTTGGCATCGTTGATATTGTTATAGGACAGCTCTTTGCCGTGCAGCTGTTCCGCAGTCGTCAGTGTACCGTTCGGCGCCAGCGGCGCACGGTAAAAAGCAGCGCTCTGATGCGGATTTTCTCCATAGCGGAGGTCCTGAATTTTCTCGTAAGTGACTGTGTAACGCTCTGGCAGCGGGTCGCCTGTCTGCTTGGCCAGGTAATCGGCGATCAGCGCGTCGTAAGATGCAGTGTGGCGGAAGACTTTGGCTGCAAGCTTTTTACGGGTATCGAGTGTGGTGTCTCCGTCTGCGCGAACTTCCTCGATGACTTTGCCGTAATCCGCCGCGTCGACCACTACGCTCACGAACGCATGGTTTTTCGCAGCGGAACGCAGCATGGTCGGACCACCGATATCAATGTTTTCGATCGCATCTTCATAAGCTACGTCCGGTTTGGCGATCGTTTCCTGGAACGGGTACAGGTTTACGACGACTAGATCGATGTAGCCGAGGCCCAGCTCTTCCATCTGCTTTTGATGCTCTTCGCTATCGCGTACGGCGAGCAGACCGCTATGTACGGCGGGATGCAGCGTTTTGACACGTCCGTCCAAAATTTCCGGGAAACCTGTAACGTCGGAGATCCCGATCACCGGTACGCCTTCCTGCGCCAGCAGGTTTTTCGTTCCGCCTGTCGATACAATCTCTACACCAAGCTGTGATAGCTCACGGCAGAAGTCTACGATGCCTGTTTTGTCCGATACGCTGACCAGCGCTCTTTTGATACTCACGATGAAAAGTCCTCCTTAGAATGGTGGAATAGGATGATCACTCGATACATTCATTCGGTATATTCATTCATTGCGTGCATTCAATGCGTTTATTCGATATGTTCGTTCAATACGTTCTTCGTTCAATACGTTCATTCAATAGGTTCATTCGCTATGCTCGCTCGGCAACATGAAGCGTCCGAAAGCAGCTTTCCAATATCAAAAAAGGATAACCCTGCGTCCTTCCAGCTTCACCCGGCCAGCCGCAAACCAAGAGACGACTTCCGGATACAGCAACCGCTCCATGTCCTGAATACGCGCCTGCAGTTCGATCGCCGTGTCTTCTTGCATAACTTCAACTGCACGCTGGGCGATAATAGGACCTGTATCCATGCCTCCATCGACAAAATGCACCGTTACACCGCTAACCCGTACACCATGTTCGATAGCTTGGAGAGGCGCATCTTTGCCGGGAAAAGCCGGAAGCAGTGAAGGATGAATATTGATCATTCGGCCTTCGTAAGGTTCGACAAGTACGCTCGTAATCAAACGCATATAGCCGGCCAGCACGATCAGATCGATCTTCGCACGTTCCAGTTCGCTAAGAATAATGCGTTCGTAAGCTTCTCGCGAGTCGTACTCTTTCGGCGTGAAAGCGAAAACCGGCACACCCGCAGCCTTGGCTCGCTCTACGGCTTTCGCCTGCGGCTTGTCGCAGACGAGCAGCGCAATCTGGGCACCAAGTCTGCCGGCACGCGAAGCATCCAGCAGCGCTTGGAAATTGCTGCCCGTGCCAGAGGCGAATACTGCAATGCGATAGGGACGATCCGGGCCTTCACCTTCCGGGAGCGCCTCTTCCAGACCGAGCAGCTGCGCGGCAGGATCATCTTCCAGCTCCAGCAGGTCGCCGGAGTCGGTTCCTCCGACATCGACACGGCCTACGGAAAGACCGCCGTCCGGCTCGGTAACGAGCGGCTGCGGTACAGGCTCCGTGTTCGGGGTCACCGGCTGCGGCTCGGCAGGAGGAGCTGTCGGGACAACCGGAGCCGGTTCGTCCGGCAGCGAAGGCATTGGCCCCGGCTTCTGCGGCACCTGCTCGTCAGAAGCATCCGGAGAGGAACTTCCGACAAAACTCATCGACTCAGTGACAGCTGCGTCTTCTGCTGCACGATCCGTCGGCTCTGTGTTTTCCTCTATATGGTCCAACGATTCGATGACAACTCCGTCCTCTTCCGCATGATTCATCGGTTCAATGACAGTCCTGTCTTTTCCCGTATGAATTTCTTCTCCGCCCCGACTCATTGCGCATTTCCTTTAAACGTCACGACTTTCTCGCCTTCCGTTACAGTGCCGATCAGATAAGCTTCTTCGCCGGCTTCTTTCAGTTGGCGCAGCGTTTCTTCCTTATCGGCCTCGGCTACAACGAGTACAAGCCCAATGCCCATGTTGAATGTCGTGTACATGTCGCTGTCCGAGATGCTGCCTTTGGACTGCATCAGCTTGAAGATCGGCAGCACCGGCCATGTACCGTGCTCAATTTCCACGTTCACGCCTTCCGGCAGCATCCGCGGAATGTTCTCGATAAAGCCGCCGCCCGTAATGTGCGCCATGCCTTTGACTTCGACCGACTTCAGCAGCTGCAGCAGCGGCTTCACATAGATCTTGGTCGGTTCCAGCAGTGTCGCGCCCAGCGTTCCACCAAGCTCCTCCACTTCGTCCGTCAGCTTGTAGCTGTGCTGCTCCAACAGCAGTTTCCGCACGAGCGAGAAGCCGTTGCTGTGCACGCCGCTCGAAGCGAGACCGATCACCGCGTCACCTGCCGAGATCGACTGACCGCTGATAATCTTCTTTTTGTCGACTACGCCGACCGTGAAGCCCGCGATGTCGTATTCGCCTTCGCTGTACATATCCGGCATCTCCGCCGTTTCGCCGCCGATCAGTGCGCATCCAGCCTGCAGACAGCCGTCCGCGATGCCTGCGACGATATCTTCGATCTTCTCTGGCACGACTTTGCCCGTCGCCAGATAGTCAAGGAAAAACAGCGGCTCCGCGCCCTGTACGATAATATCGTTTACACACATGGCAACCGCATCGATGCCGATCGTGTCGTGCTTGTCCATCGCGAACGCGATTTTGAGCTTCGTGCCGACGCCGTCCGTTCCGGAGACGAGCACCGGCTCTTCATAAGCATCTTTGTTCAGTCCGAACAAGGCACCGAACCCGCCCAGATCCGTCATGACTTCCTTACGGAACGTTTTCTTGACGTGCTTCTTCATCCGTTCGACCGCTTCGTTGCCTGCCGCGATATCGACTCCGGCGTTTTTGTAGGCTTCAGACACAACCGACACATCCTTTATATTAAAATGGTTTCTTCTAAAATAATGAAAGCAGCACAGCGGCGTAGTTGAGGGCTACGGCAATAGGAGCTGTAACTGCTGTGAAAGCGGGTGAAGCGGGTGAAGCGGGTGAAGCGGGTGAAGCGGGTGAAGCGGGTGAAGCGGGTGAAGCGGGTGAAGCGGGTGAAGCTGCAGATTTTACAACATATTGAGCCGATCTAACAAGGATTACGAGCAAATACTGCAAGAAATACAACATAAATGCTGCATCCCCGCTTAATTCAGCCTGTTCCCACTAAAATTGTTGTATAAAATACACTTTCATCGCTTCAATCTGCCTTTTGCACACGAAAATATTGCAGAAACTGCAGCATACATACCCCGCCGATATCCGCTAATATCCTCGAATACCTGCTGCCTGAACACCAGCCCTATTTCAAACCTCCCGGCTTCGGCATGGCAAGGCCAAGCCCATCTCTTCCAGCCCTTAACCGGCTTCGGCAAAGCTGAGCCATGCTCTTCGCCTTACCTGCTCCTAACCCGGCTTCGGCAAAGCTGAGCTCAAACTCTTCACCTTACCCGCTTTTTCCCAAAGGAGAAAAAGCAGTCCTACTCTCTACCCAAAATTGGGGGCGGGAACGGTTGAAGGTGCGCCGCAGTAAGCGGAGGGTGGAGAGAGCCGGAGAAGCTAAAAGCTTTCCTTAGGAAAGCTGCATCGGAAGCATACGCTACAGTTCGCCTTTGAAATCCGATTCCCACCTCTGAAATGTTTTACTTCAATAAAAGGAATCGGATTGAAACAGCGATCGAAGGCCCCTCCACCCGAAGCGCTTCAAGCACGTAGCAGCAACAGACTCCTTAGCAGCCGCAGCCGAATTTCTCTTCCCCACCAAAATCCACCTGCGTCGGATAATCGTTGTCGAAGCAGGCCATACACATGCCGCCCTTGTAGGAATCCCGATCGTCTCCGTCCACCGCTTCGATCAATCCTTCGTAGCTGAGGAACGCCAGCGAGTCCGCTCCAATCTCTTCACGAATCTCTTCGACCGTACGGGAAGACGCGATCAGTTCGCGGCTGTCCGGTGTATCGATACCGTAGAAGCACGGGTTTTTAAAAGGCGGCGACGTAATGCATACATGCACTTCCGTCGCTCCCGCTTCGCGCAGCAGGTTAACGATTCGCCGGGATGTGGTCCCGCGTACAATCGAATCGTCGATCATGACGACACGCTTGCCGTCGACAACGCGGCGAACCGCGCTGAGCTTCATCTTAACGCCCTGCTCGCGCAGTTCCTGGCTCGGCTGGATAAACGTCCGGCCGGTATACTTGTTCTTGATCAATCCGAGTTCGTACGGAATTCCCGTCTGCTCGGCATAGCCAATCGCAGCCGAGATACTGGAATCCGGCACGCCGGTGATGATATCGGCATCGACGAACTGCTCCCGTGCCAGCACACTGCCCATCCGCTTGCGGGCGGAGTGCAGGTTCGAGCCGTTCATATCGCTGTCTGGGCGTGCGAAGTAAATATACTCCATCGCACAGAGCGCCTTGCGCTGCACTTCCGCGAAGCGGTCTTCGCGCAGGCCGTCTTGATCCAGAACGAGCATTTCTCCGGGACGAACATCGCGGACAATTTCTGCGCCGATGACTTCGAGCGCACACGTCTCCGAAGTGAAAATATACGCGTCGCCGAGACGGCCCATCGTCAGCGGACGCAGACCGTTCGGATCGCAGGCAACAAGAAGTTTGTCGTGAGTCAGCAGCATAAATGCATAGCCGCCGACCATCCGGTTCATCGCGTCTTTTGCCGCTTCGACAAAGTCTTTCTCCGAACGGGCGATCAGATGCGCGACGACTTCCGTGTCGCTCGTCGTCTGGAAGATCGAACCGCTCATCTCCAGCTCACGCCGGATCTGCGGCGCGTTGACGATATTGCCGTTTGTTGCGACGGCGAGATCGCCGCCCTTGTATTTGAACACAAGCGGCTGAGCGTTGGTCAGACCGCCGCCTCCGCTCGTCGAATAACGTACATGCCCAATGGAATGGCTTCCTTGAAGTCCGGCGAGCGTATCTTTGTCGAATACTTCCTTAACAAGACCCAAACCGCGATGATAATTGAAGTTTACCGTGTTGCTGACACAAATCCCCGCGCTTTCCTCTCCCCGGTGCTGAAGTGCATGCAGGCCGTAGTAGGACAGGGACGCAGCGTCCGGATGTCCATAGACTCCGAATACGCCGCATTCTTCGCGCAGGGTGTCGAACGGGTCAATATGACCCGCTCCCTCGTTGTAGTAGTCCCCGGTCCACAACGGCTGCTTTACTTCATCAGACATGGAATCGCATCCTCCCAGACCTGTTTGAGTGTGTGTACTTCTTCGCTCATAACTTCCTTGCCATCTACCGTAATATGCAGCTGCAGTCCGGACACGCGTCCGATCTTCACCGCAGGTACACCATGCGCCTTCAGTCCGCTCAGCAGCGCGTCCGCATTTTCAGGCGTCGCCGACAGCAGAATACGCGACTGGCTTTCGCTGAACAGTGCAAAGTCTGGACGCAGTCCTTCTTCGCCGATCTCGCCCGTGTGCAGGCTTACCTGCGCGCCGAACCCGCCGCCGATGCAGCTTTCCGCCAATGCAACTGCCAGACCACCGTCGGACAGATCGTGCGCCGAACGTACGAGTCCGCTCTGGATGGCTTCAAGCACGCCGCTCAGCAGCTTCTTCTCCACCGCCAGATCAAGCTGCGGAGGACGTCCTTCCGTTACGCCGTGTACCACCTGCTGAAACTCGGAACCGCCCAGCTCAGCTTTGGTCACGCCCGTCAGGATCAGAATATCGCCTTCGCCTTTAAAGTGCTGCGTCGTAATATGATCCACATCATGCACCAGACCGACCATGCCGACAACAGGCGTCGGGTAGATCGAACCTTTGGCGTTTTCGTTGTATAGGCTGACGTTGCCTCCGATAACCGGTGTATCCAGCTCGCGGCACGCTTCCGCCATGCCATCGACCGCTTTTTCCATCTGCCAGAAGATTTCCGGCTTCTCCGGGCTGCCGAAGTTCAGGTTGTCCGTAATCGCCAGCGGCTCCGCGCCGGAGCAGACGATATTGCGCGCCGCTTCGCTGACCGCGATGCGTCCGCCTACTTCAGGATCGAGGTAGACGAAGCGTCCGCTGCAATCCGTTGTCATCGCCAGCGCTTTGCGCGTACCGTCAATCGTTACGACTGCCGCATCCGAACCCGGACGCACCGCCGTGTTTGTACGTACCATGTAATCATACTGCTCGTAGACCCATGCTTTGCTTGCCACACTTGGAGAACCGAGAACCTTTTTCAGAGCACCGCCCAGATCCGTCACTTCGTTGTAAGCTGTCGTATCAACTGCAGCGTTCTTCTCGTAATAAGATGGTACGCTCGATGGCTTGTTGTAGATCGGGCATTCGTCGACCAGTGCGTGCACCGGCATATCGCCGACGATTTCGCCGTGATGCAGCAGCTGCAGGCGTCCGGTATCCGTTACTTTACCAACCTTCGCGCAGATCACGCCCCAGCGTTCGAAGATTTCCATCGCCTGCGCTTCATCCTTTGGTTCGACGACGAACAGCATGCGCTCCTGGGATTCCGACAGCATCATTTCGTACGCCGTCATTCCTTCTTCGCGCTGCGGCACTTGGTCGAGATACAGCTCCAGGCCGTTGCCCGCTTTGCTCGCCATTTCCGCACTGGAGCAGGTCAGACCCGCTGCGCCCATGTCCTGAATACCAATGACGATGCCGCTGTTGATCAGCTCCAGGCACGATTCCATGACCAGCTTTTCCATGAACGGATCGCCGACCTGAACCGCCGTTTTGCGCTCCTGCGAATCTTCCGTCAGTTCTTCCGATGCGAATGTCGCCCCGTGAATGCCGTCGCGTCCCGTCGGAGGGCCAACGTAGAACACCGGGTTGCCGATGCCTTTTGCTACGCCGCGCTGAATCTTGTCGTGATCGATCAGGCCGACGCACATCGCGTTAACGAGCGGGTTACCTTCGTAGCTTTCATCGAAGACCACTTCGCCGCCTACCGTCGGGATACCGATGCAGTTGCCGTATCCAGCGATGCCGCTGACCACGTGCTCGAACAGATATTTGACGCGGTCGCTTTCAAGACGCCCAAAGCGCAGCGAGTTCAGTGTTGCAATCGGGCGTGCGCCCATCGAGAAAATGTCGCGGATGATGCCGCCCACACCGGTTGCCGCGCCCTGGAAAGGCTCGACTGCCGAAGGGTGGTTATGGCTCTCGATCTTGAATACGACCGCTTGGTTGTCACCGATATCGACGATGCCCGCGCCTTCGCCCGGTCCCATCAGGACGCGAGGTCCGGTTACCGGGAATTTTCTCAGCAGCGGCTTCGAGTTTTTGTACGCACAGTGCTCCGACCACATGACGCTAAAAACGCCGATTTCCGTGTAGTTCGGTTTACGGCCGAGAAAACCGCAGATGAGCTCGAACTCGCTGTCCGATACACCCATCTGTTTGTAAATTTGCTGATCCGCGATTTGCTCCGCCGTCGGTTCCTTAACGGACATTTGCTGCGTCATGTTGTTCCCTCCAAGCGTTTATAATCGATGTGAACATCTTCTTGCCGTCTACTGTACCGAGAATCTCATTTACAGCGCGTTCCGGGTGAGGCATCATGCCGAGTACGTTGCCCTGTTTGTTCGTAACGCCTGCGATATCGTCGACCGAACCGTTCGGATTGCTCTTATAGCGGAACGCGATCTGACCATTGGCCCGCAGTTCTTCAAGCGTCTCTTCGTCGCAGTAATAGTTGCCTTCGCCGTGCGCGATCGGAATGATGATCTCTTCGCCAGCTTCGTAATCGCGGGTGAACGGCGTCTGGTTGTTCTCCACCTTCAATACCGTATCGCGGCAGGCAAACTTCATGGACATATTGCGGCGCAGCGCGCCAGGGAGCAGTCCGGCTTCGGTCAGGATCTGGAAACCGTTGCAGATGCCGAGAACGAACTTGCCTTCTTCAGCCGCTTTTGCCACCTCGTTCATGACGGGAGCAAAACGCGAGATCGCGCCGCAGCGCAGATAATCGCCATACGAGAATCCACCAGGTACGAGAATGCAGTCGTAAGGGGACAGGTCGGTTGCGGTATGCCACACGTAATCGACAGGTTCGCCGAGCACGCTTTCCACCGCTTTATAGCAGTCGATGTCGCAGTTGGAACCGGGAAACACGAGAACTGCAAATTTCATGCGATTAACCCTCCAGTTCGTAGCGGTAGTCTTCAACGACAGTGTTTGCGAGCAGCTTTTCACACATCGATTTTACGCGTCCTTCGGCCTCTTCCTTGTTCACGTCGCCCAGCTCGAGCTCCATATATTTGCCGATACGCAGGCTTTCCACTTCATTGAAACCGAGCGAGTGCAGTGCGCCTTGAACGGCAACCCCCTGCGGATCGAGTACGCTTTGCTTGATGGTGACGTAGACTTTGGCTTTCATGGATATCCTCCTGAATGAGGCCCTCCCGACTCTCTTTCTTCCTTATAAAAGGCTAGTGGAGGCGGGGAGTTGGCCGTTTTTATAGTGGTGAGTTAGACGGCGAGCCGCTTTCGTCCCATACGGGACACGCTTGAACGATAGTGCAGGGATTAATTTGCCGACACTGACGAGTGATGCGGGACGCCTACCTGAAAGAACGAATATGTCTCTCGGGCGGCTTCAGCTTTTAAAGACCCATCAGGCTTTCGCCGGTCAGCCGCTCGTAAATGCTGAGATAGCGTTTGGACGTTTCTTCAACGACATGTGCAGGAAGCGGGTCCGGTGCACTGTTCTTGTCCCAATCCGTGCTGGACAAGTAATGGCGAACCGGCTCTTTGTCCATACTGTCGATCTCGATATCGAGCGCATACTTGTCTTCTGCCCAGAAGCGGGAAGAATCCGGCGTGAAAATCTCGTCGATCAGAATGATTTTGCCGTCGACTCTACCGAACTCGAATTTGCAGTCGGCGAGAATGATACCTTTTTCGGCGCAGCGTTTAAGGGCGAAATCATAAAGCGCAAGGCTTTTGTCCCGCAGCTCGGCAGCCAAGTCGGCTCCAACAAGTTCTTCCATCTTGGCAAAAGAAATGTCTTCGTCGTGACCGACATCATTTTTGGCCGCAGGAGTGAACAGAGGTTCCGGGAATGCTGCATTCTTGCGCAGACCTTCCGGCAGCGGAATGCCATTGATACTGCCATCCGACTGATACTGCCGCCAGCCGCCGCCGGTAATATACCCGCGCACGACGCATTCGATATCGATCCGTGCCGCTTTGCGTGTCACCATAATGCGGTTCTTAAGCAGTTTGGGGTCTTTAATGATCGCTCCAAGCTTCAGGACATCGGTATGAACCACATGGTTTTCCAGCAGATCGGCTGTTTGTTCGAACCAATAAGCACTCAGGCTGTTCAGTACATCGCCTTTGAACGGAATAGCGGGATCAAGCACATAATCAAATGCGGAAATACGGTCGGTCACGACGATCAGATAATGCTCGCCGAGATCGTACAGCTCGCGTACTTTTCCTTTATACAGCAGCGGCGCGTCCACCAAATGTTCGGCAGTGGACAGAGCCTGCGAAGATACGAACATAATTCTCCCCCTTTACAATGAAATGCTAGCGATGATTCTGCGGCTGCCGAAGCCTGCGGTTATCCGCACGGCTCGCATCCTCTCCGGCGTTTTGAAGTGCCGCATCGAAGAGGAGCGCGCACGGTCCGTTCACAGGGTTTTCGGACTACTCGTTCAGACCCAGTTTTGCGAAGATCGTATCCACATGCTTCAGATGCCAAGCCGGGTTGAACGCGTCTTCGATCTCTTCCGCACTCAGCACATCGGTAATTGCAGGGCTATCCAGCACAATCTCTTTGAAGCTGCGCTGTTCTTCCCACGCCTGCATCGCTCTCGGCTGCACAGTATCATAGGCCTGCTCGCGGCTCATGCCGGAGTCGATCAGCTTGGTCATAATGCGGCCGGAGAACGGCACGCCGTAAGTGCGTTCCATGTTGCGCTTCATATTTTCCGGGAACACGGTCAGATTCTTGATGATATTGCCGAACCGGTTCAGCATATAGTTGAGCAGCATTGTCGCATCCGGCAGAATCACGCGTTCTGCGGAGGAGTGCGAAATATCGCGTTCATGCCAAAGCCCTACATTCTCGTATGCCGTCAGCATATGACCGCGGATTACGCGGGACAAGCCGGAGATGTTCTCGCTGCCGATCGGATTGCGTTTGTGCGGCATAGCCGACGAACCTTTTTGACCTTTCGCAAACGCTTCTTCCACTTCACGGAATTCGCTCTTCTGAAGGGCGCGCACTTCTGTTGCGAACTTGTCGAGCGATGTCGCGATCAATGCGAGCGAAGCCATGTACTCCGCATGACGGTCGCGCTGCAGCGTTTGGGTCGAGATCGGCGCCGCTTTCGTGCCAAGCTTCGCGCAGACAATCTCTTCGACGCGGGGATCGATATTGGCATATGTGCCGACCGCGCCGGACATTTTGCCGTACTGTACGCCGTCTGCCGCATGGCGGAAACGCTCCAGGTTGCGCTTCATCTCTTCGTGCCACAGTGCCATTTTCAGACCGAATGTAGTCGGCTCCGCGTGTACGCCGTGAGTACGGCCCATCATTGGAGTGCTCTTGTAGGCGATCGCTTTATCTTTCAAAATTTCGATAAAATTCAGGATATCCTGTTCAAGAATCTGGTTAGCCTGCAGCAGCAGGTAACCGAGCGCCGTATCGACAACGTCCGTCGAAGTCAGGCCGTAATGCACCCATTTGCGCTCGTCGCCAAGGCTTTCGGATACCGCACGGGTAAACGCGATCACGTCGTGACGCGTTTCCTGCTCGATCTCGTAGATTCGGTCGATATCGAAAGTCGCTTTTTCGCGGATCAATTTGACGTCTTCCTGCGGGATTACGCCGAGTTCAACCCAGGCTTCGCAAGCGCAAATTTCGACTTCCAACCATGCTTTGAATTTGTTTTCTTCGCTCCAAATACTGCGCATTTCCGGTCTGCTGTAACGTTCGATCATAAGGGGTATGGCCTCCAAGGGTAAAGTTTGAGGTCCGCCGCTGGGCGAGCCTTCTTTCATTATATAGGGAATGCGGGCTAGACGGGACTGACTCCAATAGTCACGTGGTGTGGCGAGCGGCAGCGGCGTGGCACAGGCACATGGTTCAACTAACCGCATGGCGCGTGGTTCAGCTAACACCATCGCACGTGGCTCAGCTAACTGCATGGCACACGGCTCAGCTAACTGCATGGCACGTGGCTCAGCTAACTGCATGGCACGTGGCTCAGCTAACTGCATGGCACGTGGCTCAGCAAACTGCATGGCACACGGTTCCGCTAACTGCATGGCACATGGCTCCGCTAACTGCATGGCACATGGCTCAGCTAACTGCATGGCACGTGGCTCAGCTAACTGCATGGCACGTGGCTCAGCTAACTGCATGGCACACGGTTCCGCTAACTGCATGGCACATGGTTCCGCTAACTGCATGGCACATGGCTCAGCTAACTGCATGGCCAGGCGCTTAATCCATATCAAGCCAAGTTGCAAAAACTGCAACATTTTGACCAAAAACAGGTCTTATCTTGGCCGAAGTTGTACTTTTTACAACATTACGGCTGAAAAAGCATGAATTCTGCCGAAGCCAAGTCAAAATGTTGTATATTCTACAACTTTGCCTTTTCAATCTCCGCCTAACTCTCATTATTGTTGTAAAAAGTGCAGCTTACGCATATCATCCGCCTGATGAATACAACAGATAGCTGCCGGCGGCTGATGCTAATACTTTGCGGTCAATGTCTTCAACGCCGACACCGGCACTTCATGCCCACCCGCTCCTGACTTCGGTCACGGTCGAGCGACTCTCGCTTCGGTCACGACGCCGACACTTTCGTCACAGCTAACCACAGCACCAAAAATCGTTACTCCACCGGCCAGAGGCCTGTACGGTCGATCCAAGCCAGCGCATCCGCCGTATCGCCGCAGAGCAGATTGATATGCCCCATCTTGCGCCCGGTCTTGGCTTCGTCTTTGCCGTACAGATGGAACTTCGGCCGAATCGCGGCAGCCGTTTCGGTCGGTTCGACTCCCACGCTGTCTGGAGACAGCATTAGCTTTGTTACACCATCCAGATGTTCACCCAGCACGTTGACCATAACGACCGGTGTCCGCAGCTCGGGACTGCCGAGCGGCAGACCGCAGATTGCCCGCACATGCTGCTCGAACTGCGAAGTTGCACAAGCTTCCATCGTATAGTGCCCCGAATTGTGCGGTCTCGGCGCTACTTCGTTCACATACAACCGACCGTCTTCGCCGTAGAACATTTCGACGGCAAGCAGCCCGACTGCGCCAAACGACTCGGCAATTCTCGCTGCCAGCCGCTCCGCTTCGGCAAGCACATCCGCAGGAACACGGGCTGGAACGATCGAAGCGTGCAGGATGCCGCCGCGATGAATATTTTCTGCCGGCGGGAATGTGCTTGTCTCGCCCATCGAGCTGCGTGCCGCGATTACCGAAATTTCGCACCGGAACGATATGAACTGTTCCAGCACCAATTCCGCTCCAGTTACAGACAGTTCCGCATAAGCCAATGCCACTTCGCTGCCGTTACGGATGACGAACTGGCCTTTGCCATCGTAGCCTCCGGTCGCCGTTTTCAGTACGCACGGTGTGCCCAGACGCTTTACAGCCTCATCCAGCTCCGCTTCGCTCCCAATGGCCGCATAAGGAGCGACCGTCGCTCCCGCCGCTTCCAGTGCCGCCTTCTCGCGCAGCCGATGCTGCGTCGTGTACAGCAGCCGGCTGCCCTGCGGCACGTACGACCGCTCCTCGAGCAGAGCGGCCACTTCCGCATCCACATTCTCGAACTCGTATGTGATCACATCCGTCCGCTCAGCCAGTTCCGCTGCCGCGTCCTTGTCACTATAGGCGGCAACAATCTGCGCCGCCACCTGACCGCAGGGCGCTTCAGGCGCCGGGTCCAGCGCCACGAAGCGGTAACCGAGCGGCGCTCCGGCCAGCGCCATCATGCGGCCCAATTGGCCGCCTCCAAGCACGCCGATCGATGCGCCCGGCGCGATGATACGCGCCTTCCGGCCTGCGTTCACCGTTTGTCCGGCCGGTATGTCTCCGGCTTTCGAGTGTTCCGCGTTCCCGTTTGTCCGCATCGTTTCCTCCGCCGCCATTCCGCTTTTGTCTCCCGTCATGGAAGCTCCGCCTCCAGCACTTCGCGCTCAATTCTCGCCCGGCGGGCTGCAACGCGGTCCAACACCGCATCGTCAGAAACACCGACAATCTGCGCCGCCAGAAGGCCGGCGTTAACTGCGCCGGCTTTACCGATTGCAACTGTTGCCACCGGAATGCCTCCCGGCATCTGTACAATCGAGAGCAGCGAATCCAACCCGTTGAGCGCAGCCGATTGAACCGGCACGCCGATCACCGGAAGCGGCGTCTTGGCTGCGACCATACCTGGCAGGTGGGCTGCGCCTCCTGCACCCGCAATAATGACCTTGAAGCCGCGCTCACGCGCTTTCTCTGCGTATTCGAACATCAAATCAGGCGTACGATGAGCCGAAACGACCTTCTTCTCATACGGAATTTCGAGTTCTTCGAGAATCTGACAAGCATGCTGCATCGTTTCCCAGTCGGATGTGCTGCCCATAATGACCGCTACCTGCAAAGACATGATCCACCCTCCATTGATCTTTTTATATAAAAAAAGTCCGGTATTCCGCAAAATCTTTACGATCTTTCGGGAATCCGAACTCGGAAAAACGGGGCACCCTCACTATTCCCACAACCTGCCGGAGCAGGCGTGCAAAGACGAAAATACGCATCTGCCCGGCACAAGCCGGCGAAGAATGGATTCTCGTTCGAGAAAGCAGGGCAGAACCGGACTGCCGACCAAGTCGGCGCCGGAACTCTCGAGATGCCGGCTTCACAGCCGACTACCGCGATGGCCCGTCGTTTATTCCGTAGTCCGGAATTTTACGGTTCCCGGGTAGATACTGCCGGGCCCTATCCCCGGCTTTATACGGCTCACTATTCAATTCGTCTTCGGGACACGGTTTACACGCGCCCGACTTCAGTTCCAGTTTAACAATTCCGTACACGTCATGTCAAATTAAAACCGAACATTTCAAAAATGTAAAATCTAAATGTTCGTTTTTAAACGGCAGGCAAGCGAGAAGCTGAGAAATGTGTCCGATCTTCGGTCAAATCGGTGTATGTTCATCAAATATTGGGAATTGCTTCTTTTTCCTTTTTCTACAAAAAAGGCCCGAAAAACGCAGTGCGTTTTCCGAACCTTTTCTCTTGTTTTCCCTGCTGATTTTCTCTTATCCGTTCTTTTCTGACTCTTTTCTTCTATTATTATCACTTTACTACTATTACTTTATTGCTTTTAACCTGTAGCTCTTACTTCACAACCAGCACAGGAATTTGAGCCTGCTGTACCACGTTGTGACTGACGCTGCCGAGCACGAATTCGCGAATTGCACCAAGTCCGCGGCTGCCAATGATAATTAGATCGACACCCAGCTCCTTTGCATACTCCAAGATTAATACAGCCGGAGCACCCTGCCGCATTTCAATCCGTGCGTTGATGCCTGCCTCATTGACGCGGCGGCGTGCTTCTTCCACCGTCTGTTCGGCCAAGTCAAAGAACTCCTTGTTCACACTGCCCGGTACAGGTGCAATTCCGTCACCCACGAAGAAACGCGGGTAATCGTAAATATGCAGCACTTCCAGCTGGGCATCCGGCGAAGCTTTCGTCAGCGCGATTGCCCGATCAAGCGCCTTGTTGGACGCTTTGGAACCGTCATAGGCTACGAGAATTTTGGAAAACAGCATCATCAAGCACCTCTTTCTTCTTTTCGAATTCGGACTCCATCCGGTTCCTTGCGCATTCAAATCTGAAGCCGGATATCCGTTTACATTCCTTATTACCCTTTCGAAAAGGAGAATCAAACTTCCTTGCTTGCTTTTCCTTCTTTAGTAAAGATTTCTAACGGTTGATTAAATAAAATAAACCGCTATATATGGCGATATTGAACAGCAGCAGCGCAGGAACACCGAAGCGGAATGAAGCATGCTGCGTCTTGTGACGCTTTTTCCGCATCGCCGCCCAGATTCCAAGCGCGCCGCCCACGAATGCCCAGGTGAACAGCGTACGCTCCGGCACTCTGCGTCTGCCCTTTTTCGTCCGCCGCTTGTCCGACGCCATAACTATGTAAGCAGCAATATTCAGTACAATCAGAAATCCCGCCAATACGAGATCGATCATCGGAATTGTAACCGTCATTCTTATCCCCCATATCCGAAATCCGCTGTGGAACAAATGTTCAAGCTGCAGCGATACTATTTCACCTCGCAGCAGAGCCGATCTCCCGCTATTATAATACGAATCATACCGCTCCGCCTATATCGTCAAGTCCGCTTTCTTAGGACCTGAACTAAGGTCAGTCTTCAAATGTTTTGCACTAATCCGGATACACCCTTCAATTTCGATTCCAGTCTGCTATACAGTATGTGTCTGCTGCGCTCGTTCCGGGTTTGTAAGTCTAAGATAGTCCACTACTTGACTTTTCAGTGTGTTCGGCGACAGGCACTTACGCGTAATCCGAATCTTTAAGGCTGTTTCTGTGCATTAACAATTGGACTGATCAGAGATAGCAAAAAACCGCAGAGAACAGGCTGCGGTTTGCTTGGTTTTTAAGTTATGCACATGTGGGTAACTTTTGAAATTGCGTTTTTTTCACGAGTTATCCCTTATATGTGAGTAAGCTGTTCAGAAGTAGTCGGGCAGGTAAGGTGTACGGGTCGGAATAAGCGCATCCAGCTGTTCTGCGAGTACTTCGGAAGTATTCAGCAGACCAAAGCGCTGAAGATCGGAAGGTCGGCGGTAGCCAAGCAGCATCGAGGTCAGGATTCCGATTGGCACAGAGATCTCTTGATCACCGAGCTGCTCTATCCCTTCCGAATTTGATTCATCATTTTGCTTCACGGCTTCCAGTTTCCCTTCCCCTTCCGGAGAAACGGTCCAGATCCATGTTCCTTCATTCCATGGAGCATCACGGTCTTCAATTCGCAGAGCGAAACGGGAAGAAGATCCGATTTGGGCAAATGGATAAGCTTTGATAAATTCTGCTGCATCTACGATCCGGCCCATAAAATACGGTTCGATCTCCTGCTTGACCATCGGATTGGAAAGAAGAAGCGGCATTGGATCATCGACTGGCAGTTTGAGCTGTACTTCTTTGAGCTTGGAATCGTGGTTAATAATAAAATCCCATAGACCCTGCCGGGCCGTCTCATTCAGCCAAAAGATTTCTTCGGTGATCCATAGTCGGTTTTCGATTTCATACAGGACATAAGCTTCCGCTTCACCAGCTTCGTTATAATAAACGGCTGTATACGAAATGTCGTTCATGATTCGATTCTTCCACCAACTGCCGCTTCGCGCCATTGCTCCGTTATAACGCACAACGGCACGGTCGTAGATGGACTTTAGCACGTCGATGTCGCGAACTTCACGTACAACGCGTCCCGGTACGTTTTTACGGGCGGGAAGCTTATCGACGGGAATCGAAATGTTTTTGTTTTCAGTAAACAATTCCCAACCGTATTTACGGTAAAAGGCAACGGAAAACGGATGCAGATACGAGAGCAGCTGTCCCTGTTCCTTCATCTCTTCAAGCGCGCGGCGAAGAAGCCGGGATACCATGCCCTGCCGCCTCTTCTCCGGCCAAGTAGAAACTCCGGCGATTCCGCCCATCTTAATCTGCTGTCCGTGTATGTAGACTTCAAGAGGAAGCAGTGCCAACTTTGCACACAGCTCGCCATTCTCGAATACGCCCCAAACCGGTTCGTCGGCAAATCGGGTTCGCCGCTCCTCTTTTTGCTCCGCGCTCAATTTGTATAAAAACGCGTATTCCGCCAACTCAATATTCGCATCAAAGTCCTGATCGGTCAGCCGCTTGATTTCCATTGGCTTTCTTGCCTCCTTCGGTCATTGGGTTCATCTGATGCTTCTCCACCGAAGAGCCGAATTCCTGCGAGAGACTGTACTTCTTTCCGCAAAAAAAGATCCCCCTACCATATGGCGGATCTTTAGAATATTTCTATTATCGATTCTATCGCTGCTTCTATGATACTTCTATTGATACTTTCATAGTCGTTCCTTGGTAACAAGTTGTTCCCAGTGTCGTTGTCTTCGTCGCTTTTACTTCTATTTCTTTCTATTTTCATTTCTAGTTCTTTCCGTTTTTGCGTTTCTGCTTTCTTCCTTCAAAGACGTTTGGAGTGGTCGATGATCCGGTCCACTACACCGTAGTTCAAAGCTTCCTCCGCAGACATGAAGTAATCCCGATCCATATCTTTTGCAATCCGCTCGATAGGCTGTCCCGTATGCGCGGCGGCAATTTCGTTCAAGCGTTCTCGAGTTCGAATGATCCGTTTGGCACTGATCGCAATGTCACTGGCCTGACCTTGTGCGCCGCCATGCGGCTGATGGATCATAATCTCGCTATTTGGCAGCGCGCAGCGCTTGCCCGGAGCTCCGGCCAGCAGCAGAATCGCTGCAAAAGATGCCGCCATACCCGTGCAGATTGTATGCACATCCGGCTTAACGTGACGCATAGCGTCGTAAATCGCAAAGCCTGCCGTAGTGACTCCACCAGGACTGTTAATATAAAAGTGAATGTCTTTCTCAGGATCCTCGGCTTCCAGCAGCAGCAGCTGCGCGGTAATGCTGTTGGCAATCTGGTCATCGATCGCAGAGCCCAGAAAAACAATCCGGTCCTTCAGCAATCTGGAGTAAATATCGTAAGATCTTTCGCCGCGGCCGGTTTGCTCCACGACATAAGGAATAAATGTGCTCATCCGCTGTCCCTCCTTGGAAAGATTGAATCCGCGACATCACGACCGTTGTCAGGCCGCCTGGCGGAGACGTATCTGAGAGAAGCATGTTCGGCTGCTGCGGTACAAGTCCGGCTTGAGCAAAGATTGTACCGACCGATCAGGCTGGGCTGTCGATGTGCAGCGGATTGCAAGAGCCGCCTCTTCACCGCTGCCTCCATTTCGAAGGATAAGCAGTGCCCGTACATCTTGAAGACGGATCGCCTCCATATAAGCGAAGATCGTTTGCTCGTCTTCGATCCGATTCTTTTCCATACTGCTCGGCCCTTCATTTTCCGCTTTCCGGTATCTGTCGAGCTTTCTTCTGGCTCGGTGCAGGGAAGCCTTGACTCCGCCCTCCGTTGTACCCAGCAGCTCTGACGTTTCCGCTGCAGTAAACCGCAAGTATTCCATCAGGAGATATATGGTGCGCTGCTCTGGTGTTAGAACATTCACCAAACGTTCCGCCGCAGACCATAATTTCAGCGGATCGCATGAGTCGGCAGCAGCCTTTTCAATTCCGTTATCGCCTTCGCTATCGAATCCAATGTTGAGCCTGGTTCTCTCCCGTCCTTTTCGTATCCGATCAATCCAGGCATGATACGCTATGTTCCGTAAATAGGTACGATTCCATGTATGACCGTCTTTGCAGAACGCGGACCATGCTTTGAGCCAGGTTTCCTGCAGCAGATCTTCTCCATCTTCTCTGAAACCAGTCAGAAAGCGACAGTATTTACTCAATGCTTCATTATGTTCTCCAATCAATTTCATAAACTTACTGCGGCTCTCTATAAGATACGCATTACCGTCGGTTGATTGTTCCTCTATGCCAAATTCCCGCTCGCCAAGCTTCATCTTCATTTATTCGTCTCCTCCTTTCTGTCGGATTCATCAGCTTAAACGGATTAGCGGATTCAAACGATACTCTGTTATACTATATTTAAAACTTTTTAACTTATTCTTTGTTTTTTTAAAAGTTGTGTTTCACTCCTCTGTTATGAGGTTATAACTATACATAGAGATTTTAAACAAACAAATGTTGATCCGCAATGGCGCAGCATATAACCTTGAATAACGGGATATCGGCATAAAAAAACAGGAACCAGTTGCGAGCTGGTTCCTGCGAAATCGAATCTTTGTGAGAGAAGATTGGATGATGATCGATAGACTTCAGATTAATGAGGATAACTCATTTGAAGATCTATTAAAAGCCGATGTTATCGATGAGTTTGATGATCCCGTTTTTGAAGGTTGTTGCTGCGCCATTTGTGTTGACCAAAGTGTTACGCTCAAAGGTAACATTTTTGATTGTGGCGTCGCCCCATACTCCGATACCACGATGCGCACCATCCGTAATGACGTTTCCGTAGAACACGACATTGTCGATCGTACCCTGCGAAGCGTAAACGAGCACGTTCGGGTGGTTTTGTGGTGATTGAATGCCTGTGTGATGAATCGTATTATTGTTGACGTTAATGCGGTCTACGTTCAATGTGTTGTACGAACCTTCGACTGAAATATAGATACCGGCCATCATCGTATCGGCTATCTTATTATTTTCAATCAAAACGTCCATACCGCCTACTACCGAAATTCCGCGAGCTTTGGAGAAGTTTCCAATGTCGTTGCCGCGAATAACAATGTTGTTGACAGGTGTCGGGCTTGTTCCGTAGCTGACTACTGCGACACCATCGTCGCCTACACCCATCACTGTATTGTTTTCAACTGAAATGTGATGACTTTGAGTCGTCATATGAATGCCGTCTGCTCCTGTGTTTTCAACCAAGTTGTTGGTAACGACCCCATTATTCGAACCGTATGCCATCATAATACCTGCTGTGCTGGACTTGCTGACATGAATATTATCGATTACGAAGTTGCTTGCACTGCGTACCGTAATGCTGTTTTTCTCATGAGCGCCGTTACCTCTAGGTACGGTCGTTTGGTATTGGTGTTTAAAGTTTCGAATTTCAACCTTGTCGCCTTTAAGATCGATTGAACCTTTTTCCGGATTTGTAGACATCAGTACGGTCGACGACCTGCCTGCGCCCACTACCTTGATGCTGTCGATAACAAAAATGCTGCTCAATGTGAACTCGCCTTCTGGAATTGTCAGCGTCTTGCCTTGGGATTTCGCTGCTTTAGCTGCTGCCTGGAAAGCGCTCAAATCATCTTGGCCATCATTTGCCACAGCGCCGAAGCTGGTGACCGAAAGTGCATTCGCATCTGGTACCGGTGCTGGCGTTGGTTCCGGTGTTGGTGCTGGTGCTGGTGTCGGTGCTGGTTCCGGCGTTGGTGCTGGTTCCGGTGTTGGTGCTGGTTCCGGTGCTGGTGTCGGTTCCGGCGTTGGTGCTGGTTCCGGTGTTGGTGCTGGTTCCGGCGTTGGTGCTGGTTCCGGTGTTGGTGCTGGTTCCGGCGTTGGTGTTGGTTCCGGCGTTGGTGCTGGTTCCGGTGTTGGTGCTGGTTCCGGCGTTGGTGTTGGTGTTGGTTCCGGCGTTGGTGCTGGTTCCGGTGTTGGTGCTGGTTCCGGCGTTGGTGTTGGTTCCGGTGTTGGCGTGATGCTAGCGGCAGTAAAAGTCACTGTCGGATTCCACAACGTTTGGTCGGATACGGTATCACCTTTTTTATTTAAAA
>NZ_KB899295.1 GCF_000378145.1 Saccharibacillus kuerlensis DSM 22868 | reverse complement strand
CGGTCTGGCGGTCTGGCGGTCTGGCGGTCTGGCGGTCTGGCGGTCTGGCGGTCTGGCGGTCTGGCGGTCTGGCGGTCTGGCGGTCTGGCGGTCTGAAAAATTGTAACGCTAACAAATCGAGATATCACTATTTTCGCCAATAAGCCACTTTTTTAATTCTAACGAATCCATAGAACGCTATTATCACTCTAAACTTCGATTTAGCGTCCATTTTGCTCTAATAGCGTTCTTACGATTCGTTAGATTTTTAAAACCCTCCATTTTGCGAATTTAACGTTATATAGATTCGTTAGAATATAAATATCGTGGGTTTGCTAACCTCCTGTGCTTTAGGGAACACTTCGTTCTTTCGTTCTTTCGTTCTTTCGTTCGTTTGTTTTCTAGTTGGATCGCTTAATCACTCGTTCGTGTACTCATTTTTGAGTTGTTCGCTTAACTACTCGTTTGCTCATCGTTCGCTGTTCATTGCTCACTGTTCACTGCTCACCTCTGCCCTTTAAAGCCTCAAGTCCATTCCGGCAGTCGGTACGTCCGATATCTCTTCTCCCCGCTGGCTACAACCAAACGTCTATCTTCCACTAGAGTGCGCAGGATACGTCTTGTATGCTGGCTGCTGATTCGAAGATGTTCCGCAAGGTGACCTGCTGTAAAAGGGGCCGGTGTCCCTCGTGCAAACCGCAGCGTTTCGGCTTCCAACCAAGACAAGGATGAATCGAAGGACGAAGCGGAAAACTTACCGGCAAAAGCGAGAACAAGCTGGCGGCATCGGCCCAACTCTTCCTTAATCGACGGATACGCAATATGCAGCAGCGTCCAATCTTCCAATGCGAGAAGGCTGTGCCTCCAGCACAAATCTTTGAAGCGCCGAACATCTAAATCTCTTGCGTGCGGACCGTATCCCTGAATTTCAATTGCTCCTTTTTCTCCACCTGGACGGTAGGCAAGATCGATATAGCGATACCCCCCGTTCAGATCGCGCACTTCCCACTCCGCATACAAATGATCAAAGTTTTTGAAGACAGGGAACCATACGGACCGTAAAAATTCAATACTCCCATGCCCCAGACCTTGTTCGAGCCTCTCTCTTCTTCTCGGATTTTGTTCTGCTTCCAGCTGTCCGCTGATCCAACTTTCGTATTCTTTTTCAAATTCCATCATCTGTACAAATGTTCCCTCCTTCTCGAAAATACGGACACTCGGTCCAAGTCACTGCATCAGCGGCATGTTGACGCGTATTACGGCAGCTGCGCATGCAAAAAAGCCGCTTTAACCCCGAAAGGTTAAAGCGGCGCGTGCTTCGCGTCCGCAACTCATATTCTCTAATTTGCAGCTTGTAGTCTGTGGTCTCTAGCTTCTAACTTCTAACTTCTAACTTCTAACTTCTAACTTCTAACTTCTATATAAGCAAGTTTAGAAAAAAAGCGGACTTGGTGCAAGTCAGAGTATTCAAGCGGGAATCGAACAGACTAAGCAGCTTTCAACACTGCTCGCATGAAACAGACTCATTGTGCTGTACCCAGTCCCGTTTCGCTCAGGCTTATCTCGAATTCAACTCGAACTAAACCCGAACTAAACTCGAACTTAATCTGCACTCAGCCGCAATCACACCCGCTTGAACTCCACCGTTCCCAGCTGCAGACCCGGCTTCGTAAACTCGACTTCAAGCTTATACGTTCCCGCTTCGAGTTCAATCGTGAGCAGGCGCTGCTTCAGCCAGCGGCCCCCTGTACCATTCATCTGCACAGTTGTCATGATTCGGCCGTTCAGCATCAGGTTGCAGGCGCTCTGCGAAGTTTCCGGTTCCGGCGACATGGTGTTGACCGCAACGCGGTAGACGCCCGGCTGCTCGACTTTGACATAGATCGGCGAATCGACGGAAGGCTGAACTTCACCTTCTCCGGACAACGCCTGTGCGCTGTCCAACTGAATAATATCCTGCGCTTCGAACTTCTCGATCTTCTCTTCGTTCGTCCGCTCTCTGGAGAATACCGGCGCATTCATAATGAATGTGCAGATGTTTTTGGCACTGCGCTGCAGTTCGCCGCGTGTCAGCGTACCATTTTCCAACGATTCGATCGTATTATCGCCCCAGATATTGGTCTCGGCGCCATAGTTCATGACGACCATATACAGATCGTTTTGCGCGCGGACCATGAAGTTGGTGTTTTTGCGATCCGCTTCGCCGCCGTTTGCAGAATCGTTCATCACTGCCCACCAGTCTGTCATGACGATACCGTCAAAGCCCCATTCGCCGCGCAGAATCGTCGTATTCAGATCGTAGTTCGACGCTGCCCAGTGACCGTTGATCGGATTGTACGAAGTCATGATTGAGTTGGCGCCGCCTTCGCGCACCGCGATCTCGAAGCCTTTCAGATAGATTTCGCGCAGCGCTCGCTCAGATACGACCGCGTTGACCTTCGTGCGATACTGCTCCTGGTTGTTGCAGGCAAAATGCTTAAGCGTTCCGTTGGAGCCGCCTTTCATAATGCCGCGCACGCAGGCTGCCGCGAACTCGCCCGACACGATCGGATCTTCGGAGAAATATTCGAAGTTGCGCCCATTCAGCGGACTGCGGCGGATGTTCAGCCCCGGTCCGAGCAGCGCATCCACATTGTTCAGCAGCAGCTCTTGGCCTTCCAGCACGTACAGTTCTTCGACCAGCGCCGTATCCCACGTCGCCGCGAGCAGCGTACCGATCGACACCTGAGTCGCCTGGCCGCCGCTGTCCATCCGGATGCCGGAAGGACCGTCGGCTGTGCAGGCTACCGGAATGCCGTAGCTCAGCAGCGCATCACTCACGCCGCCGAATGCGGAAGCCGTACCCGGTGTGACCAGAGGGCTGCTCATCCCTTCGCCCCGAACCAGAGTCGCCAGCTCATCGTCGCTCAGCTGCGCAATGAAATCGTCCATCGAAGCTTGACCTGCCTTAACGTCCTGCAGCTTGATGCCACGATCGCCCGTCTGCGTCAACGTCTTCGGCATACGATCCTGAATGCGCTGCGCCATATCGATCTTGCGGGTCGGCACATGTTCGCTTACCAGCTCGTATGATCCGTCTTCCTTGCGCAAACCCGGCTTGATCCGGGAGAAGTCTTCGACCGGCGCCATTGCTTCTTCAAGCTGCTGGACCACACGCAGTTCGTTGATCATATAACCGCCTGCACCGTTTACCTGCACGACCGTCGTGTCTTTGACGTTCGATCCGACATGGAAGAGATAGGTACCTTCCTCCAGCACGTAAGCATACGGGTGTCCCGTTGCTCCCGCATCGTCATACGAAGCCAGCTTGTTTACCGGGAATGCGATCACAAGACGTTCCGATTCGCCCGGCTTGAGCGACTTCGTTTTGCCGAAGGCCGCCAGCTTTTTGAACGGTTGGCCAAGCTTGCCTTGAGGCGCTTCCACATAGACCTGCACCACTTCTCTGCCTTCAAAAGTATCGCCGGTATTGGTTACGTTCACGCCGATTTCGATCCACTCCGCGCCGTCTTTTTGCACCGTTTTCGCTTCTTCCAGTGCATAGGCGAACGTTGTATAGGAGAGACCGAAGCCAAAAGCATACTGGACCTTTTCCGGGCAGAACGTCTCGAAATAGCGATAGCCGACGTATACGTCTTCTTCATAGACACTCTTGATCTCGCTGCCGTAGTTGCGGGTAGACGGGTAGTCTTCAATCGAGTAAGCGATGGTATCGGTCAGCTTGCCGCTTGGGGTGACGTCGCCGGACAGCACGTCCGCGATCGCATTGCCGCCTTCCATGCCGCCGTGCCATGCGTAGATGACGGCCGCAATCGGATGCTTGTGCGAGGCTTCCTTCACCCAGCTCATATCAACAATGTTCGAAACGTTCAGGACAACAATTGTCTTGTCAAAATGATTGGTCACCTGCGTCAGCATATCCAGCTCTTCCGGCGTCAGACGGTAGCTGCCCGGTGCATCGGCGTTATCCTGATCCTCGCCGGCCGTACGACCAATGACGACAATCGCTTTGTCCGACTGGGCACGCGCTCCCGCGACCAACTCGTCATTCAAAGGCATTTCTTTCTGGTGCCACGGTTCCGCCGCCCAGCCGCCTCCGCCGTTGTCGAACGGATTCTCTTCGATCCATTTTTCGTATACGGATGCCAGTTCTTCGTTCACTTGAACCGAAGGCTTACTCCGCATTCCGTCCAATAGGTTCGTCGTATGCGAGACATGCACACTGCCGCCCGATCCTGTGCCGCTGCGGTAATAGTTCAGCTGCACGCGTCCGAAGATTGCAACGTTTTCGCTTTCGCGGATCGGCAGTGCCTGATTGTCGTTCTGAAGCAATACGGCGCCCTGTGCGGCAACCTTTCTGCTGAATTCATCAAAGCCTTTCAGAGGTCCTCCAACATTGGTTTGGCTCAAAATATTCCCTCCCGATTCTGTGTGGGTCTTCCCCATGCGCTTATATTTTTCCGTTATCACAAAACCTTTTTCGTTTAGCTTTTGCTCTTTTGTTTGCGCTTTCCGAAAACATTTTCGTAAAAGTCGAAAAAAAGCTGCGCATCTGTCTTCACTATAAAGAATTTCGGGGAAAGAAGCAAAGTTTTCTATATGGGAGACATGGCCGAAGAAACAAAAAATCGACAGCCCATAGGCTGCCGATCTCATTCAAACAAAGCTATCGGTACGCCTTGCCTCCTTGCTATCGATGATGATCAATGTTTATCTAAAAAGAGTTTGTCACCGGATCGGGATAGCTTCGCCCATCTCTTTTTCTTTCTCACCGTCGATCGGGATCAGCGAATATTCACCCTGCTTCAGATTAATTGGCGCATACCGGGCTTGACCACCGTCATCGATACTCCAGCTCGCCCCTTCTCCAGGAACCTCCTCTCCGTTCGTCGTAACGAGTTTGAACGTGCTCAGGAATAACCCTGACTCGTTTTCCGCCTGCTTGGTGATGTCATAGTATACGGTCGTGGATACCGGACTCGAAACGATTTTGCCGATAAAGACTTCATCGCCATTGGTCAGTTCTATCGTGCGATTGATCTCGACTGTGCTCGTTTTCGCCAGAAGCGCGGATCTCGAAGTCTGAATATGGAATGTCCACGGTTCGGGCGGTTGGGTCGGTTTGCCTTTCTGCTGCCACCATGAGATATGGTCGTATTCAATCGTAATATCCAGCTTGTCTCCGCCGGGAATCTTTTCGAACGGGATACTTTGGTAAGTCGTATACCTTCCGTTTTCGCCGCTCGATCCTGCTCCGCCTCTTTCCGCCCATTGCTGGTCACTCCGTCCGTTTATAGTTACCTTCGCATCCAAATAGATCACGTCACTTTCTTCGACATTCATGGCCTCGGTAGGCTCCAGCGTCGACGTGATGAGCAGCCGATCCGAATCGACCAGTACTTCGTTAAGCGTCAGCCTGCCAAATCCGTTCTCGGCCGTTTCGCCGATCTGCGTCTTATATGCGGAGTAATCAACATGCTCGCCGTAACCGGTGAAATTCTCCAGCAGACCGGATACGAACGGGAGTCTTGCCAGCGCCTCCTTGCCAGCAGGAAGCGTCGCTCCCGCAAGCAAAATCCCAGCCGCAGCGACTGTGACGAGGACTCTCTTTTGCCAGCGTTTGCCGTGCGGTTTCTTATTTTTTTCCAAAGCTCTTAATTTTTTTTGTAAGCGCCGTTTCCATTTTTTTCGTTCGATATCGCTCAGCGGCTGCTCCTCGTACTCCGTTAGATCTAACTTTAAGTCGTTCAATTCATCGTAAACGCTCATTTTCCTTGCACCTCTCCTCCCGCAGTCCACAGACGCTTCAATTTTTTGCGTCCGCGCGATAGTTTGTTGTGTATCCATGATTCCCGTACATCCAGTGCTTTCGCGATCTCTTTCGTCGGAACGCCTTCGATGTAGTAGCGTTCAAACAGCCTCCGCTCGTCCTCCGGCAGCTGCGCCAATACGTCTTCTGCACTCGTTCTCGCAGCCGTATTTCCTTCGTCCATATTCCGCAGCCGATCTGGATCAAGTTCTTCGCTTGTGCGGCGCTCTTGTTCCTTTATCCAGCGGCGCTGATAATCAATCGCCCTGTACTTCGCTACAGCGGCGGCCCACTGCTTGAACGAATTCCGTTCGCCGTCGAACGATTCGATATGGTTCCATATGGCCAGCAGCACATCGTCGAGACATTCTTCGCGATCCTGCCGGCTGCCGGACAAATGGCGGTTTACGATCGCTGTCAGCAGTCCGCCGTGCAGATCGATTAGATCACGAAGCGCGCGTTCCTCCCGCTGGCGAATGCGCCTGACGATGTCTTTTTCTCGTCTATGCCTGTCTTCTAACTCCTGCTCCATCCGAGTATCCCTCCTTTCTTCTGTAAATACCGATTGCTTTCCAATCTGTATCGACATTGTATATTACGAAGTAGAGGAAAAAATTCTATCTCGTTTAGAAAAAAAGAAAAAGAAAATTTTTCAAAACTAACCATTATATGAAACGTCTATTACATATGAGAAGCAATAAAACAATGAAAAGGAAGTGATTACATGTATTTTTTTAAAAAAGCGACTGCAGGATTAGCTTTATCCTTACTCATCTTGTCTCCAAATGTAAGCGTTATCCATGCTGAATCAATGGATAACATTTCTCTGCAAACAAATGAAGAAGGATTTGTTGATCCTTTGACCTCTGTTTTGAGTACCGAAGAAATTATTCAAATTGCCGACATGCATATAAACGGATACCTTCAAGACGACTGGCAAACCAAAGGACTGTCCATTACACCTTCCACAAATCAAATCCCATTGTACGATCTGGAACAAAACATCATTGCATACATGGTTCCTCTACTTTCGAACAAGCAGGAAATTGGCTATATATCGATAGGGGCACTGCGCGACAGTTACGACGCTTATGATATTTTCATAGACGATTCTGTAGTTCAGTCGATTCGAAATCAGCTGTCGCCATCGCTCTCTATTGCTTCTTTTGATAAAGATTCTTCGTCCAAGCTCGTGTTTGTCCCTCCGATGACCTATATGATTCAGACTGGCCAGCATCAAGAAGAACAATATCTTCAGTTGGAAGATGACTTTGAATCTGTTAAAGACGTAACCGAAGCGGTCATGGAACAAAAGGAACAGCTTGAACAACAGTATCAGGAGCTTCAAACGGAGCAAAATAAACAGCGAATGCAGCGAATTTTAAACGAAACTACAGCTGAAAAATCCTTTATGGTTGCCGCTGTCACCAAAGAAGACTATGCGCTTACAGTGGAAGCCAGTCAGGGGCGATTTGTTCCTGTAGAGACAAGTGCGGGGATTTACAGTTATGGAGGTAATCAGGGATGGTGGAGCGCTACCGCACCTACCAAAAACACAAGAGGATGCGCACCTGTAGCGGCAGCCAATATCACGAATTATCTAGCTAAAATAACAAATCCGTCCGCTTATCGTAATTTGTACAGCGGCACTACAACTTCAAAGACTGATTTTCTTGCTCATATGAATTTGATGTATAACTACATTAGTCCGGGTCCTTTCGGAGAAACTTCTGTGCAGCATTTCACTTCCATGGTTGAAAAATATGCTAAAGATAAAAATGTGATACTTACTGGTGTGACCGATAACTCGACATTCACTCTGGACAATACAGCAGCTTATATCAAAAAAGGGCTTGGTTTGAATTCTCCGGTAGCCACCCTTAATTTATCGAAATTCAATGATTACGAGTATGAATGGCATTGGATGACGATCACCAAATACTATAGAGATGTAAACGACAATCGATGGATCGCTGTTTCTACATGGGGGGAAAGAAGAAGTATCAATTATCGAACTCACTTCAATGAAATTACGAGATTTAAGTCTCTTGGAGGCGGCTTCATGTATTTCAAATAAAGAGGGTGCAGACTTGAAAAAACTCAAAAATAAAAACATCATCACTTTACTTTCTATGCTGATGATTCTCCTTACCGGCTGTACAAATCCCGTTAGGATCTCTTCGGATCAAATCAAAGAGTTTCGTGAGCAAATTCAAGAAGATTATGCTTCCATTAAAGAGATAAGACTCGAATTTATGCCGACTACGATTTATATGTATTATGAAATGAAGGATCCAGTAACCGAAGAAGAAAAAAAAGAAATTTTCGAACAAAGCCGTGAATTGTTAATGAGCGATACTTTCGACCAAGAAGTCATTCAAGCGAAATTCCATAAAAAATATTCCAGCAGCGGGCATCCTAATTTCGAAATTCTTTTCGACGATGGTACACAAAAAGTCATGAGTTCGTTCAGCATTCAAGCCAATGATTCCGAAGACGCGGACGAAGTATACACCCAGTGGTATTACTCCAAAGGCGGAGATGTGCCGGGTGAGTTGGGCGAACCTTATTCCCTGGAAAACAAGTAATTTCTTTATGCAAAAATGCAAAAGCCTTATCCGGGAATATATCGGATAAGGCTTTTGCTGTACAATCTTTTCTCTGTAAAATGAATCCTACCGCTCCCGATGCACCAAAACATCCAGCAGATGCTTCAGGAACCGCAGTCCTTCCGGCAGTGCCTTAACCGCATCGGATGCCTCGCAGTAGTGATCCCACATCGCCCTTTTCGCCCCACCGATTCCCAGTACGCTGACGAATGTGGAGCTGCCGTTGGCTGCATCTTTCCCTGACGGCTTGCCGATCAGCAGCGCTTCGCCTTCCGCGTCCAGCAGATCGTCGCGGATCTGGAACGCAATACCCGCGTGGTACGCGAACTTCTCCAGCAGTCTGATCTCACTTTCCGGCGCACCTGCCAGCATCGCCGGCATGACGAGACAAGCTTCGAACGCGACGCCCGTTTTGTAGAAGCAAATCTCGTTCAACCGCTCCACATCCAGCTGCATTCCCCGCGACTTCAGATCCAGCGCCTGTCCCATGCATAATTCTTCCGCTTTGCGCGCCGAGTAATGGATCAGCTCCAGCACTCTCTCCGGCTTGAAGCCTTTGAGCGAAGCCTGCTCTTTCACGCCCTGCTGGATCAGCAGCAGCCCCGACAGCTCGGCAGTCGCGCCGTCGTAGCGGGTATGCAGCGTCTGCCGGCCGCGCCGGGTATCTGCGTTGTCCTGCGACGGTAGATCGTCGAAGATCAGGGAAGCGGTATGCAGATACTCCAGCGATTTCAGCATCGGCATGATCGCTTCACGGTCCAGGCCGTAGCCTTCCTCTGCCGTAAGCCGCGCCAGAATCGGCCTAAGCCGCTTGCCATCGCCTGCCAAGCTGTAGTTGGCTGCGCCAATCAGCGAGTCGCCGACAAACGGCACCGGCGATTCCGAAGAGATGGGCAGCGCAGCGTCAATCTCCGCCCGGATCTCGTCCAACTGCTCCCGGAACCTCTCTCGGTCTTCCCGGTCCTTTTTCATCTCAATCAGCATCTGATCGCGCAGAAGCTTGTCGAAGAACTCCACGTCTTCCGCCTTTTTCACCATCTGCTGAATGACCTTGTTCAGCTGCGGCATATCGGAAGTCAGCAGATCCATCAGTTCCTCGTAGCGGGGAATACCCAGACGCTGACGCGCCCGCTTCAACCCATTGATCGCCCGGTCCAAGATGACTTCCCGCGTGTTGGGGTCGCTGCCGTATACGTCCCGAATGAGATAGGTGATAACACTCCAGTACATCTCAAACGGGCTCCGCAGATCAGGACGCTCCAGCCGATGCTTCCAGTAATACGTATACGGCGTGACCGCTTCGGCTTCCAGATCATCGAACAAGTCTGCAAAGTCGTCGGCAAGCTGATTATAGATCCCATAGTAGAAGGTCCGCTGTTCAAAGCCTTGATCTCCGGATTCTTCGTCCATCTGGCTCACCGACCGGGCAATCAAGCGGGAACCGGAAGACTTAAGAATGACCGGAACATAGAGCTGCTTGGCGGTATAACCTTTCTCCTCCAGCTGCTTGTTCCGGTCTACATCCTGCGCTTCGAAGAAGACATAAGCCTGCTCGAAAAAGATGCTGCCGCCAACTCCGCCCTGCCGGCTCTTGATGTACTCGAACGCTTCGCCAAGCTCGCTGTGAATGTAGCGGATCAGCGCAAGGTTGTGTCCGCTCTCACTGCCGAATGCCTGGTTCCACTCGTCCCATTTTGGCACCGTTCCGCTCAGAAGCGCACGACGGATCAGCTCGGAATACCGCGCTTTTTCGTTTTCGCTCAGCAGCGCGGAATCCAGCAGATCGTCGACAAACGGATAAGTCAGCCCGTAGCAGTAACCGAGCCGGACCGCTTCATCCATTCTGCGGGAGCGCTCTTCCTTCGGCGTATGCTCGTCCATATCTTCCCGCGCATGCAGCACAACGCCTGCGATAATCTTCATCAGCTTGCGCTGGGCCTGCTCCGCGCTCAAGCCTTCCGGGATATTTTCCGAGACTCTCTTCAGCTTGGCAATCATCCAGATGACCGTATCTTCAATTCCTTCCTGACGGCCCCAGCGGTACAGCACCGCCGTGTCGAAACCGTCTACCGGCATGCCTTCCTGCATGCCTTCTCCGCTTAGCAGCGAGCGCTTCAATCCGGAAGCGGTGCGGCGTACCCGGCTCTGCGTAGTTGGATTGTCCAGCGCCTGACCGAGATCGCGCATATACAAATACGACACGCTGCGCTCCAAATAATCGTCCAGCTTGCCCACCGCGTTCATCCATTGGATATAGCGCTCGTAATCCTGCCTGTCCGGCGTCCGGTAGCTGCGGAAGAGGCGCGCCGGCCACGGCGAGACATGCCCCTTTTTCCATACATAAAAGTCTTCCGTCAGTTCAGCCGCGTACTGTCCGCTTTGTACCCGCTCCGTCAGCTCCTCCAAATACTTTTCTGCACGAATTTCTGCCTGCCGATAAGCCGCCCGCCCGCGATATTCGTTTGTCGGATCCGTTTCGGCCGATGAAGCCGTCCGTGTCGATATTAGACGCATAGTCATTCCCCTTGGATTTTGTCATGTTGAGATCGTTAAGCGGTTATACGGAGCAGATGGAGAAGGGTTACGAAAAAGCCGATCGATCTTCCCAATTGTTATTAAATAGACGATGAAGAGACGGAAAACCCTGCACAAAAAACCGCCCGCAGAAGCCTTAAAAGGTTTCAAGCGGGCGGTCTGGAGCCGTACTTTGGATTTTAACGAACGGTCTGATCAGAACTCTTCGTACTCCGCCGGGTCCTGATCCCACAATCTCTTGTTATCCTTGCTGAATGCCGAGATCGTCTGCATCTGCTCGGCAGTCAGTTCAAAGTCGAAGATGTTCAGGTTCTCCTGCTGGTGCTCCCGCGAACCGGCTTTCGGAATCGGAACGGCGCCGAGCTGCGTATGCCAGCGCAGAATAACTTGAGTCGGCGTTTTGCCGTACTCTGCCGCAATAGCTTTGACCGACTCGTCTTCCAGTACGCCGTCGCCTTTGCCGCGGCCGAGCGGGCTCCACGATTCGGTGATTGTGCCATGCTTGGCGTTCGCCTCACGCTGAACCGTCTGCTCGAAGTACGGATGCAGCTCCACCTGGTTGAGGCTCGGCGCAGCGCCCGTCTCCTTAACGATGCGGTCCAGATGCTCCGGCAGGAAGTTGCTGACGCCGATGGAACGCACATAACCGCGCTTTTTCGCTTCAATCATCGCCTGCCACGCTTCTACATACTTGTCCTGCTTCGGATTCGGCCAGTGGATAATGTACAGATCAAAATAGTCGAGACCGGTGCGCAGCAGCGACTCTTCGATCGTCAGCAGCGCTTTGTCGTAGGCATGGTGGCGGCCCGGCAGCTTGGAGCAGATCCGCAGCTGTTCGCGGGGAACGGACGCTTCGCGCACCGCTCTGCCGACTGCACCCTCGTTCTCATAGTTGAAAGCCGAGTCGATCAGGCGATAGCCGACTTCGATGCCGCTCTTGATCGACTCCGCACCGGAATAACCGTTCAGCGAATACGTACCCAGGCCAATAGCGGGAATATCGAGTCCGTCGTTCAGTGTAATCGTTGGGATATTGGTTTGCATAGTAAAAAGCCCTCCTTCGTTATACGTCTATATTACCCGTAATATCATTCGAAAATCCGGCTCCTTTACGCTTCCGCAGGAAGACTCTCCACCGCCGTAAAGAACACATCGTACAGATCCCAATGCAATTCGCCGCGCACGTACGCTTCGATTTCCTGCAGCTGCGCTTCTCCGGTGTACTCCAGACACGGCCGCCCTTCGCTCCAGAGAACGCGGCAGGCAAACTGCTTCGTCACCCGCTCGATCACTTCATCCTGCGGAATATGCTCCCGGATGCTTCTCATCGCTACCCCTCCTTTTAACCCGACAATGGGACGATATATGTATTTATTTTATAAAAAAACAGATAGGAATGCGAAAAACCGCTCCTGCCGAGGTCGGTCGGCTTGGCGGATTTTTCGGTTTTGTTTGGTGAGTTTAACGCATTTTTCGATTCAATTCGTCTGCCCGCTTTTTGCTGTCCATTTTCGCATAGACATAGAATCCGAGTGTGTGCAGCACCAGCGACAGCACGATCATGCCCGGCAGATAAGGGAAGATCATATCGTACATCTCTCTCGAAAACAGCCATACCGCCAGCATGGTGCCTGCGAGCGACAGTACCGACGAGATCGCGATATTCCAGATCGGCTTCATCGTGAAATGATTCCACAGCGCATTGTACATGACTCCAAACACGGCGGCGAAGATTACGGCGATTCCGGCAACGTTCCATAGGTACCCCATATTAATGTTCTGATCTCCGAAAAATAGCGTAAGCAGCAGAACGACCCACAGCAGCGACATCGTGAACACCTGGAAAAACGAATTGCGAAGTTGAATGATCATCATAAACCCCTCCTGAATTGTTGGATGTAAAAGCGGCTGACCACATGCTGCGAACCATCATTCAGCATGACTTCGATACGGGCATGAGCGGCGGACGAAAATTCCCGGATATGATCCGTGCCGATGATCGTGCGGTTGTTGATCCGGAGAAAACGAGGCGCTTGGAAGTCTTCTTCGGCGGCTTTGAGCCTCTTGTTCAGCAGATACCGCTCGCCGGTGATCAGGGTGACGCCGCACATGCGGTCTTCCGACTCGATCACGGCGATCTGTCCCAGCGGAACCTGAACGACCCGATCGTTGGCGGCGTTGATCAATCCGATCTTCTCATCCGCCTGTTCGATCGCTTCCCGAATTTGCGGCCAGCGCCCCTGTTCCTCGGGATGCGTCAGCACTTTCGCTGTTCGGCGGTCGAGCACGGCATCGGCTTCGAACGTGATTTTCATGATGGCCTCCTTTCTTTAACTTGAGTTTATCGTATAGCGAAAATCGCAAAGAGGCTATATTTTGAGCAGTTTGTTGCAGGGATTAGAAAGTTTGTTGCATATATAGCAAAAAGACGCTCCGAAGGAGCGTCAGATTGTCGAGAAAGTCCAATATGCGCGAGAAGCGAGAAAACTCCGAAAGAAATTCTTTAGCTGATGCTTACGATGTACCTTTCTTCGAAAGGCTTTAGGTCGCGTGTTGAAATCGAGAAAAGGAATTAAATTTAAGCGGAATTTTCTCGATTAGCGGTGCAAGTTCACATCCTGATTCTGGGTGAACTCGCACCACAAAGGCGAACGCGATCAGCATATGCTTCCGAAGTGGCTTTCTGCGAAAGCCTGCACTTCACTGAATTTCCTCTTCCGCTCATTGGATTCTCACAAAAAAGACTTTTTCGACTCGTTGGACGTTCCGAAGGAGCGCCCTATATGCGTCAACGTGCTTCTTTTAATGCTTATTCGTTTTGGCTTACGTCTGCTTCCACACCATCACATACTCCCGTTCGCTCGTCGCTTCGTCGGTTTGCTCCCGTTCGATCTGGAAGCCGTTTTTTCGATAAAACTCGGCGGCCTTCGCATTTTGCACAAATACGTTCAGCGTGACGGTGTCCCGATCCCTTTTCACGTAATCCAGCATCAGACGACCGTAACCTCTACCCTGACAAAATTCGTCGACAAACAGTGCGGCCAGATGATTTTCGCTCATCGCGGCAAACCCGACGATCTCACCATTTTCCGTACAGACATAGACTTCGGAACCGGGCAGATGCCGAGTCTCCATCGCCTGCTGATTCGCTTCCCAGTAGTCGGAATCGATAAAAGAATGTGCGGAGAGCGACGTATCGAGCCAGAGCTGTGACAGCCTTGGGAATTGTTCTGAAGATGCTTTTTGAATCTTGACCTCGTCGGCGTTCGAATAATACTCACTCATGATTGGCAAAACTCCTTCGATCCGTTTTATTCATTATGGTTGATTATTGAAAAATTCGCAAAAAAAAACGGCATCCGCAGTCAACAGACCAGGATACCGCTTTTCATCAATCCAAAACTTTCAAACGTTCTCCGCCTCGACACCTGCAGCTGCCGCGCTTTCTTTTAGCCGAGCAATGTCATATCCCGTCGGATTCTGGAAAATACGCAGTCCGAACGTCGGAGCCACAGCGAAGATATGGTCGAAAATATCTGCCTGCAGCGATTCGTACGCCACCCAAGACGTGTCGCTGCTGAACGCATAGATTTCCAGCGGCAGACCGGTTTCTTCCGGCGCCAGCTGTCTCACGATCAGCGTCATGTCCTGGTGAATGCCGGGATGATGGGTCAAATACTGGCGAATATATTCCCGGAATACGCCAACGTTCGTCAGCTGACGACCGTTGACTCTGCTCTCCCGGTTGATATTGTGCTTCAAATTATATTCTTCGATCTCGGTCAACCGGTTGGTGAGGTAGTCGGACAGATAATGTATTTTCTTGAACTCTTCAATCATCTCATCTGTACAAAAACCAATGCTGCTCGTATCGATCCGGATACTCCGTTTGATCCGTCTGCCGCCGGACAGCTGCATGCTTCTCCAATTACGGAACGAATCCGAAATGAGCGCGTAACTTGGGATCATCGTGATTGTTTTGTCGAAGTTCATGACTTTGACCGTATTGAGCGTGATGTCGATGACGTCGCCGTCCGCATTGTAATTCGGCATTTCAATCCAGTCGCCCACGCGCACCATATCGTTGGAAGAGAGCTGTATGCCTGCTACCAGGCCGAGGATGGAATCTTTGAAAATGAGCATAAGTACCGCCGACAGGGCGCCGAGACCGCTGAGAATGATCAGAGGATTTTGGCCGATCAGACTAGAGATTAAGACGATGCCGCCGATGATGAACAGCACGATCTTCATGACCTGAATGTATCCCTTGATCGGGCGAATCTTGGAGATCTCAAACGAACGGTAAATGGCTTCGAAAGCATCCATCAACGCGTTCAGCACTACAATCGTGGCCAAAATCATATAGGCGGCGGACAGCTTCTCGATTAGCGACTGATAGACCGGAAATACGGGCGCGAATAAATAAATGATGATTGCCGGAACGAGATGCGACAGCTTGTGGAATACCCTTTTCTCCACGATGATATCGTCCCAGTGGTAGCGGTTGCTTTTGACAATCCGAATGACAGCGTTGAGCACAACTTTTTTGGTGATCAAATTGGCGAGAATACAGAGCAGCGCGATAAACAGGATCATAATGACGTTCGAGATGTAGAAGGTCATCGGATCAGTCATGCCTGCATTTTCGAGTTGATTACGGATAAAGTTCATGAGTTCCTCCTTGCAATTAAATCCATGTAGCATAAATGAATACGACAAGTTGGATATGAAGCTGTGCAGGACAAGTTTTTATTATAGGGGATACGGGGAACGTAGGCAAAGTTGATGCCATAAAGGACAATTCTATGAAAATAAAAAAAACATCCTTCCGGATGTTTTTTCGTTAACCTTTGTTTAGAGCTTGTCTGTACGCAAACGCACTGAATTTTATCTGCAGCCGCCTTCCTCTCTTGCGTCCGGCTCTTTTCGCATCTAGCCCCTAATCCGACCTTTCTTTGGCGAATAACCACAGCCCGATCGCGAAGAACAGCAGCATATAAACGGCATCCACGACCAGGGACCCGGTCACGCCGGGCATTTGCACTGCGTATTGCGGGTCACGCCAATACAGACTTAAATCATCGTGATGAATGAATAAAAGGTGAGTCCAAGAGACCGAAACGAGACTGCCGCCAAAGATCAACTGCATAAAATAGAGCACGAGACCGCCTCCGACTCCAATTGCTGCCGATCTCGTCCAAACGCCGATCAAAGAGGCAAGACCTGCATAAAGAAAACACTGCCACATAAGCGCCGCTGACGAATATACAGCCACCGACGGTTTTCCCCACGACATGTCAGGGCCCCCCATCACTAAAAACGAAAGCAGGGCGGCAAAAGCTACGCAGCAAACACCAGTGATAATAAGCAGCACCATCGCAGCCGCTTTGCCGGCATACAGTTTTGAACGTGAGGAACTATGTAAAAACAGCTGTTTTAAGGTTCCATATTGATACTCATCCGTCCAAATGGATGGGGAAACGACAATCGCCCAAGGGACGACAACCAGCATGCCCAGGGCTCCAATCATTCCATCCATCATTTGAAATCTGGTGATGTCGATCGCAGCCCCCTGAGAATATGACCCTGACAACACAAGTGCTGCGCCTGTAAGACCAATCAACGATAACACAAAGAATTTTTTATTCACAATCTTCAGCCATTCATTCCATATCAATTCAACTCACCTCACCACGTTTAGTTGTCCATTCCAAAAATTTGTCTTCCAGACTCGTATGGGCGGGAAGCACTCGATGAATATCTACTCCGGCTTCGCATAAAGATCGAATCAGCTTCGGAACCTGTTCTTCTTCAAGCGTAATAGCAATTGCATACAATCCGCCAGGCAGTTGTTCTGCCTGCTTGCTCTTCAAAGAACGATGAATGCCTCCTGAAAATTCAGTTAAGGCCTTTCCAGCTCGTTCAGCGTCATTGACATGAAGCGTGAGCTGAAGAACACTGCTGCCTGCCTCGTCTCCAATTTGCTGCTCGGCTATTAGACACCCCTGCTGGATCACGATCACACGGCCGGCCATTTGCTCAATCTCAGCCAGTTGATGACTGGAGATTACGACCGATACTCCTAGCTCGTCCGCAATCTGGTTCAGATACGTTCGTGTTTCTCGCACGCCTGCAGGATCCAGGCCGTTCATCGGTTCATCCAGCACAAGCAGCTTTGGCTTTTTGAGCAGTGCCTGCGCAATTCCCAAACGCTGTTTCATCCCAAGCGAATAAGTACCTACCCGCTGCTTCAATGCATGGTCGATCCCGACGAGACTCGCGACTTCCAACAACCAATCTTTAGATGCTTTTTTGTGCAAACGCTGATATTGACGCAAGTTCTCATACCCACTCAGGTAAGGGTAAAAAGCAGGCGCTTCGATCACTGCACCAAGATCGTCAAGAGCTTTGGAAAACTCAGTTTTCATACTGCGTCCAGCAATCTTGACATCTCCGGAACTGATTTTGCTCAATCCCACAATCATCTTCATAGTGGTCGTTTTACCTGCGCCATTTGCGCCGAGCAGTCCAACGATCTCTCCAGCCAAAACGTCGAAAGACACATCGTTTACGATAGTTTTGCCTTTGATTTTTTTGGTCAAATGCTGCACCGACAATATCGTGTTCAAGTCGCTTCCTCCTCTACAACCACTTTTATTGGCTTTCTCAATAAAGTATGGTCTCCATAGAATTTATGAACTCAGTTCTTTATAGTAATGCCGATAATAGCTGGAGCTTTGCAATAATTGAGGGTGGCTTCCGACATCACGAATTTTCCCGTTTTCCAAAACAATAATCTTGTCGCTGTTCATCACTGTCGTCAGGCGATGGGCAATTACAATTCGTGTACAGTTAATACGTGACAAATAAGTATCTACCTTCTCTTCACTTATATAATCCAAGGCGCTTGTAGCTTCATCCATTACAAGTACGGTAGGATGATTGAGCAAAGCCTTGGCCAGTGCAATCCTCTGCCTTTGACCGCCTGAAATGTTTCTTCCCATTTCAGCGATCATCGTTTGATATTGCATAGGCATCGCCATAATTTCCTCATGGATATTTGCTGCTTTTGCAGCTTCCACGACTTGCTCCGCCGTTACGTCTTCTTTATGAAGAACAATATTATCGTAAATGCTGCGGTTGAACAACGTGATATCCTGCGGTACGATACCCATCTGTTTGCGTATATATGGCATATCCAACTCAGAAGCTTCATGACCATCGTATCGCACTTCCCCTGAAGTCGGTTCAAACAAACCTACGATCAAATGAGCCAAGGTCGTCTTACCAGAACCCGACTGCCCGATAACAGCAATTTTTTGTCCGGGTCGAATATGCAGTGAAACGCCGTCGATTACTTTCGGGCTAAACCGTGTATAAGAAAAGCTAACATTCGACAAATTAATTTCTCCGCGGATTTTCACCTGCAATCTTCCATTATTTTTCTCGGTTGGCGCTTCTAAAACATCGTATACCCTTTTTAATACAGAAGTTGTAAGAATGTATGAATTAATTCCGTTCACACAGCTCGACGACGTAACGAAAAATAGCGTTGCAATAGCTTGGAACGAGACCACTGTGCCAAGCGTCATAGCCCCATACCCATTTGTCATCATCAACATGCCGATAGTCAAGACGACAAGAGGTGACATAAATTGGAGGCCACTGCCGACTGACGTAATATAACTGTTCAAGTTTTCTTTGCGCCGATAGATCTGAAGCAATCGGTTAAATTTCTCTCGCCATTGCAAGTAGACCTGTGTTTCTATGCCAGCTGTTTTTACGCCCACCATCCCATACAGCATCTCGGTATTTGCAGATTGTACTTCCGTCATAGTCACTACCTGCTGCTGATTAATTTCCGCTATAAATCTTTTGGTAAATAAAATAAGGAAAATATTTAAGCTAACTAGCAATAATACGATGGTTGCGAGCGTCGGAGATACAAATAACATATAACCTGACAATACAAACAGCATAATTCCGTCTAATATACCTCTAATTAATACGTCTGAAATCTGATTTCGAACGGTAACCAAACTGTTCATTCGAAAAATTAGGTCTCCGTACGACCGCAACAAAAAGAACGAAAAAGGCAATTTCAATAGGTGCGAGAAAAAGTGAGTTTGCATAGAGTAATCCAGCGCATTATTCAACTTCACCAGAACGCGACTACGTATAAAAGTGACCGTTATATATATCATTAAAAATCCGGTGATTGATATTAAAACTGTCGCGGGTAAATTTGCATGCTGCGGAGTTACAATACGGTCGATAATCTGCTGCATCATTAAAGGCATGGCTACGACTAGGATTTGCAAAATGATCGTAATCAAAAAAATATAAAAGAATATCCGTTTGAGCGGCTTGATATAATTCAAAAAAAACAACCAAACATTGCTTGTTCTTTCAGGGATGACTTTTTCCGTTGGAAACATAGTCATTGTGGTACCGCTAAAATTTTCACTAAATTTTTTCAATGACAATTGGATTCGACCGAATCGCGGATCGACAATACAAACTGAATTTTTCTTCACCTTTTCCAAAACGACAAAATGCGAATGGTTCCAATGCAAAATTGCGGGCAAAGAAAGCTCTCTCAATTGGTCCATATGCTCAATCCGATAAGCTTTAACCTCAAATCCCAGTGTTTCTGATGCCTTTTTTAATTGCAACAACGTTGTTCCGTCTCTTCCGACATCCAATCGTTCGCGTAAATCGTATAAAGAAACTTCTTTTCGATAATACGCCGATATCATGGCCACGCAGCAAATTCCGCATTCTGATTGATGCATTTGTTCAATATAAGGTACCCGTCTTCCCATTGCATGCTCTCCCTTCCTCAGATCACACAGGTTATCCGGAATTTGCAGCGAGAAAATCGTCGTTATCCAAACTTAAAATGTTGGCAACTTTATCCGGAAAAGCCTGTTTTAAAAGGCCGAATCCTACGCCTGCCAACCCAGCCATCAACCCTTTTCGATCGAAAGCGCGATGAGCGCCCACTGCGGTCCACGGCTGATCTTTTAGCAGTTCTAACAGCCGCATTCTAACAGCATCAATCCGATCAGAGAAAACATCCCGTTCAAGAACGGTATTCGCAAAAAGCAAGATTTCCAATTGCCCAAAATCTCCATGACAATAAAGGGGGTCTCCACTAAATCCCGACCGAATCGTAGTTTCAAGAGCGCACTCGATTTCTTTATCAATTTCCGAATCCCAATATCCGTTTTTTATCAAGCGTAAACGCGCTAATAGCACTCCAGGAGCTCCGTGACACCAGGTCACTCTGGCCGTATCGCCGGGAGTCATCCAGTTTTTAAGTTCTTCATCGTAATTTGCCCGCTCATATTGAAGTCCTTTTGCTATATACGGGATGTACTTTTCATTTCGGGTTTCACGATACAGCGACGACAAAGCGGCAATAATTCCGGAAACGCCATGTGAATACCCGACATAAGGCATTTGATCAGGTTGAGCCGACCATGCCATGCTGCCGTCTGACATTATTCGTACGTTTTCAAGCAAATGCTCCGCGCACTTCTCCGCTCCTTTTAAAGCCTCGATCCATCCCGTGCCCCGATATAGATGCAGAAGGATATCAATCGCTCCAGCTGAACCGCCTATGTAATCGAAAACGGTATCTTGCTCGACAAGGTCGCAATAATACGGAAGATATTGTTTGACCACTTGGAGCAGTGACTCTTCTCCCCATAGACGAGCTAAATGGTATACAGCAAATACGCCTCCGCCAATTGTGCCTGTATCAAAAGCTCCGATGCTTCGAACCTTTTCCTTGCTTTGTTTCTCTTTCATGATCTCGATCAACGGTCTCAATACTTTTAAAGCCATGTCTTTATACTTGTCTTCTGCGGTCAATTCGGCTAAATAGGCAAAAAACAACGCGATTCCGCTGTTCCCGTCATATAAATCGTATCCTACCGGAACGAGCCTAAGCTGCCTTTCATTATGTCCTCCTATCAAACCGATCCACGTCGCATCGTCGTTTATGGAATTCCGAGAGGTGATAGCGGTTTGAAGCATATTTTCTCCGATCGAAACGGCTAAACGAACATACTCTTTCCTCCAGTCAAACTGCAAAGTGTCGGTAGAATCTTTCGGACGCGCTTTCACAATGAATGGTTTATAAAGATGAGGGTTAGACGCCAAAATAGACATATGCAGAACTTGCAACTGTTCCTTTAAATCTCGATCGTCCATCTTTCTGATTTTTTTGATGGCAACATTCAGTCCCGATTCATCAAACATACAAGGAATTTTTTTATGATCGGAAGACCAAATATCTTTTTCAGCCGGATAAGTGTAAAAAATCGGAATGTCACCTTCTTCGATATCCCGCATTTCGTGAGAAACCAGCCTTAGATACTTAGAATTGGCCAGACAAGGAAGCCATAGTCTATGTAAAACAATTTTTCGATCCAATTCATTTTGCAATAAATCCGGGTGACATAATGTACGCATTAATTCTCCATATGCTCGGGTATCCCTTACAATGACTCGAACTCTGACAGAAGCAAATTGCCGAATCATGCTCTCTACCTCTACTTTATTTTCTGCAATAATTTTATATGCTTGAACAAAGCCTTTTTCTATCTCTTCAATATGTTTGTAGCTGTCTACTACTTCTCCTTGATAGTGCGGAAGATTTTGAGTTTTTTCTGTTTCTCCGTTCCCTTTTTCCAACCTCATTAAGTCCGTTCCCCTATTAATAACACCTATTGCATTAGGAACCTTTTTTCCTCCATGCCCAAAAATGCCGCTTACGTCCAATCCTGAATGTGTTTCGGTTTTATAGGCGTACTGCGGCAGCATTCCGGAAGACATTACGGAGTTTGAAAGAATTTCATAAGCATGGCCATTAGCGTCTTTCTCAAACGTTTTTGTGCTTATGGGAGAATGAAATAAAGATTCCAGATCGATTAAAACCGGACTGCCGCCATGCGCAATAATATTTTCGTAATGAAAGTCAGTAGCATTGAATACGTACATCATGGCCAACTGTACGCCCATACCGTAATAAAAAAGTTTCACTTCCTGCTCACTTTTACACTCTTCAAACTTGACGAATTCCGTCCAGCCGTAATCTCCACAATCTATATTTTTTACGACTTTCATGACGGGAATCCCTTTTTCAAACATCCATGACATCATTCGATAGTAACCTGTATCGACTTGTAACGAGCGGGGTTTGTAAACCAATCGATCCCCATCAGCAAACTCCAAAATCGTTACGCTTCGTCCATCATGCGTATCTCCTGCACCGATATGGATATGAACAACTTTACCGAACTGTTGGACTTCAGGCATATGTAAAAGAATTTTTGGATAATCGTTTTCAAATCTGTTTAAGACTTCGCTAACATGAATCGTCCATTTCCGGGTCACTTGAATCAACGAACGAATCAATACGGGATACTTGTCGGTTAATTGGGTTAAATACTCTTTGCTATAAAGCAGGCTTTCAAAATATTCATATCTTTTTTCTGAAGTTTCACCAAGAAGCAGCCCTTGATCTCTCAAAATATTCACTTCCTGAATAAGAACCTTGTAACTCATTCCAATGATTTTGTTGCTCAAGGAAAGAAACAAGGTGTTGAAGAAATTTTCATTCAAATTAAAATGTGTAGACTGGATAAGCTCCTTTTTCCCCAGTAAATCTTTAGCTATTATTAAAAAGCGTTCAATAAATCCGACAAATGAAGGTTTTTTTGCGGAAAATGAATTTTCTGGATTTCGATTCAGCAGCTCTTCCCATTGCACTTTCCAATTCATATCTTTTTCTTTGACTTCCAAAACGTTATCAATTTTGATGTCTGAAACTTCGGCAAGGCTTCTTCGCAGATATTCTTCTTTATCATAAAAAAATTTCTTCCAGTAGTGTGTTTTTTCATATATATCGATCACTGTCGTCCCAACCTCTCGATTTATATAAATGGTTCTCCAACATGTGCATACGTCGAGCCCTATTCATTTCCAATTAAGAAGAAAGGGCATATGAAGCGGTATATTTGAAGGCAGCCTTTACTAGACTGATCGAATATCCGTATATGCCCTTTGGGGAATTACTGAATTTATAACCTTTTTATAACGATAAGTATGCATTCAAAATCTTTGTTCATTACTTTACTTACTCTTAGCAGAGTCCCAGCCACGGAGTGCAGTCAGCTGTGATACTCTTCAAACAGTTTCCATCTGTAAAACCTTGCGCAGTAGCTCCGCCGGCTACAGTTTCCATCTCAGTGTCTGTCAATTCAGACAACACACCGCCTACTGGACTGTTCATTTCCAGATTGCTCATTTCCAAACTGTGTTTTTCCATTTTTTTCACCTCCTTTCACGCATGTAGGAAGTCTAAACTCTCAAGATTGGAATCAAAAGAATTTTTGTAATTTTAATGGATCAAATGAATTTTATGGATATTGTTTATATGTCATTTCTATCATCTTTAACTTACAAATTCAACCTTTAAATGTTTTTTTATACCTTTTTACTATAACTGATTATCAATAATAGGTCTTTTTACCTTATTTGGAGGAAGGGTATTATAATTAAAGTCTATCTTGAATAGGTCCTTAACAAAGTTACCTTTGATAGGATTCAGGAATTTTCGGAAAACAACTTCTTGTGAATAAAAAAGACACCCGAAGAAAGGGTGTCAGACGAAGATGAATTTTAAATTTTTCCCAATCGAAAGCGTCTAGTTTGCCGGCTTATTTCGCCCAATACTGCTGCGCGATTTTTTTACCCTGTTCGATCTTGGCCCATTGCTCCGCTTGAGTCAGCTCATTCCCGCCGTCGCAGGAAGCGAAGCCGCATTGGTGGGACAGCAGCAGACGATCTTTTTCGATGATGTTCGACGCTTCGTCCAGCAGACGCAGTACACGCTCTTCGTCGTCCAGCGTATTCGTCTTCGACGACAGCAGACCAAGGACGATCTCCGTGTTCGGCTTGTCTTTGAACACTTCCAGCGCTTCCAGCGAACCGGCACGCTCGTCGTCCCACTCCAGGAAGAAGCGGTCGTATTTGAGCTGCTTCAGGAACAGATTCGCGATCTTCGCATACGAACCGCCGCCCATGTTCCGGGAATCGTAGTTGCCGCGGCAGTTGTGTGTCCACATTTTCAGACCCAGCTCGTGACCGAAGTCAATGATCGTGTTGTTGATGTCGATAAACTCGGCCGCCAGTGCCTGTACCTGCTCCTGATCGATGTTCTCGCCGGTGTACGGAGAGTTCGGATTGTCGTCCGCAAACAGCTCCCACAGGCAGTCGTCGAATTGAAGGATTTTCCCGCCGGCATCCGCGAAGTCCTGAACGAATTCTTTGTACGCTTTAACGAGACCGGCTTTGAGTTCTTTTGCATCCTTATAGACAGAGTCTTTGCCACCGATATTATCCGACCACGACAGCTCTCCAAAAATATGCGACGGAGAAGGTACGCACAGCTTCGTCTCGCGTTCGCCGGCACTATCTTTCAGCTGCTTGAAGGACTCGAGGAAATGATGGTTTTTGCCGCCCAGCTCGCCTGTGATACGCAGCCCAATGTCTTTGCGCGTCTCGTATTTGGACGTGCCGTCGACATCGCGGAAGAAGTAGCCGTGATCTGCGATATAGCGCTCGATCCCCTGGAAGCCCCAGACAAAGTCCAGATGCCACATCGACTTGGAATACTCGCCGTCTGTGATGACCGAGAGATCATGCTGGATTTGGTCTTGGACGACCGATTCGATCGCTTTTGCTTCACACTGCTGATAACCTTCGAACTCCTGATAGAACGGATACTGGATGTCGTCGCGGTGCTCGATTTGCGTCTTATATTTCAGCAGGTCTTCGGGACGAAGCAAGCTGCCTACGAGTTGGAATTTATCAGTCATGGTAAAGGCCCCCTTGGTTGTTGGTTAACATTTGATCATTTGTAGATCGCGTCCGGTTGGAATGATTTGATTGTAGCATGGGAGCAGCTTTTCTTATGTAAACTTAAAAAGCATGACTGGTTATAGGGAATCGATATAGGAAGCTTTTACGAGAGGAATAACGAGATAGGTAAGATTATGAGGGAAATTACGTGAGAGGGATTGAAAAAAGAAAAACCCGCTCGGTGAGCGGGTTTGAGAATAAGATTTGCGGTCGCTTGGCAGTTCGACAATCCGGCGCTGGACGAAGCAGAGGATTCGGTCGGCCAAACGATCACGTTAACTTTTGCTAAAAATTAATGCATAGATTTCATCGTCTCGCGGCTGACCAGCACGCGGCGGATGAATAAAGCCATAACAACGCCGACCAGTGCGATACTCATTGTGAACAAGAATACGCTCTGCGATCCCGACGTCATTGCATTGGCAATTTCGGTCGGCTGGGAAGGCGCCGAGGAGCCGTGCAGGTACTTTTCGATTCCGCCAGACAGAATGCTGATTGCGACCGCCGTTCCAATCGCTCCCATCACCTGCTGTAGGGTATTCATGACAGCCGTACCGTGCGGATACAGTTCCGGCGGCAGCTGATTCAACCCGTTCGTTTGGGCAGGCATCCAGATCATGGCGATTCCTACCATAAGCCCGATGTGCAGAGCGACAATCAAGGCAACCGAAGAAGCCGGCGATACGTGGCTGAAGAACCACAGCATAAGCGTAACAACCACGAGACCCGGAACAACCAACCATTTTGGTCCGTATCGATCAAATAAACGTCCCACTCGCGGCGAAAGAATACCGTTCAGCGCACTGCCCGGCAGAAGAATGAGACCGGTGGCAAATACGGACAACCCTGCGCCTGTCTGAAGAAACATCGGCAGAATGATCATGCTCGACATAATGATCATCATGCACGACAGCACCAGAAGCAGACCGATAACGTACATAGGATGTTTGAATACTTTCAGGTTCAGCATAGGTTCTCTCATAGAAATTTGACGCAGCGTAAACAGCACCAAGGCGACTAGCCCCACGATGATCGATGCAACCACTACCGTGCTGCCCCAGCCTTCGGAACCTTCGCCCGCCTTACTGAAACCGAAGACGATTCCTCCAAAGCCGAGCGTCGATAATACGATGGACAACAGGTCGACCCGTGGCTTGGTAACTTCGGTGACATTCTCCAAATACTTCATGCCTACCAACCATCCGATAATCAGAAACGGCAGCGAGAGCCAGAAGATATAATGCCAGGTCAAATACTGAATCAATAATCCGCCTACCGTTGGGCCCGTCGCTGGTGCAAACATGATGACAAGTCCAACAAATCCCATTGCGGCTCCGCGTTTTTCCGGCGGATAGATGACGAGAATGGTATTGAACATAAGCGGCAGCAGCAGTCCCATACCAATCGCCTGCAGCACTCGGGCAAACATCAGCATTTCAAAATTAATCGCAAGCGCCGCCACCAATGTACCCGCGATCATGCTGATCAGCGAACCGGTAAACAGCTGTCTGGTTGTAAACATCTGCAGCAGCAGTCCGCTTGTTGGCATCAAGATGCCGAGAGTGAGCAGGAATCCGGTCGTCAACCACTGCGCGGTTGCAGCCGAAATCTGGAACACTTCCATCAGATTTGTCATGGCTATGTTCAAGGCGGTCTCGCTGAACATGCCGACAAAACCGCAAATCAGCAGCGAGGCTAAAATGGCGCCCGTATTGTATGTCTTATTCATTTTTGTAACTCCTCGTCGATTGATTTAAGTAAATCTTAGGTAGGATGCTTGAATAGCGGGTTAACTTCGGCACAATACCCTTCGTCGGTGAGAAGCCGTGCTATGTATCCACTAGTGGCCTTCTTTTTAGGAAAGCTTTAATTCAAGTTAAATAACTTCATTTAGCCTGCTAAATAAGTGAACGAGCTTATAATCACAACAAGTTGCTTTCCATTTGCTTCAAAATCCGTCTCAACAACAAACGTTCTTCAGGCAGAATCGAGTGCAGCAGCTTCTCCTGCTGCCGTTTCCATCTGAGTTCGACCGGCTTCTCCAGATCCTTACCCGTATCTGTCAGGAAAATACGCATGACCCTTGCATCTCTCTCGTCGCGCTTGCGGGTTATAAATCCGTTCTGCTCCAGTGATTTGACCATATTCGTAATCGTCGGCGGCTCGCAGTTTAAATGCTCACACAGCTGCATCTGCATGATGCCGTCTCCCTGCCACAAGCGGGCAAGCAGATTGTCCTGCCCCACATACAGGTTAAGTTCTCTAAGCGATTCCCCATAATCCCTGCGCATCTGGGAAGAAATCCGATCGACTGACTGACGAATATCGCAATCCACTTTATCTGTCATTTCTATCTCCTCGGCAGCTTGACTTATATTTAGCTTGCTAATAATATCACGATGAAATTCTCTCGTCAATAAGGATTTTACGCCGTTCATGGGAAAGTGAAAACGAGAAAATCAAAATAAAAAACTAAATAAAAAACTAAATAAAAAAACCATCAACATAAAAAAACCATCAACCAAATAACGGTTGATGGTTCCTGGTCTTACATATGGAGGCGAGGGGAGTCGAACCCCTGTCCGAAGGCAACGCAGCATAGGCTTCTACGGGTGTAGTCACAGTTTTGATGTCACCCTAGGATCTCCCCGTAACCGGATTCCCTTCGGGTCAGCCTGATTTTCTTCTTCCGTCTACCCCCAGGCGGAGACTAGCCGGCGTATCCTACTAATTGGGTTGGGCCCTCATCCCAGCACATAGGCGATGCTGAGCGAGAGCACGCATCACAGTTTCTTAGGCTGCGAAAGCGTAGTTGTTTTGTTGTTTGCCATTTAATAGGCTTTAGCGTTGATAAAGCGGCCGCGTCCCCACTACCCGCTACCCATGCCCGAACTACCCCCGTCGAATCCATAAACGCCCCCTTATTAAAAGGGAACTTCCGGATCAATGAGACTCGGGTTGAGTCACGTCTGGTCATCCTAAAGTTCGTACCGATCATTCGTCCCTCCATAAAAGACGAAGATCGCTGCAGGAAGAGTCACATGTTCCCCACAGACTTATATTGTACCACATCTGACGATGTAACGGTATATTACCCGTAGAAAAAACCCGTTAAACAAGACAGCGAGAATAGGCTGAAAAATAAAAAGAGAACGGCCGACGCATCGCGCAGCCGTTCTCTCTTTCGATTACATAGGTTGGTTTTACGGCCAACAGATCAATCATATGCAGATTGATCTTACATAGATTGAGCACCGTATACGACTTCAGCTTACGCAGCTTTGGGTTAACAGCCGCAGCTATTTTCACCCTGCTCGTTTGCTGTTCTACTCCACGGCGCGCTCCGATTCAATCCGCTGTGTCTCCGCCCTGCTGCCTTACCGCTGACGTGACTTCAGCGCGCGCTGGATATCGCGCTGAGCATCACGCTTGGCGAGTGTATCGCGCTTGTCGTGCTGCTTCTTGCCGCGGCCGAGGCCGATCAGCAGCTTGGCATAGCCGTTGCGCACATAGACCTTGAGCGGGACGATCGTGTAGCCTTCCTGCTTGGCCTGACCGATCAGCTTGCGGATCTGCTGCTTGTGCAGCAGCAGCTTGCGCGTGCGCGTCGGGTCTTCCGGATTGTTCCGGTTACCCTGCTCGAACGGGCTGATATGCATATTATGAACAAAGGCTTCGCCGCCCCGGATCGTTGCGAACGCGTCGCCGATATTTGCTTTGGCTTTGCGCAGTGACTTGATCTCTGTCCCCGTCAGCACGAGCCCCGCTTCATACGTATCTTCGATGAAATAGTCGTGGGACGCCTTTTTATTTTGAGCCAGCACTTTGCCCTGCTCAGTATTTTTAGGCATGTCTTGCACCCCCTTGATTTCGCTTCCAAGTATTATATGGATTGCAACAATAGCAATTTGAAAAGGTAAGAGAACGGCGCTAGACGCTCTTCAGATTCCAACGGATATAAGATCCGTAAGAATCTGATCGCAGCTCGCCGTTCTACTCAGCACTTATTCTTTATTGTTCCGTTCCGAAGCTCCGCCTGGATTCTTCGGGCCGCCGTCTTTCTTCGGTCTGCCGCCGCCGGCAGAACCTGAACGGCCACCGCCGCCGGAACGTCCGCCTTTGGAGCCGTTCGGACGCTCGTTGCCGTTGCGCGAGAACGTTGCCGTCTCGCCGCCATAACCGCCCGTACCGGAACCGAAGCCAAACTTGCCTTTGCCCGGCTCACGAACGCCGTCTCCGCCGCCCTGGCTGGCTTCGATCTGAATGCCGCCTTTGCGTGCTTGGCGCGGCTCGGCACCGGCTTCGCCGCGAGACGCGCCTTCTCCAGCGCCGCTGCGCTTGCCTTGACGCGGCTCTTTGCCGGCTTGTCCGCCGCCTTCGGTCGGAACGCCGTCGAATGCCCAGCCGCCGTCTCCGCCGCCTTGACGCGGCTCCATGCCGCCCTTAGCGCCGGCTGCGCCAGTGGACTGGCCGCCGCCTTTGCCTTTACGCTTCCGGTTTCTGCCGGAAGCAGGAGCCGGCGCTTCGCCGCCGCTTGATACTGCCGGCACAGCCGCATTCACCGTGCCGCTGCCTTCGGCGTTTCCGCCCTTACCTTTGCCTTTGCGCTTGCGCGAACGGCCGCTTTGGCTGCCGGTACGAGTACCGGCTTCTGCTGCACCGGCTGCAGGCGCAGGCGTACTGGCCGCCGCTTCGGCCGGACGGAATACTTCCGGCTTTTTCTTGCCCTTGCCTTTACCCTTGCCTTTGTCTTTACCAAACTTCTCTTTGCCGGTCTTGTCGCCTCGGCCGCCCTGGCCGCGCTTGAACGAGTCGCCCGATGATCCTTCGTTCCGGCGTCCGCCGCCGCGACCTCCGCGGAAGCTGCTCTTCTTCATGTCGACCAGTTCGAAGTCGATCGTATGCTCTTCCATGCTAACTTTCGACACGCGAATTTCGACAATGTCGCCGATACGGAAAATACGCGACGTCCGTTCGCCGACGAGTGTCATCCGGGTTTCATCGAAGTGGTAGTAATCATCGGTCAGGTTGCTGATATGGATCAGACCTTCGACCGTGTTTTCCAGTTCGACGAACAAGCCGAAGCTCGTTACGCTGCCGATGACGCCTTCAAACGTCTCGCCAACCTTATCCAGCATGTACTCCGCTTTTTTCAGCTGATCCGTATCGCGCTCGGCATCAACCGCCACGCGCTCGCGGATCGACGACTGCTGCGCATAATCCGGCATGCGTGCCGACAGACTCTCTTCACGCTGCGCAGTCAGCTTACCACCGTTCTCCAGCCATTCGCCGATCACGCGGTGAATCGCCAGATCGGGATAACGGCGAATCGGCGATGTGAAGTGCGTATAGAACTCCGCCGCCAGGCCAAAGTGACCCAGATTGGCCGAATCGTACTTCGCCTGCTTCATCGAACGCAGCAGCAGGGTGCTGATCGCTTTCTGCTCCGGCGTGTCCTGTACTTCTTCCAGCAGCTCCTGCAGTTCGCTCGGCTGGATGGTGCCTCCGCGCGTTCCTTTGACCTGATAGCCCAGGTTCGCCGCAAATGCCGCAAATGCTTCCAGCTTCTCCTGCGCAGGATCTTCGTGAATCCGGTACAGGAACGGAACTTTGGCTCTGCTGAAATGTTCCGCTACCGTCTCGTTCGCCGCCAGCATGAACTCTTCGATGATCCGTTCCGCAATGGTACGCTCGCGTTTGACGATGTCGATCGCTTTGCCCTCATCATCGAGCAGCACTTTTGCTTCGTCGAAATCAAAGTCTACTGCGCCGCGCTTCATGCGGCGTCCGTTCAGCTTCAGCGCAAGATCGCGCATCGTATGGAACGTATCCACCAGATAACCGTACCGCTCCAGCAGCTCCGGATCTTCTTCTTCCAGAATGCGGCGCACGTTTTTGTAAGTCATCCGCTCGACGGTCTTGATCACGCTTTTGAAAATTTCATAGCGGACGACCTTCATCGACGCGTCGAATTCCATCTCGCATGACAGGGTCAGACGGTCCACACGTGGATTCAAGCTGCAGATCCCGTTGGACAGGCGCGGCGGCAGCATCGGGATAACCCGGTCTACCAAGTACACGCTGCTGCCTCGGTTATAAGCTTCCTGATCGAGCTGGGAACCTTCCTTAACATAGTAGCCGACGTCCGCGATATGCACGCCCAGCACATAGTTGCCGTTTTCCAAACGCTCTACGTTAACCGCGTCATCGAGATCCTTGGCGTCTTCGCCGTCAATGGTCACAATCTGCTTATGGCGCAGATCGCGGCGTCCCTGACTGTTGATTTCCTCATCGGAAATCGTTTCCGGCGCAGCTTCCGCTTCGGCCAGCACTTCTTCAGGGAACGATTCCGGCAGCTGATGCTTGCGGATGATCGAGAGAATGTCGACGCCCGGATCGGTATTGTATCCCAACACTTCGATCACTTCGCCCTGTGCCGCCGAGCGGCCTTCCGGATAGGCGATAATGCTGACGACGACTTTCTGTCCGTTCAGCGCACCGCCTGCGCGGCCCGCCGGAATGAAGACGTCGCGCGTAATGCGCTTGTCGTCCGGCAGCACAAAGCCAAACGATTCCTCGTCCTGATACGTGCCAACAATCTGCGTAACGGCGCGTTTGACGACCCGTACCACTTCGCCTTCCATCCGTCCGTTCGAAGAACGGCGCGACGCGATGCGTACAAGCACCGTATCGCCGTTCATCGCGCTCAGCATATCGTTCGCGTTGATGTACACATCAGCATGCTCGCGGTCTTCGGGAATGAGGAAGCCGAAGCCTTTGGCATGCGTCTGCAGCCGTCCGCGCAGCAGGTCCATACGCTCCGGAACACCGTAACGTTGGGTTCGCGTCAGGACGATCTGGCCCGATTCCTCCAGTGCGTTCAACATCTTCATGAATTCCCGGAACACTTCCGCATCTTCAATGCCAAAGTGCTGTTCCAGTTCTTGATAGGTCATTGGTTTGTACGCGTTCTCGCGCATGAAGCCCAGCAGCATATCTTCCGTTATCATCATAATCACCTCTAAAATGGCTCCGGCTGCCCACAGACCGCCCGGCCGGCATGCAGGTCGCGAATGCTCGAATTTTTGCTTCTACTTTCGCTTCTTTTTTTGCTTCTATTCTCGCTTCTACTCTTGCTTCTATTGGCAGATACGCAAACGATGAGTCGGCATCTCTTACGAGGCCGCAGGCGGGACGTACAAGCGGAAGTCGGGATCAATATTTGAAATTCCGCTGCGTCCGAACACACCAACAAGTTTGCGTAAACGCCATTTCTACTTCTACTATTCATTATACGTTAAAAGTACCCGTGGTGGAGCCTGCTTAATCCCAACTAGCTCCGTAACTCTCTCCGTACTCTATCGGGTTTGGCTCCACGGCGGTACACAAAAAAGCCTTCGTATCCCTTGAATCCAAGGATCAACGAAGGCTTCCCCAGGCGGACAGGCCGCCCTGATCGCTGGGTTAGTTGTTAGTTACAGCCGTAGTGATCAGCGCGAGAACGACAAATCCTGTTCCCAACACAACGGTAATGCGCTCCAGAACCAAGTCCATACCGCGAGCTTTGGTTTTGCCGAACAGATGCTCCGCGCCGCCGGAGATGGCGCCGGCAAGACCTGCGCTTTTTCCTTTTTGAAGCAGTACGACCGTGATCACACCGACAGCAAAAATCACCAGCAGTATTTTCAGAAAGATTTCCATTTTAGTTCCACCTCCTAAGCGTAAGCAGCGTATCCTGTATATAAGTGGGTTAACACCAGTTGCTACATCGTCAATACCATTCCAAGAAAACAGTACTTTTATTCTACCATAGCTCCAGGTATTTGACAATCGAGCAAAACAGGGCCTTATTCCTGCAGAGTATTAAAAAAGCCGCGCTGCGGCTGAATCTTCCGCGGCGCGACCGGGTCGCTGACGATAAGGGGAATATACCTTGGGCGGTTGTGCGTTTAGCGGCGCTGCTGCTGCTGTTTGCCCTGAACGGTACGATCGGTCCACAGAATGTATCCGGCAGATACGGTCGTAAGGATCAGAATGGCCATGATGATCATGGCATCCGACATGCGCTTTCCTCCTCGCTGATATTGAATCTGGATGACTTGCAAACTTGCCTTGTTTTGAAACGTAAAGCGGCATGTCGGAACCTTGAATTCCCATTCGGAAATTCGGTGCCGGAATACGGATTCCCTAGTGGAAAAAACCCGCAATAAGCTGGTGCGCCGGACCTTTTTGAAGAGTGCGCGTACTGCTTTATGAATCGTATATTAACCCCTTCTGACACTCCGTGTAAAGATTTATTTTTGCCTGATTTTAGGTTTTTTTCTTGGGGATAATTGACGTCGAAAACTTCCGTTAAGCTACAGCTTTTTTATCGGCAAAAAACACCCCTTTGCTTAACTTTTTTTCGAACTTTTCAGCAAAAAATTTAAGGTTTAAACTTATCGAATTTCCTCTGTTCAAAAAGGCAGACAAACAAAAAAGGAGCCCGCATTCTGCTCGGGTTCCCTGTCTTTCTTTTTGCTTATTATTCGCGGTTGTTTCGATTATTGTTTGTGGTTGTTTAGACTATGTTCCGCGGCCATTCAGAATATCCCATGCTCTTCTTAGCTTCTCGTTATATGCCGGATCGTCTGCAGAGTTCATAAACCTTACTTTGCCGCTTCCCTCGCCCGTAAGGCCGCGTTCATTCAGAATTCCTGCCAATCTGCGCACCGTACCGACACTTCCGTCGATAACTCGGATATGTGCAGGCAGAATTTGCTCCAGCAGCTGCGTGTAATAGGGATAATGCGTACAGCCAAGCACGACCGTACCATATTCATTTAGATCGAATTTCGCGAATTCCCCCCGAAAATAAGCGCTCAATTCCTCCGGATCGAAGTTCAACCGCTCGCAATGATCCACCAGCTCCGGCATGGGCAGCGAATCTACAATTCCGTGATCGTCGACGCGCGACACCAGCTCCATATATTTGGCTTGACTGAGCGTCAGCTCCGTCGCCAGCACCAATACACGGCGTCCGCTGGCCCCGTTCATCTCGACCGCCGGCTTCACCGCAGGTTCCATGCCGATCACGGGAACGTCATACGTTTGGCGCAGTTCGGCCGCCGCCACGCTGGTTGCCGTATTGCAGGCGATCACCAGTGCCTCGACGCTCTCGCCCAGAATGCGCTGCGCGGCTTCACACACATAGTCTGTCACCTGCTGCTTGGTCTTCGGTCCGTAAGGGACGTGCAGCGTATCCGCGAAAAAAATAAAATCCTCGTTCGGAAGCTGGCGAACCGCTTCGCGCAGAACGGTCAGTCCTCCGATTCCCGAGTCGAAAAAAGCAATGCTCATGCTGTTCCCCTGCCGTTTCGTTGTTTTGGACTCCATTTCCATCTATGATTATAGACTGCCTACAGTCAAAACGCCAAAGAAACGAGCTGCGGCAGATGAAAAATCGGCCGTTCCCTTTTTCCCTTTACTTACGGGCTGTTGATTTTTGTTTCTCGCGCTGTTCCTTCCTTCCCTCCCTCCTTCCTGCTGTGCATCTTCTCTACCACTTCATACCGTTCGGTGCTGCTTCTTTATCTTTCCCTGCTTTCTGCCGCCATTCATTGCTGCTGTTCTATGTCATTACGCCTTTTTCTACGTCATTAAGCCTTTTATTGAGACTTTTTACTTTTCACTTTTTACTCACACCTCAATAAACCTTATCAAACCGAACCTTGGCTCTCGAACCTCAACACAGGACCGTCCCAATCGGTCTCCCTCGTTTCAATCAAGTCGACTGCCGATTCACAGGAACCGATCACGCTGCGCCAGAAAGAAAGCGCCGGAGCATTCTCTTCCATCACGCCCAGCTTCCAGCGCCCGGGAAACTGCCGGAACAATTCACAAGCCGCCTGACGACCCACACCGCAGCCCCGATACTTTTTCATGATAAAGAACTCGACCATCTCATATTGACTTGCGGTCTCCTGAAGGGATTTGTGTGTCTGTTCAGTCTGAAAAGCCGATTCTTGTTCAGCCTGAAGACAGTGTTTTTCCCGCCGCCTACTTTCGCTGTTTCCTTCCCCCTTTTCAATCAAACGAATCAGTGCGAATCCTGCCAGTTTTCCGTCTGCCCGCAGCAGAAAAGGATAGCGTCCCGGTTCATTCCAATAGGCGTCCAGATCGCGGGATTCGTACATGCCGGACTCGTTGACATCCTCGGGATCAAATTCGGTAAAATCGTATTTATACAGCTCAAGCAGCTGCCGAAGCGCCGTTTTGTGCTCGTAACCGGCCGGTTGGCAGACCAGCACGGGACTTTCTTTCGTTCTCAATGTCTATCTCTCCTTCGTGAGTTTGCTGCACTAGTGAGTTGCATTCCAGTGCATAGTCAGACGTCCCTCCCGCCTGCTTCTCGAATCCGTTCCTTCATATCGCGCGCAAACGCTCTTAATCGGTCCTTCGGAACTTCCACCTGCCCCGCCGCCCTTCCTTCGTACACGTCAAGCAATGGCCAAATCACATCCTGCCAATCCGGAAGTGATAGCAGCCCCCATTCGCCGCCTTCCTTTTTCGATGCAAGATGTCCTTCTGTTAGGAACATCAGCACCCGGCACAAATTGAGCGCTGTGTAGACCGGGCTGTCCGCGATCTCCGCTTCTGCATTCGCTGTATCGTGCAGAATGGAACGCAGATAATGCTCTCGAGCTATAGGCGGATACAGTTCGGGCATCGGCAGACCGTACAGCACCATTCCGCGCTCATAAGCCACTGCGACTTGAGCCGCAAGATCAGCATCTTCATAGTCTCCGCAAATGTAATCGGGATTAGACTTGTACCGGTCCCGGTGCGCAGCCGAGTAATGGTAGAGGCAGGGCGCAGGATGTACAAAATGCAGCAGCGACGACTCCTCGACTACGGTAAACTCAATATCCCGCCCTGCAGGCAGACGACGATGCAGATCCAACGTCTCACTTGTTAACTGCTGCAGCGTTCCCCGCTCTGGTCGTCCCTTCAGTACGATTAGCAGATCAATATCGCTCGCAGACGGATTGAAGCCTCCCATTGCCAGCGAGCCATGTAGGTAAACGCCAGCAACATGATCGCCCAGCACATGTACACATCTCTTTGTCATGTCTTCGGCTGCTGCAAATGCTTCTTGGATGCTTTGAGAAGTCTCAGACATTTCCGCGTTCTCGGACTGTTTCTCTCTTTCCATTTTGCTGCCACCTCTCTAGCCGACTTGTAAAATTCTAACGAATCCTGATCACGCTATTTCCTCTCCAGACGGCCTAAATAAATTCTAACGAATCGTAAACACGCTATTGAAGCAAAATCGGTCTAAAATATAAAAATTACGGCGAATAAGGTTATGAGGATTCGTTAGATTTTAAAAAAGGGCCAAAGACGACAAATAGCGATATCAGGATTCGTTAAAAGGTCGAGCGCTATAAGCATCTCAAAATCCCCACTACAGTTCCCCTACAATCCCCCACGACTCCGCTCTACAGGCCGCACATCGGAATCTCCATCTCGCAGCCGAACATTACCGGAAAACGGAAGGGCAATTCGCGCAGCAGGGTATTGTCCTTATAAGAAGATCCTATTTCCCCTCTACATTTAAACACCGACTCAGCAGATGCCAATTTTTTAAAAATCCCGATTTTTCCCCCTTGATCTTTCATCAATCATCCTTTAAAGTAATACGAGTTGACATTGTATACCTCAATAAGACGGTTTGAGGGTATCTACCGGGAACCTACCTCCCGACTACAAGTCGCGCCCAAGGCGCCTTTGTAGTCGGGAGTTTTTGCGTTTTCCGCGCTTTCCCGCCTCCACCGTGCCGTACTTTTTTACAAAGGAGACTGTATCAAAATGAATTTGAAAGTTCTCGTTCTGACGATTGCTGCGTTCACCGTTGGCCTTGTCGAACTTATTATCGGCGGCGTTCTGCCGCAAATCGCCGCAGACCTTGGCGTATCCGTCAGTGCCGCAGGCCAGCTTATTACGGCTTATGCACTCGTTTATGCCGTATCGGGTCCTACGCTGCTCGCATTTACAGCCAAGATTGAGCGCCGTAAGCTGTACTTGATGTCTCTTGTCGTCTTTATCCTCGGCAGTCTGCTCGCCTTCTGGAGTCCGAATTTCGGCGTCCTGCTGCTCTCCCGTTTCGTTACGGCAGCCAGCGGCTCGCTGATCACGACACTGTCCCTGACGATCGCGGTTAAGGTCGTACCGGAAAACTACCGCGCACGCGTGATCGGCATCGTCTCCATGGGTATCAGCTCGGCTATCGTGCTCGGCGTTCCGCTGGGCGTTCTGGCGGCTGACAAGCTCGGCTGGCGTATTCTGTTCCTGTTTATCGCCATCTTCGCCATGCTGACCATGTTTGTGGTCTACAAGCTGATGGCTCCGATCGAGCCGCAGCAGGTTATGCCGCTTCGTCAGCAGCTGGCTTCGCTTAAGAACACCCGCGTTGCGGGCGCGCATCTGGTTACACTGCTGATGCTGGCCGGCCACTATACGCTGTATGCTTACTTTACGCCGTTCCTCGTGAACGTCATGAACATGAGTGCTTCCTGGATCAGTATCGTCTACTTCTTCTTCGGTCTGTCGGCCGTAGCGGGCGGTATGATCGGTGGTATGATGTCCGACAGTCTGGGCGCCAAGAAAAGCATCCTGCTCGTTGTTGGCGTCTTCGCTCTCTCCCTGTTCATCCTGCCGTTTACAGCTTCGATGATCCCGTTGTTCGCGGTGCTGGTCTTCATCTGGGGTGCACTCAGCTGGGCATTGTCCCCGGCACAGCAGAGCTATCTGATCGATGCTGCACCGGAAACGTCGGAAATTCAGCAGAGCTTCAACTTCTCTGCTCTGCAGATCGGTATTGCAGCCGGTTCGGCGATCGGCGGCGTCGTAATCAGCCATACTCCGTCCGTTACATTCAATGCTTGGATTGGCGGCGGAATTGTCGTACTGGCCTTTGTCGTAGCCCTGTACACGCTGTTCCATAAGTCTTCGTCACGTCGTACGGACGGTCATGGACAGAAGAGCGGTTCGAAGCTTGAGCCAAACTTTGGCGGAGATTGAACAGCCGCTGCTGAACAGTTATAGCTTATAGAAGAGCGATTTAAAACGATAAGTGATCCACCTATGCAAGCTTTAAAGGGATCAACCAAAAAAGTCCAGCCGGCTATTTACTGCCGCTGGACTTTTTTTGCAGATTTAACTTCTTGCAAGAAACATCATTCATCAAGAAACGTTCCCCGTATTCAAACCGTTCATAAAGAATAACCGTATTCTTAGGAGATGATTTGCCATGCCTTTTAAAGTTTTGGTTTCTCTGGTGCTCCTCTTATCGATCATCTCTATATCCGGATGCGGAGGCAAAAGCGGACGAGAATTGATGATCGGGAGTATCGCTTGAGCAACAAAGCGTCGAGCGACAGAATCAAAGAGCTGCTTGATTTGGAGTAAAAGATTCAATCAAACTTCTACAGCACGCACATCGCAAAGTTAGGATTCAGCTCATAAACAAGCCAAGCCCTACCTTATATAATCAACATCCAACCTTTTCCGCACAAAAAAAGAGACGCCGCGTCCGGCGTCTCTTTTTCGTGCTTCCCGCCATTACCCAGGCGTCCCCGGACAAAAGCGTGAAGCGATGATCAAGCTCTCTTGCGAAAGTCTGATCTTATTGAAATTCCATTAAAGATCTTATTGGAATTTTTTGAGGTCGAGGTTGTAGAACGACTGCAGACCGTTGTATTGAGCCAGTTCGCCCAGTTGATCTTCGATGCGGAGCAGTTGGTTGTACTTCGCAACGCGGTCTGTACGGGAAGGAGCACCCGTTTTGATCTGACCAGCGTTTGTCGCAACTGCGATGTCCGCGATTGTGCTGTCTTCCGATTCGCCCGAACGGTGCGAGATAACTGCTGTGTAACCAGCGCGTTTCGCCATTTCGATCGCGTCGAAAGTCTCAGTCAGCGTACCGATTTGGTTAACTTTGATCAGGATCGAGTTACCGATGTTTTCTTCGATACCGCGGCCCAGACGCTCAGTGTTTGTTACGAACAGATCGTCGCCGACCAGTTGGATCTTGTCGCCCAGTTTCTCAGTGAGCAGTTTCCAACCTTCCCAGTCGTCTTCGGAGCAGCCGTCTTCGATTGTGATGATTGGGTACTTATCAACCCACGAAGCGAGCAGGTCAACGAATTCTGCAGAAGTGTAGGATTTGCCTTCACCTGCGAGAACGTATTTGCCGTCTTTGTAGAACTCAGTGGAAGCAACGTCCATACCCAGGAAGACGTCTTTACCTGGCGTGTAGCCAGCTTTTTCGATCGCTTCGATGATTGTGGACAGAGCTTCTTCGTTCGACGTGAAGTTCGGAGCGAAGCCACCTTCGTCGCCTACAGCTGTAGCCAGACCTTTGCTGCTCAGTACGGATTTCAGGTTGTGGAAGATTTCCGCACCCATGCGCAGAGCTTCTTTGAAAGTAGGCGCGCCTACTGGCAGAACCATGAACTCTTGTACGTCAACGTTGTTGTCGGCATGCTCGCCGCCGTTAACGATGTTCATCATTGGTACTGGAAGCTGCTTCGCGTTGAATCCGCCCAGGTAAACGTACAGCGGCAGGTCCAGAGCGTCTGCTGCAGCGCGGGCAACAGCCATCGAAACGGCCAGAATTGCGTTAGCGCCCAGTTTGCCTTTGTTAGGCGTTCCGTCCAGAGCGATCATCGCTTTGTCGATGCCCAGCTGATCAAGAGCGTCCATGCCAATCACTTCAGGAGCGATTGTTTCGTTTACGTTTTTAACCGCGTTTTCTACGCCTTTACCGAGGTAACGGCCTTTGTCGCCGTCGCGAAGCTCAACAGCTTCGTGAACGCCTGTGGAAGCACCGGAAGGAACGATTGCGCGGCCAATAGCGCCGGATTCCAGGTATACTTCAACTTCAACCGTAGGGTTACCGCGGGAATCAAGGACTTCGCGTGCATAAACGTCAGAAATAATCGTCATTTTAAGTATCTCCTTTGAATTCGTTTTATTTGAGGAGCGGCTGCCGCGCAGGGCGACAGCTTACGCTCCATGTCAACACTTTGATACGCTCTCCACCGTTAACTATGCCACATTTAAGGGCTCAATCCTATCCCCAATTCAAAACTACTTTGAAGTTTGAGGTTCGTCTTTTAGTTGGACGTTTTACGAGCGGAAATTACTGATTTCCCGGTCATTTCCGCCGGCTGTGTAACCTGCATCAGATCGAGGATCGTCGGCGCGATGTCAGCCAGAATGCCGCCTTCGCGCAGGGTGACGTCTTCGCTCGTCACGATAAACGGAACCGGGTTGGTCGTATGCGCCGTTTGCGGGCGTCCGAATTCGTCGATTTCCGTTTCCGCGTTGCCGTGGTCCGCCGTAATGATTGCAACGCCGCCTTTGGCGAGAACCGCGTCAACAACGCGACCTACGCACTCGTCAGTCGTTTCGACTGCTTTGATCGTCGGCTCCATCATGCCGGAGTGTCCGACCATATCCGGATTAGCGAAGTTCAGGATAATGCAATCCTGTCTTTCGGCTTCGATCTCGGCTACGCAGGCGTCGGCTACTTCATAAGCGCTCATCTCAGGCTGAAGATCGTAAGTTGCGACCTTCGGCGAGTTGATCAGGATGCGAGTTTCGCCTTCCAGCTCCACATCGCGGCCGCCGCTGAAGAAGAACGTTACGTGCGGGTACTTCTCAGTTTCGGCGATACGCAGCTGCGTTTTGCCGTTCTGCACAAGCACTTCGCCAAGCGTGTTGTTCAGGTTCTTCGGCGAGTACGCTACGCTGCCCTGTACATTGACGCTGTATGTCGTGAACGATACGAAGCTCAACGTTTCCGGCTGTTTGTCTCCGCGGTCGAAACCTGCAAAGCCCGGAGCAGTCAGCGCTTCGGAAAGCTGAATCGCGCGGTCAGGACGGAAGTTAATGAAGATCACGGAATCTCCCGACTGAAGATTCGCAGTCGGCTGGCCGTCCTTCGTAATGACCGTCGGCAGAATGAATTCGTCCATGACTTCTTTCGCGTAAGAAGCTTCTACCGCTTCAAGCGCGCTGGCTGCGAATTCACCTTCGCCGTATACCATTGCACGATAAGACTTTTCGACGCGTTCCCATCTCTTGTCGCGGTCCATCGCGTAGTAGCGGCCCTGTACGGTCGCAATTTGGCCTACGCCGATTTCGGCGATCTTGTCGACGAGCTGCCCCATGTATTTCTTACCGCTGTCCGGAGAAACGTCGCGGCCGTCCATAAATGCATGGATATAGACGTTATCGAAGTCCATTTTTTTGCACAGTTCAAGTGTAGCGAACAGATGCTCAATATGGCTGTGTACGCCGCCATCGGACAGCAGACCCATGACGTGGAGCGCTTTGCCGCTGTCTTTGGCCGATTGAACGGCACCGACCAGCGTCGCGTTCTCGAAGAAGTCTCCTTCGCGGATCGACTTGGAAATGCGAGTCAGATCCTGGTACACGATACGTCCCGCGCCGATGTTCAGGTGGCCAACTTCGGAGTTGCCCATCTGACCTTCCGGCAGACCTACGGCTTCGCCGCATGCCGTCAGCGTCGTGTGCGGATATTTGCTCATGAAACGGTCATAATTCGGTTTCTTCGCTTGAGCAACCGCGTTGCCCTCAGAACCTTCGCGCAGACCGAATCCGTCCATGATAATCAGTACTACCGGTTTTGGAGCCGTCATTACTTCGCCCCCTCAACCAGGGCCGTGAAGGAGTCAGGCTGCAGGCTTGCGCCGCCGACGAGTGCTCCGTCGATATCGCTTTGGCCCATATATTCCGTTACGTTCTCCGGCTTCACGCTGCCGCCGTATTGAATGCGGATTACGTCTGCCGTTGCTTGATCGTAGAGATCAGCAAGAACGGTGCGGATGTACGAAGTCACTTCGTTAGCATCGGAAGCTGTCGAAGATTTGCCTGTTCCGATTGCCCAGATAGGCTCGTAAGCGACAACGACTTTCGCCGCTTCTTCTTTGGACAGACCTTTGAACGCGCCTTCCGTCTGCACTTTGCAAACGTCCTTCGTTTGGTCGGCTTCGCGCTCTTCAAGCTTTTCGCCTACACATACGATTGGAGTCAGGTCGTTGCGGAATGCCGCTGCGACTTTTTTGTTGACGATTTCGTCGGTTTCGCCAAAGTACTGGCGGCGCTCCGAGTGACCGATGATGACGTAGTCCACACCAAGCTCTTTCAGCATAACGCCGCTGATTTCGCCTGTGAATGCGCCATTGTCTTCGAAGTGAAGGTTTTGTGCGCCCACTTTGATTCCGGTGCCTTTAACCGCTTCAGTCAGGGCAGGAAGGTTGGTGAACGGTGCGCAGATGACGGTTTCTACGCCTTCAACGACGGCTTTGCCTTTTACCGCTTCAGCGAAAGCCAGTGTTTCGGATACGGTTTTGAACATTTTCCAGTTGCCGGCAATAATTGGCGTTCTCACGAAATGATCCACTCCTTTTAGTGACTTCTTTGAAAAAGGGAAGGTTAGGTACATGATGAGGCGCTCCACCTTGTAGAGTCCTTCGATCGCCGTCGAATCCCGATTTCTCTTATTGAAGCATAACAGAGGTCGAAATCGAGATTCAAATGCGAGCGCTTCGCTTCTCCGGATCTCTACAAGCTTCCGCTGCGTCAGCACGTACAACCAACCCAAACCATTTTCAAAATCGTTTTAAACCTCGCTCGCAGGAAAGGAGGCGGAATCGTTTAACGCGATCCCGCTTGTTCCTCGCCTCGAACGTTTCTTGCTTCTATTAAATCCGTTCCATGAACCGGTTTGCCCAGCCGTGCAGGACAAGAACCGAATCGGAAATTTTACTTATCGTTCAGGGCTACAACGCCTGGCAGGGCTTTGCCTTCCATGAACTCCAGGGAAGCGCCGCCGCCTGTGGAGATATGGTTCATTTTTTCAGCCAGACCGAATTTCTCGGTTGCTGCGGCAGAGTCGCCACCGCCGATTACGGTGTAGCCTTCTGTATTCGCGCAAGCTTCGCCTACAGCACGGGTACCGTGCGAGAATGGTTCGATTTCGAATACGCCCATTGGTCCGTTCCAAACAACCAGTTTGGATTTTGCGATAACGTCAGCGTACAGTTCACGTGTTTTCGGACCGATGTCGATGCCTTCCCAATCTGCAGGAATGCCTTCTTCGACGTTAATGATTTTTGTGTTGGCGTCCGCGCTGAAGTCGTCAGTAATCACGATGTCGACTGGCAGCATGAAGTTCTTGCCAAGCTTTTTCGCTTTTTCGATGAAGCCCAGTGCTACATCGTACTTGCTGTCGTCAAGCAGGGACTTACCGATTTCATAGCCTTGGGCTTTGAAGAAGGTGTAAGCCAGACCGCCGCCGATCAGCACGTTGTCTGCAATGTTCAGCAGGTTGTCGATCACGTCGATCTTGTCTTTAACCTTCGAACCGCCAACGATAGCTGTGAACGGATGCTCTGGGTTCAAGATGGCTTTGCCGAGAACTTCGAGTTCTCTTTCCATCAACAGACCGGATACGGCTGGCAGATGGTGGGCGATGCCTTCGGTGGAAGCATGGGCGCGGTGAGCGGCGCCGAATGCGTCATTTACGAACAGATCAGCAAGCGAAGCGAACTCTTTGGCGAGTTCCGGATCGTTCTTCTCTTCGCCTGGGTGGAAACGCACGTTTTCAAGTACCAACACGTCTCCGTCTTTGAGCTCGGCGATTTTAGCCTTGACCGTCTCTCCGATCGACTCGTCCGCTTTAGCAACCGGTTTGCCCAGCAGTTCGGACAGACGCTCTGCCGCAGATGTCAGACGCATGGACTCAACCACTTCGCCTTTTGGACGTCCCATGTGGCTTGCCAGCAGCACTTTCGCGCCTTTTTCGGTCAGGTATTCGATCGTCGGAATTGTGGCACGGATACGAGTATCGTCCGTAATCTTTCCGTCTTCGAGCGGAACGTTAAAATCGACGCGCACAAACACGACTTTGCCGCTTACTTCTACGTCACGTACACTTTTCTTATTCATAAATTAATCCCCCATGCCCTCAAATTTAGAATTCAGGATTCCAAGGAATGCGACTCTCGCGCGGCGGCAACTTAGAAAAAGCGGAAACAAAGAAACTCTGTTTCCGCTTTATCCGCCCGTGCTGCGTTGGACGAGCTGCACTTACTCCCGTCAACACACCTGGAAATGCTATTGATAGCTGCTCTTTATGCGAGATGCTCCGAATTATTGCGCTTTTTTCGCGAAGAATTCAAGCGTACGAATGAGCTGAGCTGTGTAGGACATTTCGTTGTCGTACCAAGCTACTGTTTTAACGAGCTGCTTGTCGCCAACTGTCATTACGCGAGTTTGCGTAGCGTCGAACAGGGAACCGAAAGTCATACCCTGGATGTCCGAAGATACGATCTCGTCTTCTGTGTAACCGTAAGTTTCTGGGTCTGCCGCAGCTTTCATTGCAGCGTTGACTTCGTCAACTGTTACCGTTTTTTCCAGAACAACTACCAGCTCTGTCAGGGAACCTGTAGCAACCGGCACGCGTTGTGCAGCGCCGTCAAGTTTGCCTTGCAGCTCAGGGATAACCAGACCGATTGCTTTAGCAGCGCCAGTCGTGTTAGGAATGATGTTCTCAGCTGCTGCACGAGCACGACGGAAGTCGCCTTTAGGGTGCGGAGCGTCAAGAGTATTTTGGTCGCCTGTGTAAGCGTGGATCGTAGTCATGAGACCTTGAACGATACCGAACTGGTCTTGCAGCGTTTTTGCCATAGGAGCCAGGCAGTTTGTTGTGCAAGATGCGCCGGAGATAACCGTTTCCGAACCGTCGAGGATCTCGTGGTTAACGTTGTAAACGATTGTCTTCATGTCGCCTGTTGCTGGTGCAGAGATTACAACTTTTTTAGCGCCAGCTGTGATGTGCTTCTCAGCGCCTTCTTTAGTTGTGAAGAAGCCTGTGCATTCCAGAACGATATCAACGCCGAGCTCTCCCCAAGGAAGTTCTTCAGGGTTGCGGTTTGCCAGAACTTTAACTTCTTTGCCGTTTACTTTGAAGAAGCCGTCGTGTACTTCAACTTCACCGTTAAAGCGGCCTTGCGTTGTATCATATTTCAGCAGGTGCGCGAGCATTTTAGCGTCAGTCAAGTCATTGATCGCTACTACCTCGATACCTTGTACTTCTTGAATACGGCGGAAAGCCAAACGTCCGATACGACCAAATCCGTTAATGCCTACTTTTACAGTCATTGAACAGTTCCTCCTAAGATAGATGGTTTTTGAAGAAAAGTTTTGATTAAGTGTTCATTCCGAACTTCTTCAAAGGATATCTTTTTCGGAACAAACATTTATTCAAGGCGCCTTTCCCATATCCGATGAAAAAGGTTAGCCATGAGTAACAATTGTCAGTTAGGCGTTCTCCAGCTCCCGAACGATTTCCAGAGCAGCCGCTTCGTCGATCACCAGAATGTCTTCTTGGCCGAACCGAAGTACCGCATGAATCGCCCTTGCTTTTGATTTGCCTCCCGCGATACCAAGTACGACGTCCGCCGCCTTGATATCGTCAAGTTTGAGTCCCAGCGTCAGCATATTATGTACGACGCTTCCGCTTTGATCGAAGTAGTAACCGAACGATTCGGCTACCGCCCCTCTCTCTTCCAGTCCGCGAGTCGTTCCTTCGTCCAGCTTGCGCCTTCTCGCCATATCTACCGCGTTTCCGATCCCGTGCACGATGATGCGCGCGGTTCGGATCTCGCGGACGATTTCCTGAATGTTGGGATCGTGAACAAGCGAGTCGTACGCTTCACGGCTGAGCAGATCCGGTACATGCAGCAGCCGATAATCGGCTCCTACCCGCTTGGCCATATTGGAAGCGATCGTATTGGCCTGAATCTCCAAGCTCTCGCCCAGACCACCCCGAGCTGGTACAAACCAGCTTCCCTTGAGCGGCGCATTAACAGGATGGGTTAGCTGTTCGGCCATCTCGGCCAGCGTCGTTCCGCCTGTGACAGCCACGACATCTCCGCCTCGCATGACGCCGAGCAGCGCTTTGGCTCCGGCTTTGCCGAGCTCGCGTTTGGACAGCGGCGACTCGTCGCAGTTCCCCGGGACAATCACAACTTTCTGAAGTCCGTAGAACTTACGAATTCTCTCTTCCAAATTGGACAATCCCACTAATTCCTTCAATACCGGTTCCAGACGCTCAAGAAGGATCTGTCCGGCATCGCTGATCCGCATGCCTGCCGTATCCGTCTCAATCAAGCCTTGCGCTTTCAACAGATCGGTCTCGGCTCTCAGCACGCGTTCGGTCATCTGCAGGGAATTCGCCAGCGATCGGCGTCCCGTTGTGCCCGTCAGCATAATCTGATGAAGGATGGTATACCTTTTCTTGAGAGTTTCCATGAGATCGGGAAGCAGCTGCTGCTGAATTTCGAGAATGTTCTGCATGCGTTCCACCTCTGCAAACTTCGTCTGCCCGTATAATTTAAGATCAGTGGACACTTATTGTCCCAGGAACACTTTTTCTGTCCCACACCCTCATTCTACTCAATTTGACACCGCGATGCAAGTTTTGTCCAAACGATATTTTGGTTTGAGTCCTTGTTTTACGCGGCTACTATATATAGAGAAAATCGAAACGGGAAGCTCATGATCTAGCGGTGTTTTGTCCCGAATTTCACAGCTTGAAAGAAGACTTGCAATTTCACCTGCAGCCTTATATAATGATATATGCTGCTGTTTATTAATGTGCGCCCGTGGTCCAATGGATATGACGTAGGCCTCCGAAGCCTGAGATCCAAGTTCGATTCTTGGCGGGCGCGCCATTTTATGAATTCCAGCCCTTTTCCAGAACAGGAAGCCCGTTTATTATTTAACTGCATTCTTCTAGACTGACGCCGATAACGGCTATTTTTTTTGTATAAAGTTTGACTTTCTTTGACTTTATGTTTGGAATTGTTTATCATATGGGTAATACCAGCTAGAAGTTTACCGGACCCCTGTCTTACTTGAGGTTCGGCAGGCCATCCAGCGTGGCATCCATTCCAATTCTAACGACGGATATTATCCGTTCACAAGGAGGTTTTTCACTTGGGTTACATTCCTATGGTCGTTGAACAAAGCAACCGCGGTGAGAGAGCATACGATATTTACTCCCGTCTGCTGAAGGACCGCATCATTTTCCTTGGCACCGAAGTCAACGACGTTGTGGCCAACGCGATCATCGCACAAATGCTGTTCCTCGAAGCGGAAGATCCGGAGAAGGACATCTACCTCTACATCAACAGCCCGGGCGGCTCGATTACGGCCGGCATGGCGATTTTCGATACGATGCAGTTTATCAAAGCGGACGTTTCGACAATCTGTGTCGGTATGGCTGCTTCAATGGGCGCATTCCTGCTGAACGCCGGCGCCAAAGGCAAGCGTTTCGCTCTGCCAAACAGCGAAATCATGATTCACCAACCGCTCGGCGGTGCACAGGGGCAGGCTTCGGATATCGAAATCCGTGCCCGTCGCATCCTCGCACTGCGCGACAAGCTGAACCGCATTCTGTCGGAGCGTACCGGCCAGCCGCTGGAACGCATCGAGAAAGATACGGATCGCGATTACTTCATGGAAGCTGCAGCCGCAGCCGAATACGGCATCATCGACAAGGTCATCGAGAAACCGGTCACCGAAATCGGTATGAAGTAAGCGAAATACGGAATAGAAAAAGCCGCCCGGCAAATGCCAGGCGGCTTTTTTGTTTGTTCTTTTATGAAACTTGACTGCGGTTCTTCTGTACACTCGGCTGCTAGTCTTTCACAATGCTTCTCTACGCCGATCCTCCCGACAGCAGAGAAAACTCTTCCAGCGATAAGCCCTCCAGCTGCGACATGTCACCGACAACATCGGCTACAGTCGTCTGCTCAAGCACCTGTTCCATCGCCCGCTGCGCCGACAGAAAAATCGGGTTCATCGCGCCTTGAATATTGCGCGCAACTTCGCAGTTGGGATTAGGACTCTCGTGTACGGCGAATAATCCGCCTGTGCCGACCGCACCTACTGCCTTGTATACATCAAGCAGTGTAATCTCGTCGAGAGATTTCTTGAGACGGGAACCGGCGACGCCGGCTCTCGCTTCAACAAGCCCTGCCCGTCCGAGCATACCCGTAATTCTGCGAATGACTACCGGATTGGTATTCACGCTTCCCGCAATCATCTCCGAGGTCGCCGTACCGGGGGCCGAAACGCTCAGCAAAATCAGCGTATGCACTGCTACCGGAAATTTCGTACTGATATTCACTTCACATTCCTCCCTTCCGGCGAGTATCTTCACGGATTGATAAGCGCTCGCTCACATTATTGTGAAATCATTTTAGTGACAATGTCCGGTTATGTCAACCCTGTGTCGTTTCGGCGCTGCAGATCGTCTGCGTCCACCCGAAACGATCTTCCGAATCGCCGCGCTGAAGGGCAGTGAGTTCGTCATACAGACGACGTGTCCACTCGCCGGTTTCTCCGCCGCCGATCCGGACTGTTTTGCCGTTCCAGCCGATCTCGCCGATCGGTGACACAACGGCAGCGGTTCCTGTGCCGAAAGCTTCAAGCAGCGTACCTTCTTCGGCACACTCGAAGAGCTCGTCAATTGTAATTGGGCGTTCTTCGACCTCGATTCCGAAATCACGCAGCATATGAATGGCCGAATCGCGCGTGATGCCGTTCAAAATGCTGCCGCTGAGAGAAGGCGTTACAATTCGATCTCCGATACGGAAGAAGACGTTCATGCTGCCGACCTCTTCGATGTATTTGCGGTGTACGCCGTCCAGCCAGAGCACCTGCGAGTATCCGGCCGCATAGGCATTCTCCTGCGCCTGCATGCTTGCAGCATAGTTGCCGGCCGTCTTCGCTTCGCCGACACCGCCGGTAATTGCACGCACGTCGCGAGTCTCCACATGAATGCGAACCGGATTCAGTCCTTCGGCGTAGTAAGCTGCTACAGGCGACAAAATGATCATCATCTTGTACTGGAGCGAAGGATTCGCGCCGAGATGATTTTCCGTTGCGATTGCAAATGGACGAATATACAGCGACGTGCCTGGCGCCGATGGCACCCAGCTGCGATCAAGTTTGATCAGCTCTTTGAGCGCGTTCAATACGAATGCTTCATCAATCTCCGGAATGCTCATTCTGCGGCAGGAGCGGTTGAAGCGCTCGAAGTTTTTCTCCGGGCGGAACAGACGGATCGAACCATCGGGACCGGTGTAGGCTTTCATGCCTTCAAAAATGGTCTGTCCGTAATGAAATACCTTGGCTGCAGGATCCATCGGAATTGGACCGTAAGGCACGATCTTGGCATCATGCCAGCCTTTGTTTTTCTCGTAATCCATCGTAAACATATGGTCCGTCATATAAACGCCAAACGATAAGTTGGCGGTATCCGGTTTCGATTTGCGCTGCGTCGTTTCTTCGATCTTCAGTTCTCCCTGCATAATGCACGCTCCTCTTTTATATAAAATCCTATAATTCTTTCTCTATATTAATAATAGCCTTTTCACCGATTCTGCATACCCCAAAAGTAAGAAAGGAACAGAAAAAAGATAAATCTTCAGCAGCTGCATCGATTTTTCGCCTTTGTTGAGGAGATTAAATAATCCAGTGCTTGGAAAAATAGAGATTGATTTATTAATATTGTACGTTATACTAAACAGTAATTACATAGATGCGGGAGCTTGGTGTGCCAGGCTGAGAGGATAGTGATCAACTATCGACCGTTTAACCTGATCTGGGTAATGCCAGCGGAGGGATTGACGTCTTATTTGCGTGTACAAAATCCGTCTTCTTTCCCTAGAAGCGGATTTTTTTGCGCTTAGAGGACTTAGCTCCGCTTGCTCAAATCTATTTTCCGGGAGGAAATAAAATGACAAGCGAAAAAAATGCAAAAGGGCTGCAAAGCCAACAGGATGCAGCTGCTGTGGATTTATCCACTTTTCCAGGCAGCAGAAAGATTTATATAGAGGGTTCGCGTTCAGATATTCGGGTGCCTATGCGCGAGATCAAGCTGAGCCCTACTTCTTCAAGCCGCGGTGAAGAGCCCAATGAACCGCTGTGTGTCTATGACACCAGCGGAAGCTATACCGATCCTGATGTGCCTACCGATATTAGGCGTGGTCTGCCGGCCAATCGGTTGGGCTGGATTCTTGAGCGTGACGATTCGGAATCCTATACAGGAAGAGCCGTCCGGCCCGAAGACAATGGTCTGAAAGATGGAAGTAAAGTCACAGACACCTTCCCCGGACTCTCACGGAATCCGCTTCGTGCAAAGCCGGGACGAAACGTAACCCAAATGCATTATGCACGCCGCGGGATTATTACAGCCGAGATGGAGTATGTGGCTATTCGCGAAGGCGTATCGCCAGAATTTGTCCGCTCCGAAGTCGCCTGCGGCCGCGCGATCATTCCTGCCAATATCAATCACGCAGAATGCGAGCCCATGATTATTGGACGAAATTTTCTCGTAAAAATTAATGCCAATCTCGGCAATTCCGCCGTTACTTCCTCGATCGAGGAAGAAGTGGAAAAGATGCGCTGGGCTTCACGCTGGGGCGCCGACACGATCATGGATCTGTCTACAGGCCGCAATATTCATACCACACGAGAATGGATTCTGCGTAATTCACCGGTGCCGATCGGTACGGTCCCTCTCTATCAAGCCTTGGAGAAAGTTGGCGGCGTGGCGGAGGATCTGACGTGGGAAGTGTACCGCGATACGTTAATTGAGCAGGCCGAGCAGGGAGTCGATTATTTCACCATTCATGCCGGCGTACTGCTGAGATATATCCCGATGACCGTTAAGCGTATGACAGGGATTGTGTCTCGCGGAGGATCCATTCTCGCGGCTTGGTGTCTGGCACATCATAAGGAAAACTTCCTTTATACCCATTTCGAAGAAATCTGTGAAATCATGAAAGCCTATGATATTGCGTTCTCGCTCGGTGACGGTCTTCGACCAGGCTCCATTGCGGACGCTAACGACGAAGCCCAGTTTGCGGAGCTTGAGACGCTTGGCGAATTGACGAAGATCGCTTGGAAGCACGATGTACAGGTCATGATCGAAGGTCCTGGCCATGTGCCGATGCATTTGATTAAGGAGAACATGGACAAGCAGCTTGAAATTTGTAACGAAGCTCCTTTCTATACATTAGGGCCTCTGACCACTGATATTGCTCCTGGGTACGATCATATTACGTCCGCTATTGGCGCTGCCATGATCGGCTGGTTCGGTACCGCGATGCTGTGTTATGTCACACCGAAAGAGCATCTGGGCCTGCCTAACCGGGATGATGTGCGTGAAGGTGTCATCACCTATAAGATCGCTGCTCATGCCGCCGATCTGGCGAAAGGGCACAAGGGTGCCCAAGATCGAGATAATGCCTTATCAAAGGCTCGTTTCGAATTCCGTTGGCGCGACCAGTTTCATTTGGCGCTCGATCCGGAGCGGGCGCTGGCCTACCACGATGAGACGCTGCCTGCCGAAGGAGCAAAAACCGCTCACTTCTGCTCGATGTGCGGCCCGAAGTTTTGCAGTATGCGCATCTCGCACGATCTTCGTACAGCATCGCTGTCAGACCAGGGCTTGGAGGAAAAGGCTAAAGAATTCCGTGAGAGCGGCAGCAAACTGTACAGCTAAAAGGTTCTTAGAAAGACTAGTTCTTAAAAAGACCAATAGAAAATAATATTTACTCTGTTTGAACATACCCACTACGTAAAGTCGGTAAGACCAATTACAGCCGCAGCGAGATAAGGAGTTTCCTATCCCGCTGCGGCTTTTTCGCTTTTGGCAAACTTGAAATAGACTCTCCCTACATTTTGAATTTTTTTTCGAAAAGGGCTGCAATAGGGTATACAAAAAAGCTCGGTTGAAACTGCGTAATCGTTCTACACGAGTTCAAACTCCGAGCTTTATTCATTATCAATCTTTTTCAATTATCACTCTTTCTCAACTATACACTCGAACTTTCAGTACACTTTTAGACGACTGCCTTCCCGATCTCACTTAGAGTCCAGCGAACGGGTTGGTTCCTTTCGGCAGCAGAGAAGTGAATGTGAAATCAAAAGATGGAATTCCTGCTGCATACGCCGTGTATTCATACTGTTGGAAAAAGATCGTAATGCCGCTGTTTCTTACATAGAAATTAGGAGTACTGCCGATTGTCTTAAAGCTGTTTGAATCAAATGCCAGGTCGGTCTTTTTGAACGCTGCGGCAATCTTTTTATCAATGTCGCTGCGGTAATTCGGATTTCCTTTCAGCAGTTGATCGAGCGTCACCTGCTTGCCGCTGTCGAGCGAGAAGGTATAACCGGTCTGGATTGTACTGCCATGAGCGCCGCCGTAGAAAGAATAATCCTGCATCACTACACTGAACAGTCCGTCCTTGTTATAAGAAACCATGAAATTGGCATCGGCTTCATAATACATGTTCTCGCTAGGCAGTGGACCGAATTCTTTCATTAGTGCTTCAAAATTGGCTGAAAAGGCTTCCGCATGTTTCTTAAGTGCCGCGTTGATCTTCGCAATACCGGCTTCGCTGCCGGACAGCTGCGGATAACGAATATTGACGACCGCATCTTTTTGCGTGCTTTTGATTGATTTCTGAGTGACTGTAACTCCTGCAGCGGCAGTCGGCTTCAGCGCAACTGTACCTGTTTTGGCGCTCCAGCTGCTTTCAATGCTAGCGTAATCGCGCAGTACGGACAGCGGCACATACATCGTTCCGCCTTTTACTTTCCCTTCAGATTGAAGTCCTACGCTATTGGCACCGATCCAGACTCCGCCCCGATAAATCGACATCACCAGCGAGTTCGGGGATGTGCCGAGCGTATACCGTCCCGTCGTTTTATCGTAAGTCAAAGGCAGACCTGCAGCCTTCGCCAGCGCTTTTACCGGTACATAAGTATCTCCTTTGGCTTGAAAAGCATTCACTCCAAGCACTTTGCCGTTCCAGGTCACTTTTACGGTCTTTGCCGATTGGGTAGTTGCCGCTGCGGCTGCAGCTTGAACCCCATTTGTCTCAAGCACTGCCGCAGTCGGCAGCAGCAGCCCCACCGTCAGTACAGCGGCCGTCATCATTTGGGTTGTTTTATGCAATTTGTTTGTTTTGAATTTCATATCCGTTCAGCTCCTTCGCCTCTGGGTTCTCTCCTCTATCCCTTTGTGAGTATACCGAAGCAGAGGCGGAAAGGGGTAACAGCAAGCATTACAACATTGCAATTCCCCTGCAGGGTTTTTTACAAAATTGTTAGAAATGTCGAACTTCGAATCTAAGGTATCTATAGATTGACTCCTGTATTCCATTTGGATGTGCTCATAATACTTGCCAAGCGTCCGCCGGGCGGAGCGGGGCGAATAGGGAAATCCAATTCGAGAATGTTCATAGGGAGCTTATTGTTCTCCAATTTACGGTCGGCAAAATAGCCATAAAACGAATAGAGATATCCGCACGGATAATTATCGGCATCCGACTCTTCATACGGACGAAACGCCGCTTCTCCTTCAAGATCGCTGAAGTCCGGCTGCCGTCTCAATTTTTCGGCATAATTGGCAGAGGTCTCAAATCGCTCTCCCATTTCGACCCGTTCAGCGAACCATTCGATCATACGCGCCAGCGTACGCGCCGGCCGACTCGGCGAAGCGATCAGAATCTCGGGATGCCCAAAGCTGTATTCCAATCCGATCGTGAAGGCATAATTCATCCCTTCATCCGATAAGACAATTGGCACCCATCCCCGATGCATAAGGTCGGGAATGTAAGAAAGTCTTTTGCGGGCGAAATCCGTATACTCTTGGCAGAACAGCGAATAACGCTCGATCAGATTACGGCTGGGGTTCTCATGCAGAAGTCTTTGATAGTATTGTTTTCGGTTTTCAGGAATGTCCAATGTTTCGATCAATGGAATCACCTCGCTTTCGGTTCCGGAGAATTTGTAATCACGTTCGTTTCTTACTCCTTTTATAAACCTTACATTCTATTCCAAACATCCTTATGTCCGTTTTGGACAAAATATTCATTTCATTCCTATTCAAAAAAAGCCCGTGCAGCATGAAGTTAAGCAAGAAAGCCGCCTTCGCTAGGAGCGAAGACGGCTTTCTTTTGTTCCCTCAGCGTTCGCCTGCCGAACGTACCGGTGCAGCGAACGAGAGTTCACTTATTTCATTTCATACTGTACGGTAAGCTGGGTCATCATTGTAATTTGGCCTGGCTCAATCGCCGTAGAATCTTTAGTCGCACTGCTGGCCGTCTCTGCACCAGCATACTGCGCGTAGACGATTGGAGCTTCGGCTCCGTTCAGACTGATCGACAGGATAGGGCCCAGCGTACGGTTGGCGGCTTTGGCAATTGCAGATGCCTTGGCATTCGCGCTAGCCATTGCTTTGGCGATGGCTTGCTCTTCGTACTGCTCCGGATTCTCGGAAGCGAACATAATGTTCTGAATGCGGTTCGCTCCCGTGTCGGCAGCGGCATCAAGCAGCTGACCGATCTTGTCGAGATCGCGATACGTAACTTTGATCAAGTGAAGCGCGCTGTAGTCTTTGATCTTTTGGCCATCTTTTTCAGTGTACGTGTGATTCGGCGAAACATAGAATTGATCCGTTTCGATATCCTTGGCAGCAATCTTCCAATCACTTTTCAACTGCGCATTCAGCTTGTTCATGATTGCAGCTGTTTTCTTCTGCGCAGCAGCAGCCGTATTTGCATTTGATTCTACACCGATATACAGATAAGCTACATCCGGTGTTACTTTAACTTCACCTTTGCCAACTACGTTAATAACGTTCATCGCAGTTACCTCCGCAGCATGGGCTTGACCGACTCCGAACGAAGCGGGAAGCGCCGCTCCTCCTACCAACAAAGATCCGGCAATCAATACGCTGCCCAACGGTTTCATCCACATTTTCATTATTCCCCCTCCTGTATACGTTTTTGTAATTATCCTCTAAACGGGATTAGAACGGTAAAGGTTGCACCTCTTTCTCTTGGAAGCGCAGAAATGGGACAAAAATGTATCGGTCTAAGCCGAAAAACTTCAAAAAGCCGTTCCTGACCCGCTGCGAAATTCAATTGGCGCAGTGGGAAGGAAACAGCTTTCTGTAGAACGGGACAACGTCAGAATCGCCGAAGAAAACCGTTCGGTATAAAGAGGTGAGATAACAATCGAATTAAGCTGCTGGTTCTTCGGACTCCACAGGCGCGTCATTCAAACTCATCGCACCGGTTATCGTACTGGTCAACAGCATATCGTTGATTGCCGCATTTTCAGCCCGCGTCAGTACTTTTTTCGACTGGAAATCCGCTCCGGAATTATCGATTTTCACTTCCGGACCGTGGTAACCCAGCATGATCATCAGTTTGACGGCCGGAACAGCCCACTTATCCGTATTGCCCTTCAGCTTAACCGATTCAACCAGCTCGTCGGGATAGAGAGCGCCGGCAGAATTGTAGATGATAACGGCAGCTTCCTGGCGGGTAATCGGACGATCCGGTTCAAAAACCCCTTTGGTGCTGCCGGATACAAGACCATACTCGTAAGCGGTTTGGATTGCCGCCGCATAAGGGTGGCCTTTGACATCGGCGAACTTCGGAGCTTTCTCGGACAGGGGAATGGCCGAGGTGCGCAGCAGCATTTCGACGTACTCTGCACGGGTAATAGCCTGCTCCGGTCCGAAGGATTGATTCGGATCGTTCGGGTAATAGCCAAGCGACTGCAGGTTCAGGATATGCTGCAAATATGGATGAGTCGAAGGGATATCGTTGAATCCGGCCGGCTCCATCCCTTTTTGCTCGTAACCCATTGGATTCAGGTAAGGTTCCTTGAGATACGAAACACTGCCGTCATTTTCTGTCTTGAAAGCAACCAGCATTTTGTTTGCATCCATAAACAGTCCTGGCGCAACCTGGCGCAGCGCGCGCTCTCCAGTTAACGGATCGGAAATGACCATTCGGCCGCGCGAACCCGCTCCTACTTTGGAGACAACACTCTCTACACGAAGGTCCTTGTACAGACCCGCATAGCGGTTGAGCTGCTCCGGCGACTCCTCAGTAAATGCCGGGAAGGAAGCTTCCGCTGCATACTGCGGGAAGAACTGTGCGATAAATGCGGCATACAGCTGCTCACGCAGTCCTCCGTTCTGATTGTAAACGACGAAGACACCGGTATCCTGTTCCGGAATAAGGAACATTAATGAGCTGGCACCCGGTACATCTCCTGCTTTCGTGATGACTTTGCTGCTGCTGCCTGCGCCCGGAAGCTGCGTTGGCGCTTCAAAGCCATAGGTCGTATCGGGCAGCAGCGGATGAATCGCGGAACGATATTCCGTCATCGCGGCCACGGTATTCGCTGTCAGCAGTTGAGCGCCGGAATCCGTCTTTCCATCGTTCAGAAACGCAATCATGAACTTGGAAATGTCGTCGGCCGTGGACAGCATACCGCCATGCGGCATGACAGTCGGACGCACGGTATAAGGTTCGATCGTTTCGCCGACGGCATATCCGCTTGCGGCGCGTTTCATCAGCTCATCGGTCATAAGGAATCCACTACTTTTCATGCCAAGCGGGGCAAATACATTCTGTTCCATGTACGTTTCATAAGGCGTTCCGCTTGCCTGCTGGACAATATAACCGAGCAGCAGGAAAGCAAAATTGTCGTACATGTAAGCGGTCCCGGGTTCGCGCACAACATCGGGCATATACTTGGCAATATACTCTTCCATGCTGACATACTCGTCCAGATTCGGATTCAGGTCTTCAGGACGAGGATCTTGAATTCGGAAACCGCTGCGGTGGGTCAACAGATCGGCTACAGTGACGGACTTGGGAAACGGGTTATCGAAAGTGATTCCACCAAGATATGTACGAATGTCATCGTCCAGACTGACTTTACCCTGCTCTACGAGCTGCATAATAGCTGCTGCCGTAAATGTTTTGGAGACAGATGCCATACGGAACACATCGTTTTTCGGATCGACTTTGCGCTTGCTGTCCACATCGGCATAACCGTAACCTTTTTCAGCCAAGACCTTGCCGCCTTTAACGACAACGACTGCGGCTCCCGGCGCCATCTCTTGAATACCTTCCTTGGCAAAAAAGTCATTCAGAAATGCAGTAACCGAAGATGACGTCAGCGCAGTATCCTTTGCGGCGGCAGATGCGGATACCGCCGGCGCCTCCGCTGCCAATGTAGGTGGAAGTAAGGTGAGTGCCAGCGATGCGGCCATGACGGCTTTAGTCAATTTGACTGATGCCGCCCTCCAAACATAATTTTTTCTCAATCTGTTGTGCTCCCTTCCCTCTGTTAAATGGCGCTGCTCCGATTTCATGAGGAAAGCCCGCAGACGCCATAGGCGGACAGACGGGCATACATAGCGAGCGTATCGGTACTCCTTTTTAACCTTGGCTCCCCGCTTCCTAAACACAGATTGGAGCACAAAGCAGCGGAATCGCAAACACCTTCCTCTGCATACGTAAAGACCCCCTGAAAGTTTCAGGGGGTCTCGCGTATAATGGTCGATTATGCAATGGAACCGCAGCAGGAATTACTGGTTTTCCAATTCTTCTTTGCTGACCAGACTGATTAAAGCGTTTACAGCCTGCTCGGCGTCCGCGCCTTCTGCGCTGATGTGAATTTCTGTACCCGAACTAATGGCCAGGCTCATGATTCCCATGATGCTTTTGGCATTTACTTTTTTATCTTCCTTTTCTACAAAGATCTCGGAAGAATATTTATTTGCTTCCTGAACGAACAAAGCTGCAGGTCTGGCGTGCAGCCCCGTCTTCAGTCGAACGACTACCGGGTGCTTGGTCATGAGCAATCTTACCCCCTATACAAAATGAAGTTCCTGTCGAAACGCATTATTACATCCAGTATAACATAACTTCGGTTGCTCACACTAGTCTAAACCCGCTAACAAGATTCAAACGGGAAAAGAGGCAGCTTCAGCTGCCCCGGATCTTCTCCGCCATAATATCGAGCTTGCGCAGACGGTGGTTGACGCCGGATTTGCTGACGCTCCCTTTGAGCAGCTCGCCAACTTCTTTCAAATTGATTTCTGGATGAGCCAACCGCACTTCCGCCACTTCCCGCAGCTTCTCCGGCAGGTTCTCCAGCCCGACTTCCCTTTGCAGAAAACGGATATTGTCGATCTGCCGCACTGCAGCACCGATCGTCTTGTTAAGATTCGCCGTCTCGCAGTTGACGATCCGGTTGACCGAGTTGCGCATATCCCGCATAATGCGAACGTCCTCAAATTTAAACAAAGCCTGGTGGGCTCCGATAATATTCAACAGTTCAATAATCTTCTCGCCCTCTTTAAGATAGAAAATGAAACCTTTCTTCCGTTCGATACAGCGAGCATTTAAGTCGAATTTGTTTGCCAGGTCAACGAGCGACTGACAATGTTCCTCGTACATGGATGCGATCTCCAAATGATAAGAAGAGCCTTCCGGATTGTTGACCGAGCCCCCAGCCATAAAAGCACCGCGCAGATAAGCCCGTTTACAGCAGTTTTTCTTTACAATTTCCGGACTGATCCCTGGCAGGAATTGAAAACCTTCCGATGTGATCTTGAGCGAACCCAAAAGCTCCTGCACGCCTGCAGGAATTCGTACCATATACACGTTATTTTTTTTCAACCGCATCTTTTTGCGCACGAGAAGTTCCGTATGCACGTTAAAGTGTTTTTTGATCAGCGAATAAATACGGCGGGCGATCGCCGCATTTTCGGTAGAAATATCGAGATTGACCTTTTTGTTGGAGAGCTGAACCGATCCGTTCATCCGGATCAGTGCGGACAATTCCGCTTTTTCGCAGCAGGCGTCCGCCTCTACCATCGTCAATTCTTTTTTGGTTTGAGCCGCGAACGACATGGATTATTCACCCCTTTCGCATCATCCAGTCTCCCACAAGCCGGTTAATGTGTTCGCTTAATTTTTCTGTATCATGACGAAGATAAGTCCCGTATTTGACGAACGTATCGGCAATGATTGTACAGTGTCGGCAGGCAAATTCTTCCAGATCAAGCCGGACGGGCGCTGCCCCCTCTTCCGCATAACGCTTCTGTACGGTCTCGGGAATATGCCCGCTGTTAACCAGTACGTAGTCAAACAAATGGCTGCCTACATGATCGTATACCGCCTGCAGGTGATCACCTACACTGAAGCCGTCCGTCTCTCCCGGCTGCGTCATGACATTGCAGATATACATCTTGACGGCGCTTGAAGCGACTACCGCTTCAGCCAACTGAGGAACGAGCAGATTTGGAAGCAGACTGGTATAAAGGCTGCCTGGTCCAAGCAGAATAGCGTCAGCTCGCTGAATCGCCAGTACCGCCTCCGGCAGCGCCTCGACTTCGGCCGGCTCCAGGAAGATCCGCTTGATTTTCCCTCCGTATTCCGGAATATTCGATTCGCCCGTTACGATCGTTCCGTCCTCCATCTCTGCATGCAGGATGATTCCTTCTTTTGCGGCAGGATATACTCTTCCGCGGACGGCGAAAACCCGCCCAAGCTCGCGCACGGCGGTAACAAAGTCGCCCGAAATATCTGTCATCGCGGCCAGAATCAGATTGCCAAGACTGTGCCCGGCCAGACCGTTGCCGCTCTTGAAGCGGTAGCTCAGCATTTCCGACAGCAGCGGTTCCACATCGGCCAGCGACGTGAGCACGTTGCGGATATCTCCTGGAGGAGGCATCTGCAGCTCACTGCGCAGAATGCCGGAGCTGCCTCCATCATCAGCCACCGTTACGATAGCCGTAATATCAAGAGGCTGTTCCTTAAGACCCCGAAGCATCACGGATAAACCCGTTCCTCCGCCCATCACGACGATACGCGGACGACGAACAGGTCTCTGCGCTTGTTGCTTACTATTCATGAATGTTCACTCCTCAGTACGTTGACCGCCTCGAATATTGCATTGCCTCTGTCAAATTCCCGAATTCGGCCAACGTCCTCAGTGGCGATCCCGATCGGAATCCCGGTGATTCACACGCACGTTTTCCGTTTCGCTAGCTCCCAGCATACGGCCCAAATACTCGGAAATTGCCACCGAACGATGCTTGCCGCCGGTGCAGCCGATGCCGATAATGACCTGACTCTTGCCTTCTTTTCGATACTGCGGAATAAGAAAATGCAGCATGTCCAGCAGCTTGGTTAAAAACGTCTGTGTTTCCGGCCATTTCATCACATAATCGTAGACGTCGCTGTTCTGACCGGTCAGTGGGCGCAGGTTATCAATGTAATGAGGATTGGGCAGGAAGCGTACATCGAAGATTAAGTCGGCATCGATCGGCACGCCATACTTGAAGCCGAATGATGTTACATTGACCGACAGCTGGTTGCTTTCTATATATGCAAACTGGGAAATGATTTTTTCTTTGAGTACTGCCGGCTTCATGCCGGTCGTATCGATGATCTGTGTCGCCGAATTTTTCAGTTCATCAAGCATCTTGCGCTCCAATCGGATGCCGTCCAGCGGCATACCGTCCGGTGCCAGCGGATGACGTCGACGCGTTTCTTTATAACGCTGCACAAGTACGGCATCGCTGGCGTCGAAGAACAGAATCTCACTATGAATGGTAAAATGATCTTTCATATAGGCGAGCGATTCGGACAGTGCAGCGAAAAACTCCCGGCCGCGCAGGTCGATGACCAACGCAACCTTGGCGATCTTGCCGTTGGACTGTTCAATCAGCTCTGCAAACTTCGGAATCAGGACCGGCGGCAGGTTATCGACACAGAAAAAGCCCAAATCTTCCAAGCTCTGCACCGCGATCGTCTTGCCGGCTCCGGACATTCCCGTAATAATCATCAGCATAGCGGTCGAAGTCGACGCCTTCTCCCTGGATATCTCGGTCATGCGAACCTCTCCTCCCTGACTTGCGGTAATTAACGGATAAGCAGACCTGCCGCTCCGATCATGCCGGCATTGTTGCCGAGCATAGCCGGTACAATCTGAACACTCTGCTGCAGTGGTTCCGGCGCCAGATTCGCAAACGTTTCGCGGATTGGATTGAACAGAATGTCGCCGGCTTTCGATACACCGCCGCCGACAATAAAGCTTTGCGGATTAAGCACAGCCGCTACAACTGCCATCGACTTGCCGATATAGAATGCGGCACGTTTCACAATGCGCAGCGCCACTTCGTCGCCGGCTTTGGCCGCATCAAATACGGTCTTTGCCGTAATTTCGCTTGCATCGGCGATGAAGGTACGCTCGCCGCGCTCCACCGCTTCTTTTGCCATGCGAATAATGCCTGTCGCCGAAGACACGGTCTCCAGGCAGCCCGTCTTACCGCAGCCGCACTGAATCGCTTCCAGGTCCGGTACGACATCGATATGACCGATCTCTCCGGCCATACCCGAAAACCCTTGATAGATGCGGCCACCAATAATGATGCCGCCGCCCACACCGGTTCCCAACGTGTAGCAAATGCAGTTTTCAATGCCTGCTCCGGCACCGCTCCAAGCTTCGCCGAGAGCTGCGACGTTGGCATCGTTATCGATCTGTACGGGCTTGCCGAGCCGCTCTTCCAAAATGGCGCGAATCGGAACGTCCTTGAAGCCTATGTTCGGCGCCATGACGATGATTCCGTCACGGACATTCGTGAATCCGGCGACCCCCGCGCCGACCCCGGCCAGCTGTTCCCAGGAATAAGGCGATTCTTCGACGACCCGACGAACGTACTCCGCCATGTTGGAGATTACCGCTTCCGTGCCGTCCGCTACTCCTGTGGGCCCTTCATACGTATGCAGCAGGATGCCGCTCTCGCTGCACAGCCCGACCTTGATCGTGGTGCCGCCCAGATCCATCCCGACGTAGACATTTTCAGACATGATACAAGCCACCTTTTTTCTTCTAATTATAAGAAAGACAAAAAAAATTATTGGTATAAGTATAAGATTCGTTTCCTTCGTATCTCACTATAAGCGAACACCCGATTGCGGTCAAGCAGCTGCCCCGAGTCGCAAAGCCTTGTCCCATAAGGGTCGAAAGCCCTTTCTGAACTCTGGCTTCTATCCGCTTGCCTGTTCGCCCTTTGTTTCTTCTGTTCGCGGCACGCCCGGGAGCGTTGAAAACCTTATAGGACCGGGGTTTGACGTTCCCTCAGCGATTTGTCTCTCTCAGGTTTGGAAGTTCAAACTATGCTGCCGTGATACAGTTTGGCCTGCATTCACTGTTCTTCTTCATCTTCCTCAAGCAGCGCCTCCAGCATAGACTCTCGGTTGTTCAGAAACTCCCGCGTTATGATATAATGCTCCGTCTCCTCCACCCGACACTCCCGAATTCCGTTTGCTGTGAGACTGTACAACCGGGAATGCGGATAGGCCATCAGCAGCGGAGAATGGGTAGAGATGATAAACTGCCCGCCGCTGCGCGCCAGCTCGTGAATTCTGGTCAGCATCGCCAACTGACGAACCGGGGACAATGCGGCTTCCGGCTCGTCGAGAATATACAGACCGCCTGCTCCAAACCGATGCATAAATGTCGCGAAGAAAGCTTCGCCATGCGACTGCTCATGCAGCGATCGCCCTCCGTAGCTGTCGATAATTTTGCCTCCGCACGGATCTTTGTCGAGCTCGTCGATTGTCGTTGCCACGTTGTAGTAACTTTCCGCCCGGAAAAAGAATCCGTCCTTCGGCCGCGCTGTTCCTCGAATCAGCCGGATATAGCGATGCAGCGAAGAATGCGTCTCCGCCGTTGCAAAATTGAAGTTGAGCGTACCGCCCTCCGGATTGAAGCCCCAAGCCGCAGCAATCGCTTCAAGCAGCGTTGATTTTCCGACTCCGTTCTCCCCAACCATATACGTTACCCGCTCATGGAACTCGATTTTTTCAAGCTCCCGCACCGCCGGCAGATTGAACGGATAGACGCCCGGCGCGTCGATCTTTTCATGCAGCAGTTCCACTTTTCGCAGATAGCGACGATCGAGCCTTCCCTCAGTTATGCGGCTCATCCTCGTTCTCCTTTCATACGCCCTGTTTCTTGGCAGCTCCTTGTTTCTTCATACGAAAAGAACGCACAGACGAAAGGATCCGGCTGCGGATTTTCGTCTGTGCGCTCTATCATTCATCTGTCGTTCTGTATTGTTGTATGCTGTAATCGGTTCGCTCTTAGCGGTCGAGCGACTCGCTCCAATCGTGCACGATGCTGCCTTCAAGGTATTTCTCGCAGTCCATTGCCGCCATACAGCCGCTGCCTGCAGCCGTGATTGCCTGACGGTATTTCGTGTCCTGCACGTCGCCGCAGGCAAATACGCCCGGAATATTCGTTTCCGTCGTACCCGGTTTTACAATAACGTAGCCGTGACCGTCCAGTTCGAGATGGCCCTGCAGGAACGTCGTATTCGGCGTGTGGCCGATTGCCACGAATACGCCGTCCGCTTCAAGCAGCTCTTCCTGCCCGGTTTCATTGTTCAACACTTTCAATCCTTTGAGACCCGTATCGCCTGCCACGACTTCCAGCGGCTTGCGGTTAAGTGCCCAAGATACTTTCTCGTTCTCGCGTGCGCGATCCTGCATGATCTTCGAAGCCCGCAGCTCTTCGCGGCGGTTGACGACCGTTACTTCGGTTGCGAAGCGCGTCAGGAAGCTTGCTTCTTCCATAGCGGAATCGCCGCCGCCGACCACGATAAGCTTTTTGCCGCGGAAAAAGAATCCGTCGCATGTCGCGCAGGTGCTGACCCCGCGGCCGATGTTGTCCTGCTCGCCCGGAATGCCGAGGTAGCGGGCCGAAGCGCCAGTCGAAATGATTACCGAATCCGCTTCGATCGTGCCGGAACCTTCAACGGTAACTTTGAATGGGCGCTGCGAGAAGTCGACTGCATCAACCCAACCATTCATGAATTCGGCGCCGAAACGTTCTGCCTGCTTGCGCATATTGTCCATCAGCTCAGGTCCCATGATACCTTCGGGGAAACCTGGGAAGTTCTCGATTTCAGTCGTTGTCGTCAACTGACCGCCAGGCTGAATGCCCTCGATGACGATTGGATTCAGGTTGGCGCGAGCCAAATAGATGGCTGCTGTCAGGCCCGACGGCCCTGTTCCGATTACGACTGTTTTATGTTTTTGCATACAGAAATCCTCCTAAAGGTTAGAAAATAATTAAACGCATAAATTACTTATTGAGCTGCATATCCGGGCTTACAGTCCTTTACTATGATCTCTTTGATGCAGGGACATACGTTCCTTGACGCTGCAGACTTGATCCATCCGCTTCACATAGCGTCCAACGGTCGAAGCGGACACGCCGTAGCGTTGGCCGATCTCCTCATAGGTGGCATGACCGCCGTGCAGCTTGTCTGTCAAATAATTCAAGGCAGCGGCCCAACCTTCAACGTAAGACAGCACAGGTACATCGGGATACAACCGGCGGAGGAAGTCGGTCCATAGTGCCTCAAGCTCGCGTCGGAGTCCAAAATCTCCCGGTGAACACGAAGCGCGAATCGCCGCATCCAGTACATCCTGCCAGCGCTTCTCCCATACCGGCAGCTCGGCTGGCTCCCGCGAGAACTTTGGCGCCGGAAGCTCGTCTTCTTCGGTCGAATCAACCGGCTCCAACTGGCTTTCGCCCAATGCGGCACGCGCTAATTCGCGCAGACCGACCGCTTCGCGTTCATTGTCGGCCAGCTCGCGAAGCGCTGCATTCATCTCCTCGTCGGCCAGTGGACGGCAGGCCTGCAGAACATGGCGCTTGTCTTCTTCGCTGCCTGAGCGCAGCGTACGGATTAGAGCAGCGCGAATTGCCGGCGAGTCTTCCGGCAGACGCTCTTCCCAGCGCCGCCAGAGCTCGGAGCGGCGCACCGCTTCAAGCCGGTAATGATAATTGACCGGCTCTGTAACGCCGCTCAGACGCCACTCCGGCAGACATTCCAAATAATAAGCTGCCGCTTCGGCGTCTGGATCCAGCTTCAATGTCTGCTTCCACAGCTTTTCCGCCGCATCCGGTCTCCCGCTGAGCAGAGCAGCCACGGCGCAGTAATGGTGAATCGAAGCGTCCCCCGATGCTTCGCCGCCGGCCAACAGGCGCCGGAAATGCCGATATGCCGCTTCATGTTCGCCCAAAATGCCAAGCGTCGTCGCCAGCTTGAAAGCATGCTCCCGATGAAACGGTACGATTGCCGCCAGACGCCGGGCCAAGCGCGCCGCCTCTTCGGCTCCGACCGGACCGGAGTGTCGACGGAAGATTGCCAGATTGCATAGACCGTGCAGATTCCCCGGCTCGCGCCGCAGCACGTCTTCTACCGTCTCCAACGCCTTATCAGTCATACTCATGTAGTAGTAAGCCAGTGCCAGATTATTGGCCGCTGCGGCGAATTCCGGATACTCTTCCAACAGCTCTTCCAACAGACCGGCAGCTTCCGCAAACATGCCTTCTTCCAGCATGGTCCGGGCACGTTCGTGTCGGTCAGATCCGTGGCGAGCCAATACGCTGTGACTGCGAATCTTGCGCTTCAGCTCAATCTGCAGCAGTTCGATCATCTCTTCGGCTTCGTCCAGGAACTGTCCTGAAGCATCTTCCTCAAGATAAGCCAGCAGCGCGTCCTCCGCCTCTTCAAAACTTTCCATGTTGGCGAAATTGTTCGCCATATAGAAGCGGCATTCCGTCATGGAAGGGTCGACTTCGCTGAGTACGTGCAGGAGAACTGCATTCGAAGCTTCGTAGTCGCCCATCTCTGATAATATACCCGCCATATTGCAATGATTCACCGGATTGTCCGGTTTCAGTTCCACCGCTTTGCGAAAATATTTCAATGCCTTGTCATACTGGTAGCGATCCAGCGCGTGAACGGCCCTTTCGAAGAAAAAGCTTTCGTCCATCGACAAAGAAACCACATTATTTCGCGGATTGTCTTCACGCCGATAATTCTCGTTCACCTGAGCAAGGCCCCCTTTGCCAACTGCCAAATCGAATGTTTGACTCTGTGATTTTTCATGATGTACATTCAGACCGCGAGCTATTCGGCAGGAAACTGCAGTACCCCGGTCAAGGTATTAGTATACCACAATTGTTGGACAGACTTCCTATGCCCGCATGCTTAAATTCCCGAATCGCTGAACAATGTCGCGAGCGATCCGCCTTCCAAAATAATTCGGATTGCCCGGGCCAGCATCGGTGCGACGGGCAGCACCGTAAATCGTTCCGAATGGGCTTCCGACAATGCGATTGAATCGGTAATGACCACTTCCGCAATGCCCGGATGATCCAACCGCTGAAGTGCTCCATCCGAAAATACAGCGTGTGTAGCGCAGACAATTGGATCCTTCGCATTGCGCTCCTTCAACCCTTCGACGACTTTGAGGATCGTCGATCCTGTATCGATGAGGTCCTCCATAATGATCGGAGTTCGCCCTTCCACGTCGCCAATCACATGAGTAATCATCGCTTCGTTATGGGCCGGGCGTTTCTTCAGCATGATGGCTACCGAAGCATCGAGCCGGTTCGCCAATTTCTCTGCCAGCTTGGCACGCCCCGCGTCCGGCGACACAACGACCGGATCGGTAATGTTTTTGCTGCGCAGGTAATCGGCAATCAAGTCCAGCGTCGTCAGATGATCGACCGGAATATTGAAAAACCCTTGAATGGCAGCCGCATGCAGTTCGATCGTTACGACACGGCTTGCACCGGCCGTCGTCAGCACGTCAGCCACCATTTTCGCTGAAATCGGTTCACGCGGAGCCGCTTTGCGTTCCTGCCGGGCATAGCCGTAATACGGAATCACTACGTTCACGGTTCGTGCAGAAGCCCTCTTGGCGGCATCGATCATAACAAGCAGTTCGACGAAATGTTCATTGATCGGATGAGACAGCGACTGGACCAGGAAAACATCCTGATTGCGGATACTCTCCTCATAATGCACATAACTTTCACCGCTCTTGAATTTAGTCCGTTTGATCCTGCCAGGCGTGACACCCAAACTATCGCAGATTCGGTCCACCAGACCCGGATTGGACGATCCCGAAAATACACGCATCCTGTGCTGCATGGCACCCTCCCGCATTCCTCTTATTTAATAGCCTTCCGGTCTTGGCCGGACGTCGTGGGCGGCAAATCGAACCCGCCTTGTTGATGGGTTTGATCGCTTCATATGCTGTGACTTTACTTACTGTCGTTTCTCATTCTATTGTTGCATATACTGTCGCTTCATGCATTTTCATTGCGCTTGCTGTCGTTTCGTATAATGCTGCTGCATATACATTTGCTTCATGCATTCTCACTGCACCTGTTGTCGTTTCATGTAGTACTACTACATATACAGTCGCTTCATGGTTTCTGCAGCTTTACTATGCTTTGCCGCTTCATTACTCCTTAACGAGCACCAACCTGCCTTGATTATACCCCAATCACCGGATGCAAAAAAGCGAAGAGACGCCGCAAGCAGCGTCTCCAACATATTGCGAAATCTGATCGTCTTCTTCTATACGGAAAATAAATGCGTATATACAACTAAATCATTCGATCTTCCGTATTTTTTTGAAATAAGTGCTGATATACTAGGCCTGTTGATTAGCTATTTTCTGGAAATGAAATCTGGTTACTGAAGTAAAAAATCCATTCGACAGGAAGACAATTGAGCTTAAATAATCGATCGAATTCGGCCAAAGATAATCGAGCCGAAAGATGGACAGTTCGGTTGCCTTGCTCGAACCAAAATTTCAATAATACGTACACGAATAACGCC
>NZ_KB899294.1 GCF_000378145.1 Saccharibacillus kuerlensis DSM 22868 | reverse complement strand
GTTGGGTCGTTGGGTCGTTGGGTCGTTGGGTCGTTGGGTCGTTGGGTCGTTGGGTCGTTGGGTCGTAACAGTGCTAGATTCCCATCATCTGTACATCACGGGAACTTTAATGAATCGTGGTATCGCTATTCTCGAGTTTTCAGCCTTTTTGAGAATCTAACGAATCCTCATGTCTCTATTTGTTATAAATCGGTAGATCTAAGTCTAATTCGGCTTAAATAGCGTGACTACGATTCGTTAGAATATAAAAATGCTGCTTAAAGAGCAAATAGCGTGACCACGATTCGTTAGAATCTAAAAATGCTGCTTAAAGAGCAAATAGCGTGACCACGATTCGTTAGAATCTCCGGACTACTGAGACTTTTCCAATAATCCGGAGCCATTCAAAGATCGATTTTCTTTTGGACGAAAAAGCGATCCCGCTTTCTCGAAAGAGAATAACGGAATCGCTTTTCCATGTATCATAGCTGGAACTCTCAACCCAAATCTCAAATCTTAAATCTTAAATCTTAAATCTTAAATTCCAACCCTCAAAGTCTTAACGTTAAAACTTGAACTGTTGAATGATTTGATTCAGACGATCTGCGCTGTCGTTTGTTTTCTGTGTTTCTTCGGCAATTCCATTCGCCTTGTTCACGACCGCATTCGTCTTGTTCGCAATCTCTTCCGTGCCGTTCGCCGAATCATTGTTGGAGACCGAAATCTCGTTGATCGCTTGGGCCAGATTTTGAACGGAAGCGCTCAACTCTTCGCTCGTTGCACTGAACTCGGACACCAGGCGGTCCATATAAGTCGCGTCATTCAGATACGACTCGCTCGTTTTGGTCATCATGGCATAGTCTTCCGCAATATTGCCTGCCAGCAGATCGACAAGACGCTGGGTGAAGTTCTGCAGATTGCTTACGGAATCCGTGACGTTGCCGGTGATCATTTGAATTTGTCCGACCGTATTTTTGGAAGCGTCGGCCAATTTACGAATTTCTTCGGCGACTACAGCGAATCCTCTGCCGGCTTCTCCGGCTCTTGCGGCTTCGATCGAAGCGTTGAGCGCGAGCAGATTCGTCTGCTTCGTAATCTGCAGGATGGATTCGCTCAATTCTTTGATTCTATCGACCGACTTGGATTTTTCCAATGCTTCATCCAAGCCCGATTTCACTTCAGTGTATACCGTCGACGTCTCTGCAATCGACTTTTCCAATGCAGACTTCAGATCGCCTGCGCGCTTACTGATGACTGCCGCTTCTTCCGCACCTTCTTGAGAGCCTTTGGCAATCGATTCGATCGCTTTTTCAAACTCGTTCGTAGAAGCGTTGATCTGCTGTGCCGACGCCGCTGTTTCCTCCATACCCGCCGACATATTTTCCGTCGTGGCCGATACATCCTGCAGTTCTTTGTCTATATCTGTAAACATAGAGTACACGGTATTGGATACTTCTTTGAGATAGGTAGATTCTTGATTAACCGATTGAATAACGTTCTTGGTATTCTCATGCATCTTGTTCATCGAACGAATCAGTACGCCGGTCTCTCCGACACTGTTTTCATATTTCTGTGAGAGCACTTGGGAGAAGTCTCCTTGGGACATAATCTCCAACTGCTCGGACGCTACCCGGATCGGTCGAACAATACTGCGTACTACCAGGAAAAGAACGAATAAGGCGATAAGCAGAACCGCAGCCGTAATCACGATCATTGTCGTCAAAATGCTGTACAAGTTGTCCATATAGCTGCTTACCGGCAGGAAAGTGACCACATTCATTTTGAGTACATCGTCTTTGACGAAAGAAGCCAAGTACCGGACTCCATCGATCGTGGCATAGCCTGTCCCGTTTTCGGCCGCGGAAAGCTGCTGCATGCCCCCTTCGTTGTCGAGCTGGGTAAAATCTGTTTTAAGTATCTGATCTGCATTATGCGATGCGATGACCATTCCTTTTTCATCCGTAACGACCGTAGTCATAATCTGTTCGTTTTCTTTTTTTGTAATCTTTTCCAGCAGAACATTTACATTCAGAGGGAGTGCAAATATGCTCAATATTTGATCGGTCTCAGGATCTTTGACAGGTGCCGCAATCACAATAGCAGGAAGACCCGTGACCGGCGAAGTCTGCAAATCACCTATAACTAAATTGCCGCTGTCCAAAACCGGCCGGTACCATGGTGAAGTCGAGGACATATCCGTACCATGGGAGACGCCGTTTAGGCCATCCACGTACACTTTGTCTTGATAAGTGAAAAAGATGTTCTCATACAAGCCGTTTGAAGCACTTAACTTTTCATTAAGATTGTTTTGGATACGAGTAAAATCCGTTTCCGAAGCTGTACCCGTTTCATTCAACCTTTTGAAAAAGTCGACATTAAATAGTTCTGTAGAAATCGCGTTGACTACGTCCTGCTGACCCGCAACGACCATCTGAAGCTCCGTCGCTTTCTCATCGGCTACCATTGTCAAAGAATCGGTATTGATCTTCTCATAGGACCGAGTGCTCATAAATCCTACCGCCACAGTAGACACAACCATGGCCAAAACGATACATAAAGCAGTGATCGACAATATTCGTAACAGCAAGCTTTCTGTCAATCTTCGAAATAATTTCATCGCAGTAATGAGCTCCTCTAATTTAAAGTTTTAATAAACAATCGCGATCAAGCTGCAATTCAATCTATCAAATCAATCATTTGAATCCGAAAGTAAATTTGAAGGAATTGCAGTGCCTTTTGAACTTCTTGAACAAATGGTTTCGGTACAACCTCTCTTTCTCAGCTGCTGATTCTTTAGTACTGGTCCTTTATCACTACATGCTCGTATCTATTTTTCGGTTTTTTTAATGAAAGTATGTATAGCTGCTTGAGTGAAAGCACACAAAAATATCCGATTTTCGCTGCAGCAGCGAAATCCGGATATCCAACTTTGAAAACGATATACTTTATTCCTTGTTTTTCTTTAATTATTTTTTGTCACTTTTTTCATCATTTATTTTTTCATTACTTTTTCCAGTCTTACCTTCAATACATCTCCGGCTTGTCCTCCGAACACAACCAATCCATCTTCCGGCAGTATGGCTGTATTTGATCCGCTTGCGGCTGAAAGATTTACGAGTGTCCCGTCGGCCTTATAAACCACAAATCCTGCATCCTGAGGCAGATCAACTTTCAGTGTTCTGCCTGCCGCACTCGCCGGTATTTTGAACCAGCGCACACTGCCGGAGGCCGGAATCGTGATCTTCGACATGCGCCCCGTATACAGCGGAGTAACGGCGTCTTCGCTGATATAGGTTCGACCGTCCGCCTGAAGATATTCAATGCCGTCCTGTCGGGAGAACTCCAGATCGAACGCGTCTCGCCCGTTCATAACGGGAATCTCGACAGCATTCACTGCACGATCGGCACTCTCAATCTTCGTCCCATTGGCGTAGCCGCCTTCTTTTTCGAATGCAATCTTTTTCGTCAGAAACGAAGGCGCAAGGTAGAACAGTGAATTAATCTTCTCGTCAACTGCATAATAAGTCCTGCCGTCACGCTTCGACCAAGCTGCAGCTGTCGCTTCGTCCAGCGGATTGTCCTCCAGCTTCTGAGCTTCATAGAAAGCCATTCGCGCCTGCCCGATACCCGGAATTTCGATATGGCTGCGAATGCGCATATACGTATGTCCGTTGGTCTGTTCATCAAAGCCTAACACTGTACGGCCGTCTTCGCTCGTAAATTCATTATTTCCGGTATAGATGTAATTCTGCTCCGGAATCATGCCGCTCATCAGCACAGGCATTGAAATCTTGCCTTCCTTAAACGAAATGCGGCGCGTCTCTCCCACGGTTCCGTACAAGCCTTCGTAATCGTTCATCTTTTTCGGCATATCCTGCTTCACCGGTTTCTCAAAGTTTGCTTCCGGCAGAATCTTCGAGATCCTGCCGCTCTGCTTCAAGTATTCCAGCAGCACATTGGTCGCTGCCGTCGTATTAAATATGGACGAACCGCCCGAAGTCAGAAAGGCAATCGAAATATCGTCATCAGGCAGCGTGATCAATGCGGAGTGGTACATAATCGTATCTCCACCTTTTGTCGCTGCGCGAATACCGTAATCGCCGAACGGGTCCAGATCGACAGAATCCCAACCAAGTCCATAGCCGAACACATTTTTCGTATCGGGCACCCACACCCCCTTGCGGTATTCCGGCTGCAGCATCGCTTCTGCGGAAGCTTTGGACAGCAGCTCCGGATGCTTGCCACTGAGCAGCTCCGATACTTTCGTCAGCTCTTCTGCTGTCGCGTAAAGGCCGCCTGTACCGAGAATATTCGCGTTTTCCGGTGGCAGAGCTTGTTCAATACCCGGGAAGTGAATCGGTTCCAGCTGCGCACGATCAAATTCATTCATCGGTGTCTTGGTGTAGGATAGCGACAGCGGCTTGCTGAAATTCCGGTCCAGAAAATCGCTGTAGCTCATCCCACTTACCCGCTCGACCAGCAGCTCCAGCAGTTGGAAGCCGTCGTTGGCATATACGGAATATTCGCCAGGATCCGACTTGAGCTGCTGTACGCTCAGATTGTTCAGCAGCTGCTCATAGTTCTGAGCATCGTTATCGCCAAGCAGCATGCTGTTCTTGTAATGCGAACCGTACAGGCCCGCCGAGTGGTTCATCAGCATACGCGTCGTGATCATCTTATACCGCTCGTCTGCCATGCGAAAATCCGGTATGTAATCGGTCAGCGGACGATCAATATCGATCTTCCCGCTGTCCGCCAGCATCATCGCAGAAGCCGTTACATACATCTTGCTCACTGACCCAATTCCGAACATGCTGTTCCGGTCAATTTCCTGCTTACTCCCACTGTCGTCCAATGTTAATCCACCCGACAGCACAATCTCCCCACTGTCGCGGATTGCATACTGCACACCGGTGACGCCGTAATTGTCCATCAGCGCTTGCGCCATCTCTTTCGCCTTGGCCTGTGCAGCATTTTGTGCTGCAGCCGGAGACTTTTGTTCTGATGCCGCCAGTGCTGGTGCTGCTGCCGTTTGTGTCGATGATGTTGGTGCCGTTGGTGCTGATGCCATCAGCGCTGGTACCGTTGGTGTCGATGCCGTGGATGTCGATGATTCCGCCGCCAGTACATTTCCTCCTTGTGCCGCTGGCAAAGCCAGTAGGAGTGCCGCTATCGCAGCTGTACTGCCCTTTTTCCATTTGTTTCTCTTGTCATTTATACGATTTCTCTTGTCCTTCATATCCATTCCCCTTCCGCATTGTCGAATTCGATCCATGCGTTCAGCATAGCCGAAAGGAAAGTTCTCTATATATAAAAGCGCCGAAATGCAAAAAAAGACCCCTGAACGACATGTTCAAGAGTCTATTTCATTTGGGAAAAGGCAGCATGACCATATTGTCGAACGTCAAATGCTCCGTCTCGATCGTCATATGCCCTCCATATTTGTCGCACATCCGTTCAATATTGGTCAGTCCGAATCCATGATCTTCCGGATTGGATTTGCGGCTGTGCAGGTCGGCTACTTCCCGTTCCGTCCGGTTGCGTACGCGAATAAACAGTGCCTTCTCGCTTGAACGGATCTGGATACGGACATGACGATCTTCGGCCATTCGGATTGATTTGGAAGCTTCGACGGCATTATCCAGCATATTGCCGAGTACGACGCATAAATCATAGCGCTCGATCGGCAGCTCCGGTTCGCGCAGAGACAGCTCGGTGTCCATCCGAATGCCATTCGCCCCGGCCACGTTCAGCGCATTCGTGACCAGCGCATCGACCACAAGATTGCCGGTATTGACCCGCTGATAGGCGTTATCGATCTCATTGAGCATTGTCCGAATATGTTCCCTGGCTTCTTCGCCGCGCCCCCGTTCAATATACTCGGCCACGACAAGCAGATGCTTGTTCGTGTCGTGAATGATGCGTTTGATCTCTTTGAAGCTGTGTACCGTTTTCTCGTAATTAGCGTCTTGATAATCCATCTGGCTCTGCATCCGGTCGTTCTGAAGAGTCAACTGAAATCTTGCAATGACGGTATCGAGCATATAGACAACGAGTACGTTCAATACGATAAAGCCAAATACCGACAGGAAATAATGAATATTTTTCTCGCTGTAAAGGGTGAAGACGTTGACCAGATAGATGCTGATCAGCGGCACGCACAGAAATACTAACGAATAGCGTGATTCCAGCGGAAAACGGCGTTTTTTGACAACAAGACGGATCGCTTGAATAACCGCGAACATGACGGTGCAGCCGATCAGCAGCGTCAGAGTAAGCAGCATGCGTTCAGGTACACCGTCGGGTTTCGCCTCATGCACCTGCAGGGAGGGATGAAGCAGATAAAGCATAATCAGATTAATCAGCGTCAGCAGCACCGCGTACAGAATGGCGAACATGACTTTGAGCTTCTGTGACACCTCATACCCCTGCGCGAACAGAAATATGATCCCCAGCGCCATCAGCGAAGACGGCAGATCCGGCAGATCCCATAGCAGATAGAAGAAGGCCAGCGGCAGAAAAGCGGCAATCCAATACTTCTTGCTTGATTTGCTCCGCTCCCGGCCGAATACGGAATTGAAATAAAAGTTGATCTGTACGGCCATAACCAGCGTTGTTCCGACAACCAGCAGGATCAGCAGCGTCTGGCTCTCCATCATTCGGCCCTCGCAACCATAAATTTGGTGCAGACGTCCTTCACTTCCTTGATCTTCGAACGGCCGATCGGCAGTTCCATTCCGTTCGACATGACGACCCGACTGCCTGAGAATTTATGAACATGCGACAGATTAATGAGAATCGACCGATGAATTTGCAGGAAACGGTCTTCTTTCAATGCTTCGGCGTAGCTTGAGATCAGCCCCCGACCTTCATAAACGCTGCGGGTTGTCGTAATCCTGAGTTTGTTTTTTACGGTAAGGCTCTTAGAGGCTTCAATAGCGATAATCTCGTCCTGATGCAGCACCAGTTCGCCCTCCGCCGATTTGACGATCAGAATCTCGCGTTCTTTTTCCGAGAAATAGCGGCAGAGCTTAAGCATCTTTTCCTCAAATACATCCGGTTGAACCGGCTTGATCAAATACTGAAACGTCATCACATCGAAGCTGTCCAGCATATACTCCGCGTAACTGGTCAGAAAAATGATCTGCTCGCTCAGCCGCTTCATGTCCCGAAGCCTGCGCGCCGTCTCAATGCCGTTCAGCCCGTCCATTTCGATATCAAGCACAAGAATATGGTAAGGCTCTCCGCCTTCCGTATAATGCTTCAGCAGCTCTTCGCCCGAGGCGAAAAGCTGCGTGTCAAAGTCGATGCCCGACTTCACGGACAGATCGAGCAGCATGCGCCGGACCTCTTCCCTGCGCGGATGTTCGTCGTCGCAAACGGCGATGCGGTACATACGGCGGTCCTCCTGTACTTTTCTTTCTATTATACGGATGTATGAACATGCCGTGTCGGTAGAAAACACCTCTCTCTTCCATCCGCTATTCTGCCTCATTATAAAGCAAATCTCTGATTCCCTCCCGGATTGCTTCCGCTTGTTCCGCACTATCTGCTCTACCGGTTATATAAAGAGTTCTGCCCTGTCCCTCTTCCTCGTCCATCCATTCTTCAATGGAAGCTTCCATATTCATTCGCTCAAACTCCTTGTCGAACCAGACAAACGCAACTTTGTTCTGATCTTCAAGCGCTATGTTGGATTTGAAATTATTGTACCAAACAGCACCCACATAAATCCCTTCTTTGCTGTCTCCGATCGTTGGAACCCCTGCCGGGTAATCGTCCATCCATTCAAATCCGTCGACGGTAATTTTCACGTTAAATTCCGGACTGCGGAATAACTTCTGATAGATTTCACCTTTCACATGGATCGTTGTCGGTGTATGTGTGTACGCTTCTTCCGAACCGTTTTCGGTGATCGACATCATAGCGGGAATCTCTTTATCAATTTGTTTAGGAAACGGGTAGCTCCATAGAAAAATGCCCAAAATAAAAACCAAGGCAATCGTGAGTACATGCGTTGTTTTCATCTATTTTCCCCTTTTCCTCTATTTCATACTGCTTCGTTATCTTTTAGAACGATCTGGAGCAAGCACTCCTACCCTCTCTTGTTTAACGTTTTTAGAACCGCATCCGTCTCCTTTTTCGCATAAAAAAAGAACTTCGCCGTCAAGGCGAAGCTCCGGTTTGCTTTATATCAATCAGTACACTTTTTGTGCACTGTACTTTTTAGAGTCTTTAGCGAGCGAAATCTTTTTACCCGCTTTTTTGTATGCAGCATCGACTGTGGCATCTACAGTGATCCATTTTCCGTTCAAATAGATCTCGTTCCAAGCATGATACTCTTTCACGTAAGTTGTTTTGCCCATAACCAATTTCGTTGGGATACCCGAACTTCTCAGCATAACACCCATCAGAGAAGAATAGTCATAGCAGATTCCTTTTTTGGAAACCAGCGTGCTGTCTGCCGAAGGAAGGTAAGCGCCGCCGCTCAGTGCATTGGCTTTAGCCTGATCATAACGGACGTTGGTCACCACATATTTGTAGATCGCTTCTGCTTTGGCCCGATCTGTTTTCTTGCCGGCCGTCAGCTTCTTGGCCATCGCAACTGCTTTTTTCGAGTCTTTCCAGTTTACGTTCTGTACCGAGCCGAGGAATACCTTGGTGGAACTTTGAGCACGAAAATCTACAGAAGTGGAGCCGATTTTCTTGTAGCTTGTACCGCTGACATTTTCGAGCAGTGTCACTTCATAAGAGCCGTTACCGGATTGCAGTGGGAAGGTTTCGCTTTTTCTTGAAGCATTCAGGTCATACGTATATACGGTACTTGCTTTAGCGATCATGACTTTATGGCGCTTGGCCGTGCTGCCGCTATATTGAACCCCTACAGTCCCCTGCTGCAGAGTGGAAGTGTCGAGCCAGGAAGCGCCGGCAGCCGAAGCCGCGAAACTTGGGATGATGCAGACTATCAAACTCATAACGAGTGCAACTTTGAGAATCCATTTATACATGAACAAACTCCTTTTGGCTTTAAGCTTTGTATCGTTCGGGTAAGCCTCTCCAGCGATAAATCCTGACTTGCGATCAGGTTTGCTTTTGCCTTTTAGTTTGGTGGACGCCGTTGACTGGTTCGCGTCTCTCCTTATTTTTAACGGCATTTCGGAAGAGGCTTTAATGAGAGGATTTTCCCTTATTCTGGTTATTTGTGAACGCAAAAAAAGCCTCTTCCTAAGAAAGAGGCAAGGAGCTGCTAGGAACATAGGAATCGGCTGCTTTAATAAACCTTTTGCACACTATATTTATGGGAATCTTTGGCGAAATCAATCGTTTTACCGGCTTTTTTGTAGGCGGCATCCACTGTTGGGTCGATAATCACCCATTTATTGCCCAGGTATACTTCGTTCCAGGCATGATATTCCTTGACGTAAGAAGTATTTCCCATAACCAGCTTGGTCGGGATTCCGGAACTTCTCAACATAACGGCGACAAGGGAAGCATAATCGTAGCAAATGCCTTTTTTCGAATTCAAAGTGGCATCGGCCGAAGGAATATATACGCCGCTGACCGTTTTGGCCAGTTCATTATCGTAACTGACGTTAGATACCACATAATTGTAGATTGCCTGCACTTTTTCTTGATCCGTCTTTTTTCCGGAAGTTAGCTTTTTAGCAAGAGCCGTCGCATTTTTGGCATCTTTCCAGTTGACGTTCTGAACAGAACCCAGAAACACCTTGCTCTCGCTGTCGCTGCTCAATTCAACGGAAGTGGAGCCGATTTTCTTATAATTGGAACCGCTTGTGTTTTCAAACAGTGTAACTTCATAGGAGCCGGTGCCGGATTGCAGCGGGAATGTTTCGATCTTTTTATTGGTGTTCAGGTCGTAGGTGTACACAGTGCTTGCTTTGGTAATCATCACTTTAACTCTGGAGGAATTGTTACTGCTGTAGCTTACGCCTACCGTTCCTTGTTGAAGGTACGAAGTATCAAGCCAGGAAGCATTGATCGCAGAAGCCGATACAGGCACTGCGAACGCCGGTGCAGCACCAGCAAGCAAGCTCAGAGCGAGAGTTAGCTTAAGAATGGGTTTACGCATGGATAAAACTCCTTTCGGTAACTGGCTGCCATCCCCTTACAGGTAAGGCCCTTTAGCTTTGCGTCCCTGTCTTTCGATCAGGTTTGCCGTTTATCGTTTTAGTCTTATCTATTTAATGAAAACCCATCTGTTAATGGGGTGCCCAAGGCACAAGTAGAGATGTACACGAAAAAAGACCTATCTTCCGGCGGCTGGCTGCTATCCCCTATAGGTAAGGCCCTTTAGCTTTGCGTCCCTGTCTTTCGATCAGGTTTGCCGTTTATCGTAGAAAGCTCTCGTAGTCATATCGTATCATATAAAAGCAATTTAGCAAGCCAGATTTTCCCGAAAAATAAACGACTAAAGTCATGTTTCAAATCAAAACTAAGTATAAAGCCGACTTGCTGACTTCTAGATTACAGGCTGCTATCTTTTATATCGGTTGGCAAGCACTTTTATATAAGCATAAAAAAAAGACCACCATGATTTTTTCATGACGGTCTTTTTTGAAATTGAAAATAAATATGGAATAATTCTTATTTTGATGGTCGATTCATCCTTTAAATACTCAAAATCTCAGTTTTTCATAACGGCGTAAACGATCAAACGATGTGTAGGATCAATCAAGGGATCACATGTGATCAGCGTCAGCCCGGTCTCCCCTTCGGTAGGATCAAGCACCCATACTTCCGTTGGCTCGACAATATGAATTTTGTTTACTTCGTAATGATAGGTCTGTCCGCCTTGATCGATCTCGATTACATCGCCTACTTTGGCTTCGTTCAACCGATTGAACAAACGGCCTGTCTTATGTGCCCGATGAGCAGCCACAGCCATATTTCCTTCTACGCCGGCTATACCTGTTCCGGTCACGTGTACGGCTGCGCTTTTCATATTTTCTTTGGTAGCCCCTTCGACGATCGGGAGTTTGATGTTCAACCGATCGTACCGAATCACACCCAGGACTTGGCCTTCCTTCAAAGCGTTAGCATCAAGCTTGGCTTCTTCCGGTGCTTGGCTTTCGATTTCGCTGTTGTCTTCGCTTGCAACTTCGCCTTCGCCTTCGTCCAGCAAATTCGATAATTTCTGATAATCGGGCACAGCGCTGCTGCTCGATAGATTAGCTATATTCAGGGGCTTCAAGCTTTCGGCTTCCGCTTCTTGCAGCAGCTTCGCCTGGGCTCGATCATCCAGCCAATTGGTCACGGAAGGGTACAGCACAATGCAGAGTCCCAACAGCATGATTATGTACGACCATTTTTTCAATGCCGTTCCTCCTCTTTTCATATAACGTCGAGATTTTAAATGCTTCGCCTGATATACTTTATAACCTAAAAAGCATGATATAAAGCACGGCTGAAATCAAAAAAAACCGCCACAAAAATTCGTGGCGGTCGGACAGTACGAGCAAGCGGGGGCTTGCCGTAAAGTCCATACTTTGCAGCCCAACTTGACGATGGGTGCGAAGTTCTCGGGGAGAGAGATGTGGGGCCGCTGCAGGGTGGGGGGGAGGGGTTCTGCAGACGCGAAAAGACCGCCACATAGATTTGCGGCGGTCGGACGATCATGGCGAACTTGTCGCTTTAGATTCCTGACTTTGCGTCCCGGTCTTTCGGCCGGTTTGCGTTTCTCATAAGTCGGTTATTTAGTTACCTTGATTATAATGGAATATCCGATTTTCTGTCAATACCTTTATTTTCCGGTAAGCCGTTCAAATGCTTCTTCTACAGAAATCGTTTCTTTGTCCGCTGCTGTCCGGGCTTTGAATTCTACCCGGCCTTCTGCTGCTTCACGGCCGACTACAACGCGGTAAGGAATACCCAATAGATCGGAATCTTTGAACTTCACGCCTGCTCGTTCGTCGCGGTCATCCAGCATAACTTCGATACCTGCAGCCATAAAGCGTGCATAAAGTTCGTTCGCCAGATTCATCTGCGTTTCATCTTTGGCAGAAGCCGGAATAATGTGCACCTTCGCCGGCGCAATCTCTTCAGGCCATACAATGCCGTTATCATCGTAGTGCTGTTCGACCACTGCGGACAGAATACGCGAGATACCGATACCGTAGCATCCCATGATTGCATCCTGACGACGACCTGTTTCGTCAAGGTAAGCCGCACCGAGCTTCTCGCTGTATTTGGTACCCAGCTTGAATACATGCCCAACTTCAATACCTCGGTAGAACTTCAGCGGTCCGCTGCCGTCCGGGCTCATATCGCCTTCCGCCGCATTGCGGAAGTCGCCTACCAGATCCGCTTCGAAATCGCGGCCAGGCTTGACGTTCGCCAGATGGTAATCCGTTTCGTTAGCGCCCGCAATACCGGATTCCATAGCCTGTACTTCGCGGTCAACAAGCAGCTTCACTTTTGCCAATCCAGCCGGTCCCGCAAAACCTACCTCAGCTCCGGTCAGACGTTCGACAGCCGCATTGTCTGCCAATTCGATTCGCTCGCCTCCGAGCGCATTCAGTACTTTCGTTTCATTAAGCTCGCGATCTCCGCGCACGACTACGGCAACCGGCTGATCGTCGACCAGTACCAGCAGCGTCTTCATGAACGCCGATGCTTCGGCTCCGAAATGTGCACACAGCTGATCAATTGTGTGTACGCCCGGTGTATGAACACGGTCCATTGGAGCGATTTCCGCGTCGGATGCAGCAGGAGCTTCCCACCACATTTCGGCTTTCTCCAGGTTGGCTGCGTAAGTGCCGTTCTCGCTTACAACGATCGTATCTTCCCCGATATCAGCCAGTGCCATAAATTCATGGGTCTCCCCTTCGCCGCCGATTGCGCCCGCATCCGCCTGTACCGGACGGAAGTTCAGACCTACGCGCGTGAAAATACGGGTATAGGCATCGTACATCGCACGATACGTTTCATCGAGTTCTTCCCAGCTGCGATCGAAAGAATAAGCATCTTTCATCAGAAATTCGCGGCCCCGCAGCAGTCCGAAGCGCGGACGACGCTCATCCCGGTACTTGGTCTGGATCTGATACAACGTCATTGGAAGCTGTCGGTAAGAGTTGACCTCATCCGCGATCAGCGACGTGATGACCTCTTCATGCGTAGGACCAAGTGCGAATTCACGGCCGTGACGGTCCTTAAGACGAATCAACTCCGGACCGTATACATCGTAGCGGCCCGATTCCTGCCACAGTTCGGCTGGCTGCATGGCTGGCATCAGCAGCTCCTGTGCACCTGCACGATCCATCTCTTCGCGTACGATATCCTGTACCTTTTTCAGCACCCGGAATCCGAGCGGCAGATACGTGTACACGCCGGAAGCGAGCTGACGGATCAGACCCGCGCGCAGCATCAGCTTATGGCTGATCGCCTCGGCATCCGCCGGCGCTTCTCGCAGTGTAGGGATAAGCAGTTTGCTTTGTTTCATGGGAATCTCTCCTCTGAATGAATGGAATGAACAGACGAACCAGGAACGCAAATAAAGACGCATTCGTTAGGGACGAATGCGTCTTCGCGGTACCACCCTGGTTCCCCCGATGCGCCGAATACGAATATCCGGTTCATCAAGGCTCAAAGTCCGTTAACGGGGACGTCCGGCGGCGTATGGAGCGCCGCAGCTCGCGGGATAGGACTTCGCGCGTCTGCCGGAAATCCTCACAGCTCAAGGGATTTCTCTCTGACGGCAGCGTATGCACCGGAAGCTGCTGGCTTCGGCGCTCGCGAGGCATGGCCCCGGTCGTTGCTGTTGATCATTGTCGTTGTGAATCTGTGAGACTGTTGTAACATTGAAAGGCCGGTTTCGTCAAGTTATAGAAGAAAATATAACACTGTATGCTGACCGAATTCTGGTCCATTTACGGGCTCTTAATCGATACCATGCCAGTATCCTTGTCGACACTGAACGGCGCACCTACAGCCTGAGTGAGCAGCCTTACAGGTATATAGCCGATACCTTCATGCAGACGCGGAGCCGCATTTGATGTCACCGTTTGCCCATTAAGCTCAGCTTCTTTTTTCCCCAGGGTAAAGCGGAAGGTACCCTGCGGACCATTCGCTGTGACAGACTTCGACGTTCCGTCCCAGGCCAACTTGTAACCGAGCGAGGTTAGCAGCGGCTTATAAGAGACGTACGTGGTGCCGCTTTCGTTGAATGCCGCCGGGTCGCCTTCGACCCGCTTTCCGTCGAGGAAGAGAGATACCGGATTGATCCGGTTCTGGGGCTTCGCCGCCCAGAGCGCGTAGCCTTCTTCAGCAATCCATAGACCGATTTTCTTGTTGCGGCGCCATTCTTCGGGGAAGGCAGACACTGGAAGATGCGTCTCTCCCCGTTTAATGCCGATCTCCGGCGTGAAGGCCGGACGTCCGAGCCTTTGAATAAACCAGTCCGTATAGCCGCCTCCGCCGTTTGAGTTAAAAGCAGGACTGACCTGTCTATAACCCGTAAAACGGGTAAAAATGTCCGCCAAACGTTTGTCCCGCGAATAGTTGACGGCTGGTGTACGGAAATTCCAAAACAGAATTCGGCCTGCCGAATGATAGGACACTGCGATCTCCGGATCGATTTCGTAGGTGAATGTAACCATCGCTTTATTTTCCAATGTCGTAACCGGAGCCGTTCCTTTATGTCCCATCCAGCGCGGAGAGTAATAGTTATTGACCAGATTGGCCCAATTCGTATCATACTGGCGGTTGGGATCGATTCCCTGCGCATTCGCTTTCCAACGTTTGAAATTGCGGCTGCCTTCATTCATCCGAATCAGCGCTTGATGCACACTGGCCGGAAAACTCTTCAATCCCGTCTGCTGCAGCGTAACACCATCCGGATTCACCATCGGGACGAACCAGATCTTCGTTTTGTCCAAAATGCCCCGGACATCATATCCTTCAAATCGGCGCCCTTCCGTATAAGCGGCGGCGTACTGTTCGATCATATACATATTCAGCGTGGTAGTCAGCCATTCACGTCCATGATGCGAGCCGTTGAAAAAGACGGTGGCACGGCCGGTGCCGAGCCCTACTGCCCAAATCTCGCGTCCGTACAGCGTTCTGCCAATCGACTTGTATTCGACAATATCGGGATACTTGGCCGCAAGCTCGCGGATGTCACGAGTCAGCACTCCATACGAGTACGTTACCGACGGATCGACAATCGTTTTCACAGCTGCCTGAGATTGCCCTGCAGGCCCCAACGTCAGTACGACGAGAATCACGGCCAGCAGCATTATTCCGAACTTTTTCATTACAGCCCCCTGTAAAAATGATGATTGACCTTTGCCCTCTTAATGTTTCCCCTCTCATACTATCATTCTCGTCCCTTCACACCAACTCCTTTTCTTTCTCATTTTTCCCAAAAACTTGACATATCCCAAAGCCTAGTATTACGATACATAGTAATTCTAGGTATAGATAAAAGGAGGACGTTCCAAGGTGAAAGTAAGCAAAGAACTGCTGAAAGGCTCAACCGGCGCGCTGGTGCTGACCGTTCTGTCGAGCAAAAGTATGTACGGTTACGAACTGATCAAGGAGTTGGATAGTCGTTCGGATGGCGTATTCGCGCTTAAAGAAGGCACACTTTACCCTATTCTGCACGCGATGGAGGCCGAGCGTTGGGTAGAATCGCACTGGGAAGAAAGCGGCGGCCGCAAACGCAAATATTACACGGTGACCGACGCCGGACTGAAGCAGCTCAAACAGAAGAAGGAAGAATGGCGGGTTTTCAGCGGCGCGGTTAATTCGGTGCTCGGGGAGGGTCGGGCATGAGCGGATTCGATCGGGAAAAGGACAACCTGGAAGGCTTGGCCGACATACCAGCATCTGACGGCGGCGCAAAAGTCTCCAGCCGCGAGGCGCAGTTGAGCGATACGCAGTCGGAAGATTTGCGGTCAGGAGATCTGCGGTCAAACGATACGCAGGAACGCCGCGAAGCCGACCTTCTCGTCGACGCTTATCTGGACCGCATGTGCGCCCGTGTCAAAGCGAAAGAGCTGCATTCGGAGCTGCGGGAAGAGATGCGCGGGCATATCGAGGAGCTGGCGGCAGGACGGGAAGACTCCGGCGCTTCGCCACTTGAATCCGCATCCTGGGCGCTTGCGCAGATGGGCGATGCAGACGAAGTCGGCGGGACGCTGGGGCAGATTCATCGGCCGAAGTTTAACTGGAAGCTGTTGGTGCCGCTCTCGGCGATTGTAGCGATTGGACTTGCAGTGATTTTCTCTATCGGAACCGCCAGCTGGTACACCTTCTACTCGGATGGAGAAGGCTTGAAATCCCGCCCCCTTTCTTATCTGCATCTGGCGCATGAGCAGCTTTTGTACATATTGATGGGAGCAGCGGTGTGTACCGCATTGATCTTTTTCGATTACAAACGGCTGCAGAAATACTCGCTCGCTCTATACGTAATCACGCTGGGGCTCACACTATTGACTGCGGCTCAAGGATGGACCGATGGAGCCGACGGCCAGGCAGGTTATGGTTACCTGAATCTGGCTGCTTGGAGGATCGAGTGGACAACTCCTTCGCTATATTTGTTCGTCCTGTCGCTGACAGGTCTGCTGACTCGCCAGGATTGGCGCAGCCAATCTCCTTACGCACCGTCCGTGATGCTTCTGATAGGGCTTCTGATTGTACCGGTGCTGCCTTATATCGGGATGCACAAGACCTTGACGGCTGTTTTTTACCTGATGCTTGCTCTGCCCCTGTATGTGAAATTCTGCGGGAGAAGAGAGCATCTGCGGACCTTTCTCCCTGCATCGGCTGTTCTGTCTGCGGGGATTGGCCTGTACCTGCTTCAATCCCATTATTGGGCCGATTGGGCTGCAAGGCGCATCGGTCTGTTCCAATCGGTGTATGCCCCTCAATCGGTCAATCCGGATGTACGTTTCTTGAATGATCGGATCAGCGAAGTCTTGAATGCCTCTGGTCTATGGGGCCATGGCTTCGGTTCATCTTTTGCTCCGATGGCCGATATCTATTCCGATATGGTTTTCATTTATTTTATCTACAGTTTCGGTTGGATCGGCGCCGCCGTTTTTCTAGGCATCTTAAGTTATCTGATCGTTCAGCTGCTTCGGTCAATTCGGCAGGTACGTGACTTGTACGGCAAAACGCTGATCGTTCTATTCTCATCTGCTTTTATCGTTCAAACCCTTTATACGATCGGCGCATCCCTGAACTTACTGCCGTATATCGATGTGCATCTACCTTTTCTCAGTTACGGCAGCTCTTCTATTGTCTACTTCGCCCTCTTCGGCTTGATGCTGGGCATTCATCGGCGCAGAGACATCGTACCGAAGGAACGATTGTCTAACACCAAGAACACTGGAGCTAAAGCGAAAGGAGTGCCTTCATGAGTTCAGATCACACAAAAGCACATAACGAATCGTCCAAGGTCTCATCGGCAGGAAAAGGATTCGAGTTCGAAGCGGACGTCCAGAGTCAGGAACGCCCGGACGCCGATCTCCTCGTCGACGCTTATCTGGATCGCATGTGCGCCCGTATCAAAGCCAAGGAGCTGCATCCCGAGCTGCGGGAAGAGATGCGCGCGCATATCGACGAGCTGGCGGCAGGGCGCGAAGACTCCGGCGCTTCGCCGCTCGAAGCTGCATCCTGGGCGCTTGCGCAGATGGGCGACGCGGACGAAGTCGGCGGGACGCTGGGGCAGGTTCATCGGCCGAAATTCAACTGGAAGCTGCTAGTGCCGCTGACGGCGATTGTGGCGATCGGACTGTTAGCCCTGTTCTCGCTGGCGGCCTCGGGTGATGGCATATTCCAATTCATCAATTTCGGCGAGCAGCAGAGTGTATATTACGGGATGGGGATTGCAGCGCTTATTCTCTTTACCTTTTTCGACTATCGTCTGCTGAAAAAGCATGCGGTTTGGTTGTATACGATCACGATCCTTCTTACAATTCTGTTCTTCACGTTCGGCTCAACTATGATCAATGGAACGCTCGGTTGGGTGAATATCGGTGGCATTACGCTGAACTGGACCTTATGCATGTTCATCCTGTTTTTGCTCGCGTTACCCGGACTATTCGAACGGCTGACTTTAAAAGATGAAAAATGGAACAGCGGACGTCAATGGGTCGCAATCGCTCTAATACTGCTGCCTGTCGCGCTGTATATCTATTTCTCTCTGCTGGCGTGGCTGCTATTATCCCTGTATCTTATCGCCTCTTTGCTGCTTTTTTCGCGAGCTGGAGGTTCCCGAATCTATTTGTACGCGTTGCCTGCCGCGGCAGCGGCTTCGGCGGTAAGCCTTTATTTACGAAATGAATACTGGCAGGATCGAATAATGGCGGTCTTTGCCCCTCATCCTCTGACGCCGGACGCTAATTACGCAAATACCACCATGGCAGCAGCAATCCGGGAAGGCGGCTGGTTGGGACAGGGCTTTGGTTCTTCCGGACAATCGATCACTTATCCCTATGCCGATGCCATTTTCCCTTACCTGACCTACAGCTTCGGATGGATCGCGGCAGGTATCCTGGTGGTCTGCATCGTATGGCTGGTTGTTCTGCTTCTGGGTGCGGTCCGGGCCATTACGGATTATTACGGACGCTCCCTTGCGGCCGGGCTGTCGATTCTGCTGGCCGGGCAATGGATCTACGGAATCGGAGCGTCGCTTGGTCTGCTGCCGTTCACGAAGATCGCGATGCCATTTATCGGCTACGGCGGCAGCACAGCGATCATCAACTGTGCGATCTTCGGCTTGATTCTCGGCATTTACCGGCGTAAGGATATAATTTGGGTTCATAGAGCGGCAGCAGGAACTCAAAGCACGCGCAGCCTGTAAGATTTCTTAATGTCACCTGCGCTTTAACGATTATAAGATTTTCTCTTGAGCTCTGAGCATCTGTATTTGCATAACAAAAGACTCCTCGATATGAGGAGTCTTTTGTTATGTTTATCTAATTCAACACATGTTCTATGTACAGCCACTTCAAGATAAAACTTAAGTGCATAATGCTGAATCCGTACGGCTGCAGATTATCGATCCCGGATAAATACCGCCCGTGTACTTACAAAGAACATTATTCAGTTAACTGCCGGCTTATTATTCGAATCGGCCTGCTCGTTCAGCTTGGCGTACGCTTCCTGACTGATCTCCATGCTGACCTTATGAAGTTCCGATCTCCATTCGACCTTCATGGATATGCCGTCGGTAATCATCGACTGCTCGATCGAGCGCTCCGCCATCGCTTTCGCTGTGGCTTTGAGCTTTTCAGGCGAGACTTCAATCTTGGCTCGCTCCGCATAGAACATCTGCAGCAGCTTCTGCTGCGCCAGTCGTTCTTCCGCCTGTTTCTCGGCCCGACGAGCTTCCAGCTTTCGCTGCTCTGCTTCGCCAAACCGCTCAAGCGCCCCGGCCGGTTCGCCGCTTTGTCCGGATTTACCGACTCTTGGCGCCGGCGCCGCAGATCCGCTCTGCGGAACTGCACGCGCAAGATCCGGATTTATAATATTCGAAGGTCTATAGTTAACCGTCCAGTTCCCCAGATCTCCCTTTGCAAAAGATATTTTTTCCACTTTTAACACCCCTCCCTGTATCAAAATCAACTTGATTACTCTTTATACGTATAACTTCTATTCTGATGACTCTCTATTCTTATAACTTCTATTCTGATAACTCTCTATCTTATACTCTCTATTTTACTACGTAATTAGTCCCAAAATACATACGTCCATCATCCTGTTTAGCTCTCTTTTTCCATCTATTACATCCCCTGCGTAAGTCCGGGTTTTATAGCTGGTTGTGAAGAAGCGGCTCCCCCGTTCCGGGTGCATAGGAATCTTCAGCAGCTTTCCCAAAGAAGTCTGTCAGTCGTCTTGACACCTCTTCCGCCTCGTCATGCTGCACCCAATGAGCTGCCTGTGGATAATGATGAACTTCCACATTCGGCACCAGTTCCGCTGACGGACGTGCCAGTTCCTTCGACAAGTGCGGATCGCGGTCGCCGAACAACACCAGCACCGGCGCCATAACGATCTGCATATCGCTCTTTTTCAGCTCGGAAGGATACCGCATAATTGCCCGATAATAATGAATAGCGGATTCGATAGTACGCGGTCCTTCAAAGGCTTTCACATAATGCTGCAGTTCTTCTTCGGTAAAAGGTTCATTAGGTTCGCTTCGCAAAAGGCCGCGCAGCATGCTAAAACCGCCCGCTCTCATCATCCATTCTGGCAGATTCGGAAGTTGGAAGAAGAAGATATACCAGCTTTTTCGCAGTTGACGAAGCGTCCGCATTCCTTCCAGCATACGTTGGGGATGCGGCATATTGAGTACGGCAAGCCGGCGCACCCGATGCGGATAGCGCATAGCGAAGAACCAAGACACATTTCCTCCCCAATCATGACCCGCCAGCAGAATTTTTTCTTCGCCAAAATGCTCAATCAGTCCGTCAACATCGGCGCACAATTCCTCGATCCGGTAACTCGATATGCCGCTCGGCTTCGACGACTCGTTGTAACCGCGGAGATCCGGTGCCACCACTCGGTAACCCGCATCGATCAATGCCGGAATCTGATTCCGCCATGTATACCAGAAATCCGGAAATCCGTGCAGCAGCAGGACCAGCGGTCCTTCTCCACCTTCCACGTAATGCAGCAGCACTCCGTTCACATCGGCATAACCATGCTTAATTCGGGCTTCCAGCTCGCGTTCTGCCTGCACCTTCATGCGTTCTCCTCCTTTGTCCGAATCGGGATCGTTTCCTTTTATAATCTATAGACGTTCAAGGAAGTTTTTAACCTCTCTTTTCCCTTTATAAGCCTGAATTCTCCTTTTCATTACAATATTGTTACTCTCTAATCCTTGGCGAAAGCTTGTTACCCTGTCCAAAAACCGATATATTCAGAACATGCGTCTGCAAAAAAACCTCATGTAAATCAAGCGGCTTCGCCGGATTTCAGAAAGGAATTCTACATCAATGCGTTTGAAAAACTGGAAAAAAACCGTCGCTCTTTCTCTTGCCGTCGTATGCGTGCTGGGTATCGCAGCTCTTCTGCTCTTCCGGCAGTTGGAACAGAGCCGACTCGTTAACCACGGCGTTCCCGAAGCGCTTATCCCTGTCGTCTCGGCCGACACCATTTCGGAACAGTACGATGTAATTGTTGCCGGCACTGATCCGGAAGGGATCGCTGCCGCTATCTCTGCCGCGCGCAACGGGCTGAACGTACTGCTGGTCGACGGACATGATCGGACCATGCTGGGCGGGCTGATGACAGTCGGCGGACTGAATACGATCGACCTTAACTATTCACCGAAGCAGCCGTTTTTCTTCCCGCAATTTCGACCGGCGAATTATTTAAATAAAGGCCTTTTTCAAGAATGGTACGATCAAGTCGAAGGCTCTTCATTTGATGTAAATGTCGCGGCCAATGTATTTTATAAAATGGTCAAAGCCGAACCCAATATTGATCTGGTAATGGGAACGCGCGCTATGACTCCGATTACCGGTACGCTCGACGGCCGTACGGTCGTCACCGGTATGAACATTACGCTGCAGGATGGAACCGAGCAGAGAGTGCTTGCTTCCGCCCTGATCGATGCAACGCAGAATGCCGATGTGGCCGCCGAAGCGGGAGCCCAGTTTACGCTCGGGCGCGAAGATATCGGCGACACGGACAGCCTTATGGCTTCCACGCTCGTGTTTCGTATGAAAGGCATGACTCAAGAAATCTGGAATAAGCTTGCCAAGCACAATGACACCGGTATTGACCAGATGAGCGTGTGGGGCTATAAGGAAGCCGCGGAATATCCGTCAAGCGATCCGACAAAAGTGAAGATGCGCGGATTGAATATCGGTCGGCAAAATGACGGGACCATCTTGATCAATGCCCTGCTGCTGTTCGGCGTAGACCCGCTTGATCCGGAATCGGTGAAGCGGGGGATGGAAATCGGTACGGCGGAAGCGCCAAAAATCGTCGACTTCCTAAAGCAGCGCTTCCCGGAAATGGCTGCGCTGGAGTATGACGGCGTGGCCAGCGAATTGTACCTGCGGGAATCCCGCCATCTTAAAGCCGAGTACCGCCTGAATCTGGCAGACGTGATGGAGAATCGTTCCCACTGGGACGATATCGCCTACGGTTCGTATCCGGTCGATATTCAGAGCACAAGCGACGGACGAATCGGTACGGTGCTTATGAAGCCGAGCCAGTATGGTGTTCCATTCCGTACGCTCGTGCCGAAGACCGTTGACGGCCTGCTCGTCGTCGGACGTTCGGCCGGGTTCGATACCGTGCCGCACGGCAGTGCACGGACGATTCCCATTGGCATGGCGACTGCCGAAGCGGCCGGAGCCGCAGTCAAGCTCGCGCTGGACTCCGATATGAGTCTGCGCGAATTATCCGGTTCGGAAGAGCGAATCGAAGCGCTCAAGAAGCAGCTCCGTAAGCAGGGCGTGGACTTGTCACGGCCTGATCTTCCGCAGCCGGAATACACGAAGCATAAGCATTATCCCGGTATGCTGATCGCCGCCAATATGTATTTGACGTCCGGCGGATACGAGAACGACGGCTGGGGACTCGACAATGAAGCTAACGTACAGCGCTTCTTCAACGCTGTACGAGCCGTGCGCCTGCTGCACCGGGATTTCTTCCCGGGCGAAATGGAAGGCGTACTGGCCGGCTACGCCGATCCCGCCAAAGAGGATTTGACTCTGGAAATCGCCGCCGGATTGATTGCCAGCGCCATGGACCTGTCTGTACCTGAAGGCAGCGCCTTGGAAACGCTGCTTGCCGACGGCTGGCTGCAGCAGGAGACGCTGAACCTGATCAGCGATCCGAACAAGTTAACGAATGGCGACTATTACTCGCTGTTCGGGGATCTGTCGCGGCATTTCCTGCCGGACGAAACCGCAGAGAACCCGGTTCGATAGAAGCTGCACTTCCTTGAATCCAATCATAAGAAAAAGCTTGGCTCAGTCCTCTTTCGGACTAGGCCAAGCTTTTTTGTGTACCTATTGAATTACAGCTGAATTACAGCTGAATTACAGCGAATCCAGCAGCTGTTTGAAATCGGGATCGAGCTCCAGGGCATTCCAGAGCATTTGCAGCATCTCGGCACGTGTCGCTTCGGCCGTAGGGCGGAATGTTCCGCCTTTGATCAGCCCATACTGCGCCGCTGTATTGATCGCGTCAGCAGCAAAACTTCCTGCCCGATCGAGATCGGTTACCGAAGGCGGGTTTGTCGTAACTGCAGCATTCTGCAGCTCCAGAATACGGGACAAGATCACAACCGCTTCCTGACGGCTTAGGCTTTTGCCCGGCTTGAAGCTGCCGTCGCCGTAACCGTTCAAGATACCGAGTGAAGCGAGCTTACGGATCGAATTGCCGCCCCAATGTCCGTTAATGTCTGTAAATTCAGCCGATTGCGAAGTGTCGGCTTGGAGTCCGAACAGCCTGTCCAGCAGGACCGCAAATTCGGCGCGGCTTACGGCCGCGTTCGGTTTCACCGTTCCGTCTGCGTAACCTTCAATCACACCGAGCTTGGCGAAGCCGTTCAGCACACGCGCTGCCCAGTGACCGTTGGCATCGGAGAAGACGCGCGGAGCCGTGTTACCGGCATTTCCCTGACGCTCCTGCAGATTCTGCAGCAGTCTACCCGCATCTATCGCACGGGAGTTGAATACGCTCGGTGCAGGCGCTGGTTGAGGCACTGCCGGCGCAGGTGCAGGTGTTGAAGGTGCCGGCTGTCCATTTGAAGCCGGCGGGGTCACCGGTGTCGAAGGCGCCGGAGCTGACGGAGCCGGGTTCGACGGTACCGGGAATGTCGGCGCCGGATTCGTCGGCGTAGGCGTCGGATTCGTCGGTTCGGACAACTGGGCTTCCTGCAGCATCGCTGTCAGATAAATCAGCGGCGAATTGTAATTCAGCGCCTGTTCGTTGGTCTCCCAATCGATTGTAGATTCGTTGTAGGCTTTGGCCGGGAATTTGGCCTTGGAGCTGTTCGGCCCGCCTGCCATATAGCCGTTCGGCATTTCGATAATAAAGTCGCGCATGTAAATTTCATGGTGCGTGCTGCGAATACGGTTTTCTCCGTGGCCGGTAATATAGCTGAGCTGAAGCGGATTGATGCCCAGCAGATAATTCAGGTTGCTGGCTGCCGCCTGGATATTGGCTTCGTCGAACGTGCCCAGAATTCGGCTGCCGATCGCCAGACTTACCGGTACGCTTGCCACATTGGAGTTGGCACCCCAATAGAAGTTGTCCTGCGTCGAATTGCGCCATACCGCGTCGTTCAGCGTGGCATCCAGTACTTTGTCCCGCCAAACTTCATATTTCGGAGCAAACCAATCGCGGATTTCCGGATCAACCTGCGATGCACTCAGATAATGGTAGTAGCCGATCATTTCCATACCATTGATCCCGTGCGAGAAGTTTGTCGATTCGAACACGTTTTCGAAATTCTGGTAGTGAGCTTTGACATAATCGCCGTACTTCGCTTCTCCCGTTGCCCGATACAACGCGGCCGCAGCGTAGAAGCGGTCGTTTTTATCGTTGTTGTCATTGTAAGGACCGTCCGGCTGCGCAATGTATTCCGGATGATTCTCCAGAAACGTCCATCCGTCGACCGCCGATTTCAGCAGCGTATTCGAATAGTCTTCAAGTGCCGGGTCCGATTTGAATACGAGCGAAGCGTGAGCAAGAGCACCGACCGTATTGGCGGTCTGAGCGGTTGGAATCACACTCTTATCTCCGGTTCCGTCCATGATGAAACGCTTCGGTTCAGGCTCGCGAATGACGTAAGCGTAAAATCCGCCCGTCTCGGGATCTTGCATTTTCAGGAAGAAGTCCGTCTCGAACTTGATCTCGTCCAGCAGGTCGGAGATCCCGTTCCCGCTTTCCGGGATGTTGAGCTGTCTGTCCGGGAAAGCTGTCGGATACGCCTCGTACGCCCAGAGCAGGTCCGATACCGCGGTTGCCGCGGCCGTCACGTATTTGCCGGTGTCGCCCGCATCCCACCATCCGCCGGATACGTCTTTGGTAATCGAAGGATTGGATTGAAGCGGAAGATTGCTGTCAATCTTGTGCAGGCCTTCGCGCGCAAATTCTCCTGCATGTTCAGCGTCCAGATCGTCGTTGGCACGCTGGTAATAGAAGAATTTCTGGACGTCTGTAAGCAGATCGCCGTATACGTCCGTACCTAATCTGAATGGAACGGACGGTGCAGCAATTCCATCTACGACGATCTCGTATTCGCCCGGTTCCCGCAGCGGCGTAAAGTCGGCTTTCAGTACTTTTTCGCCCGAGGAGGGATCGTAAGCTTTGATCAGAGACAGTGTTCCGTTGTACATGGTCGTACCGTCGGAAGTACGCTTGACCTCGAACGGCGTGCCGACTGTAGCGTTCAGCTCATTGTAATAGCCGCTGACCAGTGCATACTTCTCGCCCTCGTTCAAATAACCGACTTGGTTAACTTTGATCGGTGCAGCCGATATTTCGGTATCCGGCGATACGACTTTGATGTTGGCGATACGGAATGTGACCGAGCTGTCCCCGGCAAGTTTCAAAAGCTGAACCTGACTCGGGTCAAAGAGTGGATCCGAGCCAAAAAGATCTTTGAGCGGAATCGAGTAATGCTGCCATTCCGTCGTAAGAGGCTTGTATTCGCTTACATCTTTGGAGAAGACATCGATATTTGTTTCTTCCGGATTATTGTCGTTGTCTATGTAGAATTCGCCGTTGGCTTGCAGACGTTCATGCACGCCGTCCCGGAAACCGATACGGAACGATTCTCCGCCTTCTATACCGACCGCATCAAATTCCAGCGTACCGTTGGCACCATAACGTGAGAAATCGAAGGTCTGCCAACCGTTGGTCGTGTAATGTGCAATCCAGTTACCGGAAGTCTCGATCTTTTTCCCGGTTTGCTCCTGATACACGTCATCGGTTACGGTAACTTTGTCGCCCCATCCGTAATCGGCGATTACAATATCACGCAGTTTGTTCCAGTCGGGCCCTCCCGGCGGCGCGTACTCTATGGCTTCCTCGGCATGAATCGTCGCGACTGGTCCTACGGCCGGAAAAGCTAGAGAAACCGCCAGCAGTCCACCGACAACTTTAAACAACGTGCGCTTGGTACCGAGAGTCTTGGTTCGTTGATACATGAATGAACATCCCTCCGTTTTATAAGTAAACGCTTTCAATTAACAGCATAGGGGATTTTTCCGATGAATTATACCCCTTAAATCCGAGTTTTTTCACCCTATTTATTAGTCATTCACCAACAGGTTTATTCAGCAAAGGCTTAAAATCCACTAGGGCGTGTACGCAATCTCATCAACTTTTTCGAATAGAAGATGCTTTTAACGCCCAGGTCCGGTTTCCAAGTTTGAATAAAGCCTTTGAACGTAATACGAAGCCGATTATTGGTTCCCATATATGCCGTAATGGGACGCGTTCCAGTAAGGCCCAATAAGTGCTTATATGCAATTATTTTCCGTAAAAGCTCGCCAAATCGTACAATAAGTGCGTAGATGCAACTATTTCACATAAAAGTAAGGTTAGAAACGCGAAAACGCTGAAATAAGTGTATAGGAGCACTTATTTCAGCGAAAGTTAAAAATGTGGAAAAAATAAGTGTACAGGCGCACTTATTTTCTTTTTCCCCTATTACATCTTCAATAAATTCTTTCGGATTTTGCTGAAGCAGCTTTGCATACAGATCCTAAAAAAGCGGTGTCCGGTTTTAAACCGAACCCCGCTTTTCCCGTTCTTCACTTTTCATGATCGAGCCAGCGCCGCCTTCAAATCTTCAAGCAGCTTCCCCGCTCCTACTATTGCGGAGTCGCTGTTGTTGTAAAAAATAGCCGTTCTGACTCCGTCCTGTTCCAGCTTGGGCAGAATTTTCTCCATAAAGGCGTGCAGGTCGAGCGGACGGCTGGTATAACCGTTCCATTCGTCAATCGCGCAGTGCAGCGCAAACTCGTCTTCGGGCCATAAAGGCAGCAGCGCAGATCCGTCCGGCGCCGTGGTCATGGCCCAGCCTTCGTTGTAAAGCCCCCACAGCATCTGCGTATTTGCGGTTTTTTTTACGAAATAGTCGTATCGCAAATCGGCAGGCCGGCTGACGATTGCATTGAATTGTTTTAGATTCATAGGTCCTCCCGTATGGCCGAGTCGCCGGAAATGGTCCGGTTTTCTAATCTATTTACCCATCGCAGGAAAAGTTGACTTTACACGGGCGTCTGATGCCTTAATATTTACATTCCGCTTGTCCAACGGTTAGTTAAATCTCCGGACCTCTTGAAAAATATTAAATATGCTCTTTTTTATTTTTCAATACGAAATGATATTTTTTTGAAAGATTCTGCATGAATTGAAACATGTACTTCCCTACGTAACAACCAACTACAAATCCTAATGTATTTAATATGATATCATCAATATCTACACTTCTTCCCGCTGCAGTAAAAATATCCTCTAATAATTGAATAGATTCTATCGTCAAAGAAATAATCATACCCACTACTATACTTTTTTTCACTTTTCTTAGCTTTCCCCAAATCGCACTTATATAAAGTCCAAAAGGAAGCAAAAGCAAAAAGTTTCCTATTAAAGCTGCTGACAAACTCTTGTAATAACCATGGTTTAGACCAAAAGAAAAAGTATCGTATATCGATTTAAATGGAACTAAGTTAAAAGGGATGTCCTCACCTATAGATTCTTTTCTAGCCAATATTGCTTGTTGATCTACTAAAATAGGGAAAAATACAACACTTATTAAAAGGCATATGTATAAAACAAATACAAATTTAAAAATAAAATGAATCAAGTTAAATTCTTTTTTTAATAAGAAACGAATCAGTTGATAGATACAAAAGATAATTGATACTGCCACATAATTCATAATGTCGAACTCAAGCATTTTCCAACCTCTTTTTAATTCAACTTTTTTTGGAATTCATATCAGGTTTACAATATAGATAATTCTAAATAAGTTGTCAAGACACGTTTTATCCTTTTATTTACTAAGTAGAACAATAAGCAGCGAAGCTGCCTCCGATCCGATCAACGAATCCAAATACTTCGTATAGACTGCAATCCGAGGCAGATATGGCTCTTCCCTATCTATTTCCTGCTCCTCTCTCATACATCAAGTTCCACCAGAATGCGATCGATCCCCTGTTTGTCGTCGTCCGGCGGTATTGGAACCCGTTGACTCATCTCTGCTCCTCCTCTTTATTCACTTCTGCCGGTTCAAACTGTCCATACACCAGCTTCCGGTAAAAAGCGTGCGAAGATAGCAGCTCCGCATGCGTGCCTTCTCCTGTAGCCTGCCCCTTCTCGATGACGACCAGCTTATCCGCTCCACGCACGGTAGAGAGCCGATGCGCGATAACCAGCGTTGTCCGGCTGCGCATTAAGGTATCGAGTGCCTGCTGCACCAGCGCTTCCGATGCGCTGTCCAGATGCGCGGTCGCTTCGTCCAGCAGCAGAATGTCCGGATCGCGCAGAATGGCCCTGGCGATCGCCAATCGCTGCCGCTGACCGCCGGACAGCTTGACGCCGCGTTCGCCGGCCTGTGTTTCCAGACCCTGCGGCAGCGAAGCGATAAACTCTGTCAGATTCGCCAGACGCACCGCTTCTTCTACAGCCGCGTCGTCTGCGTCATCCGTACCGGATAAGCCGTAGATCAGATTCTCGCGGATCGTCCCCACCATAACCGGACTTTCCTGCGAGACATAGGCAATTCGTCCGCGCCATTGACGCAGCGGTATGCCTGATACATGCTCCTCGCCGTACAGCAGGCGGCCCTCTATCGGTTCATAGAAGCGTTCGATCAGCGAGAAGATCGTCGTCTTGCCCGCTCCGCTCGGGCCGACGAATGCCGTTGTCTGTCCGGCTTCGGCCGTGAAGCTCAAGTCCTGCAGAATCGGCTTGTCGGCTGAGTAGCCGAAGCTCACTTTGTCGAACGTTAGCGGGAGTTGGGCGGTACTGCGTTCCAGCACACCTGCCAACACTTCCTCTGCCCTCGCTTCCGATAGCGCTTCGTCGCCAGATTCATGCTTCGCAAGCTCACTGTTCCGGAGAGCAGCTTTCTCGTCATACTTGACTGACGGCCCAGCATCCTGTTTGTGAGGAAGGACGGCCGCTTTTCCTCCGATCCTCTCATCTGTCTCCGCAAGCTCCCGCTCCTCCGGCGTAAGCTCCATAATTTCCTGAATCCGTTCCGTCGCGCCAAGCGCTTTCTGGAATTGGGTGAAGAACGTCGCCAGCTGCGTGAACGGCACAACGATCTGGAACATATACAAAATGATCGCGACCAGTGCACCGGCCGTCAGCGCTCCGCGCGCTACTTGTGCACCTCCATAGCCGATCAGCGCAACGAGAATCAGCAGCATAATCGTCATCATCAGCGGTGACACGATCGACTGAATACGCGCTTCCCGCAGGCCGAATCGCAGCAGCCCAGTGATTCGTTTCTCGCCTTGTTCCATTTCCGCCGGCTCGGCCAGCAAAGCTTTCACCAGCCTAATATCCGCAAGCACCCGGCCCAGATCACCCTGGAACTCGGCTGTTTCCTTCTGCATATCGCGCGAGATCGCGTACATACGGCGGCCTACAGGCCACAGCAGCAGCATCGCCCCCGGAATAGCGAGCAGCGCAAACAGCGTCATTTTCCAATCGATCGTAAGCAGGATAATGACGGCGCCAACAATCGACACGATTCCGGACAGGAACGAAATCACCTGTCCCGTAATAAAGTCGCGCACAATATTCGTATCGTTCGTAACGCGGCTCATCGTCTCGCCCGACGTATTCCGGTCGAAGAACGAGACGGGAAGCTTGAGCACCCGTTTCCACAGGTCCCGCCGCAGTCCCGAGACAATAAACTGTCCTACATAGGACATCGTATACATGGCAAAGCCCGCCATCAGAGCCTGCCCGAGAAACGCCGCCGCCAGCAGCGCAACGGTCCGGCCGGTCAGATTGGCTGCCGAAAACCCGTCAACCATCCGGCTGGTCAGCAGCGGAATCGCCAATGTCACCAGAGTCTCGAACAGCCCCAGAATGACGGCAGCGGCAATCAGCCATCCCTTGGGGCGGTACCGTGCAATCAGCCGCCAAAACGTCCCCCAGCCAGGCGAGGACGCTCCGTTCACTCCTTCGCCGGTCGTCCCTTCGCTGTCCGCTTCCCCCTTCTTTCCGTTTCCCTCTTTTCGCAGTAGGTCAGTGTCCGTTCGTTCTGGCAGTGCCGACTTCGGCTTGACGGGCGCTGTCTTTCCGCTTGTGCTCACCGCGTTCTCCTGCGCTTCCCCGCTTCTACTCATGCATTTCGTCCCCCTTTATCCCTTGATTCATTCCGTCATTCTCCGTCTGTGCCCACATACGCTCCAGATAATGCTCCTCCTCATTCGTGAATAACAGCGGAACATGCAGCGGAGTCTCCGCTTTCATGAATGCCTCCAGTTCCTCCAACTCTTCCGGAGACAGCGGACGGCCCAGCTGTTCCAGCAGCTTGCTCGCCTGTCGATTCAGTCCCGAGGCGATCTTCTGCACTTCCGGGTCTTCAGGCGGGCGGCCCGATTGCATCAATTTTTTTAGGTGTACAACTTGATTCATCATCTCCCGCTCCCTTTTTCTCCGTTCGGATTTCGGGATGCCGTCCATCCAGAATAGGTTAGCAAGCTCCTCCGGCAGACGCTCTTCCATCCGGCGGCGCTGCTCCGCTTCCAACGAGATTGAACGGATCATGAGCAGCAGAATGTCTGTTTCCCAGACTTTCCCTTCCTCGACCTCTGCCAGGTTGAGCGTATCGTCCAGAGCGTCCAGCATCCGGTCGAGCTGCTCCCTTTTCTGCCGCAGCAGCTGCCTTTGGCGTTCAAGCGAGCGCTTGAGCGCTTCGCCCTCCACTTCCAGTTCGCCGGCAATCCGGTCCAGCGGGTAGTCCAGAAATTTGAGCGTCAAAATCTGCTGAAGTCGGATCAGATCGCGTTCGGTATACAGCCTGTGGCCGAGATCGTTGTAGCCCGAAGGCGCAAGCAGTCCTTTTTTGTGATAAAAACGCAGCGTCCGCTCCGTCACTCCCGTCAGTTTGGCGAAAGCGCCGATCGTATAGACGGTCTGCGCTTCGTTCGATACTTTTGGCGAAGATGCTCCGCTATGTTCCATGTTCCACCCACCTTTTCCCATTTATTCTTGGCCTCAGTATAGGGGTTGACGTAACGACATGCACAAGAGGGAATTTGAATGTTCGAAAACTTTTTCTAAACTTTCGCGTCGACTTTGAGCATTCCCTCTATCGTTTGCTGTCATTACGGTTAAAGGTTATCGTTTCGAACTTTTGATACTGATCCGGAAGAGGGCAAGTCCGGAATCGACCAAGGAGGCGTAAGCAGACCATGAGCATGAACTACAGAACGCTTGGTAAAACGGGATTGGACGTATCGGAGATCGGCTACGGAGCATGGGGAATCGGCAATACGGGTTGGCGCGGCGCCGACGACCAAGAATCGTTGAAAGCGCTGCATCGTTCGATTGAGCTGGGACTGAATTTTATCGACACGGCGCTCGGTTACGGAGACGGCCACAGTGAGAAACTGGTTGGACAAGTGGTACGCGAGCGCTCGGAAACGATCTACGTGGCTTCGAAAATTCCGCCAAAAAACGGTCAGTGGCCGGCACAGGCAGGTGTACCGTCGAACGAAGCATTCACCGCCGAACATGTCATTTCTTCAACGGAAACCAGCCTGCGCAATCTGGGCCTGGATGTCATCGACGTCCAGCAGTTCCATGTCTGGTCGGACGAATGGGTCGGACAAGGCGATTGGCTGGAAGGCGTGCAGAAATTGAAGGAGCAGGGCAAAATCCGCCATTTTGGCGTCTCGATCAATGACTACCAGCCCGCCAACGCCATTAAGCTGATCGAGAGCGGTGTCGTCGATACGGTGCAGGTGATTTACAACATTTTCGAACAAACACCGGAAGACGAGCTGCTCCCTGCCTGCCTAGAACATAACGTCGGCGTGATCGTACGCGTGGCGCTCGACGAAGGCGGCCTGACGGGCAGCATTACGCCGGAGACGGAATTTGACGAAGACGATTTCCGCAGCCGTTATTTCCGCGGCGACCGCAAACGCGAGGTGTACGAGCGGGTACAGAAGATCACGCAGGACCTGGGCATCGGAAACGACGAGATCGCCGAGACCGCGCTGCGCTACGTACTGAGCCACCCGGCCGTCTCCACCGTAATCCCTGGCATGCGGTCGATCCGCAACGTTGAGCGCAACATGAAAATTGGCGATGGACAGGGACTGCCGAAGGAGCAGATCGAGAAGCTCAAAGCTCACCGCTGGACCCGAAACTTCTATAGTTAAACGAATGCGCAGTTAAACGAATGTGCAGCAAAACATACGAACACATAAGCCCGCTCTCCGACTGAAGGATTCTCTTCGCGGACAGTGGGCTTTGCTGATTTTCCGGTTCATTCCGCTTTTCCATTCGTTACCTTTTCATCCCCTAAATATTCCATTAGTATTGAATTTAATTAACCAAGAGAGGACTGATGAACATGAAAAACACAACTTCGAACACGACGCATGAGGTGATCGACAACTAAATTCGCGAAAAGAGGAATAGAATGATTTCGGATCAAGAACTGACTATCCGCCCGCTGCAAGAGAAAGACCTGCCTCGCGTGTGGGAGCTTGTCTATAAGGAAGAACAGCCCGAATGGAAAAAGTGGGACGCGCCCTATTATCCGCATGAGTCCATTTCTTACGCAGATTTCCTGCCGACGGGGCAGAAATGGATCGGCAATGACGACTTTTGGGTAATCGAGGTGCAGGGTACGGTGCGCGGCACGGTATCCTATTATTGGGAACACGAGCCTTCCCGCTGGCTGGAGGTCGGCATCGTCTTCCACGAAGCAGGCAGTTGGGGCAGAGGTCTGGGCACGCGCGCTCTGAAGCTGTGGGTCGAGCACTTGTTCAGGACAATGCCGCTGGTGCGAATCGGATACAGCACCTGGTCGGGCAATGCACGCATGATCCGGATTGGCGAGAAGCTGGGTATGCAGATGGAGGCCAGAATTCGTAAAGCACGTTATTACAACGGGCAGTATTACGACTCGATCCGTATGGGCATCTTGAGAGAAGAATGGGAGCAGGCGAACTGAGGCTGAATCCCAGATCCTATAAAAAAGGAGCGAGCCGGAATTCCATTCGGCTTCGCTCCTTTTTTGTATATGCGGATTCGTCGCTCCCTATATCATGTTGTCGACAATTCGGACAATCTTATTCAACGTCAGCAGTCCCTCTGTATCTTCCAGCCGGGCAAAGGTTGTCTCGCCTATACGGCTTGCCGCGTCGAATTCGCCGATCAGACTGTCCAGCAGAATAAAGTAGGCGTTGACGAAGCGCAGGTCAGCCGGATCGAAATGACGGATATACACTTTCAAATCGATCAGTTGGTCCTTCAACTCCCAACTGAAATAAATGTCGGCGCAGGACAGTTCCAGCTCTTCCATCCGAATCACAAATCCTGCAGCCGCTTCCATTCGGGGACGGAATGCAACGATTTTCCAGCGTTCAAGCTTGGGCGCCGCCTCATACAACGAGATTACACTGCCGAACGAATCGACGATCCCGTTGGCTGACAGTACCAATTGCCTTTGTCCGTCTTCGACGCCTTCCGAGATCCCGAACGCCAGATTGTCATCGATCGCCTGCAGCATTCTGCCCAATTCCTCGAATACGCCTTCCTGGTCCTCTTCCAACCGATCGAACCAATCCCGTTCTTTGCTCTCGAATACTCTCCAGAAGCGGTCGGCCGGATCGAGACGGTTCAGCGCAATAATACGGCTGCCGGCCATAGCCTTCGCCTCCCTTCCATACCTGCATTTTATACTCTGTTCCTTTTACATGGCAATCCGGGGACGGCAATACTTCAATCATTTAACGATAAAATGAACCGGTTTCCCTTCCCAATCCACGTAGCCGTAGGCGCCCGTGTCCCGATGCTTCACCAGCATGGTCCGATTCTCGCTGCCGTAAGCTACCTCGAACCGGGGTTGAATTCGATAACTCCCGCCGGCTCCGATATATCCCCATAAGCCATTATTTGCCCGGACCGCGGCCAGACCTTCCGAGTAGTCCCGAGCATCTGTAAATGTCGGATCGATCTTCACCCTGCCGGAAGCATCGATGAATCCCCATAATCCATTCAAACGGAACTTGGCCAACCCTTCACTGAATCGACCGACTTCCTCGTAGCGGGGCTCCACAACTTTATTTCCTTGCTTGTCGATAAATCCCCATTTTTCCCCAAGCAGTACAGCTGCCAGTCCCTCGCTGAAATTCCGTGCGGCATCGTAGACGAATTGAGGCGGCAAAGTCTTTCCCTGCTTATCGACAAATCCCCATTTCCCGCCTTTGGCTGCAACGGCCAGTCCTTCGCTGAAACTGCCACCGTAGCTGAAGCCTCCATCAAGTACCACTGTCCCCTTGGGATCGATAAAGACTGCCCCGCTCTTCTCGTCCGGCCAGACGGAAGCAAGTCCTTCCGAGAACGAGTTGGCCCGATAATAGCCGGCTCCGAGAACGACATCGCCCTGCTTATCGATATAATTCCAATGTTCGCCTATTCCCCCGGCATTCTTGGCATCGTGGTCCATCACAACAGCCAGTCCGCTGCGAAAATCTCCTCCTCCTTTTCCTTCAATCACCATTTGTCCCGTTGCGTCGATATAGCCGGCCTGTTCTCCGATTCTGACAAAGGCCAATCCTTCCGAGAAATGCCGGGCTTCATGATAAGCGGGCTTGAGAACGAGGCGATTGGAGGAATCCGCATAACCGTACTTGCTGCCGACTAGAACGGGACGCCAATCTTGGGTCCGGAAAATATCGGCTGTGCTGGGCCCCTGCTGCGCTGTATCGCTTCTGCAGCCAGCGGCGAGAATCAGCATGAGCGTCAATATCCACAGAAATGTTTTGCATATGGATCGTGCGGGCTGCTTCACTCAAACACCTCCCACGAAAAGTAAAAAATAACCCATTCACTCCTACATGATTCGCTTACTTATTCATACATACCCATTGAGCCAAAAAAAGTTAATCCATAAAAAAGATAGAATAGAAACAGGATTTATTTTTGTCGAATTATGGTACAAAATAGAATTAAACGATAATAAATCGCTTTTTTTCTCTCTTGATACCTAAATAAATAATTCTTTCGACTCTTTTTATAGTAAAATATACTTAACTAACGCAACTTGAGAACCACTTCAAGTAGATAGGAGAGCTTGACAGCATGACAGATCAAAACAAAACCACCGTTCTTTTCCCCTTTATCTCTTTATTCACTCTCGCCTATTTTGCTTGGATTTCAATATGGAAACACAACCCTGATTTATCCAGTTGGGGAGGGACCGTCTTTACCACAGCCGCATGCCTAATTACCCTTGCATGGCTGGCACGCGCTGCAAAACGAAGTTCGGGTGAACGAAGAACCTTTTGGATCTTATTGACCCTCGGCAGCTTCAGCTATTCGTTCGCCGAAATGATATGGCTTTATGAGGACGTTGTACTCGGTACCAAATTACCCTCTCCTGGCTGGACAGACTTTTTTTTCATCCTGCAAATTGTCTGCTATCTGGCCGCTTTTATCTATCCTTTCACTCAATTTGAACGGAGCTACCGGGCTTTCAAACTGCTGTTTGACGTTCTGATCATTATGACGGCAGCAACTGCATTCAGCTGGCACTACCTTATTGGTCCGCTGCTTCAGCCCGGGAAAGCGAGCATTCTGGAGCTTTCCGTTTCTCTGTTTTATCCAATTGGTAACCTCGGCTTGTTGTTTGGAGCAGTCAGCCTATATTGGGGTTCACGTCAGGTCGTCTCGGACAAGCCAATGCTGCTCGTTGTCGGAGGTCTGATCATTCAGGCTATCAGCAATTCCATTTATCTTTACCAGGTTTCCGCAGACAGTTATTTCATGGGCAATCTGGTCGATCCGCTGTTTACGTTAAGCCTCCTGCTGATTGGAGGCGCCGGAGCTCTTCAGACAACCGAGAAAAATGAAAAACCTGCAGGAAAAGAAGAGGAAGATCCGCGGCGGTTTGACCTTGTTCGCCTGTCTCTTCCTTACGTAAACGTCATCGTACTGTTTATCTTCATGATTACCGGCCCCGGCAAATTTGACGCGCTTACAGTTGGCTGCGCGATCTCCATTATGCTCGTGATTACGCGGCAGATGTTTATTCTATTGGAGAACCGGCGTCTGTTGAACAAATTGTACGACAAGACGGAAGAGCTGGAGATTAGCGAGCAGCGCTACCGCTCCTTATTCGATTATCATCCTGATGCCGCCTACTCGCTGGACATGAATGGAAAGTTCGACAGTGTGAATACGACCTGCGCGAATCTGCTCGGCTACAATGCTCGTGAACTGATCGGCTTATCTTACTCCTCGTTTATACAAAAGCAGGACTTTCCGGGATTATCGGACGACTTGAAGCAGCTTCGGGAAGGAATCCCTCTACGGCAGGAGTTTACTGTCAAGAACCGAGCCGGTTTATCGTACGAAGTCAGTATTATCAGCGTTCCGATTCGAGTGAAAGACAAGATCGTCGGTATTTTCGGAATTGGCAGAGATATTACGGAAAACAAGAAGAACGAAGAGCGAATTCGTCATCTGGCGTATCACGATCCGCTTACTGACCTGACCAACCGAGCTGCCTTCGACGAACTGCTGAAAAAAGCTTTGTTCGATGCCCAGCTCTATCAAGAGCAGCTGGCGGTGGCCTTTATCGATCTGGACCGATTCAAGTCCGTCAACGATACACTTGGCCATGATGTCGGCGACAGTCTGCTGCTATCGGTAGCAAACCGACTGAAGGCATGTATGCGTGAAGGCGACACGGTCGCCCGTCAGGGCGGAGACGAGTTCACCCTTATCCTGCGCGAAGTATCCGGTCTCGAAGATGTCAAAGAGCGGGCTCGCCGTATTCTTGAAGAACTCAGCCGCCCGCATAATCTGAACGGCCGCGTGCTGAACAGTACGCCAAGTATCGGGATCGCCCTCTACCCGTCCGATGATAATACTGCTGTCGGCTTGATGAAGAAAGCCGATATCGCCCTGTATCAGGCCAAGGAAGGCGGAAGAGGATGCTACAAGCTGTTCGGAGAATCGGCCCCTTCCATCTTCGACAAGATTTCGTTGGAGAATGATATTGTTGAAGCGATCGCCCGGAATGAGCTTCTGCTCCATTACCAGCCGCAGGTCGATGCGGATACCAACTCGCTGATTGGTGCTGAAGCCTGTCTTCGCTGGAACCGCCCCGGTTTCGGGCTGCTGAAGCCGGACGTATTCATGCAGGCTGCGGAAGCCACAGGCATGAATCTTGCAATCGACGAATGGACGCTGCGTGAAGCCTGCAGACAGGCCAAGATCTGGAGCGACGAAGGGATGCCGGTCAAGATCACAATTAATCTGTCGCCGCACCAGTTCGAACAGGACAGTCTGGCCATGCAGTTACAGCAGATCTTGGAGGAAAGCGGAACAAGTCCTGAACTGATTCAGTTAGAATTGTCCGTATCCGCGATCATCGCTCAGCCCAAAATGCTCGCACCCAAGCTTCAAGAAATCAAAATGCTGGGTATCTCGGTCTCGGTCGATGGCTGCGGAGAAAATTATGCTGCGCTGTCCGCTCTGGAGAATATCCCTATCGATACCCTTAAGCTGGATTCCTCGTTGACTGTGAACCTCGAAAGCGGCCCGGTCAGACAGTCGATCACCGCCTCGATCGCCGGACTCGCCAAGACGCTGCAGCTCCATATTGCGGCCGAAGGGATTGAAAACGAAGAGCAGGCCCTGCTGCTCCGCAGCCTGGCCCGCTTCGGCATGCAGGGTCCCTTGTTCGGAGAAGCCGTACCTCCGGCAGAGATCGCCAGCCTGGCACGACATGCGCTGGGTTCATAAAAAAAGCCTAAACGTCGTCTGCCTAAAAGGCGGATAACGTTTAGGCTTTTTGTGATTTTGAGGGGCTCAAATGATTCGCAGCCATAACGGCATAGTGGTTCCTCCGTTCAATTATGATACCGCCTGTCGCTTTGCTTAATCATTTTCAGGAAAACGTATACAATCGACAATGAAAATAAAGCAACAAACCATTTAAATAGCAAACCCTGATTTTCTAAGTAGAAAGCATTTGCAACATTCATACAAGATACAATAAGACCGATTATAGCCGTTATCATTTGCTTAACAAAGGCTCCAGAATTTCTACCTTTGACAGAATCATAAACTAGTATGCATACCGCGTAGACAAGCAGACTGAAGCCGGCGGCCGAAAAATGAGATAGAAGTCCGAACAAAGCGATTATAATAATCCAAATAATAAGCGCGCTAATCGGGAAAAGGTATTTCGACTTCGTTATGTTCATTGTATAAGCGGCCTCCCTTTTGTTCCTGCTCTCCCTACACCTTATCACCCTTCAGGCATCGGCTTAAATTCCACATCATTTCCCTGCCGGTCGATATAAGAACGTTCTCCAATCTGCTCCCGGATCACATGCATAAGACCATGTCGGGTAGGGAATGCCTCCACGTATTTAAGCTTAATCATCATTTTCTTTTTTTGTCGATAAATTAATTCTACAACCTTAATTCCGTTTAGATCCCTTACTTAATTTGTAATCATAAATATATTTTACTATACTTATGATCACACAGCCTCCTATACCTCTTGAAAAAAGCATATAACACCAAAAAGCCCAACCGGACAGGCTTATGCCTGAACCCGATTGGGCTTCATTTTCGTTTATTCCCCTGCCGAATCTGTACGAACCGCGTAACTCTCGCCATCGACGGTTACTCGTTCGATCGGAGAGTTCTCAGCCGTGACCGACTCTGCGATCTGGAACACCGCTGTGTACAGGTAGTTTGCAGGGTTCGCCGCTTCATACGCGGATCCACTTCCGACTTCAGTGTTTTCGCCTGCTGAAGGATCGGCACTTGAACCGGACGTATCCGTACCGGTTACGGATTCTGTAACGGAATCTGCTTCTCCGGCGGCATCGGTTCCGTTCTCCGAACCGAAAGGCTGATCTCCAGAGAGGCCCCCAGCGGCATCCGGGACAATGCCTGTGCCGGTCAGATCTCCAGCTTCAGCTCCGGGCTCTTCATCGGATGTGCCGACGGTACCCGAATCGGTCTCTGTACCAGAAGCTTCGCCAGTTCCGGCTTCCGCCTCCGCTCCCGCCGGGCTGCCTGTTTCTTCGCCTGCATTTTGGCCAGCTGTTCCCGTGCCATCGCTTGCGCTTGACTCGCCATCGGCTGCGCCGCTATCTGCACCGGTTCCGGCATCCGGACCTTCAATGGAAGAGCCGTCCGTGCCAGTCGAGCCTTCGCCCGGTTCCAGATCGACTGACTGCAGCTCCGGACTTGGTACAGTCTCACTGCCGCCGTTCAACAACTCCAATGTCAGACTGGGCGGTGCTTGCACAAAAGCATTCCGCTCTGCTGCCGTGCGGAAACGGAACTCGATTGTCCCGCTTCCGGATGGCGCAAACACCAGCATTGCAGGATCTGCGCTCTCGACTGTTCCAGGCGTATCCGTTCCATTCTCGGAAGAAGGATCGACTGCCGGAGCAGCCGGTGTCTGAGCCGCCTGCTCCTGTCCGCCTAGAACGCCTGTTGCGTACAGCACGCCGACGGTTCCGCCGCCAACGATCAGCAGAGCGAGCACGCCCATCAGCATCAGCGCCAGTCTGCGGTTTTTGCGCATCCAGCGCACAAGAGGCGGTGCCTGCTGCGCCTGGACTTTGCGGTATACACTGGCCAGAGGAGGCGGCGCGTTATCGAAGTATTCGCGTCGATTGTTCTTATCCCGGAATGCTTCCCGGTCATGAGCCGCAAAATAACGGATAATTTCTGCTTCGTATGCCGGGTCGAACCGTTTCCCTTGAACATACGGCTCCTGCCGGGCCGACCAAGCGAAGAAACGATACACTTCTTCGCGTCCGCCGGACTTCACAGAGTTGATCCGCACCGCATCGACCAAGCGGCGGTAATCGACGTCTTCGCCGCCTCCACTCAGACTGCGTGAGAAAGCCGGCAGCAGACGACTGTAACGTCCTGCCGCAATTTCCGCCGGCAGCAGACGCTTGCCCAGCATCTGGACTTCGTCCATTTCTCTCAGTTCAAGTCCTTCCAGCAGGCCGGCGTCCGGCCGTTCCTGAGTAAACCATAGGTATGCGGCGCGCAGTGCGGCGTATTTGCCGGTGCCGCGAGGGCCGCGGACTTTCCGCTTACGTTCTTCTTCGGTCTCGCCCTCGTACAGGAAGCCGAGTCCCGTCACCTGCTGCAGCGTAACCTTGTTCCATTCCCATTCGTCCAGCAGATACTGGATCGCTTCGTCGGCAAGCGTCACGCACAGCGGGTGCTTCATCAGCTCCTCGCCTGTGCCGTCCATCAGGCCGGCCGTCGGATTGCCGTCGCCGCGCAGCGTCTCTACGACGCTGCGCACAGCGGATACCGGGTCGGCGGAACGGCGCAGCTTGCCGCCGAGCGTTCTCCGCGATACGTCACAGAAATGTTCGTTCTGCAGCAGACCCGGATGATCGTCGGACCATTTCTGCACGAGACGCACCACTTCCGAAGCATCTGCTGCCGCTTCCATCTTTCGATCCAGATACGGTTCGAACAGCATGGAAGCCAGCTGGCGGTTGCCGATCAGCGTAGAGAAGAACATATCCGCAAGTTCCGGATCGCTCTCAATTACCGCAAAGTAAGCCATACCGCCGTCTTTCCGCTTCTGACGCGTGACCATCGGCATCAGTGTCAGCAGATACCGCAGCACCAAAGCCCCTGCTCCTTTGCCGCCAACTCGGAAGTAGCCCAAAATATCGCGCAGAAGTTCCGGCTCCGGCAGACGTCCGGCCATCAGATCCTGCATTTCACGATCAAAGCGCCCCGCCAGTAGTTCAAGCATTCTGGCTTTGATATGCGTTTCGCCCGAGCGGCGTGTCCAGCCAAGCAGCAGTGCGAGAATGCCTCGCCGATCCGATTCGTAAGGCGTCTCGTCTCCCTCTTCGATCATAAACAGTCGGGACAGCTCCAAATATCGTTCCGAGTTCAACTCTTCCGGCGAGCTTCCCAGTGCCTCATCCGCAAAAGCGAAAAACCGCTCCAACCGCTGCGGATCACTCAGACCGTTATGTAGAAAGTCTCCCAATTCCTGAAGGCTTCCGCCTTCCGCTGCATTGATGATCCTTCCCCGGAAGAAGTCGAACAGGAAGTCTTTTTCAATATTCCGATCTCCCGGACGCATAGACCCTTGTTCGACAAACGTCAGATTGACGCCTTTGCGGTTCTGCGGTTCGCGCGAATAGGTCATAAATCCGAGACGACGGCGGAAAGCCGGCGGCAGCGCGGCATACAGCACCTCAAGCAGCCGCAGTGCGCGGGCGCTCAGATCAGCAACCGGCGCATTTAGCGTCACATACACTTTGCGCCGGCCGTTTACCGATTCCATCACGGCCAGCAGCAGCCGCTTGAACGAAGCGCCGTCGAGCTCCAGCTCGTCCAGTTTATCCGCTCCCGTCTTCGGTTTCGGCAGCTTCGTCCGCATCGGCAGGCTTTCCAACTCCGACAGCACAGCTCCATCCGGCGCTTCCGCAGAAAAGTCGTCTTCCCCCGATACATAATCCGCGTACAGGAAATTCATATACTCCGTTTTCAACGACTCCGCTTTTTCCGCCGGAATCACATAGTTATGGGTGAAAAAGGAACTTCGCAAACCCGTGAAGTCCGCCGATTTGTACAGACTGCGTCCCAGCACGACATCGCCGTTCTCAAGCTGCACCAGGTGCACGGAGTCCGGATAAGCCGACTCTTCCTTGACGCCGGAAGCGGTCAGTTCGGCCGGGGCATCGTAAGCGCAGAGCGGATGCAGCGTTTTTTTGACAAATTGATCGTCCAGTCCTGCCGAGCGCGCGATCGTATCATAGCCTTCCGTATCGCGGAAAATGCCGCTTCGAGCGCGGGTGTACATCTGCTGGCCAATTTTTTGCGAGGAGAACTTATTCAACTTTTACTCTCTCCCCTCAATATATTTCAGCTTATACAGCAGCCAAATAAACGGTTCGTCGACCCGGATCGGGCTGACGACACCTTGAATCTTCTGGTCCACCGGATTGCTCCCCAACGCCGATACTGCAAAATAACCGGTTTGGTTGAAATAGACATCCATAGTCCCTTTGAACGGCCGGTCGACTTTCTCGATAAAGCGCCGCACTTCGCCGTCGATGTTGTCGAATTCGGTCAGATCGAAGTAATCGTGATGCTCCAGATTGTTGAAAATGTTGCTGTTCGGGCGTATGTAGTCCCCGTCTTCGTCCGCAATCGCCTTGAGCATATCGCTCTTGGTCAGCACAACCGCGGTCGGAATATCCGTCTTGCCCTTCTCCTGATGCGCAATAAAGTCGCTGAACATGGTCAGAACCACGTCGCGCGGCTCGTCGTACCGATTCGCCAATTCGCCCGGTTTGTCGCCCAGCATGATGCGAATCCGTTCGCGGATCGAGCGGATCTGCAGCGGATCGATCATAAACAGGATGCCCGCGGAATTCTTGATATGGCGGCCGTGCAGATTCAGGTACTCCTGGTCTACCATACCCTCGCCTGCAACATCGAAGAAGACCAGCGTCAGCGGCGGCTTGCTCTCATCCTTGAATACGAATTGGAAAATAAACGGCTCCTGCATCCGCTCCTTCTGCGTAGATGCCAGCAGATCGCCGCGCTCGAACAGCGGATCTTCGTAGTTCATGCGGAACTTGCGGCTGATCTCCGCGTTCAGCGGCATGCAGGCAGCATCGAACCGGTCTGCCGTCGTCTGCTGCAGCGTGTGAATCAGCGATGTCATATAGACAGATTTGCCGACCTGCGAAGCTCCCACGATCGAAATGATATTGCTCGGTACTTTGCCCGCCGTTACCGGCAGTTCGTTGTGGCAGTGCGGACACAGACGCCTGCGCGTCATCTCACCGTAGCGATCGACCAATCCTGTCAGCACGTGATCCGTGTAGACCCGGTGCTCCGGCAGACTGTCCTGCGGACGCAGAATCGCTTCCAGATCGTACAGCGTCCCCAGTCCGAAGCGTTCCCGGTACCGGTTCAGCGCCTCGTCTTCCCGCAGCGCAAAGTCCTCGTCGTCCTCGCGGTGATGCGAGGCACGGAAGACGACATCGTCCGGCGAGAATTTGCTGAAACAGTATGGACAGACGATATCATAAAACAGCGGCCTCGGTTCCGCTTGAGGCTTTCTTTTGAATCGGCTGAAGAAGCTCATTCCCGTTCCCCCTAAGTTTTTTATATCCTATGCCGCAGTTTCATATAGTAGTCCCGCAACTTCATTCAACCCCCCGCAACTTCATCCAATAACCGAAGGCAAATGGATAAGTTCCGGGCGGCGCAGCCGTGGTCTTAAAGCAGCAGCTTATAACGCTGCCTCCCTACCACTTATCCCATGCCCTCTTCCGGCATTGGGATAAGTCCCAATCGACGCAGCCGCCATCATTCAGGCAGCAGCTCGTACAGCTGGCCGTACCTCTTCCCGTCCGTGAAAAACACCCGAACGTAATCGTTCTTCCCTACTTCGATTTCCGGCAGGACGGTGCGCCCGGCCGAAAATGGGGCCGCAAACGGATAAACCGTACCGTCCTGCGGACCAGCAGGATGACTTCCGCTCTTCTTCACGTAGCAGAGCACGTCTTCTGCCAGCGGCACCTCGCAGGAAATCTCGATTCGTACCGTTTTGTAGGCACGAAAGAGCGCCTTCTTCTCCCGGACGGCATAGCGGATCTTGGCCCGACCTGCCGGCGTTTCAATAATATTTTCGCCGTTCGGCTGGCGCACCAACACCGGCTCGCCGGAACCCGGCACAGCAGCGTAAACCGTATAAGCATATCGGCCGATTCCATCCAGACGATCTCGATAACCACCGGCCGCTTTATATTCTTCGCGCGTGTACAGCTTCAGTCCGGACTCATCAAAGCCACCGTCCGGCCCGAATACAGTCGGATCGGAACCGGCTTCCGCGCCTGCTCCAAACGCGCCGGAGCTTGCCGTATCCAACGCACGGCGGCCGATATAGACCGAATCCGTACCGGACGGCCACTGCCACTGCAGCGTACAGACATCGTCGTTAACCCGGCGCGTCAGCTCACGAATAACCGGTAAGTCCGGGCCTGCTTCGGTAAACCGCATTCCGGATCTCCCCCTTCGTTCAAACGTTCGTTGAATATTCGCATGTCCATCTGCCTGATTTGGCGTAAAGACACGGATTTTTGATTTTTGGATCAATCTTCATAGCTTTCCTCATTATAGCACAGCCAGCTGCCCGAATCCCCCGGCCCCGGACGGGGAGAATCCGGTCAAAGGAGCTGTCGTTACCCTGCTAAATCGAACGCTCCTACGATGCTCAATCGACGGCCAAAAGGGCAGTTTGCAGCAGCAATTTTCGTATACGCATGAGAGCCATTCACGTGACCGCAGCAGTTTTCGCATACTTTCTACTTCTTTCTCAGCCTTTCGGAGGTCTGCGACCTTTCGCATACCTGTGACTTTTCCCATCTCTACAGTTTTCGCATATCTGCGGCTTTTCGTATGTCTGCAGCTTCGCATATCTACGTCATTTTGGCCTACCGCTAGCAACCTTTCGCATGATCGCGGTAATCTTCCTCATCAAAAGTCGTAACTTCTTGGCTTATACGAAAAATAGATGCTCATATACAACTAAATAATCGATTTGCCTTTGTTTTTGCGAAATAAGTGCTCTCATACAACTATTTATTGAAAAATGGGGAGTTCTAGTCGAAAAGCGCTCATTTAGTTGTACTGGTGCACTTATTTTGAAATAAAAAGAAAAACAAGCTGGAATAAGTGTATATACGCACTTATTTGCCGAAATGTCTTCCTACATACGCGCATAATCGGCTTTCTCAAAGAAAAGGGACTTTTTCAACGTTAAGCTTTCAGTTCCAGCTTTCAGGCTCGATTTTCATCTCTAAATGAAGCACTCCAGCATCGGGAATGAGGAGTGTAATATTGAAGAACAGGGTTGTGATTTCGAGAATGAAGGTCATTACGCTTTGATATTGAGAATAAAGCCATGACATCGCGGATGAAAGTTGTGATTTCGAGAATAAAGCTCACGACATCGAAGATGAAAACTGTGGCGTCACAGATAAAATTGCTAATTACGAAGAGTAAGCATTCTGCCAGAGTAAGCGCTCTGCCATCGAAGGAAAGCCGTTTTTTGAATTGCATTTCTTGACTGTCAAAAACAGCCCAAAGACTGCCGAAGTACCTCGACAGTCTTTGTCCTTGCATTCAACTTTCATATTTCTGCCTTGCGGCTTGTTCGGCCGTCAGCTTCAGCAACGTACTGCCTGGTCGGATCGTTCGGCAGTCAGCATTAGCTTCAGCATTAGCTTCAGCATTAGCTTCAGCTTCAGCATTAGCTTCAGCTTCAGCTTCAGTATTAGCATCAGCGTTAGCGTTAGCAACAGCTTCAACGTTAGCAACAGCTTCAGCATTATACTACCGGACTGCCAACCTAGAATCCGCTGCTCCGGTCGCCCGGACGATGGCCGAGACCGGCGGAAGGATTTGTCGTGCTCATTCCTTTGCGGCCTCGTTCCCTGCGCTGCTGTTCGCGGATCGGTACGACAAGCGTGAACAGCGCAATAATGAACGCCAGCGCCAAATCCGCCAACAGTCTGACAATCGGTGCACTCAGCGTATCTCCCTGCAATCCGAACTCCAGAATCAGACCGGCGACAAGACCTGCGACCGCTCCGCCGATACCGAAGCTTTTGGCCAGGAAGCGGTTGTCGAACACCAGCCCCAGAGCCAGACCAAGCGCAGTTCCGATCAGCAGAATCAGTACAATATGCAGAATCTGCAGATAAGTGCTGCCTGCAGCTGCACCTGTGCGATCCGTCAGCAGTGTGTGATCGTCCAAGTTGCGATAGATATCCTGGAACGCCAGCGAAATCTGATCGGCGTTGGCGACATCGGTGTACGTGCCGCCGGTCCGGTCCGCAATATCCCGCAGAAGCGGGAAGTCGCCTCCCTCCGCACCCAGTCCGATCGTGTTGACAGGGACTCGTCCGCTGCGATAATCGCTGAGCACCGAGCTCACGTCCGTTTCATTTTCTCCGTCGGACAGCAGAATAACCATAGCACCGCTGGTCGACTCTCCCTGTTCGCGAATATGGCCCATCGTTTCTGTCAATGCCTCAGCAATATCTGTACCATAAATCGCATCTTCAATTCCGTCGATCTTGGTGTAGACCTGCTGCTTTGCCGATTCCGTCGCTATTGAGACGAACGGCTGTACCATCTGCGGTATATCATCGAAAACAAAGACAGAGACCCGTTTTTCGGCATCCATACGCTCAATCAAATCTTTGGCGGCGGAAAACCGCAGATTCTGAGGATCGGTCGTCAGCATACTCTCCGAATTATCGATAACGAGCACAATATCATTGATCCGCTTGGCTTTGCCCAAGTCCAGTTCATACACGTACTCGAACAGCGAACCCAGTGCCAGAAAAGCTGCCAGTGTTGCCGGGACGAGCAGCTTCCACGATAGCCCCGCATAACGTTCCCTCCATGATCTTCCGTTTAACTTCGGCGAAATCATTTCTGCAATCAGACAGCCCAGTCCGATACAGAAAGCGAGAACGCCGAAGTAAATGCCTATGAGCAAAATACTCGACATCTCTCCTTCGTACCGGCTCAGCAGCCATTCCCCGATGCCGAACCCGACTGCTCCGCCGGCGAGCGCCAGCAGCAGAAGAAGCAGATTGATTTTGCGCTGCATCTTTCTTCACTCCCTTCATTAGAACATCTATCTGCTTTCCCATGCCTTTAGATCTCCGGCAGAGTCTTCTCATCAATCGCATGGAACTCGTAACCCGCTTTGATATAAGCGTCATAGTAGACGCGGCCGTTCCGGTAATACATGAGGTCTTCAATATGGAAGCCGCCCATCAGGTTCAGCTTCTCGACGCCGTCGCTGCGGCGTTCGTGGACGTAGCCGACGCGGTAGATCCGCGACGTCTCCTCTTCGTTCAGCGCGTAGCGCATGAACTCGCCGTTCGCGTCGCCGAAGAAGTATTTCTCTTCGTGGCGGTGTTCCTGCGTATAATCAAACAGCCGCAGATTGATCGCCGCCCGCTCCTCCAGCTTACGATAGAGGATACGGAACAGATCTTCCTTGGTCATCGTCTCTCTGTTCTCGTACTCCACGGCTACATTCGCCCGGCGAAGCAGTTCCTCTTCGTATGTCTGCACAAGCGGATCGGCGCCCAGCAGCTCCCGGCTGCACAGTTCCGCCAGCCGTTCCAGCAGACGGCGTTCGCCCGCACTTGCCGGAGGAAGTCCGGCTTCGTTGATCCCGGACAGCACGCCGCCCGGATAGGACAAGCGCCCTGTCCCTGGCGGCGATGAACGATAAGATTCATCCGAAGCCAGACGGGTCGAACCAGCCGAACCGTTTGCGCTCACGACGCTGCTCGCTGCTGCCGAACGGAGCCCTCCTGCTTCGCTCCCCGGTATGCCGCTTCCATAGGCATCCTCCGGACGCTCCGCAATCAGCGCAGCCAGATCGCCTAATCGGCGCTCCTCGAAGTAGTAATCGCGTCCGCGCCGATCTTCGGCGTCTCGCATCAGCGTCTCGACAACGCGCCCGTAGTACGGCATCAGATTCTGTCCGATGTAATCGTCAGCACTCTTCGCACTGTACTCGGCGGCGCGGAGCAGCCGTTCTTCCAGATGCTCCACGCGGCGAATCATCGACTTGTACTGCGCATGCAGTGCCGTCAGCGCATCTTCGTAGCGCCGGTACAGCTCAATTTCCGTTTCCAATCTCAAAATCCGCAGCTTCAGTCCGTACACCTGCTCGAAGAAATATCGCACGAAGTTGCGCACATTCTGACTGTCGCGCAGAAGGGCTTTCTTGAACGGCTGATCTTCCACAATCCCGCCGTACAAACGATCCAGTTCCGCCTTCGTTCCGTCCAGCTCCAACATGGCCTCGCGCATCCGCTCCAGCAGCGCGGCGGGTGCCGCATTTGCGGATTCGGAAGGATCGCTCCAGGCCGCGATCCGGTAAAGTCCGTACCGGGCGTCTTCCTCCGCGGCGCGGGCAGCGTACCGCCTCAGACCGCGTCCGATATCGGCTTCGGCCATCCCGCGCTGCACCTCCGCCTCAAAGTTGCCGCGGAAGAAACTCTCCGCCGCCTTGCCGAACAGCGTTTCTTCCGCCTCGTACAGCGTCATCCGGCGGATCGACGAGTACGAAACGGATGAACTCATAATGCCGTTCATGTCTTCCAGCCGCCCTTCGTCCGGCGCAAGCCGTTCGGCCCGCTCCCTCATATGCGGACGATCCAGTTCCATCCGGGACAGCTGCTCCGCAGCCGGCGTCTCCGGAATCTCCCGCATACGCATATTCAATCCGCGCGCGAAATGATAGAGAACGGCCAGTGCGATCGAACGGTCCGGCCGGGTTACCCGGGAGAAACCGCCGGAAGCCAAGCCGCGCCTGCCGGACTCGTCGGACAACCCGCTCTTGAAGGAAGAATTGTTGTATTCCCCGGCCCCGCTTTTGAGTCCTTCGAGCGGCTGTTCCTCCGCCGATCCGACTTCCCTGCGGCGGTTCTTCAGCAGATGCGCGTGGCAGATAATCTCATAACCTCCGCGCAGGCCGCCCGGCGAAGCGATACCCCGCTCGTTTTTGTCCGACAGGATGTATACCAGATCAAACAGCGGTGAAGGTGCATGGCTCACGTCGATCGTCAGCCGGTTCTCCGTCACTTGAAGAGGCGCGGAGAAACTGTATTCCGGCCGCTGCATCAGATCCAGCTCGCGTAGAAACGATACGCCGACCGAGCTGGAATAGCCGAAAGAATCCGACTGTTCCTGATCGCTCACCAGCACATACAAGTCCGTCTGCACAGACTTGAACGACTGCCCGAACACCGCGCCAGCCAGCAGCGAGATTTCCGGAGTCAGCACGTTCATCACATCGTCCGCATGCACAACGACCGATAGATGCAGCCGATCGAATGAAGTGAACAGCCGCCCGCTTTCGGACAGCATACGGCTGGACCGGCGAAGTGCGCGGTTCAGTTCATACAGATGATCCGCATCCGGGTCCAGAAAGGCCCGGTGCGTCTCCCGCCGCAGTCTGTTCTCCTGCGGGCTTCTTCCTCTGAAAGCATCCCAGCGAAATCTGACCGCCTGCCGATGACGATCCAGTCCATCCTGGGCAAGATCTGCATCCGCAACTTGGAAATACGCGATCCCTTCCGCGTTATCGTATTTGCGGGCATTCAGTTCCGTCAGTGCCAACGCCGCCTCCGACGCCCGGTCGCCGATAAACAGGAAAGCGGCCGGATAATGCAGGCCGCTCCGTCCTTCTGCGAAGCCGGGCAGTGTCTCTTCCCTCGCCGCATACGCGGCGGCGAATTGCTCCAGCAGCTCGTTCATCTTATTTCAACCTTTTGCGCAGATCGTTCAGCTTGGCCGACGTTTCTTGATAGAAGCGGTACGCTTCCTCACCGTTGACCAGCTCCATGCGCTCGTATTCCAGCTGCTGACGCGCTTCAATAAATGTCGTATACAGCTCATCCAGTCTGCCCAGCAGCAGCGATACGTCTTCCGATGCGGTCAGCTCGTTCGAACGGCGGGAAGCTTTGCGCATCAGCGTCTGACGTTCACGCTCGCCCAGCGAACCGAACACCGTGTAGATCTCAAAATGCGGGTAGCTGCGGCTCTTCATCAGGTTGACGAACGGCTCCCAGCTCTCTTCGTCCTCTTCACGATCGTAGACGTACAGGGCGCCTTTCTTGACAATCGTCTCCGTGTAGAGGGCTTCGATATACTGATCCAGCAGCCTTTCCTCGCCGGCATGCTGCGACAGCAGCGACTCCAGCTCGGCCGCTTTGGCCTGAATCATTTCGTATTTCGCCAATTCCTCGCGCACCCGGCGAATCTGCTCCGGCGAACGGATCAAGTTCTCTTTGGCCAGTTCTTCGTTGAAGCTGCCGAAAATGTCTTTTACCGATTCGCGGTCGATTCCTTCATTCAGCAGACGCTTCAGCTCGGCATGCGCTCTTTTGACCTCACCCAGGTTCGGCTTGGCACCCTGAAGCTGCATGTCAAAGCCCGACAGCGCCGCGAACAGATCGAAAGGCCGGGTCGTTACGACGGAATAGCGGCTGCTGGTCGTCTGGTCGGCGTCTTTTTCGATAATGATGCCGAAGCCTCTCGCCCGGACGAACTCCTCGCGAATCCGTTCGTTGTAAGCTCTGACGCGATCGTTGAGGTACACGTCGCCCCACGACTGCTGCGGAATCGGCGACGGCAGGTAAGTCCAGTTTTCGCGCTCCGTCTGCACCAGGTGGCGTCCGACGCCCTCTTTGCCAAGAATGGTACGCTCGTAGTTTTCTTCATAGACTTTGAGCGGCGTATAGACGAACAGCGGCACCCCGTTGCGCGTGTTGAGCCAGAAGATCCGGTTTTTGACGCGGCTTTCTTTGACTGTAAAGTTCGACTTGCCGATCGCGTTCTCCTGATAGTTGCGGATACCTTTGAGGATACCCGGCGCTTCTACAGGTACAGAGACGAAGCCCCACGAAGGGAAATGCAGATTGCCCGAGCTGTTGCTCAAATGGAACACCGGAATCGCTTCCTCATCCAGCTTGCCTGCGATATTGCGCTCGACGAATTTCTCGATCGACTCGTCTTCGCCGAATTTCATCCGCAGGAAATCTTCCATCGACTGGGTGATCAGATCGCCGAATTTGCTTGTCAGGAAATCGGAGATGGAGCCGACGATATCGACTTCCTGCTCCTTGATCCAGCGGTCCGAATGATCGAGCAGTTCCTGGGAGAAGTCTCGGATCAGATCGTCCACGTCGCGGCCTTCCATAATGCTGCCCACGACTTTGGAGATATCCGGCACGCTAACCACATTCCAGTAATACGTCTTGTTTCCTTTGTGGTCCACCTGCTCGTCGCCGCGGGTCAGAATTTCGCCGTTGCGTTCGAAGATGGAGCTGAGCGCGTTCAGAATTTCCGTGAATACGCCGTAGATCCGGTTGTTTTCGCGGTTCAGCAGCTCGTAAAAGTCCTCATAGAATTCGATCATCTGCTCGGTGCGCTCGATATCGGCTCTCAGCCAGTACTCGTTCATTTTGGCTTCAATATAAGCATTCTTTTTCTTATCCCGGGAAATGAGCGCGCTCTTCGCGTCGCCCAGACGCTCGTTCGCCTGCTCCTCCGCCGCTTCAATATCACGCGGAATACGTAGCAGACTCTCACGCAGGTTCTCGATGTACGCTTGAAGCATCTTGAGCATGGAGAAGCCTTTTTCCGTATAAATCAGTCTTGATACGTAGAAAGGACCCTGTTCCGGACTCAGGAAGCTGCGGCGGACCTGTTCGGAGAAACGCTGCATCATCTCGCCCGGCAGTTGTTTCTTCATCTTGATATATTCTTCGCGTGCACGTGTCAGGAACGTCTGCTCCAACTCGGCGTCCATGCTGATGTTCTGCATCTTGACTACATTGGCATAGCTGAGACGTTCGCTGTTCTGATAGCCCGGAATCGGTTCCGGCACTCTCGACTCGAACGTCTTGAGCATGGAATCCGGATCGAGACCCAGCTTCTGTGCAAAGCGTTCGACCTCTTCCTGGTTCGGCGCGTGCTGGAACATTTTCTCCATCTTCTGGAACAGACGGAATGCCAGATAGGTCGTCATTTCCTCGATCGGCAGCACTGCCGACGAAGCGCCGATGATATTGTAATCGTAATTGGCCGGATAGGCTTTGTTCATCTGTGCGATATTCGTGCGGATATTGCTGATATAGTCGTGAATTGCGAACTCTTCGCCGGAAGCTTTTTCCTCGCTCGCCATGAAGTTCGTAATATTCTCTGCCGTCACGTTCATGCAGTAATCGTACGCATTCTCCAGCAGCTTGCCTTCTGTATTCGTTGCGGAGATCAGATGACACAGGTTAAAAGGCGGCAGCGGCGAGTTGACAGTCAGAATACTGCCGTACTGCTGCTTAAACCGCTCTCCGCGCGCGTCGACGTTCATCCAGTAATCCAGCTCTTTGAGCGCGGCATAACCGTTCTTACGGACGTATTCACGCGTATGTTCGCTGAGGCTTTTGTTCGACAGATTGACGTCCGGCGTGAACAGGTAGCCCAGCATGTTGAGTCGGTCGATACCGGCAGAACCGTGATCGCGTTCGACCAATCCGCGGATGATGTATGAAATATCGAGGAACGAGCCGCTGCCCGTACCGCCGGACAGCCCGGTCAGCAGGAAAACGGTCAGTTTCTTGTTTGTACCGACAGACAGTGTCTTAATCTTCTTGTCGATCGCCTGCACAACTTGATTGATCTTGGTGAACAGCAGCAGACGTCCCGCTTGACGTACGCCGGCCGCGCCGCTCATGCCGTCGGTGATGCTGAGTTCCGGCGACAGCCACTCCGTGATGTACGGTTCGAGGATGCTGCGGTTCTGCAGCAGCCCGCCGATTTCGGCGTTGGCGAGCAGAACAAATTCGTTGATCGGATCAAGGCCGATGCCTTTGTAACGCTTGCCACGATCCTGCTCGTTCGTTTCAAACGCGAGGAACTCGACATTGGACGGCTTTTCCATCTTTTTCTTGGAGACTGGATCTTCCGGCAGCTTGAAGCGGCGGTTGATCTGGTATTTGAGACGCAGCAGGGCATCGATGCCCGTGCCGCCGAGGCCGATAATAAGCATCGGATTGTCGATCGTATCGACGCGGATCTTCTCACTGACGATCCCGCCTCCGAGCGAGACGTCGAGCTGCTGGATATGTTCTCTTACAATCGGTTTCATGAAAAGCTCCTTTCGGGATGCGGCCTTTCCGCCATATTGCGGAAGGCCGGGTCGGTAGGATAACAGCGGTATTTTAAGCGAAAAATCAACAGTTTGCAGTCAAAATGAACAGCTTACATGCAGTTGGCTGGACTAGGCTTGCTGGACCAGAAAGTACTGAACCAGAGAGTACTGAATCAAAGATCGCTAGACCAAATATTCCAGACTGATCGTCTTACTGGCTTGGGTTACGGGCACGGTAATCCGGTCGCCGCTTTTCAGCTCCAGACCTTTTGATGTGTCAACGGCCCGGCCGGATTTCTCAATCGGAATGCCTTCAGCGGTGCTGCGCAGCACAATACGATCTTCGGAACCCGGGGTAAAGACGATATTTTCCGTATCCTTCAGCTCGGGAGCGAGTTGAAGGAGCTGATGCAAATTAAGACGCCCTTTGTACGTATTTAGTTTTTTATACTGCGGATAGGACCGTTCGCCGGTGTTGTCGTCGCGAATCTCGATGACCATCTGACCGACGAAGCCTTTGTTCACCTTTTTGAAATAGCGCATCAGGAAGAAAGCAATGGCGGCAAGTGCCAGCAGACCAAGCACGCCGAGAATGACCGGAACAAGCGGGAATTTCTTGTCCGCTTCTGCTCCTGCTCCGCCGGATACCGTCCCGGAAGCGGCGTCGATCGTAATCGGCGCGGATTCGCGGTAGAAGCTGTCGGCTTCCGCACGGACGAGCAGCGTGTACTTATGCGCTTCGGGCAGCTCGTAGCTGCCGTCGAACTGCGTACCGTTCAATGTCATCGGAACGCTGGTCTCGGTACCGGTCTCTTCGTCCTTCGCGACGAGTGACGCCTTCATCGTTCCGTATAATTCCGGCGAATCCAGCTTCTGTCCGGCACTTGTTAAATAAGCGGAAACGTCAACCTTGTCGCCCGCACCATACGAGGAAGCATTAAGCGGAGCGGTCGCCAGCTCGATATCATAGTTGAATACGAGGCTGATGTCGATCTGATCCTGATCCGCTCCTTTTACACTCAGCGTCCAGTCACCTTCCTGCGGCCGAATCAGTTTCAGCAGCGAATACGTTTTGGACGTGGACAGCGCCACGGCATCCGATGGGATCGCAATCTCTGCGCCGCTCGGGTCCTTGAGCTTCAGTTCGACTTGCTGGTCTGAAGTGATCGATACGTTCGCTTCCAGTACATGGGCGTTCGGCACGGCAACCGTCACATCCTGGAAATCTCCACTGCCGGTCAGTGAATCGACCGGTACAATATTCAGCTGTTGATGGCTGGCGAAAATTTCACTGAGGATGCTCGGCAGATCATCGGCAGAATCCGTGACGAACGATTTGCCTCCGGTACTGGATGCGATGTTTTCAAGCTCGTTCTGATTCAACTGTCCGTCGGCATTAAGCCCGATTGTATAGACGGGAATACCGGCGTCCTTTGCTTTTTGCACCGAATCGGCAAGCTGCTGCTGCGACTGTTCCAACGTTTTGGACTTGGTTGTGTTAAGTTCGGTATTGCCGTCGGCCAGCAGGACGATCATCGGTTCGGCATCGGGGCGCGCTCCGCGCTGCAGCATATTTACCGCTTCGGTCACACCGACTGCAGTATCCGTATAAGCTCCGCGGCCCAACTGGCCGATAAAGGTTTTCAACTCGTCTTTGTCGGCTTGAGCTTGGATTTCCAGCAGTGCTTTCTCGCGCTGTACGACATCGGTATAGGAGACAATACCGACCCGGTCGCCTTGTACGGGCAGCATATCGATAAACAGCCTCATCGCTTCGTTGCCCAGCTTCTGCGGGTCGCTCTTCGCCATCGAGTTGCTCGCATCGAGTACAAGTACCGCATCAATCGGTGTAGAGCCGGCCGAAGACGCCGTTCCCGTGGCTCCCGCCGGACGAGCACCTGTAGGGAACACTCCTGCAGTCAGCAGCAGAACCGCCAACAGCGGATAAATCAACCTTCTGATTTTCAGTACCATTTTGGCAAAACCCCTTCTTATTTATCTGATTGCGCATTTTACTCATATGCCGGCATCGATTCCATTTTGCAGCGGAAGCCGACGACACTATCATAGGCCTGTTTTCTGTGAAAATCCTTAATATTTCGTTAATAACTTTTGAAAAGACTGTAATTTCCCTGAATCAACCCTGTTCCTGGGTGGCAGCTTGCCTGCAATCTTGGGTTTGAAAAGATATAATATCTGATGATCGCTTATAGGAAACCCGGTTATTTCCCTTCGCATATCTTCACAACGTCTTGTTGCACCCGGCGCTTTTTCCAGCTATCGTTAACCAAGGAGGCACTGCCCAAATTATAACGTAAAATGTGCAGAGGTTCACGGACTCCTATGACTGAAGACGGCGGGAGCCGCTTTTCCTGTTCGTGACTCCAAAAATCTGCCCAAAATCGGCTTTGGAAAGGAATGTGCAGCAATTGTCCGGTAATTTAATCTATCTCACATACGGAACACTCGGGATTTTGTTTCTTTTTACAACAATCAATTCCCTGCTTTATATCCGCAGCCGCAAAAAAGCTCCTTCAAGGGCTGAACTGGATGAGCGGCTGCTGAATACTTTAAACGATCGGCGTGACCGTCCATGATCAGAAAAAAGGTTGTAAGATTGAAGCCCTATGAACGTACCGAATATGCCTACGATAAGCTGCGGGTCTGCCGCAAATGCAGCTGCTATACAGTATTATCCCAAAATATATGCCCGGCCTGCGGTCGACGCAGATTGTACGACGTACCTTCGACAGCCAGACGTGCCGTCCGGCGCTCCATGTATTCCGAACGGCTCTTTGCCGTCCTGCTGACGCTGCTGGCCATGTTTTTTGCCGGCACTCCCCCGTGGATCGGCATATCGGCCGCAGCCGGCGTACTGCTGACTGCTCTGCTGTGGATGTCCCAGCGGCGCGCGTTCGAGGAACAAGTATGCATCCGCACAGACCAATTGTTCGCCCGTGATAAGGATCGTATACGCCATGGACTTATACAGGACATCCGGGCGGCCGAAGGGCTGCTGGAGCCTGAACCTGCCCACGCTTACGAAATGCTGCGCGAGGTGAATACGCTGCTGCGCAATGATCCGATCCGGAATCTGCAGGCAGAGCTGCTTCAGTCATTCGTCCTGCGCCGCGATATGGATCTGCTGCTAGAGCCGCTGATTATGGACGGTTTCTCTCCGCATCTGGCTGGTTATATTGGCGAAGTCGCCAAGTTGAACCGCGAATTGATCAAAGAGAGCGCAATTCGCTACTGTATTCGATACGAGCCGCAGATCCGCAGCTTGCATCGAGGAGACGAGATTCTGACCGCCGTTGTCGGCGCGGCTGTCCGGATGAAGCGATATATCGAGCTGTATCCGGAGTTTATCCGCCGTTACACGCACAAACTGCCTCAGGATCGGTTGGATCGGCTGCGCGAAGTCCTGTCACAGTATCCTGATAATTTCAGGCCATTGAAGCTGGAAGCGGAAGAAACGTATCGGGTACGATTCTCCGGACACAGCTCCGACAATAGATGATAATGTACAAGCGGCAGGCAAGCGGCAAACAAGCTTCGTAACATCTATAGGACGATGGAAAATGTTCTAACCCTGCGTCGCCTGCCGGTCGCCTGCCGGTCGTCTGCTGGCCCTCTGCTGAATGTACGATGCATGATCGCGCCAGCTGTCATAACGGTAAAAGAATTCCTATCCAGTATCGACCGTCAAGCCTGCTGCTGGCAAACACAAATAAGGATGCTGTTATCACAACAGCGTCCTTTTTTACTGCTCACTTTCTACTGCCGTTCTTTCCTTTTCAGCACGACAAACTATCGAAAAAAGCTTATACTGGCTGAGTATAAGCTTTGTTCAGCCCATTTTGATAACGCTTATTCCCTAACAACCTGCTTCCGATACTTACTCCTCAATCCGCACCGCCGATTCGCATCCAGTCTGGAGGATATCTACTTGAACTACAAGAAAAGACAGCTTTCGGGATTTGGCTCCGTATTTATTATCATGCTTGTGACAGCGGCTCTGTCCGCCGTTTTTCTCTACTTTATTGAACAATCGTCCGATGCCGGTATCGAAGAACGCTATCGTACGGCTCGCCTTATGCTCTGGAGTATTGGAATCCTTGCTCCCGTGCTGCTTGCTGCCGCGATTCTGCTGATGCGGCGAACGATTCGCGGTACGACAAATAAACTTAAAAACATAACCGGAGTTATGCGCAGCGCCGATTTTAATACTTCCGAAAATCTCCCCCGTCTGAATTCGGACAGCGAAGATGAAATCGGCAATATTGCACTTTCCTTCAATGAAATGGCCATTTCGCTGGAAAGTCATAATCGCAGATCGCGCGAGCTTAAGGAAGAACTTGAAGAGCATACATGGATTCAGACGGCGCTGGCCGAATCGTCGGCTCTCTATCAAAATATCGGTTCGATGGAGCAGCTTGCTGCAACGTTCCTGCGCAAGATTGTTCCGTTGAGCGGAGCTGCTTACGCCGTCTTCTACTCGCGCCGAGGCGAAGATGAACTAGTGCGAATCGCCTCCTATTCCGATTATGCCGCCGAGTCGTCGGTCGATACGTTCAAAATAGGTCAAGGACTGGTAGGACGAGCCGCGCTCAGCGGTGAATCGGTTCTGCTTGAAGATCTGCCCGAACATTATCTGCGCATCACTTCCGGATTGGGGGAGGCGGCGCCGCGCAGCTTGTTCATCGTTCCCGTTCAATTCGAACAGCGGGTCGAAGCTGTCGTAGAATTCGCCTCGTTAACAACCTTCACTCCTGTACAGCGGCGGCTGGTCGAGCAGCTGATGAACACGCTTGGCATCGCAATCAATGCTGTCACCGGACGTATGCAGGTGGACAGTCTGCTTCGCGATTCCCAGCTTTCTGCAGAAGAGCTGCAGAGTCAGACCGAAGAATTGCAGGCTCAATCGGAAGAACTGCGTACCCAACAGGAGACGCTGCGCACAGCCAACCGTGAACTGGAAAAAACGAACCTGCAGGTCGAAGAGAAGAACCGACTGCTCGAAGTTGTGCAGCAGGAGCTGATTCGAAGCGCACAGTTCCAGACCGAGTTTCTGGCCAATATGTCGCATGAACTGCGTACACCGCTGAACAGCATTTTGATCTTATCGCAAATCCTGTCCGAGAAGGACAATGAGACACTGACACAGCAGGAGAAAGAATACGCCGCCACGATCTACCGTTCGGGACATGATCTGCTGGGATTGATTGACGATATTCTGGATTTGGCAAAAGCGGAAGCCGGGAAAATGGAAGTGACCGCCGAACCGTATAATCTGACAGAACTTTCGCAGAGTATGAAAGGTCTGTTTGACGAAATTGCGCGAAAAAAAGGCATTCGCTTCGACACAATCTTCGAGCCGGATACGCTTGAACTGCTGTGGACCGATGGCCGCCGTCTTGAGCAAATTGTGAAAAATCTGCTGTCCAATGCAATCAAGTTTACTACGCAGGGTTCCGTCACGCTTCGTATTGCATCCGCAGACCTGCCGAATTCATCGAACGGCGAAGCCGGAGTGAAGATCGAAGTGGCGGATACAGGTATCGGCATCTCCGATGACAAAAAAGATCTGATCTTCGAAGCTTTCCTCCAAGCGGACGGGGCGACAGAACGACGTTATGGCGGTACCGGCTTGGGCTTGTCTATCTGCCGCGAATTTTCGCGTCTGTTGGGCGGAAGTATCGGACTGGAAAGCGCATCCGGACATGGCAGTGTGTTCACTCTGTATCTTCCATCCGACCTGCGGCATGTACATCAGCCTGATGCTGAAGCGACAACCGCTCTTCCTGAACCTTCAACTTCCCTGGCTTCCAACCTGCATCTCCCTCGGGAGCAGGAAGGCGACCGAAAACTGTTCGAAGGTCGGCGTCTGCTGCTTGTCGACGATGATGCGCGCAATATTTATGCAATCTCGGTCGCTCTGGAGAGCAAAGGCGCCGAGGTCGGCATTGCCGAGAACGGGCGCGAAGCGCTTGATGTACTTGAGCGCGATCCCGCTTACGATCTGGTACTGATGGATATCATGATGCCGCTTATGGATGGCTATGAAACGATGAAAGCGATCCGGGCAAAACCGGAGTTTGGCGCGCTGCCGATTATCGTTCTAACGGCCAAAGCCATGAAAGACGAACGCGAAATGTGCCTGGAAGCGGGCGCTTCTGATTACATCAGCAAACCGCTGAATATCGAAAAGCTGTTCTCGCTTATGCGGGTATGGTTAGCCCGATAAATACTCGAATCGTATGAGACCGGGCGCTTGTCTTATACTGAAAAGGTCGGCTGATACCGAAAGGTTGGCTGATACCGTTGTACCGCTCTAGGGGCTGTACGCAAACCTATTTCAGCCAGATCCGAAAAATCTATTGAAGGTGTAAGAGGGAAAAAGAAAAATAAGTGCGCCTATACACTTATTTTTCTCGAATTTTTAACTTTCGCTGGAATAAGTGCTCTCATACACTTATTTCAGCGTTTTTGCGTTTCTAACTGTACTTTCACGTGAAATAGCTGCACCTGCGCACTTATTATGCGATTTGGCGAGCTTTTGCGAAAAATAAGTGCATGTGAGCACTTATTGAGCTTTACGTTGAATTTTGTTTATCGAATTTTATTAGACACTTCTTATTTAGACACGTCTTGTTAGACACTTCTTATTTAGACACGTCTTGTTAGTCACTTCTTAATTAAACGCATCTTGTTGGACGCATCCTATTTATCTTTATCGTTTCCCGTTAGACGAATCTTATTCATCATTTCTTGTTCAACGCATCCCATTACGACGTGTACGCGAACCAATAATCGACTTCGCATTTACGTGCATCGGCTTCATTTAAATCTTTAAATCGGATCGCTCTTCCAAACATAACTCAACTTTCGGTTGAACCCGTCCAAAACTCGAATACGCCTCTATTGTTTGCAAACCGCCTTGTTCCTTAAAATAAGAATCAGACAAGCAAACATCCGAAGGAGCGACCAAAATGAAAGAGCAGTTGGCAAGAAACATCCATAATTATCGCAAGGAAAAAGGCATGACCCAAGAAGAGCTGGCTCAGGCAGTCGGCGTATCTTTCCAAGCCGTGTCAAAGTGGGAAAATGCTCAAAGCCTGCCCGATATCGCTCTGCTTCCGCAGTTGGCTCGAACGCTGGAAACCGGAATAGACAGACTGTTCGGGTATGCTTCATTCGACAGATCCGTTACCATCTATGAACAGGAATATCGGAACTCTGGTTATTACTGGGGTACCGAGCCCAATTCAGCTTGTTACGAAGTATTGAAACGAATACCGCCCGTGCGTCCTCTTAAACTGCTGGATGTCGGCTGCGGCGAAGGCAAGGATGCCGTCTTTTTTGCCCGCAACGGCTATCACGTTACTGCGTTTGATGTGGCCGATGCCGGAATCGAGAAAACAAAACGTCTTGCCGAGCAGGCACGCGTGCATGTCGAAGTGTTCAAAGCGGACATTCTGGATCACCGTTTGGACGAGCATTTCGACATTGTTTTTTCAAGCGGGGTCCTGCATTACATCAGACCGGAACTGCGCAGCGAAATCTTCGAAAACTACAAGGCATTCACAAATGCCGGTGGGCTGCATGTGTTGAACGTATTTGTGGAGAAGCCTTTTATCGCTCCGCCGCCTGAAGACGAGCCGTATGCTTATTCTTGGCATTCCGGCGAGCTGGCCCGGCATTATCATGACTGGCTGCTGGCAGACAGCTCGGAGATCGTATTCGACTGTATGTCTTCCGGAATTCCTCATCGTCATGCGATGAGCAAGCTGATCGCGCAGAAGCCGGATTCGTCGAGCTGACCGGAAGCGAAAAAAAGCGCGGCTTCATTTAGAAGCCGCGCTCAGGCTGTCGATAAAGTCCTATGCACCGAACAGCCGCAGAGGCTCCGAAGGGAATTCGTTCCGGTCGCGTGTTGAAATCGGGAAAACTGGCTGCTTTTACTTCAACCCCATGACTTCCAGTCCGTAAATCCGCGCCGCCGTGTCGCCGCCCTGAGTCGGCTTCTCCACAACAAGCTGTACATATCGAGCGGATGTCAGCGGAATCGCATGCCTGCTCAGCCCGGCCGCATTGTCCGTCACCTGTACGGCATCGGTCCAGTTCTCGCCGTCTTCACTGATTCGCAGCGTGAACGCTCTCGTATTGAACGCCGCCGGTTCTCCGCCTCCCGGAACAGCAAATGCTTTCCCAAATAGGACTCTTTTTCTCTTTTTTTTGCAAATATCGGTTTGAAAAACGGACATGACCTGCTTATAATGGCCTTAACGATCCCCTAAGATCGACTCCGTTTGCAGAAGAACCCGGCATGCCTCCCCATAGTGGCGAGTACCCCCGGCCCTTCTTGACCCCACTCGCCTCCGACCGTTTGACGATTCGTCCAACTACCCAAAGGAGGTCTTTTTCCTGTGTTTTTAACCGAATCCAAACTGCGCTCCCGTCTGCATGAACTGTCCGATTACCGTTACCGTGACCGCATGCCCATTCCTTTTTTCCATTCCCTTGAAGATGCCCGTAAAGAGATCAATCCCGAAATCCCTTCGTCTGCGGACTATACCGGCACGCTGAAGATCGGCGAGAGCTGGAGCGGACGCGACCTGTACTTGTGGCTCTACGCCGAAATGAATATCCCTGCCGAATGGTCCGGACGCCGCATTCTCGGCCGCTTCGATCTGGGCGAGACCGGCGGCGGCAACAATTCCGGCTTCGAGTCTCTCTTCTATCTGCATGGCCAACCTTATCAAGGCGTCGACTCCAACCATCTCGAAGTCTTTTTCAACGAAGATCCGGCCGGGACGACACTTCCGCTGACGCTTCGCCTGTGGTCCGGTCTTGAAGGCGGCGGCGTGCAGCAGAATCAGACTCACGGCATCCGGATTGCGGAAGTCTGCTGGCTCGATGAACCTGCCGACGATTATTATCACACGCTGCTGGCGGTATCCGAGACGGTCGAAGTGCTGGACCCCAACCTTCCGGAACGTTCCCAACTGCTTAAAGCTGCGGACCGCTCGCTGCTGCTTATCGACTGGAGCTCGCCAGGTTCGGACGCCTTCTACGAATCGCTGCGCGAAGCGCGCGACTCTCTCTCGAACGCTATCGACCGTATGGACAAGCATTCGGCGGTCGAGATCACAGCGATCGGGCATACGCATATCGACGTAGCTTGGCTGTGGCGGCTCAAACATACCCGTGAAAAGACCGCCCGTTCCTTCTCGACAGTCATGCGTCTGATGGAGCTGTTTCCCGAGTATACGTTTCTGCAGACGCAGCCCCAGCTCTACGATTACGTAAAAACCGATTATCCCGAACTATACGAGGATATCAAAGCAAGAGCCGCTGAAGGACGTTGGGAAGCCAGCGGTGCCATGTGGCTGGAAGCCGACTGCAACCTGACATCCGGCGAATCGTTGGTGCGGCAGATTCTCGTCGGAACAAAATTTTACCGGGAAGAGTTCGGTGCGGAATGCGATTACCTCTGGCTTCCGGACGTGTTCGGCTACAGTTGGGCGCTGCCGCAGATTCTGAAAAAGTCCGGCATTCACACGTTCATGACGACCAAGATCAGCTGGAATCAGTACAACCGAATGCCGCACGATACGTTTATGTGGCGCGGGATGGACGGAACAGAGATTCTGACCCACTTTATAACGACGACGGAACCGTGGTCCGAGCCGGGTTCCTGGTTCTACACGTATAACGGCAATATTATGCCCAAGACGGTCAAAGGCAGCTGGGACGCCTACCGCGACAAGGAAATGAACCAGAAGCTGCTGTTCTCCTACGGCTACGGCGACGGAGGCGGCGGGGTCAACCGGAACATGCTGGAGATGCGCAGACGGATCGACCGCATGCCTGGGCTGCCAAAAATGAAAACCGGTACAGCCGGCGACTACTTCCGAAAGCTGCGCGAAACGGTGGAAAAGACCGACAGCTACGTACATACGTGGGACGGCGAGCTGTACCTCGAATATCACCGCGGAACGTACACAAGTCAGGCTTACAACAAACGCATGAACCGAAAACTTGAACTTCTGTACCGGGAAAGCGAATGGTTGAACGCATTGAATGCGGTCCTCTCCGGCGATTGGAACCAATATGCAAAAAAAGAACTGGACGAAGGCTGGAAGATTATTCTGCGCAACCAGTTCCATGACATTATCCCGGGCTCGTCGATTCGCGAAGTCTACGAGGACAGCACGATTGAGTACGCTGAAGCCGAACAATTGGGCCTGAAAGCTCGAAGCGGAGCGGAACAAGGTCTACTGACAGGCAGCGCAGACGGCTCTTCTTCGCAGGCAGTGCGGCGCTTCACGGTCTGGAATTCTTCGCCGTGGGCGGAGACCGGAATCGTCGAGATCTCGGCAGCGGGCAGTGCCGTGAATGAAACGGACAGCATCGCGAACGCAGGCGGTGTATGGAAAAATCATCTCGGCGAAACGCTTCGCGCCCAACTGTCGGACGGCGTTTGGCTTGTAGAAGCGACAGACGTTCCTTCGCTGGGTTATGCGGAGCTGACATTCGAGCCGGGCGGTGCAGCGGATCACGCCGATCTGCCGGCGGACACCGGCTTATCCGGAGCGGCAGTGGCGCAAGCGGCGGCACAAAGGTCAGACAGCGAGATCAATGAAGCCAATAAGGTCAATGAAGCGAGCGAAGCCAGTAAAGCCAACGATTCACATCCAGCTTCCTTGATCGAAAACCCTGTGTCTTCTCACTCCGTCTTCACTCTGCGCGAGAATGGTGTCGACACTCCATTCTATGAACTGGACTGGAATGAGCAGGGTCAGCTTACACGCATCTACGACCGCAGGGCGGATCGCGAAGTGCTGGCACACGGACAGCGCGGCAACGTGTTCCAACTGTTCGAAGACAAACCGCTGGCGCATGAAGCGTGGGACGTCGATATTTTCTATCAGCAGAAATCTTGGGAATTGGACAACCTGACCAGCGTGTCTGTGAAGGAGAACGGAATACTGCGCTGCGTGATCGCCTTCGTCTGGGAAACGGCAGCATCGCGGATTGAACAGCAGATGATCGTCTACGCATCCGACCGCAGGATCGACTTCAAGACCAAAGCCGACTGGCACGAACGCCGCGTACTGCTGAAAGCTGCTTTTCCGGTACATGTGCGTGCTACGGAAGCGACGTACGATGTTCAGTACGGCAACGTCAAGCGTCCGACCCACTGGAACACGAGTTGGGACATGGCGCGGTTCGAGACCGTCGGCCATCAATGGGCCGATCTGTCGGACAAAGGCTACGGCGTCAGCCTGCTGAACGACTGCAAGTACGGCTACGACATTAAGGATCACGTGATGCGCCTGTCGCTGATCAAGTGCGCTCAGCATCCGGACACGGAAGCCGACCAAGGAGCGCACGAATTTACGTATTCGCTGCTGCCGCATGAAGGAGACTGGCTGCTTGGCGGTACCGTTCGCAGCGCTTGGGCCCTGAACAATCCGTTCCGTGTGTCGGAAGGCGCTCCGGAACGGTCGGCTCTGTCCATGTTCCGTTTGTCAGTCAGCACCGGCGTGGGCACGGCCTGGCGGCACAGCGGCGTCATCGCCGAGCATACGAACGCAGCGAACTTCAGCACAGAGCGCATGCAAGCAGCAGGCGGTGAACAACATGGCGGTGCCGAGCGCAGCAGGGCAGTGGTTGGTGTATTCGGCGGTGCAGTTGGCGCGTTCGACGCTGCCAAGAACCTCACAGCCATGATCTCGGCTGTAAAGCGCTCGGAGGACGGCGAATTCGTCGTTCTGCGCGTACACGATTTCTCCGGAAGCCGGCAGAAATTGACGCTGGAGAGCGATCTGAGCATCGCTTCATGGCAGGCATGCAATCTGATGGAACAGCCGGAAGGCGAACGCTGGCAGGAACCACAGATTGACTTCGTGCTGGAGCCTTATGAGATCCGTACGTTCCTGATCGATCTGCGCGCATAATCGTTCGGGAAATTGCAGCCCGGGTCCTTATCTCTGATCTATATCCGGCTTCATATTTCGGTTCCGTATACCGAAAGGGGATTTCCTTTTGAACGCCAACGACTTGAACACTAACGAGTTGAACATCAACGATTTGAACGCCAATGACTCCAATATTAACGGTTTAAATACCGACAACAAGCGGCATGCAGCCGGTACCGACGAGGAAAAACTGTGTCTGCTGCAGACGCTCGAAGCAACGGATGCCGACACCGGCTTTATGCACGAAGGTTTTCACGCCGACGATCCGTCCAAGTTTACTCGTCCGTGGTTTGCCTGGGCCAATAGTTTATTCAGCGAATTGGTCACCGGATTGATTCGATCAGGCAAGCTGTGAGGCAGGATCGAAATCGGGCTTAATCCAAATATCTGAAGAAGCGGCACGAGCCGAACAAGCCGCATAAGCTCCATAAGCTCCATAAGCTCCATAAGCTCCATAAGCTCCATCGATTCTGACACGATTCTTCAGATTCCGAAAGCGATTCGTCAGACTCCGGGCGCGACTCATCTCTCTATGAACGAAAGTCACTTTTTCACCTTATCCGCCTTTCAAGATCTGTCATTAAACCCGTCTTTCAAAATCCTTTATTCAAAATCCGTCATTCGAGCAGCTTGAGGAGGCCTTTTATGAACCGCCAAACCGCCTATCTGATCTCGCATACCCATTGGGACCGCGAGTGGTATCTGCCTTACGAACGCCATCATATGCGCCTGATCGAACTGATGGACACGCTGCTGGACACTTTGGAACAGAACCCGGATTACCGCAGTTTCCATCTTGATGGACAGACGATCATTATAGAAGACTACCTGCAGGTGCGCCCCGACAACCGCGAACGACTGGAAAAGCTGATCCGTGACGGGCGCATTGCGATTGGACCCTGGTATGTGCTGCAGGACGAGTTTCTGACAAGCGCCGAAGCGAACGTACGCAATCTGCTGATCGGACATCAGGATGCGGCCCGCTATGGCAGTATTTCCAAGCTGGGTTACTTCCCCGACTCGTTCGGCAATATGGGGCAGGCACCGCAAATGCTGGTACAAGCTGATATCGATACGGCAGTATTCGGTCGCGGCGTAAAGCCGACCGGCTTTGCCAACGCCGTCTACGAATCGGATACCTACGAATCACCGTATTCCGAAATGCATTGGCGCTCGCCGGACGGCTCATCCGTAAATGGCGTGCTGTTCGCCAATTGGTACAGCAACGGCATGGAAGTGCCAATCGATATCAATGCCGCCCGCGAGTACTGGACCGCCAAGCTGGCGGATGCATCCAAATACGCTTCTACACCGCATCTGCTGTTTATGAACGGCTGCGACCATCAGCCGGTCCAGACCGATCTGCCGGAGGCTTTGGAGACGGCACGCAGTCTCTTTCCTGACACAGACTTTAAGCATGTGAGCTTCGACGAGTATCTCGAGGCGCTGCGTCCGGCGCTGCCGGACAATCTCGTAACCGTCGACGGCGAGCTGCGAAGCCAGCGCACTGACGGTTGGGGTACGCTCGTCAATACAGCGTCGGCGCGCATGTATCTCAAGCAGATGAATCAGCAGGGCCAGACCCTGCTGGAACGCGGCGCAGAGCCGCTCGCCCTGCTCGCCCATCTGGCGGGCGGCCGGAAATATCCGCACCACGAGCTGACATACGCGTGGAAAACGCTTATGCAGAATCACCCGCACGACAGCATCTGCGGCTGCAGCGTGGACGAAGTGCACCGCGAAATGGTTACGCGGTTCGAGAAGAGCCGGCATACGGCTGAAGCGATCGTCGACGCCAGCCTGCAGGCGCTGACGCGGCGTATCGACACAGCGAACGCGCCGGGCTGGGACGCGAACGCCGTGCCGTTCGCGGTGTTCAATACGACAGGCTGGACGCGGAGCGGCGTCGTGACGGTCGAGCTGGACATTGCGAGGCTCGGCTTCGGCGAGCGGCCTTCAATTGCCGAAATCACGGCCGAGCTTCAACAGATCGAATTGGAATCTGGCCGCTGCGGCGGGCCGGGAAGCGGCGAATCGGGCGGAGCCGGATCAGGACGCGTACTCGACAGCCGCGGCCGGGAAGTGTATGCCGAGCTGGAAGACCTCGGCGTGCACTTCGGCTACGAGCTGCCGGACGACCGTTTCCGGCAGCCTTATATGGCGCGCAGGGTTCGGCTGACCCTGGAAGCGCGGGAAATAGCGCCGCTCGGTTATGCGGCGTATGCCTGGCTGCCGGCGTCCGGGGCCGGCTTGAGCGTCCAGGAAGGCCGGATCGGCAGTCCCGAAGCCGCAGTTGGCGGCGAAAGAGCTTCGGACGGCTCCGGAGCGGATGGCTCACCGACCGGCACTGCGCCAGATGCCTTCATCGAAGCCGTGCAGCCGCAGAGCGGCCGGGCCAAGCAGGAAGGCGAATTGGCAGCCGCAGCTCCGGGCTCGGCAGCCGACAGCATCAGTTCGGCCGCTTCCCGCTCTGCTGCCGGCACCGTCGGCTTCAATGTTTCCGCGGAATCGGCAGATCATGCGCAGTCTTTGCCGCATGTTTCGGCGGACAATGTCTCCTCTCTCCGCGTCCATGAGCGCGGCATGGCAAACGATTACGTCGCCGTCGAATTCCGGACGGACGGCTCGTACGACCTGACGGACAAAATCACGGGCCGGACTTATTCCGGACTCGGCGTTTACGAAGACTGCGGCGACGTCGGCAACGAATACGTCTTCCGCCAGCCGGAAGGCGAGACGGCTCTGACGACCGCCGGACTGGAAGCTTCAATCTCAGTGGTTGAATCTTCGCCGGTACGCGTCGTGTTCGAGATCATACACGACTGGCAGATTCCGGCCGGTATGGAGAAGAAGTTCGAAGAAGAAAAGCGGTTCCTCGTCCCGTTCACTGAACGCAAATCGCAGCGCGTCTCTTCTCTCGTGCCGCTGCGCATTGTAACGAGGATGACGCTGGAACGGGAATCCAAAGGCCCGACGATCACGGCTTCCTTCGACAATCAGGCGTTCGATCACCGGCTGCGCGTCCTATTTCCGAGCGGCTTGAAAGCGGATCGCCATCTCGCTGATTCGATCTTCGAAGCGGCCGAACGAGATACAAAGCCTGCGCCGGAGTGGATCAATCCGAGCAATGCGCAGCATCAGCACGCTTTTGTCGGCGTTTCGGATGGATCTTTCGGCCTGACCGCTGCTAACAAAGGGCTTAACGAATACGAAGTGCTGCAGGATGACGCGGGCACCCTTGCCGTCACGCTGCTCCGCTCATCGTCTGAACTAGGCGACTGGGGCGTCTTCCCGACGCCGGAGGCGCAGTGTCTCGGCCCGCATACGGCCGAGTTTGCTCTTTTCCCCCATGCCGGAAATACGATTGAATCCGGCACTTACGCCGAAGCTTATCAATATCAAACGCCGTGGTTTGTTACGCAGACCAGCATGCAGAAAGGCCCGCTTCCGGCGTCCGGACAGCTGTTGGAGTGGAGCGGCGACAGTCTCGCCTTCTCCGCCGCCAAGCTGTCCGAGGAGTACGGAGACGTCGTGCTCCGCTGGTACAACCTATCGCAGGCACCCTCAGACTTTGTGCTGCGGCTGAATTTCCCGCATGCGGCCATGTACGAGAGCGATATTCTGGAACGCCGCCGCGAAATGCTGCCAAACGCAGACGGAGAAGACGGCGAACGGACAACAAAAGAGCAGGAAGGAGCGACTTCCCTCTTCTCCTCCGATTCCGCAGAACAAAATCTCTTCCCTGACGCCGAGGCCAAGCCGTCTCGGAAGGGCGTGCTGCGTACTGAAGTTGGGCCTACCAAAATCGTGACTTATGCAGTAAGTTTGAGTTTCAACGAACGGAAATAACCAATTACACTAGGGCATGTACGCAAACTTATCAACTTTTTCGAATAGAAGATACTTTCAACGCCCAAATCCGGTTTCCAAATTTAAATGAAGCCACTGAACGTAAAATACGAAGCCGATCATTGGTTCGCGTATATGCCGGAATGGGACGCGTCTCATAAGATTTCATCCATAAGATTCAACGTAAAGCCCAATAAGTGCCCATATGCAATTATTTTTCGCAAAAGCTCGCCAAATCGTA